>NZ_SAXU01000001.1:0-1200000 GCF_008016455.1 Brachyspira aalborgi | reverse complement strand
TAGGAATATCTTACGAAGACGAAGCGAATTTTTTAGCTTATTTAGTTTGTTCAAAAAGCGAAGATTTATTTATAAGATACTCGGGCGATTTTGAAATTTTATTATATATATTGGGCGAATTAAATAGAGATGAAGATTACGGTTATTTAATTTCTAATTTAAACGAAGAAACTAAAAAAGAAATTAAAGAATATAATGAATTTTGGAAGCAATATTCGGGCGATTTGTCTAAAATAAGCGAAAAAGTAAACGATACTTACTTAAAAGCGAACAGTCAAAAAGAAGGCGTTAAAAGTTATTCGAGAGTCGTTAGGCTTTTGGTTTATTATTATAGAAGCAAGAATATAATTTAAATTTCTATCGTAAGTCCGTCATAAGCGGGAAACATATTTTTAGGAAGCTCTCTTTCTAAATTCTTATGAAGAACATCATGAGTCATATGCGTGAAGTAAGATTTTTTAGCTCCTATTCTGTCGGCTATATTTACCGATTCCTGCAATGATAAATGAGTATGATGCGCTCTATATCTCAAACCGTTTAAAACTAAAATCTCCGTTCCTTCAATTAATTTAATACTCTCTTCGCTTATAGAACTTGCATCGGTTATATAAGTGAAATTATTAAATCTATATCCTAATATATTTAAAACTCCATGTTTTATCGGAATTGGAATAATATTTAAATTATCAAATTGAATCGGTTTTTCTATATGATAAAATACAACTTGAGGAAGTCCGCCTCCAAGTTGAATAGGATTAAAAAAATAATCATATTTATCTCTTAAAATATCCATAGTCTCTTTATTTCCGTAGCAGTCTATAGATTTATTCATGGCAAAATTTAAAGAGCGTAAATCGACTATTCCCGAAGTATGGTCGGCATGTTGATGAGTAAAAAATACCGCTTCAAGTTTATTAACTTTTTCTTTGAGCATTTGCGCTCTAAAATCTAAAGAAGTATCTACTACATAATTTTTATTATTATTTTGTATAAGAATCGAAGCTCTTAATCTTTTATCTCTTTTATCTTTGCTTGAACATACTTGACATTTGCATCCAATCATTGGGACGCCGTCAGAAGTTCCCGTTCCTAAAAAAGTTATTTTCATTATTTTCCTTAACTTCTAAAATTTAAAAAATTATTTATTAAATTATACTAATTTTATTTTTAATAGCAATATAAAAATAAACTATAGATTATAAAGAAAGTTTTAAATAAAGTTTGCGATATAAATTATAATAATATTTATTAATTAAAATATTGACATTATAAAAAATTTAAAATAAATAATAAAAAGTTAATTATTAATACAAATTAATATCGTATAAGCCTATTATAAACAAAGAAAGATACAAAACCGTTAAATAGGTTCGTATCTTTCTTAGTTTTAGTCGGTATATTCGGATATAAGGTTAGAAAATATATATTTAATCCTCTTCTTCAGGATATAAAGTAAAACTTAAGCTAACAAAAACTTTACTGCGCGTGGCTTTATTGTCGATGCCTTCATTTTCATAAGGAACTTCCATTTCGCAACCAATGACATTTACGCCGCCGTTACTTGCTTCCACAGTAGCTATGCCGTTTTTATCAGTTTTTATAGCCTCTGTATGATGATTTATAACATCTGGTATAATGTTAACATTTGCCATTGGTTTACCGTTATGCAATAGTTGAACGGTAAATTTTTCTCCTACTTTAAGCTTTGTTGGGTCTACGGAAGGAACTAATTGATATAGCATATTATCGAGCGGTTTTACTTTATCTACATTTCCAAGATAATTGACGCTGTATTTAATAGCGTGAGTTCCCACTGTAGAACCTTTAACTTTATCCATTGGATAAGGGACCCACTCTCCTTCAGGAGTATTGCTCCAATATCCATAGTCAAGTTCTACATATACAACGGAAACATCGCTTTTAGGCTCAATATATATGTAATCTTTGCCTTTAAGCGATTTTATATACGTCTGCGTATAGCTTGAATTGTAAGCTATCATTTTAAGCAACCCTTTTGGATTATAGGAATTATCTTTCCAACCTTCCCCGACTACTAACTGGGTTCTATCCGACCTTTTAGCAAACCATGCCCCATGAGCAAATACAGTCATAGGCATAATAGCCATACAAGCAGCAACCGCTGCAGAAACGACAGAAATTTTGAATCTCTTCATAATTCTTACCTCTTTTATTTGATATTATTTTAAGTTAGTTATATCTAACTTTTAGTTAGTATTATATAATATTTTAATTATATGTCAAGATTAATTTTCAAATTTTTTACAGGTTTTATATATAAAATATTGACATTATAAAAAATTTAAAATAAAATTATTGCCTATAAAATTAAAATAATTTATTAAAAATTTAAAAATAGGATAGCAAAATGAAAAATTTAATTATTTTATTTACGACTTTATTTTTATTGGTTTTTGTTTCATGCGATAATCAAAAATCTAAAAATTCTTTTAAGGAAGGAGAGATATCGATTAATTTGGGAGGCGAGCCGAGAACATTAGACCCAACTTTAAACTCTTTAAGTTTCGGTTCTATTTATATGATTCATTTTTTTGAAGGTTTAACCAAAAGAGATATTAAAGATAATGTAGTTCCTGGTATGGCAGAAAGTTGGGATATATCTAAAGACGGATTAAAATATACTTTTCATTTAAGAACAAACGCTAAATGGAGCGATGGAAAATCCGTTATCGCTTCCGATTTTGAATACGCGTTAAAAAGAGCGGCTAATCCTAAAACGGCTGCAACTTATTCGCATATGCTTAATGTTATAAAAAATGCAAGATTAATAATAAGCGGAAAGGCTGAAGTTGATGATTTGCAAGTTAAGGCTTTGGACGATTATACTTTGGAAATAATTTTAGAAAATCCTACGCCTTATTTTTTGGAATATATATCGGTTAGCAGTCCTTATTTTCCCGTTAGAAAAGATATTATAGAAACTTACGGAGATAATTGGAGCAGAAATCCAGAAACATATATTGTAAACGGACCTTATATTATGACGGAAAGAAAGCAAGACGAAAAAATAGTTATGGAAGTTAATTCAAATTATTACGACAAAGATTATATTGTAGCTGAGAAAATAAATATTCTTATAATGGACGATTCAAATACCGCTTTAGCTGCTATGAAAAATGGCGATTTGCAATTTTCGGTTATAGAAGCGCCTATGGGCGAAATACCTTCTTTAATGAAAGAAAATTATATTTTGCAAGAGCCAGCTTACGGAATATATTTTTTAGAAATAAACTCTCAAAAAGGAGTTTTGACTAATAAAAATATAAGAAAAGCATTATCTTTAGCTTTCGACAGAAATTATATAATATCAAATGTAACTAAAATGAATCAAATTCCCGCGGGAGCCTTTGTCTCTCCAAATTTGAAAGATTATGACGGAAAAGATTTTAGAGCAAACGGCGGAAATTATATCGATATTGACAATTATCAAAACAATGTGGATAAAGCTAAAAAATTAATGGCAGACGCGGGCTATCCTAACGGAGAAAATTTTCCCGTTTTGGAGATTAGAACTACGCCTGGATATTTTACTCTTATATGCGAAGCTATTCAAGATATGTATAGAAGCAATTTGGGAATAGACATATTAATAAAGTCGGAAGAATATAACGCGACTTATCAGGCTATGATTCAAAAAGATTATGATTTGGCAAGAACGGGATGGACCGCGGATTTTAGCGAACCTATGGCTATGCTTAATTTCTTTTCAAAAACGAGTGCGGTAAATCATACGGGATTTGAAAGCGAAGAGTTTAATAATTTGCTTGAGTTTGCATCAAAAACTCAAAATCAAAAAGAAAGGATGGAAGCCTTGCATAAAGCGGAAAATATATTATTCGATTATATGCCTGTAATTCCAATAATTTACAGAATGGACCCTTTTATGATAAGTCCAAAATTGAAAGGAGCTATATTTAATCCTTTGGGAAGATATAAATTTAATTACGCTTATATTGAAAAATGATAAATTAAAGAGATAGGATAAATATTTTATTCTATCTCTTATTAAACTACTTTATAATAATTTTAAGTTTAGTAAATTACTTTCCTGATAAAACGGCAAAAAATATTAAAGGCGATTGACTGCTATTAGATAAAGCATGGCTATGTCCAGAACGGCATATAGTCATATCGCCAGCTTTAACCTCGTATTGACTTCCGTCTTCATCGGTATAAGTTCCAACTCCAGATACTATTAAATAGCTATCTTCGTTTCCTTCATGCTTATGAAGTCCAACAGAATCGCCAGGCATTAATGTCATATATCCCATTTCTTTTGTAGTAAAATCTTTTGGAGCGTTATCTCTAACGAAAGCGTATTTTACGACTAAATCGCCATTTCCGCCAGCGACTTGATTTCTGTTAGTGATTACCAAATCGTCTAAACTATAAACTGCAGGTATAAAAGACGGATGAATTTCACTTACTTCTTCGCTTGCATTATTAACGCATCCAATCAAAAATAACGATAAAAAAGAAATTAGAATAAATGATTTTAAAATTTTAGTAAACATTTTAATTCTCCTTAAAAATTAATATTATAAACATAATAACATTTTGAAAAAATATATCAACGGTTTATTTGTAAATTCTATAGCCAAATGGAAGCATAAGCTAAAGCCATATTGTTATTAGATTTTAGAATTTCAAAACTTTAGCCATTTTTATTTATACAAAAACCTTTTTATCTTTTTTGTAGGATTTTTTATAAACTCTTCCGACTGAATATTAAAACTCGAAATTCTTGCATATTCGGGCAATAATTTATTTATTTCAATTCTGTTATTTTCAAGTTTTGCTTTAATTTCTTCTTCATCTAAATTTTCTTCTTTAATTCTTTCTCCGTCCAAATATAATAAAGCATGGAGTTTATTTTCTCTGCTTAAAATTAAAGATTCCAATATATAAGGCATTGCGTTTAATTTGCTTTCAATTTCTTCGGGATAAATATTCTGTCCGCTTGAGCCTAATATCATATTTTTGCTTCTTCCTCTAATAAATATTCTGTTATTCTCTCCTAAAACTCCCAAATCTCCCGTTTTAAGCCATCCGTCTTTTGATAAAGCTTCCGCCGTAGCTTTAGGATTTTTATAATATCCAAGCATAACATTTTCGCCTTTAACCATTATCTCTCCAACTTCTCCTTCGTTTTCGGCGTCTATTTTTACTTTTAGAGTGTCTATTATGCAACCGCAACTTCGAGCGACATGTTTATTCCAAGGAGCGTAACTTATTAAAGGCGCGCATTCTGTCATTCCGTATCCAACCGTGAATTTAAATCCTATATCTATAAGAAATTTTTCAACCTCTTCGTTTAATGCGCTTCCGCCTATTATAAGTTCATGGAATTTTCCGCCGAAAGATTTTGTTAATTTTTCTCTTATGCTTTTTTTGAGTATTGAAGATATTAAAGGCAATTTCAATAAATTTTTTATTAAAGGTTTGCTTATAACGGGAAGCAATTTTTTTAAATAAATTTTTTCTATTATCAAAGGCACCATAAGTATTAAATCGGGTTTAATTTCGTCAAAAGCCTTTAATAAAATATTCGGACTTGGAATAGCGTTTAACATATATATGCAAGCGCCTTTTGAAAACGGAAATAAAAAATCAAATAAGCATCCGAAAACATGAGCTAAAGGCAAAAAAGAAAGTATATTGTCGTTAGGTTTTATCGGCATATTTGCTATTGCGAATTTTATATTTGCAGCCAAAGCGTTATGATTGAGCATAACTCCTTTGCTGAATCCCGTAGTTCCAGAAGTATAAATTATCGTAGCCAAAGTTTCGTTGTCGAATATATTTAAAGCGAAATTTTCTTTGCTAAAATTTTCAAGTTCTACTATATTAAATAAATTATCTCCGTAATTAATTTCTTTATAAATATTATTATTGACGCTTATTATAGTCCAATCTTCCAATGAAAAAACCATATCCAAAGAGTCGATTGTTTCGCTGTCGATTTTGTCGGCTATATTTTTATCAATAAATAAATATTTTGTTCCCGAATCTTTTATAATTGAAGCGATATCGTTCGGCGAAAAATCAACCAATATTGGAATTACAACGGCTCCATAGCTTATTATAGACAAATAAGTTAAAGCCCAATTAATAGAATTCCCGCCGCAAAGAGCGATTTTATCTCCTTTATAAATTGAACTTCTTTTAAATATATTATGCATAATTAAAATATTTTTTGCCACATCGGAATATTTTATTATTCTATCTTTTCCGTAATCGGCAAAAGCGTTAATATCCCAATTTTCTTTAATCGTATCTTCTATATATTGAGTCAATTTTTCTTTAATCATTTTATCTCCTAAAATTTAAATTTTTAAAAAATATTCGCGACATACTTAAACATAAAAATTGCATGACAAATATTTGAAATTATAAGCAAAGAATAAAACATAGGCAAAAATAAAGTATATCTTTTATTCGTTTCATACATAGCGAGTCTATAAAATACCATCGATATATTCAAAAGCAAAAATCCCGTCAAATAAAGTATCGCTCCGTAATCTCCGACAGCCGAAGAAATTTTTGATATTGCAATAAGCCAAACCCAATTAAGCAGAAAATAATAGATTGTTTCAGTCCAATCGCGCCATCTATAACCGAAAACGCTTCTTAAAGTTATTCCTAATATGCAAAGCCCTGTGATTATTCCAAAAAAACTCCATCCCCAACCAACTTCAAGCGAAATTAAACAAGGTGGAATATAAACTCCCCAAATCATCATTATAAAAAATGCATGCGACAAAATAAAAAAAACTTTTTTAGCTTTATAATGAAACGGAAAAAAATGATATATAGAATTAATTATATAAAAAATTATTAAGAAACTTGAATATAAAGAAAAAGAAGTTATCTCCCTTGCAGTTTTTGAATTTATCAAAAGCATAACCATAGCCGCTATTGCCGAACTTGCGCAAATTATACAAATAAAGGCGCATATTTTAGAAACTAAATTTTTATTATTAGTTAATTTATTATTTTTAATATTCATAAAATATATTATACTTTTATTTATTTTTAAGTAAATAGTAAACTTATTAGATAAATGTTATTAATAATATTTATAAATTAAAATCGTAATTTAAACTTGACTTTTTATCTAATAAAAAATAATTTGATTTTTCATTTTTTAATATAAACTAAATTAGAAGGTTTTGCAAAAAGCTATTAGATAATATAGTTAACTCCGATTATAATATTATTATAAGACCTCATCCTCAATCTTTAAGAAAGGGTTAAAGATATTATTGATAAATTTAAAAACAGATATTAAATATAAAAATAATGTAGAGTAGGATTTTAATAGAGTTGATATTTATTCTCTTTAATAAGCCGACACGCCTTATTTGGCTACAAAACATTTAGATAAAGCGAAAAATCCTTTCAGTAAAAAAATTATTACAAACGATTATAAAACAAACGGAGTCGATATTATAATTTCAAAACATAGCGACCTAAAAGGACATTTTAAAACAAGAATTGATTTTGATTATTATTATCATGTAAAAGACAATATTTTTGATATTGATAATTGGAAAAAATTTCAAATTAACTGGAAAACTAAAGAAACAAAGGAAATTGAATTAAAATGATTTTAATTATTTAAGTTGATTTACTTTATCAATTCCTTCTTTGAAAAGCGAAAATTTATTTTGCCAATTTGTAGTTATTGAAGGTGACATAATCATATTTTCAAAATTCTGTTCGTTCATATAATCAAAAAAATTAAATCTTATATTTGTTATAGGACTATTTGCAAAATTTTGAAATTCTCCGTCATCGTTGAATTTATATTTTACTTCTATATTATAATATTCTACGCTTCCCATTAAATAAGGACTATAAATAACTTTTTGTATATTGTATAATTGAGTTTCGCTTCCGTCTTCAAAATTAAATATTATAGGAGTTTGATTATTGACATAAATTTTATGCGGGCTTCTATATCTAAATTCTAAAGTCAGACTTCTCCCGAATTTTTTATAAAACCTAAATTTTCCGTTTCGCATATATTTATAAGTTTCTTTCCAAGAAGTGAAAATATTTATTTTTGAGGTTAATTTATCTCTTTCGGCATTATAATTTTTCCCGCTCATAATATCCGATAAAATAGAGTTTGTATTTTGAGAATATAAATTAAAAGATATAATAAAAAATATTATAAAAATGGCTTTTTGAATTTTTTTCATTTTTATCTCCATAAATAATAAAATACTATTTAAAATACGGCATATTAAGTCTTAAAATTTATACTAAAATATTATTTTTTAACTATTGATAAAAATTCGCGTTTTTTATTTCTACCGAGAAAAAGAGCAAGAAAAGTTGCTTCTTTTTGAGAAAAAATAAGGCTATGCTAAAAGCCCAACCATAGAGACGCCTATTGTAAAAGTAAAGCCCGCTTTCAGCAAAACATTAACAGTTTAAATTTAAAGTTTTATGGTTTATATGGAATATTTTTATTTTACAAAAAACCGACATTGCAAGACACTGAAAATGCAGCGATAAAGTTGGGCAAAAGTCAAGTAATTCATTTATTAATAAAACTAAATTTTTAAAGTTAACTTTTTTAATTCTGGATTGCCACGCCTCCACTTCGTTCGGCTCGCAATGATAGAGTTTATTTAATGTATCAACGAAATAATAAACCTAAAACTTTAATCGTCAAATATAAATATTTTTTAATTTATCTATTTCATTTTTTATTTATTATTATATTATTAATATAAGATTTATAAATTTAGCAAATATTACCGATATTATAATAGAGTTATATTTTTATATTTTAGGAGAGAATATGCCAATCGTAACAATAGAACATGAAGAATATCCTTCGGTTATAGTTATAGAATATAATAGTTTATATAAAAACGAACTTGTTAATTTTATTCATAATATTAAAATAAAAGACAATAAAGAAGAAGTTTATACCGAACCATATTTTTTCAAAATAATGCAAACTAATAATAAAAATATAGGTTTGCTTACTATAGACGGAAGAATTGAAGGATATTATTATATAAATAAAGAAAATATGCTTAAATATATTTATATAAGTTATCCTTATAGAAGAAGCGGTTTCGGAAAATTATTAATCGCTCATGCAATAAAAATAAATCCCGAAATTAGTTTTGAACAGGTTGCTACAAATCAAGGATATAATAGATTAATAAACTCTCCTATATTTGAGGACGCGCTTAAAGGAAATAATTCGGAAGATGTGAGTATAGAATTTGACGATTCAGGCGGAAGTAAAGAAGGCGAGTTAACTCTTTTTTAATTTATATTTTATTATAAAACATTTAAAATTAACTTTCCGAATAACAAGCGGTTTTAATCCTTTGTGCGTTTATCTATATCTTGCGCTTTTATTTTCAATAGCTCACAATGGACTTCCCAAATGGACACACACTCTGTGGGCTGTAAGTAAAGCTAAATCCCATTGTTATTATAATACATAACCTCAAATTTAATTCTTCGGTTATTACTCCATAACGGAAAACTTAACTTTTCCGTTAGAAATATTGTAATTGCAAGCATTTAATAAAATACGAAGCAATTGTTTTTCCCGTCATCGTAAGTGAGACTAAAGTCCGCCGTTGTCGAACGAAACAACCCACTTTTAATAAATATTTATCTAAATTAACTATTGCATTATTTTTATTTATATTATACTATATTCTATAAATAATCGGCGATAGCGGTAAATGGATATTCTTTGCAGGTGTATCTGTTGACTAAGAAAGGCAATCATTAAAAATAATATTGCTGGAACGAAAAAACCCTATGCGGGTAGCGACGAGTAAACTGTGTTTTATACATTAGTATATAAGTATTAAGCTATCCCAAAAAATAACGCATAGGGAGTTTTTAAATGAACGGCAATATAATAGTTTCCTTACAAAATATTAATGTTTCTTACGGCGAAAATTCTATTTTAGAAAATCTTAATTTGGAAATAAAAGACAAAGAATTTTTAACTTTGCTCGGACCTTCGGGCTGTGGCAAAACAACAATTTTAAGAACGATAGCGGGATTTATAAAACCAGATTCTGGAAAAGTTTTTTTTGACGGAAAAGTTATAAACGATATGCCCGCTTATAAAAGAGAAGTGAATACGGTTTTTCAAAGATACGCTTTATTTCCGCATTTAAATGTTTTTGAAAATATAGCTTTCGGACTCAATCTAAAAAAAGTAAATAAATCGGAAATTAAAGAAAGAGTTTATCAAATGCTTAAAATGGTTAATTTGGAAAATTACGGAGCAAGAAATATAAATAATCTTTCAGGCGGACAACAGCAGAGAGTCGCAATTGCAAGAGCTTTGATAAATAAGCCGAGAGTTCTTTTGCTTGACGAACCTTTGGGAGCTTTGGATTTAAAATTAAGAAAAGAAATG
Organism: Brachyspira aalborgi; assembly: GCF_008016455.1. Classification (NCBI taxonomy): domain Bacteria; kingdom Pseudomonadati; phylum Spirochaetota; class Spirochaetia; order Brachyspirales; family Brachyspiraceae; genus Brachyspira; species Brachyspira aalborgi. The sequence continues at coordinate 1,189,544 of NZ_SAXU01000001.1, read as the reverse complement.
CAAATTGAACTTAAAAAAATTCAGCAGTCTTTGGAAATAACTTTTGTTTATGTAACGCATGACCAAGAAGAAGCGCTTACAATGAGCGATACTGTCGCGGTTATGAAAGACGGCGATATTCTTCAAATAGGAACTCCTCAAGATATTTACAACGAACCTAAAAACGCTTTTATAGCGGACTTTATCGGCGAGAGCAATATAATTGACGGAATAATGCATGCCGATTATTCTGTAGAATTTGCAGGCTATATTTTCGATTGCGTTGATAAAGGATTTGAAAGTTTAGAAAAAGTCGATGTCGTTATACGCCCAGAAGATATAATAGTGATTCCGCCAGAAGATGCTAATATATCGGGTTTGGTTGAATCGGCAATATTTAAAGGCGTGCATTATGAAATGATATTAGACGCGCATGGCTATAAATGGATAATTCATTCCACTGAAAAATGGGAAGAAGGAAGCGAAATTGGAATAGATATTGCAAAAGAAAATATACATATTATGAAAAGAGAAGCAGAGGAGGTTTTAATATAATGAAAGAAAAAATTCCCGCTATGCCTTATTTAATTTGGACTTTAATTTTTACTTTAATTCCTCTTATTTTGGTTATATATTTTGCGTTTACTAATCAAAGCGGAGAGTTTACCGTAAATAATTTTGCAAGCGTTTCGGCTTTCGCTCCCGTTATAATGCGTTCGATTATACTCGCTTTAATATCAACTTTAATATGTTTGATTTTAGCCTATCCTTTATCTTATTATATTTCAAGGCAAAGTAAAACTATTCAACATGCGCTTATAATGTTGATAATGCTTCCTATGTGGATGAATTTTCTTTTAAGAACTTACGCTTGGATGAGCATTTTAGAACAAAACGGACTTATAAATAAAGCGCTTATTTTCATGGGATTATCTCCCGTGAAACTTATAAACACTCAATGGGCTGTTTTAATAGGAATGATTTATAATTATCTTCCGTTTATGATTCTCCCTCTTTATTCTGTAATGACTAAAATACATAAAAGTTTAATAGAAGCATCGCAAGATTTGGGAGCTAATTCTTTTAATGTATTTTATAAAGTGGTTTTTCCTTTAAGTTTGCCTGGTATGGCGGCTGGAATTACAATGGTATTTGTGGCGGCGGTAAGCACTTTCGTAATTTCAAGAATGCTTGGAGGCGGTTCAAATATATTAATAGGCGATTTAATAGAGATGCAATTTTTAGGAATGTCTTATAATCCGAATTTGGGTTCGGCAATAAGTTTGGTGTTAATCGTTATATCTTTATGTGCGATTATGCTTATGCAACAGATAGACGATAACGATGAAGAAATTAAGGATATGCTATTATGATAAAAAAAGCCGTTTTCAAAAAAATTATTTTAAGATGCTATATAGCTTTTATATTTTTGTTTTTATATGTTCCTATTGCGGTTCTTATTTTCTTTTCTTTTAATAAAGCTAGAGGAAGAGGAATTTGGACGGGATTTACTTTAGAATGGTATAAAAGATTATTTTCAAACGAACTTATATTGCAGTCATTTGTTAATACTATAATAGTCGCTTTAATTTCTTCGATAATAGCCACGATACTTGGAACAATGGCGGCGATTGGAATTGGAAATTTCAATAAAAAAATGAAAAGCGCGATTATGGGAATAACTTATATATCGATAATAAATCCCGAAATTGTTACGGGAGTTTCTTTAATGCTTTTATTCGTTATAATGAAATTGAAATTCGGCTTTACTACTTTAATACTCGCTCATATAACTTTTAATACGCCTTATGTAATATTAAATGTTTTGCCTAAATTAAGACAACAAGATAACAGTTTATACGAAGCGGCTTTAGATTTAGGATGTCCTCCGTTTTTAGCTTTTTGGAAAGTCGTTATACCCGATATATTGCCTGGAATAATCGCTGGTTTTCTTATGGCTTTAACTTATTCTTTGGACGACTTTATTATAAGCTATTTTACTACGGGAATAACATCTCAAACTTTGCCGATTACAATTTTTTCTATGACAAGAAAGAGAATAAGTCCCGAAATTAACGCCATTTCTACAGTAATATTCGTTATAGTTCTTGTAAGTCTTGTTGTAATGAATTTAAAAGAGATTAAAAAAGAAAAATATTTAATTCAATTAAAAAGAAAATTAAATAAAAATTAAATAAAAATTAAATTATTAAAAAAAGGAGATTTCAAAATGAAACTACAAAAATTATTATTCTTATTTATTTCAATTCAAGCTATTTTAATTCCGCAAACTTTGGATATAAGCAAATTAGATTTTAAATATTATCAAAAGTTTAAAGGGCAGAATATGATTCTAAATGTTTATAATTGGGGAGAATATATTTCTGACGGTTCGGATGATTCTATAAATATTAATAAAGAATTTGAAGAGCTTACGGGAATAAAAGTTAATTATTCTACTTTTGCCTCAAATGAAGAGCTTTATGTAAAATTAAAATTGGGAGGAATAGCTTACGATATAATAATTCCATCCGATTATATGATAGCAAAACTTATTAAAGAAAATTTGATTCAAAAATTAAATTATAAAAATATTCCCGCTTATACGAATATTCAACCGAGATTTTATAAAGAGATTTATGACCCGAACGGCGAATATTCTGTAGCTTATACTTGGGGCGTGAATGGAATAATTTATAATAAAAAATTGGTTGATGAAGAAAAAATAGATTGGGATATTCTTTTTAATAAAAAATATGCGGGAAAAATTCTTATGTATTATAATCCGAGAGACGCTTTTGGAGTCGCTCAAGCTTATTTAAATTATTCTTTAAATACTACAAAAGAAAGCGAATTAAGAGAATGCGCAAGAATTTTAAAAGAGCAAAAACCTTTAGTGCAAGCTTATGTTATGGATGAGATTTACGATAAAATGGAATCGGAAGAAGCGGCTATTGGCGTTTATTATGCGGGAGATTCTTTGACTATGATTGATAATAACGATAATTTGAATTTCGTTATTCCTCCAAAAGGCGCTAATCTTTTTGTGGACGCTTTATGCATTCCCGAAAACGCTCAAAATATTGAAGCTGCCGAACTTTACATTAATTTTTTATGCGAAGGCGAGGTTGCATTGGCAAATATTGAATATATTAATTACGCTTCGCCGAATAACGCAGCTTTAAAGATAATGAGCGAAGAGACGAAAAATAATAAAATAATTTATACTCCAAATGAGATACTTGATAATTGCGAAGTTTATATAACTTTGCCCGAAGAGACTAATCTTTTAATGGAAGAACTTTGGAATGAAATTTTATCAAACGACATTGCATATAGAGGTTGGGTTGTTCCTTTATCTTTGGCAATCGTAGTGGCTTTATGTATCGTTATAATTGTGTTGAGAAAGAAGAAAAAGAGAGTAATTTAATAAAATAAAATTATATTTTTTATGATTATATAAATAATTTTTAAGCATTTTAGCTTTAATTAATATTTAAATTGTAATGATTTTATAGTTTATAATTAGTAAGTTTTTCAAATTAAGATGCATTATTAAATAAAATATTATCTAAAAAATCCGAATATAAAAATAATAATGAAAAATAGAAATCATTTTATAATTTTTTCAGTAGTTATTATTATCTTAATAATAGTAGGTTTTGTATCGGTAATAGTCACGGCAGATAATAATATAAAAAAAGAAAGCGAAGCTAAAAAAAACGATAATTCTATCAGAAAAAATATTAAGCCTAAAAATAATAAAATTAAAATATTGATAGACCCTGGACATAACGCAGCCACTAAAGGAAGCGTAGGTTGGCTTGGATACGAATATTATATGACTTTAAGATTGGCAAAACAATTAACGGGAATACTTGACGAAGATAATCGATTTGAATATTTTTTAAGCAGAGACGGAGATTATTATTCAAGTCAGATAAAAGAATATATGACTAATAATTATCAAAAACTTTTGGGAATATATGAAACAAAAATTAGAAGAGATATCAAATTAGAAAATTTAACGAGATATCAAACTATTGAATTATACGCTATTAGAAATTATGCTATTGATAATAATTACGATTTATTATTAAGTTTGCATTTTGATTATATGCCTTATACAAATAGAAGAGCAAAAACCGAAGGCTTTCATGTTATAGTAAGTCCTTATAACGGAGAGTTTAATGTTTCAATGCAAATAGCGAATAGGATATCTCAAAGAATGCAAGAAAATTATAAAATCTCTCCGACTATAGCTTTAGACAGATATATTCCACAATCCGTATGGAATTTTTATGACAGAGATAATTTATTAAAAGAAGGAATATCAATAAGAGGTTTAATAGTTTTGGGAGACGAGTTTGAATTTGAATATAATAAAAAAACTTTTAAAAAAGATGTTCCTTCCGTTATGGTTGAAGCGGGTTTTATTCATGATTGGAAACTTGGAGGAAATAAAGCCTTAAAAGAAATATCTCAAAAAATATACGAAGCTTTGAAAGACATATATATTAATTAATATTGATAAAATTTAATATTATAGTTAAAATCATATTATAAATTTTGAAATTAAAATTATTTATAAAAAATATGTATAAGAATAAAAAGAAAAAAAGAAATTATAAATATATAACAAAAGAAAAATCAGAGTCTTCTAAAAGATTTGATAGATTTGCAAAATTTCTTAAACATAGACTTTATTTTATGTTTATTCCGCATTCAAAAAAGAAAACGATTACTCTATCTCTGCCCGTTTACGCGATTATTATTCTTGTAATTATTATATCTGGAGCTTTGCTTGTAACTTTTTCTTTTTTAACTAAAAACACTATAATAGCGAATAAAATAGAAATATTATCGGGAAGCTATAACGATAAACTTGAAGAGATAGATTCTTTAGAAATTTTATTTAATTCTCTTGTTACGAACGATTATTATAGAGCGGATATGCTTAATTTAGTTAATAATTTGAAAGCTAACGATATTAAAAACCATAATGCCGATTTGACTAATTATGATTTTGAAGAAAAAACCGCTATTATAAACGCAAGAGCTGAAGAATTTGAAAAGTTAAAAAGTTATTTGGAAGAATTGAAAGTTAATGTAAATTCAAAAAATAGCGCTTTAGAATCCGTTCCGTCAATTTTGCCTATAGATTCTAGATATGCGGTAATATCGATACCTTATCAAAAAGATTCTTTAATATCTAAAGGCATAGGATTTGAAACTATAGCTGGAACTGTGATAAGAAGCACCGCCACTGGAACGGTTAATAACATATATTACGATAATAACAAAGGTTTTACGATTGTAATTTATCATAAATTTGGAATAATAACGACTTACAGAGGGCTTGCAACCTCTTTTGTGTCGGAAGATAAGGATTTAAAAAAAGGAGAGATTATAGGAAATGCAAAAACGGGAGTATTTGAATACGAATTAAAATTGGCTTCGGAAAATGTTAATCCTTTAATCTTTACATCTTTAAATTAAAAATTGATTGAATTTATTATGAAAAATAAAAACTTAAAAAACGGAATAAAATACGCTTCTCTTGGAATCGAATTTGCAAGTATGATATTAGGACTCGCATTTGTAGGACATTATATTGATAAAAAATTAAATAGCTCGCCTTTGTTTATTATAGTCGGAATATTTTTCGGTTTTATTTCGGGAATATACAGACTTTATAAAATTTCTAAAATTATTGGCAGAAACGATAAAAATTAAAGGACTTATTATGAAACCTATAATAATTAGTTTACTCGACACAGATTTATATAAATTCACTATGCAACAATGCGCTTTAAGACAATTTTCAAATGTTTGGGTTCGTTATGTTTTCAAAAGTAGAAATATTTTAAATTGGACTTATGAAATGCATGAAGAATTATTAAATCAAATAAAAAATTTCTGCTCGATACATTTTAATAAAGAAGAATTAGATTATTTATCTTCGTTAAGATTTATAAAAAGAGATTATATAGAATTTTTAAAATTATATAAACCTTTAGAAGAACATATAAAAGCTTTATTCAATAATAATAAACTCACAGTTGAAATTGAAGGACCTTGGTATCAAACTATATTATGGGAAATACCAATATTATCTATGATAAGCGAAATATATTATTATTATTCGGTTATAAAAAATAATAAAAAAGAAACGGTTTATAAACAGGGGGAGAAAAATTTAAAAGAAAAAATTGAAAACGAATTAATACCAATGCATGAAGAAAATAAAGGTTTTAAATTTTCGGAGTTTGGAACAAGAAGAAGATTTTCTTTTAATTGGCAAGATAAAGTTATTGACATTCTAAAAAAGAAAATTCCAAAATCATGTTTTGTCGGCACAAGCAATGTTTATTTTGCAAAAAAATACGATATACTCGCGGTTGGCACTAACGCTCATGAATATTATCAAGTCGGGCAGGCTTTGGATAAAGTGAGACTTGCAGAAAGTCAAAAATTTATGCTTCAATCTTGGGTTAATGAATACAGAGGAGATTTGGGAATAGCGTTATCCGACACTTTGGGAACGGATAAATTTTTAAGAGATTTCGATTTATATTTTGCAAAACTCTACGATGGAATAAGGCATGATTCAGGCGACCCTATAAAATGGGGTTATAAGGTTTTAAATCATTACGAAAAGTTAAGAATTAATCCTATGACAAAAACTTTATTATTCAGCGATAGTTTAGATTTTGAAAGAGCTTATAAAATATATAAAGAGTTTAAAGATAAAACAAATGTAACTTTTGGAATAGGAACTTTTATTATGAACGATTTTAAGCCGATTGCAAAACCGCTCAATATAGTAATGAAACTTCAAAGCGTTAACGGTAAGCCTGTTGCAAAATTATCGGACGACAATGGAAAAACTATTTGCGAAGATAAAGAATTTTTGCATTATTTAAAAATCGTTTCGCAGGAATAATAAAAATAAAATGACATTAAAAATAAATAAAATAATAATATGTTTTTTAATCGCGTTATTTTTATTCGAATGCAGTAAATCTAATAGGGATATAACGGAGAGAGATGAAATAGAACCAAACGATAGCCACGAATACGCTCAATTTATAGATTCAAATATTTTAATTAAAGCGAATTTAGATTTTGAAGATATTGATTATTATAAAATAAGTCCGACTAACGGATTTATAATGGATTTTTCTATAAAAGCGGAGAATTATTTTGATAATATAATTTTTGAAATATTAGACAATGAAGCTAAAAAAATTTTATTCAAAATAGAAACTAAAGATATTTTAAATTATCATGGAATTATTGAAATGAAAGATTTGATTTTAAATGAAAACGGATTTTTATTTAAATTGACTTCGGATAAATTAGAAGAAAATAAAAAAATAAAATATGATATAAGTTTTAATTTTAAAAACGAATATAATTTTAAAAATGAAATAGAAAATAACGATAATTTTAATAAAGCGAATATAATAGATTATCCTAATCAAATTATTTATGGTTATTTTATAAAAAATTATAACGGCGATATAAATAATAATATTGACGAAAATATTAAACCTTATTTAAAAAGCGAAAATATAATCGATATAGATTTTTATTTGATAGAAAACGAAACGGATATAAACTCTTCTATAAATATTATTTTAGAACACAAAAAAGATATCGATATGATTTTATTTGATAAAGATTATAATTATATTAAAGAATCTAAAAATAAATTATACACAGATTTTAAGAGCGGACAAAAATATTATATAGCTTTAATATTTTACGGCGATAAATATTTGATTGATAGATATAAATTATATTATGATTTTAATTAATTTTTTTATTAAAAGCGAATGTAAATTTTAAAATATAAAGGTTTAAGTATAAACGAAATTTAAAAACTCTAAAAAGTTATTTTTTAATGCTCCGTGTCACTTTGGGAAAAGTATACAAAATTACACTTACTTTTTTGATGTCAAAGATAGACTAGAGTCCACCTTCGGCTAAAACATTAACAGTTAAATTAAGCAATGGGAATTTTATTCTCTTTATACAGAATATAGAAATTTTACTTATATTTTTTGTTTCTATTTTTATTAATTAAGAAAAAGGAATGAGTTTTAAATTTGAGTATTTCTTATACAGAGGATTATTCTCAAATCCTCTGTATTTCCTATAATTTTGGTGTCTTTCGTTTGTTGCAGACGGAGGGCGCTTTATTTATATATTGACTTTATTATTTTATAATGTATTATAATCAATAACATAAAACAATGAGAGTGATAAAATGAATCGATATTTATTTAAGCTAATGTTATTTTATAATCAATACTCTTTTCCCGAGCATTCATAATCTATAGTATGCCGTGAGCATATTCAAACAAATTGAGAAATAGTAATTTTTATTATTATTTTCTTTATTCTTTTTATTATTAATAAAATATTTAATTTATTAATAATACAATTATTTAAATTAATTTTTAAGGATTTTATATGTCTAAAATGTTAGTTGAATTTATAAATACATGTTCGACTTGCGATGGTTATTCTTCATATTTAAATGAACTTTATAATCAATATAGGGATAAAATAGAATTAAAAATATATTATGCTGGTAAAGATTTTGATTATATACAAAAATATGGAATTATAGATAGAGGAACATTAATAATAAACGGAAAAAATAGATACGAGATTTTAAATAAAAAACTTATAGAAAAAGAAATAAAAGCGGCTATAGAAAATATAAATAATTAGGTAAAATATGGTTATGCATTTTTTATATGTATTTTGGGACTTTCTTGTTATAAGTTCAGAGTGGATAATAATCAGTTTAATTTTATCGGGAATAATACATGCCTTCATAAAGCCTCAAAAACTTCAAAAGCAAATAGGAAATAAAAAAATATCGTCTATTATAAAAACTACGATATCGGGCTGTTTATTGCCTATATGCAGTTGCGGAGTTCTTCCTCTTGCTTTAAGTATATATAGAACGGGAGCATATTTGGGACCTACTTTATCATTTCTTGTGGCGACTCCTATAATAAATCCAGCGGCTATAATAATGGCTTTCGCTATGCTTGGCAAGGAAATTGCAATTATATATGTTATATGCGGAGTATCGATTCCAATAATAATAGGAATACTAGGAAATTTATTTGGCGGAGAGGAGTTAATATCGAAAGAAGTTTTGAAATTGCAAAATATGAATATCGAAATACCAGAAAATAATTATATTGATAAAACCAAATGGTATAAAAAGTTATATTATGGCATTATTTGGGGATTTAATACGCTTGGTATAGAAATAAGCAGGTTTATATTGGTAGGAACTTTTTTAGGAACATTATTAATAATTGTAATACCTCAATCTTTTGTAATGCAATATTTAAGCAATCCAAAATTTGTGTCTATTGTAGGAATAACAGCCATAGGATGTATAATGTATGTATGCGCGTTAGGACATATTCCTTTTATAGCGGCTTTAATATCTGCTGGAGCTTCGCCTGGCATAGCAATAACATTTTTAATAACGGGAGTTGCAACGAATATATCGGAATTGATTAGCATATATAAACTTATAGGCAAGAGAAGTTTATTGATATATATTTTATCTATGCTTTTCTTTGGAATATCTATAGGATATATAACGAATATTTTATTATTTGACAATTTTACTCCAATATTTAATTTGTCAAACGCAAAAAGACAAATAGAGATAGCTAATAATATAAATATAATTTTTCCCGTATGGTTTAAAAATATATGCGCCTTTGCCGTTTTATTTATGGGTATTTATTCTTGGTTTATAGTTGTAAAGAATAAATTAAAAAGTATTAGAGGAAATATATAAATGAGAAATCTATTATTTATAATATTAGGCATATTTATTGTGTGTTGCAAATATAATAATAAAAACAATAAAGAGAATTTGGATGGCATAAAAAATATAGAATTATATAAAGAATATTTGAATAAGTATAACGATAAAGAAATATTAACTTTTTTAGAAGGAGATTTTAGCGGAGATAATATATCCGATTTAATTATTATATACAGAGAATCGAATAATTCAAATAAATTAATAGGAATATATACGGATGAAAAAGGAAAAATACTTATAACAAATCCTATACCTGCGCCTATAGAAAACTATATTATTAAATTCTACAATATAGACGAAATTGAACCTTGCGAGTTTTTGGTTTCAGGACAGAAAGGAGCTAATATAGGTTTTGCGGTATATAGACTTGAAAACGGAGAGTTTATTAGTTTATTTGAAAGCGGAATGGAAAGATGTTGCTAATAATTTGCATATTTATAAATAAGTATGTAATTATAATAAAAAATAATTTTTATAAAAAGGAGATTTAAAATGAGACTTTTAAAAAGAAAATTTTGGGAAGTCCAAAGAGTTTTCGCTGTTTTAACGATTGCATTATTTAGTATTTTTGCAATCGTATCATGCGCAAAAGAAGAAGGCGGTAGCGAAAATGCTATTCCGCAAGATGTTCAAAGTTTGGTTTCGGGATATAATCTTGAGCCTTTAAGTAAAGAAGATAGCGATTATGTTATCAATTTAGGTTATTATGACTGCGACCATATGACGGCGGCTTGCGTGGGAGAAGATACGGGTATATTTAAAGCTTTGGGCTTAAAAGTATCCGTTACGGGAAACGGTAATGTTCCCGAAGCTATGAGCGCGGGAAAAATGGATGTGGCTTACGCTTCTTTTAATACCACTTTAAATGCGGTAAAAAATAAAGTTCCGCTCTTTATAGCGGCTGAAAATCATACTGGAGGAGCGGAATATTTTGTAGTCGCTAAAAATATAAATAAGCCTGAAGATTTATTAAGTAAAAGAATTTCTATGGGAGCTAATGCCGAAACGGAAAATTTAAATTGGGCTGAATGGAGCGCAGATTTGAATATTCCGAGAGATACAAAATATTATGAAAATTTTTCAATGAGCGATTCCGATTCTTATTTTGCTTTTAAGTTGGGAAAGTTGGACGGTTATGGAGCTTGCGACCCTTGGGGTTCTATGGCAGAATATGAAGATACGGGAAAAATATTAGTAAGACAAAATACCGATAGAGAAATAGACGGACATGGCACTTGTTGTAAAATATGTATGAATTATAATTTTGCAAAAGCTCATCCTAAATTAGCCGAAAGAATATTACTCGCCCATGCTATATCTGTAGAATATATGTATTTGCATCCTTATAAAGCCGCTGAAATATTTGCAAAAAACTATAATGTTCCTTTAGAAGTAGGGCTTATGACTTTATGGAAAAAATTGAACGAAGAAGGCAGAACTATTACATGGAAATTAAATAGAGAATATGTTTATAATCAAATGAAAACAATGAGACGATTAGGAGTGAGAAACGATATTAATCAGTTAAATATAGACGATTACATTGATTTATCATATTTTAACAACTCTGGCGCTAAAGACTTCGATAAATTTATAGAAGAAGAAGTTAACCCAATATTTCCTTTAGGTATGAGTTATGAGGAATGGAGAGCTAAAGCCGTTGAGGTAGATAATATAATTGAAAAAACTGGAGTTTAAATAATTTATTAAACTTATAAAAAACGAAAAAATTAAATATTAAAAAAATTAGGAGATTAAATTAAATGAGATACTTAAAAAATATTATTATATTTACAATGTTTACCGTTATTTTAATAATTATCGGTTGCAATAAAAACGCTAATTCCGATAATTCGGCTTCTTATATTATGACTAATAAAATAATTATAGCTTGCGGAACGGACGCTTCGGGTATGCTGATGTCGTATATTTTGAAAAATAAAAATACAAATATAGAATTGTCTAATTTCGATTATACGGAGCTTATGGATTGTTGCGGCGCTCAAGCCGAATTTGCATTTATGTCTGGTAAAGTCGATATGGCGATTCTATGTCCAGATGCATCCGCAAAATTTTTGGGAGTGGACACTAATTATTTTATAGTAGATTCTATAGTTAGAGGCTCAAATATATTGGTTTATTTTGACGAAAGTTATGAAAATATAGAACCTGAAAATATAGGATATATGAATAAAAGGCTATTGCAAGAATCTATTTTAAAATCCGTATATCCTAATGCGTCTTACTATCCAATGCTTTCTACCGCTTTGCCTTATGCGTTGGAGAAAAAAGAAGTTGACGCCATATTTACCGATATAATTTTAGCTTTAAAAATTAAAAACGCTAAATTTAAAATGATAAATACGGATAAAGTAGATTATTATTTAGTAGCTTCAAAAAAATTAAAAGGCTCAGATACGCTTAATAATTTTATTAAAGCTTATAATAACGCCGTTGACGATATTCAAAACGATAATATTTTATCGGATATGATAGGCAGTTATTTAGGAATTTCTGATGCTAAAGGAGAAACTGATTTATGGAAGAAAATGAAAGTTCGATTCAACAAAATAAAAACAAAACTATAAATTTGGGAAATGCGGGAGGCAGCCCTTTAATGAAATTATACAGTTTTTCCGTATTGATTCTCATTATGATTGTATGGTTTTTTCTCGCTAAAAAAATAGATAATAATCTTTTGCTTCCAGATTTTATATTAATGTGCAAAGAATTTTTTCGCTCTTGGATTGACCCTGCGACAGTTAGTAATTTATTAATAACTTTGAATAGAGTTTTTAAAGGATTTATTATAAGTTGTATTATAGGGCTTCCTTTAGGGCTTATAATGGGATATTCAAAGCGAATGCTACTTGCAATATCGCCCGTTATAAATTCTATTAGGCAAATACCAATAATGGCTTGGGTGCCTTTGTCTATAGTATGGTTTGGATTAGGAGACGGTCCGACAATATTCTTAATAACAATGAGCGCTATATTTCCGCTTATAATAAATACTATAGACGGAGTTAGAGGCATAGATGTTAATTATATTAATTCGGCAAGAAGTATGGGAGCTAATAATATGAATATAATGATAGATATTATACTTCCTGGGGCATTGCCTTCTTTTTTGACGGGATGCAGACTCGCTTTAGGATTAGGTTGGATGAGCGTTATATGCGCCGAATTTATAGCTACAAGCAAAGGATTTGGATTTATATTAATCGAAGCTCAGCAGAGACTTGAAACGCCAAGATTATACGCTCTTATGATAATATCGGCTATTATAGGATTTGCTATGGATAGAATGCTTCTGTTTATAGAAAAAATACTTACTTCATGGAGATTTAAATAGGAAATTGATATATGGCTATTCTTAAAGTTGATAATGTAAGCAAATCTTTTAAATCTAAAAAATCTCAAAATGCGGAAGTATTAAAGAATATTAGTTTTGAAATAGAAAAAGGCGAATTCGTGACTTTGCTCGGTCCTTCGGGATGCGGTAAAACGACATTGCTTACTATGATAGGAGGTTTTCAGCAAGCCACTTCGGGTAATATTTATCTTGAAAATAAAATAATAAGAGAACCTTCTTCGGAAAGGGGCTATGTTTTTCAGAATTATGCTTTATTTCCTTGGATGACTGTGGCTAAAAATATACTCTATTCTTTAAAATTTAAAAAAATGACTAAAGAAGAAAAGAAAAATAGATTAAAAGAATTATTAAATATGTCTCACCTTAACGGGCATGAGGATAAATATCCAATATCTTTATCGGGAGGAATGCAACAAAGAGTCGCAGTAGTTAGGGCTTTAGCGTCTAATCCTAAAATATTATTACTTGACGAACCGCTTGGAGCTATAGATTTGCAATTAAGAGAGCATATGCAAAATGAATTATTATCTTTAGTAAAAAGCGGAGATAATACGGTTTTAATGGTGACGCATGATGTTTCAGAAGCCGTATATTTAAGCGATAGAGTTATAGTTATGAGTTCAAATAAAGGCTCTATAATAGAGGATATAAAGATAAATATGAATCATCCGAGAGATAGGGAAAGCAAAGAATATTTAGAATATATTATTGAACTTACAAATAATTTAAAAAAAGCTTTTTCAAAAAAAGTTATGGATTAAATATCGTTTGTTCTTTTAATATAGATAATTTAATTTTAAACAAAGGAGAATAAAAAATGAAAGTAGCTTATGTATTTACGAGCAAGAATTCGCATTTAATTTTGGATAAGATGATTATTCCTCAATTATTAAGCGATAAGCATGGAGCGGATGTGGTTGTGGAATGATGTTTTTTGCCGATAACACATTCTTACTTACAAAGGGAAGTAATGTAGGCGATAGATTGCAAGAAGTATTAAAAAAGAAAAAAATACTTCTGATGGCATGCAATATATGCGCTATAGAAAGAGGAATTCATGAGAAGCTTATAGACGGAGCTTGTATAGGATGTTTTCCCGATTTATACAAGGCTTTAGAGGGAAGCGGAGTAGAACAAGTTATAACTTTATAAGGAGTATATTATGTCTGATTTTGGAATATCCGATAAATATCAAAATATATCTAAAGAAATGCAAGAAGCGAGATTAAGGCTTATTGATTTTGTAATTGAGGCGGGGCTTCCCATTAATAAAAATGAAGCCATAAAAATTTGCGGAAATGAATCTCTATATAAAGAGTTATTAGAAAAAGAGATTATAACTGCTAACGGAGACGATATTGCATTCTTGTATCCCGTATCCGCTTTGAAAACTAATCATATATTAAAATTAAGCGATGGAAGAAAATTTTATTCTATGTGCGCTATAGACGCTTTAGGAGCTTATAGTTTGTTTCATAAGGATGTCGAAATTAATTCTATATGTAGTAATACAGGAAATAAGATATATATTAAAATCAAAGATAGAAAAATATTTGAGCATTACCCAAACGATATTCATGTTATTCATGTAGATTTAAATAAGAATAAGAATTGGGCAAGCACTTGTTGAAATATTATGAATTTCTTTGGTTCAAAGAATGATATGGAAGAATGGATTAAAAATCAAAATATTAATAACGATACGATTTTTCTTTTAGATTTGAATACGGCTTTTGAAGTTGCAACCGCTATATTTAAATTGTGAAACTTATAAAATAATAAAATAAAAGGAGCTTTATTATAATATAAAGCTCTTTTCAAAAATATTATTTTTTATTTCAAAAAATTTTATTTCCAAGTAGGCAAATAAGAACCTTTGAAATTATTGGCGTAAACTTCTTCGACAATATCCGATTGATAAGCCTCGATTACTTTTTTATATAGCTCGTTGTCTTTGTCTTTAGTTCTTGCCGCTATCAAATTAACGAAAGAATTTCCGCTATAAATTGCATGGTCGTATTTAAATATATAATCGGAATTTGGATTTAATCCGAAGTCTAAAGAAACATGAGCGTTTATAACTATATAGTCTTAATATGAATTAAAAAACATATAAATATATAAAATTTAATATATTGTAAAATTTTTAATTTATGATATTTTAAATAAAAAAGTTTTTAATTTTTTAATTTTGGAGTTTAGAAAATGGAAATATCCGTTAAAGAAATTGAAAATAATACGGTTATAATTAAACTTTTCGGAGATATAGATATTTATACTTCTTCCGACTTAAAAGACGCTATGATTTCTCAAGTAGATTTTGGAGCAAAAAGAATAATAATGGATATGGAAGATGTTCATTATATAGACAGCAGCGGAATTGGAGTTTTTATAGCGGTATTGGGAACTTTTAAGAAAGTTAATGGAAAAATAGGAATGATAAAAATAACCGAACCCGTTAAAAAAGTTTTGGAGCTTACAAGATTGACAAGTTTTTTGCCCGTTTATAATACCGAAGCCGAAGCGATTGAAAAATTATAATAATCGCTTTTATAACGGTTGATTTTTTATTTAATCATTGTAAAATTAAAAAATTAATTATTATTATAAATTGAATTATGAATAAATTGACTTTAAATAAATTAGTTTTAAAAAGAGTTCTTATAATCTTTATAATTATTTTTGCAATATTTGATTGCAATATAGTTTTTGCTTCCGAAAATATTAACGATTACATTATGGAAGAAATTGCCGACAATACGGAACATCCTTATGGCACAATTCCAATAAAATTAGGAAATTATTTAAATTTTAATTTTCATATAACGAAACATATTATACTTATGACTTTAGCCGCAATATTATGCATAGTAAGTATGAAATATTTAGCTTATAAATTGAAAAGACCTTTTAATAGACCTTCTTTTCTACAAAATATATTTGAAATTATAATAGATTATATGAATAGAGATGTAATATCGCCGACTTTGGGAGAAGACGGAAAGAGATATACGCCTTTCTGTTTAACGGTATTTTTATTCGTTTTATTTGCAAATTTGCTTGGGATAATTCCGCCATTATTAAAATTCAAAACCGAAGACGGACATTACGCTTATTTGGCGGGAGCTGTCGGAGCAAATATAAGTTTTACGGGCGCTATAGCTATTTTAGTTTTTATATGTTATATATTCGCGGGCATAAGAAAAAAAGGAATAATAAAATATTGGGCGAGTTTAGTGCCTGAAGGTTTGCCTTTTATTTTAGTTCCTATGATATGGTTTTTAGAGTTTATAACTTTATTTAACAGAGCTTTTGCATTGGCAATTCGTTTGCTTGCAAATATGATGGGCGGACATATAATGCTTATAGTGATACCGTATTTGATTATAATGTCGGGAACTATATTGGTTTCGCCATTTGCCATATTATTTTTGGCTTTTATATATGTTCTTGAAATGTTTGTATCGGTTTTACAGGCTTATATATTCTCTTTATTATCGGCGATTTATATTGGAATTGCCATTAATGATGAGCATTAATATAAATATTAAAAATTAAATTAAGGAGTAAAAAATGGATTTAGCAATATTGGGAGCTACGATAGGCGCTGGACTTGCCGCAATAGGAGCGGGAATAGGAATAGGCATTATAGGTTCTGGAGCGGTTGATGGAGTCGCTAGACAGCCTGAAATGTCTGGTAAAATTCAATCGACTATGCTTATAGCGGCTGCGCTTGTGGAAGGAGTATGTCTTTTCGCTTTGGTTGTTTGCATTCTTGCCCTAATGAGACAATAATTAAAAAAAATTAAATAATCGGGAGAATGCAATATGGCGCTTTTTAAAATAGACCCAGGCGTTATTATATGGACTTGGATTACATTTATTTTAGTCCTTATAATACTAGGAAAATCTACTTGGAAAACAATTATAAGAGGTTTAAACTCTCGCGCCGATAAAATTCAAGATGATTTGAAAGAAGCGGAAAGAACTAAAGAAAAAGCTAAAAAATCTTTGGCGACTTATAGAGAGCAAATAGACAACGCTAAAGTCGAGGCAAGTTCTATTATAGAAAATGCAAGAATCGAAGCGAATAGAGTTAGAGAAAAAATTATTAGCAATGCAAGAGAAGAGGCGGAAGCTAATAAAAATAAAATTATGCTTGAAGTTGAAAGAGCTAAAGAAGAAATAGCAAATAGCGTAAAAAAACAATCGGTTGATATTGCGGTAGTTATGGCGGAGACTATACTTAAAAGAAATGTAACAAAAGAAGATAATCAAGCTTTGATTGACGAATTTATTAATACGATTAAAAATGAAGAAAAAGAAAATAAAGCTAAATAATTATAAAAAATTTTATTTAGGTTGGGTAAAATGAAAGATATTGATAAAATAAAGCTATTAAAACCAACGGCTAAATCTATATTTGAGATAGCCAAACAATTAAATATGGTTGATAAAATATATAATGAACTTTATAAATGTTCTGAATTATTTAAAGACGAAGATATAAAAAAATATTTTATCGATAAAAGCATTCCAAAAAAATGTAAAATTGAAATAATCGAAAATAAACTTAAGCCGATTTTTTCAAGAGAAGCTTATGTTTTTATATCTATATTGATGGAACATGAAGTTATCGACATTTTACCCGACATATTAGTTTTTTATAAAGAAATACGCGATAACGAATATAATAATATTATAAGAGTAAGAATAATCGCTGCTGATAATATAGACAATGAAACTATAGAAGATATAATTAAAACCGTAAAATGCTTTTCAAATAAAGAAATTGTTTATAGCACAGAAGTGGATAAAGATATTTTAGGCGGAATAATAATTTATATCGATTCTAAAGTTTACGATTATAGCGTAAAAAATCAAGTGTATATGATGCGAGATAAAATTATTAATTTTGGCGGAAATAAAATATTTAAAATATTTTAAAGGGTTTTGTATGGATTCTATTGCAGGTAGTATTTTAGGCGTTCTTAAAAAAGAGATACTCAAAGAAATCACTGAAGAAAAAGCCCGTAAATTTACGCTTATAATAAAAAGAGAAGCGAGCGGAAGAAGTTATGCAAAAGCTATGTTTAACGCCGCTAAAGAATTAGGAAAGATAGAAATTATAAAAAACGATTTTAATACCGTTTATTCTTCTTTGCTTGCCGATAAGGATGTTCTTTCGTTTTTTACATCGACTTTTATAGACGGAAATGTAAAGATTGATATATTAAAAAAAGTTTATCATAATAATATAGCCGAAGAAACTTTTAATTTATTATCGATACTTATAGAGAGAGATTCGCTTAATATATTATTTGCCATAATAGTAGAATACGAAAATTTATGCAATATACATTATAATATATTGTCGGCTAAAATTATATCTTCTTCGGAAATAGAAAATATTGAAGATTTAAAATCGTTTATAAGAAGTATGTTTGATAAAGAAGTTCATTTTACGATAGAAATAGACGAATCCATATTGGGCGGAATTATAGTTCAAATAGAGGATACGATATACGATTATAGCATGAAGCGATTATTATACGATGTTAAAAATTCGCTTTTTGCTGAAAATAATTAAATTATTTTGAGGTGTATTTTATGGATATAAACGCTAATGAAATTGCTACTGTCTTAAAAGAAAAGATTAAAAATTATAAAGCGGATTTTTCTCCAAACGAGGTTGGAGTCGTAGTCGAGGTTGGAGACGGAATAGCGAGAGTTATGGGGCTTCCTCATATAATGGCTAATGAAATGATAACATTCGAGTGCGGTTCTACAGGAATCGCTTTTAACTTGGAAGAGGAAACTATAGGCGCTATAGTTCTTGGAGATTATACGGAAATAAAAGAAGGAAGTAAAGTAAGTCGTCTTAAAAGAATTTTGGAAGTTCCCGTTGGCGAAGAGCTTTTAGGAAGAGTCGTTAATCCTTTGGGAATTCCTATAGATGGACGAGGCGAGATTAAAACCGATAAAAGAAGAATAATAGAATTTCCAGCTCCTGGAATAGCCGATAGACAAGCGGTAAAAGAGCCTCTTCAAACGGGAATTAAAGCGGTAGATTCTATGACGCCTATTGGCAGAGGACAGAGACAGCTTATAATTGGAGATAGAAGCACGGGAAAAACTTCTATAGCTTTGGATACGATAATAAATCAAAAAGGAAAAAATGTTATATGCGTATATGTCGCTATAGGACAAAAGGCTTCCACAGTCGCTGGAGTCGTTAATACTTTAAGACAATATGGCGCTTTAGAATATACTATAATAGTGACGGCAACGGCTTCGGACTCTGCGCCTTTGCAATATATAGCTCCTTATTCGGGATGCGCGATGGCTGAATATTTTATGTATGAAGAAAAAAAAGACACTTTGGTAGTTTATGATGATTTATCAAAACAGGCAAACGCTTATAGACAAATTTCTCTTTTATTAAGGCGTCCTCCTGGAAGAGAAGCTTTTCCTGGCGATGTATTTTATTTGCATTCAAGATTGCTTGAAAGGGCGGCTAAATTAAGCGATGATTTGGGCGGAGGTTCTTTGACGGCGCTTCCTATAATTGAAACGCAAGATAATGAAGTTTCCGCATATATTCCTACAAATGTTATATCTATTACGGATGGGCAGATATATTTGCTTCCAAGTTTATTTATGAGCGGAGTTCGTCCCGCAATCGATGTTGGAATTTCGGTTTCAAGAGTGGGAGGAAACGCTCAAACTAAAGCTATGAAAAAAGTTTCGGGAACTTTAAGGCTTGATTTGGCTTCTTATAGGTCTTTGGAAGCTTTCTCTCAATTAGGAATAGGATTAGACAAAGCCACTTTATCGCAACTTGATAGAGGCGCTAAAATGGTTGAATTATTAAAACAAAAACAATATAGCCCAATGCCCGTAGAAGAGCAGATAGTAATATTATTTGCAGCCACGAAAGGCTTTTTAGATAATGTTGAAATTGAAAGAGTTCATGAATTTGAATGGCGATTACTTCAATATATGAGAGCGGATAAACAATATATATTAGACGATATAAGAGAGAAAAAAGATATAGAAAATATTGAGGAGCTTAATAAGGCTTTGGAAGAGTTTAAATCCAAATTCTAAATATTAATTTAATTTTAAAATGAGTAAGATTTGTTTTTTGATTGCGGCGCATAAAAATTATAATCAAACTATGAGATTAATAAATTATTTGAAAAAAGATTTTGATTTATTCGTTCATATAGATAAAAAAAGCGCATTGAAAATTGACAGTTTTGAAAATGTCAAAGTTTATAAAAAATTTAAAGTTTATCATGGCGGATTTAGTCAAATCGTTACGACTTTATTTTTAATGGAAGAAGCTATAAAAAATAATTATGATAGATATATTTTTATAAGCGCTCAAGATATTCCTCTAAAAAATAATTTTGAGATAAAAGATTTTTTTGAAAATAACGATAGAGAATATTTAAGTTACGAAAATATTAGAAATAACGAAGGGCTTTATAAAGAAATGTCTTTTCGACTCAACGCTTATAATTTTGGATTTTGGTATAGAAAATTATTAAGCAGAAAAATTAGAGAGATTGTTTCTAAAATTCCTTTTATAAAGAGACAAACTCCAGAAAATATTTATTACGGTTCGAGTTGGTGGAATTTGACGAAAAATGCCATTTCTTATATTTTAAAATTTGTCGGTGAAAATCAAAATTATTTAGAAAGATTTAAATATACTTGGGGAAGCGATGAATTCTTTTTTCAATCGATTCTTCTACAAAGCTACTTAAAAGATAAATGCGAAAATAATTGTTTAAGATATCTTATTTGGCAAGGCGGCGCTCCTATAGTTTTTAAATTGAACGACTATGATAATTTCATACGGGGAGGGTAAATCTATTTGCTCGAAAGTTTGACGAAAAGATTGACAACGATATAATAGATAAATTATATAAAAAGATAGAAAATTAATTATAGGAAAATTTATGGCTGAAAAATTAAATGTATTAAAGGCAAGAATAAAAGCTATAACGGGAACGCATAAAATAACTAAAACTATGGATATGATTTCCCGCTCAAGAACGGCAAAAATTCTCTCTATCGAACAGGGAATGCGTCCTTATACTCAAAAATTAAACAGAATAATAGAAGAGCTTTCGCATACCGATTTAGATAATTTACATCCTTTGCTTAAAAAGAAAAAAAATATAAAAAATATAACATTGTTTGTAATAACCTCAACGAGAGGTTTATGCGGTTCTTATAATACAAAAATTTTAGACGAAGCTATGGAGAGAATAAGACATCATCATAGACATGGCAGAGAAGTTGAATTGCATGTTTTGGGTAAAAAAGGCGAGGCTTATTTTGAAAAACAAAAAATTCCAATCGCTAGAAAATATCCGCGTATAGATGAAGAATCCACTTTTGACGATTGCGCCGCAGTAGTTCAAAGATTTATGCATGATTACGCTACGGATAAATCTTCAAGAGTCGAAGTTATATATATGCGTTATTATACGAGAGTCGTTCATATGCCTAAAATAAAGAGTTTGATTCCAATGATTCCAGATGAAGAGGATATAGAAGGACATAAAAGTAAAAAGAATCTTGAATATTTAATAGAACCAGATAGAGATTCCGTCTTAAAAGAAATTGTGCCTTTGGCTATAAAGACTTATTTTTATTTTATGATAATAACTTCTTTTTTATCCGAAAATGCCGAGCGTTCGATTGCTATGAGAAACGCCACAGATAACGCCGAAAGACTTTTAAGCGAACTTAAAAATAAAGCTAATAGAGCGAGACAGGAAAATATTACAAACGAGCTTTTGGATATTATAGGCGGTTCTGAAGCTATTGATTAAATAAACGATTGAAAAAAAATTAATTCTATTATAAATTTATAATATATAGAAAATAAATAAAAAATAATTAATCGGAGATAAAAATGATAGTAGAACCTAAAATTTTAAATAATATATGCATTAGCGCTCATCCTTTGGGTTGTAAAAAAGAAGTTGAAAATCAAATTAATTATGTGAAATCTCAAGCAAAAATAAAATCTAATGTAAAAAACGCTTTGATACTTGGAGCATCGGGCGGATATGGACTTGCAAGCAGAATAGCGATAGCTTATGGACTTGGCGCAAAAACTATTGGAGTTTCTTTTGAAAAACCAGCGACAGAGAGAAGAACGGCTACGCCAGGTTGGTATAATAACGAGGCTTTTAGCGAGTTTGCAAAAAAAGACGGAATTGAAGAGAAAACTTTAATATTGGACGCTTTTTTAAACGCTTCAAAAGAAGAAGTTATAAAAGAAGCGAAATCTTTTTTTGACGGAAAAATAGATTTGTTTATTTATAGTTTAGCCGCTCCCGTGAGAATGGACGAAAAAACGGGAATACTTTATCGTTCTACTCTTAAACCAATCGGAAAAACTTATAACGGAATGGGAATAGATTTTATGACTGAAGAATTATTAAATGTTTCGATTGAGCCAGCAAACGAAGAAGATATAAAAAATACTATAAAAGTTATGGGAGGAGAAGATTGGCAATTATGGACTGATGCTTTGATTGACGCCGATATGCTTTCAAAAAACGCTATAAATATTGCATATTCTTATATAGGTCCAGAAATGACTAAAGCGGTTTATAGAGACGGAACAATCGGAAAGGCGAAAGACGATTTGGAAAAAACGGCTCATGATTTGGATAAAAAAATGCAAGAGAAAATAAAAGGGAATGCTTATGTTTCGGTTAATAAAGCCGTTGTGACGAGAGCCTCCGCCGTAATTCCGACAGTTCCTTTATATATTGGAATATTATTTAGAATAATGAAAAAAAGAGGACTTCATGAAGGATGCATAGAGCAAATGTATAGATTATTAAGCGAAAAATTATTTTCAGGTAAAAATGTTCCGCTTGACAATGAAAATAGAATAAGACTTGACGATTGGGAATTGAGAGACGATGTTCAAAAAGAAGTTTTAGAAGATTGGAATAAATTAAATAAAGATAATGTTAAAGAATTGGCGGATATGTCTTTATTTAGATGCGATTATATGAATATGCATGGTTTTGAAATAGATGGAATAGATTATAGCGAGGATGTTCAAATATAATTTTAAATTATTTGTTTTAATTTTTCATATGTTATAAATTTCGGGTAAGAAGTTAGTTTTATATAATTGGCTTCTGTCCGATTTTATAATATATAGTAGCTTTTAATTTACTTTTGTATAACTATTATAAAACCGTCTTTACGGCAATCGTCTATATCATGATATTCTATTACATTCATATTTAAATATTTACAAAGTTCTAAAATATCTTCGGTTATTAATTTTGTTATATGCAATATTATAATAAATTTTTAATTATTTTTGATAATTTTAAAATAAAAAACCGTCCGTAAATTTTTACGAACGGTTAAAATTTATTTAAGAAGTTTATTATTATGCTAGAGATTTTTTAGCCGCTTCAACCACAGCTTCAAAAGCTTTATAATCGTCTATCGCCAAATTGGATAAAGCTTTTCTGTCTATTATAATATTAGCCTTTTTTAAGCCGTTTATAAATTTACTGTAAGATATTCCCAAAGGTCTGCAAGCCGCATTAATACGCAATGTCCATAATCTTCGCATCATTCTT
The DNA here is from genome assembly GCF_008016455.1 of Brachyspira aalborgi. NCBI lineage: Bacteria > Pseudomonadati > Spirochaetota > Spirochaetia > Brachyspirales > Brachyspiraceae > Brachyspira > Brachyspira aalborgi. The sequence continues at coordinate 1,165,675 of NZ_SAXU01000001.1, read as the reverse complement.
TTTTTCTGTCTTCTATCTCTATAAGCGTATTTTAATCCTCTTATTACGGCTTCTTTAGCTTGTTTCATTTGCTTACTGTGAGAACCGTAATAGCCTTTAGCCATTTTTAATATTTTTTTAACTTTATGTTTTCTTACCGTTCCGCTGACTGCTCTCATTTTTATCTCCTTTATTATCCGCCATAAGGCATTAATCTTGGCATTTCAGCCATATTTGTATCGTCCGCTATTTTAGCTTTGCGATATTTTCTCTTCGTATCGGGTCTTTTATGTAAAAATTTATGACTTCCGAATGCATGAGCAAATTTCACTTTTCCGCTTTTAGAAAATCTAAAACGCTTTTTTGCTCCGCTTTTAGTTTTCAACTTATTTCTCATAGTTTTTCCTCTTTAATTCATTTTTTAATTTTAATTTATGCTCGTCTATACATATGATAAGTATGCATAGTTAGTGGGCTTAATTATTCTATATTTTCCTTATTTTCTTTTTTATCCGATTTACCAATATCCGAAGAAGTTTTTTTAACTTTAACGGGATTTAAAACCGTAGATAAATTTTTTCCTTCCAATTTTGGAGGCTTTTCAGTAGTGGCTTCGTTTTCCAAATCTTTCATAATTTTAGCGATAAGGTCATGCCCAAATTCCGTATGAGCCATTTCTCTGCCTCTAAACATTATCGTAATTTTAACTTTATTTCCTTCGCTTAAGAATTCATGAATATGTCTCATTTTAAAGTTATAATCATGAACGCTTATTTGCGGACGCATCTTAATCTCTTTAAGTTGCGCAAGTTTCTGTTTCTTTTTAGCTTCTTTATTTTTCTTTTGAAGCTCAAATTTATACTTACCGTAATTTATTATCTTACAAACGGGAGGCTCGGCATTAGGCACTATTTCCACTAAATCCGAATTCTCTTCTCTAGCGATAGCAAGAGCCTCTTTAGTATTCATAATACCTAAACTTCCTCTTTTATCATGCACTACCCTGACTTCTTTAGCCGTAATAAATTGATTAATTCTCTCTCCTTCTTTTCTTACGGTTGCCATTATTTCTCTACCTCATGTAGAAAATATAGAATCATTCATTCTCTCCTTAGATTCCTTTTTAAGTTTTTCTATAAACTCAATTAAATCTATATCCTTTAATTCTTTGGAAGAACGGGTTCTAACGGATAACTTTCCGCTTGATAATTCTTCCGCTCCTATTATAACCGTATATGGAGTTCTTTGCAAGCGGTATTTTTTAATTTTAGTTCCCAAATTATCGTTTCCATCGTCAATTTCAACTCTAAAATTTTCGTTTTTAAAAGCGTTTGCTATTTCCTTAACTCTCTCTATTTGATTTTTATCATTCAAAACATTTACTATAGCGACTTGTAAAGGCGACAACCATAAAGGAAATTTTCCATTATAGTGTTCGGTTAATATTCCAATAAATCTTTCCATAGAACCCAATATCGCTCTATGCAACATAACGGGAGTATGTTTTCTTCCGTCTTTTCCTTCATAGCTTATTTCAAAACGTATTGGAAGAGAAAAATCAACCTGCAAAGTTCCGCATTGCCAATTTCTATCTAAAACATCTTTAATATTAAAATCAATTTTCGGTCCGTAAAAAGCTCCGTCTCCTTCATTGATTTTATAAGTGATATTTAATTTATCCAAAGCGTTAATAAGAGAATTTGTGGCAAGTTCCCAAGCTTCTTCAGTGCCTATAGATTTTGCAGGACGCGTAGAAACAAATATTTCAAAATTCTTAAATCCAAAATCTTTATAAACCGACAAATAATAATCTATCGTATTTATAATTTCATCCGCAAGTTGTTCTTCGGTGCAGAATATATGAGCGTCATCTTGAGTGAAAGCTCTAACTCTAAAAAGTCCATGCAAAGCTCCCGAAAGTTCATGCCTGTGAACAAAACCCAATTCTGCGACTCTTAAAGGCAAATCTCTATAACTGTGAATATTAGAATTATAAACTATTAAACCGCCAGGACAATTCATAGGCTTAATTGCAAATTTGGTTTCGTCTATTTCGGTAAAATACATATTTTCTTTATAATTATCCCAATGTCCGCTTCTATGCCATAATTCTTCGTTTAGAATCGCGGGAGTTTTTATTTCGACATATCCTCGCTTTTCATTTTCTTTTCTTATATAAGATTCAACTTCTTTATAAATAATCATTCCTCTTGGATGCCAAAAAGGAAAACCAGGTCCTTCATCATGAAAACTAAATAAATTTAATTCTTTTCCTAATTTTCTATGGTCTCTCTCTTTTGCTTCTTTAAGTTTTTTCAAATAATTATCCAAAGATTCTTTACTTTCAAAAGCCGTGCCGTATATTCTAGAAAGCATTTTATTATTTGAATCGCCTCGCCAATAACTTCCCGCAACAGACATGAGTTTATAAGATTTTAAATAACCCGTAGATGGAACATGCGGACCTCTGCATAAATCGATAAAATCTCCCTGTTCATAAAAAGAAACCGTATCGGCGTCAATATCTTCTATTATTTCGACTTTATAAGGTTCGTTATTTTTCTTAAAATATTCTATAGCGTCTTTTTTAGTCATTATCTTTCTAACTACGGGAATATTTTCTTTTATTATTTTTTTCATTTCCGCTTCAATTTTAGGCAAATCTTCGTCAGTAAAAGGTTTGTCGGTATCGAAATCGTAATAAAAACCGTCTTTAATTGCAGGACCTATTGTAACTTGAACATTTGGATAAAGTCTTTTAACCGCTTGAGCCATCAAATGACTCGTAGAATGTCTTAATATTTCAAGTCCTTCATTCGTTGTCGTAAATATCAATTCTAAATCTCCGTCAGTTTCTGGTATATATGTTAAATCTACTTCTTGCCCATTAAATTTAGCGGCGATTGTATCTTTTGATTCTTTTTTAGCGTTTTGCTTAATAAAGTCTAATAAAGACATTTCTTTAGGCATATCGTAGGATTGCCCTGAAAAATTAATTTTTGACATAAATACCACCTTCAAATTGGCGCTTTAATTTATATTATAAAATTTAAGCGAATAATTTTAAGTATTTTAACATATATAAATTTAATAGTCAACTTTTAAATGTTATTTTTTGTTAAAAAAATTATTAAATCTAACAGAAGTAAAATAAAACCCCCGACAAATATAAAATTTATCGGAGGATTTAACATGAATAATAATATTTTACTTATCTTGCAGTATAAGCAACCATTGTCATCCAAGACAAAGGTTTATTATAGTGAGGCAAGAAGAAGAAATCTGATAATGCAAACTGGTCTACAGTCATACCGTTTTGTATTGCAAGCGAGAATGCATGAATCGCTTCGGCATGATTATGTTTTGAAGCTATTTGCGCTCCTATCATTCTTCTGCTTCCTTCTTCGTATATTATTTTTACTAATACATCTTCGTAAGTAGGCATAAACTCAGGTCTTTCGGCGTCTTTAAAGAAATTGCTTTTTACATTTAAGCCTTTTTTCTTTGCCGTTTCTTCAGACCAGCCCGTTGAAGCCATATTATAACCGAATACGCAAATCGCATTAGAGCCTTGAGTTCCGCAATATTCCACATGTCTTCCCAAAGCGTTATTGGCGGCTACTATTCCCATTCTAACGGCGTTTGTAGCCAAAGCGATATAATCTTGTTTTTCAGAAGCTCTTGAATATACGGTAGAACAGTCTCCTATTGCAAATACATTAGGGTCTTTTGTCGTCTTCATTGTAGTGTCTACTACTATAGCACCGTTAGGAAGAGTTTCAAGATAATCTTTATACAATTCGCTATTTGGTCTAAATCCTACCGACATAACTACCATATCTACATCGTAAGAGCCTTTATCGGTTACAACTTTTTGAACTCTAACAGAACCTTCAAATTTTTTAACCGTTTCGCCTAAATGTAATTCTATGCCAGCCTCTTTAATTCTTTTTTCCGCTTCGTCTGTAATTTCTTTGTCGAAATAGTTTGCCATAACTCTTGGCATAGCTTCCATTAATATAACTTCTTTGCCATGATTTTTGAAAGCTTCTACCAACTCAACGCCTATATAACCAGCGCCTACAACCATAACTCTTTTAACTTCGGGTCTTTTAATCTCGTCAATTATTTCTTGTCCTTGTTGGAAAAGTTTAGAGAAGAAAATTCCCTCTTTCAAACCGTATTTTGTTCCAGGTTGCATCAAACCTTCTATAGGAGGAGTTACTGGCCAAGAACCTGTGGCAAGTATAAGTTTATCGTAATTATCTTCAAACTCCTTACCCGTTATCAATTCTCTAACCGTTAATTTTCTGTTAGCCCAATCGATTTTAACTACCTCATGTCCCATATGAACATCTATGCCTTCTGATTTTAAGCCTTCAGGATTTGCATAGAATAATCCTTTCGGGTCTTTTACTACGCCGCCTACCCAAAGAGCGATACCGCATGCCAAAAACGATATATTATCATTTCTGTCGTAAGTTACTACGGTAGTGCTTGAGTCAACCGCCTTCAATGTTTTTGCCGCCCATGTTCCAGCATGGTTGCAGCCTATTACTATAACTTTCATGAACTTAACCCCTTTAATTTTTTTTGAAATATAAGTTTACATTTAATTAATATTATAGTGCAAAATAGATACTTAGTCAAGCTATATTATTGTTTATTAATAATAATTTTATTTATATTATTAATTTTAGATATAATAATTTCACTAATTAATTATTATTATTTATTTATGTACTTTCTAATTTTTGACTTGAAAACTGTAAATTCTCTATATATATTTATAAAATAAGGATTAAAATCTAAATCTTTGCAATTCGATAATTTTTTAATAAATAATTTTGTCCAAGTTAAAAGATGCAAAGAATGAAATTTAATTTTTTTATTTTCTCCGTTTAATCTATAATTACAAAAATGAATTTTATTTTCAAAAAATATTTTCTTCAATTTGTATTTTCCTTTTTTCAGCATTTCAAATTCAGGCTCTCCATAAACTATTGCAGAATCAAAAATAGAATCGTTTACAATTTCGCTTAAATCTCCAATCGGATCTTTTATGCTCGAAAAAAATTCTCTCGATATATCCATATCCGAAATACTTCCCACAACTCCATTATTTATTCTGTCGGCTTTATAATACATATCTTTTAATTTATTAAGTTCGTTTTCGTTAGTATATTTGAATAATAAATATTTTGAAAATTCGTCTAAAATTTCAATATCTTTAATATGCATAGTTAAAGCCAAATTATGAGCGAGAGATATTTTATAATTTGAAAATGGATTTAAAGCTTTATTCAAATCGGAAAATATTAAAATGTCGCTATCGATATGCAAACATTCTTTTATATTATATTCTCTCATAAAATCTCTCAATATAATCCATCTTAACATACAAAACATTTCGTAATTAGGAGCGCTTTTTCCAAGATGAATATAATTTTCTTTAAAACTTTTAGATTCTAAACTTTGTATTTTAGATATATCAACAAAAGTGGAATATTTAGAATATTTTTTATTTTCTTTATCGGATATTAAAAATATTTCGGAGTTTGGATTTGTTATTTTTATTTGTCTTAAAACATATAGCAAATATTTAGCAAATCCCATATGTATTATTACTATATTCATAATACATACCTTGAATATATTTTTAACAATGCGTTAAATAATTTTATGCAATAGAAAAAATTAAATAAACATAATTTTAGCGTTGACGGTTGACGGTTGACGGTTGACGGTTGACGGTCACACAGTTATAAGATAAACGATTATATAACATAATAAATAAATTATATAATAAAATATTATTTTGTCAAGTTGTTTTTATAAAAATAAATAAAAGAGGCTTTTAAATAATATAAATATTCAAAACCTCTTTAATAATTAAAATCAATATAAAAATAATTTATATGCTTTGTCGTATCGATTGAGTAGCTTCTACTATATTTTTTAGACTCGGTTTAATTTCTTCCCATTTGCGAGTTTTTAATCCGCAGTCTGGATTTATCCATAGTTGTTCTTTCGGCAAAACTTCTAACAAAGCTTTAATTTGATTTTTGATTTCTTCAACGCTTGGTATTCTTGGGCTATGAATATCATATACGCCAGGTCCGATTTCATGAGTATAGCCGATTTTTTTGAATACTTTAAGCAATTCGTTTCCGCTTCTTGTCGTCTCTATACTTATTACATCGGCGTCAAGTTTTTCAATCGTTTTAATAATATCGTTAAACTCGCTATAACACATATGAGTATGAATTTGAGTCTCTGGTTTTGCTATAGCTGTGGCAATTTTAAAACATTCTAACGCCCATTTTTCGTATTCTTTAATATTTTCGGTTCGTAGAGGATAGCCTTCTTTAAAAGCGGCTTCATCGACTTGAATAATCTTAATTCCCGCTTTTTGTAAATCGTCAATCTCGTCCATAATGCCAAGAGCTATTTGTTTACATACAGATTCCCTGCTAATATCGTCTCTAACAAAACTCCAATTTAATATTGTAACCGGTCCCGTAAGCATACCTTTCATAATCTTTTTTGTAAGACTTTGAGCGTAAGTTATCCATTCTACCGTCATTGCTTTTGGACGAGATATATCTCCGTAAATAATAGGTGGTTTTACGCAGCGACTGCCATAACTTTGCACCCATGCATTCTTACTAAATACAAAACCTTCCATTTGTTCGCCAAAATATTCTACCATATCGTTTCGCTCTGGTTCGCCATGCACCAATATATCTAATCCAATATCCTCTTGAAAAGTAACGCAGTCTTTAATATAATTTTTTATACCGTCTTTATATTCTTTTTCGGCTATATCGCCTTTTTTATATCCTAATCGTAAAGCTCTAATTTCTGGAGTTTGAGGAAATGAACCAATCGTAGTGGTTGATAAATTTGAATATCCTAACTCTTTATGTTGTATTTTTATACGCTCTCTATATGGAAGCGAACGCTCTTTTTGATTTATTTTATTTATTCGCTCTCTAATAAATTTATTATTGGTTTTATCGGAACTAGAACGAGATAAATTAATTTGTTTATTTTTTTCTAAAAAGTCTTTTACTTTAGAGTTTATTCCGTTTTTAAAAACTTCTTCTAAAATTATAATCTCCTCAATTTTTTCTTTGGCAAAACTAAACCAAGATAATATTTCTTCGTCTATTTTATCTTCGTTATCTTTACTAAAAGGCGTATGCAAAAGCGAACAAGACGAACTTACTACAATATTGTCTTTCGTAATAATACTGCCGATTTTTTCAAGCAATTCAAGTTTATATTCTATATTTGCTATCCAGATATTTCTACCGTCTATAATGCCAGCGTAAAGGATTTTATCGCTTTTAGAAAATTTTTGAAGAATATCAAAATTTTTATTTCCAGCTACAAAATCTAAACCTAAAGCATAAATATCGCTTTTGAGTAAAATCTCGCTTGATTCGTTACTATGTTCAAAAAATGTGCTGACAATAGCCTTAATGCCTTTTGCGCTAATTTGATTATATACTTCTTTAATTTTACCAAAAAATCTTTTATCTTCTCCTTTCACGAATATCGGTTCGCTAAATTCAACTATTATATTTGAATCTAATTTAACTATTTCGTCAAGTAATAAAAAATATGCGTTTTTTACTTTCTCAAAAATTGTATCAAAATCATTAGAGTCAAATTTACTGAGCGCTATAAAAGTAAAAAGTCCTATGAGACATATTTTTGGTTTATATCCTAATTCTTTAGCTTCTTTATATTGCTCAATTATTGGATTTGGATTTATTTTATAATTATCATTAACGCTTAATTCAGGAACGACATAATGATAATTTGTATTAAACCATTTTGTCATCTCGCAAGCCGCTCCATTCTTATGTCCTCTTGCCATTGCAAAATACAATTCTAAACCCTCTAAATCTTTAAACCTTGAAGGTTTAGCACCAAGATAATACGCTATATCAAGCATATTATCGTATAAACTAAAATCATTGACGCATACGAAATCTAAATTTTTCTGTAAACTCCAATGTTTTGCTCTCAAGTCTTTAGAAACTTTTTCTAATTCGTTTTCATTGACTTTATTGCTCCAAAAAGCTTCTAATGTCTTTTTTAATTCTCTGTTTTGTCCGATTCTTGGAAATCCGATTATATTGCTCATAGGCAACTCCTTAAATAAAAAATTTAATATAAAACTCTAGAATTCTTTAATATTTAAAAAATTCTATAAATTATATCCTTAATTAAAACAAAGGAGTGAGCTAATCCAGTGCGCTCGACTCGATTATTTGTATAGGTATTCCGACTTCGCCAATTATTTTTGGACTTTACGGTTGCGTGCCAGCAAGGGATTTTCACCCTTATTTCCCCTAAATATATACTTTAAACCTTAAGTTTAAGTAGCTTTTAATTATAAAAAAAATTATTATAAAAGTCAAGTTATTTTTTATAATATCTATTCATAATATCGTCAAAAATTTTGCAGGCTTCAAAAAGAATATAATCGCATCCATTTATTGGGCTTCTATATTTTTCAACTAAAGGAATGCAATTAGTCTCTCCCGTTTTTTCCTGAAATCTCGTTATAAATTCTAATTCTATTTCTTTTAAAAATGAACTTTCATGTCCTTTGTCTATTATAAAAGCTTTTGAAAACGCCATTATGCATCCCGTTATTATTCCGCAGGTAATTCCTACTCCCATTCCGCCTCCGAAACCCGCAGCCATTTTCAAATCGTTTTTGTCTATTCCCAAATCGTATATTTCATTAGCTCCATATAATATTTTTTCGGCACAATTTAAATCTTCCGCTTTGCCAAAACCTGAAGATAAATATTCGTATAATCCCATAATTACTCCAATTATATAATTTAAATAAAAATCGTTTGAACTAAAATCATATAAATTACAGTTCCAACTCCAATGCTTATTAAAACATTTCTTTTAATAATATGCAAGATAATTATAATCGCTATAGAAATTAATTCGGGAATTCCATAAGGATATTTTATTAAATTAACTTCTTTCAAACAATAAATTACAAGCAAGGCAATCATTGAATAAGGCATCATATCGCCTAAAAATTTTATATATTTTCTTTCGGCTATCGATTTTCTTATTATTACAAAAGGTAAAAATCTTATTATTACTGTAGCAAAAACTATTATAAGAGCCGTTATTAATAATTCTTTATTATTCATTTTTCTCTCGTAATTTATTATATTTTTCTATATTATAAATTATTGTTATAATCGCAAATATTAAAATCATAGCAAGAATTATAAAAGTATTCGTTTTAAATATTAATATCGGCGTTGAACATATTAAACCTATTATTGAAGCTTTTCTCCCTTTATTTTCAAGCCATTGTTCCGTGAATATAACTATAAATAATGCCGTTAAAACAAAATCCAAACCTTTAGTATTAAATTTTACAAACTCTCCGAGCAAACAACCGATTAAAGTTCCGATAACCCAATAAGAATAATCCAAAAAAGAAACTAAAAATAAAAAATATTTTCTATTTATATTTTCTGGAATTTTTGCGCTATATAAAATTGAAAAAGTTTCATCCGTCATAAAAAATATTAAAAAAGGTTTCAATATTCCCGTATTTTTATATTTGCTAACCATAGATATTCCCTCAAAACTCATTCTCGAATTTACGGTTAAAGTTAATATAAAAGCGTAAATTGGATTAAACGATGCTAAAAATAAATAATTTGCAGCGATATATTGCATACTTCCGCAATATGCAAATAAACTCATAAAAAGCGCAAGCCAAGTCTCGAATCCTTTCGCTTTCATTAATATTCCATAAGCGATAGACAAAAATAAATAACCTATTAAAACGGGAACGGTTATAGGAAAAGAATATTTTAAAGCTTTAATTAAATCTTCTTTATTCATAAATATTAAATCATATTTTATATTTTTAGAATTTTAATAAAATAAAGTTAAAGTTAATTTATAGAAAAAACTATTTTTTTAATAATTTTTCTATAGTTTCGTCAAGCTCTTCAGGTTTTACTCTCGAATCAAATCTTCCTGCAATTTTTCCTTTTCTGTCTATTAAAAATTTTGTGAAATTCCATCTTATTTTTTCTACGCCTTCTTCAGTCGGTTTTTCGCTTTTTAAATATTGATATAAAGGTTCGGCTTCTTTTCCGTTGACTTTTATTTTATCGAATAATTTAAATTTAACTCCGTAATTTTCTTCTCTGATTTTTAATATTTCCTCTATAGGTTCTTTAGCCTGTCCTCCAAATTGATTACAAGGAAAATCTAAAATCTCAAAACCTTCTTTTTTGTATTTTTTGTATAATTCTTGCAATGCAGGATATTGTTTTGTAAATCCGCATTTTGTCGCTGTGTTTACTATTAATAAAACTTTTCCCTCGTATTTGCTTAATTTAACATCTTTTCCGCTATAATCTTTTACGATATAATCATATACGCTCATTTTTTTATCCTCATTTTCAAAATTTATTTTTTATTTATTATATTTTTAATTTAAAAATTTATCAATAAAGAATTTATAATAAAATTATTATAGCGATTAATATATCTTTATAAATTAAAACGACTTATTTTAAAAGTGAAAATTTTTACTAATCTTTAAAATAAAAAAATTAAAGAATTATAAAAAGTTATTGACTATTTAAAAATAATTCTTATCTTAAGTATAGAAATAAATTAAAAAGTTGAGATGTAAATCCAACGAGGAGCATATTATGAAAAAACAAACAAAACGCTTATTCTATGTAATAGCCATAGCTATAATGGTAGCCGTAATTTCCGTAGCTTGTAAGAAAAAACCAACCGCAGTTACTGAATTCCAAATTGCAGACACTGAAAATTTTGATACGAACAAAGCGCCAGACCCTATTAATCCAGACCCAGTTGACCCTACGCTAGATACGGAAAAAATACCAGCCCCAATTTACCCTACGCTAGACACGGAAAAAATACCAGCCCCCGTTAAACCAGAACAAACTATAACTGAAGATACCGCATTACTTAAAGGCAAAGACGGAGTTTATACTGATAAAGCAAATCATAGATATAATACTAATATGCCAATTACATTCCCTAATGGAGCTAAAGGATATAAAGAATATAATAATTATTTAGTAACAATTACGGTAGCAAACGGAGCAGTTTCATTGAGCGGCGGACCTTTCAATGACTACGATTACAAAAACCTTAAACCTTATACTAAAACTTGGGGAGATGGTTTTAAAGCGTTGTATAAAGACGGTAAAGAAGTTGCTCATGTAAAAATTGATGGTAATACTATACAAGTGCATGTGTCAGCTTTAGGAAATTTAATATTTAAGGCGACTAGATAAAAAATATAGAAAAAATAAAATATAGAATAAGGCAATTAAAGACGATGCGTGAAAATGTGTCGTCTTTCTTTATTGTAGATTATAAATAAATATTTTCTTAAATAAAATTTATTTTGACAAACTTTCAATATTTTAGTATAATAAAAAAATGATAACAGTTATTATACCAATTTACAATGTATCAAAATATTTAAAAAATTGTTTGGAAAGCGTAATTAATCAAACTTATAAAAATTTAGAAATAATTTGTATAAATGACGGCTCAACTGACAATTCGTTGCAAATATTAAAAGAATATAAAGAAATAGACGAAAGAATAATTATAATCGATAAAAAAAATGCGGGCGTGTCTGAGGCAAGGAACGATGGAATTGAAAAAGCGAGCGGAGAATATTTATTTTGCGTAGACGGAGACGATTATATAGACGAAGATTTTTTTGAAAAATTTTATAATAACGCTAAAAAAAACGACAGCGATTTGGTAGTATTAAGCAGTTTTTGGAGTTTAGATAAAAGAATAAATAAAAATCATGGTTTTCATTCGGCGCTTCCTACTTGTTCAATGTTTATAAAAAGAAAAATTTTACAAGAAAATAAAACTTTAAGATATCCTTTAAATGTGCAACCAGGCGAGGATGGAATTTTTTCGCATAAACTTTTAATGTTCGTTAAAACCGTTAGTTTTGAGTATAAAGCAAATTATCATTATGTTAAAAGAGCGGGACAGGATTCTCAAAGAGCGATTAAAGAGCCTAAAATATTGTCGGTAGCGATAAAAAAATGGTTTGAGATTTTGGAAGAATTTTATAGCGAATATAATTTTTGGAAAAATAAATCTCTATCTTTTGCAAAATATATCGAACAGGAAGTTTTTCTTGCATTTAGAACGAAAAATTTTAATAAAGAAGACGAAAGAAAAATTTTTGAAATTATAAAAAATACTTTAAATAAAGTTATAAAAAATATTGATAAAGAAGATTATAAATATTTTTCTAAAGAATTTATAGATTTAATAGAATCCGCATCGATTAAAGAATATTATTCAAAAGTAAAATATAGATATAATTATTTAAGATTTTCAATATTTTCAAAAGATATTTCGATTCGTTATAAAGAAAATAGATTTAAATTTTATAAAAACGATATTGTTTAGAGGTAATTTTATGGATAAAATAAAAGTAGCTTTAATAAAATGCGATAATTACGAATTAAGCGAAGTAAAATCGGCTATAAATAGAGGAATCGATTTGCTCGGCGGAATAGATTTATTTATTAAAGAAGGCGATAAAATTTTATTAAAACCAAATTTACTCGCTTCAGAATCTGCAGAAAAATCTGTCACTACTCATCCCGTAGTTTTTGAAGCTATAATTTCAATTTTGCAAGAAATAAAAGAAAAGAAAAATATTAAAAAAATTTCTTATGGCGATTCTCCTGGAATTGGAAAAGGAATTTCTGTAGCTCAAAAATCGGGAATAAGCGAAGTTGCCGAAAAACTAAATATTGAATATGCAGATTTTGACGAACCTATCGGCGTAAGTTTTAACGAAGGAATAAAAGAAAAAAGTTTTACTATTGCAAAACCGATTTTAGAAGCCGATACGATAATAAGTTTGCCAAAATTAAAATCGCATGCTTTAACGATTATGACGGGAGCGGTAAAAAATCAATTTGGTTGCATCCCGGGATTTAGAAAAGCGGAGTATCATTTGAAACTTCCCGATTTTGACGATTTTTCTACAATGCTTTTAGATTTGAATAAATTAATTAATCCGAAATTATATATAATGGACGGAATTATGGCTATGGAAGGAAACGGTCCAAGAAGCGGAAACCCAAAAAAATTAAATGTTTTATTATTATCTTCGGATGCTATCGCTTTAGATTATGTCGCATCTCAAATAATCTCTTTCGATTATAATTTAATTCCAACAATAAAAATGGGATTTAAACTCGGATTTTCAAATAAAGAAAATATTGAAATAGTCGGAGATAATATTGAAAGCATTAAAGTTAATGATTTCAAAAAACCGCATAAAAGAATCGGAATTGGAAGAAGTTTAATGAAGTTAAGCGCATTTCCAATAATAAAAAGATTATTCGCTATAATGATACCGAAACCCGTAATAGAATATAGCAAATGCGTAAAATGCGGCGTTTGCGTTAAAGTTTGTCCTGTCACTCCGCTTGCGCTTAATTTTAATAAAAAAGGTAAAAATTATCCGCCTGAATATTATTACGATAAATGTATAACTTGCTATTGTTGTCAGGAATTATGCCCGCATAAAGCGATAATTTTGAAAAGAAAATTTTAATTTTAAATTCTGATAAAAAATTTTTAATTTAATTTATATAATACCGTTATTTATAGTATTGATAAAAGTATTTTTTGTAATATAATTTTAAATTATTCTTAAAAATAAATTCTTTAATAAAGGATAAAATCAATGAATTTGTTTGAAATAGATTTTAATAAAGATAAAAAATTTGTCGGCGAAGATTTTAGATATAGAAGAAAACTTTTAGTTATTCTTTTTGTATGCGTTTTTATATCCGCTTTGCTTTTAATAAGATTATTTTATTTGCAAATAATAAAGAATAAATATTATAGCGGTTTATCAAGAAACAATAAAGAACAAATAATACCGATTGAAGCTCACAGAGGCGAAATATATGACAGAAACGGCGTTATGGTTGCGGAAAATGTAAAAGTTTATGTTATGTATATGATTCCCGTTTATTTGCCTAAAAATTATTTTGAAAGAGAAGAGCTTTTATATAGAGTTTCAAAAATATTTGATATAGATTTAGGACAGATAAAATCTATTTTAGATAAAGTTCCTAAAAATAGTTACGAATCAATAGAAATAGCTAACAATATTACTATGGAGCAGATTAGCTATTTAGCCGAACGCTCCGAAGAATATCCAGGCGTTTATTACGGAAGTAAATCTGTTAGAAATTATCCGCTTGGCGAGACTATGACTCATATTTTGGGTTATATAGGAAATATATCGCAAGAAGAATTTGAAGATAAGAGAGCCGAAGGTTATAGAAGAAATAGCATGATTGGAAAAGAAGGAGTCGAACAATTTTACGATAGAGAACTTCGAGGAATTGACGGATATGTTCAATGGATAGTTGACTCAAGAAATAGAGTTAAAGAAACTATAAGTCCTGCAGTCGGAAGACCGATTCCTGGAAAAAAACTTATTTTAAGCATTGATTCAAAGATTCAAAAAGACGCCGAAGATTTATTATACGGACAAGTTGGAACTATAATAGTATCGCGTCCTACAACGGGAGAGATTCTTGCAATGGTAAGCGCGCCTTGGTATGACCCAAATATATTTATAGGAAAAATCGACAGAGAAAAATATGTAGAACTTATAAATAATCCAGCAAATCCTTTTTGGAATAAAGCTATAAGAGGTAGATATCCTCCAGGCTCAACTTTTAAATTAATATTGTCTTCAGGTTCGCTTGCAGAAGGAAGAATTACTGCAAACACTACAAGATTTTGCGGCGGAGGAATGCCTCTTGAAAATAGATTTTATAGATGCACTGGAGAGCATGGTTATGTAAATATGTATAGAGCGATTCAATATTCATGCAATACCTATTTTTATAATTTAGCTTATGAACTTGGACCAAATTTTATAAAAAAATACGCTGAAATATTCGGCTTCAATTCTACAACAGGAATAGATTTGCCAGGCGAAAAAATAGGAGTAGTTCCGAGCGCAGATTGGAAGAGAAGGAAAATAGGCGAATATTGGTGGGATGGCGATACTTTGCAATATGCTATTGGGCAAGGTTATATGTCCGCAACTCCTATAGCCGTTCATATGGCTACATCGGCAATTATAAACGATGGCGTTATGTATCGTCCTCATGTCGTTAAAGAAATAAGAAGTTCGCAAACTGACGAAGTTATATACAATAACGATAAAGTTGTAATTAAAAAATTAGATATTCCTCAAAATGTATTTACCATAGTTAAAGAAGGAATGAGAATGGCTGTAGACGGCGGAACTGCAAGAAATGGAGCTTGGTCGCCTTATGTTAAATTGGCTGCAAAAACTTCAACCGCTCAAACCGCACAAGGTAAGGACCATACTTGGATTACTATTTTCGGACCTTATAATCAAAGACCAACGGACGATATGGTAGCGGTTACGGTTATGCTTGAACATAGCGGAGGCGGAGGAGGAAGCACGGCGGGACCAATCGCTACGGCAATGTTGCGTTCTATACTTTCGGGCGAGAATGCCATTAATGTTAGAAATTCAATATATAATAGAATGCAACTCATATACGAGCAATTTAGACTTCAAAGAGAATTGGAAGCTTTAGAAAATAGCGAAAGCGAAAAAAATGACGAAGAAAAAGGCGGAAAAAAATCTAAAAGAGAAGAAGATAATAGGATAAAATATGAATGAAAAAAGAGAGATAAAAAAATTATTTATATTTGACTTTAGAATATTACTTTCAATAATATTTTTAATGATAGCTGGCGGAGTCGCCGTTTATTCTTCCACTTATTCGGCTGAAGCGAGCAGAATGAGTTGGCTTTTTTTGAAATATTTATTCTTTTCTTTTACGGGCTTGGTTATTATGTGCATAACTATGTTTATAAATTATACAAAATTAGCCGAGCATAGAATGTCTTTATATATTCCAATGATTGCGCTTTTAATTTTAGTTTTAATTCCTAATATTGGAACTACGATTAACGGAAGCAGCAGTTGGCTTTTTGGAATGCAACCTTCGGAGTTTGGAAAATTAATTATGATAATATTTTTAGCAGGATATTTAGACAAAATAGGAGATAGAATAAAAGAAGAAAAATATTTTGCTCTTGCGGGTTTGTTTATAGTTATTCCAATAGCTCTCGTTTTGATGCAGCCAGATTTGGGAACTGTTTTGGTTTATTGTTTTATAGTTTTCGTTATGCTTTTTGTCGGAGGAGTTCCCATTAGATACATTGTAGCTTTGATGAGCATAGGAATAATAGGGCTTTCTATTCCAATGTTTTTAGAATATAAAAGAATGTCGGACGATATAAATAATGTTCTTTTTAATTTTTTATCTCAAAGAATTTATATAGGTTATCTTGCTGGAATATTATTATTTATAGCGGTTTTACTTTTAACGATTAACTTTTATATGAGCAATAAATATATAGAATTATTATCTTTTATGTTTTTCGTTTTATTTTTAAGCTTGTGCGCCGCTTTGGTATTCGATATAGGATTAAAAACTTATCAGAAAGAAAGGCTTTTAGTATTTATGAATCCTCAATTAACAAGATTAAGTTCGGGTTATAATATAATTCAGTCTTTAATAGCCGTTGGAAGCGGAGGATTATTTGGAGAAGGATTTTTAAACGGAAGCCAATCTCAATTAAATTTTATTCCTCAACAGGTAAACGATTTTATTTTTTCAAATATATGCGAAGAATGGGGATTTATAGGAAGCGCTTTAGTCGTTATAGCTTATGCGATAATTTTTATAAGAGGAATAACAGTCGCTTATTTTGCAAAAGACAGACTCGGAGCTTTAATAGTCGCGGGAATAATAGCTATGTTTTTATGCCATGTTATAATCAATATAGGAATGGTTGTGGGAATAATGCCTATTACGGGATTAACTTTGCCTTTCGTAAGTAGCGGAGGCTCTTCAATTTTAACTTTTTCAATGTCTATAGGGCTTATATTTAATGTCGAGGCAAGAAGATATGTTCATTAATAATTTACAATTTAAAAATATATTATAATAAAGTTTCAAATTATGAAAAGCAATATTTTAACTGAAAAAATTTTAATAGTCGATTCAAATATAGATTACGCTAAATTTATACAAAACGCCTTAAAAAAAGACGGATATTTATGTTATATTGCCGTATCTTATGAAGAAGCGATTAATTTAACTTATGAGAAAATTCCAGATTGCATTATTGTAGATTATATGCTTCCTTTCGGCGGAGCTTTCAGATTAGCGGAAAGAATAAGCGCGGATAATCTTATAAATAATACGGTTATACTTTTTATGACGGCAAACGACAATAAAGCGGAATGTATAAAATCTTTTGAATGCGGAGCTGACGGATTTTTTCAAAAATCAATCGACATAGATATTTTTTTATTAAAAATGAAATCCTATATAAGATTAAAAAAAGCCGTTGAATCAAATATAATGTATATGGATATATTAAAAAAAGACATTGAATACGCTTCAAAATTGCAAAAAAGCATTCTCTCTTATGGAAATGTTTCAATACCAAAAAACGATATAGCGATTTATCATTATGCTCCAAACGAAGTATCGGGAGATTATAGCGGAATAAAGCAGATAAATGACGGTTGTTATGCAATTTTGCTTGCCGATGTTTCAGGACATGGCGTGGCTGCGAGTATGCTTACAATTTTAATAAAATCTTTTTTTGATTCTCATGCGATTATCGATTCAAAAAATACTTCTCCATCAGTTTTTTTGAAAGAATTAAATAATTTTTTTATAGACGAAGGTTTTGATAAAAGTTTATTCGCTTCGGTATTTTACGCCGTTTATAATAATGAAACGGGATATTTTTTATTTTCTTCGGGAGGTTCGCCAAAACCTTTATATTATTCTAATTTTTTTAATAAGATTGATTTTTTAGATATTGACGGTCCTTTAATTGGAATGACTGAAGAAAGCAAATATACGGAAACAAGCATAAAACTTGCTCATAATGACACTTTATTTTTATTTACGGATGGCGCTTACGAGATATTTGACGACAATAATAAAATGCTTGGAGATGAAAAATTAAAATCTATATTTTTAAAAAATATGCATAAAAATATTAATGTAATAAAAGATAATATAATTCGGGAAATAAAATACTTTTCAAATAATTCTCTCACTGACGATATAAGCATGATATTATTAAGAAGAACCGATTAAAAAATTATAACAAAATATTTTTTTATTTCGATAATATATTAGTTGACATATTATTATTTTACATGTATTATATTTATATTGGCGGTGATAATAAATTATGAAATTGAAGATAGGAATTTTGATTATAGTTAATTTAATAGCTTTCATAGCTTTGCTTTATATGTTCGATGTATTCGGCGTTGTAAATTATTATACTTTAATGCGAACGAGAATAGCGCCAAATGTTCCGCTTTTATCGAGATTTATAAGCAAACCGAGAGTGGAAGATATGTCGCTTTTGGCAAGAGACGATTTAGCAAAAATGCGAGAATCTTTTAATTTGAGAGAAAAAGATATTGAGGCTCAAGAATCTTTAATTGCAAGCAGGGCGATTGAATTAAATTCACAGTCCGAATTAATAGAACAAGACAGACAAAATTTATTAAGCGCTTGGTCTAATTATCAGGCTACTATGGACGCATCTTCGCAATATCAACTTGTTCTTACAGATTTGGCAAATAAAATTAATAGTATGCCTCCTCAAAATTCTGTCGCTCTTCTTAATCAGTTGGCTCAAAACGGTTCGGACGATTTGGTTATAGATGTTCTTTTAGAAATGGATTCCATAGCCGCTACGGAAGGACGAAATAGCACAACCTCTTATCTTTTAAGTTTAATGGACGCATCGGTTGCGGCAAGAATACTTGAAAAATATGAAGCGAGAACAAATCCAAGAAATAATACCGTTCCTTCTTCGCCAAACGATTTTCCTTCGTATCCTGATTCCGATATGCTAAACGATGCCGTAATTGATATGGGAACATAAAAATATTTATTTTAAAAAATAGTTTTTCTATATTGAAAATAATACTTATAAGTTTAAATTAATATTTCAATTATAATAAAATACTGATATTTATAATTTGTAGCAAACTATTAAATAAAAGAATTTGTAAAAAAACGCTTGACTTTAAAATAAAATAATATATTATATTTGAATATTTATTTAATATCGCGGGGTGGAGCAGTTGGTAGCTCGTTGGGCTCATAACCCAAAGGTCATAGGTTCAAGTCCTGTCCCCGCTAATAGTCTAACGACTTTACGGCGGCGTGGCTCAGGTGGTTAGAGCATGCGGCTCATATCCGCAGTGTCAGGGGTTCAAGTCCCTTCGCCGCTAATTATTTTATAAAAAAGGAAGGTGAGTTAATTGGTAAGAGTATTCGCTAACGAAGGAGAACCTGTAGAAAGCGTTATAAAAAGATTTCGTAGAGCATGCGAAAACGAAGCTATTTTACAGGAATTAAAAGAAAAGCAATTCTATAAAAAGCCTTCTCTCGAAAAAAAACTTCAAAGAGAGAAAGCTATTAAAAGAATGAAAAGAAAAATCAAAAAAGAAAGACGATTAGGTTTATTATAAATCTAATCAATCTATACTTGAAAATATTTATTTTTTATCGTATAATATTTACGATTTTAAAATGAAAATATTTTAAATATAGAAAAAATTATTAATATTTAATATTTGTTTGAAAGGAGAAAATTTATGGCAGCAAAACAGCTATTATTTGACGAAGAAGCCAGACGCTCGCTTATGAGAGGAGTTGACGCTTTGGCTAATGCGGTAAAAGTAACTTTAGGACCAAGAGGACGAAATGTCGTTATAGACAAAAAATTCGGTCCTCCGACAATTATAAACGATGGCGTTACAATCGCTAAAGAAATAGAATTGGAAGACCCTTTTGAAAATATGGGCGCTCAAATTGTTAAAGAAGTCGCTACTAAAACTAACGATGTGGCAGGAGACGGTACCACAACCGCTACGGTTTTGGCTCAAGCTATGGTTAAAGAAGGACTTAAAAATGTTACAAGCGGCGCAAATCCTATGCTTATTAAAAGAGGAATTGAAAAAGCGGTTAATGAAATAGTCGCTCATATAAAGTCGGAAGCGAAACAAATTAAAGGCAAAGAAGAGATTGCTCAAGTTGCGACAATTTCCGCTAATAATGATAATGAAATAGGCGAGCTTATAAGCGATGCTATGGAAAAAGTAGGAAAAGAAGGCGTTATAACAGTTGAAGAAGCAAAATCTTTGGAAACTAATTTATCATTGGTTGAAGGTATGCAATTCGATAGAGGTTATATATCTCCTTATTTTGTAACAAATGCCGACAGTATGACAGCGGAATTGGAAGACGCTTTAGTTTTATTATATGAGAAGAAAATCTCAAATATGAAAGAACTTCTTCCTGTGCTTGAAAAAATCGCTCAAACGGGAAAACCTTTCATTATTATCGCCGAAGATATTGAAAGCGAGGCTTTGGCAACTTTGGTATTAAATAAAATGAGAGGCGTTTTGAATGTATGCGCAGTTAAAGCGCCAGGTTTTGGAGACAGAAGAAAAGCTATGTTGGAAGATATAGCAATACTTACGGGCGGACAAGTTATAAGCGAAGATTTGGGAATGAAACTTGAAAACGCTACTTTAGAACAACTTGGAAAAGCTAAAAAAATTACCGTTGATAAAGAAAACACGACTATAGTAGAAGGCGGCGGAAAGAAAGGCGAAGTTCAAGCGAGAGTTTCAGTAATTAAAAAACAAATCGAAGAAACGGATAGCGATTACGACAGAGAAAAATTACAAGAGAGACTTGCAAAACTTTCGGGCGGAGTCGCGGTAATTAATATTGGAGCCGCTACTGAAGTTGAAATGAAAGAGAAAAAAGCGAGAGTTGAAGACGCTTTATCCGCTACAAGAGCGGCTGTTGAAGAAGGCGTAATTCCAGGAGGCGGAATAACCTACTTGCATGCTCAAGCTAAATTAGATTCTATAAAATTAGAAAACGCTGACGAACAGGTTGGAGTTAATATAGTAAAAAGAGCTATAGAAGAGCCTATAAGAATGATAGCGGCAAACGCTGGTTTGGACGGTTCTGTAGTCGCTATAGAAGCTAAAAAGCAAAAAGGCAATATGGGATTCAACGCTCTTACAAACGAATGGGTTGATATGTTGAAGACGGGAATTATAGACCCTGCTAAAGTTTCAAGGAGCGCTCTACAAAATGCAGCTTCAATAGCGAGTCAAGTTCTAACCGCTGAAGTTATCATTACAGACATACCTGAACCTGAAAAACCTATGCCGCCAATGCCTGGCGGAGGAATGGGCGGTATGTATTAATAATTAGCCTCAAATATTTTTATAAAGATAAAGCCCTGATATTTTGTCGGGGCTTTTTTATATTTAAAATTAATTAATTCAAAGCTATATCTAAAATCATCATAATAGCAAAACCGAATATAAATCCAAAAACTCCAAAATGATTATGTTCTTCGGCAACCGCTTCGGGAACAAGTTCTTCTATAACGACATAAATCATAGCGCCTGCAGAAAAAGATAAAGCCGCAGGTAAAATTAAAGTTAATTTTGTGACGGTTAATGCTCCGATTACGGCGGCAATAGGTTCTACCAAACCCGATAAAGAGCCTAAAGCGAAAGATTTTAATTTTGAAACGCCCGTAGTTTTTAATGGCAAAGAAACCGCAGCGCCTTCGGGCAAATTTTGCAAACCTATACCTAAAGTAAGAGCCATTGCAGAAGCTAAAGTTATTCCGCTTTGTCCTATAGAAAAAGCTCCAAAAGTAACTCCGACAGCCAAGCCTTCGGGAATATTATGCAATGTTATAGCAAGAAATAATAATACGCTTTTTGATAATTGAATTTTAGGACCTTCTTTTTCTTCATGCCCATTAACAATATGCATATGCGGTAATACTTTATCCAATATCCATATAAAAAAACTTCCGAATAAAAATCCTAAAACGGGAATAATCCATTTAGGCAAATCCATTTTTGAAGATAATTCTATCGAAGGAGCAAGCAGAGACCAAAAACTTGCGGCAGTCATTACGCCCGCTGCAAATCCATACATAGTAGCCAAAACTTTTGGTTTAATTTCAGAGAAAAAAATAAATACTAAAGCCGAACCTAAACTTGTAAAAGTCCAAGTTATAAGTCCGCCGAATAAAGCCAAAGCTATTGGAGAATCAAACATTTACTTTACCTTATCAATCAATTAAATTTTATAAATTACAATCATTATATTTTATTTTATTATTAGTTTCAATATAAAATTAATTTTTTACTATTTAATAATTTTATATTCTAAAAATATAATTAGGACACAAAAAAGTAAAATAAAATTTTGAATTAAAGAAATATATTTTTTGAAATTTATTATATTAAAGATATAAATAAATTTAAAAACTAATAATTATTTATTTTCCCTCTCTCTTAAAACGCGCATTAACTCTTCTACAAAAATTTTATCTCTAAACGCTATATGTTCCAAAAGCCAATCTTTTAAGTATTTTACCAATTTATTAGCGACAAAAGGCTGTCCTTCCTGATATCTACTTATTTGCTTTACCACTTCGTTATAAAAATCTTTATGCATAGTTTTATGATTTTCCGCATCCGAATAATTTATAATATCCATTATTTTCTCTTCCGTCTTAAAATGATAATCGGTATAATCGATGCATCTTTTCGCCGCTTTAATAAAAGCCTCATTTTTGTTTGATTTATTATCTATAGTCGATAAGTAAAGGTCGTTAATTATATTTACAAGTTCTCTATGCTGTTCGTCTATAATTTTATGCTTTGTATCGTATAGAGGACTCCATTCTATAAAAACGCCATCCTCTCTGCTTTCGTTTTCTGTCTCATTAGCATTATTCTTTCTCATAAATAAAATTCTCCATAAAGTGATATTAAAAAATTGTTCTCATACTAAATATAATAAAAATTTTAATATTTTCAACTATTTTTTATTTTTAAATATATAATCGCGAATTTTATAAAATATATCTGCTAATATCTCTATTCTCTTCTATATCTTTCATAGCTTCTTTTATGTTCTCGGATTTAATTTTAATAAACTCTCCTTTATGTTCGTCCGCCGTAAATGAAATATCTTCAAAAACTTTTTCCATTATCGTGTAAAGTCTTCGCGCTCCTATATTTTCAACATTTGTATTTATACTATAAGCCAAATCCGAAATACTATCTAAAGCCTCTTCTTCAAACTCTATAGAAACTCCTTCGGTTTTCAATAATTCTTGATATTGTTTAGTTATGGCGTTTTTTGGATTAACTAAAATATCTTTAAAATCTTCCTTTGATAAAGCTTTTAATTCCACTCTTATCGGAAATCTTCCTTGAAGTTCGGGAATCAAATCCGAAGGTTTATTTGTATGAAAAGCTCCAGCCGCAATAAATAAAATATGGTCGGTTTTCACGGGTCCGTATTTCGTATTTACCGTTGTTCCTTCGACTATAGGAAGCAAATCTCTTTGAACTCCATGACGCGCCACATCCGCATGGTCGCTCTTGTTTCCGCTCGCTATTTTGTCTATTTCATCTAAAAATATTATCCCCATATTTTCAGTTAAACTCAAAGCGTCAGAAGTTACTTTTTCCATATCGATAAGAGATTCCGAAGCCTCGCTTATTAAATATTTTTTAGCTTCTTTAACTCTTAATCTTTTATTTTTCTTATTAACGGGCATAATGCTTCCAACCATAGATTGAATCATATCGTTTTCTTCAAAACCCATTCCTGGAATTATTCCAAACATTCTATTTTGATTGCTATTAACTTTTATCTCGACATAAGTTTCGTCAAAATCTCCGTTGGCGATTCTAATTTTCATCTGCTCTTTTGCTTTCTTCTTTTTTTCCGCTTCGTTTTCGGACAAATATTTATCGTCTTCTTTATCGGAGTTTAAAAGAAGTTTCACTAATCTATCCAAAGCGTTATTCGTTGCCTCTTTTTCAACTTCTTTCATCATAGCCGATTTTAAATCAAATATAGCCGCATTAACCAAATCTCTAACCATGCTTTCAACATCCCGTCCAACATAGCCGACTTCCGTATATTTTGTAGCCTCAACTTTAATGAAAGGCGCTTTTACAAGTTTTGCAAGTCTCCTTGCAATTTCAGTTTTTCCGACTCCCGTAGGTCCTATTAATATTATATTTTTAGGCGCGACTTCGTCTTTTAATTCGTCAGGCAAATGTCTTCTTCTGTATCTGTTTCTTAAAGCTATGGCAACCGACCTTTTAGCTTCGGTTTGTCCTATTATATATTGGTCTAAAGCCTCGACAATTTTTCTAGGCGTAAGTTCGCTTTCCAATTTTGCGTCAAATGACATTAT
Source organism: Brachyspira aalborgi (assembly GCF_008016455.1). NCBI lineage: Bacteria > Pseudomonadati > Spirochaetota > Spirochaetia > Brachyspirales > Brachyspiraceae > Brachyspira > Brachyspira aalborgi. Next base: position 1,141,204 of record NZ_SAXU01000001.1, on the reverse strand, counting down.
TCTATAACCTCCAAAGAAATATTACTATTAGTGTATATGCATATATTAGAAGCTATTTCAAGCGATTTTTTAGCTATAATATCTGCAGGCAAATCCGTATTTTCCGTAAGCGCTATAGCCGCCGCTTTTGCATATTGTCCGCCGCTTCCAATAGCGAGTATATTATTATCGCTTTCTATAACATCTCCGTTTCCAGAAATTAAAAGCATTCTATCTTTGCTTGCCACTATTATTAAAGCCTGAAGATTTCTAAGCATTTTATCTGTTCTCCATTCTCTTGCAAGCTCTACCGCCGCTCTTGTCAAATCGCCCGAATATTCTTCAAGTCTTTTTTCAAATTTTTCAAATAAAGTGAAAGCGTCCGCAGTAGAACCAGCAAAACCCGACACTATTTTTCCGCCGAATAGTCTTCTTAATTTTACGGCATTTGGTTTCATAACGGTTTCACCGAGCGTAACTTGTCCGTCTCCAGCTATGGCAGTAATTCCGTTTCTACTTACCGCGCAAATAGTAGTGCCTTTAAACATATACCAACCTCTATTAATATTAATTCAAAAATAATTTATATATTGTATTATATAGCTTTAATTAATGCAAATTTATATTAATTGACATATTATTTAATTGATAGAATTATTTTTATAAATAATAGTTTTTTAATGAAAAGTAAAGTCAAATATATTGCAAAATTATATTTTATGAATAAATATTTAAATTTTAAAATAATAATTTTTATATTTTTTGCTTATCAATATTATCTAATCTTGGTTTATAAATATTCTTATATAAATAATCTGTAATTTTATCATGCTCTTCTTTATCTTTAATTTTTCTTGTTGTCATTATTTTCATTTTTATCGTTCCCTCTTCTTTTTTTTCATTTATACAAGCCATATTATAATCGTAATCGGCAAGTATAAAACCAAAACGCAAATACCAATCTATACGCTTTTTGGCAATTTCATTTAAATCATAAGGTTCTACTTCTATAACGATTAATTTATCTTTTAACGATTCTAAAATTTGAGTTAAAATTTTTGAGCCGTAATTTTTTCCTCTGAATTTTTTATCTATCGCTAAATATTCTATATAATTAAAATCTAAAAATTCCCAAATCGTAGTAATTCCAACAGGAATATCGCCGTCCAATATCGCATAAAATTTATTATTGTTATTATTTAAAATTGCATTGAAATCCCATCTTTCTTCTATAGGAAAAGCTTCATTATATAAATTTTGAGCAAAATCTTTATATTCCAAATTATCTTTAATCTCTAAAAAATTTATCATAAAATCCTCTAATAATTTAATTTTATTATATTCGATTTTTTAATTTAAGTAAATACAAAATCTTAATTCTAAATAAAAATTTGATTTATAAAAAATAATCTATTTAAACTTTTCATTTGACAAAAATTTAAAATATTATATAATTATTTTAATTGTTAATTAATTTAAGCGATTATCAAATAGAAAATATAATCAAAAAGAGGAAAATTTATGTTATTGTTAAAAACATTTTTATCAACATTATTTTTTAATGATTATAAATTTCCCCAGAAAATTTCATTATAATAAACCGTGAGTTTATTCAAAACATTAGCCTATAATTAATCAATCATTAATTATAAAAAATTAATTTATTTACATTTTATTTTAAGGATAGCATTATGAGTTATAATCATAGCAAAAGTATATTTTTGGGCGATATTCCCATCGGCAAATCGTTTTTCTTTAGGATTGAAAACGCTCTTTTAGTTTCTAAAAAGGACGATATTATAGAGATAATTTCGTTTTACAATAATCTTGAAAACGATTTAAAATCCTACTGCATATTTAAAGGCGAAATATTTTTAGATAAGAAAAATAATAAAGAATTATATAGCTACTATATAAAGAAAAAGTCGAACGATAATTTTCCAAAATTTGAAGCTGATATTAATCGTTTAGAAAGCAATCCTCCGTTAAATATAGGACTCGCTCCAAGAAATAGTTTGCCTGAAGAAGGCTCTCCAAATTACGGTTTTGACTTGCATTATAAAGAGGATTTATGGAATAATAATATTTCAAAACTTTACGAAGAAAGCAAAAAAACTCAATGGAATACTTCTGTCGATATAGATTGGGATAATATACCGAATTACGATAAAGATATGGAATTTGCTATAGCTCAAATTATGACATATTTAACAGAAAACGAATTTTCAGCTTTATATGTGCCAAGTAAATTTATAGCAAAAGTTAGTCCGTATTTTTACGAGATTCCCGTATTTTTATCTTCTCTAATTAATGACGAAGCGAGACATATAGAAGCGTTTATTAAAAGAGCGAATATAAACGGCATGGGAGTTCAATATTCTTCGATTATTACTCAAAATTCTTTATATACTTTATACGCCGAAAGTAATTATATAAAATCGAGCTTTTTGTTGCATGTAATGGGAGAAGGAACTTTTTTGGATTTACTGAGTTTTTTAGAAAAATATACAAAAGACGAACCGACTCAAAAATTATTAAGATTGGTTAGAATAGACGAAACTCGACATGTTAGATACGGAACGAATCATATTAAAGAAATATTAAAACATAATCCTAATAAAGTGAATATTTTAAAAGAAGCGGTATTTAAAAGAAAAGAATATTTGGACGAATTAAACGGAGAATCGACTTTATTAATAGAATCTATGGCTTTTCTTGCGGGCGGCGGAACTTCTTATAATCAGTATAAAAACGGAATGGAACTTGTAAGCGAACTTAAAAATCAAATGCATGAAAATAGAGTTCAAAGACTAACAGAAATAGGAATAGACGAAGACTTGGCGGTGGATATATCGAAAAAACATACGCCTAATTTTATGTGATATATAAATAAAAATTTATATATAAAAAATATTAAAATACTTTAAGGAGAACAAAAATGAGTAAAATTTTTGAAGATGCAATTAAATTTGCAGAACAGCATGTTAAACCTTATACGGAAGAGGTTGACAAAAACGGAAGATTTCCGAAAGAAGCCTATAACGAATTAAGAAAACAAGGCTATATGGGGCTTATAGTTCCAAAAGAATACGGAGGAATGGGCGGAGGAGCTAAAGAGCATGCCGAAGTAGTTCATGCATTGGCTAATTACTGCGCTACAACGGGATTATGTTATATGATGCATAACGCTGGAACTAAATGCTTAATTGATTACGGAACTGAAGAACAGAAAAAAGAATTCTTGCCTAAAATTGCGAAAGGAGAAGTTGCAATAGCTTTGGCATATAGCGAAAGCGGAAGCGGAACGCATTTTGGAAGTCCCGATATGACGGAAACTAAATCTGGAAGTAGAATAATATTAAACGGAAGAAAGAGTTTCGTTACAAGCGCATTATTTGCCGACTATTATTTAACTCTTACCAATTCTTGCGAAAATAAGGGAACATTAAATAATTGGCTCGTTCATAATAATTCAAAAGGAATTACCCATGAAGAAAATAAATGGGACGGTTTAGGAATGAGAGGAAATGCGTCTATGCCCGTAGCTTACGATAATGTGGAACTTGATATTTCTTATAGAATAGGCAAAGAAGGAGACGGAGAAAATCAATGCGGAAGCGTTTTACCTTATTTCGTTGTCGGTTTGGGAGCGGTTTATAGCGGACTTGCAAGAAACGCTTATAATTGCATTTTAGATTATACAAAAAATAGAAAATATACAAGCGGACAATCTTTAGCCGATATTGAAATGGTGCAAGTAAATTTAGCCGAAATATATACAAAAATGCAATCTGCCGTAGCGTTTACATTTGCATCAGCCGAAAGCCTCGACAATAACGAAGCCGATTCTGGATTAAAAATATTTGCTTGCAGAATAAACTCTATTGAAATAGCGGTAGAAGTTTGTCAGAAAGCCATGAAATTGGGCGGAGGAAACGCTTATGCAAAAAGGCTTCCGTTAGAAAGATATATGAGAGACGCTTTGGCTGCGCCCGTTATGGCTCCTGGTATCGATGTATTAAAAACATGGCTTGGAAAGGCTATAGTTTCTTAATTTAAAATAGTAAATTTGATTTTAAAAAAAGGAGATAAAATGAAAACTATATTATTAGGCGCGGTAGCTTATGACCCTAAAGTGGTTGGAATTTGGGATATAATAAGAGATTATAGCAACGAATACGGATGCAAGCTCGATTATGTTTTATTTTCAAATTATGAAAGGCAAGTAGATTCTTTATTAAAAGGACATATAGATATAGCTTGGAATACAAATGTCGCTTGGATAAGAACATTATACGCGACAGACAATAAAGCTAAAGCTATAGCTATGAGAGATACCGATTTACATTGGTCTACAAAATTTGTAGTTAAAAAAGATAGCAAAATAAAAAATATTGAAGATTTGAAAGGCAAAAAACTTGGAGTTGGAAGCGCCGATTCTTCTCAAGCTAATATAATGGCTATTTATTATCTAAATAAAAACGGATTAAAAATTAAAGAATCCGATATTAATAATTTAGAAATAGATAACGAAAGCGTAAACATTATAAGATATAATTCCGATTTGGGAAAACATGGAGATACAGGCAGAAGCGAATGGGATGTATTGGAAGGCTTAAAAAATGGTTCTTTGGATGCGGGAACTATAGGCTCTAATACTTGGATAAGAATTTTGGAAGAAGGATTATATCCTGACGGAGATTTAATCTCTTTTTACACAAGCCCCGATTTTTGTCATTGCAACTTCACGGTTATGCCAAATATCGATTCTGAAATATCGGATAATTTTGTTAAAATGCTTATGTCTCAAAAAAAGGAAAATCCTATTATAAAAAAAATGATGGCTATGGAAGGCTTGAACGAGTGGATAATTACGGGCGAGAAAGAGCTTAAAGGATACGACACTTTATACGAGGCTATGAGAGAACAAAAATTATTATAATTTTAATTTTTTATTTTAAAAAAGCGGGTTCTATTAATAGGACTCGCTTTACTATTTTTACAAACATTTTATAATACATTCTTTTTTGATTTGCCAAAGCACAACTTGAACTTTGCCTATTTTATCAATATTTACAATTTTAATATCTTTATGATGCATAAAAAGAAATCTACAAGCAATATATTTACTAATATTTTTCAATTCTTTTAAATAAAACATTTTTATACTATTTCGTCAAAACCGTTATTTTGCCTATAGATTTTATTATATCGTTAAAAAACAAAATTTTAACCATTTTATTTTATTCTTAAAATATTATATAATATATCAAAAAAAGGAGATGTAAAATGATAAATGTAAAATTAAACAATGGAATCGAAATGCCGATTTTAGGACTTGGAATATATAAAATAACCGATAAAAAAGAATTGTATAACGCCGTAAAATGGGCTATAGATTCGGGATATAGAAAATTTGACACGGCTCAATTCTATGATAACGAAAGAGAGCTTGGAGAAGCTATAAGAAAAACTGGAATCGATAGAGAGAAAGTTTTTATAACTACTAAAATATGGAATACAAATCAAGGATATAAATCTACTAGAGAATCTTTTGAAGAGAGTCTAAAAAAATTAAATATGGATTATGTCGATTTGCTTTTAATTCATTGGCCAGGACAGAAAAAAGAAAGATATTTAGACACTTGGCGAGCTTTAGAAAATATATATCAAATCAAAAAAGCGAGAGCAATCGGAGTGAGCAATTTTGAAATAAAACATTTAAACGATATATTTGCTAATTGCGTAATCGCTCCCGTAATCAATCAAATAGAAAGGCATCCGAACTTAAACAGAAAAGAATTAATAGAGTTTTGCAAAAGCCATAATATGAATATCGAAGCTTGGTCGCCTCTTGCAAGAGGAAAACTCATAGATAATAAAACATTGGAAAGTATAGCCGAAAAATATAATAAAACGGTAGCTCAAATAATATTAAGATGGAATATAGAAAATAAAATAGTGGTAATTCCAAAATCTATTACAAAAGAAAGAATAGAAGAAAATATAGATATATTCGATTTTAGTTTGGAAGAGGAAGATATAAAAAAAATAGACTCTATGAATAATAATAAAAGAACGGGATTTGACCCTATGGAGTTTGATTTTTAATTTTTTATGCGTTTATTATTTTGTATTATAAGAAAGTCAAAATTTATACTTACTTTCTTTATATCAACGATAGGCTAAAAGCCCGCAGAGTAAAACGGATAGAAGTCAAAAAAATACGCTTTTAATAAAATTCATTAAAAATTATTTCTATTATTTTATTATACTGCTCTTTATTTATAATTCGCTTCTTGCTTTATCTATTAAAGTATTTGTATATTCTGGGTATTTATTTTTAAGAACTTTAAAACTATCGACAATTCTTGCAAATTCCTCGAAAGTTATATTATAAAGTTTGGCAATCAAAATATCGTTTCTTATTTGAATCATATTATAATCTTTATCGTTTTTAGGAATTTCAACGCTCGTTTTATAAAGAGATTTCAATTCTTTATTATTATATAAATTTAAAACAAAAGCATTTTCAATTATTTCGTTATAAGGATTTTTCTTTAATTCTTCTTCCGATGCATGTATCAAAGGAATTTTCATTAAATATATTTTATTAACCGCCATGTCTACATATAAACGAATTATATAATCTATAATAACGCTATTGAAAATCGCATTAACCCACAAAAGCCTTTCAAAAGGAATTTTCTTTATTTTTATATCTTTATTTTCCAAATAATATTTTTTTGAATAAGACAAATATAAAGAATTTCCCGCCGTAGAGTTTGGCGGAAGAATTGCGCTTATTAAAGTTCTTTCATTAGTATTGCTCGCTACTCCTCTAAAAGCCAATCTTGGAAAATTATAATCATAAACTATATATTTTTCCAAATCCTCTCTTTTATCGAAATTAAAATATTCCAAAATTGTAGCTTCTTTGCTTTTATTGTTTCGTTTCAAATTATTTATATTTTTTTCTTCGTAAATATTTTGTATCATTCTATAAATTTCTTTTGAAAGAATTCTTTTCTTAAGCTCGTTTTCGTCCACAAAATATTGAGGCTTTTCAAAAGAAGAATTGAATTGATTAATCATTCTGCCTTGATAAAGAAACATTTCGTTATTATTTCTATCTTCCAAAAATATATCTTTATCAATAGTTAAATGAAGTTCATTGTAAAAATCTATATAATTTGTGTCGATAATTTTTCCAACCGAATAAGTTTTTTGCAATATTTTCAAATCGTTTTTGTCTCTAATTTCGGGAATCATATAAGAGTCGTAAAATAAATTTCTTGAAAAATTGAGCGAATAAAATATATCTTTTATTTTTTCGTTATAAAGTCTGTCGGTTTCAAGCTCCATAAAAAAGCAAGGCAATTTGTCAAAATCTGCTTTTGATTTGTCGGGATTTAATTTTTGCAAACTCCAAATCGCGAATTTATATCTCGAATCCACATCTCTAAAAATTTTATTTCTATTTTCAAATTGATAAAAATATTTAAATTTAATATTGTCAAAAATATATTTCCTCAAATTAATCGAGCCTTCCTCGTAACTCCAAGTAGAAGGAGTTATATAAATCAAAGAACCTTTTTGCGAAAGTAAATTTATATTTCTTTCCATAAAAAGTTTATATAAATTCGTATCGCCCGCTCCTTCGTTTAGCGGATAATATTTATTATAATATGACGACAATGTATTTATATAAATTCCCGTATTCAAATATTCTTCTTTAATTTCTTTAGAGTATTTAAGCAAATTATCTTGAGTAGCTTTTTTCTCGCTATTTTTCATCGTTCTATAATTGCTTCTATATTTTGAGAAAAAATCTTTATCGTCCAATTTTACTTTATCCCAAGGCGGATTTCCTATAATAATATCGAAACCGTAATTATAACTTTCTGGAAATTCAATATCGTAATGAAAAAATTTATATTTATTTTTTATTCTTCCGACTTCTAATAAAGCGTCTTCATTCTCTAAGTCGATATAATTTTCAATATTTGTAAAAATTCCGTAAGTATCCAAACTTAAAATTTCCGTTTCTTTTTTCTTTTTGAGAGATGCCGATAATTTTTTATATGTTATTAAATCTAGTATTTGAGACAATCTTTTTTGTTTTGGATATATTTCTTCAGAGTATATTTTTTTAGAGTTTTCAATTTCTTCCGTTGTGCTATCTGGTAAAGATGATAATTTTTCGGATATATTTTTCAAGTCGTCAAATATTTCTTTAAAATTTGTTTTAAAAAATTCGTCCGATTTTTCGCTTTCGCTGAATATTTTATTTCCTTCCTCTATCGAAGAGCCGATTAATGAATTGCCTTCTTTAATGTGATGTTCTATAAAACTTAAAGGAGTTCCAAATATAAAAGTTTTAAGCCACAAACTTAAACGGGTAAGTTCTACCGAAAAATAATTTATATCTACTCCGTATATTATTTTCTTTAATAAAATTCTTTTTAATATTTGAAGTTCGTCTATTTCCAAATCGTCTAAATTGTATTTTTTCAAATTCTCTTTAATTTTATCTTTTTCTTTAATTATAAAATCGTATAAATAATAAAAATCTCCCTCTTTTTTCTCTCCGTTAAATATTCTCGAATAAATGTTTTCCGTTAAAGCGTCCAAAAAATCCACTAAAAAATGTCCGCTTCCGCAAGCGTTATCTAAAACTTTTAAAGAAAGTATATTTTCCTTGTATTTTTTCTCATTTAAAATAATATTAACGGCGTCTTTTACCATAAAATTTGAAATTGAAGCTGGAGTATAATAACTTGCGCTCATTTTTCTTTCGTTTGAATTATTAACCAAATAAATAGAATTAGGCTCTATTTCTTTTTCAATATCTATTTTTATATTTTTATTCTTTTTCATTAATTGATAATCGTGAATATCATAATAACCGTTTTTTGATTTATTCGTATCGTCTCTATATTCCAAATAATATGTTTTATCGTTTCCCGCTTTTCTAAAATTATATTGCAATAAGCCTTCGTAAATATTTCCAATATGAGTAACCGACATAATCGCAAAATTTCTAATATTTATTTTGTTCTTATCATCTCTTATTTGCAAAAGTTCTTTTAAAATATCAAATACCTCCTCGTTAGTAAATAATTTTTCATTATGAAGCAAAGGAGCTTTATTCTTTTCAAATAATCCGCCATTTAAAAGAGGAATATTAAAAGGAACGCTTCCTTCGTCTAAAATATTAAATAAATCGCATAGTTCTTTATAAGCGTTTAATTTAGGATTAACTTTTGCTCCGCTAAAATGTTTTTCTAAATTTTTATACAATGTAAACAACGCTTTAATTTTATAATTGTCATGTTCATAAAATAATTGACTTTCGTATTTAGTTTCAAAATAGGATATGAATAATAATCTATAAGCCATAATTATTGATTGATTAAACAACTCGTTTAGACTTCTATCGTTATAATTTCTATATAAAATCTGTCCTATTTTTTCTATAATGGAATTGTCGCCATATATTATATTTTTTAAATCTTCTTCTATTTCATTTATCGCCATTTCGTTTATGATGCTTATTTTATCCGCTTTGCTTTCAATTTCTTTTTCTTCGGCTATAAAATACTTTTTTCTAAAAATATAGTAAAAATATTGAAAAAATTCGTAATCGTCATTTTTAATAATATCTTCCAAATCTATAGAAAAGAATATTTTTTCTGACTTTTTATCTTTCAAATCATATAATCTCCATTCTTTGCCGTTTGACAATATTCCGTATCGAACGCCTATAAACATATTATAACGAACAAGTTGCATATGCGGAGATTGCGCTATTGTTTTTGTGTCAAGCTCTCTTGCCCATTCTTTAGCCTCGAATATTAATAATATATCTTTATAATCTTTCTTATCGATATAATTCTTTTTTGCTTTTTCGTTTGGAAATAAAATATAATCGGGTTTTAATTGTTGTCCGAATATTGTAATTTTTTCTTGAGTTAAATATTTATATTCAAATATATCGTTTAATATAGGTTTTATAAAATTTTCTTCTAATTGGCTTTCGTTTAACTTTTCTAAATTATTTTTATAATAAAGATTTTTTATATAATCAAAAGCAGTTTGGCAATTTTTATCATCGTCAAAATACTTTTTTAAATCCACTCTTAAAACTCTGTCGGAAAAATAATTATTCTTAATATATTTCATTTGTAAACCTCTAATTATTATTATACACTATATATAATTTTTTTATATAATCAATTATGAATTATCTTTTAACCATATTTGAAATTTTATAGTTTATATTTTATAATTAATAATCAAACTTTATTGAATAATAAAATAATATGAGAAATAAAATAATCAGAAGAAAAGACACGATTTTTGCAATAATAGTTTCGTTAATTTTGCATATATTTGTTTTTAGTTTTATAAATACTTCTATTATGAAATCGGTTTTTGCCTATGACAGAGCCGAAGAATTGGAAGAAAATATAAAAAAAGACGATTATATGTTTTTAGTCGAAACGCCCGATATTGAAGAAGAAGAAAAAAACGAAGAGGATACTCTTTTTGCTTCCGACAAATCTTTAAGGTCGAGAGGACAGATAAATGTTAATCCTTCAAAAACTTTTTCAGACACTTCTGTATTTTCATTTTTCGGAGACGGAGCAAATAGTCCGATAGTCGAAAGAAGAGAAAATATATCTCCAAATAATAACGATAATAATATAAAAAGAAACGAATTAGGCGAAAATATAAGCAGAGAAAAAGTTGAAACTTATAAACCTAAAAATCCTGGAATTAAAGGAAATACAAAAATTCCCGCTTCTTTTGAAGACGGAGCGGACAGAGCGGTTGTTCTTTCGAGCCAAACGGGAGGCATTCAATTAGGAACGAAGGCTCAAGAATATTTTTGGTATTTTTATTCTTTAGTAGGTTCAATAAGAGATTCTTGGTATTTAACGATTCCAAATCAAGCGCATTATTTAGGACTTTTGAGAACGGACGAAGTTGAAGTTTTAATTTCAATAGACGAAGACGGAAATATTTTATTTGAAAAGTTTTTAAAGAAATCTCAAATTGGACAAGGCAGTTTAGATAATTCCTGTTCAAAAGCGATAGAATACGCTAAAAAATTAAAACCGCCACCTCAAGGCTTACTTAGAGATTATGCGGAAAACGGGAAGGTGTATATACCGTTTAAGTTTATATATCAGAATTTTAGCATGGATTAATTTAAAATATTTTTAATAATCACAAACGCCATTATTTAAAATAATTTTTATAATAAAAATAATCTTATTGAAAAAATTTATATTTAAGTATATTCTTAAAATATTAATAATTTTGTAAAAAGGTTCAAATTATGAAAGCATGGAAAGGATTACTCAAAGAATATAAATCTTATTTACCGATAACCGATAAAACTCCGCTTATAAGTTTAAATGAAGGAAATACGCCTTTAATAAAAGCCGAAAAAATAGGAAAAAAACTTGGAGGAATAGAATTATATTTTAAATATGATGGATTAAATCCAACAGGTTCTTTTAAGGATAGAGGAATGGTAATGGCAGTAGCTAAAGCTTTGGAAGAAGGCTCTAAAGCTATAATGTGCGCTTCTACAGGAAATACTTCGGCATCGGCAGCAGCATACGCCGCAAGGAGCAATATTCAATGCATAGTTCTTATTCCCGATGGAAATATCGCTTTAGGAAAATTGGCGCAGGCTTTAATGTATGGCGCTAAAGTTATAGCGATAAACGGAAATTTTGACGAAGCGTTAAAATCGGTTATAGAGATTACGAATAATTATCCTATAACTCTCGTCAATTCCATTAATCCTTACAGACTTCAAGGACAAAAAACTTCAGCTTTTGAAATATGCGATATATTAGGAAAAGCTCCCGATTATTTGGCGATACCTGTTGGAAACGCGGGAAATATATCCGCTTATTGGATGGGTTTTAAAGAATATAAAGATAAAAATATAGTTTCTAATTTGCCTAAAATGATAGGTTTTGAAGCGGAAGGTTCTGCGGCAATCGTTAAAAATAAAATTATAGAAAATCCTCAAACTTTGGCTACAGCGATAAAAATAGGAAATCCTGCAAGTTGGAAATTAGCGGTTAATGCTGCAAACGAATCTAAAGGCTTTATAGATTCTGTAACGGACGATGAAATACTCGAAGCCTATTCTATGCTCGCAAAAGAGGAAGGAATATTTGCAGAACCAGCGTCCGCCGCGTCTTTGGCGGGAATAATTAAAACTTATAAAAATGGCAAATTAAAAAAAGGCGATATTATAGTTTCCGTTCTCACAGGCAACGGCTTGAAGGACCCCGATAACGCGATTAAAATATCAAACGCTCCGATAAAAGTTGAAAATAATATTGAAGAGATAAGAAAAGTTATAGGATTATAAAATGGATAAAATTAAATTATTAATAGAAAAATCAAAAAAGCTATTTAAAGAAGATAAAGCTATTGTGCATCTTGTTAACGATGAAAAGCAGAATAAATTTTTAAATGATTTAAAAAATTATCCTCATGCATTTGTTTTAGCTTGTTTAATGGATAGGCAAATAAAAGCCGAACGCGCTTGGGCTATACCTTATAAAATTTATAAAACACTTAATACTTTTGATATATATAAACTTGAAAAGCAAGGTTGTAAATATTATAAAGATTTATTTAATAATAATGAAGAATTATTTGATAAAAAGAAATTTCATAGATTTAACGATAAATTTTCGGAAATTTTTTATAATGGAGTTCGCCATATCATTAATAAATACGAAGGGAAAGCGGATAAAATATGGAATGATAATCCAAGTAGCGCAACAATAGTTTATAGATTTTTAGAATTTGACGGATGCGGTATAAAAATAGCGACTATGGCTGCCAATATTTTAGCTAGGCAATTCAAAATACCTATGTTAGATTATTATTGTATAGATATATCTCCAGATGTCCATATTAGACGAGTTTTATATAGACTTGGTTTTGTTGAAAAAGAGGCAAGCCCTGATATGGTAATATACAAGGCGAGAGAGCTAAATCCAGAATTCCCAGGATTAATAGATTTTGTATGTTGGGAAATAGGAAGAAATTATTGCAGACCTAAATTTAAAGATTGTGAATGCAAAAAATGTGATATGAATGAAGCTTGTTCTAAAAATGAGTAATATTATAAATAATGATTTAAGGAAAATAATTATTATGAATAAAACTAAAATCGTTCAAGTAGGAAATATTTTAATAGGCGGCGGAAATCCTATAACCGTTCAATCTATGACGAATACAGATACAAGAGATATAAAATCAACAGTTAGACAATTAAAATCTCTTGAAGATGCGGGAGTCGATATTGTCAGGCTTGCCGTTTTGGATATGGACGCTGCAAAATCTATAAAAGAAATAAAATCGCAAACTAAAATTCCATTGATAGCCGATATTCATTTTGATTATAGACTCGCTTTAGAAAGTATAAAAAATGGAATTGACGCTTTAAGATTAAATCCTGGAAATATTAAAGATAAAGAAAAAGTTAAAGAAGTTATTAAAGAAGCAAAAGCAAGAGATTTGACAATAAGAGTCGGAGTTAATGGCGGAAGTTTGGACAGAGCGATTTATAAAGAAGTAAGCCCAGAAAATATGGTTAAAAGCGCGGGAGAACATATAAAATTAATGGAAGATTTAAATTTTACAAATATAAAAGTTTCTTTAAAATCTTCGGATATAAAAACTACGATAGACGCGAATATTTTATTTAGAAAAAAATACGATTATCCGATTCATTTGGGGGTGACGGAAGCGGGAACTTTAAGAAGCTCGCTCATAAAAAGCACAAGCGCGCTATCCTATCTCATAATGAACGGAATCGGAGACACAATAAGATATTCTATAACGGGCGACCCTGTGGAAGAAGTTATGGCGGGAAAAATGCTTTTAAAATTTTTAGGTTTAAGAAAAGAGCCTTCGATAGAAATAATCTCATGTCCGACTTGCGGAAGATGTCAAGTTGAAGTTGAAGAAGTTGCAAGCTATATTGAAAAGCATGTTCAAAATATTAAAAAAAATATTACAATAGCGATTATGGGCTGCGTTGTAAACGGACCTGGCGAGGCGAGGCATGCGGATTTTGGAGTCGCGGGAACGGGAGATGGAAATTTTATTTATTTTGAAAAAGAAAACGAACCGATTAAAATATCAAAAGAAAATATAATAAATTTCATAACAAAAAAAATAGAAGAATTTTAATATTTTATAATATTCTTTAATTCTTTATTTATTAAGAATATTAAAAAAAAATATTTTAAATTTAAAATTTTAAAATCCTTGATAAATAATATTTCCGCTTTCGGTTATTCTTATAACTTTTCTGTCGGAAAATCTTATTTTATAAGCGCCCGATTTTTTCTCTATATCGACTATTTTTGAATTAGCCAAAAAAGAATTTATTGAATTTATCACGGCTTCAGGCAATACTTTTTCTGGAACATAATTATAATAGCCGTCTATTTTTATCCAATTTCCATCCGCAGTAAAAGATATTTTAGCATTGTTTACAAGTTTTACCGTATATATACCTTTATCCATTTTTATTTCTTCCGCTGGAATTTGCGGATAAACCCACTCGATAAATTCTTGAGCGTTTTTAGGCAAAGCGGTTAAAGAAATCGGAACTACGGTTTTGGAATATATTACAGCCGAAATAAATAATAATATAAATATAATTTTATTTTTCATTTTAATATCCTTATTTTCTATTTTAAATTTAGACGAATAATATTTAAAAAAGTTCCCGTTTAATTTTTTATATAATATCTATATCCCGAATCTTTTATAGCGTCTTCAAATATTTTATTGTCTAATTTTTCTTTCGTTAAAATAATCGCTTCCTCTTTATCAAAATCGACTTTTGCATAAACATTTTTTATTTTATTAAGATTGTTTTCTATATTTCTTGCGCAATGAGAACAAGTCATTCCTCCAATATTTAAAACTTTTTTATATTGATAATGGCTTTTATTTTTGTCTTTAACTTTCACTTTTTCGGAATTTAAAATTCCTTCGCCCGAGCAACAGCTTCCCGATTTTATTCTTTTTATATAGTTTATAACCGAAATTACGGCGATAATTCCTATCGAAATTAATATTATAATTTTATCCATAATCTAATTTATCCTTAAATAAATATTATTAAAAGTGTTAGAATATAATAACATTTTTTAATTTTCTGTCAATATAGATATTGCAGATATATAAATAATGTAAAATAAAACTTGATAAAATGCGAACTTTTGATATAATAAAATAATTTCAAGGTTAATATTTATTTTATACTTTATTTTTATATATTATTAAGGATAATTTATGTCTAAAATTATAGCTATAGTAAATCAAAAGGGCGGAGTCGGAAAAACCACTACGGCAGTTAATTTAAGCGCGGCTATAGCGGATATGGGATATAAAACTCTTTTAATAGACATTGACCCGCAGGCAAATACTTGTTTGGGAATAGGAATTTCAAGAGATAAAACCAATAAAGGAATATACGATTTGCTTATAGGAAACGCTAAAGTAAATGAAGTTATAATAAAAACTTATAAAGAAAATTTATATATTATTCCTTCAGATTCCGATTTGGTTGGCGCTCAAATAGAACTTGTAAGCGAAATAGGAAGAGAGTTTAAATTAAAAAAAGCTATAGAATCGATTAAAAACAATTATGAATATATATTAATAGATTGTCCGCCTACTTTAGGAATACTTACATTAAACGCATTAACCGCTGCAGATTCCGTTCTTATTCCGATACAATGCGAATTTTACGCTTTGGATGGAGTAGTAGAGCTTAATAATACAATATCGCTTGTAAAAGAAAATTTAAATCCAAATTTATTTATAGAGGGAGTTCTTTTAACTATGTATGACGGAAGAACAAAATTAAGTTCGGAGGTTGTAAGAGAAGTTGTTAATTTTTTTAAAGAGAAAACTTATAAAACCATGATTCCAAGAAATGTCCGTTTAAGCGAAGCGCCTTCATATAGTAAGGCTATCGGAGACTACGATAAAGAATGTATAGGAGCTAGAAGTTATAAAGAGTTTGCAAGAGAGTTTATAGAAAAATCTAAAAAAGAGAAAATTAAAATATAAAAATTAATTTCGGAGAATTATTATATGAGCAAAAAAGGAGGATTAGGAAAGGGTATGAAAGCCCTTATAAATTCGGGAGACAGAGATATAAAGAAAGCGGTTGAAGAAGCGGAAAAAAACGGCGTTCTTGAAATAGATATTAAACTTATAGATATGAATCCCGACCAACCGAGAAAAATTTTTGACGAATCGGAAATAAAAGGATTAGCGGAATCGATAAAAGAAAACGGACTTATAAATCCTATAACATTAAGAGAGAAAGACGGAAAATATCAGATAATTTCGGGGGAGAGAAGATTTAGAGCATTTAAATTTTTAGAAAGAAATAAAGTTCCAGCTTTAGTGCTTAAAAATATTGCCGATTCAAAAATGCTTGAGCTTACATTAGTTGAAAATATTCAGAGAGCGGATTTAAACCCGATAGAAATTGCAAGAAGTTTTAAAAAATTAATATACGATTTAAATATCAAACAAGAAGAGCTTGCAAAAAGAGTAGGAAAAAGCAGAAGCGCGGTTTCAAATTCTATGAGAATATTAGATTTAAGCGAAAATATACAGAATTTAATTTTAGAAGGAAAAATTACCGAAGGACATGCAAGAGCTATTTTATCTTTACAAAACGAAAGAGAGAGAGAGAGTTTTGCAAAACTTATAATTGAAAAAAATTATTCGGTTAGAGAATGCGAAAGAATAGTAAAAGAAATGAAAGAAAAAAAAGAATCAATCTCTAACGAAAAAGAAACGCGTAAAAAGGACCCAAATATAAAAAAACTTGAAAACGATTTAGAAAAAATATTTTCGACTAAAGTTAATGTTATAGATAAAAATGGCAAAGAAGGTAAAATCGTTATAGAATATTATAGCGCTGACGATTTATCAAGAATAATGGATATTCTCGATAATATTAATTTAGAGAATAATTCGATAAAACCAAAACTTGAATATTAGGAGATATTTTGAAATTTAAAATTTCTAATATTTTAAAATATATAATTTTATTATTTGTATTATATTTATCTTTATATCCTCAAGAAAAATTTAAAGAAAAAAAATTAAAAGTCGCCACTATAGATTTGGATAATCATTTTAAGGAAAATAAACCTTTAAGAAAAGAAATCGTTAGAACTATAAACAGATATCATTACTTAAAACAAAAAATGACAATATCCGTTGATAGAGAAAAAAAATATTTATTTGGAACGAATCAATTAAATTTAAAAAACGGTTTAACTGTCGCCTCTAATTTAAATGTTAGAATTGCAATAATCATTAAAAGCGAAAGAATATTAATAACAAATAATACGGCTACAAATAAAATTGAAGATAGCAATCAAGCGGGAACTAATTTTGGATTTAGCAATAATTTGAAAGACGCTTTTAATCAAATATTTGAAAATTATAAAATAGTAGAAGATACTATTTTAAATAATCTTTTTTTTACTAATAATAACAATACGAATTTAAGCAATAATTTAAGAAACGAAAAAAGATATAATAATAATAATGAAAATGAAGAAGAAAGATTTGAGCTTAAATATAATTTTAATGTTATCGATATTGAAAGAAACGATATTTTAAAAGAATATAAATTAGTCTCTTCAAATCAAGCTATGACAACTATTCAAAATATATCCGATTATTTGGAAGCATATTTTGCAAAGTTAGTATTTGATTCGGTTGAGCCTAAAAAAAACGATATCAACATTAATTTTACTATAGAAAAAATATCTTCAGGCAATAGAACTAATTCAATATATTATAACGGCAATGTTACCGAAGGAGATTTTATAAACCTTAAATTTAATCCTAATAAAAACGGATATTTATATATATTTGCATTACAAAATAACGGCAATATGATTTTAATGCATCCAAACGATTTTAATAATTTTATAAATAATAATAATGTTCAAAAAGACGAAATTGAAGCGAATAAAAATTATTCTATACCGCCAGAAAATTCAAAATTTAGCATAATTGTAAGTCCCATAAATATCGAAGAAGAAAAATTAAAAATAAAAAATATTGATAGTTTTTACGCTATTTATACTAAAAGAAAACAAGGTTGGATTACAGCGCGATATTTTAACGGAGACGGTTTTAAGATTTGTCCTAAAAATAAAACCGCGGATTTTGCATTCAAATTAAAAAATAAATTAAAATTAAAATATGAATGGCAAATGTCTAAAATATATTTAAATGTATTTTCAAAAATGAAAAGATAAATAATAAAAAACTAATTATATAATCGTATATCCCATATTTGAAATTTCATTAAAAATATATTTCGTTATTTTTTCGCCAAGTATTATTTGATATTGTCCAGCATCAAAAAATATTCCATTAACTTTTTCTAATTTTTCAATTTCAGAAACATTAACTTTATTTTTATCTTTGACAATTAATCTTAATCTTGTCGCGCAATGAGATACGGAAGATATATTTTCCTTTCCTACCAATTCAATTATTTTTGTAGCTAATTCTTTATAATTTAATTCCATAATTTATAATCCTTAAATTTTATTTATTTTTTATAAGAGGATAATTCATAGCCTCTCTTGAAGAAATATAAGCCGAAGAAACTTTTTTCATAAGCTCTCTAACTCTTGCTATATAGCCCGCTCTTTCCGTTACGCTAATTGCGTTTCTTGCATCAAGCATATTAAAAACATGCGAACTTTTCATAACCATATCGTAAGCTGGAAGAACGCATCCGTTTGCAAGACATTTATCGCATTCTTCTTCGTATTCTTTGAAATGTCTAAAATACATGTCGATATCTGCAATTTCAAAATTATATTTAGAAAATTCTTTTTCGCCTTGCAAATGAACATCGCCGTATTTTATTCCATGTCCCCATTCTAAATCGTAAACATTATCTACATTTTGCAAATACATGCATATTCTTTCAAGTCCGTAGGTAATCTCGCCCGTTATAGGTTTTAAGTTTATTCCGCCAACCGCTTGAAAATATGTGAATTGAGTTATTTCCATTCCGTCAAGCCAAACTTCCCAACCCAATCCCCAAGCGCCAAGTGTCGGAGATTCCCAATCGTCATGAACAAAGCGAATATCATGGTCTTTAAAATTTATTCCCAAAGCTCCCAAACTTTCAATATATAAATCTTGAATATTATCGGGCGAAGGTTTCATTATAACCTGATATTGATAATAATGTTGAAGTCTATTCGGATTTTCTCCGTATCTTCCGTCAGTCGGTCTCCTTGAAGGCTCTACATAAGCGACATTGAAAGGCTCTGGTCCCAAAGCCCTTAAAGCCGTAGCGGGATTAAAAGTTCCAGCTCCAACTTCCAAATCATAGCCTTGCTGAATTATGCAACCGTTATCGCTCCAAAATTTATTTAAATTCATTATTAAATCGGTAAATGTCATAATTTCTCCATAAATTTTTAATCATAAAATTTCTAATAAATTTTAATGTTTATATGATACAATAAAAAAATATTATATCAAGTATATTTTATTTCACAACATTTAATAAAGTTAACTTTAAAAATTTGGTTTTATTAAATATATGAATTTTATTAAAAGCGGATTGATTTACTTCGTTTACAACGACATATTAAAAAATAAAACCCCTATGCTCTTTTGAACATAGAGGTTTTGGCTTAAATCTTTATTGTTTTTTAGTTAGCTTAAATAAAATTCTAAAATAGAATTATTGTATGGTTATTGTTACTACTAATGTAGCTTTTCCTGTAGAAGCATCATAAGTATATATTTGACCATCAGTTACATCTGAAGCGAATTTTACATTAGCATTTGCTGGCTCCATTGTTAGAGTTAATTTTTTATTAGCATCAAGTTTAGTATCATCGCTAGTCAATTTAATTACACTAGCATTCTTGCTTGCTACTTCATCAATTGATTTTTTCAATGGGTCTTTTATATCTGTAATTTGTTTATTAGCTACTGCTTTTACAGTCACATTACCTTGTTGAGGTGTAACAGCGCTATCTAATTCAAAAAGATTAGAATTTTGTACATCTACAGTTGAAGTAAATATTGACAATAATTCACTTGTCATTGTCGCTGCATCAACTACTACGGTTTGTGGGCTAGTAGGTTTGCTTCCGCCTTCGTCCTTGCTACAGCTAACCGCCAATAACGATAAAGCCATTACCGTTATTAATAAAGATTTAAGAATGTTTTTTGTGTGTTTCATTTTGCACACTCCTTTTGAATAAAATTTTTTTATAACTAAACAAGGATTTTTAATTTTCCTTGATAAGCTATCGAAATTGATTAAAGTTAAAAAGATTTTAACTAAATTATGCAACAAAATTGAGACACTTAAAAATTTAAATGCCTTTAAAAATTGAAATATATAAAATTTAAAATTATTATTTAAAAGACAATTATGGCTTTGCTTTGCTTTGCTTTGCTTTGCTTTGCTTTGCTTTGCTTTGCTTTGCTTTGCTTAACAAATTTACAGTATTGTTATTTATCGTAATTTTCATATCAAACTTTCCTCACCGATTTCTCGGCAAATATTTTTATCAATTAAATTATACAACATTAAAAAAAATTAGTCAATAGTTTATTTTAAATTTTTTCAATATTGATTAATTTAATTTAACAATATTATAAAATATTTAAAAAATTTGTCAACTATTTATTTTAATTAATTAAATAATATTATAAAACATTTAAAATTTTTGTCAACAAAATAATTTAAATATTTATTAATTATAATTATACAATCTTTTTAAAAATATATCAAGCGTTTATTTTAATTTTAAAAATTATCTTTTGATATATCTTTCCATTTCTCTGTCTAAAGTTTTTCTTTTTAGAGTTTCTCGTTTGTCATGAAGTTTTTTGCCTTTCGCTAAAGCTATTTCAACTTTAATTTTTCCTTTGCTAAAATATAAACTTATTGGAATTAAAGTAAGTCCTTGTTCTTTAACTTTTCCGAATAAACGCTTTAATTCTCTTTTTTTCATTAAAAGTTTTCGCTCTCGCAAAGGCTCATGATTATTTCTATTTCCAAAATGATATTGAGATATATGCATATTAACTATAAAAAGCTCGCCTTTTTTAAACGAAGCGTAGCTATCGGACATATTTACGGCTCGCTCTCTTAAAGATTTGACTTCCGTTCCAAGCAAAACTATTCCAGATTCGTATTTTTCTATAATCTCATAATTAAAAAGCGCTTTTTTATTTTTAACTATCTCGCCAGAAGAAATATTATTTTTTTCTTTTTTATTTTTTTTAGACATAATCTATTCCTAAATATCAATTTCAAATTATACTTAAATAAAAAATATTTGTCAACTTTTTCTATTTATTAAATATTTTATAAAATTGTTCTTTATTATTTTTTATATTTAATGTATAATAATTGCAATAATTTAAAAATAATTAAATAGGAGTTTTTAATGACAAAAGTAGTTTTAATTCGTCATGGAGAAAGCGTTTGGAATAAGGAAAATCTTTTTACGGGTTGGGCTGATGTTACTCTATCTGAAAAAGGAATTGAAGAAGCTAAAAATGGCGGTAAAGAATTAAAAAAAGCGGGATTTACTTTCGATAAAGCCTACACTTCCACTCTCACAAGAGCGATAAAAACTTTAAATTTAGTTTTGGAAGAGATGGGACTTTTATGGATACCAGTCGAAAAGGCTTGGCAGTTAAATGAAAGGCATTACGGAGCTTTGCAAGGATTAAACAAATCTCAAACGGCTGAAAAATATGGAGAAGAGCAGGTTAAAGTTTGGCGAAGAAGTTATGACACCCCGCCTCCAGCTTTGGAAAAAACTGACGAAAGATTTCCAGGACATGACGCAAGATATAAAAGTTTAACCGAAAAAGAACTTCCATTAACCGAATGTTTGAAAGATACGGTTGCAAGAGTAGTGCCTTATTGGGAAAATATTATTCTGCCCGATATTAAAGCGGGCAAAAAAATAATAATAGCGGCGCATGGCAATAGTTTAAGAGCTTTAGTAAAATATCTTGATAATATTTCGGATGCGGATATTACAGAATTAAATATACCAACGGGAATGCCTTTAGTTTATGAGCTTGACGATAATTTTAAGGCGATTAATAAACAATATTTAGGCGACCCTGAAGCGGTTAAAAAAGCTATGGAAGCTGTGGCAAATCAAGGAAAAAAGAAATAAATAAAATTAAATTAAAATATTTTTTAATTAAAGGAGTTTTTAACTTGAGTTTATATGTTTTAATTAATATAATAATATTTTTAGTATTAATGGCTATTCTTTATGTAATGCAAAAGAAACATATTGATTTTACATTTAGAGTATTAGGCGCGTTAATTATGGGTTTAGCTTTAGGTTTTTTATTAAGAACCTTATATGCATCAAATATAGAAATAATTAATAAAACTATAATTTGGTATAATATCGTAGGCAACGGATATGTTAGGCTTTTGCAAATGTTGGTAATGCCTCTTATATTTGTTTCTATAACTATGGCTTTGATTAATATAAAAGGCGGAAGCAATTTGAAAAAAATGACTTTCAGCATTATAGCGGTATTAATGATAACAACCGCAATATCTGCTTTGGTTGGAATTTTGGTTTCAAAAGGTTTTGGATTAGACGCTTCAAAATTACAATCTTTAGTTGGCGATATTTCTCAAGGAGCTTCAAATTACGAAGGCAGACTTGAAAGTTTTAATTCAAAGCCCATTCCTCAACAATTATTAGAGATTATTCCTACAAATCCCTTTTCGTCTTTAGCGGGATTTGGAGGCTCGCCGACTTTATCGGTAGTATTCTTTTCCGCTTTAATCGGAGTTTCGGCTTTAGGCTTAAAAAATAAAAAACCTGAAATTTTCGATTTCTTTTTTAAGATAATGCAAACTTTACATGATATTATAATGAAAATAGTTTCTTTCGTTATGAGATTAACTCCTTTCGGCGTATTGGCTCTTATGACAAAATTTATGGCTTCAAGCGATTTAAATGCTTTCGCTCAATTAGGACAGTTTTTAATCGCTTCTTATGTAGCTGTAATTATTATGCTTTTAATTCATACAATTATACTTATAATATTCGGATATAATCCTTTTAAATACTATTCAAAAGCTTTTGCAGTTCTTACTTTTGCTTTTTCTTCAAGAACGAGTGCGGGAACTTTGCCTTTAACTACTTCTACTTTAACAAATGGAATGGGAATTTCCGAAGGAGTATCAAATTTATCGGCTTCGCTAGCGGTTACAATAGGACAAAACGGATGCGCGGGAATTTATCCCGCTATGGTTGTCGCTATGATAGCGCCTACTTTGGGAATAAATATTTTTGAGCCTTATTTTTTAATAAAGGTTATAATAATAATAGCTATCGGAAGTTTTGGAATAGCGGGAGTCGGCGGAGGAGCTACAAACGCCGCTTTAATTACGCTTTCCGCTTTGAATTTTCCCGTAGGTTTGGTTGCCGTTCTTTTGGGAATAGAGCCTATTATAGATATGGGAAGAACTATGCTTAATGTTAATGACGGCATGATAACTGCGGCGGTTACGGGAAAGATTTGTAAAGAAGTAGATATGGATAAATTTAACGCTAAATATACATCCTATTCTGAAAATATATAAATTATTGAAAACTATTTTTAGGCAGGGATTAAATCCTTGCCTTTTTTATTCGCCTATAATTTTTATCAAAACTCTTTTATTTCTTTTTCCGTCATATTCTCCGTAAAAAATTTGTTCCCAAGTTCCAAAATCAAGTTTGCCATTCGTAATTGCAACGACTACCTCGCGTCCCATAATTTGTCTTTTCATGTGAGCGTCAGCGTTATCTTCGTATCCGTTATGTTTATATTGACTATGCGGTTTTTCGGGAGCTAATTTTTCAAGCCAAATTTCAAAATCGCTATGTAATCCGCTTTCGTCATCGTTTATAAATACGCTTGCAGTTATATTCATTGCATTGCATAAAATTAATCCTTCCTTAATTCCGCTTTCTTCCAAACATTTTTGAACTTCGGGAGTTATGTTTAAATATCCTCTTCTTTTCGGATAATTAATATCCAATACTTTTCTGTAAGATTTCATTTATTTCCTCCAAATAAAATAATTCTTAAATTATACAAAACAAATAAAAATTGTCAAAAAAATTATTTGCATTATAATTAAAAATATGATGATAAGCGCAAGCAGAAGAACCGATATACCATCGACTCATTGCAAATGGTTTTTAGAAAAATTAAAGGATAAATATGTTTTAGTTCAAAATCCTTTTAATAAAAATAAATTCTATAAAGTAGATTTGAGTAAAGAAAATGTAGATATAATAGTTTTTTGGAGCAAAAATCCGAATATAGATTTTTTGGAAGAAGTTAGAAATATGGGATATAAATTTTATATTCATTTCACTATCACGGCTTATGATAAAAATATAGAAAAAAATATTCCAAATAAAGAATTATTAATAAAAAAATTTATTAATATAAGCGATAGATTCAAAAAAGATAAAATAGTTTGGAGATACGACCCGATTATTTTAAATAAAGAATTTAATTCAAATTATCATATTAAAAATTTTTCTTATATTTCAAACGCTCTTAAAAATTATACGGACGAATGCATATTTAGTTTTGTTCAAATATATTCAAAAATAAAAAATGTATTTAAAGATATAAATAACGATATCGAAGAGCGTAAAAATTTAATTAACGATTTAAAAGAAATCGCTAGTAGAAATAATATAATATTAAAAAACTGTTCGCAGAGTTTTGATAATATAGAAAATTCTTCTTGCATAGATAAAAACAGAATAGAAAATATTTTAGGATATAAAATAAAAGAAAATAAAGATAAAGGGCAGAGAAAACTTTGCAATTGTATAAAAAGCGTAGATATAGGAACTTATAATACTTGCCCAAACGGATGCATATATTGTTATGCAAATAAATAAATAAAAAGAATTGATTTTTTATTTAATTTAAATTATAATATTTTCACTTTATAACTTTTACTTAATTTAAGGCTTTATATTTCAACTTTTATTTTTTATAATATATAAATAATAAGGAGTTAAAAATGGCAGAAAAACAAATACTTAATTTTGAAGCCGAAACTAAACAAATTTTAAATTTAATGGTTCATTCTATTTATACTCATAAAGAGATATTTTTAAGAGAACTTATTTCAAACGCGAGCGACGCTTTGGATAAGGCGAGATTTGAATCCATAACTAAAAGCGATAAATATACGGGAATGGATAATTTGAGAATAAAAATAGAAATAGACGAACAAAATAGAATTCTAACGATAAAAGACAATGGAATTGGTATGACAAAAGAAGATGTTATACAAAATATTGGCTCTATCGCAAGAAGCGGAACTAAAGCTTTTTTAGAGAAAATTAAACAAGAAGCGGAAAATAAAAAAGAAAGCGGAATCGATTTAATCGGACAATTTGGAGTAGGTTTTTATTCGGCTTTTATGGTTGCGGATAATATTATAATAGAAACTAAAAATGTAGAATCCGACAAAGGCGTTAAATGGGAAAGCTCGGGAGACGGTTCTTATTCTATAGAAGATATTGATAAAGCGGATAGAGGAACTAATATAATATTGAAATTAAAACCTAAAAATGAAAATGAAGAAAACGAAGAAGATTATTCAAATAGATATACTTTAGAAAGATTGATTCAAAAATATTCAAATTATGTTCATTATCCGATTATTATGGATATGCCGATTCCTAAAAAAGATGAAAAAGAGATTCAGCAATACGAAGAGAAAACTATAAACTCAATGATTAGCATTTGGCAGAAAAATAAAAGCGATGTCAAAACAGAAGAATATAACGAATTTTATAAAGAACATTTTCATGATTACGCCGAACCTTTCGATATTATTCATACTAAAGCGGAAGGAACTTTGGAATATACGGCTTTACTTTTTATTCCTTCAAAAGCTCCTTTCAATTTTTTGTATCCTAATTTTGAAAGAGGTTTAGAATTATATTCAAAAAATGTTTTTATAATGGATAAATGCAAAGAATTGATTCCCGAATATTTAAAATTTGTTCGAGGCTTGGTTGATTCTCAAGATTTTTCGCTTAATATTTCGAGAGAGATTTTACAACATACGGCTCAATTAAAAAGAATCGCTTCAAATATCGAAAAGAAAATTTTGGAAACTTTGGAAAATATTTTAAAAAACGACAGAAAAAAATACGAAGAGTTTTTTAAAGAATTTGGAGAGTCGATAAAAATAGGAATTTATAGCGATTTCACTAAAAAAGAAAAATTATCAAATCTTTTATTATTTCAATCTTCAGAAATGTCGGAAAACGAATATACGACTTTAGCGGAATATAAAGCGAGAATGAAAGAAGGACAAGAATTTATTTATTATGCGGCGGGAAAAGATAAAGCCTCTATAGAAAAACTTCCTCACATGGAAGGCATGAAAGATAAAGGTTTTGAAGTTCTTTATTTTACCGATAGAGTTGACGAGTTTATGGTTGGAATAATGAGAGATTATGAAGAAATAAAACTTCATTCTATACTTCAAGCCGACAATGAAAAAACGGATAAAGATTTTTCAAAAGAAGAAAATAAAGAAGTGAAAGATATACTTAAAGCCGTTAAAGAAATTTTGGGCGATAATAAAGTGGCGGATGTTAGAGAAAGCGACAGATTAAAAGAAAGTTTGGTTTGTCTTGTAAATAAAGAAGATTCGATTAGTTTTAATATGGCTAAAGTTCTTGCCGAAACGGGAAACAATATGTTTGGCATGAAAGCGGAGCGAGTTTTAGAAATAAATACTTCGCATGAAGTTTTTAAAGCTATGGAAAAAGAATATCAAACAAATAAAAAATCGGATTTATTTAAAGAATATAGCGAGCTTTTATACGATGAAGCTTGCATACTTGAAAATCTGCCTTTGGAAGATACAAAACTTTTTGCTTCAAGAATGAGTAAATTAATGCTTAAATTATAAAAATAGATTTATAATTAATTAAAGGAGATACAATATTAAAAATTGCATCTCCTTTTTTATATAAACTTTACATAGTTTTAATTAATATTATAAACTAATTCATTTTATAATTTACTTATTATTTATATCCACCATTCTGGCGTAATTTCTCCGAGCTTTAAAATTTTTTTATTTTTATAGTCAAGCATAATTTCAATATCTTTATAATCGTCAGGCATTAATTGAACCATTAATTCTCGACAAGCCCCACAAGGCGCGCCCGTTTCTTCGTTTGGCATAATCGCAATAACTCTTTTAATTTTATATTCTCCGTTTGTTATCATATTGAAAATCGCATTTCTTTCCGCGCATATTCCCAATGTAGAGCATGTATCTATACAAACTCCCGTATATATTTTATTCTTTGTCGATAGAATTGCAGCTGCGACAGTTCCCGCTTCTACATATTTAGATATTTTTCTTTCATTTTGAACGGTTTTCGCGGCTATATACATTTCTTCCCATTTATTATCCATAATAATTTTCCTTTACAAATTAATATCTATACTTTGAAAATATAATTATTTTATCTTTCAATTTTATTTTTTCAACTTTATAACCGTAATCTAAAAGCTCTTTTTTATAAGTTAAAAAAGAATGGTCAATATCAAAACCTGTAGCGTCTTTTATTTGATTAAAAGATAATTCAATTTTTTCTTTATTCGTTTGTTTAAAAATTAAATCAATATACATCCATAAATGTCCGTATTTACTCATTATTTTTCCTTGATAAATTTTAATTTGTTAATCTATAATATTTTTAATTTTTGATAAATCTCCGCTGCATAAAGCTTCCATATTCTTAAAAATCTTTTCAGCGCTCCAATCCCACCATTTAATTTTAAGCAAATATTCAATTAAATCTTCGTCAAATCTTTTTCTTTTAACTTCGCAAGGATTACCAACGGCAACGGAATAAGGCGGAATATCTTTTGCCACAACTGAATTTGCTCCGATTATCGCACCGTCTCCTATATGAACTGCGGGCAGGACGGTGACATTTTGCCCTATCCAAACATCGTTGCCTATAATAGTGTCTCCTTTTAATTTTAAATCAGATAAAGAAGGCGCGCTTTTTTCCCAACCGTTTTCCATAATATTAAAAGGATATGTGGTAATTGCGTTAATTCTATGATTTGCTCCATTCATTATAAATTCAATTCCTTTTGCAATAGCGCAAAATTTTCCTATGATAAGTTTGTCTCCTATAAAATCATAATGATGCGTCACATGACTTTCAAAATTCTCCGCTCCGTTAATGTCGTCATAATAAGTATATTCTCCGACAATTATATTTGGATTTTTAATAACATTTTTGATAAAGCATAAACTCGGTATTTTCGGATTAGGAAAAATTTCATTCGGATTAGGTCCCATATCATAACCTCGCTAAATTTTAATTTTTTAATCTATAATATTTTTAATTCTTGTAAGGTATTTGAAAATAATCAAGCCAAGTTTTAAATTTATCTTGAGCCGTTAAACATGTATCTCTTAAATAACCTTTCTCATTTTTCCATTCATTTAAACCGCGATAATAAAATAGTTTCAAATTATCGTCTATAATGAAAGGAACTATATTATGTTTTAAACATTCTTTAAACATAATTAATCTTCCAACGCGTCCGTTTCCGTCTTGAAAAGGATGAATCATTTCAAATTTATAATGAAAATTTAAAATATCGTCAAATGTTATTAACGAAAGCGAATTATACCAATCGATAAGTTTTTTTATTTCTTTCGCCACAATTTTAGGTTTTGTAGTTTCCTTGCCTCCAACCTCGTTTGGAAGTTTTTTATAATCTCCTACTTTAAACCAATCAAGTCTATCGCTACTTGTTCCGCTTTTTAATATTTTATGCAATTCTTTTATAAATTGTTCCGATATAGTTTTTTTGGCAGATTCTATTATTACATCTATACATTTAAAATGATTAGCCGTTTCGATTATATCGTCAGAGTTTAATATTTGATTTCCAATTTCTATGGTATTTGTTTCAAAAATATATCTTGTCTGCTCTATAGTTAATTTACTGCCTTCAATATGATTTGAATTAAATGTTAAATCTATTTGAATTTTATGATATATTCCGCCTGCGATTTTATTTTTCTTTTCAAATTGAAGTATTTCAAGCAATGTTTTTGGTTTAGAATATTTTTTATTTATACGATTTGGTTTTTTAGCGTCTTCTGGTATATTCCATTTTTTTGATATTTGAGATACTAATAAATAATTCATATAAATTATTATATATTTTATCGGCAAAATATCAATAAAGAATGCATTTTATTAATTTTTTTGCCGTTATCGGAATAAATAATTTGACTTTATATATTAATTATAAACCTTAATTAGTCAATAAAAACGGTTGAAATTTATTTTTAAAAATATTATAATTACAATCGTTAAAGCGAATAAAAATATTATAAATTATATAAAACGCTTGACTTATTTTTAAGATATTGTATAATTTTAACTATGTTAAAGAAAAATGAAATACTAAAAAATAATAAATTCTGCAGCTCAGCTCAGCTCAGCTCAGCATCATTTTAAAATTTTATGTTTACTTATTAATTATAAAAACTATTATATTTATTTTGAGTTCATATTTAATAAAATCGTTTATTCAATTAAATGTTTTTATTCATATTTTTATATACAAAATATTTTTGGGAAAAATAAAAACAAGTATCACTGTATGATACTAGTTATATGTTATAATATAATAAAAAATTTAAATTAAAAGGAGACAAAAAATGGCAAATTATTATTGCGAATACTGTGGGCAAAAATATTCCGATGTTAGGAATTTGACTGCTAACAGTTGCTCAAGACATCCAGATGGACCGAGTAAGGGAAAACACAAGCTTTACGAGGGAGGAGAGAAATCTCAATATATTTGCAAATATTGCGGACAGAAATACTCAGATTTGAGGAATTTAACTGCCAGCAGTTGCTCAAGACATCCAGATGGACCGAGTAAAGGCAAACATGCCCCAGCTTTATAAGTAAAGTTGAATGGATGCGGTAGGTAGAAATTAATAATTTTTACCTACTTTAATAAATAAAAAAGGAGAATTAAAATGCGTGGATTTACTAAAATGTCAATAATATATGCCGCTTTGTTAATTTATATAGGGGCAATATCTGGTATGAAGTCAGAATTTAAAATGATACTTTTTGCTATAATTGATTTAACATTTCTTAGAATTATACTTCGTAGAAAAGACACTTATGAGAAGAAATTTGCTTTTGTGCTTATTACATATTCAATAGTTTTACCAATAACTTATGAAGCTTTCTCATTATTAAAACATAGCGATGAAGATATGAAAGAATTTGGCATATTTTTATTAACAATATGTCTTATTACCATTATATTATCTATTTTATATTTTATAAAAACTATTAAAAAAATTAAAATGATTAATTTTGAAAGAAAATTTAATCTAATTTTTTATAAAATCGATGGAATAGACGACAAAATTTTATATTTACAAAATGAAATTTCAAAATTATCAGGAAAAGATAGAGAAAAAACAAATTTTTTATATATGAATTTAATTAAATATAATTTAGCAAAAATTGAAGGAATAGATGATGAAATTTTATATTTACAAAACGAATTTGGCAAATTGTCAAGAAAAGATAGAGAAAAAATAAAAGTTTTATATACTAATGTAATAGAAGTTCATTTAAATAAAATCGATGGAATAGACGATAAAATCTTATTTCTAAAAAATGGAATTGAAAAATGGGCGGAAAAAGATAATGTATTAAGAAAAATTTTAGAAGAAAAAATTAGATATTTTGATATTAATAGAGAGCGTATAGAAAATGATGAAGAAAGAAGACGTGCAGAAGAAGAAAAAGTGGATGAAATTTATAATGAAATTGTAGGCTATGTAGAAAATAAATATTTTGTAGAAACCGATTTAGACCATATTTTTGGAGAAGACGAAGGTTGTTTTTTGATTATAGATGATATAAGAAGACTTACAGAATATTATGACAATAAAGAACATAGAAGATTTAGAGAAATGTATAGAGGAACATTATATATAACTAATAAAAAATTATGGATAAAATCATACCAAAAAACAAATCCTATAATGGTATTAGCGCCTCTTACCGATATATTAGAAATATATAAAAAGTTCCATGATTTCAATTATTTATTAAAATTAAGAATTAGTAAAACAAATACAGAAGATGACATTCTTTTAGAAGTAGATGATGAAATGGATGCTTATAAAGCAATGTTTTGTATTGAAAAAACTAAAGAATATTTATAAATTTAAATTTTTATTAAGGAGTAAAAAATGCATAAAAAATTTTACAAATGTTTAAAATCTAATAAAGGAGGTATGCTATATGGCAGAAGATAAACAAATCGATTTGCTAAAAAGTTTAATTGAAAACAAAGAAAAAATTGAAAAAGATATTGAAGAGGCAAAGAAAAGAATTATTCCAACGGTTAATATAATAAATATTTTAGGTTGCGCCTATGACGAAGTAAAAAATAGTTCTTTACTTCATAATATTCTTAAAATAAAATTTAAATATGATAATAAAGAAATAAATTTTGCAAAAGATTTTTCTTTATATATTGTTGGCGATGAATATAAAGATAAAATTAAAAACGCTAAATTTAAAAATGTATATAGAGAATTTCAAACTAAAGACGGCAGAAGAATTGACATATTAATCGTATTCGATAAATTTGAAATAATAATTGAAAACAAAATAAATGCGGGCGACCAAGAAAATCAATTATTAGATTATTATAACGATAGATATAACGGAGAAAAAGAAATATTTTTAGTTTACTTAACCAGATGGAAATATGAAGCGTCAGAATATAGCATATCAAAAGAAACAAAAGAAGAGTTAAAAGATAAAATATATTATTTATCACACGGCGATATAGCCGAATGGATTGAAAACGATATTTTAAATAAATACGAGTTTTTGAAATTCGATAAAAAATATCAATCGATTTATTCCGCATTAATTCAAATAAGAGATAACGAAAAAATTATAACTAATCCAAACGAGGAGAACAACATGAAAAAAGAAAAAATTAAAAATTTTTTTGAAGAGAATAAATATTTTGAAAATTTATTAAATAAGGAAGAAACGATAAAGGATAGCTTTGATAAATTAAACAAATTTTATGAATTGTTAGAAAATGCTCAAAGAGTAATTATAGATAAAAAATTCGAGCTTATATCTGGCAATATAAAATATTCATCGAAGGTAAGCGAATTTATTAAAAAAGTTCAATCTGATAAAGGCGAAGATTATATGAAAGGCGCTCTCTTATATAATGAAGAAGGTATTAAAGGACAATTTAACGGTATATGGTCAAGGAATATACTTATTTCAATAATAGGCTACTTGGATTTATGCATAACTTTAGAACAGAATATTTATATCGTTGATTATCATTTATTTATAAATATAATTGCGAATAATAACATTGCAAATAAGTTAAGAGAAGAGCCGATTAAAACCGAAATAGGAAAAATACTTGGTAAAGATAGCAATAAATATAAAGAAGACGAAGATAGAGGATATATTTATACTTTATATATAGATATTGAAAAAGACAAACCCGAAGAAATAGGACAGAAAATAATTGATTTATATAATTTATTAAAAGAAAAAATAACTCAATAAAATTTAAACTTAAAAACAGGAGAAATAAAATGGCAAATAATTTAACGCTTGAAGATGTTAATAATTTATATTTTTGGGCTACAAAACTTGAAGAAAAGCAAAATTCTCGTTATGTGTATGAAGAAAATATAGAAAGTAAAGAGGATATTTTAAACCTTACTGGTATTGCTGCTAGAAATTCTCTTCCGAAGGAAGTTTTTAAACTTAATCGGCTTAAATTTCTCGGAATAGAGGTAGAAGACTTGACTGAATTGCCTAAAGAAATAGGGAATTTAAATAATCTTGAAGGTTTGACAATAAGATGTCCTAACTTAAAAGAGCTTCCAAAAGAAATAGGGAATTTAAATAATCTTGAATATTTACATATAACACGTCCTAACTTAAAAGAGCTTCCTAAAGAAATAGGGAATTTAAATAATCTTGGAAGGTTAGAAATAGAATGCCCTAACTTAAATGAACTTCCTAAAGAGATTGGGAATTTAAATAATCTTACAAATTTATATATAACATGCCCCAACTTAAATGAACTTCCAAAAGAAATTGGGAATTTAAATAATCTTGAAAAGTTAGAAATAAAATGTTCTAACTTAAAAGAGCTTCCTAAAGAGATATGGAATTTATCAGAATTTAAAGTTGAATTTGATATTAAAAATAATAATAATAAGGAACTATTAAAGTATATTGTCGATAGTCCTAATAATGAAAATAAGGATGTAGAATTAAAAATTGTGATAAAAGAAAAAAAAGATTAAAAAATGGCATATATTATAAATATAGGCTATTTAATTTTAGTTTTTATAATACCCTTCGTTTAATTAATATTAAGCGGGTTTAAAATTATAAAGGGTTTATTATGTCAAAAAGTTATAGAAAAAATCCTATTCATTGGGTATGCGGCAATACATCTAAAAAAGATAAAATAGCTTATAATAGATGTTTTCGCCGTAAAGATAGATTAATTTTGAAATACTATGACGACAATACCGTTTTGCAAATGCATAAAAGAGACGGAGAAGGTTGGTGGACTTGGCAATGCGATGGCAAAATTCATTTCTTTTATACTAAAAAAGAATTATTAAACAATGAAGAATTAGCTTTATGGTATAAAAAATTTATGAGAAAATAATTTTATAATTTTTAAAATATATAAATAACTAGTATCATTATATAATACTAGTTATATGTTATAATTAATATAAACAATTTTTATTAAATAAAAGGAAAAGTAAAGTGAAAAACAATAATATAAATAAAATTATTATTACTAACGAAAACGAAAAAGAATATTGGATAGAATATAAAAAAACTTTATCTCCGCAAATAAGAGAAGCATTGATTACTAAATATAAATATTTGTTGGAAGATACGGCTAATAAGATTAAAGGAAATATTGGAAAAGGACGCTTTAAGAATTTGGATTATGAGGATTTAGTATATTTAGGTTCTTTCGGACTTTTGGAAGCGATAGATAGATATAACCCAAACAACGAAAGCGATATAAAATTTGAAATTTATGCCAGCATGAGCATACAAGGCGCTATATTTGAGGAATTCAGAGCAATGGATGGGTTGCCAAAGTCAGTTCGTAGAGAGATAAAAAAATTAGAAATGGTAGAAAATAAAATGATAAATAATTTAACCAAAAAAGAAATCGACAATTTATGCAAATGGGCGAAAAAGTATAATATTGAAGATTTGGATACAGAAGAAAAAATATTGAGTATTATATTGGATATTAAAGAACTTAAAATAGTTTCTGATGAAATAGATTATTTGCCAAACGAAATTTTCAAACTTACAAATCTCGAGAGTTTTTATATAGACTGCTATTCTTTGGAAGAATTTCCTAAAGATATTGAAAAATTAATTAATCTTAAAAAACTTACGATAGAATTTTCCGATATAAAAACTCTGCCAAAAGAAATTTTCAACTTGGTTAATCTTGAAACTCTTAATATAGACTGCTATTCTTTGGCAGAATTTACCGATGGAATAAGCAATTTAACAAAACTTAAAACTCTTAATTTTATATATTGCGAGGAGTTAATAGAATTTCCTAAAGAAATATTTAACTTAAAAAATCTTGAAAATATTCGTTTAATCTATTTTAATAAGTTTAAAGGTTATTATAAAAAAATAAACGATTTAGACAATATAAAAAATATCGAATTAGAAATATTTGATTTTGATGGATTTGAATTCCAAAAAGAAATATTAAAACTATCTAAATTAAGGACTCTAGAGATGTATGGCGATAACGGATACATGAAAGAATTGCCAGCAGAAATAGAAAACTTAATTAACTTAAAAAAACTTTCTATAGCCGTTGAAATTTTAAAATGTTTGCCTAAAGAAATCGGAAATTTAATTAATCTCGAATATTTAGAAATAGATAGCGAATTTGAAGATTTTAACGGAATTCCTAAAGAAATTGGAAATTTAAAAAATCTTAAAACTCTTAAAATAGTGCGATGCAAAGGTTTAAAAGAATTGCCTAAAGAAATATTTTATTTGCCAAATCTCGAAAACCTTGAAATAAATTGTGAAATAACGGAAATTCCAAAAGATATAAAAAATTTAGTTAATCTTAAAAATTTTAATATATGGCGAGCTAGTTTAACGGAATTGCCAAATGAAATATCTAATTTGACAAAACTTGAGGAACTTCATATATCATGCGATAATATGAAATATTTGCCAAAAAATATATATAAATTAATCAATCTTAAAAATTTATCAATTTGTTGTCGCAAATCAAAGAAACTTCCAAAAGAGTTATTCGATTTAATTAATCTTGAAAAACTTCAGATAAGTTGGTGCGAAAGCTTAAAACATATTCCCAAAGAAATAGGAAATTTAATCAATCTTAAAGAATTAGAAATAGCTCTAAATAAATTAAAAAATATTCCAAAAGAAATTAAATGTTTAATTAATCTCGAGACTCTTAATATATGGTGCGCAAACTTAAAATATATTCCAAAAGAAATTAATGGTTTAACTAAACTCAAAAATCTTAATATATACCATTGTAAAAACTTGAAATATATCCCCAAAGAAATCGGCGATTTAGTTAATCTCGAAAAACTTAATATAGAATGGTGTGAGAAATTAGAAAAAATTCCTGAAGAAATTGGAAATTTAACTAACCTTCAAGAACTTGATATACATTGCGAAAATTTAAAAGACTTACCAAACGAGATTGGAAATTTAGCCAATCTTAAAATATTTAGTTTAGGAAAGTATTCGTTCAACGAAAATTCAAATTTAAAAATAATACCAAAAGAGATTGGGAAATTAATTAGTCTCAAAGAATTTGATATTTTCTCTTCCAACTTAAAAGAGTTGCCCAAAGAAATTGGCGATTTGGTTAATCTTAAAAGATTTGAAATAGATTGCGATAGTTTAGAAGAATTACCGCATGAGATTGGAAACTTGATTAATCTTAATAGCGTTAGAATGTATTGCGATAAATTAAAAGAACTTCCAGAAGAAATAGGCAATTTATTAAAAATGGAATATTTTAGTATGGATTCTGAAGTTTTAAAAGAATTGCCAAAAAGTATAGGAAATTTTACTAAACTTCGCAGTCTTGGATTAGACTGTTCTAATTTAGAAAGACTTCCTAAAGAGATAGAAAATTTGAAAATAATTAAAGGAATCGATATAAGAAGCGATAAGTTAAAAGAATTTCCTAAAGAAATATTAAGCATGCCTAAACTTGAACGGATTGATTTACATGGAAACGGAATAAAAGAGATACCAAAAGAAATTATTAATTTGACTAAACTTGAAAAATTGGATATGCAATATTGCGCTAACTTGAAGAAAACTCCGAAAAAAATAGGCAATCTGATTAGAGAATCTAAAATTAAATGCTGGTGGAATTTTTAAGGAGAAATAAAATGCAAAATAATTTAACAAAAAAAGAAATTAATAATTTATATAATTGGGCTAAAAAATATGATATTAAAGAATTGCAAACAAAAGATAGAAATAAATTATTAAATATTAAAAAACTCTATATATTTTCGAGAAATTTAAAAGTATTGCCTAAAGAGATAGAAAATTTGATTAATCTTGAAGAGCTTATTATTGGAGATTATATTGTCGGAGGCACAATTAAAAAACTACCAAAAGAAATTGGAAATTTGACTAATCTTAAAAGGCTTGAAATAAGTTGCCACAAATTAAAAGAATTACCTAAAGAAATATGCAATCTCACTAATCTTAAAGAATTATTAATAAACTGCAATAATTTAGAAGAATTGCCTAAAGACATTGGAAATTTGACTAAACTTAAAAGACTTACAATAAGGTGCGATAAATTAGATAGACTGCCAAAAGAAATTGGTAATTTTATCAAACTTGAATATATTCTTATAGGTTCTAAAAGTTTAAAAGTATTGCCTAAAGAGATAGGAAATTTAAAAAAACTTAAAGATTTTACTTTATGGCTAAATAATTTAACAAAATTTCCTAAAGAAATTGTAAATTTAGTTAGGCTTGAGCGTTTAGAAATAAATCGTGGAGATAACTTAAAAGAATTTCCAAAAGAGATTATAAATTTAGTTAAATTAAAAGATTTAGAGATAAGTCATTGTAATAAAATAAAAAATCTACCAAAAGAAATTGAAAATTTAACTAAATTTAAAAGATTTAGAATTAAAAGGTTAAGTTTAAGTAAAATTTTTAAATAAATAAAATTTAAATATTTAATATAAATAATTGACAATTTAAAATATAAGTATAATATAAAAATAGGAGGAATTTTTATGACAGAAGTAGAAAATCAAACTCTTAATTTATTAAAAAATATTATTGAAAATAGAGACAAAATATTTGAAAGTATAAACGAGGCAAAAGAAAAATTAATTCCTATAGTTAATATAATAAATATTTTGGGCAATACATATTATGAAGTTTCAAATAGTTCGCTATTATATAATATTCTTAAAATAAAATTTAAATATGATAATAAAGAAATAAATTTTGCAAAAGATTTTTCGGAATATATTATTAAAGAAAAATTAGGAAACGATAGCGTAAATATTAATTCTTCCAATATAAGTGTTTATAGCGAAGAGCATCCTTCAATCGAAAGTAAGCGTAGAATGGATTTATTTATACAGTCCGATAATTTTGAAATAATAATTGAAAATAAAATTGGAGCTGGCGACCAACCAAACCAATTGCAAGATTATTATAGTAATAGAATTAATGAAAATAAAATTATTAAAGATAATATATTTGTAGTTTATTTAACCCGATACGGTTATAAACCGTCAGAATTTAGTATTGATAAAAAATTAATTTCAGATTTAGAAAAAGAAAATAAAATATATTATTTATCGCATGACGATATGTCAAATTGGATTGAAGATAAAATTTTAAATAATAAAGAATACGAATTCTTAAAAGAACAAAAATATCAGTCGATTTATTCGGCTTTAATTCAAATAAGAGATAACGAAAAATTTATAAGTAAAGAAACGGAGGAAAATAAAGTGGAACAAAAAATAACTGAAGATTTTTTAAATCTTAAATCATTAATAAACGAGGGCGAACCAATAAAAGATAGTTTTGATAAATTAAATAAATTTTACGAGTTATTGGAAAATGCCCAAAAAGTAATTTCAAATAAAAGACTTAATCTTGTATCGAGAGATATAGAATATTATTCATATATAAGAAAAATTGTGGAAGAATATAAAACAAATAAAGGCATTTATGCTAATATTATATCTAAAGAACTTGTTAGTTATAGGTTTTCTTCTGGAGATTCATATTCTTTAAATATAGATATTCCAATAGGAAAAAATAATGATATTCATATAATATTAGACCAGCGTCTCGATTATCATTTATGCATAAGCGTTTTTTCTGAAAAACCTGATATTATTAATCAATTAAAATATATTGATAAAATTAAAAATAAAATTACTAAAATCCTTAATAATTGTATAGAAGGTGAAAGTTCAGAATATGGAAGTAGTTGGGTTTATCTCAAATTTATTGATACTACTAAAAAAGATGAAGCTGAAGATATAGCCGATAAGATAATTGAATTATATGAATTTTTAAGAGATAATATAAAATTAGATAATGCATAAATTATAATTCTTTAATTTTCAAAATATATAAATAATTTTATTAAACAGGATAAATTAAAATGCAAAACAATTTAACCAAAAAAGATATTGAAAAATTAAACAAATGGGCTAAAAAATATGATATTAAAGAATTGAAAACCAAAGATAAAAATAAGCTATTGGATATTAAAGAACTTACGCTTGGCGAATTATCTAGAGCGGAAAAAAATTTTTCTTATATTCCAAATGAAATTTTTAAACTTGTAAATCTTAAAGAACTATATATAAAATCCATAAACTTAAAAGTGTTGCCAAAAGATATTGGAAATTTAATTAATCTTGAAGAGCTTACTATCGGAGGTTTTCGCGGTTGCAAATTAAAGAAATTGCCAAAAGAAATTGGGAAGTTAACTAACCTTAAAAAACTTGAAATAAGTTGTAAAAAATTAAACGAACTTCCGAAAGAATTATTTAATCTTACTAATCTTAAAGAATTTGAAATTAAGAAGCGAAAATTTAGAAAAACTTCCTAATGAAATTGCCAATTTTGTTAACCTTAAAAGTCTTATAATAAGTTGCGATAAATTAGTAAAACTGCCTAAAGAAATATGCAATTTTTCAAAACTTGAAGATATAGAAATAGCTTGCGAAAATTTAAAAGAATTGCCTCATGAAATAGGAAATTTAAAAAAACTAAAATATTTCACTTTATGGGAAAGTAATTTAAAAAAATTTCCTAAAGAGTTTGGGAATTTAATTAACCTTGAATATTTTAAGATATATTCATCTTATAGCTTAAAGGAATTTCCAAAAGAGCTTGCAAATTTTACTAAATTAATACATTTAACAATAGAATGTTATAAAATGAAAGAGCTTCCAAGAGAAATAGGAAATTTAATTAATCTTAAAAGCCTTCATATTAAAAGCGCAAACTTAAAAGAACTACCAAAAGAAATTAAAAATTTGGTTAATCTTGAAAGAATTGATATAATTTGGGACGGATATGCAAAAGAATTGCCTAACGAAATTCTTAATTTTGAAAAACTTAAATTTATAGAAATAAAAAAATTGGGATTCATTTATAAATCGGTTGGAAGAGAATATAAAATTGAAAAAGCCAAAAATAAAATAAAGAAAAATATAAATAAAACAAAGAAAGGATAATTTTTTTCAAATTGCTTTTTAAATTTTTTATAAATATCAATTTATTTTAAAAATAATTATAAAATAAGGCTTTTACAAACTTTTTCCACAGTCTTTGGAAGTATAATCCATTCGGCAGATTCCATAACTCTTTTTTGCAATTTTTCCGCCGTATCGTTATCTAAAACTTTAACGGCTTTTTGCATTATAATCTCTCCGCCGTCAACAATTTCGTTTACAAAATGCGTTGTAGCACCCGTAATTTTAACTCCTCTTTTTATAGCTTCTTCATGAACTTTTATTCCGTAAAAATTTTTTCCGCAAAAAGAAGGAATAAGCGAAGGGTGAATATTGATAATTTTTTTAGGATAATCTTTTACAAAATTTTTAGACAAAACCGACATAAATCCCGCCAAAACTATAAGCTCGATTTTATAAGATTTCAAAATTTCTTTTAATTTTCTTTCAAATTCCTCTATTTTCTTGCATTCTTTTTTAGAAATAATTTCAAAAGGAATTTTTGATTTTTCGGCTCGTTTCAAAGCGAAAGCGTTAGAATTATTTGAAATAACCAATTCTATTTTTCCGCTTTTTATTATTTTATTTTTTTGAGCGTTTATTAAAGATTGCAAATTAGTTCCGTTTCCCGAAACCAATACGGCGATTCTTATTTTTTTATTCATATCATTCCTTAAAAATAATTTTTTCTTTATTCTCAATTATTTTGCCAATAATATAAGCGTCCTCTTTGCAGGAGCTTAAAATTTCAATAGTTTTTTCAGCGTCTTTTTTTGAAACGATTATGCACATTCCGACTCCCATATTAAAAGTATTAAACATATCTCGCTCTTCTATATTTCCAATTTTTTGAATATATTTAAATATTGGCAAAATTTTAATTTTATTTTTTTCTATCTCTGCGCAAAGTCCGTTTGGAATGCATCTTGGAATATTCTCGTAAAAACCGCCGCCCGTTATATGCGATATTCCTTTTACTTTAATTTTTTTTAATAATTTTAAAATCGGTTTAACATAAATTTTTGTCGGCGTTAATAATATCTCGCCAATAGATTTTTTCCCAAGTTCTTTAACTACATTATTTATATTTGAATTATCAATATTTAAAATTTTTCTAACAAGCGAAAATCCATTTGAATGAATTCCGCTCGAAGATAAAGCGATTATAATATCTCCTTTTTTTATCAAACTATTATTTATTATTTTTGATTTGTCAACTATTCCCGTAGAATATCCCGCCAAATCGTATTCGTCTTTAGCGTAAAAATCGGGCATCTCAGCAGTTTCTCCGCCTATCAAAGCGCAATTAGATTGAACGCATCCTTTTGCTATTCCTTTTACTATTTCAGAAATTTTTTCGGGATAATTTTTTCCGCAAGCAATATAATCTAAAAATATAAGAGGTTTCGCTCCAACGCATATTATATCGTTTACGCACATAGCAACGCAGTCTATTCCTATAGTGTCATGTTTATTCATTGAAAACGCTATCTTTAATTTTGTCCCAACTCCGTCAGTTCCGCTTACCAAAATGGGTTTCTTTATTCCTTTTAAATCAAGTTCAAATAATCCGCCGAATCCTCCGATACTTGAAATAACGCCTTTAATATTAGTTTTAGCTATATGCTTTTTTATAAGCTCTACAGATTTATATCCCGCCGTTATATCGACTCCCGCTTTCGCGTAAATATCGGATTTGGAATTATTCATTTTGATTTTTCCTCGTCTATATTATTTATCTTTCTTTCAAAACGATTTTTAAATTTTTCGGTTGGAATTTTTGTAGGATAATTTCCGTCAAAACAAGCTATACAGAATCCGCTTTTTTCATTGACATAACCTATTTTTTTAACTCCTTCCAAACTTAAATATCCAAGAGTATCCGCTCCGATTTTTTTTGCTATCTCTTCAATCATATATTTGCAAGCGATTAAATTATCTTTTGAATCTATATCGATTCCATAATAGCAAGGGTTTACAAAAGGCGGCGCCGAAACTCTCATATGCACTTCAATAGCTCCCGCTTCTCTTAAAAGTTTAACTATTCTTCCGCTTGTCGTTCCTCTAACTATAGAATCGTCTATAAGAATAACTCTTTTTCCTTTAACGACATTTGCCATAGGATTTAATTTTATTTTAACTCTATCCATACGACTCTTTACTTCGGGATGTATAAAAGTTCTTCCGATATATTTATTTTTTATTAATCCTATTCCGTAAGGTATTCCCGAAGCTTTTGAATATCCTAAAGCCGCATCCAATCCAGAATCGGGAACTCCGACTACAATATCTGCATTTACAGGATTCTCTTTTGCAAGTATCTCTCCCGCTTTAATTCTCGCCTCATAAACATTTTTTCCGTCTATTATAGAATCGGGACGCGCAAAATAAATATATTCAAAAACGCATAAAGTTTGTTTCGCTTTATTACAATGTTTTTTTATAGAAGTTATTCCGTCCTTACCAAAAACTACAATCTCTCCTTTTTCTATATCTCTTATAAACTCCGCTCCGACAGAATCTAAAGAACAACTTTCAGAAGCTACTACATATTCTCCGTTTGCAGTTTTTCCATAACAAAGAGGTCTAAAACCGTTTTCGTCTCTTGCAGCTATAAGTTTTTGAGGCGACATTATTACCATTGAATAAGCGCCTTTTATTCTATTCATAGCCTCGCAAACCGCTTCTTCTATAGTATCCGCTTTTAATCTTTCTTCTATAATCGTATGAGCTATTACTTCCGTATCCGAAGTCGTGTGAAAAATAGAGCCTTTCGCTTCAAATTCAGAACGCAATTCGTAAGAGTTTATAAGATTTCCGTTATGAGCTAAAGCCATACTTCCTTTTATATGATTTACAACTATAGGTTGAGCGTTGCTTCTTTCGTTTCCTCCCGTAGTGCCGTATCGAACATGTCCAACCGCAATATTTCCTTCGCCAAGTTTATCAATAACGCTAGGAGTTATAACATCGTTTACCAATCCTAAATCTTTATAAGAGCTAAAAATTCCTTCGTTATTAACGGCTATTCCGCAAGATTCTTGTCCTCTATGTTGCAAAGAAAATAATCCGAAATATACGATTTGAGATAAATTTTCTTTTTTAGGGCTATAAATTCCAAAAACTCCGCATTCTTCTCTTATTTCAGACATATAATTTCTCCAAAAAATTATCCGAGTATTCTTTTCATCATTTCTTTATAAGCGCCTTCTACATTTCCCAAATCTCTACGAAATCTATCTTTATCAAGTTTTTCGTTTGTAGTCGCATCCCAAAAACGACATGTATCGGGAGAGATTTCATCGGCAAGAACTATTTTATTATCTGCAAGTTTTC
This sequence comes from Brachyspira aalborgi, assembly GCF_008016455.1. NCBI lineage: Bacteria > Pseudomonadati > Spirochaetota > Spirochaetia > Brachyspirales > Brachyspiraceae > Brachyspira > Brachyspira aalborgi. Next base: position 1,097,826 of record NZ_SAXU01000001.1, on the reverse strand, counting down.
CAAATTCAAGTTTAAAATCAATGAGTTTTACATTTATTGAAATAAAAAATTTTTTCATCTCTTCGTTTATTTTGAAAGCGTATTTTTTTATAATTTCAATTTCTTCTTTTGTTGCAAGTTTCAAAGCGATTGCATGATAGGAATTGATTAAAGGGTCGCCGAGATTATCGTTTTTATAAGAAAATTCTATTGTCGGTTCGTCAAAAATTATTCCCTCTTCCACTCCGTAATTTTTTGCAAAAGAGCCAGCCGAAACATTTCTAATAATAACTTCAAGCGGAATTATCGAAACCTTTTTAACTAAAGTTTCTCTCTCTGAAATTTCTTCAATATAATGCGTAGGAATTCCCGCTTTTTCAAGAAGTCGCATCATATAATTTGTAACTTTATTATTTATTATTCCTTTTCCTAATATAGTTCCTTTTTTTATTCCATTAAAAGCGGTGGCGTCATCCTTATATGAAACGAGTAAAATTTCTGGTTTATCGGTTTCAAATATTTTTTTCGCTTTGCCTTCGTAAAGTTGTTTTCCTTTTGTCATTTTATAAACTCCTTTATAATTTTTTATTGAAATTTTTCATTTATAGCAATGTCTTTTTTAAGAACTGCTTCGCTGTCTTTAATTCTTTTTTCTTTTAATTTTTTAGATAATTCTTTATCATTAACGGCTAAAATTTCTATTGAAAGCAAAGCCGCATTAACTCCTCCGTTTATCGCAACTGTAGCGACAGGAATTCCCGAAGGCATTTGAACGGTTGATAAAAGAGCGTCAATTCCTTCCAAATTTTGAGATTTGCAAGGAATTCCTATAACGGGAAGAATAGTATTTGCAGCAATAACTCCCGCAAGATGAGCCGCCATTCCAGCAGCCGCTATTATAACTCCAAAACCGTTTTTTTCGGCATTTTTTGAAAATTCAATCGCTTTTTCGGGCGTTCTATGAGCGGAATATATATGAACTTCAAAAGGAATAGAAAAATCTTTTAATATATCAATAGCTTTTTCTATTATTGGCAAATCGCTATCGCTTCCAATTATTATTCCGACTTTTTTCATATACTACTCTTTTTTTGATATTAAATATTAGAGTAGTTATTATATTATATTATTTTTTTTAATCAATAGATTTAATAATTGATTTAGAATTGCTTCATTAATAGCTTACAATTACGGTAAAAAATCGATAGCTTGGCTTTGTTGAGGATATGTCTTATAATGATATTTTACTATATCAAACTACTTCATAATTTTATTTTTTGTAAATTTTTTTTAAATAAATAGAATTTTTTTCTTGACTTTTATTAAAAAATTGTTAATTAAGGATAGACAGTGAGGATAAATGTTTTTTATAATTACTGTTAAATAAAAAAAAATTTAGTTCTTTTTGAAGGAGGATAAAATGAAAAAAGTAATTTATTTGTCTTTAATTGCCGTTATTATGGCGGCGGCTATTAGCGTGATTTCTTGCACAAGCAATGAAAATCCAGTAAGGTTATCGCAATCGGAAACAATAATTAAATACGAAACAAATACGGTATATAAGACAAATGATACAGCGAACACCACATATAATGTTTTAGATTATTACAACATTTATGTTCCTTACGCTGGAGGAATGAACGGTTATTTTAATGTAAGCTATAAAGACACCAACAGATTAAACAAAATATGGTTCGCCCAAATTCAAAGAAAAGGCGAAAACGATGGAAAAGTATTCGCTATTAGAAATAGAGCGAATGATAGAGATATGAATAATTTTCAAAACTCTCATAATGGAAGAGAAGATTATTACTATTTCGCGGATAATGGCGATATATATTACAAAGGTGGAGATAAAACTAATACAACAGGCTCAATTTTAATAAAGAGATTTGTCGGAGCTGTTATAGTCGATTATAGAAGAGTGCATAAAAGAGTTTATCAAACGGCAAACTGGTCGGATGATGAAATATACAATACGGGAGAGTTTACTATCGGAGCTATTTATAAAATGGGAATGTCAGAAGGGCAAGCGCAAGCTAGATTTGCAGATGAAAGCGGAGCGCCTACGGACGGAACTTATGAATTCATAGCGGCTCGTAGAAAACTATATACCTATCGCGATGCATTTGTCGCAAAATCTGTATTGTTTAAAAGATATTATCATAACGATACATTTATTGAAGTTCTTGTTTTGAATCCTTATGCTAATGAAGGAAATGAACATTGTTTGGGAGTTGATGCGTATTATGCATACGATAGCCCGCGCGGATTAGCTCCTATGACAGATGAAAAGGTATATTTGGGCGAGAGACCTGAACATATAATTCCATTGTTGAATCGCACGACTACATTTACTGATGCAAGTCGTTGGTGGAGTTTCTTGGCTTTGCCTGGACATAAATATTAAAAACGGAGGATAAAAATGATAAAAACAGTTTATTCATTCTTAATCGCCACTATTACGATGGCACTTTTAGCGATTTCTTGTTCTGACAAGGATAATATTGAAAGTTTATCTCAAACGGGATTGTTGGATGCAAACGGAAATTTGGTAACTAATTCATTGAGTTATACCAATAGCGCATGGTTTACTAATGATATTCCGATTTGGGCTACTAATGAAAAAATTGGAGCTACAATAATTAAAACTAATACGGATGGTTCGACTACAGTTTACCATATTGTATATGAGACTAATTATTTTCTTCCAAATTTGCCTGAAAGTCCTACCGATTATTACAGGCTTCGCGTTCCTTATTCTGGAAATGGAAACGACTATGCTACAGTAAGTTATAGAGATATGGACAAATTAAAACAATTATGGCTCGACCAAATTCAGAGAAAAGGTGCGGGAGATGGCAAAGTATTCGCCATTAGAAATAGAGCGAATGATAGAGGACAATGGTATGAGAATATGAATTTCCAAAAGTCTCACGAAGGAAGACAAGATTATTACTATTTTGCGGATAACGGCGATATATATTATAAAGGCGGAGATAAGATAGATAAAAATAAAGAGATTTTAGTGAAAAAATTTGTCGGCGCTACTATAGTAGATTATAGAACTGTGCAGAAAAGAACGAGTCAGCTTCCAAAAAGAGGATTAGACCAAATAATTAATACGGGCGAATATACTGTAGGCGGTATTTATAAAATGGCTATTGATGTAAACGATGCTAGAGAAAGATTTGCCGATGCAAGCGGAGGCGCTTTAGACGGAGTTTACGATTTTATTGCGGCGCGTAAACAAGTATGGTTTTGGTATAATGGAATTCAAGAAGATAAAGGCATGTTTATAAGACAATTTTATTCTACAGACTTTATAGAGGTTCTCGTTTTAAATCCTTATGCTAACGAAGGAAATGAAAATTGCATGGGATTAGACGGTTATTACGCTTATTATGGAGATTATAGAAGCGGAGAAGGAGAGATGCCTGTAAGCGGATTTACGGAGGAAAATATCCATTATATGACGGATGAAAAATTATATTTGGGTAAAAGACCAGAGTGGATAGTTCCATTACTTAGTCATACGACTACTTATACGGATGCAAGCCGCTGGTGGTCCTATTTGGTAATGCCTGGGGAAAAATATTAATAGATTTATAGTTATGAGGCAATCTACAAAATGGATTGCTTCATAATTAGGTTATAACTCGAATTGAGGGGGAAATTAAAAATGAGAAAATCGATTTATTTATTTTTGATTATCGTTATATGTATTATGTCTATGTTAATGGCTTCTTGCGATAATCAGCCTATGAAAGTTTCTTATTCGCAGAAGACAGGATTGTTAGACCAAAATGGTGATATTGTATCGAATTTTACTTATACTAATAGCGGTTATGTTGCGCCTGAATTACCATTTGACGCTACAGAATACTATAGAATATTCGTTCCTTATTCTAAAGGAAGCGGTTATCATACTGTAAATTATAAAGATACTAATAAATTAAAACAATTATGGCTCGACCAAATTCAGAGAAAAGGAAGAAGCGATGGAAAAGTATTCGCCATTAGAAATAGAGCAAATGATAGAGATATGAATAATTTTCAAAAACAGCATGGAAGTCAGTCAAGATACGATTATTATTACTTTAAAGATAACGGAGATATAGTTTATAAAGGCGGAGATAAAACCTATTATGCAAAAGAACACTTAATTAAAACATTTGTCGGAGCTGTTATAGTAGATTATAGAACCGTAAAGGAGAGAACGGAGCCTGACGCGGGCGTTACTCATCAGGATGTAATACATCATACGGGAGAATATACGGTTGGCGCTATTTATAAAATGGCTATAAATGTAAACGAAGCTAGAAGATTATTCGCGGATGCTGGAGGCGGACCTACAGATGGAGCTTATGAATTTGTAGCAGCTCGCAAAATGATTTGGTTTTTTGCTGGAGGATTTACTCAGGATACATCTCTATTTGTTAGACAGTTTTATAACACGAATTTTATGGAGGTTTTAGTTTTGAATCCTTACGCTAATGAAGGAAATACTTATTGTTTGGGAGTTGATTCTTATTATGCGTATTATGGAAATTATAGAGTTGGCGAAGGAGCGACTCCGCCTATTGACGGTTTTACGGCTCAAAATTATCCTTATATGACGGATGAAAAATTGTATTTAGCTCAAAGACCAGAAACTATAATTCCGTTGCTTAATCATACGACTACATTTACCGATGCAAGTCGTTGGTGGAGTTTCTTGGCTTTGCCAGGACATAAGTATTAAAAATATATAAATTTAAATATATTTAATAAAAATTAAGGAGTTAATTATGACAAGATTAAAAACAATTAAAGTTTCAAATCGAATAGCTGTTATTCTATTGATAGCTATATTTAGTATCGTAGGTATAGTTGCCTGCGGTGGAGCACAAGACATTAGCGCTAGTAATGGCGAAGGTTTTGTAGTAAATCCAGATAAGTCCGATAGCACTGGTAGCACTGGACCTACAGAAACGCCAGGAACTAGCGGACGACCATGCGCTTATCCCGAAAACACATATTGGGAGTTATACGCTCCTTTTGTTACTTGGGACAATACTCTTCCAGTGAGCTATTTGGATACCAATACTTTGAGCGAATATTGGAGAAAGCATATAAAGAGAGCTGGTAGTAACGACAACACTCAATGGATTATAAGAGACGGAGATAATAGACGCACCGACCCAAGAGACGGAAACTATTATTATTTTGATAAGAATATGGATATAGTTTATATGCATCAAACAGATAATAATAAGTATCAAATAAAAGTTAAAGAATTCCTTGGCGGAGTAATAGTAAGATATAGTATAGATTTTACGGGAAAAGTTCCAGACCCTCCAGTTTATACTATAGGCGGACTTTACAGAAATACCTTAAATAGAGAATCAGATAACTCTAAAGGAGAAAAAGGCTATACTAAATATGACAATAGCCCTCTTAATGAGTTTATGCGCGAGATACATCATTGGGGCGAAGGCGACTTGACGGTTCTACTCATGAATGTAGGTTATGCGACTATTGATTTCAGATATAATATGTCATTCCCATTCAGTTATGAATTTGGAGTTGATGAATATTACTGCACAGTAGACGGCAACTATAGAAAAGACCCTACATATTTCTTAGGACAAAATCCTACTAATTATTTGGGAGTTGAATGGAAAAACTATTGGCATGAAAAGTTAAATGTAAGAGTTAATCACTCTCACTATTTAGATAGATATAACTTTAGATTTACTATAGCGGAAGCTTACGATTGGTGGGATAAATAAAAAAATATAAATTTTAAATTTATTTAAGAAGCTTATAATTTGTTTTGCAAACTTGGGGCTTGTCAGAAATGGCAAGTCCTTTTTATTTGTATTAACTTCGGTTTATAAATATCTTGCAATAACTATATTCTAAATTATATTAAATAAAGTAGATTTAATTTACTTTCTAATATAATATATTTCTTAAATTTTAGTTTTATATTTATAAAAGAGTTTTTAATTTATGGAAAATAATTTTGAAAATAATTATAACGAAAAAAATAATTTATCTTTTTTGACTATATTAATAATCTGCTCTTATATAGCTTGTCAAATGATTTCAAATATATCAAGCGTAAAAATCGCAAATGTTTTAAGTTTGGCTGTTGACGGCGGAACCTTTCTTTATCCTTTGGCTTTTACAATAAGAGATATGGCTCATAAAACTATAGGTAAAAAAAATACTCAAAAACTTATAATCGTTTCGTCTATTATAAATATATTTACGCCAATTTATTTTTATATAATATCTCAAATACCCGCGGATTCAAGTTGGGAATTTAACGAAGCTTTTAAGATGACTTTAAGTCCCGTTATTAGAATTTCTATAGCTTCAATAATCGCATCTACTTTATCGGAATTTGTCGATACGGAAATTTATCATTTTTTTGTAAGTAAAATAACTAAAAAATATCAATGGTTAAGAGTTTTAATAAGTAACGCTTTCAGTATTCCCGTAGATAATTTTTTATTTGTAGCGATTGCTTTTTTTAAGGTTTTGCCAATTAACGCTTTAATAGGAATATTTATTTTTAATTTCTTTGTTAAATATGCTGTCACGATTATTAGCGTTCCTATGATTTATTTAGTTAAAGAAAAAGATTGAGATTAAAATCAAATTTTTATAATAAAAAAGGAGACTTTAAAAGCCTCCTTTTCTTTAGGAATTAATTATGCAAGATTTCAATTTATTTAATTAAGCTTCTTTTTTAATTTTTGTTTTATATAACCAATCTACAAAAACAGCTATAGCGTTATCGCCTGAAACATTAGCCGCAGTTCCAAAAGAATCTTGAGTTAAATACAAGGCTATCATTAAACCTTGCAATTCTTCTCCCGTTATTCCAACCATATAAAGAAAAGGCAAAGCGCTCATTATAGCTCCGCCAGGCGCGCCAGGAGCCGCTACCATTGCAACGCCAAGCATAAGTATAAATGGAAGCATTGAGCCGTAATTTGGATTTTGCCCTAATATCAGTATAACCGCCGTTGAACAGCTTGTTATTGTTATCATAGAGCCAGCCAAGTGAATAGTCGCGCAAAGAGGCACTACAAAATTTCTAATCTGTTCTGAAACTCCGTCTTTCTCTGCCGATATTAAATTAACGGGTATAGTAGCGGCGCTGCTTTGAGTTCCTACAGCCGTAAAATAAGCGGGAATTTGATTTTTAATAAGCATTAAAGGAGACTTTTTAGCTATTAATCCAGATATTATAAATAATGCCGTAATATATAATAAATGAAGAATTATAACTACTACAAAAACTTTGCCGAATATAACCAAAATATTTTGTATGCTTCCCGCATAAGACAAATTGGCAAAAGTTCCTAAAATATGAATTGGCAATATTGGAATAATTATTTTTTGAAGTATAGATTGTATAACCTCTTCGGCATCCTTTACTATAGCGAAAAGTTCCGCTCCTTGTCCTTTCGGACGCAACATTGTAATTCCTACTCCAAGTATAAATGCAAATATAACCGCTGAAGTAACATCAAATAGAGGTTTTAACGGAATAGTAAAATAAGTTTCAAGTCCAGATTCAATTTTTACAGCTCCTAATTGAGTAATATTTAAAAGAATCGGGAATAAATTTGATGCCGTTAAAAAAGCTATACTTCCCGCAAGCAAAGTTGAAGCGTATGCTATTAAAACCGTCACGCCTATTAATTTTGAAGCTCCTTCCGTAAGGCTCGCTATACCGTATCCTATAAACGCTACTATCATTAAAGGAATTATAAAGTTTAAGAATAAACTAAATATTGAGCTTATAGTTACGAATATTCTTACAATCGGAGCGGGCAAATATAAACCAACCAATATGCCAAGTATAATGCCGATTATGATTTTTGGGAAAAGTCCAATCTTTTTCATTTTGAGACTCCTTAATTTTTGTATTTTATTATTATAATATATTTTAAATTTTATTCAATAGGTTATTTTTTATATTGTGATAGCTTAATTATTTTAAAGGCATATTTTTCAAAAAAATTTGTTTAACTATTATTAATAAATAATTAAACAAAGAGGAGTTATTATGTCAGGAAACGCTAATATAATAGTAATAGAAGGAAGACTTACAAGAGACCCAAATTTTACTAAAACTAAAAATGGAAAATCTTTATGCAAATTTAGTATGGCAAATAACAGATATTATTATACCAATGGAAGTTTGCAAAAAGAAGTTTATTTTTTTGATTTTATAACTTGGGGATATAACGCCGAAAAAGCCGCGTCAAGTTTAAGTAAAGGAAGTCATGTTTTAGTAAGCGGAGAATTAAGACAGAATTCTTATTTTACTAAAGAAGGAAACAGAAAAAATTCAATTTATATACTCGCTTTAGAAATTAAGAGTTTGAGCAAAAAAACTTTGGATAATAATTCTTCAAACGAACTTGCAAATAATCAAGAGATATCGAATATTATTGAAGAGAATATGGAACAAGCATTTTAGATTTTTCTAAAATATTAAATAATTCATCGTTAATGATTTTTATATCTTTATTGGTGTCTATATGATAAATAAAAGGTTCGTTAAAGGAATGAAATATTTTATCGACTTTTTTTAAATAGGTTTCGTTTTCAAATCTGTCGGCGATTCCTCTTTTGGATATTATTCTGTTTAAGGCAATGTCTATCGGAAGATGAAAAATAAAAACTATGTCGGGTTTGATAATAAAATCTTTATGCATATTTATTATTCGATTAATATCTATTCCTTTAGCTCCTTGATAGGCAATTGAAGAATAAAAATATCTGTCTAAAATTATAAAATAGCCTTCTTCCAAAGCGGGCTTTATCATACATTCTATATGTTCTTTTCTGTCTTCGATAAATAAAGTTAATTCTTCTTCGGCGTCCAAATTTTCCGACAGCATGCTTTCTCTTAATTTAGCCCCGTAATGCGAATGCGTAGGCTCAAAAGTATAAATTGTTTTTATATTAATAGAATTTAATTTTTCAGTAAGATTTTTTGCGCATGTAGATTTTCCCGAGCCGTCAATTCCTTCTATAACTATTAATTTGCCTTTCATTTTTATATTTCCTAAATTCTTTTAAATAAAATCTTTTTTATAAATTATCTTATTTTTAAAGTCGCTATTCCGATTATTGCAGCGATTATTCCTAATATATAAAATCTAAAAACTACTTGAGTTTCTTTCCAACCCGATTTTTCAAAATGATGATGCAAAGGCGCCATTTTAAAAATTCTTTTCTTAAACATTTTATAATAAAATACTTGAAGAACTACGCTGAAAGCTTCGGCTACATAAACCGCTCCAATTATAACTAAAAGAAGTTCATGCTTAATGAATAAAGCTATAATTCCCAAAACTCCGCCGAGAGATAAACTTCCTACATCTCCCATAAATACTTGAGCGGGATGAGCGTTGAACCATAAAAATCCGAGTCCCGCTCCGATTAAAGCTCCTACAAAAACCGTTACCTCTCCAGCATCGGATATAAAAGGAATTTTTAAATAAGTAGCCACGAGAGAGTTTCCCGATACATAACATAAAACAGCCAAAGCCACAGACATTATTATTAAAAGCCCAATCGCAAGTCCGTCCAAACCGTCAGTTAAATTTACGGCATTACTCATGCTAACTACAACAAAAATTGCAAAAGGTATATAAAAAATTTTTAAGTCTATATAAAAAGTATCAAAAAAAGGTAAAAATAAAGTAGAAGAAGGAACTTGAGCGACTTTCACGGTTTCAAATATTCCAGCCAATTGATTTAATTCAAAAGACATTAAAAAAGTGGATTTGTCGAAATAATATAAATATATTCCGATTATAGCTCCTACAAAAATTTGAAAGAATATTTTATATTTTCCCGAAAGTCCTTTTGAGTTTTTATATTTTATTTTCAAAAAATCGTCCAAAAATCCAGCTATTGAAAGTATTATTAATGAAATCGTCAAAAGTATTATTTTAACATTATCTAATTTTCCCCATAATAAAACGCTTATCAATACGCTTCCGATTATAAATAAACCGCCCATTGTAGGCGTTCCCGTTTTTGCCAAATGACTTTCGGGACCGTCATCTCTCACTATCTGCCCGAAGTTTAATTTTTTTAATTTTTCTATTATATTCGGCGCAAACATAAAAACCAAAATCAAAGCGGTTGCGACAGCTCCAGCCGTTCTGAAAGTAATATATCTAAATATATTAAATCCAAAAAATGATTCTCTTAAAGGATAAAAAATTTGATAAAGCATATTATAAAAACCTTTCGTTTTAATTTATTTAAAATCTATTTCCATAAAGTTTATTTCAAATCGAAAATATTATTAAAAATATAAGCGTTAAAACAATTTTAAAATTATTTTATATATACTATTACATATTTATTTTTTGTCAATGAAAATTTAATTTTAAAGTAGTATTTGCTATGCTATTTTATTTTTTAATTTTTATTATTAACAAATTATAAAATAACTATATAATCTCTTGTTATTATAGCGTCATAATTTTTATAACCCAATATTTTTAATATATCGTCAGAATGATGTCCGATTATTTTTTTAGCGTCTTCAGAATTATAATTTATTATTCCTCTTGCAAACTCTTCTCCATTTTCATCTGCAATACTCACTATATCGCCTCTTTTGAATTCGTTAATAATCTCTATAACTCCTACAGGAAGAAGGCTCGATTCTTTTTCCAATATCGCTTTTTTAGCGCCAGAGTTTACAATAACTTTTCCTATTATAGTCGTTGCGTAGGCAATCCATCTTTTTTTTGTATTAAGTTCGTCAACTTCTTCAACGGGATAAAAAATCGTTTTGTCTTTAGTTTCAAATATATATTTAAGAACATCGGGCTTTTTTCCGTTTGCTATAAATAAAGCGCATCCGCATCTTGTAACTATTTTAGCCGCTTGAAGTTTAGTTTTCATTCCGCCTCTTCCTCCTTTTGAAGCGTCAAGCCCTAAATTTTCTATTTCTTTTGTAATTTCAAATACTTCATGAATAAATTTTGCATTTTTGTTTGTTTTTGGATTATCGTCATAAAGTCCGTTAATATCCGAAAGTATTATAAGCAAATCGGCGTCAAGTTCGCTTGCTACCAATGCGGAAAGTTTATCGTTTTCTGAAAAACTTATTTGAGTTATATTTCCTAAAAATTGCACTTCATCGCTCGATACGGTATCGTTTTCGTTTATTATTGGAATTACTTTATATTTCAAAAGAGTATCTAAAGTTGAACGCAAGTTTAAATATCTTCTTCGGTTTGAAAAATCTTCTTCTGTTAATAATATTTGAGCGGTAATTATATCGTATTTTGAAAATCCGTCTTCGTAAGTCGACATAAGTTGAGACTGTCCGATTGCGGCGCAAGCTTGCTTTAGAGAATTTTCACTTAAATCAACAGCGTTAATTTTTTTAGCTCCGAGTCCAACGGCGCCAGAAGTGACAATAAGAATTTCTTTCCCCATTCTATGAAATTTGGCGATAGCTTCAATAAAAGAATATATTCTTGCCATTGAAATATATCCGTCTTCGCCTCTTAAAACATTAGTTCCGAATTTGAAAACTATTCTGTTTATATTATTTAAATTTATTTTTTTCATTGAAATTAAAAACCTTTAGAATTTTATATTGATAGTATATTTTATTTATTATATTGTTTCAAGCATAATTTAAAAAACTAATTTATAATAAGATATTTTTTATTTATCAAAAATATATTTATAAACATTCTCCGACAAGGGAATTCCATTTTTTATATAATTTTCTGCGCAGGCTTCTTTTCTTTCTCCTGGTATTGAGATGGTTTCATTTTTATTCATAGCGGGTTCTTTTTTTATATCGTCTATAAAAGATTGAACGCTATTTAAAAAAGTTTCCATATCGTTGAAAAGCGAAGGTTCTATAACAAGTATAAAAGTCGAGAGATTTCTTTTTTTATCCATATCGCCATACATTTTTACCAAATTATTGCAATAAACATTTCCAATTAAAAGTCCCGTAAAAGCTTCGACCATAGTCATTATTAAATAGCCTTTGACTCCTCCAAAAGGAACGACATATTTTATTTTATTCGGGTTGGAAGAAGGATTTCCGTCTTCGTCTACTCCCCAATCCAATGGCACAATTTCGTTATTGTCTCTTGCCGTAAATATTCTTCCGAGCGAAACTTTGCTTGTCGCCATATCGCCTAATATAAAATCTTTTTTTGCTGGAAAACCGTAGCTTATAGGATTAGTGCCGAAGAAAGATTTTTTTCCGCCGAAAGGAATAACGCAAGGGTCGGTATTAACCATTATGAGAGAAACTTTTTTATCGTCTATAGCCATTTTATTATAATATCCCAAAGCTCCGCAATGGCTGTTGTTTTTTATTCCTATTAAAGCTATTCCCTGTTCGTTTGACGTTTTTATAGCCCATTCCATTGCATATTTTGTGGCGACATGTCCAAATCCGCCGTCCGCATCCATAGAAGCAAAAGAAGGTTTTAAAACATTTATTTTAAAATCTGAATTTAAATTTATTCCTCCGTTTTTCATTCTGTTAATATAATGCTCCACTCTCAAAACGCCATGAGAATGAATTCCTCTTATGTCGGAATATAAAAGAACTTCGGTTATTATATTGGCTTGTTTTTCGTCAATGCCCGAATTTTTTAATTTGTCGAAAGTCGCTTTTTTTAAGTCTTCGTATTTTACTTTTATCATTTATAATTGCATGCCTTTTAGAATTTATATAATTTATATTTTTTTAGTTTACATAATAAAAATTAAAAGTCAATATAAAATGAAAATTAATTATTTATTCAAATAAAAATATTTAAATGATTTTAAAGTTTACGAATGCAATAAAAATGTAATTATAATGTTTTTTGACTTAATAATCGTTTATATTATAGTAAAATTATGATAAATTCATATAATTTAATTAATTTTTATAAAAAATATTAATAATTATTAAATTTTTTGCTTGACATAAATTTAATTTAATTATATAATTGATTACCTTGTAAATTATAGACTCTATTTAAGTCTAATTAAGGAGTAAAAAAATGGCGGGAGCTAAAATAAAAACCGAGCAGATACATTTGCAATGCACGGAATGTAAAAGGAAAAATTATATTACGACAAAAAACAAACAGAATGTTCAGGAGAAACTTGAATTGAAAAAATATTGTCCGCATGATAGGAAACATACTATTCATAAAGAGTTGAAGGTTTCAAGATAGATTTTGTTATGGGTCAGTAGTTCAATTGGTAGAGCACCAGTCTCCAAAACTGGGTGTTGCAGGTTCGACTCCTGTCTGACCTGATTGTTTTGCTGATATTTTAATTTTAGGGTGATTTTATGGCAGATAATAAAAAAAGAAAAAACAAATTATTTAGTTCTTTAGATGAAATTAAAAAAGAACTTTTTGAAAGAAGCGTATGGCCCACTCGTCAAGAGGTTATTAATCAAACGGTTGTGGTTATTATTTTGCTTATTATAGCTTCGGCTTTTTTGGGAGCTGCGGATTATGTGGTAACTCTTTTAACTAGAACTTTATTGGACGGTTCTATTATGTCGTCTATAATGTCTTCGAGAATGATTTTATTTTTAATAGCGATAGTAATAGTTTTAGTCGTAATTTATTTTGCTATACGATATGTAAGGAAGAATAGATATAACAGGTGATAAATATGTCCGATACGAAAGATTATAAATGGTATATAGTTCATACTCAAAACGGCTATGAAAAGAAAATTAGAGAAAGAATAGACAAGAGAGTTAAAGAAAACGGAATGGAAGATTTGATTGTCGATATATATATTCCTTCTCAAATGGTTTCTGTTACTAAAAACGGAAAGAAAGTAAATAAAGAAGAATTTTCTTATCCTGGATATGTTTTTGTTAAAATGATAATGAACGATGCCACGCAATCTATGATTAGAAGAACTCCTGGCGTTTCGGGTTTTATAGGAAGCCATGCAACGACTAAAGAAGAAGGGCAAATAATTCCAAATCCTTTAAGCGAAGCGGATGTATCTCGCATATTTGAGGATATGGAAAGCAAAGATAAGAATCAAATAAACGAAATTATAGGATTAGATTTTGATGTAGGCGAAAAAGTTCAAGTTATTGACGGACCTTTTAACGGTTTGAATGGAGTAATTAAAAATGTTAATACCGATAAAGGCAAAATTACCGTTGAAATAGAAATTTTCGGAAGAAGCACGCCTACGGAATTAGATTTTAATAAAGTTAAGAAATTATAAAATAATTAAAGAGGTATAAAATGGCTAAAAAAATAGTTGGTATTGTAAAGGTTAGAATTCCAGGAGGAGAAGCTACGCCAGCGCCTCCATTGGGTCCAGCTTTAGGACAGAAGCAAATTCAAATAGCTGCATTTGTTAAAGATTTTAACGCTAAAACTTCTAAACTTAAAGGACAATTATTAAATACATATATAACGGTTTATGAAGATAAAACTTATACTTTTGTAACTAAAGGAACTTCTACTTCTACCTTGATTAAAAAGAAATTGGGAATAGAGAAAGGTTCGGGAGAACCTAATAAAACTAAAGTCGCTTCTATAAATCAAAAACAGCTTGAAGAGATAGCTCAAGAAAAAATGACTTATATGTCGGCAAACGATATAGACGCGGCTAAAAAAATAGTTGCGGGAACGGCTCGCACTATGGGTATAAAAGTGGAGTAAATTATAAGCAACACCATTTATTAGATTAATAATTTTAAGAATAAATGGAAGTAACAGTTTGAAAAATAGATTATAAAAAGGATTGTAAAATGGCTACAAAACAAAAAAAGATAGGCGGCAAACGTTACGACGCTATATTTAAGACGGTAGAAAAGTCAAAACTTTATGCCGTAGATGAAGCTATAGAATTAGCGAAGAAAAATGCCACCTGTAAATTTGACGAGACTATTGAGGCTACTATAAACCTTAATATCTTGCCTAAACATTCGATAAGAGATACTTTATCTTTTCCTAATTCTTTCGGAAAGGAAAAAAGAGTTGTAGTTTTTGCTCAAGGCGAAAAAGCTGACGAAGCAAAGAACGCGGGCGCTATTGAAGTCGGTTTTGAAGATTTAATAAGCAAAATTAAAGGCGGTTATACCGATTTCGATGTTGCAATATCTACCCCAGATTTAATGAAAGAAGTCGGCAAATTGGGACAGATACTTGGAAGAAAGGGACTTATGCCTAACCCAAAAACGGGAACTGTAACTTTAGATATCGCTCAAACCGTTAAAAGTTTTAAAGGCGGAAGAATGGAATACAGAGCGGATAAATTCGGAGTCGTTAGAATGGGAATAGGTAAAGCTTCAATGGACGCTAATAAATTAAATGAAAATTTTAGAGCGTTTTATGACGAGATTTTAAGAAAGAAACCTTCGGACCTAAAGGGAGAGTACATTAAAGGAATAAGCGTTACATCCACTATGGGCGTTGGTATAAGTATAGATTATAAGAAAATAAAATTATAAAAAATGTATATTTGAATAAACCTGTTTTTATAAGCGAAGTCGTATTTTGTGATCCCATTATACGAATAGATTAAAGAAACGGTTTAATATAGAGAGGTGATAATATGCCTAATAAGAAAAATATTGAAACGGTTGCGCATCTTAAAGAGAGAATTGATTCTTGCGCTGGGCTTGTATTCTTCGATTATAGAGGAGTAAATGTGGCTCAACTTACCGATTTAAGACGCGAACTGTCAAAAACTTCTTCCTCTATAAAAATATGTAAAAACTCTTTGGTAGATATTGCCTTAAAAAATTTAGGCAGAGAAGTAAAAGACGAGATGTTTATCAATCCTACGGCGGTTGTTTTTGCAAAAGAAGATATGCCTGCAGCTGCTAAAGTGATTAGCGAAGCCGCTAAAAAGAACGATAAAATAAAAATCAAAGGCGGTTATATGGGAGCGGATTTGCTTGACTCGGCTAATGTCGAAGTTGTAGCTAATATTCCGCCAAGAGAAGTTTTGCTTTCTCATTTGGTTACGGCTTTACAATCGCCTATATCAAGTTTGGCAAATTCTCTACAAAGCGTTATATCGGAACTTGCTTATACGCTTGATTCTGTGGAAGAAGAAAAAAAGAAATCGGCTTAATAGCTGAAAAAATAATTAAATTAAAAATTAAAAAAATTAAGGAGTAAAAAAATGGCTTTAAGTAAAGAAGAGATACTACAAGCGATAGAAGAGATGAAAGTTATAGAGCTTCATGAATTGGTTGAAGCTATTAAAGAAAAATTTAATGTAACCGCTGCTATGCCCGTTGCGGCTGTAGCGGCTCCTGCGGCTGGCGGTGGCGCTGCGGCTCCTGCGGAAGAAGAGAAAAACGAATTCGATATAATTCTTACGGGATTTGACGCGGCTCAAAAAATAGCGCTTATTAAAGAGGTTAGAGCGGTTAGTGGTTTAGGTTTAAAAGAAGCTAAAGACGCCGTTGAAAAAGGCGGAGAGACAATTAAGTCTGGAGTTTCTAAAGACGAAGCTGCCGCTATCAAAAAACAATTAGAAGCTGCTGGCGGTAAAGTTGAAGTTAAATAATAAAAAACGATTAAAATTTAAGGAGGGTATTATGGCTTTTACCCTTCTTAATTCTTATATTAAAATACAAACTAATTAAAGCTACAATGCGGAGACATTTTTAATATGGCTAATAACATTCAAATAGACAATAAAGTATATAAAGAAAGAGGAATAGAGTTCGCTAAAAAATACAGAATTGAAAACGGACGAGTAAATTTTTCACATTCGGCATCGGTTTTAGAACCTCCCGATTTTCTTGCTATACAAAAAGAGTCATACAATAGTTTTCTTCAAAAGGATGTTCCTGAAAACAAAAGAAAAAACGAAGGATTGCAAGAAGTTTTAAACTCTATATTTCCTATAGTCGCTACAAATGAAAAAATGCAAATAGAATTTATTTCATATTCTATAGGAGAGCCTAAAATATCCGAAAAAGAGGCGAGAAGAAGAGATAAAACTTACGCTTATCCTTTTAAGATAAAAGTTCAATTAACGGTTAGAGACCCTGAAATGATAGTCGAACAGGAAATTTTTGTAGGCGATATTCCAGCTATGACGGATAGAGGCACTTTTATAATAAACGGAGCGGAAAGAGTCGTAGTTTCTCAAATTCACAGGTCGCCAGGCGTAGTATTTAATAGAAGCGATAGAGACGCTATGTTTGTAGCAAAAATAATACCCGAAAGAGGAACTTGGCTTGAGTTTGAACTTGATACTAAAAAAGATATAATGTATGTAAGAATAGACAGAAAGAAAAAACTTCCCGTTACGGTATTTTTAAGAGCTATAGGAATTACAACCAACGAAGAAATTTTAAAATTATTCTATACGGTTGATAAAATTTCATTAACTAAAATGTCGGATGAAGCTAAAAAAGAAGCTTTGATAGGAAGACGCTCATATTCAACGGTTTACGATACGGAAAATCCAGAAGAGATTATATTAAATCCAGGCGAGCTTATAAATACAAACCTTGCCGAAAGGCTTTTAATGAGCGGAATTAAAGAAGTTGAAGTTTTGAATATGGAAGCCATTAAAGATAATGTAACTATAATCAATACTTTAGATAAAGACGCTACAAGAAATCAAAAAGAAGCCTGCGCAAAAATATATAATGTAATAAGACCTGGAGAGCCTGCTTTATTAGACACTGTGGTTAAAATATGCAATGATTTGGTATTTGATTCTAAATCTTACGCTTTGGGAGATGTCGGAAGATATAAAATAAATAAGAGACTTAATTTTCCTGAAAACGAACAGAGCAAAGTTTTAAGACATGAAGATATAATTGAAACGATTCGCTTTTTAATAAAAGTTTTCATAAACGAAGAACAGCTTGACGATATAGACCATTTGGGAAACAGAAGAATAAGAAGCGTTGGGGAGCTTTTGGCTATTCAAATGAAAACGGGATTTACGAGATTGGAAAGAATAGCAAAAGAGAGAATGCAAATGCAACAATCCGAAAGCGGAGCTATTACTCCTCAATCTTTGGTAAGCATTAAATTAGTGCAGTCGGTTTTGAAAGAATTTTACGGAACGAGTCAATTATCGCAATTTATGGACCAAAATAATCCTTTAGCCGAAATTACGCATAAAAGAAGATTAAACGCTTTAGGACCTGGCGGACTTACGAGAGATAGAGCGGGATTTGAAGTGCGCGATGTTCATCATACTCATTACGGCAAAATATGTCCTATTGAAACTCCAGAAGGTCCGAATATTGGGCTTATAGTTTCGCTTGCAACTTACGCGAGAATAAATAAGCATGGATTTTTAGAAGCTCCTTATAGAAAAGTTATTAAAGGCAAAGTGACGGACGAGATAGAATATTTGACGGCTCATGACGAAGAGAGATTTCATATTGCAGACGCGAACGCTCCTATAAACGAAGACGGAACTTTTAAGGAAAATCTTATTTCTACAAGATACAGGTCCGAATTTCCTTATTCGTCTCCCGAGCAAGTTCAATATATGGATGTTTCGCCTCAACAGATAGTTTCGCTTTCAAGTTCTTTAATACCGTTTTTAGAGCATGATGACGCAAACAGAGCTTTAATGGGAAGCAACATGCAAAGGCAGAGCGTTCCTCTTTTATTTCCAGAAGCTCCGATAGTCGGAACGGGAGTCGAAGCTAAAATATGTCAGCCTGGAACGGGAATAGCTTTGCATGCTAAAAGAGCGGGAAAGGTTATAAAAGTAGTTAATAATGAAATAGTTATTAAGCCGAATAAACAAAACGATAAAGACGATTTCGATATTTACGAACTTATAAAATATCAAAGAACAAACCAAGACACTAATTTTCATCAAAGACCAGTAGTTAATGTCGGAGATTCCGTTAAAGCAGGAGGACTTCTTGCGGATGGACCGGCTACCGATAACGGAGAGCTTGCTTTGGGAAGAAATGTTTTAGCCGCTTTCATGATATTTGAAGGATATAATTTTGAGGACGCTATTCTTTTAAGCAAAAGATTAGTTCAGGAAGATGTATTTACTTCGATTCATATAGAAGAGTTTTCGGTTGAAGCGAGAGAGACGAAATTAGATAAAGAAAATATTACGAGAGATATTCCTAATGTTTCGGATTCCGCATTTAAGAATTTGGATGAAAGAGGAATAGTTAGAATCGGAGCTAAAGTTAAAGCGGGAGATATTTTAGTTGGAAAAGTGACTCCCAAAGGCGAGACGGAAATTACTCCAGAATATAGACTTCTTCATTCTATATTCGGCGAAAAGGCGAGAGATGTTAAAGATACTTCTTTGAGAGTGCCTCATGGAAAAGACGGAACTGTTATAGATGTTAGAGTTTATAGCAGAGAAAACGGAGACGAATTAAAGCCTGGAGTAGAAGAGGTTGTAAAAGTATTTTTAGCTAAAAAACGAATAATACAAGAAGGCGATAAAATGGCAGGGCGTCATGGAAATAAAGGAGTCGTTGCAAGAATAATGCCTATAGAAGATATGCCTTTTTTAGAAGACGGAACTCCTGTAGATATATGTTTAAATCCTTTAGGCGTTCCTTCTCGTATGAATATAGGGCAGGTTATAGAGATGTTGCTCGGATGGTCGGGTTATAAAATGGGATTAAAATACGCTTGTCCCGTATTTGAAGGACCTAAAGAAGACGCTTTAAAAGAGGCTATGATTGCAAGCGGAATGAATCCAAGCGGTAAGGTTAAGCTTTATGATGGAAGAACGGGAGAGCCTTTCAAAAATGAAGTTGCCGTAGGTTATATGTATATGCTTAAATTAAATCACCTTGTAGAAGATAAAGTTCATGCAAGAAGCACTGGACCTTATTCTTTGGTTACTCAGCAGCCTTTGGGAGGAAAATCTCAATTCGGCGGACAGAGACTCGGAGAAATGGAAGTTTGGGCTTTAGAAGCTTATGGAGCTGCTAATATGCTTCAAGAGTTTTTAACCGTTAAATCGGACGATATGACGGGAAGAGCAAGAATATACGAATCTATCGTTAAAGGCGATGTTATATCCTCGCCTGGAATACCAGAAAGTTTTAATGTTTTGGTTCAAGAATTAAGAGGATTGGGATTAAATATCACAATTCACGATGAGAAAGGAAATAAATTGCCTTCAACCGAAAAAGAATTAAAACAAAAATCGAAAAAACAAACTAAAATTTTTAAATAAAATAGGAGAAGTTTAATTATATGCAATTCACAAACTTTGACCAAATAAAAATTAGCGTGGCAAGTCCTCAAGTTATGAGAGAATGGAGCTATGGAGAGGTTAAAAAACCAGAAACTATTAATTATAGAACTTTACGCCCAGAAAGAGACGGGCTTTTTTGCGAAAAAATATTCGGAACTACAAAAGAATACGAATGTTATTGCGGAAAATTTAAAAGCATTCGTTATAAAGGCGTAGTTTGCGATAAATGCGGAGTTGAAGTTACTCACTTTAAGGTTAGAAGAGAGAGAATGGGGCATATAGAATTGGCTGCGCCTGTGGCTCATATATGGTATTATAGAAATACGCCTTCAAGAATCGGGCTTCTTCTAAATATAAATATGTCTCATTTAAGAAGCGTTCTTTATTTTGAAAGATATATAGTTATAGAGCCTGGCGAAAGCACTTACTCTAGAGGAGACCTTCTTACCGAAGACGAATATAACGAATGTTTAGATAGATTCGGAGACAATATAAAAATAGGAATCGGGGCGGAAGGCATAAGAGATATGCTTAGAGATATCGATTTGGACGAAGAGATAAAAAAGCTCAGAGCGGAGATGATTAAAAAGGGAGAAAAGAGCGATAGAAGATTAAGAAAAAGATTAGAAATTTTTGAGGATTTTAAATCGAGCGGAAACGACCCTTCTTGGATGATTTTAGATGTTGTTCCCGTTATTCCGCCAGAATTAAGACCTATGGTTCAACTTGATGGCGGAAGATTTGCAACAAGCGATTTGAACGATTTATACAGAAGAGTTATAAATAGAAATATTCGCTTAAGAAGATTATTGGTATTAAGAGCGCCCGATATTATAATAAGAAACGAAAAGAGAATGTTGCAAGAAGCCGTTGACGCTTTATTTGACAATAGCAGAAGAAAGAAAGTCGTAAAAGGACCTGGAAACAGAGCTTTAAAATCTTTATCCGATATGCTTAAAGGAAAGCAAGGACGATTTCGTCAAAACTTATTAGGTAAAAGAGTCGATTATTCTGGGCGTTCTGTTATCGTTGCTGGACCGAGTTTAAAAATGCATCAATGCGGACTTCCTAAAAAAATGGCGGTTGAATTATTTAAACCTTTTATAATGAAAAAATTGGTTGAAATAAACAGCGCTCATAATATTAAAAGCGCAAAAAGATTTGTCGAAGAAGGCAGAGAGGAAGTTTGGGGCGTATTGGAAGAGATAGCTAAAGAGCATCCCGTTTTATTAAACAGAGCGCCTACTCTTCATAGATTGGGAATTCAGGCTTTTGAGCCAGTGCTTGTCGAAGGTAAAGCGATTCAGTTGCATCCTTTAGTTTGTCATGCTTATAATGCGGATTTTGACGGCGACCAAATGGCAGTTCATACTCCGCTTTCTGCAGAATCTCAAATCGAGGCTTGGACTTTAATGCTCGCTCCTCATAATATACTTAATCCCGCTAATGGAGAGCCTATCGTAAATCCTACGCAAGATATAGTTCTTGGAATAAATTATTTAACAAAATTAAGAGCGGGAGTTAAAGGCGAGAATAAAATATTTTCTTCTTCAAAAGACGCTTTGCTTGCTTACGATAATAATTTAGTAAAGCTTGAAGCGAGAATAAAAGTTTTAATGAAAAATAATAAAACGGGCGAGGAAGAATTTATTGAAACTTCGGTTGGTAGATTAAAATTTAATAATGTAATTCCTGAAGATTTTAGATATCAAAATAGAGATTTCAACAGTAAGGATTTGACAAAATTTATTCATGAAGTTTATTTAAAACATGGAACTTCCACTACGGTAAATATGCTTGACGATATTAAAGAGCTTGGTTATAAGAGCGCTACTGTATTCGGTTCTACGATTTCTATAGAGGATATTGTAATTCCTCCAATGAAGAAAAATGAAATTGAAGAGGCGACTAAAAAATTAGAATCTCTTCAATCTCAATATATGGACGGTATTATTACAAATGACGAAAGAAGCCAAAAAGTTATTGACTTATGGTCTTCTGTTTCGGATAAAATTTCTGACGCTATGATGGATAATTTAAGAAAAGACCAAGACGGATTTAACCCCGTTTATATAATGGCGGATTCGGGAGCGAGAGGAAGTAAACAGCAAATAAGACAGCTTGCAGGTATGCGAGGACTTATGGCTAAACCTTCGGGAGATATTATAGAACTTCCTATTATATCCAACTTCAAAGAAGGGCTTACGGTTCAAGAATATTTTATTTCAACACATGGAGCGAGAAAAGGACTTGCCGATACTGCTTTAAAAACTTCAAGCGCGGGATATTTGACGAGAAAATTAGTCGATGTGGCTATTGGAGTTGTCGTTTCAGAGCCAGATTGCGGAACGGTTAAAGGTATTGTAGTTGAAGCTATAAAATCGGGAGATGAAGTTATAGACCCTTTAAAAAATAGAGTAGTAGGATTTTTTAGCAACGAACATATTTATCATCCGATTACTAAAGAGCTTATATGTTCTGCAAATACGGAGATAACCGAAGAGATTGGCGATATAATAGAAAAAGCGGGAATTGAAAAAATAAATATAAGGCATCCTCTAACATGCGAAAGCAGAATGGGAGTTTGTCAAAAATGCTATGGAAGAAGTTTATCGACAAATAACCTTGCGGCTATAGGAGAAGCGGTTGGAGTAGTCGCCGCTCAAAGTATAGGACAGCCAGGAACTCAGCTTACAATGAGAACTTTCCACATTGGAGGAGTCGCTACGCAGTCGGTTGAAGAGAATGAGGTTAAAGTTAATTATCCTATTTATATAGAGCAATTATCGGGATATGTTTTACAGCCTAACGGAGTTAAAATTACGGCAAGAAAAGGCGATTTGAAAATTAGAAGAGTTTTAGATAAATGGGAAATAAGTAACATAAAAGATATATTATTTGAAAACAATTCTAAAGTTCTTATAGGCGATGTTATAGCCAATACAAAAAACGGCGATGAGATAAAATCTACTTATAACGGAACATTTAAGATAACTGACGATAATAAATATATAATGATAACGGGAATAGAGCATAATGTCGGCATTAAAGTCGGAAGCGAATATAGAGTTGATGAGCATACATTTATTGAAGCGAATACAATTTTGGCAAGTTTTGACGCTTATAACGAGCCGATAATCGCCGAAAAAGGCGGAATCGTAAGGTATCAAGATATTATTTTAGGCAGAACTATGGTTGAAGAGATAGACGAGCAGACGGGAAATAAAACTCATATAATTCAAGAGTTTAAAGACGAAAAAATGCAGCCTAAAATACTTATAGTAAGCGAAGGCGACACTTTTGAAACCGATATTCCAAACGGCGCTCAACTTATGGTTGATAATAACGCTAAAGTTGAAGCGGGAGAGGTAATAGCGAAAATAACGAGAGTTCAACAAAAGAGT
Organism: Brachyspira aalborgi; assembly: GCF_008016455.1. Lineage (NCBI taxonomy): Bacteria > Pseudomonadati > Spirochaetota > Spirochaetia > Brachyspirales > Brachyspiraceae > Brachyspira > Brachyspira aalborgi. The sequence continues at coordinate 1,074,217 of NZ_SAXU01000001.1, read as the reverse complement.
AGGGATATTACTGGAGGACTTCCAAGAGTTACAGAATTACTCGAGGCTCAAAAACCTAAAGATGCCGCGATTATAGCGGGAATTGACGGAGAGGTTGAAATCGGAGGCTCTCATAAAGGTAAAAAAGTAGTAAAAATTATAAACGAATTTGACGAGACTAAACATTTAGTGCCTCATGGAAAAATGCTTTTGGTTAGAAATGGAGACCATGTGGAAACAGGCGCTCAGTTATGCGCGGGTAAAATAAATCCTCATGATATTTTGGAGACTAAAGGAGATTTGGCTCTTCAAACTTATTTGCTTGATGAAATACAAAGCGTTTATAAACAACAAGGAGTTGGAATTAACGATAAACATTTTGCGCTTATAATTAGGCAAATGTTAAGAAGACTTGAAATTACAGACCCAGGCGATACTAAATATATTGTAGGGCAGTATGTCGATAAATACGAATTTGAAGAAGAAAATAAAAGATATGAAGAAGCGGGAGGTTCGCCTGCAAGCGGTAAACCCGTTCTTTTAGGACTTACTAAAGCTGCACTTAATACGGAAAGTTTTATATCTTCGGCGTCTTTCCAAGAGACTACGAAAGTTTTAACTAACGCAGCAATTAAAGGCAAAATTGATAAATTGCTTGGATTAAAAGAAAATGTTATAATAGGGCATTTGATACCTGCAGGAACGGGAGTTAAACTTTATAATAAACTTCATGTATATAATAAGAAAAGCGGAGATTTAGAGAAAGTCGAAAGCGTAGATTTATCCGCCCCTAAAGAAGAGGATATTATACAGATAACTGTTTAATATTTTGTATAAATTCGACTAAATTTTTAAAATTGACCTTTTTAATTGCGGATTGTTACACCTTCACTTCGTTCGGCTCGCAATGACAGTGTTTATTTAATGCATCAAAGAACGATGCAAAAATTTTAAATGAATTTAAATTAGAGTTGAGTTGCAGAATGCAACTATTATGTTTTGTTTATTAATAATTCTACTTATCATACATCCTTAATTTAACAAACTTTTTTAAAAAGTCAAGCATTTTTTTAAGCTTAATTTTTATTGTATTAATTGATAACTTTATTTATTTATCGGATTGTTAATTTATAAATTTTAATTCTTATGAAAAATAATATAAACTATTCTGATAATTTATTTTCTGCTTCTCTCAATACTTCAAATATTGCGGCGCTATTATTCGCTCTCGCTATATCTCTCGGGTATTTTCCATCGTTATTTCTTATTTTAGTGTTCGCTCCTTTCAATACCAACTCCCCTACAATATCTATATTCCCCGAAATAACCGCTAAATGCAAAGCCGTGTTTCCTACTTTATTTTGAATATCTAAATTCGGATTTTTTTCTAATAATAATTTAACTACCGAAAGTTGAGAATTTAAAGCAGCGGTATGCAAAGCCGTGTTTCCGTTTATATCTACCGCGTTTATATCGACGTTTCTTGTAAGCAAAATTCTAACTACATTATCAAGCCCCAATCTTGAAGCCGTCTTTAAAGGAGTGTCAGCCCAAGAATCTCCATTCGTATAATTAACATTCGCTCCATTTTCAATTAAAATTTGAAGCAAATCCATATTGTTTTGAGCTATCGCATATCCGATTAAACTTACTCCATCTTGCATTAAACTATTTACATTCGCTCCGTTTGTTATTAAAAATTTTGTAAGTTCCATATCTCCGCTTTCAATCGCTATATTCAAAGGAGTAAATTCGTCTTCGTCCGCATAATTAATATTTGCTTTATTGTCGATTAATAGTTTCATTATATTAATTCTACTTTCGACTATTGGGCTTTTAATTGCAATCAATAATTCGTCTTTAATTTTCGCTTTATTTTCCAATAATAATTTTGCAATTTCAATATCTCCGTTATTTACCGCATAACTTAAAGCGCTCCATCCTTCAAAATCTATAGCGTTTACATCCGCTCCGTTTTCAATAAGTATTTTTGCAGTATCGATATAAGAATTTCCAACGGCTATTATTAAAGGAGTTTTTCCTTCCAAAGAATCGTTTATAAGTTTTTTATCGACTTTGTCTATAATCATTTGCATTATTTTAGCGCTATTTTGAGAAAGACTTTCTAAAAGTTTTAAATCTACCGCCGAAATATTTTTATTGTTATTAAATTTTGAACCCGAAGCCGCCATTAAAATATTTCCATAAATATCGCTTTTGCCCGCATTTTCTATACTCGCTCCTTTATCTAAAAAATATTCAACTAATTTAAGATTTAAAGATAAAACGGCATCGTATAAAATCGTTCTTTTGCTTTCTTCGTTTTCGTAAAAAATTTCATAATTAATATTCGCTCCATTTTCAACCAAATATTTAATAATATTTTCATCACTATTTTCTATCGCATAACTTAAAATATAAGATTCTCTCTTTAAGTCAAAATTATTATCTAAAAGAATTTTTATCATATTTAGATTTTTATTTTTAACGGCGCAATATATAGGATATTTTTCAAAATCTTCTCCATAATAATATCCGTAAATATTCGCTTTGCCTTCTTTAATTAGAAGCTCTACAATTTTTGGTTTATTTTCTTCTATTGCCAATACGAGAGGCGTAATTCCGTCAAAAGTCGCTATTTCTACATAGGCGTTATTTTCTATAAAGAATTTTACGGCTTTAATATTGTTATGTTTTATCGCTTGATATAATCCGCCTATATCTTCATCGCCCGTTTGATTTATATCTTTTCCGTAATTTAAAACTAATTCTTTAATTATTTTATCGCCGTATTTTTTAGCGTAAATTTCCGCATCGTAGACTTCGTAATTTTCAGCCATTTTATTTAAACTCGATTTTCCGCCTACAAATAAGAATATTCCAATAAGCAGTCCCGCTCCTATTAAGAAAACTAATACTATAGCTGCGACAATTACTCCGACTTTGAAAACAAATTTTTTGCTTTCTTCGTTATTAATTCGATTATTCATTTTTAGCCTTTATTTTAATTTTTATAATTATAACATATTTCATATTAATTAAAAGTAAAAATATTGACATATATAAAATTAGTTATAAAATCTTTGTCGAATTATAAAAATATTTTGGAGATTAAAATGCCTTTTGCAATATTTATGCTCACTTTTTCAGCATTCGGAATAGGAACAAGCGAATATATAATAATGGGTTTATTGTCGGAGATTGCGGAAGATTTAAATATTACTATTCCTCAAGCTGGCTCTTTAGTCACAATGTATGCAATGGGAGTCGTTGTCGGAGGACCTTTGCTTGCAATTCTTACGATGAAACTCTCAAGAAAAATTGCATTACTATCTTTAATGTTTATGTTTATAATAGGCAATATTTTATGCGCGTTATCGACAAGTTATTATTTCTTAATGGTTGCGAGAGTTTTTGCTGCTTTATGTCATGGAACTTTTTTTGGAATAGCCTCCGTTGTAGCGGCGGGAATGGTAGACGAAAATAAAAAATCTCAAGCTATAGCTTTAGTTTTTATGGGCGTTAGTTTGGCAAATATTTTGGGAGTTCCTGTTGGCACTCATATCGGCGAACAATTTGGATGGAGAGCGACATTTTGGCTTGTTAGCGCTATAGGAGTTTTATCGGTTTTGGCTTTATTAAAATTTATTCCATCAAATCTGCCAATGCCGAGCGGAGACATTATAGGAGAGTTTAAAATTTTAAGACATAGAAGAGTATTTATTCCTCTTATTTTATCCGTTCTAACTTCCGCAAGTTTATTTACAATATTTACTTATATCGACCCAATTCTGCAAAAAGTTACTATGGTTAATAAAGCCACTGTAGTAAAAATATTATTTTGGATAGGAGCGGGGCTTTCAATAGGAACTTTAACGGGAGGAAAACTCGGAGATAAAAGTTTAATAAAATCTTTAATATCAATTATGTTTTTAATAGTTATTATACAAATTATAATGCTATTCGTTAATACAAAAATTATGCCTATGATTGCGACTCTATTTGCATGGAGCATAACGGGATTTGCCATTTGTCCTATGCTTCAGGCTTTGGTTGTAGAACAGGCAAAAGGCGCTCCAAATTTAGCTTCGACTTTTAATCAAAGTTCTTTTAATTTAGGAAACGCAATCGGCGCGAAATACGGAGGACTTCTCATACATTATGGAATCGCTTATAAAAATTTATCGATATATGCGGCTATTATAATGATTATAGCGATTATTTTGACTTTATATTTTAGGCATTACATAAAACATAGAAAAACTAGCTAATGATTTATAAATTATATAAAAATTAATTTTGTTATTTACGCTTAATTATAAATTCTAAAATCCATTTCGGGAAATATATCGTCTCGCCATTCTAATTTGCTTAACCATTCTTCGTTTAAATCTCTGTTTTTAATAGCGTAATATAAATCGGTAAATCTTTTCAAATATAATTTTGTCGTATTAACGGCGTATTCCACCATAGTTCCAGTATGCATTATAAAAGCCCAATCGCTACTTTGAGCAAGCAAAAGTTCTCTCGCCGCTTGATTTAAAGCTCTTTCATAAAGTCCCGTTTCATTATAATAATTATGAGCAAGTTCAATCATTCTTTCTGCAGCTTTATGCAAATGCCTATATATCCAACCGTTAGTTCCGTTAAGCCAAACTTCTCCATATCCGTTAGCTCCCCAACTCGACATTGAAGGCATAGATATTTGATTTACAGGATGCCTTTCTAAATATTCTTTAGGCGTTATAGTTTCTATTATATTTTGGTCGAAATGAATTTTTCTCATTAAGAATTCTATAAACATAGGTCCTTCATACCACCAATGCCCAAATAATTCCGCATCATAAGGCGAAACTATAATTGGCGGTCTATCCATAACGGAAGCTAAATATTCAATCTGCTTTTCTCTATTAAACATAAAATTGCCCGAATGCTCTCCCGCAGCGTCCATAGCGGCTTCAGGATTATAAGGTTCTTTCGGACAATCTTTTCCCGTAATTCTATAATATTTAATTCCCGTATTTTTTCTTAAACCGTTACTTTGAATAAAATCTTTAATATATTCAAAAGGCAAATCGTAACCTATATCTCTGTAAAATTCTCTATATCTAAAATCGCCTGGATAACCGACTTCGGCGCTCCAAACGCTTCTTGAACTTTCAATATCTCTTCCAAATGCCGCGACTCTACTTTCTCTCGAACAATATAAAGGAGCGTAAACTCCATATTTTGGCACTTTATCAGCATGCATTATTCCATGCGTGTCGACAAAGAAATATTTAATTCCGTTATTTGCTAAATGTTTTTCAAGTCCTGGAAAAAATCCGCATTCTCCAAGCCATATTCCCGTAGGTTTTCTGCCTAAATGTCTTTCATGAGTTTTAACCGCCATTCTTAATTGCGCTTCTATGGCGTTAGGATATTCCTGCATAAAAGGAAAAAATCCATGCGTAGCTCCGCAAGTTATTATTTCTAAATTTCCTCTTTCTAAAAAATATCTAAATCCGTTTAATAAATTTTTATTATATTTGTAAACGAATATATCTCTTATTCTATAAAATTTATCTCTATAAACTTCGGCAGTATGATGAAAATTTGGGTCTAAAGAAGTTCTCTCGCATTCCATTTCCGCCAATTTTATTAACTTCTCTATATGCTCGACATATCTATTTTGAAGAAGTTCATTTGCAAGCATATTCATAAGAGGAGGCGTAACGCTCATTGTGATTTTAAAATTTACTCCGTCATTAACCAATCTATCATAAGCGTCAAGCAAAGGAATATAAGTTTCCGTAATTGCCTCGTATAACCATTCTTCCTCTAAAAAATTTTCATGCTCGGGATGTCTCACATAAGGCAAATGTGCATGCAATACTAAAGCGAAATAACCTTTCGACATATATTATCCTTAAAAATTATTTTATATATATTATTATAATAAAATATATTAGTTAAATCAATACTTTATAAGATAATTTTTATAATTTTTTATTATGATAAAATTTTAAGATTTGCAAGACGGACAAATTCCCAAAAATACAATATCATGTTTTATAATTTCCATATCGTTTTCTTTTGAAGCGGTTTCGTCTAAAAAATTTTGATATTTCATAGGCATATCGAATAATTTTTTACATTTATCGCATTGAAAATGATAATGCTCTTCCGTTTTATGGTCGAATCTCACGGCATCGTCTATTATCGATATTTTTTGTATATCTTTATTTTCAGAAAGTAAATTTAAATTTCTATAAACCGTTCCCAAACTTATAGAAGGAAAATTTGGCTTTATATGATTATAAACCTCTTCCGAAGTAGGATGATTTTTTAATTCTCTAACGGCGTTTAATATAACCTGTTTCTGTATCGTATTTCTTGTATTATTCATAACAAACCTTAATTATGTTAAATAATAATTGATAATTAATATTATTTAGTAATATATTATATTTTATAATATTTGTCAATATGTTAAAATATAGTGGTAAAATTTTAATATATTTACATAAAAACGATTATAATATATTCTATTTATAATTATTAAGGTTCAATAAATATGATATACGATAATGATTTGATAAAATCCTCGCTTATTTCAATGAGAGAATTTTTAATTGATTTAAGAAGAGATATACATAAACATCCCGAATTAGGTTTTGAAGAAATAAGAACTATGGAAAAAATTTCTTCTATTCTTAATTCTTTAAATATACAACATAAAACTAAAATCGCCAAAACGGGAATAATAGCCGACATTGAAGGAATCGATAAAAATTTTACAATAGCTTTTAGAACGGATATGGACGCTCTTCCAATGGACGATTTGAAAAGAGATTTGAAATGCGAATATTCATCGGAAGAAAAAGGAAAATGTCATGCCTGCGGACATGATGTTCATATTGCAATTTTAACGGGAATTGCAAAATATTTTTCTAAAATAAAACCGCCATGCAATATTAGATTAATTTATCAGCCCGCCGAAGAAACTACAGGCGGAGCAAAACCTATGATAGACGAAGGCGCTTTAGATAATGTTAATATTATTTACGGTTTGCATGTTCGTCCCGAAATAATGGCAGGACAAATAAGCGTAAAATATGGCGTTATGTATGCAAGCTCAAATATGTTCGATATTAAAATTTATGGCAAAGCGTCTCACGGAGCAAAATCTTACGAAGGAATAGACGCTATAATAATTGCCTCAAATATTTTAAATCAATTGCATAATTTTGTGTCCGCTTTTACCGATGGAAGTACGAGATTGCATATCGGAACTATAAAAGGAGGAAGCGCGAGAAACATAGTAGCCGATTTCGTTCAAATGGAAGGAATAATAAGAATGTTATGCAATGACGAAACAAGAAATAAAAGATTATCAATGATAGAAAAAATTATTTTAAATACCGCAGACTCTTTTAATGCAAAAGCGGAGTTTATAAATATGCCTTCTTATCCCGCTTTAATTAATCATACCGAAGCGGTAGATATTATTAAAGAAAACGGTTTTAATATATTGGGAAAAGAAAATGTTTTTATAGAAGAAAATTCAAATATGACAACGGAAGATTTTAGTTATTATCTTCAAAAAGTTTCGGGAGCTTTTTTTAGTTTGGGAGTTTCAAATAAAAATATAAATATTCCTATTCATAACGGTTTATTCGATATTGACGAAAGAGCTATTAATATAGGAGTTAATATGCAAATAGCTAATGTATATAAAACTTATAATAAAAAAGATTTGTTTATTAAGAAATAAAAAATTAAAATAAAATATTTTAAAACAAGGAGATTAATATGTCATCACTATTTAAGGGAGCAGGCGTAGCCCTTATAACGCCATTTACAAAAGACGGACAGGTTAATTATAAAAAATTAGCCGAGCTTATCGAGTTTCAAATATCAAATAAAGTTGACGCTATAATTGCAGCTGGAACGACAGGAGAGAGCGCAACTTTGACGAGAGAAGAGAGAATTGAAGTTATAAAATTCTGCATAGAAGTGACGAATAAAAGAACTATGCTTATAGCTGGAACGGGAACGAATGTCACGGCAACTGCGGTAGAACTTACAAAAAAATCTTACGAATACGGAGCGGATGCGATTATGGCGGTTACTCCTTATTATAATAAAGGAAACGATAGCGGACTTATAGATTATTTTACTCAAATAGCAAACGCCGCAAAATGTCCGATTATAATGTATAATGTGCCTTCAAGAACGGGAGTTAAATTGCCAATTTCTGTGATTAAAAAATTATCGGAAGTTTCAAATATAGAAGCGATAAAAGAAGCGAGCGGAGATATAAGTTATACGGCTGATATAGCGAGCGAAGTTCCTAATTTAGATTTATATTCTGGAAATGACGATATGGTGACTCCTATATTAGCTTTGGGAGGAAAAGGAGTAATATCTGTAACAAGCAATATTGTTCCTAGAGAAAATCATGATATGGTTATGAATTATCTAAACGGAAACATTAAAGAAGCGATTAAAACTCAAATACATTTTATAGATTTAATAAGAGCTATGTTTATAGAAGTTAATCCCGTGCCTATAAAATATGCAATGAATATAATCGGTTTTGAAGTTGGAGATTGTCGTTCGCCTTTAGGACCTTTAAGCGAAAAAAATAAAGAGCATGTAAAAGAGATAATAAAAAAATACGGAGTAAAAAAATGAATACGATTAAAATAATTATTCATGGAACGGGAACAATGAGTTCTATTTTAAAGAATGTAATTGAAACCGAAAAAGATTTAGAAGTGTCGGGTTTTGCTGACGATTTGACTAATGAAAAAGGCGATATAATAATAGATTTTTCTCATTTTTCGAGAATTCCAAATATGCTTAATTTTGCAGTTAATAATAATATTCCGATAGTAATTTGCACTACGGGTTATGACGATAAAATATTGAGTCAAATTAAAGAAGCGTCTTCAAAAATTCCAATTTTGCTTTCGTCAAATACTTCTATCGGCATAAATTTAATGAATGATTTAGTTTCAAAAATGGCGGAAAATCTTAATGGATTCGATATTGAGATTATAGAAACGCATCATAATAAAAAAGTCGATTCTCCAAGCGGAACGGCTAAAACTTTATTTAATGCGATAAATCAAACTTTGGAAAATAAAATGAATTTGATTAACGGACGGGAAGGAAATCATAAAAGAGATAAAAACGAAATCGGTATGCATTCTATTAGAGGCGGTTCGGTTGTAGGCGAGCATAGAGTTATATTTTACGGAGACGATGAATCTATTGAAATAAAACATTCGGCTATGTCGAAAAAAATATTTGTTTATGGAGCTATAAAAGCTGCAAAATTTTTGATTGGAAAGAAACCAAATCTTTACGGCATGAAAGATGTTTTATCTTAAAAATTTAAATATTATAACTTAAGCGGTTTTTATGCCGTTTAAGTTTATATTATATTGCATTATTTTTTATTATTACTAAAACCGTAAACACTAAAATATCTAACTTGAATATCCTCAATATCGTCTTCTATATCTTTTAAAAAGAATTTTAAGTTAAGTCCGATTAAATAATTATTATTCAAAGCTATAAATCTTTCTTTTTTGTTATCGGCTTTCAAAGAATAATCGTTCACTATCATATTAACATCTATATGGATATCGGAGAGAATATAACCGTCTTCTAAAATTTCAGTAGTTATCAAAACAAAATTATTTAAATATTCGTATTCAGCATAAGCTCCAGAAGCTAAAGAATATTTTTTTAATTCGGTATTATCAAGAAAATTTTCAACTCCTTCTTTAATAACTTTCTCAATATTTTTATCTTTATAAATTTTTTCTCTAACTTCTTCTTTGCTTATTCTTCCGCAGGAATTTTTAATATTATTAATATCCATATTTTCTAAAGTTCCCATAATTATTATTCGCTCCTATTATTAAATCGTTAATTCTATTTTATTATTTTCTGGGTCTAATATAACGCTTTCATAATATCCGTCTCCTGTAGTTCTTGGATTTGAAGATATTATATAACCGTCATTTTTTAATTCTTCCGTCAAACTATCGACTTTATATTTGCTTCCAACCGAAATTGCAATATGAGCAAAACCGTAAAAATTATTTTCTTTATTCAATTCGTTTATATCTTTTATATTCATTATTTCTATTTTAGAACCGTTTTCAAATGAAAGAAAATAAGATTCAAAACCTTTTTTATTATTAATATATTTATCGTTGCATTTGCAATTAAAATATTTTACATAAAAGTTTTTTATATTTTCTATATCTTTAACCCAAATAGCTATATGAGAAATATTCATTAAAATCTCCTAATTATTATTTATTTAAAATCGCTTCGCCTTCGGAGTTAAATTTTATTCCGCTGTTTGGAAAATCCAAATCTGCATAATTATTTAATTTTTTTATCGCTTCGTTTGAAGAATCAACGCTTGGAATTCCTCCGTTTATAAGTTTAATCGGAATCACTTTAGCCGAATTTATTTTTAAATTGTCGTTTAATGTAATTTGCAATATCGCGCTTATTCCGTTATTTCCCGCCAAAGAAAATTGTTTATAGCCTACAAAATTTCCAAGAGAATACGCTATAAAAGAATTATTATAAATTTCCATAGCTCTTAAAACATGAGGACCATGCCCGATTATTAAATCCGCCCCCGAATCGCTTACCGCTCTTGCAAATTTATAAACATCTCCCCTGTTTTCTCCGTAAAACATTTCCGTAGTTTTTGGAACTCTATACATATTTCCGCCTTCGGCTCCGCCATGAAAACTCACGACAAGAAAATCGCATTCTTTTTTTGTTTTTTCAACCAACGTTTTTGCAGAAGTTATATCTTGAATAGAATTATTCGCGTAAGAAAAATAATAAAAAGCTAAAAATCCTATTTTTTTATTTTTAATTTCTATAATAGTAGCGGTATTTAAAATATTTCCGACTATTTTTATTTCCGCATTTTTTAGATATTCTTGAGTCTGTTTATAACCTTTATCTCCAAAATCTCTCGAATGATTATTAGCGACTGCGACTATATTAAAACCCGCTTCGGCTATTCTGTTTGCCATATAAGGAGGCATACGAAAAGAATAAGAATTTTTGCTTCTCTTTGACGACTGCGTATTTGTATTTGCTATCGCTCCTTCCAAATTTGCAAAATTAATATCTGAGTTTTTAAAATAATTTTCTACGCTTTTAAATATATCTTTGCCTTCGTTTGACGGCAAATAACTTTTATCGGGATAATCGCTTCCCGTCATTACATCGCCCACAAATGATAATATTATCTCGGCATTTAAAAGATTTACAAATAAAGAAAGTAATATAGAAATAATTATAATTTTTTTAATATTCATAGTTTATATTGTATAATTAAAAATATAAAATTACAATGTTTTATTTATATAATTATTTTGAAAAACCTCCGATTATGCTACTAACCAAAAATTTTCTAAATATAATAGATAATAATGCTGGCGGAAATATAGCAAGCAATCCAGCTGCGGTAGTTATTCCATATTTTATGCTATCTTTAGAGACAAATTCTGATGCTACTATAGATATAGGTTTAGTTTGAATAGAACTTGCAAAAATTAAAGGTATTTGAAATTGCCCCCAAGACATTAAAAATATTATAAGAAAAACGGATAAAATATTTTTAATAATTTTTATTATATTTAATATTATAACATAAATTATAGTTATAAATTTAGAAAGTATCCGAATATTTTATATATATTTTTTCTAAAATAATATATAATAATATAATCATATTTTTAATGTTTTGTATTTTATAAATAATAACTTTATTTTGTAAGGAGAGAAAAATGAAAAAAGTATTTATTTTCGTTTTTATAGCAATTATTTTTTCTATTTTTGTATTTGCAGAAACTAAAAAAATAGCGTCTAATCAAGAGGCTATAGTTCCTTATAGACTTTTTAAAACGACAAATATGTGGAATTTTATTCAATTAGAGACGGCAACGGGAAGAATGTGGCAAATTCAATACGATATTAAGGGCGACAGTAGAGGAAGCGTTGTTATTAATGATAAAAATCTTGCCGAAAATAAAAAATCTATCGTTGGACGCTTTACTTTACATTCTACGGATAATATGTGGACTTTTATATTACTTGACCAAATAGACGGAGATACTTGGCAAGTTCAATGGTCATTTGAAGAAAGCGAGAGATTTATAATACCTATTAATTCTTTCGGTTATTAAAAAATAAGAATAATTTAAATAATAATAAATACGGTATATAATAATATAATCATATTTTTAATGTTTTGTAAATGAAGTCAATAAGATTTTTGTTAATATTTATTATAATATTTATTTCAATATTTAAAGGTTTATCGGCTCAAACCAATATTCAATCAGGGCTTTATATAGGAGCAAAATTAAACGGAAATTTTTTCCCGTATCTTGACGGAGGCGGCGAGATAAAATTATTTTATAGATTTATTTCGGATGTATTTCCTGGTTATATTTGGGAAGGAATTAAAACGGATTTAGGAATAAGCGATTATATTACCGCCGAAAATAATAAATTAACAATTTTTGTAGACACTTCGATTGTAGAATATTTTAATATAAACGCTAAATTGTCTTTTTTGAATTATTATACTTTTGCAAAAAGAGGATTTGTTAATTTTGAAAGCGTAAATCAATCTTTTGATACAAACGAATTAAACAACGCTAATAAATCAGAAAATATATCTTTTGAAGCCGAAATTACTCCGACATTTAAAGTAGAATTTTTAAAAATGCTTTTTGAAGGAAGAGGAATTATTTTACAAGCGGGATTAACTTTCAAATATGCATTTATTAAATACGGAAAATATCATTTGGATTATGATTTACTTCTTATAAGAGATAAAAACGATATTTCTTATAAACTTGATTCTATGCTTATATTTAATTTATATCCTTTGTCGGTTGGAATAAATTATATGCTCGCTTATATGAATAATACTAAACATTTATGGCAAACTATCGGCGCTTATGCTCATTTAGAATGGGAATTTATAAATAGAATATACACGGAAGCGAATTTAAAAATCGGACAATATATATATCATCCAATGTTTAGAGCGAGATTATATTTAGATATAAACGCTATGATGACTTTCAGAATAATATAATTATCTTATTTGTTTTATAAGTTTGCATATTAAATCCGCTTCGTTTTTTTGCAAAGTTGGATATATAGGCAAAGATATGCTATTTAAATAAGCTTTTTCAGTATTTGGGAAATCATCTTTCGGCAGATTCAAATATTGATGCAAAGGTTTAAATATCGGTTTTGCAACTTCCACTTTATGTCTTTCAAACATTGAAATAGTATCGTAAATATTCATCTCTCCGTTTAACATACAAACATATCTATAATAAGAAGGTTCTTCAGAATCATGCATTGAAAATTTGCTTAATTTACTTTCCAAAATTGCAGAATCGTAAAACGATGCGATATCTTTTCTAACTTCAATCATTCTTTCAATATGTTTAAACTCTTCCATTCCTATTGAAGCTTGCAAATCTGTAGCGCAATAATTGAATCTTGGAATAAAATTTTCTTTTTTGTCATAATGAATAATATCTCTTATGGCGTCCATTCCTTTTTTTTTCGTTAATATCATTCCGCCTGCGCCACCCGAAGTTATCATTCTAGTAGCCGAAAAAGAAAAATATGCAAAATCTCCGAAACTTCCCAAAAGTATATTTCTATATTTTCCTCCCAAACTATGCGAGGCGTCCTCTATAACGGGAACTTTAATATCGGCAAGTTCGTCAATCAAAGCGCAATTTCCGAACATATGCGAAACTATAATAGCTTTTGTTTTTTCATTTATCGCTTCGATTACATTATCCATCGATATTTGAAAACTGTCTTCGTCAATATCTATTAAAATCGGTTTCGCTTTTAAATTTACAACCGCTTGAAGAGGAGAGGCATTCAAAAAAGAAGACATTATTATCTCGTCTCCTTCGCCAATATTTAAATATCTTAATATAATTTCCAAAGCGCTAGTTCCGCTGCTTACAAATATTGCCGAAAAACCTTTGCCGAAATAATTTGCAAATGTTTTTTCAAATTCTTTTATAATATCGCCCGTAGCCAAATTGTCGCTAATCATTACTTTTAAGGCGCTTTCCAAATCTTTTTTTCTTATTGTAGGTCTCGAATGTCTTATCAATTTTATTCCTCGTTATTAATTAATTGTATTTATAATATATTAATTTAAATTTATTTCAATCTTTCGTTTATAAGTTCTTCTAATCTATTTAAAATTTTCTCTCTTCGCTCCCAAATATAATCAACCATAGAATCGTTAATTTTTATTTGATTTTGAAAAGCGTCAAATAATTTATCGTCTTTATTTAATCTTTCAACTTCTTTTAAAAGTTCCGAATTGTCTTCGCATGCTCTATAAAATAACAATGCATTTTTATTTATCAAATCTAACTCAATATTTTCATCTCCCGAATAAATCGGAATGCATCCCGCTTTGAAAGAATCAAATAATTTTTCCGTAATGTATCCATCGCTAATTGTATTTTCGGGACAAATATTAAATTTAAAATCTCTCAAATATTCTATTTTGTTATTATTAAATTCATTTTTCAAAGTGTCGTCATTGTGTAATAATTTTCCCGCGCATTTCACTTCGCCAATTTTATTAATTTTATTAAAAATTTCCGTTCTAATTTTCGGAATGTCATGGCTTGCAACGAGAGATGCAAATTTATTCTTTTTAGATTTTGCATTATTAATATTGTCTATTACCTTTTTAATATCGTTTTTTGTATAATTAAGGTTCAAAATACCCCCCCCTATAGTATTAAAATGATAATTTATCCAAATAGGAAATCTCACATAATTATTAAATTTATTTTCGTCCAATCTATCAAAGCCTAAAGACAAATCGACATCATTGACGCAATTATCAGAATATTCAGCCCAACTTTTGTCTATTGCATTTTTAGAAACGCATTCTCCCGTGTAAAAAATTTTAATTTTAGCTTTCGATTTATTTAAAAAATATCTTTTTCCTACGGGACCAAAAATTTCTATATCGGGTTTATAACTTATTTCTAAATCGTTTATATAATTATTTTTTATTACATTATAAAAATAATTGTTATAAAATTCTTTTTCGTCTATAATCCAATCGTTTCGCACGAAAAAAGTTTTTTTATTTCTCACTTTATTTTTATAAGTTTGATAATTAAGCCAATGGAAAAAATCTCTAGAAAAAACATTATCTAATAATTTCCATCTTGCCTTATCTCTTAAACTTCTTATTGGAATAAGCCATACCAAATAATGCACAAAATTTTTATTCATAAATACTCCAAATATTTGCAGAAAATTATCGTTTATTATAATTTATATTATAAATTATGTAAATAAAATTAAATAATTATATATAAACACTTGATTTTTTTGAATTAAATTAATATAATAAAACATTAAAAAATAATATTTATAAGCGGAGATTTATATGTCTGACAATATTTCAAAATTTCAAAAGAATGCGGAATTAATTTTTACATATATCTATAATAATAGAATGATAATTACATCCATTTTCGTTTTGATTATAGTTATAATAGCGGGAATTTTAATTTATAACGCGAATATAGAAAGCAAAGATAAAACTGTTAACGCAGAGTTTGAATCCGCTTTTGCTTTGTATGGAATGCTTCAAAATAATAGAATACCTAAAGAGCAGTTGAACGACCCAACAATTATAGTGGAAATAACTACAAAATTGCAAAAAGTTTACAAAGAAGCTAAAGGAAAAACTTTAAAATTAAGAGCGGCTTATTCTTTGGGCGCGGTTTATTACGATATAGGAAATTATACGGAAGCGGTAAAATATTTTAAAGAAGTTTCGGATAATAGAAATTTTTATTTGCAAGAAAGCGCAATTTATAATTTGGCAAGCTCTCAAATCGAGTTAACCAATTATAACGAAGCGGTTAAAACTTTGGAAAATTTTATTAAAGCGTATCCGAATAGTTATTTGAATCCGCAAGCTACTTTAACTTTATCGGACATTTACAGAAAACAAAACGATAAAGTTAAATCGATAAATGTTTTGAAAAATTGGATGAATAATAATACTAATAATCAATACTTAAATATATTTTCAGAAACGATAAATCTTATAGAAAATAATATTTATTGATAAAATTTTGTAATACGAATTGAATATTTTAAGGAAATAAAATTTGAATAAAAACGCTCCTCTTATAGTTCAAGGCGATGGCACAATTCTTTTGGATGTAAGCGCAAAAGATTTTGAAGAAATCAGAAATTTTATGCTTGTTTTTGCCGAACTTATAAAAAGCCCAGAATATATACATGCTTATAGAATAACTTTAGTTTCTTTATGGAATGCGGCGAGTTTAAATTATACTTCCGAGTCTATTATAGATTTTCTAAAAAAATATACTTCTTATGAAATACCTAAAAATATAATCAAGCAAATAGAAACGAGCATAGAAAAATACGGAAGAGTAAAAATAATAAGAGAAGAAGAAAAATATTATTTAACAAGCGAAGATAAAGATATTATAGAAGAGATATTGCATTATAAAGCCGTAATGAAATATTTAAAAGAAAAAGTAAAAGATAATAAAATTGAAATTGAGCCGATTTATAGAGGACATATAAAACTTGCATTAATAAATATTGGCTATCCCGTTCAAGATTTGGCGGGTTATAAATTGGGAGAAGAATATCGTTTTAATTTGAGAGAAAAATTAGCATCAAACGGAGAAGATTTTATTTTAAGAGATTATCAGAAAAATTCGGTTGACGCTTTTTATTCAAACGGCGGACCAGAAGGCGGAGCGGGAGTTATAGCGCTTCCTTGCGGAACGGGAAAAACAATAGTCGGTTTAGAAATTATGCATAGAATACAAAATAAAACTTTAATTATAGTGACGGGCGTGACGGCTTGCAGACAATGGAGAGACGAGATTTTAGATAAAACGGATATTCCGCCAGAAGATATAGGAGAATATAACGGATTAAATAAAGATATAAAACCTATAACAATAGCGACTTATAAAATATTAACTTATAGAAAAAATAAAGAATCTCCGTTTGTTCATTTTGAAATATTTTTTAAACATAATTGGGGACTTATAATATATGACGAGGTTCATTTGCTTCCAGCTCCTATAATAAAACTTACAAGCGAAATTCAAAGCATGCGAAGATTAGGACTTACGGCGACTCTTGTCAGAGAGGACGGACTTGAAAAAGATGTATTTTGTTTAATAGGACCTAAAAAATTTGATATGCCTTGGCGAGAACTTGAAGAGAAAAAATTTATTGCAGAAGCCTATTGTTATGATATAAGAATTCCATTAGACGAAAGCCATAGAGATGATTATATTATTTCAAGCGATAGAGGAAAATTTAGAATTGCAAGCGAAAATGTCTTAAAATACGATATAGTAAAAAAAATAATTGAAAAAGTTGAAGGAAAAAATATATTAATTATTGGACAATATATTTCGCAGCTTGAAGAAATGCAAAAGAGAATGGGCTTTTCTATAATCACGGGAAAAACTCCGCAAAGAGAAAGAGATATTATTTATAAAAAATTTAAATCGGGCGAAATAAATACGCTTATAGTTAGCAAAGTCGCCAATTTGGCGGTTGATTTGCCTGACGCTAATGTTTTAATTCAGATTTCTGGAACTTTCGGCTCAAGGCAGGAAGAAGCTCAAAGATTAGGAAGAGTTTTGCGTCCTAAAAAAGGCGAAAATAGAAGTTATTTCTTTTCAATTATTACAAGCGATACGAAAGAAGAAGATTTTTCACATAAAAGACAATTATTTTTAACGGAACAAGGCTATCATTATGAATTATTGGATATAAATTCTTTTGAAGAGTTAAAATTTAATAATTAATAAATATTTTCTATGTTGACAAAATTTAATAATTAATGTATTATTTTATAATGATATTATCGTTATTATTATTTATGGTTGACAACCTTCAACCTTCAACCTTCAACCTTCAACCTTCAACCTTCAACCTACCTATAATTTATAGGCGGGATTTTTATTTAACAGATACTTCATAAAACCATAACTTGTGAAAATATATTAATTTTACGAGGTGGTTTTATGTATGATAATAATATAAAAACAGATTGGAATAACTATTATAAAGAACGAAAAAAGAATAATTCAAAAATAATATTAGCTATAACAAGAAATACTAGAAAAATAACGGATAATATAATTATTAATATGCTTAAAAAGACTAAATTAAATATTAATTCTATTATAGAACTTGGAGGAGCTGATAGTTGTTTTTATGAAACTTTAAGAAAAGAATTTAATAATTGCGATTATACCGTAATTGATAATAGCAAAGTTGGTATAGATATATTTAATGAAAAATATAAAGATGATAAAACTAAAGCTATATATCAAGATATTTTATTAGAAAATATAATTGATTTGAAATCTGATTTAGTATTTAGCGCTGGTTTAATAGAACATTTTAATATTGACGATACTTCTAAAATGATACAGAAACATTTTCATTTTTGTAATGATAATGGATTAGTTTTAATAACTTTTCCAACGCCTACCATTTTATATAGAATATTAAGAAAAATTTCCGAAATAATAGGGATTTGGGAATTTCCAGATGAGCGTCCATTAAAAAAGCAAGAAGTATTATCAGAGTGTAAAAAATATGGAAATGTATTAGAAGTAAAATTAAATTGGTTAATCGGACTAACTCAATATATAATTTTATTTAAAAAATTTTGATTAAGTATATTTAATTAATTAACCTATCGAAGTTCCATTATCGCAATCTTCATTGACGCTTAATAAAGCGACTTCGCCGTTTTCTTTTACCGCTCCCAATACTAAACACTCTGAGAAAAAATTCGCTATTTGTTTTTTAGGAAAGTTTACGATTGCGACTATTCTTTTTCCAATCAAATTTTCTTTTTTGTATAGTTTCGTAATTTGAGCGGAAGAGCATTTTATTCCGATATCGCCAAAATCTATTTTTAATTTATAAGCGGGTTTTTTAGCTTTAGGAAAATCTTCAACTTCTATTATAGTTCCCGTTCTTATATCTAAAGCCAAAAAATTATCAAAAGAACATTCGTTTTTAATGTTATTCATTTTTTATCCTATTTTAAAATTATTTATTAAAAAAAATTATATAATATTTTATTAGAATTTAAAAATAATTCTTTACTTTTTAGCTATATAGACTTATCATATATAAAATTAATAAAAAAAGGCGGATTAATGAAAAATAAAAAAATCATTATAATAGGAGCGGGGCTTTTGCAAGTTCCTGCAATACAAATAGCTCAAGATATGGGATTATATGCAATAGTTTTTGATTATAATAAAGACGCGCATGGAATGAAAATAGCCGATTTGCCAATGGTTGTGTCTACTAGAGATGTTGACGGAAGCGTTAGAGCTGCAAGAGATTTAAGCAAACAAATGGAAATAAACGGAGTTATAACTGTTGGAACGGACGCTTCTACTACTGTAGCCGCAGTTGCAAACGCGCTTGGACTTCCAGGAAATAGATTTGAAGATGCTTACGCCGCCTCAAATAAAATAAGAATGCGAGAGAGATTTAAAAAAAATAATGTTCCTCAACCGAATTTTTTCCCCGTTTGGAATTACGAAGAGACAATGGAAGCATTCAAACATTTAAATAAACCTGTAGTTTTAAAACCCGCCGACAATATGGGAGCGCGCGGAGTAATGAAAGTTGAAAACGAATGCGATATATTAGCAGCATTTAACAGAGCAAAAAGTTCTTCTCCTTCGGGCGAGGTTATAATTGAAGAATATATGGACGGTCCCGAGCTTTCGATTGATATGCTTATTTACGAAAATGAAATTTATGTTACGGGAGTCGCCGATAGAATAATAGAATATCCTCCATTTTTTATTGAAACGGGACATATTATGCCTTCCGCATTAGATAAAGATAAAATAGAAGACGCTATTAAAGTTATGAAAGACGGAATTAAAGCGCTTAATCTAAAAATCGGAGCGGCAAAAGGAGATATTAAAGTGACGAAAAATGGCGCTATGGTTGGAGAAATTGCAGCAAGATTGTCGGGCGGATTTATGAGCGCATATACTTATCCTTTATCTACGGGAGTTAATCTAATTAAAAACGCTATTGAAATATCTTTAGGAAATCCTCCGAGCGATTTAAAACCAAAATGGAATAAAGTCTCTGTGGAAAAAGCTTTTTTGCCAGGAACGGGAATAATAGAATCTATAGAAGGAATAGAAAACGCTAAAAATATAAAAGGAATTAAAGAAGTATTTATAAAAACTAAAGTCGGAGATATACTTGTTCCGCCGACAAATAATTTAGATAAAGCGGGAAATGTTATAGCCGTAGGAAATACTAGAGACGAAGCTATAGCTGTGGCAAATAAAGCGATTGATTTAGTTCATTTCAAACTCACGGATGAAAAAAACTTAAACTTGGAAGAGATAAAAAGATTAGCTCAAGAAAAATTAGCTTCAAAACTTAATTTATCTTATTTATTTAGATATAATACTGACGAAGAAATGGGACTTTCAAATTACGCTTTCTGCCCGAGTATAATTCATGAAGAAAAACCTATAAAATTAGAAACTACAATTTTTAATACTCATGTCTCTCAACCGATAATAATCGATACGATTCATAATCTTAAAGAAGCTATTGACGGAATAATGGATATAAGAGAATATTATCAAATAACTATGGATGCGGCTTCTAACTGCGAAATTCTTGCAATCCTTAACGATTTTAATAACGAAGAATTATTTGAACTTTCAATTAAAATTATTAAAGAGCATAAAAGAGGAATAATTATGCTAAACGGCAATAATTCGCAGGAAGTTTTATTAAATAGAGTTAGAGAAGCTCAAAAAAACGGAGCTTGCGCGGTTGGAATAGATTTGTCTTATTGTTATGATATTAATTCTATAGATAAAAATAAAATTTATATAAAAAGCGAAAAAGAATTAAATAATTTAAGAAAAAGTTTGGATATTCCTTTGATTATAAAAGGATTATCTAACGAAGAAGATATATTTAATAAGAATTTTAATAATCTATATTTTTCAAATAATAACAAGTATTTATTAAAAGGAATAAAAAAAGTTTCCGATACTATAAACAAGATTGCATTAAATTTGCAAAGTAGCAGACATAAAATGCAAATTAATATGCTTGCAGAATCGCCAAAATTTGGAAGCGACATATTTAAATATTTTATGCTTGGGGCGAATGCAATTTGTATAACCGAAGAGAGTTTTATTGCAACGATAAGTAAAGGAAGAAAAGGGTTGGAATATATGATATATTCTAATAAAGAAGAACTTGAAAAAATGATGAAAGTTTTCGGCAAAACGGAATTAAAATACGATAGCGACATTATTTATAAGAATTAGGCAAGAATTATGGAGTCAAAGAAAATTAATTTATCGAAATCGTATCTATACGGATTTTTTGCTTCTATGATATCAGCGTTAATATATAGCGCCGTTATTATACCGATTTATATATTATTGATATCTCCGAATCCTCAAAATTTCTTTGTTTATTTATTATATACTCTCGATATTTGGGTTTGGATTTGGATTGCAGTTTCTATTTTATATTCTTTTATAATCGTATTGATGTTTAATATTAATAAAGATTTTATAAATACGATATGCAATTTTTTATTTTTTATCGTAACTTCTTCTATACTTTTACTTTCTTTAAGTTATGTTCCAGCTATACAGAATATTTTATATAGAAGAGAATATACTTTTTATTTTGCAATATTATGTTTTGGATTATTTTTTATATCTATACAATTAACTTATAGCTTAAAAAAAGTTATATTATTTATGTATAAATCAATATTATATAATTTAGGTTATGATGACGAAGAGGAAGAATATAGCGAAATAAATACTAATGTAATCGAATCTGAAATATTTTTTAATACTCTTAAAAATATAATATCTTTTGCTCAAAGACATGAATATGCGATTGGGCTTATAGCTTTTAAAATATCTAATCATAAAAAAATTGTAGATAAATGCGGAGAGATTGGCTATAAAAATATTGAAGAAGAATTAATAAAATTTATAAAACAAACCGCTCGAACGGGAGAAAATCAATGTTTGGCTGAAAATAATATTATATACACTTATATATACGCCGAAGAAGAGGACGCATGGAAAACTATAAGAAGATATTTTAAAGGATTAAAGAATTATAATTTTGAATATAACGGAGAGAATATCGATGTTGAAATAACTATTGCGGTAAGCGGTTATGATTTTTCAATTAATAAAATGAATAAAATTTCGGCTTTTGTCGTTAAAGATAATTTAATTACAAAACTTCAAGAAGCTTTGATAGAAGCGGAGGAAACGGAAAATCCTATAGTATTTTATCAAAAAGGAATATAATTGTGGAATTTTCAATAATATTTATAATAATTTTTATAGTCATATTAGGGTTGGCTACCAACTATATAATTAGAAGCGGAACATACGGCAATAAATTAAAGAGAATAAATCAATTATATAGCGAAAACAATTATGATTTGGCTATGCGCGAGATAAACGAGTTGGACCCGAAATATAAAAGGGACCCTTATATATTATGGTTAAGCGCGAATTTATATTATAGACAACAACAATTTATATTGGCTATGGCCGCTTTGCAAAATATAATAGACGCGGGAAGTTTTACTAAAGAAGTAAATCAATTAAATGTTCGAGAGTTTTTAGCGAAGATTTACGAAGAGACGGGAAATTATAAAAAAGCTATAGACGAATACGATGAAATTATAAGATTAAAGGACCAGGATTTTGATTCTTTATATAAAGCGGGAACTATTTCTTATGAGGCGGAAGAGTGGAGTTTGGCTCAAAAATATTTTACTTTAGCGGTTGCAAGAAACGACAGCAATCCTCAATTACTTTATATGCTTGCTAATTGTTATTATCAAATGCGTTCTTATCATGCGGCTCAACAGAATATTCAGCGCGCTTTAGATTTAGACCCAAATAATATTCAATATCATTTGCTTATGGGAGAGGTTTTATCGGCATCGAGAGATTTTCAAAATGCGGTTGTAGAATTAGAAATTGCCTACGGAAGCGATGCTTTAGATAATAAAGATTCTATCTCTTTACAGCTTGCAAACTCTTATTATGAACTTGGAAATTATGAGAAAGCAAAAGGTTTTTACGAAAAAGTTTTAAATAAAGAAGATATACCAAACGAGAAAGTCGTTGATGAAAGATACAGATATGCAGAAACTCTTGTAAAATATAAACAATTTGAAAATGCGGTAAAACAATGGGAAATAATTAAATCTACAAGAAATATATATTTGGATATAGACCATAAATTAAAAACTTACAGCTCAATTATCGCAAATAACGCTTTAAGAACGGCTTTAGAAATGGATGTTGTAGATTATTTGGAAAAACATTTTTATAGAGTATTGACTCTAAACGGCTATATTGTCACCGACCATAGCAAGAAATCCGACACATTAGTTTTCTTTGTTACAATAAAAAAATTCGGTTCTGAAGGACAATCATATAAAAGCACTTTCGCTTTAGATACTTCGGGTTATCCTATGAGACAAGACATTGTCGACCAATTTGTTGATTATGCGAGAGTTTACAAAAGCGCTCACTCTTTCTTAATAAGTATAGGCGGTTTTGCCCCTAATTTGAAAACTGACGATACTATAATGACAATAGAACCTGAAAGATTTGAGGCTATCATTGAAGGCGTAATATCATTTAGCGATTAAATTTTATTTATAATTTATATTGACTTTATATTTCTTTATATTATAATCATTCTTATGAAGCAGGAAATAACGCCTATATTAGAAAATTATTTAGAAAGCATCTACAATCTTGAAGTAGAAAAGAATTTTAAAGAAGCTATAAGAATAACCGATATAGCAGATGTCGTAAGTCGTTCTAAAGCTAGCGTTAATACGGCTATAAAAAGTCTTTCAAAATTAGGATATATAAAGCATGAACATTACGGCGATATAGAACTTACAGAATCAGGAAGAGCGATAGGAAAAGATATAGCCGAAAGACATGCGATATTTTATTATTTTCTTACTAATATTTTAGGAGTTGAAGAAAAGAGAGCGGACGAAGAAGCCTGTTTAATAGAGCATACAATGAGCAGAGATACCGTCCATAAGTTTAAAGAATTCTTATGCGCATATTGTAAAAAAGAAAATATTTTTAATAATAAAAAAAAGTAATATTTTTATTTTTGATTACTAAATTATTTCAGTAAATTATTAGCGTCTTTTCTTTCTTAATAATCGGATTATATCGCTATATCTTTCTTCTTTAGCTATTGATAAAGCCGTTTTACCATCTCTATCTTTTACTTTTATATCCGCCCCGCTTTTAATAAGAAGTTGAGCTATTTTATCGTATCCGTTTCTTGCTGCAAACATTAACGCAGTCCAACCGTTCTTATCTTTGGCGTTAATATCGGCTCCGCTTTCTATTAAATATTTAACCATTTTATAATCGCCGTAATATGAAGGAAGCATTAAAGGAGTGCAATCATTTTCGCCTTTAGCATTAACATCCGCTCCGCTTTCTATAAGCAATTTAGATATTTCGGGATTTTTTCCATTTAACGCAACTATTAAAACCGTGTTTCCGTTTTTATCTCTTGCATTAATATCAGCTCCGCTTTCTATAAGAGATTTTACTATATCGTAATTATTTTTATAAGAAGCCAATATTAAAGCGTTTCCTCCCAACTTATTTTTTAATTCTATATTAGCTCCATTTTCTATAAGAAGTTCCACTATTTCGTTATATCCAAAAGCCGAAGAAAATATTAAAGCCGTGTTATTATATTCGTCTTTTGTATTTACATTTAGATTTTTATTTTCGAGCAAATATTTAATTTCTTCTATATCCCCATTTTCAGCCGCATTTAAAAATTTTTCTTCTTCTCTGCTTATTGAGAATGCGTTTATACTAATTGATAAAAATAATAAAATTAAAGTTAATGTTTTCATTTTTTGTCTTCCTTTTTTGAATTTAATTTTTTAGTTTTTTAATATTATGTTAATTATTATCGTAATTAATTTAAAATGTATTAAGATAAAATATTATAATAAAACCTAAATTTAATTATATATAATTGTAAATTATTTAATTTTATAAGTTTGTATATATTTTCATTTTTTTAATAAAATATTTTTTTCTTTAAACTCATATTAAAGAGCGGGTTATTTTATTTAATATATGATATATAATAAAATACAAAGGGCAATATATGAATTTCAAATTATTTTGTATTATTTTCGAAATTAGTATTATGTTAATAATAAATTTTTTAGCGAAAAAAAAATAAATATTATGTTTACTTATTATGAAATAATCAAAAAATGGATTATATAGTATGCTATATATATTTTTTCAAGCTAAAATATGTATTAAATGTAATATAAACAGAGTATTTGCTACAAAAAAGCTAATTTTTTTTATTTTTTCAAAAAAAGCACTTGACAAAATTTATTCTATAAGTTAGAATATTCTAACAATAATTTTTAATAGACAAAATTAATTACGGAGATTATTATGAAGCATTGGTTTTTTAGACTTATGGAACTTGCGGGAAAATTTAAAATATTGCTTTTATTGTCTTGTTTATTTTCTATAATAAGCTCGATACTCGTTATGTTTCCTTTTGTTTTTATTTATATGATTATAAAAGAATTATTATATTCAAATAATTATGAAATTATAACTTATTATGCAAAAATAAGTTTAATATTTTCGTTATCGAGTTTAGCCGCATATTTGATAGCTTTATTATTATCTCATATAAGCGCGTTTTCTACGATACACTCGACAAAATTAAAACTTATGAAACATATAATTTCGTTGCCTTTGGGTTTTCACATAAAAAACCCGAGCGGAAAAATTAGAAAATTGGTTGAAGTTAGCTCGGAAGAAATAGAAAATTTTATCGCTCATAATATTCCAGATATAGCATACGCTTTCGTAAGTCCTATAGCTTTAATAATTTTATTTATATATTTCGATTATAGAATGGCTATAGCTTGTTTGATTCCGATTGTTATAGCCTTCATAATGCAAAGTATTCTTATGGGAAATAAAGGGGCTGGTAAATTTGTCGAGTTTTATCAAAAATATTTGGGCGAAATGAATAACGCAGCCGTAGAATATGTTAGAGGGATTTCTGTTATAAAAGTATTCGGGCAAACGACTTTTTCATTTAAAACTTTTTACGATTCTATAATAAGCTACGGAGATTATGCTAAAAAATACGCTATGTCTTGGAGAGTTCCAATGTCTTCTTTTATAGCTATAGTAAATTCTTCTTTCTTTTTTCTTATTTTATTTGGATTAATATTTATAACTAAAACGAACGATTATAGAGCCTTTGTTTTAAGTTTTATATTTTATACTATTGCAAGCGCTTTGGTTTCTTTAACTTTAATGAAACTTATGTATGTTAATTCGCATTCCGTTATGTTAAAAATGGCTGTGGACGATATATATAAAGTATTGGAAGAAAAACCGTTAGACAATATCACTAAAGAAATCAAACTTAACAAATTTGGCATTAGTTTTAAAAATGTAACTTTTCAATACGATAATACAAATATTCCCGCTATAGAAAATATAAGTTTTGACGCTTTGCCAAACACAATAACGGCGTTGGTAGGGGCTTCTGGTTCGGGAAAAAGCACTATAGCGAATTTGATTCCAAGATTCTACGATATAAATAAAGGAGCTATAGAAATAGGCGGAGTCGATATAAAAGATATAAATTATTCTCAATTAATGAAAACGGTTAGTTTCGTTTTTCAAGATTCAAAATTATTAAAAGCGACTATATTTGAAAATGTTAAATATGGAAGCCCAAACGCTTCAAAAGAGGAAGTTATTAAAGCGATGGAATTGGCTCAATGCGAAGATATAATAAATAAATTCCCCGATGGAATAAATACAAAAATAGGAACTAAAGGAGTTTATTTATCGGGAGGAGAAGTTCAGAGAATATCTATAGCGAGAGCGATACTTAAAAACGCTCCGATAATAGTTTTTGACGAAGCGACATCTTTTGCCGACCCAGAAAACGAATATCAAATACATTTGGCGCTTAATAAATTAATCAAAAATAAAACCGTTATAATGATAGCTCATAGATTATCTACTATAAAGGACGCCGATTTAATATTGGTTTTGGATAACGGAAAAATAATAGAAAGAGGAAATCATAACGAGCTTATAGAATTAAACGGAAAATATAAAATAATGTATGATAATTATAAAAAGGCTTTAAATTGGAGCGTAAAAAATAAAAAATAATAATTGCTTTATAGAATTAAAGGAGAAAATCTTATGCTTAAAAATATGTTTATGTTGTCGGATAGAGGAGTAAAAGATATGAGAAAGGCTATATTTTGGTCCGTAATATCCGACATAACTTTGATGGCTTCCGTTAGCGTATTGTTTATGGTTCTAAAAATTTTTATAGAGCCGATTATAGAATCTAAGGAATATACGGGCGAAAACGCGATAGCTTATATTTTAATAGCTTTATTGATAGCTTTTTGTATATATATAGCTTTTTATATTCAATACAAATATTTATATATTTCCGTATATTCCGAAAGTTCCGAAAAAAGAGTGAATATGGCTGAAACGATTAGAAAATTGCCTTTATCGTTTTTTCAAAAAAAAGATTTGGTAGAATTTACAAACACATTAATGAAAGATATAACGATAGTGGAAAATTTATTGTCGCATGCCGTTCCTCAATTTATAGGTTCGGCTATAACTATTGTATTAATATCGATATTGCTTTTAATTTTTGATTTTAAAATGGGTTTGAGCGTGGCGATAGTTTTTCCTATAGCTATATTAATAGTTTTCGCAAGCAGAAGAATAATGGAAAAATACGGGAACATAGCTTTGGATATTAAAAATCAGTCTTCTGACGCTATTCAAGAAGCTTTGGATTGCGTTAAAATAATAAAGTCCTACAATATAGAAAAAGATTATTTGAAAACTCTTAAAGAAAAATTAAGAGAATCGTTTTACGCTTTTCTAAAAACCGAAGTTGTGACGGGAACTTTTGTAATGTCGGGGAACGCGATATTGAAATTCGGAATGTCTTTAACTATATTTTTCGGAGCTTATTTATTTATAAGAAACGAAATAACGATTTATAAATATATAGCTTTTTTGTTAATCGCTTCGAGAATATATTCGCCAATAGAAATTATGCTAAATAGAATAGCGGAAATATTTATGCTTAAACTTATATATAAAAGAATGCGAGCGATAGAAAATGTAGAAATACAAAAAGGAAGAGAAAATATCGAATTAAATAATTTTAATATATCTTTCAATAATGTTTGTTTTTCTTATAAAGACGACAATAATCAAGTTATAAAAAATATTTCTTTTGAAGCGAAACAAAACGAAGTGACGGCGATAGTCGGAAAAAGCGGAAGCGGAAAATCGACTTTGGCTAAACTTGCCGCAAGATTTTGGGATTTTCAAGAAGGAGATATAACGATAGGCGGAGTCGATATAAAAACTATAGAGCCAGAAACTTTATTAAAAAATATATCCGTAGTTTTTCAGGATGTAATTTTATTTAACGATACGATTTATAATAATATAAAAATTGGAAAACGAAACGCGACTAAAGAAGAAATTTATAAAGCCGCAAAATTGTCTCAATGCGATAAATTTATAAATAACTTAAAATACGGTTATGAGACGATGCTTGGAGAGAATGGCGAAACTTTATCGGGCGGCGAAAGGCAGAGAATTTCAATAGCGAGAGCTTTACTCAAAAACGCTCCGATAATATTGTTGGACGAAATAACTTCTTATTTGGATAGCGAAAACGAAAGTTTGGTTCAAGAGGCGATTTCAAATCTTATTAAAAATAAAACCGTTATTGTTATAGCGCATAGATTAAAAACTATAAGAGACGCCGATAAAATAATAGTTTTGGATAACGGAAAAATTTTAGAAGAAGGAAAACATGAGAAGCTTATGCAAAATAATTCTTTATATTCAAAACTCGTTTCTATGCAAGAAGAGAGTTTAAGTTGGAAAATTTAATTTTTAAGCGAATATTAATATTTAAGGAGAATATATGAATTTCAAAAAAGTAAAAATAGAAATATTTATTCCCGCAGAATATACGAATAAATTAAGAGAAGAGTTAAATAATATCGGGGCTTTGGGAGTTGGTAATTACGATAATGTTATCTCTATTACGAAAATAAAAGGTTATTGGCGTCCTCTTGTTGGCGCTAATCCTTTTGACGGAAAAATTAATGAAATATCCGAAGCAAACGAAGATAAAATAGAATTTTCAACCGACATAAAAAATATAGAAAATATTATTAAAGTTATTAAAGAAACTCATCCTTATGAAGAGCCTGTTATAAATATTATTCCTTTATTAAATGACAAATTTGATATCAATTTGAATTATTAATTTAATCTTCTTTTGTCTAATAATCCCATTAAATCTCTAACTTCGTATAAAGTTTTTTGAGCGACTTTTAAAGCGGATTTTTTTCCTTCGTTTAAAACATCGTAAACAAAATCTTTATCGTTTGAAAAATTTTCTATTTTTTCTCTTATCTGCGCTAATTCCGTATTTATATTTTTTGCTAGAGATTTTTTACATTGAACGCAACCGATATTTGCGCTTTGGCAATCTTTACAAATTTCTTTTTGTTCTTCTTCGCTTGAAAATATTTTATGATAACTGTAAACATTGCAAATTTCTGGGTTTCCTTTATCGGTTTTTAATTTTCTGTTTGGGTCGGTGACGGCTTTTTGCAAAATTAATTTTTCAGTTTCTTCGGCGCTTAATCTTAAAGGAATATGATTATTTAAAGACTTACTCATTTTATTAATTCCGTCAAGTCCTAATATTCTTAAAACTTTTCCATGATAAGTTTCTGGCTCTTTAAAATATTCTCCGTATCTATTGTTAAACTTTCTCACTATCATTCTTGTAAGTTCGACATGCTGTTCTTGGTCTTCTCCAACGGGAACTATATCGGGATGATAAAGCAAAATATCGGCAGCCATTAAAGAAGGATATGTTAAAAGAGCGGCGTTTATATTTTCTGCGTTCTTTCTTGATTTATCTTTATATTGAGTCATTCTTTCAAGTTCGGCTACGGGAATAATAGAATTAAATATCCAAGCTAATTCTGTGTGAGGTTCTACATCCGATTGAACAAATATAGAACATTTTTCTAAATTGAGTCCGCATGCCAAATATTCTATCGCCGTGTCTATTATTCTTTTTTGCATTTCTTTCGCGTCATATTCTATCGTTATAGCATGATAATCTGCAATAAAAAAGAATCCGTAATATTCGTTTAATATATTTTCCCAATTTTTCAAAGCGCCCAAATAATTTCCTATATGAAGCGCTCCCGTAGGTTGTATTCCGCTTAACATTATTTTTTTTGACATTTTATAACCTCGTTTAATTAAATAAAATTTTATTCGGTTTTTATATTTGCTACCAAAGAACCGTTTTTATTTTTCAAATCATGAACATTTATATAAATTATTCTTTTATCTTCGGTTTCTATCATTATTTTTTTACTCAAAGGATTTAAATCTTTTATCATTGCATGGACGCTATTAAATATTAATTTTGTTCCAACTTTAGGCAAATCTTTTTTCAAACAACAATAAGCGTCATATTCATGCGCCAAACAACACATTAATCTTCCGCATTGTCCCGATATTTTCATCGTGTTTAAGAGAATACTCTGTTCTTTAGCCATTTTTATTGTTATCGTTTCAAATTTGCTCCTCTTTACTCTGCAACATAATTCTCTTCCGCAAATTCCGCATCCACCGATTGCTCTCGCTTCATCTCTAACTCCTATCTGTCTTAATTCGATTCTTATTTTGAAATGAGAAGCCAAATCTTTTACTAACTCTCTAAAATCTACTCTCTCTTCTGCGATAAATTCAAATAATAATTTTGCCCTGTCTAAAAAATAATAAGAACTTATAAGTTTTAAATCCAAGTTATGATTAATTACTTTTTCTTTGCATATTTTTAAAGCTTCTATAGAATCTTTTTTATTTATATTAAACTGTTCTATATCGTTTTCGTCCGCTATTCTAATTATATTAAATATTTTATTTTTATTTCTATGATTTTTATGATGGGTTTCTTTATCAACCATATTTTTAATTTCTTCGGATACATCTTCGCCTTCTATATTATTATCTTCGTTGTCTTCAACTTTATGAGTTTCTTCGTCAATTTTATTTAATAAATCCAAATCCACATCTTCAAAATTAATTACATTTCCCAATTCTATTCCATCGTCAGTTTCTATAACGCAATTATCTTTTACTTTTACATCTTTTATATGCAAATGTTCAAATTTTCCAATATTAGAATCTCTAAATTTTATATGAGCTATATTTTTTATCATTAAACTTCTCCATTACTTAAATATACTTGAAATAATTTAAAGATATTATATTTTATTTATAAGTTAATATTATTGCAAGTGATATTTTAAAAGATAATTTATTGTAACGCTTAATATAGTAAATGAAATTTTATATAATAACCGTAATTATTTCAGTTATCGAAATAATTATAAATTAAGTATAGCTATATATTTTTTAACGCGTCAGTAAATAATTCAATAATTTTTTATAAATTCTATTTTAAAAACAATTGATTTTTATATAAAAAAATATTAAAATATAATAATCTTAAATAGGTGTTTATTATGTTAACTAAAATTATAATAATTTTGTTTGCTATTTATTCTTCCGTTTTTGCCCAAAGAAGAGAAACTATTTTAACTTACGATAAATATATGGAAAGAATAGAATCTTTAATTCCCGAAATGAAATTAACCGCTTCTACCGAAAGCAATGCATATAATGATTTGATTAGAGCTAAAAGCAGCGGAGATGTAAAATTTGATTTGCAGGCTGGAGCTATCGGAACGCAAAACTATTTCGAGCAATATGTTATTTTTCCTCAGTCGACTTTTCGTTATAACGGTTTTAGAATCGGAGCGGGATTTAGCGGACTTATTCCATATTCAGGCACGAGATGGGCGGTAAAGATTCAGCATGACGGTTATTTTGGAGATTTCGATAGCGGTAATATATCATTTCCTTTTACTGCTGGTCAAAAAATGGTTTTGCCAAGTTTAAGAACAAATAATTTTAAATATTATTCTCCAAGTATAAAAATTGAAATTGCGCAGCCTATATTGAGAGATTTTTTCGGCAAATTAGACAGATATCCGATAAAAGACGCGGAATATCAATTAACAATAGCGAAATTAAAAAGAATGATTGACGATAATTCAGTTTTAAATTCTTATAGAAAACTTTATTATCAATGGATAATGACGAGAAAATTAGTTTCATTTTATAACGATATGATTAAAGGAGCGAAAGATTTTGAAAATCGAGCAAAAAGAGGATATACAAACGGAGTAATAGATAACGATTCTTATCAAAACGCTATAAGACAAACTTTAAAATATATTGAAGCGAGAGACGAAGCAGAAATTGTATTAAAAAAAGTTTTAAGAAATATAAGATTTTTTATACCCGAAACGAATACTATTCCAAGCGAAAGAGATTGGAATAATACTCTTAAAAATTCTATGAACGCTAAAATAGAAACCGTTCCTTTTTTAGAAAGTATTCAAGGACAAATGGCTCATCAATTAAAATTAAGAGCGGAATATGGAATGACGATTATAAAAAATAATTCTATGCCCGATTTGTCTATTGTCGGCAATCTTTCTCTTTCGGCTTTAGACGATAACGGATTTTTTAATTCTTTTGCAAGTATGACTAATTTAAATTATTTTGTCGGACTTATGTTTTCTTATCCAATAGGCGGACGAGATGCAAAGGCAAAAATGATGGACGCTTACGCTTCTTTAAATGCAGTTTCTGCAGATTATGAAAGAGTTAATAGAGATTACGAAATTCAAATTGGAATATATTACGATGAATTTCAATCTTATAAAAAAATGCTTGAGATTAAAAAACGAGAGATAAACGCTATAGTTTCAAAAATCAATACTCAAAACGAAAAATTTAAACAAGGTAGAATTTCGATTGACGAAATTATTAACTCTAAACTTGAACTTGCAAAAGCGAGAGCGGAAACTCTTAATTTGGAATATTCTATAATAAGAACTGTTATGGATTATAATTCTTTAGTTATGATGGAATGATTATGATTTAATTTTTAATATTTTTTAATTTAAATAAATAATAATGAGGAATAAAAAATGAATAAAATAATTGAAATATTCGCTAAAAATAGATTATTGGTTAATGTTATTATAATAATTACTTTAGCGTTAGGAGTTTACGCTTTTATTAATATAAAAAAAGAGGCTTTCCCTTCAACCGATTTCGATGTTATTGTAGTTCAAATTATTTATCCTGGCGCTTCGCCCGAAGATGTAGAGCAAAATGCGATGATTCCTATAGAAGACGAACTTCAAACGATAGCGGGAATTGATGAATTTTATTCTCTTATAGTTGAAAATGCGGGAATACTTACTATAAGAATTGATATGGAACTTAAAGATACTCGCCCCGTTAAAGACGAAATATTTAGAAAGATTCAAAATGCGCCAAATGTTTCAAGAGATATTCAAGAAATAAAAATTATAGAAGCTAACGCCGATAAAATGCCTATTTATAATTTGGGAATTCATTTCAAAGAAGGAATTGAAGGAGACGAAAAAGAACTTTACGATATATCAAAAAAACTTGAAAGAGAATTAAAATATGTTGATGGAGTTGCAAATATTGAAGTTTATGGCAGAAGTGAGCCAGAAATTCAAATAATTGCAAATCCTTATAAATTAAGAGAATATTATATTTCATTAACCGAAATAATTCAGGCTTTATCTTTAAGAAATATTCGTTCTACAAGCGGAAGCATTAAGCCTACAGAATACGATAATATAGACAAGAAAAATAAACTTTTAGTGACAACGGGACAATTTGAAAATCCTTTATCGATTACAAATCTTATAATTCGCTCTATTTTTAACGGAAAGCCCGTTAGACTTTCGGATGTCGCCGAAGTTAAAGAATTTTTCGCCAAAAAAAATGTGTTTATGAGAGTAAATAAAACGGACGGATATTCTATTAATATAATCAAAAAAGAAGATGCCGATATAATAAAAACTATAAATAATGTAAATAAATTTTTAGAAGAAAATAAAAATATTATACCAGAAAATATAGAAATTTCCGTAATGGGAAATAATTCAAGAACAATAAACGACCTTTTAAATGCCGTAACTTCAAATATTGCAGGCGGATTTGTAATAATATTTTTAATACTTATAATATTTTTAGATTTCAAAAGCGCAATTTTTACTTCGCTTGGAATGATAATAGTTATATCGGTTTCTATGATATACATGAAATATTCAAATATAACTTTTAATACAATATCTTTAGCGGGAATAATAACCGTTTTAGGAATGATAGTCGATAATTCTATAGTCGTCTCTGAAAATATTTTTAATTATCATCAAAAAGGATTTAAAGGTTTGGATGCGACAAAAAGCGCCGTTGGAGAAGTTTTTATGCCGATGTTAGTTTCAACTTTAACGACTGTAGCCGCATTTACTCCTATGATTTTTGTTTCGGGAACTATGGGAAGATTAATTAATCAATATCCTAAAGTTGTTATAGTCGCTTTAATTACGAGCATTTTTCAAGCGATTCTTTTGCTTCCGAATAATTTAATAACGAAAGACAATTTGAAAACTTTAACGGGAATGGACGCTATAATTTATAAAGTGCATAAAAAGAAAAATCCTTTGGACTTCGATAAAGATAAATTATTTAATATATTAAAAATTCCTTTTAAAAAATTATTAACTTTTACGCTTAAAATAAGATATTTAATAATTATACTTTTTATAGCGATTTTAATATTTTCAATTATGATTTCAAAATCTATATTTTCAAAATTTACTTTGGTTTACGATACAAGCGCCGATGTAATAGTTATAAATATAAATACGGGAATCGGAAGCTCAATTTATAAAACTAAAGAATATTTATCTAAAATTGAAAATATAATTTACGAAACGATTGACAATAAAGATTTAATAGCGGTTTATAGTTTAGCGGGAAAACAACTTGATAAAAATAGCGTTGAAATATCGGAAGAATTAAATAATTTAGCGGGAACTATGATATATTTAGTCCCTGCAAATAATAGAGAAAAAACGGCTTTCGATATAATTGACGATTTGAATTTTGCGATAGACAAAAGCAAAATTAAAGAAGAATTGGAACTTTTAACAATTAATACAAAACTTGTAATAAATCCAGGCAAAGCGATTGATATAAAAATAATTGGAAACGACACTTTGAAGGCGCAAGAAGTAAAAAATAAAATGAAAGAAAAATTATTATCTTTAAGCGGAGTAATAAATTATGACGATGACGATAAAATAGGCGAGGAAGAATTAAGAGTTATATTTAATTACGATAAAATGGCGGAACTTGGTTTAAATGTTTCAATTGCAGCAAGAGAATTAAGAGCGGTTTATTCGGGAATAGTGGCGACTTCAATTCAGCAGTTTGATAATAGATTAGATTTTAGAGTTAAATTGAACGAAAAATATACTCATAATACAAATACTTTATATAATCTTCTTATTCCAAACACTTATGGAAGATTAATATATTTAAAAGATATAGCTACGATTCAAATTACAAATAATAAATCAAGCATTATGCATTATAACGGCAAAAAATCTATAACTATGACGGCAGATATTATTCAAGGAGAGAATACGGCTTTGCAGGTAATGTATATTATGAAAGATTATTTTAATTCGATATCGAAAGATTATCCAGGAATAAGCGTAGATTTTTCGGGCGAGGTAAAGGAAACGAGCGGTTCTATAATCGGACTTGCTTGGGGATATTTATTTGCAATAATTGCGATTTATGTCGTTCTATTGCTTCAATTCAATAAATTCGTTCAGCCTTTAATGATACTTGGAATAATACCTTTTGGAATAATCGGAGTAATTTTAGCTTTTGCTATTCATAAAATGCCAATGTCTTTTGTAGGCGGAGTTGGAATAGTCGGGCTTGCGGGCGTTGTCGTTAATAACGGAATAATAATGATTGATTTGATTAATAGAATAATTGAAAACGGAAATATAAAAGATAAAAAAGATGTGTTTAACGCCGTAGTTGAAGGAGCGAGCGAAAGATTTAGAGCGATATTTTTAACTACTATTACAACAATATTTGGACTTCTTCCAACAGTTTATGGAATAGGCGGAAGAGCGGATTTAATCGTTCCAATAGTTATGGCTTTAGCTTACGGACTTTTATTCGCTTCTCTTTTAACTTTGATACTTTTGCCTTGTTTGTTTATGGTTTCTGCAGATTTGAAGCTTGTGAAGATTAATTATAAGGATTGATTGCAAACTTTATAATTTGTTTTATTAAATATTTTTTCTTGTATAATTTTTATCAACAGAAACCTTAAATTTTTGTTTTTAAAATTAACTTTTTAAATGTGTATTACCACACATCACTCTGTTCGGATTGCAATGAAAATTTATTTCTTCATCATTATGAGGCTCTGCCGAAGCAATTAACTATAAATATATTACTTCATTAATGATAAATTTTTACTTCAATGACGATTTTATTTCAATCAAAATGTCTAATTAAAATATTTCTATTGTCGATATATTAACATAACGGAATTATATTTAAATTGTATAAACAAGGGGTTGCAACCCCTTGTTTTCTAAATTGTATAATTGCCGATTACCATATTTAAAGGCGTATATTTAATTTTATGCAGAGTAAAAAATTCAAAATAAAAGAGGAAAAAGCGACTATACTCGATATAAAATCCGCGATTTCGATAGCTTTATTCAACGGAGAGCTTAATAATAAAGGTATAGAATTGGATACGGATGTTAGAAGAGCTATTACTTATAATAAAATTATATTTGAAGATTTATCAAAAAGATTATTTTCATATTATAATAGCAGAGAGGATAAAAAAAATAAATTAAAAGAAATTTCGCTTGTAAGAGCGCTTAAAAAAAATCCTAATTTATTAAATAAAGAAAGAATATATTATATAGAAAATCCAAATTTGAATACTTTTGAATTTTTAGACGATGTTTTGGATAAAGAAAAAAAAGTTAGAGGCTATAGCGAGTATATTTTATTTTCTCTGTTTAATAATTATTTTGACTATATAAAAAATTAATAGTTTTAAATATATTCGCTTAAACTAATAAACTAAATTTTTAAAATATTTAAATAGGATATATTATGAAAAAAATTATTATAGTTTTTATTGTATTTTTTAATTTTTTATTTTCTCAAAATTCCGATTTAAAAAATTTAAATACAAATTCTATAAATTTAGACAGAGAATTTTTAAACGCCGAAAAATTATTTTTTCAAAAAAAATATAATCTATCTCGAGAGGCATTTCTTTTATATTTGAAAAAAAGACCTTTATCTACAAACGATATGCTTTATTATTATATTGGCGCTTGCTATTTTCAAGATAAGCAATATCAAAACGCTATCGAATATTATAAACTTGCTTTTGATATAAACGATTCTTATTCTTATTGCAATAATATAGCAAACTCTTATTATCAATTAAAAAATTATAACGAGGCTTTGATTTGGTATAATCGTTCTGCGGAAAGATTATATTCTCTTTATTTGTCAAATATAAACGAAGAGATTTTAGACGGATTTACTATTTGGCAAAATGTTGTTACAAATACCGTATTTATAGGAGATTTTAATTTAAGCGAAGATTTGATTGAAAATTATAATTCTTCAAATAATATAAATAATGATAATTTGGAAGAAATTACAGAAGAAATTAACGAAGAAAATTCTGAAGAGAATTTAAACGAAGATTTGAGCGAAAATTTAATTCAAACAAAAGATAAAAAAAATATTTATAATTCTTTTACAAAATTACCTTTATTTACAAATATTATTATAACGAATACTTTTACAAACGAATATTTTTTTACGAATAAAACCGTAATATTTGAAGATAACACAAACTTTAATTTGGAAATTATAGGCAACCTTACGAATATTATAACGACTACCGATTTGATTATTGACGGCACTAATATTGTTTTTACAAACGCTATTGCATTTTTTGATTCTTATAATACTTCCGCTTTATATTATAGCGCTTATCTTAATATGGGACATACTTTTTTAGCTTTGGGAGATTTAACAAACGCCGCAATATCTTATGAAATATTTTTAAAAAATGTCGGAGATGATTATTATCAAAAAGATTCTTTGGATAAAGTTATATCTTTAATAAGGACAAACGATAATTCAATAAAATTTATTCCTTTTACGAATAATTATAGAATAAGCGAAAATAATGACGGAAGCTCAACGACTGAAAATATTTCACCGAATTTTGATTATATAAGAGAGACTATTTTTGAAAACGATATAAGAATAGTTTACGAAAAAGGAAAATTTGAAAAAATAAAAATGTATTCAAACGATTATACGATTTCGGATACTTTATATCCTTACGGTAAAAGAGAGATTGAAATTATTTTTGAAAACGGCGATAAAAAAACAGAAAGTTATTTTGCCGATAATTCAAAATCTATAAATTATAAAACCGCTAAAGGAGATATTTACGAATATATTTTATATCCCGATGGCTCTTTTATAAATAGAAAAACTGAAAACGATAATATTATAACGGAGATAAAGAAAACTGACGGCTCTTTAATCGTTAAAACTGAAAATATTGAAGATGGAAGTTATAAGATAGTTGCAAATTATATTGACGGAAGCATAGGCACTACGACTGTAGATAAAGACGGAATAAGTAATTTGAAAATAGTTTATCCAGACGGAAGAGTCGAAGAGAGAAATTCAAAAAGTTCTGGAGAGGGAAATTTATCTTATAATGTTAAAGCCGATGACGGAAGCGTAATAACAAAAACTTATAACGATGACGGCTCTTTTACTGTAATAACGAAAAAAGTTGACGGAACAATAATAACCGACACTATAGCCGAAGAGACTATAAGCGAAATAAAAATGCCAAACGGAACTTTAATAAAAAGGATAATTTGGAGAGACGGCTCAAAAGAAACTACGACTTTAAATAAAGATTCAAGCTCTATAATCGAAGCGGTTGCGGCGGATTCTAGCAGCGTGACGACTACGGTTAAAGCTGACGGCTCTACTATAACGGTGACAAAAGATATTTTAGGAAATACAGAAACGATTAATATTTATGCGGATGGAGGGACTTCAACCGCTCAAAATTATGTAGACGGAAGAACTATTATAAACGAAAAGAGAGCCGATGGCACAACTATAGATATTGAAAATGACGGAAAAAATAAAATATTAAAAGCGGTTGATTTTGAAGGCTATACTCTTGAAATGAAACAATATAGAAACGAAGACGCCGAAATAACTTTATTTAATTCTTTAGGAGATAGAGTAGATTTAGAAACCGCTAAAATCGTTATAAGAAGAATGGATTTAAGCATAAGAGCGGAAGATATAAAAAATCTTATTTCCGATAAGGATTTAAAAAATACAAAAGAGGATTCTGAAAATCCGATTAATGAAATTTCTGAAAATGATAATTCTTTTGATAATGAAGATAGTTTAGAAGATTATACAGAAGAAGATTCGGATACGGTTGATAATAATTCTATTTCAGAGTAGTTTTTATAAAATAACGCTTAAGATTATTTACTTGATATATTAATCAATTTTATCTAATTCATTTTATAAAAAAATTATCAACATTAAACTAATTTGCAAAATAATATGCATCCTCGCAAAAAGAAACTATAGCGCAGGTTGTAAGCTCTGGGTCCATCATATAACTTTCGGTTAAAGTAATTCCAAATTTTTCGGGTTTTAATCTGTCGAAAATTATTCTATTTCCAAACATATTTGTCAAAGCTTTGTAACCAAAAGAATATCTGCATCCTACATGCTTTCTCTTTCCGTTATTTTTTAGACAAAGCAAATTATCCATATTTGTTTGAAGTATATCGACATAGTTTTCGATTATATTTATTCCGATTGCATTATAAAAATAATAATCTTTATAATCCGAATTGTCGTATAACATTTTCAAAAAATTTGCGAATTTATTTCCTAAACTTACAACCGTAAAACCAATCGTATCTTCTTTTTCTTCAAAAAAATCAACTATAGAATTATAAGGTTCTTTAGGCATTCTCTCTAAAGGAATTTCAATAATTTTGTCGGTTAATTTATTGTCTTCTGCGTCAAATATAAAAAGTTTATCGTTTTCTGTAAATGTTTTATAAAATCCGTAAATCATTACAACTTCCATTAAATTATTTTCCACAATATTATTTTTCATCTCCTCATATTTCGGCTCTACTTTATTTTTAATCATTTCGTTATATTTTTCCATATCCTGATTTTTTGTCGAATATCCGAAACCCGCTCTGAATAATCTGATTTTATTTATCATATCGAAAGCTTCTTTTTCGGTTTTCTTATTAAAATCAAAAACTTTGCTTCCATAAAACGGAGGCTTATTTATAGAATGTAAATGATTATTATGATTTATTTGCATTTTTACTCCTTTATAACAATGGACTTAAGCCCCTTGTTTCATATTATTTATTGCGATTATTTAAATCTCTATCTTTTATTATTTCCTTAATCGCTATTATATCGTCAAATCCGTCTTTGCAATAAAATATTTTAGCCATTCCTCCATAAGCTTCTTTACAATCTTTTTCTACAAATTCTCTTGTCAAAGCGGCGCCGCCAAGTAAAATTGGAATTTTTAATCCTTTTTCTTTTATATAAATTAAATTCTCTTTCATTACTTCGGTTGATTTTACAAGCAAGCCCGACATTCCTATACAATCCGCATTATTTTCAAAATAAGATTCTAAAAATTTTTCTATCGGAACTTTTGTCCCGATATTAACCGTTTCAAATCCGTTATTTTTAATTATAATTTCAACCAAATTTTTTCCAACATCATGAACATCGCCCGCAACCGTTCCCAAAATTATTTTAGCGGTTTTTTCCTGTTTTGTTTTCGTTAAATACTCCGATAAAAAATCAACGCTCTTTTTCATTACTTCCGCAGAACCTAAAACAAAAGGAAGTTGAATAGTTCCCTCTCCAAATTTTACTCCTATATCGTCCATTGTCGGAAGCAAAATTTCGTCAATTATAGCTTGAGCAAATTTTTTCTCTCCGCCGAATATATCGCTGTTTGTTTTAGCCTCATTCAAAAGGTTTTGCATATCCTTCCATTCTCCGTCAAGCATAGCGTCTTTTATAGCTTCTCTTATTGGCTTTTTTATATTTACATTTATATCTTTAATTTCTTTTTTGTCTGAAAAATGATTTATATAATTTATAAGAGGCTCTTTTGTATTTTTTTTATTATATATAAGTTCTCTTGCAAGCTCTATTTCTTTATCCGATATTTTTGAAAGAGGAAGAATTTGAGCGACATTTATTATTGCCATTGTAAGTCCATGATTTATAGCTTCGTATAAAAAAACTGAATTTAATATTTTTCTTGCCTCTTCTTTTAATCCGAAAGATATATTTGAAACTCCCAAACTTATTGAAGCTTCGGGATATTTTTTTGATAATTCTTTTATCGCATTTAAAGTTTCCATTCCCGCGTTAAAACTATTTTCATCTCCGCTTGCTAATGTAAAAGTCAAAGGGTCGAATATAATATCATGCGGATAAATTTTATGAATATTAACCGCTCTATTATACATTCTATCGCACATAGAAATTTTATCTTTATAAGTTAATGCCATAGCTTTTTCGTCTATTGTAAGAAGCATAATAGCCGCTCCAAATTTTTTTGCCAATTTGCATATAGCGTCAAATTTTTCTTCTCCCTGTTCCATATTTGCGGAATTTATAATTGATTTTCCGCCATAAACTTTTAAAGCCTCTTCTATAACATTAGGTTTTATAGCGTCAATAACTAAAGGCAGAGATATTTGTTTAACATAAGCGGAAAGTATTTTTTTTATATCTTCAATTTCATCTCGCCCAGCCCAAGCCGCGTTAATATCTATGGCATGGCTTCCCGCTTTAACTTGCTTTATTCCAATATCAAGCATTCCATCCATATCGCCTGCAATCATAAGCTCTCTAAAAACTTTACTTCCAGTAGCGTTGCTTCTCTCTCCAATCATTAAAGGCGCGGGTTCTTGTTTTATGCTTACTATATTAAATAAACTTGAAATATAAGGACGCGGTTTTTCTAATTTAGGTTTTTTAGGTTTAAAATTTTTAGCTATTTCGGATAAAGCTTTTATATGTTCGGGAGTAGTTCCGCAGCAACCTCCAATAAATGCAAGTCCGTCCAAATTAAAAAACTCGCTGTTAATTTCGGCAAACTCTTCAGGTTGCATGCTATAATATGCTTTACCGCCTCTATTTTGAGGAAGTCCCGCATTGCTATGAATCGACACGGGCAAATAAGATATTTCCGTTAATTTTTTAATATGCCTCATTGCCATATCGGGTCCTGTTCCGCAATTCATACCGATTGAAAATATATTTAAATTCGACAAAACCGTATAAGCCGTTTCAATATCCGTTCCTAAAAGCATAGCGCCTTCTTTTTCTATTGTAACCGAAACCATTATTGGAATATTTTCGTCAATATCGTTGCATGCTAAAATTCCCGCTTTAAGTTGCAAAATATCTTGAGCCGTTTCAAGTAAAATAATATCGACTCCGCCGTCTATTAATCCTTTTATCGCTTCCAAATAACCTTTATAAAGTTCGTCAAAACTTATTTGTCCTAAACTTGGAAGTCTTATTCCAGGTCCTAAACTTCCCGCTGCAAAAATATCTCTGTTTGAATTTGTTTTTTCTTTAAACTCTTTTATAGCTTCTTTCGATATGATTGCAGATTTTTTTGAGATTTCATAAGCCATTTCTGAAATATCGTATTCGCTCAAAACCGAAGGAATAGCGCCAAAACTATTTGTTTTTATTATATTAGCTCCCGCATTCAAATAATCAATATGCACTTCTTTCATTATATGCGGAGCGTTTATATTTAAGATTTCATTGCATCCTTGAATATTATTTCCGTTTATAATCCATTCTTCTTTTTTAATTTCTTTTTTTTGAAGTTCCGTTCCCGTAGCGCCGTCAATTATTAAATATTGATTTTCAATTAATTCTTTTAATCTTTCTTTTGTTTTAATAAATTTATTCATATTTATTTTTAATAATCGTCTTCATCCTCTTCATAATCGTCATAATCTCTTTTAGCGCCTAATTTTATAAGAGCGTCTTCGATTTCCTCATAATATATATTATAATCTTTAGCATAATGTAAAACTCCTTTTCCTTCGTCATCCGTAGAATTTATATCTATTTTTAAATCATTAACCAAATAATCGAAAACTGAAATATTGCCATGCAAAGCCGCCATGTGAAGCCCGTTCGCTCCGTAAGAATTTTCCCAATTAACGAAATCGGGATATTTTTGAATAAGCGCTTTTATTATATCTAAAGTTCCAACCGCGCATGCATAAGCGAAAGCGTTCCATCCGTCTTCGTCTCTATGCAATAAAACCGATTCATCGTTAATATTATCAAGCAAATATTGAACTATTCCAATATCTCTATAGAATACGGCAAACGATAAAGGATTAACTCCATCTATAATATAATAATGGTCCGCAAATTCATTATATTCTTCTTCTCCGTCATTATCAAATTCGGCTTCGATTTGCGAGTTATCCGCTTCTATTATTTCCGCCACTCTTTGAAGGCTTCCACCAAATCTGATAGCTTCAAATATATTATAGTTATTGTCGTATTTGCCTTCTTCTCTTCCGCCCAAAGTAAGATAGAAAGAATTATTAGTTTTTTCTACATATCTGCCTTCTTCTCTTCCGCCCAAAGTAAGATAGAAAGAATTATTAGTTTTTTCTACATATCTGCCTTGAATTTTTACGACATTAGAATATTTGCTATGATATATATTATTCGTATTGCCTTTGACATAAGCGTTGTAAATATTTTCTTCTTCAACCGTTTCGTTTTCTTTTTTACAATAAATAATCGTAAATAAAATTAAAGTTAAAAATAAAAATCTTAAAAATGTTTGTTTCATTGTTTTTCCTTCCTTTTGTTTTTTATTAAATTTCATTCAAAATTTATTAAATAATATAATCGATTTATTTTATCAATAATTAAGAAAAATAAAATCAATAATCGTATTCATCCTCATAGTCATAATCGTAATATTTTCTTCTTTTAGCGCCTAATTTTATAAGAGCTTCTTCGGTTTCCTCATCGTTAGCATAATATAAAACTCCTTCTCCTTTGTCATTCCTAGAATTTATATCTATTTTTAA
Source organism: Brachyspira aalborgi (assembly GCF_008016455.1). Taxonomy (NCBI): domain Bacteria; kingdom Pseudomonadati; phylum Spirochaetota; class Spirochaetia; order Brachyspirales; family Brachyspiraceae; genus Brachyspira; species Brachyspira aalborgi. The sequence continues at coordinate 1,029,654 of NZ_SAXU01000001.1, read as the reverse complement.
ATCATTAACCAAATAATCTAAAACTGAAATATTTCCATTTAAAGACGCCATGTGAAGCCCGTTCGCTCCGTAAGAATCTTCCCAATTAACGAAATCGGGATATTTTTGAATAAGCGCTTTTATTATATCGACTGTTCCAACCACGCATGCATAAGCAAAAGCGTTCCATCCGTCTACATCCCCATGCAATAAAACGGATTCATCGTTAATATTATCAAGTAAATATTGAATTATTCCAATATCTCTATAGAATACGGCAAACGATAAAGGATTAATTCCATATATATTATAATAATTACCCGTAAATTCATTATGTTCTTCATATTCTTCTTCTCCGTCATTATATAACTCGGCTTTGATTTGCGAGTTATCCGCTTCTATTATTTCCGCCACTCTTTGAAGGCTTCCAAATCTGATAGCTTCAAATATATTATAGTTTTCGTCATATTTGCCTTCTTCTCTTCCGCCCAAAGTAAGATAGAAAGAATTATTCGTTTTTTCTACATATCTGCCTTCTTCTCTTCCGCCCAAAGTAAGATAGAAAGAATTATTTGTTTTTTCTACATATCTGCCTTGAATTTTTACGACATTAGAATATTTGCTATGATATATATTATTCGAATTTCCCTTGACATAAGTATCGTAAATATTTTCTTCTTCAACCGTTTCGTTTTCTTTTTTACAATAAATAATCGTAAATAAAATTAAAGTTAAAAATAAAAAATTTAATAATATTCTCTTCATAAGAAATAAAACCTTAAAATAAATTTAAATATCATTATACTATATTTTTTATATTTTTCAAATTATTATTTTATAAAAACTTATTTAATTTCATAACTTAACATAATTTACAAAACTTTAATAATTTGATATAATTAATTTTATATTTTTAATTGATAGAGTTTTTTATGGCTAAAAAAGAAATTAAAACTGATTTTTGGGTATATTCTTTACTGCAAAGCGCGAATATTGACGCTACCGCTCAAGGCTCGAATATTAAAGAAGTTGACGAAGCTTTGAAAAGCGCAAGCAAGAAAGGAACGGGCGAAAGCGGATTTCCAGATTTTACTGCAAAAGTGAAAGACTTTTTAATCGTTATAGAAGATAAATCCGATTTAAGTAAGCATTGTAAATTGGATTCTAATTCTTGCATAGATTTGGATAATATTAAAAGCATTACAGATTATGCGGTTAATGGCGCTATTCATTATGCAAAACATTTGGCGAAAAATACAAGCTTCAAAAAAATTATTGCAATTGGCGTTAGCGGAGATGAAAAGCATCATAAAATTAGCCCGTATTTTATTAACGAAAGAGGAATACTCGATAAAAAATTAAACGATTTAGAAACATTTACTTTACTAAACGAAGACAATATAGAAAGTTATTATTCTCAAGAAATATTAAATATTACTCCGAAAGAAGAAACGACAGACGAAGAAGTTAAACAAGACGCGGAATATTTGCATGAATGTTTACGAAATTACGGAGCTATAAAAGACGCCGACAAACCTTTAATAGTTTCGGGAATACTTTTAGCTTTAGACGAAATGAAAGAAAATAAATTAAATATCGATTATCTAAACAATGATGGAGCTACTACGGACGGGCAAAAATTATGGGAGCTTATAGAAAAGAATTTAAAAAGGGCGAGATTAAGTCCCGAAACTAAAAGAGATAAAGTATTGTCTCAATTTTCGGTTATTAAAGATACTAAAAAGATTAACGAATTATGCGAAATTTCTGATAAAAACGGAATAAAAATTAATTCTACGCCTTTGAGATATTATGCGGAATTTGTAAAAAATAAAATATACGACAATATTAAAAGTATAAAAAATTCTGAAGATTATTTGGGAAGATTCTATTCTGAATTTATGCGTTTTAGCGGAGGAGACGCTCAAAGTTTGGGAATAGTTTTGACGCCTAGACATATAACGGATTTATTTTGCGAATTAGCCGATTTAAAACCAAACGATATTATTTTAGACCCTTGTTGCGGAACGGGAGGATTTTTAGTATCGGCTATGAATAATATGATTTCAAAGACAAACGATATAATGCAAAAAAATAATATTAGACAAAATCAACTTTTCGGATTTGAATTGCAGCCGTTTATGTTTGCCGTTGCCACTACAAATATGGTATTGAGAGGAGATGGCAAAAGCAATTTAAATAACGAAGACTTTTTAAAACAAAATCCAAAACAATTACAAACCGATTGCGAGGCTACGGTAGGATTTATGAATCCTCCTTATTCTCAAGGAAAAGTGGATAAAAATTTAACCGAAATATCTTTTACGGAACATTTATGCAATTCTATATTAAAAGGCGGAAAGGTTATCGTAATCATACCGCAAAGCGCGGTTACGGGAAAAACTAAAGAAGAAAAAGCGATTAAAGAAAGCATTTTAAAAAAGCATACTTTAGAAGGCGTGATAACATTAAACAAAAATACTTTTTATAGAGTCGGAACAAATCCTTGCATAGCGATTTTTACTGCAGGCATTCCGCATGATTATAAAAATAAAATTTGTAAATTTATTAATTTTGAAGATGACGGTTTTGAAGTTCAAAAGCATAAAGGATTGATAAAAACTATTCATGAAAAAGATAGAAAAGAACATTTATTAAAAGTATGGCGAGGCGAAACCGAAGCGGAAACTAAATTTTGCGTAAAAACGACTATCGAAGCGGAAGACGAATGGCTGCATAGTTTTTATTATTTTAATGATGAAATTCCTAAAGAAGAAGATTTTGAAAAAACTATGGCTGATTATCTAACTTTTGAATTTAATATGATAACGCATGGAAAAGAGTATTTTTTTGAAGAAAAAGATAAAATAAATATAATAAATAAAGATTTAAAATTATCTTCTTTAAAATGGAAAGAATTTAAACTTAACGATTTATTTGAAAGAATAGAAAAAGGCAAATGTCAAAATACAAATAAGGAAACTAAAGAAAGTATAAACGGCGTTTCTTTTTTATCGGCAACATTAAATAATAATGGAGTAAGCGGTTTTGTAGAGCCTAATTATTTATTACAAAAAGGAAATTGTATAATGTTTGTAAATCAAGGAGACGGAGGAGCGGGCTATTCGGTTTATAAAAAAGAAGATTTTATATCTACTACAAGCAACTCTTTCGGTTATGCAAAATGGATAAATCGCTATATGGGTTTATTTGTCGCTTCGATATTATGCCGTTTTAAAGAAAAATATTCTTTTGGTTATGGGCGAACAGAAAATAGATTAAAAAATGATAGAATATTATTACCAATAAATTCTAAAGGACAGCCTAATTGGGAATTTATGGAAAATTTTATGCGTAAAATCGAATATAAAAAATTAAATATTTATTTAGATTATATTAAAAATAAAACCGCCACAAATTAATATGACGGTTTTTTAAGAAGTTTATTTATTGATTATTTTAAAACTATATCTTTAGCAAACCATTTTTGAGATATTTCAGAGGCTTTTCCATCCGCTTTCATTTCATCCAATATTTTATCGACTTCAGCCAAAAGTTTAGCGTCAGTTTTTCTAAATCCGACTCCGTAAAACTCTTCGGTTAAAGGGCTGTTTTCAACGACTACAAAATCGACTTTTTCTTCCGAGATATAATATTGAGCGGCGACTTCGTCTATTATAACGACATCGATTCTCTTCGCTTTCAAATCTAAAAATGCATTTACATTGACATCGTATTTTCTAATTTCTTTTGCCTCTTTGCTTATCGAGTCTGAAGATAAAGCTTCGTCATTGCTTCCAACTTGAACGCCTAAAATTTTTCCCGCCAAATCTTCTTTTGAATTAATATCGTTTCTATCTTTAGGCTTAACTATAATTAGTCTATTATTTAAATAAGGTTTTGAAAAATTAATTTGTTCTTTTCTTGATTCGTTAATTGTAACTCCATTCCAAAGAACATCAATATCGCCTTTATTCAAACTTAATATTGAGCTTGACCAATCTATAGGTTTAATTTCAAGCGCAACTCCCATACGAGATGCAACCTCTTTTGCCAAATCGATATCGAAGCCTACGATTTCACCCGAATTATCTCTAAATCCCATTGGAGCGAAAGTGTCATCCAAACCCAAAACAAGCTTTTTAGCGTCTTTGACTTTCTGAAGAGAATTATCGACAGAAGATTTTTTTTCAGAACAGCCTATAAATATAATCATTGATATAATGATAGATAAAATAATTTTTACAGATTTCATTTTTTAATCCTTTTAAAATAAAATTTAATTACTATATATTGTATTACTATTTAGGAAAATGTCAAGGCTTTTATAATAAATTCAAAAAGAAATTTAAATCTTCTTTATTAGTTATTTTAATATTATTTGAAGAACATTCGACTATTGAGACTTTTCCTGCATAAGCGCTGTAAATTTCGGCATCGTCTGTAACTATTTTTTTCCCTAATCTTTTTTTATAATTAAAATCGTTTATATATCTTTCCATTGCAACCATATAAATTCTATAACCAAACGCTTGAGGAGTAGACGCTCTATAAATAAAATTTCTGTCTATAGTTTCTATAATATTTTTTTTTGAATCTACTTTTTTTATTGTATCCGTTATTTTAGAAGCCAAAATTGCAGCGTTCTTTTCTAAAACCTCTTTATACAATTCTTTAATTTCATTTTTTGAAACAATAGGACGAACTCCATCATGAATAAAAACAATATCGGTTTTAATATTATTATCCTTTATAAATCTCATTGCATTATAAACCGAAAAAACTCTTTCCTTTCCGCCATTGACATAATAAATATTTTTACTATTTAATATATTTTTATTAATTTCTTTTTTTATATTATTCAAATCTTTTTTTGAACTTACGATTATAATATTATTAAATTTAAATTTTAGCATAGCTTCCAAAGTATAAATAAACAAAGGCTTATTATTTACTTTTATAAATTGTTTTTTTATTTTTCCTGCAAATCTTTTTGATTTTCCCGCTATAAGCAATATTAAAGTAGTTTTAATCATTATCGTTTTTCCTTTTATGTTTTTTCTTTTTTCTTTCTTCTCTTAATTTTAATCTTTTTTCTCTTCTCTCTTTAAGTTTTTCTCTATTTTTTAATTTTTTCTCTTCTTTTTCTCTCTTTCTATCTTCAATATATTTTTTATACTCTTCTTCAATTATTTCTCTATTTTTCTTTATAGCTTCAAGTTGTTTTTTAATTTCTTCTTTTTTTAATGCTCTTTCTTTTTCTTTATTTTGTATTCTCTCTTCTCTCTCTTTAATTCTTTGAGCTTTCTCTTCTTCTCGCCTCATAAATTTTTCAAGTTTGGCAGAATCGTCAATATTTTTTAATTTACGATTATTTTTTTGAATATAAATTTTTCTTTTGCCTATATTTTTAGGAAAAAGCGCCGCTCCTATTCTATCTGAAAAAAGTTTTGCTCTTAAAATAAAAGTATTTTGAGTCTTCATATTTATAACAGAACGCCAAGGAGTTTTTAATATTATTATAAAAGTTATTATTCCCGACATTGTATTTGAAAATAAATTTCCGTAAAATACAGACCAATATTGCAAATGGCTTGATGTCATTAATATAAATATATATCTTAAAAACCATATTCTTAAAATGCTTATAAAGAGAGGCACTCTCGTTCTTCCAAGTCCAATTAAAGCTCCTTGAACTACCATAGTGACGCCGAAACCTATTATTGACAATGCATAAATTGGAAGCGCTCCGTTAGCGATTGCCAAATCTTCGGCGTCTCTCGTAAATAAAACAGTCATATATTTTGATAACGGAAGAATTATAGCGATTAAAATAATTGAAGTTATTATACTCATTATTATTCCCATATAACATGACTTTTTTGCTTTATCCGAATATTGCGCTCCGATATTCATACTTACCATAGTAGTAACAGCAGAACCAAAAGCGGCGGGCATATTAAAACAGACCGCGGTTATATTATTTGCTATTCCGTTTCCGTTTAGGACAATTTGCCCATATTTTTCAACTTCGCTATTGATTAAGAAAAATCCGAAATTGCTTAAAAATGTAGTAAGCATTGAAGGAATTCCAATAACCATAAGTTGCTTAAGAATTGAAATATCAAATTTAAATCCTTTTAAGGTTAATTTGTCTTCGCTTTCTTTTACAAATAAATCATAATACATCCAAACGCTTATTAAAGAGTAAGTTGAAAAAGACGCCAAAACGCTTCCGACAATTTTTAATTGCAAAAAATAAACATAAATAAAATTAAATATTATTTTAAATATTAACAATAAAAGCATTCTTATAAAAGTCGCTTCTGGTTTACCGCTAGCATTTTTTAAGCCGTTATAAATTGCAGCCATAAAAGTCATAGGCATAACGAAACTATATAAAGACAAATATTGAAAAACGCTTTCTTTAACTCCTTCTTGCAAATTCATTGAAACCAAAATACTTACAATATATAAAGTCGGTCCCATAGCGATTCCGAAAAGAACTCCCGAAACTACTATTTGAGTTGAAACTTTTTTAGCGTTTTTGAAATCTCCAAGTCCGTTATACTGTCCGACTATCGCCATAGCCGCAACGCCCAAACCTTGAGATAATGCCGTCATCATATTTATAATTGGCTCGGCAAAATTTATACTGCTTGCTATTAATCTTCCCGCGACATTATTTAAAAAAAGTCCGTCCATAAGAGGAACCATAGATTGAACCAAACCCATCATTAAAGTCGGGATTGATAACATAATCAAAGTGTTTGTAATAGAGCCATGAAGTATTAAGTCTCGTCTCGCTTCGGTAGTCTGACTTTGCAAAAATTTAATCATTTTGAATTTTCCGTTATTTAAAATAATTTAGACATTATATAATAATTATTAAAATAAATATATATTCTTTAAGAAAAATTATAAAATTTTATTATCAACTTCTTATATTCCCAACGCTCGGGTCATGTATATCCTCTTCGGGAAGCAAATATATATTAGTTCTATCGTTATAATTATTTTCATCTTCAAGCGGAGTATAATAATAAAATTCTTCCTCATCGTTAGTTTCATTATTATTATATATTCTTCTGCTTCCGCTTCTTATATGGTCTATAGGACATTGAGTAGTTAAATCAATATTTCCTCCAACCGTAAGAGGATTAGTATTTATGCAAGTATGATTTCTTGGAAGTCCCGATTCCTGACATATTTCTATTATAAATACATCATCTGGAACTTTCCAATTAAATTCTCTTCTATCCGAAGGAGTTATTGCATTTAAATATTGAAAAGTCGCTAAAGCCGTAGTCGCTCCGCCCGTAACATTATTTGGTAAAACATCGTTTCTATCGCTTCCTATCCAAGTTATAGTCGCTATCTCGTCATTATAAGCTGCAAACCAATTATCCCTATGCTCGCTCGTTGTTCCCGTTTTTGCTGAAAATGAAGGATAATGAAAATTATAAGCGTTTGCGCTTCTGTAAGCAGTTCCGCCCGAAGATATTACTTTTTGTAAAGTCGTATTTAAAAAATAATAAGAAGACGAAGAAGTTCCGCTTATTTTATGAGGAGTTCTATCCGCCAAAGCCGTAACGCTCAATTCTCTTCCGTTCATATCTAATATTTTATTTACTATATAAGGTTCGTATTTAGAGCCGTAATTTGCCAAAGCGCCGTAAGCTGAAGCTAAATCAAGCGGACTCATTTCCATTGTGCCTAATCCAATCGACAAAGCGTTTGGTATATAAGCGTTATCGCCAAAAAATTCTTTTGAATGTTCTATAAAATAAGACAAACCAATATCGTTTAATAATTTTACCGCTATAGTATTTATCGATTTTACAAGCGCCGTTTCTAAAGTCATCTCTCCTCTATATCTTCTGTCAAAATTTCTTGGAGAATATGCGGGCTTTCCCGTTCCTTGAGGATATATGTAATTAGTGTCAGTCATAGTTGAAAAAGGTTGCGCTCCGCCTTCAAAAGCGTATAAATATATAAAAGGTTTTATAACGCTTCCAATTTGTCTTTTAGATTGAACCGCTCTATTAAATTGATTTTGCAAAGTATAACCGTCTCCTCCAATCATTGTGAGAATTCCGCCGTCTTTAGGATTAATTGAAACCAAAGCTCCTTGATAACTTCTATTTGAAGTTGCAGCTTGAAGTCCTCTTATTTTTTCTTTCATTACGGAATCGGCAACTCTATAATATCTTTCGTTTACTGTCGTATATATTCTTAAACCCGATAAAGCAAGTTCGTCTTTATTAAAATAATTTAAAAGTTCCTGTCTCACATATTCATTAACATAAGGCGTTCTATTTACTGTCATTTTCCATTGAGAGCCTTTTACTCTTTTATTTATATTCGTATATTCTTTATCAAATAATTCCAATTCTCCTTTCATAGCGTTTTTATCGATAATATTATTTTTTACAAGCCTTGATAAAATCTGTTCTACTTTTCTTCTGCTGTTATCGGGATTATTAACTATAGAATAATAACTTGGATTTGGAAGCATTCCTATCAATATAGCGTATTCCAATAATCTGCATTGTCTTAAAGGTTTTTGAAAATAATAATTTGCAGCGGCTTCAAATCCATAATTTCCGTCTCCTAAATAAACCGTGTTAAAATACATTGCTAAAATTTCTTTTTTCGTATATTTATCTTCAATCTCTCTTGCTGCGAACATTTCAAATAATTTTCTTTCTATAGTTTTTTCGCTTTTTGTAAATAATAATTTTGCAAGCTGTTGAGTGAGAGTAGAGCCGCCGCCGACTATTCTTCTCGATATAATAGTTTTTATTCCTAAATAAGCCGAACGAAAATAATTAATTCCATGATGCGAATAAAATTGTTGGTCTTCCATTAAAAGCAAAGTTTGTTCCAAAAGCGGATTAATATCATCGACATTAACGACTTCGTAAGAAGGCGGCATATACTCGCCTATCAATATATTATTTCTATCGTAAATTTTAGTCGGAGGAGAATCGCCAAAAGGATTAAGCGGATTAAAATATCTTATTCTTTTTTCGTTTCCTCTAATTACTATTATATTATAATATTCTTCAAGCATAGCCATGCTTTGAATTCTTCTGCCAAGCCAATCTTTATAAATGCCGCCTACAAAAAATGTAAGTCCCATTCCTATTATTAGAATTATAAGAAAAATTATAATAATAATACTAGTTATAAATTTTTTAATTTTAGATTTTTTATTAATTTTATCGTTTTTTTTATTCACGCAAATACCGTATTAACATAATTATTTTAATATATGATACTATTATATAGATAACATTGCAAGTGAAATTATGTAATAATTAAAAATATTTTTCGTTATTAACTGTTGACAAAAAAATAAGATAATGTATAATATTAATATATTTTAATTGATAATTAAAAGATTGAATAATTATTAATTAAATTTTGGAGTTGTAGCTCAGTTTGGTTAGAGCGCCTGCCTGTCACGCAGGAGGTCGCGGGTTCGAGCCCCGTTAACTCCGATTATTATTTTATTTTATTGTAGATAGGAGATAATTAATGCCTAATATAAAATCAGCATCTAAAAGATTAAGACAAAATTCGGTTAGGAATTTATATAACAGACAAATAAAAAGTTTTTTAAACACTCAAAGAAAAAAAGTTATTAAATCAATAGAAGCTAACGATAAAAATGCAAGTTTGGAAGAATATAAAAAATATGCAAGCGCTTTAGATAAAGCTGCAAGAAAATCGATTATTCATTCAAACAGAGCGGGAATTAAAAAATCGGTTATGATGAAAAAAATTAACGCTATGAAATAAGCAATTCTTTAAAGTGTATGTGTTGACAGTAAAAGCTCTGTATGTTTCTGAGGCATATAGGGCTTTTACGCCTTAATTAAAGATTGAAATTTTATTTTTAATAAAATATAATTCAAAATAAAAATTAGGAGTTTTTATGCTACCAGTAAACGATTTAAGAAAAGGAGACGCTATAATTTTAGACGGAGAAACCTATTTAGTAATGGATGCCCATTTTCATAGAGCGCAACAGAGAAAGGCAAATGTCAGAACTAAATTAAAAAATATGATAAAAGGTAATATTATTGAAAAAACTTTTTCGTCTACCGAAAGCGTGGAAGAAGCGGATATTTCCTACAGAAAAGCTCAATATCTATACGAAGAAGGAAACGGTTATATTTTTATGATTTTAGACAATTACGAGCAGGTTCATGTCGATGCGGAAGTATTGGGAGATAATAAATACTATCTTTTGGATAATAGCGAAGTTGATTTGCAATATATTAACGATGAAGTTACAGCCGTTCGTTTTCCTATTCATGTTATTTTAGGAGTAACCTACACGGAGCCAGGATTTAAAGGCGATACTACAGGCTCTACTTTAAAACCTGCAAAACTTGAAACGGGAATGGAAGTTAATGTTCCATTATTCATAAATATTGGCGATAAAATAAAAGTTGATACGAGAGACGACAGTTATGTTGAGCGCGTAAATAAATAATGCTTTATATAATATTTATAATATTAGGTTTATTTATTTTTATATCAATATTTTTTTTGCAATTTAATTTATTAATATATTTTGCGATAATATTATTTGCTCTTCATATAATATTTACAAAATCGATATTTAAAACCTTAAAAAAATTATTATATTTGTTTCCGTATTTTTTAGCGATTTTTATAATTCAATCTTTAAATGCGAGAGGAGAATATTATAAAATATTTGGATTTTATATTGATAAAACGGGAGCGGATTTTACGATTATTTATTTTATCAGAATTGCAGCAATTCTTTATTTTATTTCAATTTTCTTTATTATTATAAAAAAAATAAAAATTCCAAAAGGCGCTTTTTTTGACGAATTAATAAGAATAAATATTTTTATGAATATAGTTAAAAAATCTTTCTTTTTTGAATTTAATAAAATAAAAGATAAAGACAAAACTTTTAGAGAAAAATTAAATTTAATAAATAAATTAATTGAAAATGTTTATAAAGATTCTTTCAGGTTATATCCTTATGACGCTTTTGTAAATAAATTAAATAAATATAGAAAATAACGGATTAAAAATATGATTCATTATTGACATTTTCTACATTTTTATATAATGTTTTTCTATACTAATTTAAAAACAATATTTAAGATTAAGGAGATTTTAATGAATATACAAAAATGCGCGGTTATAGGTTCTGGAGGAGTTGGAGCTACAACGGCTTTTACTCTCGTTCAAAGCGGATTATTTAATGAAATCGTTATTATAGACGCTAATAAAAATAAAGCCGAAGGAGACGCTTTAGATATAGCTCATGGAATTCAATTTACTAATCCCGTTAATGTTTATTCGGGCGATTATAAGGATTTGAATGACGCTTATTTGGTTATAGTCACAGCGGGAGCGAATCAACTTCCTGGAGAGACTAGAATAGATTTAATAAATAAAAACGCTTCGATATTTAAAAAAATTATTCCAAGTATAATAGAATACAATAAAGATTGCATTTTATTAATAGTTACAAATCCCGTTGATATTCTTACAATGCTCGCTTTAGAATTAAGCGGTTTTCCTAAAGAGAGAGTTTTGGGAAGCGGAACGGTTTTAGATACATCTCGTTTAAGATATTTGCTTAGTAAAAAATTAGAAGTTGATAGTAAAAATATTCATGCATTTATAATAGGAGAACATGGAGATAGCGAATTAGCAGTTTGGAGTAATGCCGATATTTCTGGAATTCATATAGAAGATTATTGCAAAAATATATTAAATTCCTACAATATAAATTTAGAAGAAATATTAGACGAAGTAAGAAATAGCGCATATCAAATAATAGAGAAAAAAGGCTCTACTTATTATGGAGTGGCTATGGCGGTTAAAAGAATAGCACAGGCAATTATAAGAGACGAGTATTCCATACTTCCTGTTTCGCATTTTTTAAACGGAGAATATGGAATAAATGATGTTTGTTTAGGAATACCTTCTTTAATATGCAGAGAAGGAGTGAAAAAGATTATTCCGATAACCTTAAACGAAGAAGAAAAAAATTATTTAACTAAATCGGCAAATAAATTAAAAGAAGCTTATAAGAGTATTAAAAATTAATTGTAATTAATTAAATTTAATATTAGTCTTTAAGTTTGTGAATTTATAAGTCAAAATTATTTTTTCTTTTTTGATAATATGCTTAATTTGGTAAAAGCTAAAAAAGAACTATATCAAAGTCGAACATAAGCCAAGCAATCCACTTTTAATAAAATTCATTTATTAATGAAACTAAATTCTAAAAATTAACTTTTTAAATGTAGATTGCTATTCATTTTTTATAATGCTATCAATTACGGTTTAAAATATTTTAAATAACTAAATAAAAAATATAACCTTTTTAATTAAATTATAAAAATAATTTTATTTAATAAAAAATATATTAAGCATTTAATTAAAAATTAATGTAAATTTATAGTAAAAAGTTAGTAAACAAACTTGACATTATTTTTAAAATATTTTATAATATAAGTCGTAAAGAGATTTACAAAATATTATTTTATTAAGGAGAGTTTCTTATGAAAGAAAACAAAAATACAAAAAAATTATTAATCGCTTTATTTGTTTTATCGGCATTTTCGAGCTTTTTATTTGCTCAAGCTACAAATAATGGACAAAATCCATATTCATATACGCCTGACACAAACGCTCAATACGGTTATGGAGTTCAATTATCTTCTATTCCCCAAAACGCTCAAAATTTTATAAAACAGCATTTTCCTAATATTCAAGTTTCGTATATAGAAAGAGATTGGGACGATATAGAGGTTTATTTGGCAAACGGAACTCAAATAGAATTTTTCCCAAACGGCGATTGGAAAGAGGTTAAATGTTATATGAATATGCCCGCTTCAATATTGCCTGCAAATGTTATGGCTACGATTCAAAGGACTTATCCTCAAGCTGCTATAATAAAGATTGAAAAGCAATTTACTATTTTTGAAGTAAAACTAAATAACATGATGGAACTTTATATAGACAATAACGGAACTTTAATAGGGCAAAAATTTGACGATTAATTTTAATTATTTATAAAATTTATTTTATGTTTCTTAAGGCAGGGTTTATAACCTTGCCTTTTATTTTAATTTATATAATACTCTTGATAAATAGCAATATTTCTAATATAATTAATAAAAATATAAATTTGATAAAACAAGACTCTATTATTTAAGGATTTTTTATGTGCGGTATAGTCGGCTATGTTGGAGAAAATAATTCTGTTGATATTCTAATGAATGGACTTTATTCTTTGGAATACAGAGGATACGATTCGGCGGGAATTTCAATAGTTGAAAACGATAATATAATAACTTTCAAATCGGAAGGAAAAATTGATAATTTACAAAATATTATAGACAAAAATAAAAAAATAGAATCAAATATTGGAATAGGACATACAAGATGGGCGACTCACGGAGCGCCTTCGGATATTAACGCTCATCCTCATTCTACCGCAAGGCTTTCTTTAGTTCATAACGGAATAATAGAAAATTATAAAGACATAAAAAATAATCTTATAAATAAAGGTTATAAATTTATTTCAGAAACCGACACAGAAGTCGCTGCAAATTTGATAGATTATTTATATAATGGAAATCCTTTGCTTGCCATAAAAAAAGCGATTGAGATTATAGAAGGTTCTTACGCTTTTGCAATTATTTTTAAAGACAAACTTGATAAAGTTTACGCTATAAGAAAATGCGCGCCTCTTATTGTAGCTTTGGGTAAAAACGAAAATTTTATAGCGTCAGATATTCCTGCGATATTAAAATACACGAATAAATATATTTTAATAGACGAAGAAAATATTGCAGAATTACAAAAAGATAAAGTTATTATTTACGATAAAGATTTGAAAGAAGTAAATGCAAAAGTAAACGAAGCTAATTGGACTTTAGAACAGGCTGAAAAATCGGGCTATGAGCATTTTATGATTAAAGAAATTTACGAACAGCCTAAAGCGATTTTAGACACGATAGAGCCAAGAATTGTGCATGGAATTCCCGATTTCAAAAGAGATAATATATTAGACGAAAATTTTTGGAAATATTTTGAAAGAGTTTATATTGTAGGCTGCGGAACTGCAATGCATGCGGCAATGATTGGAAAAAGATTGATTGAGGATAATTGCAGAATTCCCGTAGAATGCGAAATTGCTTCGGAGTTTAGATATAAAAATCCTATTATAACCGATAAAACTCTTGCAATATTTATTTCGCAGTCGGGAGAAACCGCCGATACTTTAGCCGCTTTAAATTTGGTTAAAGAGAGAGGATGCAAAAGTTTGGCGATAGTAAATGTAAACGGTTCTTCAATAGCGCGAGCCGCCGATTATGTTATTTATACTTACGCGGGACCTGAAATATCTGTAGCTTCAACAAAAGCTTATTCCGTTCAAGTCGCTATAATGTATTTAATAACTTTTAAAATATCTTTGGCAAGAAAATTAAAAAACGAAAAAGAAATAAAAATTCTTATAAGAAATATGCTTAACGCGATTGATTCTATAAACGATTTGCTTGATATGAGCGATGAAATAAAAAATATTTGCGTAGATTATAAAGAAGTTAATAGCATATTTTTTATGGGAAGAGATTTAGATTATTATCAGGTTATGGAAGGCGCTTTAAAAATGAAAGAGATTAGCTATATTCATTGCGAGGCTTATGCTGGAGGCGAGCTTAAACATGGAGTAATATCTTTAATAACCGAAGGAACTTCCGTAGTAGCTTTGGCTATTCAAGAAAAAATTTTAAATAAAATGATAAGCAATATAAAAGAAGTTGTTTCAAGAGGAGCTAAAGTTTTATTATTCGCTAAAAAAGGAATGAATATAGATAAAGACGCTTACGATAAAATAGTATATCTACCTAATATTGAAGATATGTTTATGCCTATCGCTTCAATAGTCGCTTTACAATTACTCGCTTATCATACCGCCGTTATCAGAGGTTGCGATGTCGACAAACCAAGAAATCTAGCAAAAAGCGTTACCGTTGAATAATATTTTTACTTGTAAATAATATTTTACTTGACAAAAAAAAAAAAAATGACTATACTTAAAGTATAAATATTATTAATTAAGGAGTTAGGTATGCTTATAGGATGCCCAAAAGAAATTAAAAATCAAGAATACAGAGTCGGATTAACGCCGTCAAATGTAGCCGATTATGTCGGAAATAATCATAAGGTGTTAATCGAAAAAGGAGCTGGAGAAGGTTCGGGATTTTCGGACGAAGAATATAAAAAAGCTGGAGCCGAA
This sequence comes from Brachyspira aalborgi, assembly GCF_008016455.1. Taxonomy (NCBI): domain Bacteria; kingdom Pseudomonadati; phylum Spirochaetota; class Spirochaetia; order Brachyspirales; family Brachyspiraceae; genus Brachyspira; species Brachyspira aalborgi. The sequence goes on along the minus strand of NZ_SAXU01000001.1, from coordinate 1,014,362 downwards.
ATAACCGATAAAAAGAAAGTATTTGAAGCGGATATGATAGTGAAAGTAAAAGAGCCGATAGAAGAAGAATATAATTATTTTAGAGAAAATCAAATATTATATACTTACTTGCATTTAGCCGCCGATAAACCGTTAACCGAAATGTTATTAAAAAAGAAAATCAAATCAATCGCTTATGAAACAATGAGAGACGAATTTAATCAACTTCCATGTCTCGCGCCTATGAGTTGTATTGCGGGAAGATTGTCGATTCAAGAAGCGTCAAAATATTTGGAGAAGAAATTTGGAGGAGAAGGCGTTTTACTTGGCGGAGTTCCTGGAGTTCAAAAAGCGAATGTCGTTATACTTGGAGCTGGAGTTGTCGGATTAAACGCGGCTCAAATAGCTATGGGTTTTGGAGCGAATGTTTCAATAACGGATGTTAATATAGCAAGATTATCTTATATAGACCAAATATTTAATATGAGAATAAATACTTATTTTAGCGCTCCTTCTACTTTAGAAAATCTATACAGAACGGCTGATGTCGTTATAGGAAGCGTTTTAATTCCCGGCGCAAAAGCTCCTAAACTTTTAAGAAAAGAGCATTTAAAGATAATGAAAAAAGGATGCGTTATAGTCGATGTCGCTATAGACCAAGGAGGATGTTTTGAAACTTCGCATGCCACGACTCATGATGAACCTATTTATATTATAGACGATATAGTTCATTATTGCGTTGCCAATATGCCAGGAGCAGTGCCAAGAACTTCCACAATAGCGTTAACTAATTCCACAACTCATTACGGAATAATGCTTGCAAACGCTGGAGTTGAAGAGATATGCAAAACGAATAACACGATGCTAACGGGATTAAACACTTATAACGGAAAATGCACTTTCAAAGGAGTCGCCGAAGCCTTTGGAATAGAATATACCGAACCTAAAAAGGCTTTAGGTTTATAAAAATTAGCGAGGGAGAAAATAAGGGCTATATTAAATTATGGTTCTTATTTTCTTATATTATTTTTTTATAGGAGATTTCAAATATTATGATTGAAAAAATATCAGCAATTAACAATATAATTAATAGTTTTGTATGGGGTCCTTATATGTTAGTCCTTCTAATCGGGACTGGAGTATATATGAGCATAAGGACATATTTCTTTCAAGTAAAGAATTTTAATATATGGGCAAAATTAACTTATGGCTCTATGTTTGATAAACATGAAAAAGGACATAATATAACTCCGTTTCAAGCTGTAAGCGTGGCTTTAGCAAGCACTATAGGTATAGGAAGTATAGCGGGAATAGCTACGGCGATAGTCTCGGGCGGTCCTGGCGCTTTATTTTGGATGGTAGTTTCCGCATTTTTTGGAATGATGACAAAATTTTCGGAGGTAGTTCTATCGGTATATTTTAGAGAAAAGGACGAAAATGGAATTCATTATGGAGGTCCTATGTATTATATAGAAAAAGGGCTTAAACAAAAATGGCTCTCTATTTTATTTGCTATTTTTGCATCCATAGCGACTTTTGGAGCTGGAAATATGACGCAATCTAACGCTATAGCTGGATTATTGAGACAGACGCTTAAACTTCCAGAATATGTTTCGGGAATAATAGTGGCTATTATAGTCGCTTTGGTATTAATAGGAGGCATTAAAAGAATATCAAGCGTTTCTGAAAAACTTGTTCCGTTTATGGCTACTATATATTTTATAGCGTCTATAATCATACTTATAATTAACTTTAAAAATATGCCGCAAGCGATAAAACTTATTGTATCCGAAGCTTTTTCTTTAAAATCTGCAGCTAGCGGAATTACTGGCTACGCTATATTTATAGCTATGAGATACGGAATAGCGAGAGGAGTATTTTCTAACGAAGCGGGACTTGGAACCGCTCCTATAGCTCATACCGCAAGCAATACTAATAATCCCATAAAACAGGGAATGTGGGGAATATTTGAAGTATTTAACACTTTAATAATATGCTTATTAACTGGACTAGTTATTATATCTTCAGATTTATATTTATATGGAAATACGGCGGCGGACGGAGCGGTTTTAACTTCGCTCGCTTTTAAAGAAGCTATAGGTATTATAGGAGAAATAGTAATAACAATATCAAGCATATTATTTGCATTTTCTACGATAATAGGCTGGTCTTATTACGGAGAGACTTGTCTCGGATATTTAACTAAAAGAAATAAAATAGTTATTATGTCATATAAAATAATATTTATAATAATTATAGTAATTGGAGCTACTTCAGATTTAAAATCAGTTTGGGCTATAGCCGACACTTTTAACGGACTTATGGCTATACCTAATTTAATCGGAGTAATATTATTATCTCCTATAGTAATTACTATGGTTAAAAAGTATTTAAAAAATCCTATTTCGGTAGAATTAGAAAATTAAAATTGTAAAAATATAGATAAAATTTTTGGGGATAATATGATTTAAAAATTATATTATCCTTTTATAATTTTAGAAGAATTCTGCAAAAGATTTTTCTTTCGCGTTTTTATCGTTAAGAAGTCCTAAATCGTATAAATATCTTGTAACGGCTAAAGAAAATCCGCCTTTAATCGGAGTCTTTGGATATAATTTTATTAAAGGAGTTCTCTTTTGAATAGAAACCATAACCTTTTCTTCGTCAAATAAAATTGGTCCCAACAATACTAAATTTATATCTAAAGAAAATTTATCCGAAACTTTTTTAACCTCTTTGTAAAGATTAATCGCCCAATCGATATTTTTTACTTTATTTACTATCAAATATATTTTATCCGTTATTTTATTTACAAACATCATTTTCATTAATCTATAAAGGTCGGTCAACGAAGTTATTTCGGGATTTGCAATTAAAATAATATCGTCAGACATTTGATAAAATTTCATCATAGATTGAGTTATTCCCGCAGCGTAATCTATTAAAACATAATCGTATTCTTCAGACAATTCTTTTAAGTCTCTCGCCAAAATCGACAAATTAAAATCGTTTTCAAATTGAACGAATCTTTGAATATTTATTCCCGCGCTTATAACATCTATATTAAATTCGCTTTTTATTATGCAGTCTTTTAAGTTTAATGTTCCTTCAAAATATTCTTGCAATTTTGATTCGGGTTTTACATGAAGAAGTATAAAAACATTCGAGCAATTAATATCAATATCAAATACCAATACTTTATAGCCTCTTGAAACCAATTCGGTTGCAAAATTAACCGTGCATAGAGTTTTGCCCGCTCCTCCCTTTCCGCTTGAAAAAGATACTATTCTTCCCATAATTATATCCCCGTATATAATTTTAGAACGGAAGAAACTTTTGCTCTAACATCCTCATCCCAATCTAATATATGAGATTTTAAAGCCTTTATAATTAAAACTCTATCTATATTTTCTGCAGAAACCATTTTTGCAAGTTCATCTAAAGCGTTAAGTCTTTTTTTAATGTCTTCGCTTTCAAGTTCGGATAGTATTTCTTTCATTATATTTAATCCTAATTAAGAATAATATTCAATATTTTGATTAATTATATATTATAAATGTTTTTTGTCAAAAAATATATTTATGAAACTATAATTTTGATTAAAATTTTATTTTTAAGTAAACATAATAAAATATTTTATAGCAGGTAAATAATATAAAAATTTATAAATAATTTTCTTTACTTTTTTTATAATATTGTATATATTATAAAATAATTAAGAAAGGTTTTATATAAATGAAAGAAATTTTAAAAATTACGGCAATTATAATATTATTGATATCTCTTATATCATGCAATCAAGTTTTCAAAAATAGATATAATTTAAATAAAGCCTATTCGTTATACGAAAAAGGAAAAAATAAAGACGATGACGAAGCTCTTCTTGAAATAACGGGAACTTATAACGATATAATAAATCAAAAAATTTACGCTCAAGATAGACTCGCCGCAGTTTATAGAACTTTGGGAGAGAGAAGTTTGGCTAAATCTCAATACGGATATTCTGCAAAATATTTTTCAGAAGCGTTAAAAGTTTTACCTAACAGTCCTTATTTAAGATATGGACTTGGAATTTCTTATTCTTATTTGGCGGAAAGCGCCGATACGGAAGAGAAGAAAAATGATTTTATAAAGAGAGCGGAAAATAATATAAATTTTGCAATTAGTAAAGACGCTAATAATCCTAATTATTACGCCGCATTATCTTCGCTTAAAGGAATTAAACAAGATTATTATGAAGAAGCGCTTGAGCTTATAAATAAAGCTATTTCGCTTTCGCCCGATAATATAGATTATCTTTTTTTGCTTGCAAGATTGCAATATAGCGTTGGAAATAGAGATAGAGCGGTTGAAGTTTATAGAAGAATAATTAATTTGAGCGATTCTTCCGCTATAAAACAGAAGGCTTTAAATAATATTAATCAAATTTTAAATAATAATTAGAAAATAAAAATGAGTAAAAATAACGATATAAAAACATATTTGATAGCCCTTAATCAAATTGAAAAAATCGGCGATAAAAGAATATACGAACTTATAAAACATTATGAATCGGTTGAAAATATTTTTGAAGAGAAAGAAAATAACTTAAAAGAATTGATAGAAAAAAAGTTTAAATTTAAACTTGACGATTTTAGTAAAAATGAAATTTTAGATAAAGCTCAAAATATAATAAAAAAATCGGAAGAGCATGAAATAAAAATTTTAAGTTTATTTGATAAAGAATATCCTTTTAACTTAAAGCAGATTGATAATCCGCCTTACATACTTTATTATAAAGGCGATTTGAAAAAGTTAAGAAGAAATTGCGTGTCGATAGTAGGAACAAGAACGCCGACTAATGAAAGCAAAAAATATGCATTCGATATTGCCTCAAAATTATCGGCGTTAAATATTACCGTAGTTTCGGGCATGGCTAAAGGAATAGATACGGAGGCTCATTTGGGCGCAATATCTTCGCTTGTAAATACGGCTGCGGTTTTAGGAAATGGAATCGATATAGTTTATCCTTCGGAAAATTTAAGAGTTTATAATAAATTAATTGAAAGCGGAATTGTTTTAAGCGAATTTGAAGTTGAAAGAAAACCAGATAGAATGAATTTTCCAAGAAGAAATAGAATAATATCGGGTTTATCTTACGCTACAATAATGGTTGAAGCTCCAAGCAAATCGGGCGCTTTAATAACGGTAGATTTTGCTTTAAATCAAGGCAGAGAAGTTTATATAGCTCCTTACGATGAAAAATTAAAAGAATATTTTGGAAATCATAAATTGTATAAAGAAGGCGCTAAAATTCTTAACGATATAACCGATATACTTGAAGATTTTGATTCTATATTTTCAAACGATGACGATTATTTGAAAATGAAATTAAAATATTTTGAAGGCGGAAATATACAAAGAAAAGAATATAAAGAAATTAATAAAAATAAAGTTGTAAAAACTCAAAAAATTAAAGATAATAAAACGAATAAAAAAACTGAAAATAAAAAACCGAATTTAATTGGCGAAGAAGCTAAACTTTACGATATAATAAATAAAGTCGGTAAAGTCCATATTGACGATATTATAGAAGAAACGGGAATGAAAACTCAAGCCGTAACTTCTATTTTAATGCAGCTTGAAATAAACGGTTTTATAAAACAAACGGCTGGAAAATATTATAAAATAAAAAATTGAAATAGGATAAAAAATTATGGAAACTAAAGAAAAAATAAAAGAAAAAAAATCAAACGCCATTTCTAAAAAAAAGAAACTTGTAATTGTGGAATCTCCCGCAAAGGCAAAAACTATTAATAGATATTTAGGAGCGGATTATATAGTTAAATCTTCTATGGGACATTTAATAGATTTGCCTAAAAGTAGACTCGGTATCGATTTAGACAACGGATTTGAACCCGAATATATTACGATAAGAGGAAGAGCTAAAATATTAAACGAACTTAAAAGAGAAGCTAAAAAATCCGAAGAGGTTTTACTCGCTGCGGACGATGACAGAGAAGGAGAGAGTATAGCTTGGCATATAGGAAATAGAATCAAATTGGCAAACTCAAATATTCCTATAAAGAGAATAGTTTTTCATGAAATAACAAAAGACGCCTTAAACGAAGCGATTGAAAAACCAAGAGATATCGATATTGCGAAAGTAAACGCTCAAAAAGCTAGGAGAGTTTTAGACAGATTAATCGGATATAATTTAAGTCCTCTATTATGGGAGAAAATAAAAAGAGGATTGTCTGCGGGAAGAGTTCAAAATGTAGCTTTGCTTATAATATGCAATAGAGAAGGAGAAATAGAAGCTTTTATTCCCGTAGAATATTGGACTTTCGGAGTATTCTTAAAACATAAAAATAAAGAATTTTTAGCGGAACTTCAAAAATATAAAGGTTCAAAACCAGAATTAAAAACTAAAGAAGATGTCGATGAAATAATGGAACATTTAAAAGATAAAACTTATAAAGTTTCTTCGATAGAAATTAAAGATAGATTAAGAAATCCAATCGCTCCTTACACGACAAGCAAATTGCAACAAGCTGCAAGCACTTCTTTAGGTTATAATTCTTCAAAGACAATGCAAATCGCCCAAACTTTATACGAAGGCGTTTCTATAGCGGGAGAATCTACGGGACTTATAACTTATATGAGAACCGATAGCGTTAGAATATCGCCAGTAGCTCAAGAGCAAGCGAGAGAGTTTATAAAAAAAGAATACGGAGAAAATTATTTGCCTATAGAAGCGCCAAGTTATTCGGTAAAAAAGAACGCTCAAGATGCGCATGAAGCTATAAGACCCACAAATGTATTTTTGACGCCAGATTATGTGAAAGAATATTTAAAAAGCGAACAATATAAATTATATAAACTTATATGGGAAAGATTCGTTTCTTCTCAAATGCTTCCCGCTAAAATGAAAAATACGAGAGCTATTATTGTCGCGGGAGATTGCGAATTTTCAGTTTCTTCTTCAAAAATAGAATTTGACGGTTATTTGAAAGTTCTTACTATAGATAAAGGAGATAAAGAAAAAGTTTTAAAAATGCCTAATCTTTCAGAAAATGAAATTTGCGAATTTGTAGACAATAATCCCGAACAGCATTTTACGACTCCGCCACCGAGATATAATGACGCTTCTTTGGTAAAAACGCTTGAAGAATCGGGAATAGGCAGACCTTCTACTTATGCGCCTACTATAAGAACGATAATCTCAAGGCATTATATTCAAAGAAAGGGCAAACAGTTAGTGCCAACAGAGTTGGGTAAATTGGTTAATGAACTTATAAGCGAAAATTTTTCAGAACTTATAAATATTAACTTTACGGCAAATATGGAGAGTAAACTTGATAAAATAGAAGACGATAATATAGAATGGAATAATATATTAAAAGAATTCTATCCTCATTTTTTGGACACTTTAAAAACGGCTACGGAAAATATCCATAATATGAAGGATTTTTTCAACGAAGAAACCGATTTTGTATGCGAAAAATGCGGCAGGAAAATGATTAAAAGGCTTGGAAGATACGGATATTTTATAGCATGTTCGGGCTTCCCTGAATGCAAAAACGCAAAGGGAATTTCTTTTGGCGTATGTCCTAAATGTAAAGGAGATATAACTTTAAAGCGTTCTAAAAGAGGAAGAGAATTCTACGGTTGTTCCAATTATCCTAAATGCGATTTTGTAAGTTGGGATAAGCCTATTCAAACTCCTTGTCCGAAATGTAACGGACTTATGGTTGAAAGGCAAATAAAAAATAAAGGATTATTTAAAGTTTGTATCAAGGAAGATTGCGGATATTCAGAGGAAATATCGGAAGATTCAAAAGAAGAATAGCTTTTATTCTAATTTTAGTATTTGGTTTAATTAATATTGCAAAATCCGAAACGGTAAAATTAAATAATTTAAAAATAAAACCCGAAGATTTGAAAAAAACTTTTAATCCCGTAGCGAATAAATTTAATCAAAAAACGATTACGGCAATAATAATAGACGCGGGACATGGAGGAAAAGACCCAGGCTCTATTGGAATAAACAAAATTAAAGAAAAAGATATTGTTTTATCGTTTTCGTTAGAATTGAAAGAAGAATTAAAAAAAATACTTCCAAATGTGGATATTGTCCTTACGAGAGATAAAGATACTTATCCGACTTTGCAAGAAAGATATAAAATAGCCAACACGGCTGCTAAAATAGAAACGGATAAACCTGAAAACGCATTATTTATAAGCGTTCATGCAAACGCTTCTTTAAGTCCGAGCGCAAAAGGTTTTGAAGCATATTTTATAACGGCTCAAGAATCGAGCGAATATGCGAGAGCGGTTTCTATGCTTGAAAATAGCGCATTGGTTAAATTTGATAAAATAGACGCTTCAAAATATGAAGAAAATTCTTCTCAATTAACTCATAATTATATGCTTGTAGAACAATATCAAAAAGAAAGCAGATTATTAGCTCAATCGATAGTTGACGAAGTTTATAAAGTAAGCGGAATTTCAAAAAGAAATAAACCCGTTCAAAACGCTTTATTTTATGTTTTAAAAGGTTCAATAATGCCTTCGACTTTAATAGAGATTGGATTTATAACCAACGAAGAAGATGCAAAATTTATGAATACAAAAGAAACTAGAATTAAAATGGTAAAAGCAACGGCATTGGGAATAAAGAAGTTTATAAAGGAATTTGAAGATACTAAAGGGTTTAGCGAATAATATTGAAATAAAATATATAATCAAATTATAAATTTATACTGACTAATAGCATAAATAATTTTACATTCTTTACAAATAAAAATATTTTGTTATAATACACCTTATGAAAGAATTTGAATATTTAGAAAAAATCAAAAATGAAATTATTACCATTGATAATTTAAACAAGAAAAACGACTGCTTTATCAGATATTTATTTTCAGACGAAGGAAATGAAAATATTGTTTTAGATTTTATAAACGGAGTAATGATTGATTTAAATTTTCAAACTTTTAATAATGTTGTAATTTTAAATCCTTTTAATTTAACTAAATATTTAGACGGTAAAGAATCTATTGTCGATGTTAAATGCATTACCGAAGATAATCAAACCGTTATAATTGAAATTCAATTACAAGGAAATCAATATTTTATCCGCAGAAGTCTTTATTATTGGGCGAATAGCTATAGTTCTTTACTTAATAAATCGGAAAATTATACAAAACTTTCGCCCGTAATTAGCATTAATGTTTTGGACTTTATTTTATTTAACGATATTAAAGATTTTCATTCTTGTTATTTATTGAAAGAAATTAAGCATAATAAAATATTAACCGAACATTGCATGTTGCATTATATCGAATTACCTAAATTTAATTTAAATAATGACAAAGAAAAATTATCAAGTTGGATAAAATTTTTTAAGGGGGAGAATATGTCAAATTTAATAAAAGAGAATAATATTTTTGAAGAAGTAGAAAAGAGATGCCAAAGTTTTATCGATAGCGACCCGTTGATAAACGCTTACAGAAAAAAGGAATGGAATGAGTATTTTTATAAGGATATGATGAATGTAGAAAGAGAAGAAGGAATAAAAGAAGGCATGAAAAAAGGGAAACTTGAAGGACTTAAAGAAGGCAGAATATCCGAGCAAATCTCAATGGCAAAATCAATGAAAACTAAAAACCTGGACATTAACCTTATAAGCGAAATTACAGGCTTAACAATAGACGAAATAAAAAAACTTTAACATTAAAATTTTAATTATAATGTATTTCTTTATTCATTATTTACTTAACAGAATTATATTTAAATCTTCTATTCTCGCTTAAAACTTTACTTATAGCCTTCATTAAAAGCCCGATTGAAAAAGACAAAGCGGATAATATTATCAAACATATAGTTAATATCGCTGTTGGAAATCGCTCAACTTTTAAAGTTTCAAAATATTCTATCGTTATTCCTATTCCTAAAAATAATCCAATTACTAAAAATATTAAACTTATCGTATTAAAAAATAATAAAGGCTTTTCGGTAATTAATAAATAAATTATAGTGAAAAGTATTCTAAATCCGTCCTTAAAAGTATTTAATTTTGAATGCGAACCTTCGGGACGCTTTATATATTTCGCTGAAACTTCGTCTATAGGCAAACGCATTTGCAAAGCGTATATTGTAAGCTCTGTCTCTATTTCAAAGCCTCTCGAATTTGCTGGAAAACTTTTAACAAATCTTTTTGAAAATATTCTATAACCGCTTAACATATCGTTAAATTTCTTACCGAAAAGAAAATTAGCAAATCCCGTAAGCATCATATTCCCAAAAGAATGTCCTTTTCTGTGAACGGTTTCATCGACAACTTCTCGAGATATATTAAGCATATCTAATTTATTTTCCGTAAAGTAATTAATAAAATTATTTATTTCGCTTAAATCGTATTGCATATCGGCGTCAACCATAATATAAATATCCGAATCAATATCAGCGAACGCTCTTCTAATAACCTCACCTTTTCCTTGATAAGAAACTTTATTTACTATCGCTCCCGTTTCTTTTGCAATGTTGTAAGAATTGTCGGAACTGTTATTATCGAAAACATATATTTCACATTTCGGACAATATTTTTGAATATCGCAAATAACTTGTTTAATTGTAAGCTCTTCATTATAGCAAGGAATAATAGCGGCTATTTTCATTTTTCTCTCCTTGCAATTCTTTAATAAAAGTAAAAAACGATATTAGAGATATTATTGATATTGGATAAACGGGATAAATATATCTAATATCTACTACAGGAGTAAATGAAACCACAATAAATATTGTAGCGATTGAAGAAAAAGAAACAGAAAACGAATAAATTAAAAGATTTGAATTAAATATTCTTTTTGTAAAAATTAAAATAAAATTAATTATAAATATAATAAATGTCGATATAACGCAAAATATTATAGGAATATGAAACATATTCTTAAAAAGAAAATTATATATTTTTTCTCTTAATGGCGTGAAAGTAATTTTTTGCTCGTTGCTATTAAATCTATTGATTATAGGTATATGTGTGTTGTTAAATCCAATATATAATCTTTGTATAAAATCAGAATTCATTAACCACCAACTTTTTTTATTTTTTATACAAAATTCTATAAAAAATCTATTAATATGTTTAATGTAGTTTATAGGATATTTAAAAATATATTTTATCCATACTCTTTTCAAATTGACTAATTTAGTATTTGCTAAAAATGGTCTCTCTTTTACCCAACCTGTAGAAAAATTATCAGCATTTAAAGGATTATCGTTATATGTTTTCTTTACATCTTCAAAAGTTTTACCATCTTCATACCATTCTTTTGGTATTAAAGAATTATCATTCGCTGGAACAGAGCAACCCGCTATTTGAAGTAAGAATAAATGGTTTGATGCGTAATTATAATGAATTCCTAATATATGCGGAAATACTTTTACAATTCCAACTAAAATAATTGCCCATAACAACATTAGTATAACAAATGATTTTACATACTCTTTTATATTTTTTATTTGATTTGTTTTAAGGCATAAATAAGTAATTAAAATAAAAATAGGATAGATAGTGACTATCATATTATGTCGCCATAAAAGCCCAAATAATAATATAATAGCGGTAAATATTTTTATGAATAATCTTATATATCTATTATTTATCGGCATTGATAATTGAAAAAATATTAAAGAATATAATAACCAAATAAACATTGAAGCTGTTGAATCTTTTACTTGAGAGAAATTCATAAAATATATATCTTTAATAAAAATTAACAAATAAATCAGAAGAACTTTTTTAGTTTTAAATCTATGATATAAAGAAATTATAATAAGAGCTAATCCTAAATAGAATAGAAATAAATTAATAAAAAATAAATAATAAGAATGAACTCCAAATATTTTATATAAAAAATGCAAAGTCAACGATATAATAACAGGATGCCAATTACTATAATTATTCGCTATAGCTTCTCCAATAATAACATAATTGTCCGCCCATTGAAAATATCCAGGAAATCCGAGCCAAAATTGAAATATAAATAATATTAATACAATAATACAATTTACAATAATAAATATTTTTTCATTTACGCTTAAAGGATTAAAATATTCTTTTTTACCTATAATCTCTTTATAAAAATTTAAAAAATTTCCAAATGCATAATATATAAAAAATTTAATAGCTAATATAAATATTAATATTACGCATATAATACTAATTAAATTATTTTTTACTTTCAAGATATAATTAATATTATCAATTTTCTCTTCAATCTCTCTTTTATCAGATATAAAATTCCCGTAAGGACTTCCGTCTCCATCCATTTCCACATTTTTCATATAATCAGGTAAGTTTGATAAATCAGGATAAACGCCATAAATATCGTTATTCCTAAATGTTTTGTCATAATAACGAATTCTAAAATGATGGACATAATTTGTAATATTTTCATTATTTAAAATAAAATTCTTTAAACCTTCTTCGTCTAAATCATTATTTATATTTTCTAAATTATTTAATTCTAATGTTTTATCAATATTCAAATTAAAATCAGTTAAATAACCAATTCGACTTTTAGAGCCCAATATTTGCAAAACGACTAAAGCGATAATCGTAACAATTACAAACGGAATATAAATTTTTAGAAATAAATTTTTGTGTTTCATAGAGTTATCTCCTTAAAAAGTTAATTTTTGTAAACGCAAGGGAAAGCGTTTAAATGTTTCAAATAATTCTTTAGTTTTGCAATGAAAAAATCGCCGAAAAAATTTATAATGCTGCGTGTAGTGTAGTGTAGTGTAGTGTAGTGTAGTGTAGTGTAGTGTAGTGTAGTGTAGTGTAGTGTAGTGTCAAACTAAACATATAAAATTCCTACCTTATTTTTTAATAATTAAATTATAACATATTAATAAAAAATGTCAACACCTAATATGGCGATAATAAATAAAAAATATATCTTAATTATATTCTTGAAAATATTTTTATTATATATTATAATCTAGCCTATAATTTTTTATAATATTTAATATAGGAAATCAATAAATGGATAATTTGGACGAAATTTTTAGCTTTCTAAAAAATAGTATAGAAAAAGCGGATATTCAATCAAAAATAGACGATATAAGAGTCGCATATTTAGGAAAGAAAGGAAAAATTACAGAATTATTAAAAAATTTGTCTTCAATAAATAATTTGGACGAAAAAAGAGAACTTGGGAAAAAAATAAACGAGATAAAAAATTTCTGCGAAAAAGCCTTAAACGAAAAGAAAAAAGCTATTTTGGAAAAAGAATTTTTAATCTCTCTTCAAAAAAATAAAATCGATATAACAATGCCAGGAAGAAGACCAAAATCTGCAAATGTAAATCTATTAACTAAAGTTGAAGAGGAAATAGTTTCAATTTTAACCGAAATAGGTTTTAGAGTTGTTGAAGGAAATGAAATCGAAGACGATTTTCACAATTTCGAGGCTTTGAATATTCCTTATTATCATCCTTCGAGAGATAGTCATGATTCTTTTTTTATTTCTAAAGAACATGTTTTAAGAACTCATACTTCGGGAATGCAAATAAGAACTATGATGGAAACTAAACCTCCAATAGCGATAGTTTCGCCTGGAAAATGTGCAAGAAGAGACGCTATAGATTCAAAACATTCTCCCGTATTTCATCAAGTTGAAGGGCTTTTAGTCGATAAAGAAATAAGTTTTAACGACTTAAAAGGAATATTAGAACTTTTCTGCAAAAAAATGTTTGGAGACAAAACTAAAATAAGGTTGCGTCCCGATTATTTTCCTTTCGTTGAGCCTGGAGCTGATTTAAGCGCTACTTGTGTTATATGCGCGGGAGAAGGTTGTAAAACTTGCGGAGGCGAAGGTTGGCTTGAACTTATGGGAGCGGGAATGGTTCATCCTAATGTATTTAAACATGTCGGCTATGAAGCAAATAAATATACGGGATTTGCGTTCGGTATGGGAGTTGAAAGAGTCGCAATGATAAAATACGGAATAACCGATATAAGAATGTTTTACGAAAATGATATTGATTTTTTAAAACAATGGTAATAAAAAATTGAATAGATATAGTAATGAGGTGGAGTAAATGAAAGTTCCTTTAAGTTGGCTTAAAGAATTTGTTAATTTGGATGATTTGACTGCGGAAGAGATAGCTAAACAATTAACTCTTGCGGGAAGCGAAGTGTCTTCAATAGAAACTACGGGAGGAGATATTCCTGGAGTTATAATTGGAAAAATAGCGTCCGTTCATAAACATCCCGATGCCGATAAATTAAGCGTTTGTAAAGTCGATATTGGAGACGATGTTTTATCTATAGTTTGCGGAGCGCCGAATGTTAGAGAAGGGGCTTTTGTTCCTGTTGCAATGATAGGAGCGAAATTGCCAAACGGACTTACGATTAAAAAAGCGTCAATAAGAAGTTTTGAAAGCAATGGAATGTTATGCTCAAGAACAGAATTAGGTTATGACGAAATTGAAGGAATATACGGAATATGGATTTTAGACGAAGAAATAAATAAAGCGGGATTAAATACCGAAGAAATTATAGGAAAACCGATTTCTTTAATAGTCGGAACTGTAGATTATGTGTTTAATATAGAAATTACGGCAAATAGAGGAGATTTAGTAAGCATTATAGGTTTTGCAAGAGAATGTTCTTTAGTATTGGAAAGAAGAGTAACCGTTCCTCAAGTAAATACTTACGACTCAATAGGCGGAAATATAGATATAACTGTAGAAAATCAAGAAGGTTGTTATAAATACACGGGAAGACTTATAAATAATATAACTGTCGCTCCGTCTCCAGATTGGATGCAAAAAAGATTAAAAAAATGCGGAATCAATCCAATAAATAATATAGTCGATATTACAAATTATGTTATGATTGAATATGGACAGCCTTTGCATGCCTACGATTTCGATAAAGTAAAAGGCGGTAAAATTATAGTTAGAGATGCAAAAAACGGAGAGAAATTAACGCTTTTAGACGGCAAAGAAATAGAATTAAACGAAGATGTTTTAATTATAGCGGACGAAGAAAAACCTATTGGAATTGCGGGAGTTATGGGCGGAGATGAAACTAAAATTGAAGAGACTACAAAAAATATTTTAATAGAATCGGCTTATTTCGACCATATTGCAGTAAAAAAATCTTCGCTTGCCACAAATACGAAAACGGACGCTTCTTACAGATTTGAAAGAGATATAGACTACAATTCGACTCTATCAGCCTTAAACAGAGCGGTTGATTTGATAGTCACTTTTGACAACGAATGCAAAATATCATCGAGAGCGAAAGAAGTTAATACAAAACATTTTGAAAATAATAAAATAGTATTTGATTGTTCTTTAGTTAAAAGATATTTAGGGCTTGATATGAATATAGGCGAAATGTCTTCAATATTTAAAAGATACGGTTTTAACGCTTCAGCGCTTGGAGAAAATAATTTAAAAGTTGAAGTTCCTTTTTATAGGCATGATTTATCGATAGCGGAAGATTTAGTTGAAGAGATAGCGAGAGTTTACGGATATAATAATATATCTTCAAATATTCCTCATATAAAATGCAATCCTATAAATACCGATTATGAAGAGTTAAGTTTGATAAAGCATAAAGTCTCTTCTTACGGACTTTACGAAACTAAACAATATTCTATGGGCGATAGCGCTATTTTTATGAAACTTGGAATTGAAGAAGAGAAACTTATTAAAGTGGTTAATCCTCTTACAAGCGAAATGGATGTTTTGCGTCCAACCGCTTTGGCTTCTTTATTAAATAGCGTAATTTATAATCAAAATCATAGACATAAAAACGGAGCTTTATTTGAAATTGGAAATATTTTTTATAAAGACGGAGATAAATTTATTGAAGAAAAGCATCTTTCTGCGGTTATGTTTGGATTATATCAAGAAAAATTATGGAATAAAGATGCGAGAGTTTACGACTTTTTCGATATGAGCGGAGTTGTCGAAGAGTTATTAATAAAAGATTTGAAATGTTCCGACTATAATTTAATCGCTAAAGAAAATAAATGGTTTGTTCCAACAATATCCGCTGAAATAATTATTTTTGGCGAAAAAATAGGAATAATTGGCAAAGTTCATCCTAAAATCCTTGAAATATTCGATATTAACACGGATGTTTATTATTTAGATATCGATATAAGAAAAACATTGAAACTTATTAAAGAGCGAGCGAAAAAACTAAAATTAAAAGATATAGGAAAATATCCCGCCGTATTTAGAGATTTGGCTTTGGTTTGCGACAATAATATAGAGTTTAGTAAAGTTATTAAAGCTATAAATAAATTCAATGATATAATTCAAAATGTTGAAGTTGTCGACAGATATGTAGGCGAGCAAGTTGAAGAAGGAAAACAATCAATAGCGATTTCAATTACTTATTACGATATTAATAAAACATTGAAAGAAGAAGAGATTAATTCTGTTGAATCCGCTTTACTTGAAATGCTAAAAAATAAGTTTTCAATAAATTTAAGAGTTTAAAATCGGAGAGATTATGGAATACGATATAATAAGCTGGGAAAATATAAACGAAGCGATAGAAACGATAGCGAAACAAATAGAGGATTCAAAAATTCATTACGAAGTTCTTTACGGACTTGCGAGAGGCGGATTAGTGCCAGCCGTTATGTTGTCGCATAGATTAAATATTCCGATGGTTCTTAATATGGAAGAAGTTTGGAGATTGAAAGTTAGAAATAAAGCGGTTTTAATAGTTGATGATATTTCGGATACGGGCGAAACTTTGAAATATTTTGACGAGCAGAAATTTGATATTGCGGCGCTTTTTGTTAGAGAACATACAAGCAAAGTTAAACCTAAATATAGTTATAAGAATATTAATCATAATAATTGGCTTTTATTTCCTTGGGAGACAAAAGACTCAAGCAAATAATTTTTATTTTTATATAAAATAATAATAAAACAATTTTAATATAATTTATTTATAGTTTTGTAAATATTATTAATTCGTATTTTAGTCTAATTTTTTTTAATGAAAAATCAAATAAAGCCGAATAATTATTATAAGAATATTTTTTATTTATGGAATTTAAATGCCTTATATAAAATTAAAAGTTTTTATAATATTTATTTTATATGTTAATCTAAACGGCGAAGTTTATAATGTATTTTCAAATTATAGTAATATATATTATAGTTCGGTTAATAATACTCAAAATGGTTTTATATTAAATAATTCTTCAATGAAAAATAATAATACTTCGGAAATATCAGAATTATTTGAACCCGTTTTTGCCAATACTGTTAATTATAATAATATTAATTATAGCAAAGATATTAAATATATAGACGGAGTTTCAGGCGGAAAGGCTGTTTTGCTTCCAAATGGAAAATCTTTTATAAAAATAGACAATAAAAGTTATTTTGATTCGAGAGAAAATTCGATAAATAGTTTTAATATAGAATTTTATTTAAATCCTTATCAAGTAAGGATGAATTCTAAAGTTCTTTCAAAAATAGCGATATATAATGACGAAGACGGAGAGAAAAGCAAATATTCGGGAATTCGAGCGAGCATAATAGACGGAAAATTAGTTTGGCAGTTTAATAATTTGTTTATGTATGAAGGCAAATATTCAAATATAACTTTATCTGTGGGCGAGACTTTAAAACCTAACGAATGGCGACATCATTGCGTAAGTTTTGATTCTAAAACGGGAAAATTGGTAAAATATATTGACGGACTTGAAGAAGAAATAATTTATTTAACAAGCACGGGAGATATTAACGGTTCGCCTTACGCGTTTAATATAAATAATATAATTTACGAGCCTTTATATTTAGGGCAGGGATTTATTGGAGCGATTGACTCTTTTTCTTTTACTCCAAATTTTAAGAAGAATTTTAATTTATATAAATACTTAAAAAGAGGCGAGTTAATAAGCGAAGTTATAGATTTAAAAGATAATCACATTTTTATAGATTATATAGATTATAAGGCTAATATTTCAAACGGAACTTATATGGATATTTATTATAGAATTTCAGATAATTATTTTCTGCCCGAAGATGATTTTATAGAATGGAAATTTTTAGATGCAAAAAATATTATCTCAAGCGGAAGATATATTCAAATAAAAGCCGTTCTTGAAAGCAATAGCGAAAGAAATATAAGTCCGATATTAAATAATGTTGAAATTGTTTATCATAGAGGAAAGATGCCAAAAAATCCCGTTAATTTAACTGCGATTGCGGTTAATAATTCAGTCGTGCTAAAATGGGACGGCTCTCATGAAAATATAACGGGTTATAAAATATATTACGGAACTAAATCGGGAATTTATAATAATGCCGATAATATTCCAATAATAATAGGAAATCAAAACGAATATGTTATAAACGGATTAAAAAACGGCGAGATTTATTATTTCGCTGTTACTGCTATAGGCGGCGAGGGCGGAAATATAGAAAGTAATTTTTCTAAAGAAGTTTTTGTCCGAACATCTTATTAAAATAAAAAGGAGAGAGACTATGCATATAGGAACTAAAGCGGTAAAATTAAGCAATCTTGCGGAAGATTTATTAAGAAAGGGAGTCGATGGCGAGGCTATGGAAGCTCTAAAAAGAAGTATGAGATTAAGCAACGGAAACGATATGAAATCGTATTTGCAAATAGCTTTATCTTTATTTGAAAGCGGAGATTACGAGCATGCAAAAATATTCTTAAATACTTTTTTAGAATATTGGATGTCGTCAGAAGCATATTTTATTTTGGGAGATATCGCCAAAAAAGAATGTAGATTTAAAGACGCTTTTGAATTATACAGAAAAGGAATAACTCTATATAATTCGCATAATCTTAATCCTTATTATGAGTTTTTATCTTTATGCTCTCTTTTAGGAGAAGAGGACGAAGGATTGGAAATAGCAAAATATTTATTGAAAAGAAATAATAGAGACAGAGTCGCGTTGGTTTATATGGCTACTTATTTTTACAGAAATCAAATGTATAAAGAAGCGATAAATTTTTATAAAATATTAGTCGAAAGCGATTTAGCCGATTATAACGATTATCATTATTATGGCGTTTGTTTGCATGAAATGAAAGATTATAAAAAAGCGGAAGATATGTATATTCAAGCTTTATCAATATATCCTGCAAATACTCCAGCCGCAATCGAGCTTAAAAATTTGAGAAATAAAAATTTACGAGATAATTATCCTAATATAGCTCAAAGCAAGGCAAAATATATTAAGAATATAAAAAATTCGCCTAAATCAAACGATTATTTTCATTTGGGAAATATAGAGTTTATAGAAGGAAATTACGAAAAAGCCGCAGAATATTATTATAAAGCTAAAGAAGTTTACCAAGCGAGTATTGAAACGGAAAATAATATTGAAAATAGAGAAAAAGTTTTAGTATGATTTTTTAATTAATCATTAAATACGGAAACTTTATTTCTTCCCATACGCTTCGCTTCATACATAGCGCTATCGGATTCTTTTATAGTGTCAGAAATAGCTTTTTTTGAAGAAGGTTTATATTCCGACACTCCTATACTTATAGTTATATTTATAATATTCTTTTCGTAAAAGAAAGATTTTTTTTCTATAGTTTTTCTTATTCTTTCGGCTAAAATATAAGCCTGTTCTTTTTTTGTATTCGGACATATAACTAAAAACTCTTCTCCGCCGTATCGAATCGCTATATCGCTTTTTCTTAAAATGCTTATATTATCCGAAGAATTATTCAAAAGTTTTCCGATTTCATGAAGTATAAAATTTCCGCAGTCATGCCCGTATATATCATTTACATTTTTAAAATGGTCTAAATCCATAAACATTATTGACATATTATAATTATATCTTATAGCTCTTTCAACTTCTTCTTCTATCACTTTATTGAAAAATCTAACATTATATAATCCTGTGAGAGCGTCTATTGTAGATTGAGCGTTTAAGGTGTCGATTTCTTTTATAAGATTTTTTATAACATTGTCTTTTTCCATTGAGGATTTTTCTTCTATAATACTTATATTTAATCCGATATTTCTTATTTTTAATTTAATAACCGTTTCGTATAAATCGTATAAATTTGCAACTCCCAAAGGATGATTTTTATTATCTACAATTATTATATATTCGGTTTTGTTTTTAAGCATATTGTCAAATATTTTTTCTAAATCGTCTTCGGGATAAGCCGTTATAAAATCTTTATTCATATAAAAAGAAATTTCTTTATTAAGAACGGCTTCGATATTTTTTGTAGTT
This sequence comes from Brachyspira aalborgi, assembly GCF_008016455.1. Lineage (NCBI taxonomy): Bacteria > Pseudomonadati > Spirochaetota > Spirochaetia > Brachyspirales > Brachyspiraceae > Brachyspira > Brachyspira aalborgi. The sequence continues at coordinate 994,119 of NZ_SAXU01000001.1, read as the reverse complement.
TTTTTTGATAATTGTTTAAGAACGCTAATCGATAATTGACGATAATCTATTATTCCGACTAATTTATTAGATTCGTTTACGATAGCCAATAATTTAAAATTCTCTTTGCTCGCTATTAATTTTGATAGAGTAATATTTTTTTTTACAATTTTAATATCGCTATCAATATGAGATTTTACCGCATTCTTATACATTAAATATAAAACCTTTTTTAATATTTATAAAACCATATTAAGACATTATTATATACTAATATTTAATTTTTTTCAATAATTATAATTTATTTATATTTTTACTTTATAAAAATCGTCATTTCTGGCGATAGCGAAACAATTTATATGAAAAATTAAATTTAAAAATTTAGTTTCGTTAATAAACAAATCTATTAAAAATCGATTACTTCGGCTAAAGCCCTCGCAATGACTAATTGATAAAAAAGAAGCTCGCCCATTTCAGACAAGCCTCTTCAATAATATAAAAAAAGATTTTTCTAACCGCAACCTAAAAATCGCAACTTAAAACCTCAACTTTTATAAACTACTTTATCAAACCCTCACTGCAAGCAAAAACTACTTACAATGAGGAGTTTAACAAAATTTATTTAATATATGATGGATTGACTTACATTTTACAATTATTCTATCCAAGCTCCTTTTTTCTGGTCAAATGTAATTGAATGTTCTTTATAAAAAGAATTGAACGGTTTGAACTTAATCACAAATGTAGCTTTTGTTCCTTCCGTAGAACTTGTAATTTCAAAACCAGCGTTATTATTATAAGTTGAAATATCTTGGCTAGAATTAAAAGAATTTGAGAGAATAGTTGCAATTTCGCTCATTTTTATTTGATTACCATCATCGCCAGTGTTCGCATTTGCAAGTGTAAATTTGCTATCGTCAGAAGCATCGACTTGAAAGTCAGTATTTTTAAATAATATTGACCTAGCTTTACCTGTTTCAGTTTGCACAAGCTTATCGCCATCGAAACTTTCTTGCCCTTTTACAGTATCGCTTACATCAAACTTTAATTTTTTCAATGTTTCAACCGAAATATTAGTTTGCATTTTTCCTACAAAAATATCTGCAGTGTCAGTATATCTTGTAATTGGGCTAGACGAACTTGCGGATAAATCAAAAGTTAAAGTAACTTTATTCGATACGGCAGCCTCTGCTGTAGACAAATCAATATTTGTCAACTTTAAAGCGTTGTTTTCAACAATAAAATTATTTATGTCTAAATTTAAATTCTTGCCTTGTTCTACTTCAACTTTGGTTACCGTTGCATTTGCTCCAGCGAACCTCAAAGGGATGGAGTTTAAATTTGTTTTTCCGTCAGTGGATACGATTAGCAAATTTCCCGTCATTGATTTTGTAGGGTCGATTGGTGTTGGGTCTCCTCCACCTACGCTTTTTCTACAACCGAAAATTAATGCTACTGCCAATAAGATTATTGTGAAAGTTATGCTTCGGACATGTCCGAAGGGCGCAAGCCTACGGCTTGCGCCTATGTTTCTTTTAATTTTTTTTGAATTAGTCATACTAATTCCTCCTTTAAATAATTTAATATTTTTATTTAAAATAATTAGAGTTTTGCCTCCAATAATTTTCCACTTTAGCAAATAAACTTAAAAAGCCTAATTGCAACTTTTACTTTATCTTACTATTCTAATTATAAATAGCAAATCAAATATTCTCTACCCATAATATAGCAAACTTTTAAAAAAAGTCAAGTAGAAAATTTATAATTTTTGACTTTCTTTATAGTAAAATATCGGCTTTTGTATTGATAAATTTTAATTTTTATAAAAATTTATATAAAATATAAAATACTTTATTTAAAAAATATTAATTTCAATGTATAATATTCATAAATAAAATTTTTTTATAAACTTCAAATTTTTAAGGATTTTCTTAATTATGATAAAAGCCATATTTTTTGACATAGACGGAACTTTGGTTAGTTTTAATACTCATAAAGTTTCAAACGCTTCTAAAATAGCCATTAAAAAACTAAAAGAAAAAGGCATAAAAGTTTTTATAGCTACGGGAAGAATTAAATTGCAAGTAGATAATTTGGACGATTTGGAATTTGACGGATATATAACCGCTAACGGACATGATTGTTATGTAGACGATAAAGAAATATATAGAAATGCAATAAGCAAGGAAACAATATACTCTTTAATCGATTATCTAAAAAACAAAGAAAAATTTCCATGTTCTGTAATGACGAATAACGGAATATTTATTAATTATATTGACGATAAAGTAAAAAAACTTTCTGAAGGAGTAGATATAGAAATTCCTGCAATCGAAAATTATTTTGAGTTTGTAGAAAAAAATATTGGCAATATTTTGCAAATTAATATTTTTGTTGGAGAGAATAAAGAAAAAGAATTAATGAATAAAGTATTTAAAGATTGCGAATCTAGTAGATGGCATCCCGCATTTGCAGATATTAATAGCAAGGGCGGAGGAAAACATATAGGAGTAGATAAAATTATAGAATATTACAAAATAGATATTGCAGAAACTATGGCTTTTGGAGATGGCGGAAACGATATAACTATGATAGAGCATTGCGCGATTGGAATCGCTATGGGAAATGCAAACGAGAAATTAAAAAAAGTCGCCGATTATATAACCGATAATGTTGATAATGAAGGAATATATAAAGCTTTAGAGCATTTTAATTTAATATAAAAACTTGAAAAATATAAAATTTTTTACTATACTAATAATATAAATAATTTTGGAGTTTTTTATGAGAGCATATAATACCGTAGCATTAATACTTGGAGGAGGAAGAGGAACGAGATTATATCCTTTAGTTAAAGCGCGTTCAAAACCCGCGGTTTCTCTTGGAGGACAATACAGAATGATAGATATTCCCGTATCAAACTGTATTAATAGCGGACTTAGAAATATTTATGTTATAACTCAATTCAATAGCGCCTCTTTAAATAATCATATTTATAATGCTTATAGATTTGATAACTTTTCAGGCGGGCATGTAAGTATTTTAGCAGCCGAACAAACCGATACAAATATAGATTGGTATCAAGGAACTGCGGACGCCGTTAGAAAAAATCTTTCGCATTTCGACAATGAATTTATTAATAATGTTTTAATACTTTCAGGCGACCAAGTTTATCGTATGGATTATAATGTTATGAATAGGCATATGCTTGAAACGGGAGCGGATATTGTTATAGGAACAGTTCCCGTATCTAGAGAGGAGGCAAAAGGTTTTGGAGTAATGCTTGTCAATAAAAGAGGGCAGATAACTAATTTTTACGAAAAACCTAAAGAAGATGAGATTCTCAATTCTCTAAAATTAAGCGCAGAGCAAAAGAAAATGTTTGATATAGAGGACGGAAAAAAAGAATATTTGGCTTCTATGGGAATATATATTTTTAGAAGAAATGTCCTTAAAGAACTTTTGGAAGATGTTTCAATGATGGATTTCGGAAAAGATATTATACCCGAAGCGATAAAAAAATATAAAGTATTCAGTTACGCTTTTCAAGGATATTGGGAAGATGTAGGAACTATTAAGGCTTATTTTGACGCGAATATTTCTTTTGGAAGCAAGAATCCGCCTTTCGATTTCTATGACGAAGACGCTCCAATTTATACGCATGTTCGTTATCTATCGGCATCGAAAATTGAAAAAGCAAATATTAATTCAAGCATAATAGCGGACGGATGCAAAATAGAAAACGCCACGATAAAAGAATCGGTTATAGGTTTGCGTTCGGTTATTCAAAGCGGTTCTAATTTGGAAAGAGTCATTATGATGGGAAGCGACTATTATGAGAATAGAGATGATATAGAGAGGCTTAATGTTAGACATTTGCCTAAAATAGGAATAGGAAAAAAATGCACTCTCAAAAATGTGATTATAGATAAAAATGTTAGAATAGGAAACGAGGTTACTATAGTAAATAAAAAGAGAATTCAGCATCAGGATAGCGAGTTTTATTGCATAAGAGATGGAATAGTTATAATTCCTAAAAATACGGTAGTTAAAAGCGGAACTGTTATATAGTTTTATTTATTAGAAATTTAAATTATAAAAATTATTTTTTAATTAAAATTGCTTTGCTACTTTTAACGCGTTTAATTTTATTTTCTATGATAATATTTTATTGTCATGATATAATATCGAAAAATTGACAAATATAATTTAATAATGTATTATAAATCTCAATATGCAAAAATTGACAATAAAAGATATAGGTTTTGACGAATATTTTGAAAAATTAACTTTAAAAATTCTAAACGATATAAAAGACAGAGAAAATTTAATTCCTGCAAGAGTTATAAGAATACATAAAAGATATTATACTTTATTTTCAAACGAAGGCGAATTTTTAGCGAGAATTAAAGGCAGAATAAGACATAAATCGGAAATTCAAAGCGAGCTTCCGATTGTGGGCGATTGGGTTTTAATGCGAAAATCGGACAATAACGCTTTTATAGAAACAATTTTAACTAGAAAAAATATTTTATACAGAAAGGCAAATATTAAAAAAAATGATATTCAAGCGATAGTAAGCAATATTGATTATGTTTTTATAATTGTCGCTTTAGATAATGAAATGCCAATTTCGGCTATTGCAAGATATTTGTCAATCGCTCATACTTCGGGAATAAAGCCTATAATAGCGATAAGCAAAATCGACATTTATAAAAAAAATGAATTCAAAGAATTATTAAAAACTATAAAAGAAAATTATCCTAATGAAATAGCTTTTGGTTATAGCTCAAAAACGGGAGAAAATGCAAAAGAATTTTTATCTTATATAAAAGAAAATACTTCTTCAGTTTTTATAGGAGCTTCTGGTTCGGGTAAATCGACTATAATTAACTATTTATTAAAAAAAGAAAAAATGAAAACTAAAGAAGTGAGAGAATACGATTTTAAGGGAATGCACACAACAACTCATAGAGAGCTTTTAATTTTAGAAGGCGGCGGAGTAGTTATAGATACGCCAGGATTAAGAAATTTAGATTTATGGGAAGACGATAAAGGAATAAAAAAAACTTTTGAGGATTTGGAAGAGCTTTCAAAAAATTGCAAATTTAAAAATTGCACTCATCAACATGAGCCAGATTGTTATATACTTGAGCTTGTCGAAAAAAATAAAATTCCTTACGAGAGATATCAAGCTTATATAACTTTGCTTAATGAAAATAAACAACTTCAAAAAACTTCAATAGAAATTAAAAAAGATAGAAAAAAAGCATTGAAGAAAATAATGAAATACAGAAACGATTATAAGAAAATAAATAAAAATCTTAAAAAATAAATTCTATTCTAAAAATTTAAAATCAAATTTTAAAATAAATTTTTTTAATATTTAATTAAAAAAAATTTAAACACTTATTTTAAAAGTTTTGTATCTTAATTGTAGAGAATGGAAATATTGAGGTTAAATAAAATAAAAAAAGTTAACCACAATTTAAAAATAATTATTATATTTTGAGTAGAAAATATGAGAGTAAAAATTGGAGGAGAAGTTATGACGATGAAAATAGCATTTGTAATTATAGCGACATTTATATTATCATTAGGATTATTCGCTAACGAATCCGATACGCTAATGAACGCATTAAAAAATGACGATATTAATAAAGCGAAAGAACTTATAATGTCTGGAGTTAATATTAATACTAGAAATATAATAGGCGAAACTCCTTTAATGGAAGCGGCTGAAAAAGGATATACCGAAATAGTTGAGCTTTTATTAAATAAAAGAGTTAATATAAATATAAGCAATGTTAAAAATATAACCGCGTTAAGTAAAGCCGCTTATAACGGACATACCGATATAGTAAAACTTTTGGTAAATGCTGACGCTACTCTTAATATAAGAGATAGAGACGGGAAAACGGCATTAACTTACGCTTTTGAAAACGAGTATAAGGATATAGTTAAAATACTTAAAAAAGCTGGAGCGGTTAAATAAATTAAGATAATAAATAATTTTTTTCATATTTTTTCTCCTATTGTATTATTAATGTAGAGCCATCTTAACGGGTGGCTTTATATTTTAACAAGGTTATAAAATTTTATTATTTGCAATTATAAAGAGCGAAAAATTTTAATTTAAGCGAAAGGCGATGTTTTTATTAACTCATTATAAAATAAATCTCTCACGCTATTTAAAAATAATTTTGTTTCTTCGCTTGAATAATCTGCATAAGTCCAAGGAAGCTCCGTATATCCGAGTTTTTTATTATATATTAAAGTTAAGTCGGCAAAAACTCCGTCTTTTAAATATATTCTATGAGTAAAATTTTTATTAGTCGTTAAAATAAAATTTTCAAGCGTAAGTATAGCTGGGTCTATATTTATTTTTCTGTTTCCGTTAGAATATAAATATTTTTTTTCTATTTTATCGGTAGTCTTTTTTACTTCAGATATATAATCTCTTTCTATTAAATTTTTAAAAACTAAAAATCTTTTTTTTAAGTTTTCGCCCATTTCTTCTTTATAATATGCAGAATGAGAAAATAAATATTCTTCGCTTATAATTTTTATTGAATTAAAATTTTCTATAGCGTCTTTTAATGCCAAATTATAAATTTCTAAATCTCTATACATAAAGGCAATTACAAGAACGGCTTTAGACTGTTTCAAAACTTTACTCATATTGATTATTTTATTAATATATAATATAATTATTTTTAGAAAATATTAAATTAATAATAAAAAAATGGCAATAATTAATAAATAAACGCTTGACAAAAAATAATTAATATTGTATAATTAACAAACTTAATTAAAAAATTAACGCGGGCCAATAGCTCAGTCGGTAGAGCATCGCCCTTTTAAGGCGGTTGTCGAAGGTTCGAACCCTTCTTGGCTCAAATACGATTTTAATAATTTTGCTAAAATATATACGCCGGTGTGGTGAAGTGGTTTAACACACAGGATTTTCATTCCTGCATTCGCGGGTTCGAAACCCGTCACCGGTTCATAATTAAGCCCGTATCTTTCGATATGGGTTTTTTTATTTAATCAAAAATTATTATTCCGATAAATATAAAATAAAATTACTTGACTTATGTTTATTATATATTATAATTTATAATGTGTATTTTTTAAGGAGATAATATGTCAAATCAAATACTTGTATTTAATATAAATAACGAACTATACGGAATAGATATATTAAAAGTTCAGGAAATACTTAATTTTATTCAGCCTACGCCGATTCCGAATTGTCCCGATTATTTAAAAGGAATAATTAATTTAAGAGGAACTATAATACTTGTTATAGATTTAAGGGCAAGATTTCATTTCGATTCTCCTATGGACCCAAATAATTGCGTTATAGTTGTTGTCGCTATAGGAAATAAAAAATATGGTTTGGTTGTCGATTCTGTTTCAGATGTTCTTACAATTAACGAAGAAAATATACAGGAAGATATTGATATTCATTCGGGAATAGACAATAGATATATAATGGGACTCGTTAAGGCAAACGAACAAATGATTATTTTAGTAAATATAGATAAAGTATTTTTAAAAAACGAACTTGACGATTTAAATAGCGCCGTAAATAATTCGGTTGTTTAATAAAATAATATGTCTTCTCATAGAATATTTAGAATAAATGAAAATATTAAACAACTTCTATCTGCGATTATATTTAAAGAGATAGAAGACCCAAGAATAAAAAATAATCTTATAACTATAACAAAAGTAGATACCGATAAAGATTTGAAAAACGCTAAAGTTTTTTTCGTATGTTTAAATGAAGATAAAAAAGACGAAGTTTTAAGCGGATTAAATAGCGCTAAAGGAGTTATATTTTCTTATCTTAAAAAAAGTCTTAAAGTTAGATATGTTCCAAATTTAACTTTTCATTACGATAAAACTTTAATCGAAACTAATAAAGTATTGACGAATATAAGAAATTTAAATATTAACGATAATGAAGATTAATTAATTTTTAAGAGGAAATTATTATGGCTAATAAAAAAAGCGTAAATAAAATAATAAAAAAAACCGCAAAGAAAACGGTTAAAAATAATGCAAAGAAAAATATAAAAACAAATATAAAAGAAATATTAAAAACTCTCTCAAAAGCAACAAATATAACGATAATCGGACATAGAAATCCCGATGTCGATTGTATATGTTCATGTTTGGGATTATCTTTACTTTTAAAAAAAATATTCAAAAAGAGAAAAGTTTTCGTTGTCAATACGGATAAAATGCAAAGAGATTTACAAAATGTTTTATTAATAGAAGAAGTAATATTTAATGTTAATGAAGAAACTATTCCTAAAAAAGATGTTTTGGTTGTATTAGATTCGGGAGATATTGACAGAATAGGTTGGATTTCTGAAGTTCTTAACGAATATAACGAAGTAATATTTATAGACCATCATAAAGTTAGAAATATAGAAGGCGTTACTATGTTTTATAACGATACTAACGCAGCCGCCACTTGCGAGATAATTTTTGATATATTTTCAACTTTCTTAAAAAGTATGGATTCTACTATAGCGACTTTATTGTATTGCGGACTTTCAACCGATACGGGAGGTTTTGTTTTTAGCAATACTACAGAAAAGTCTTTACTTGCAGCTTCAAAATTAATGAGTAGGGGAGTTATAATAGAAAATTTAGGAAATGTCGTTAGAAAGAGATATACTAGAATAGATGTAGCCGCTTTAATGGAAATATACAGAAGAATGATAATAGACGAAGAAAATAAAATAGGCTATATATGTTTGCAAGAGACAATTAACGGGCATAGCATGAAAGAGATAACCGTAAGCGCTTCGGATATTTTAATTCAAATGGAAGATGTTTTTATCGGATTTATAATTCATGAAAGCGAAGAAGATTTTAGAGTAAGTATGAGAAGTAGAATAAATAAAAATGTAAGAGAAATTGCAGAATCTTTCGGAGGAGGCGGACATCCTAAAGCCGCTGGTTTTACCGTATCAAAAGAAGATTATAATAAAGAAAAACTTATATCTGAAATCAAAAATAAACTGATAAAATTATTAAATGAAAGATAATATTATAATTTACACTGACGGCGGATGTAGAGGAAATCCTGGACCTGGTGCTTGGGCTTCAATATTAATAAGCGAAAAATATAATTTGCGTCTTGAAATTGGCGAAAGCGAAGAGATGACGACAAATAATAAAATGGAAATGAAAGCGGTTATAAAGGCGCTTGAGAGATTAAAAAATTCCCATAACATAAAAGTTTATAGCGATAGCGCATATTTAGTTAATGGAATGAACGGTTGGATTTATACTTGGCAAAAAAATAATTGGATTAAAAGCGATAAAAAACCCGTTGAAAATAAAGAATATTGGTTTAAGTTAATTGAACTTTCAAAAAAGCATAATATAGAGTTCATAAAAGTTAAAGGGCATTCGGATAATAAAGAAAATAACAGAGCGGATGAAATTGTAAATATACTTATGGACGAGCATGAAAATACGGGCAATATTGCTAGTTTTTATAATAAGATAAATTAGTTTGTTTGTATAATAAAAAATCATGTTTTATTTTTTTGATTTTATAATATAATTATTTTTAAAATAAATTAAAATTAAATAGGAAGTTTTTATGAATAACTTAAATAATTTATCAGAATTAAAAAAAGAATATTTATATATGCTTAAAGAAAATATAATTCCATTTTGGCTAAAAAACGGACTTGATAAAAAAAACGGAGGATATTGGACGGCATTAGACAGAAAAGGAAATATTATAGACAGAGATAAATCCGTTTGGTTTCAAGGAAGATTTTCTTGGATTTTGTCGACTCTTTACGCGGATTTTGAAAAAAAAGAAGAATATTTGGATGCGGCGAAATCGGGAATAGACTTTTTGGAAAAACATTGTTTCGACAAAGACGGGGACGGAAGAATGTTTTTTAGAGTAACCGAAGAGGGAAAATGCGTTATAAAAAGATTGAGATATTATTTTTCAGAAACATTTTGCATAATCGCTATGGCATCTTATGGAAGAGCAAGCCGTGATAAAAGCTACATAATAAAAGCTAAAGAATTGCTTGAAAGAATCGATAAAATTCAAAAATTATTAATTCCTAAATTTGACATTAATCAGAGAGCTACAATTTCTTTTGGACCGCCAATGATAATGCTTGCCACAGTTCAGGAATTAAGAAAATCGGATGAAGAAAACAGAGAATATTATAATAAATATATAGATAATCTTTTATCGCAAGTGAAAATATTTTTATACGAAGAGAAAAAAGCGGTTTTGGAACAATGCAATCCCGATGGAACTTTGCAAGACCATTTTGAAGGAAGACAACTTAATCCTGGACATGCGATTGAATCCTCTTGGTTTATATTGAGAGAAGCTATTGAAAGAGATAACGATAGAAATTTAATTGAGCTTGGATTAAAAATTTTCGATTGGATGTGGGAATGGGGATGGGATAAAGAGTATGGCGGAATAATACAATTTATGGATGTTTTAGGCAAACCGAAAAGTGATTATTGGCATGACATGAAATTTTGGTGGCCCCAAACCGAAGCTGCGATTGCGACTCTTTACGCTTATTATTTTACTAAAGATAAAAAATATTTAGAAAAACATTTTATGGTAAAAGAATACACTAATAAATTTATCGATAAAGAATTTGGCGAATGGTTTGGTTATTTGCATAGAGATGGAAGCCTTTCTACAGATTTAAAGGGCAATATGTATAAAGGACCTTTTCATATTCCAAGAATGTATATAAAATGCGTTGAAATGATAGATTTAATAAATAATAATAAATAATAAAAAAGACTCAAGTAATTAAACTCAAGTCTTTTATACAAATAACAGGAGAATAAAAAATCAAGCTTTATAAGGAACTTTTACTATGCCCTTTTTAACATGAGTTTTTCCCGTTTTCGGAGCAAGTCCGACTCTATGAGCGTCATAAGGCAAAAGTATCAATATATTTCCAGGCGTAAGAGTCAAACGAACGGCTCCTTCGCCTTCCCAATTATGATAATCTGTCGCTTTATCGTATTCTTTAGGTTTTAATTCCGAAGTATTTGCTATAATATAATCTTCTGCTCCTTCAAATATTATTTGAATATCTACAAACTCTAAATGCGATTCCCAAGGCGGATTATCTTTATTGTCGTATTCTGCTATATTAATATAAGCGCCTTCGCAAATCTCTTTATCGAGTTTATGTTGTCCTACGGAAAGTTTTTTCAAATCTTCGTAATGTTCTCTAACATAATTTTTTGCCTTCCAAATTCTATCATGAAAGTCTTTATTAAATTCGCTTTTTAATGGTTTTAGTATCATAAAAATATCCTTCTAAAAATTTTTAGTTAATTAAATTTTTAATTAATTATATTATATTTTAAATTATTTTAAACCGCTTTTTGCTTCTTCAATCATTTTATAACAATTTTCAATAATCGGTTTATCGCTTTCTATAATATCAGGCAAAGGTTTTCTAACTCCGCCGATATCAATTCCCTGCTTTCTCAAAATCTCTTTCATAACAGCGTATAGATTTCCATGACAAGAACACATAGCCGCGATTATTCTATTGATTTTAAATTGAATATCTTGAGCTTTCTTAAAATCGCATTCTCTAACCGCTTTATCCGCCTCTATAAATAATTCGGGCATAACTCCGTAAGTTCCGCCTATTCCTCCGTCAGCTCCGATTATTCTTCCGCCAACAAATTGTTCGTCTGGTCCGTTAAATATTACGCTATTGTCTCCCGCTACATCTTTAAATGTTTGAATATCAAAAATCGGCATTGAAGAATTTTTAACGCCTATAACTTTATTGTTTTCTCTCATTTTCTTATAAAGCGAAACCGTTAAAGAAACTCCCGCAAGTTGAGGAATATTATAAATTATAAAATCGGTATTTGGCGCTGCTTTACTCATATCGTTCCAATAATCCGCTATGGCGTAATCGGGCAAATGAAAATAAATAGGAGGAATCGCCGCTATAGCGTCAACGCCCAATTTTTCCGCATGCGCCGCCAATTCTTCGCCGTCTGAAGTATTATTGCAGGCTATATGAGCGATTATAGTAATTTTTCCTTTAGCTACTTCCATAACGGATTCTAATATTAATTTTCTATCCTCTTTGCTTTGATAAATGCATTCTCCCGAAGAGCCTCCGACATATAAGCCTTTAACTCCCTTATCGATTAAAAACGAAGTAAATTTTTTCGCTCTCTCTTTGCTTATCTCTCCTTTCTCGTCATAGCAGGCATAAAATGCGGGTATAACGCCTCTATATTTTTCTAAATTTCGCATAATTAAAATCTCCTTGTTTTTATTTTTTCATTAAACTTGAATAAGTCAAATTATCCGTTTTATCTTTGTTTGGTTTTCCGCAAATCAAAGAAGCAATTAAAGAAACCACAACGCCAGAAACTATTATTAAGAATGAAATCAGTATTTCAAATACTTGCGGTTTGCTATAAATTGGAATCAATTTTGAAACTATGCCCGATGGGTCCGTTAAATAGAACGCCAAAATCGTTGAAGCTATAAAACCTATCCAAACGGCAACGGTATTAACTTTATCGAAGAATATTCCAACCAGAATTACAGAAGCTATAGGTCCGCCCAAAAGTCCCGTTATCGCTTGGAAATATAAATAAATATCGCTAGGTCCTCCGCTTAAAAACTTAACGGCTAATAATGTGCTTATAAGTCCTACAATCCAACTTGAACTTCTTGCAAAATTAAGTTTGAATTTATCGCTTAAATCAGGTTTTAATTTTTCAAGTATGTCTTTTGTCATACAGGTTGAAACTGAGTTTAAGCTTGAGGAAACCGTAGATTGAGCCGCTGCAAATATTCCCGCTATTACCAAGCCAGATATTCCCACAGGCAAATAATCCATAATAACATGAGGTAAGATAGCGCTTCCGCTTATATTTTCGGGCAAAGTAGCCTTGCCAGAATTAAATAATATCCAACAAGCCGAACCCATACCTATAAATATTATAGAACTTGTGCAGGCAAGCGGAACATTTAATAATAAACTTTTTTGAGCCTCTTTTTCGTTTGGAGTCGTGTTATATCTTTGAACTATATCTTGTCCTCCAATATATTGATAAATAGAACCAAAGAAAGCGCCGATAACCATAGCCCAAATACTCTGTTTAGCCAAATCTAAAGAAAAGAAATCCGGTCCTATCATTTTACCGTCTCTCGCCAAAATCGAAAATCCTTCGCCTACGCCCACAATAGCGAAACAAACTATTATAACCAATATAGCTCCAAAAATAAGAACTACGGCTTCTATAGCGTCAGACCATAAAACTGCTTCTATTCCGCCGATTGAAGTATAAGCCACGCAGAATAATCCAACCAATAGAGTTACTATTACGGGATTTAAATTCGGAAGAGCTTGAACCATAGCTAAAGTTGGAAGATAAAGGACTATAGCCATTCTCACAATATGGAAAGCTATAAACGATAAACTGCCCAATAATCTTATACTATAAGAAAATCTTGAACCCATCCATTCGTAAATAGTCGTTACCTTCAATCTTCTGAAAAACGGAATAAACACCAAAGCAACGGGAACCATTAAGATTATTATACCCAAAGGCGCCATACCTAATAACCAACCGTTATTATAAACAGACGCGGGAACGGCAATAAAAGATATCGAAGATAATGCCGTAGCGTAAATACTTAACGCCGTTATTATCGCGGGAACTCTTGCGCCCGCATTAAAATAATCGTCTGTTGATTTTGTTCTTTTACCAAAGAAAACTCCAATCAACAACATCGCAGTGAAATACAATAGTATTACAACCCAGTCGAACCAATGCCAAGCCATAATAATATCCTCCTTTCAATTTATATATTTTTTATTTAATTACAATTAATAAAAAAATGCAAGTATTTTTTCTCAATTTTTCTATATTTATATAAAATATTACTTTATATAATATTAATTATTGATTTTTTACATATTATTTTTAATATTTTATAATGTTTTTTATTTTTAACAAAATATTTTTTAATCTATCATAATATATTTTTTATAAAAAAGAATCCTTGCCTCAATGCACACAGAGTAGGCGAGTATAAGTTTAAAGTTTTTCTAAAAATAACAAAAAATCGAATTAATAAATACTTTTAAGTCCGCTATCAATATCAAATATCCAATGTTTATCGAATACTTTTCTGTAGGAATAACCGAAAGGAAATTTTCCGATTGAAACTGCAAAAAATTTATTTCCTTTTGATTTTTGTTTTTCGCATAATTCGATTAAATTATAAGGCATATCTTCCATCATAAAATCGGACAATACCAAAACATCGGCATTTTTGAAATCGTCCGTTTTCATTATTCTGTTTGCTTCGTAAAGAGCTTTATAAATATCCGAACCGCCATGATAACTTAATTTAAGAAAATCTATAAGTTCGTTTAAGCCGTAATTTTTAGAGAATTTGCAAGCATATATTTCAACGCTAAAATTTATTAAATAAACATTTCTATCTTCCGACAAAGCCTGCATAACTATTTTAAGCATTGTAGCTTTTGCAATATATTCGTTTATTCCTTTCATTGAACCGCTTGTATCTATGCATATTATAACGGGACCTCTTCCATCAATATAACCCGATTGAGTTTTCCGCGTTTCTCTTTCGTCAAAAATATAAGAATTCTTATCAAAACACATTAATCTATTTTCAATATATTTTAATTTAAATAATTTTTCAAAATCTCTGTCGCAAAGTAAAGAAAGTTCTTCGGGAACTATATTCTCAATATCTTTTGAAAAATAAATTCCTACAATTTCGTCTTTTGAAGTTATTTTTTTATTTGAATAATTATAAGAATCTTTAAACTCTATATTATTAATCGCGTTTTCAATGTCTACTCTTCTGCCCATACTTTCGCAAATTATCTCTATATCCTTATAATCGTTTATAAAATCAATCCATCTTTTAAAAAGCGAAATATCGTCTTCTGAAAGCTCGCCGATTCTAAAATCCCATAAAACGCCCGTTTTTATTCTCAAAATGTTAGACATATATTTAAGTTTTTTTAAAAGCTTAATCCAAGATTCCATATCGACAATAAATTTATCTCTCTTTCCTTTAATTGTATTCAAAGTCCAAATATTATTTTTATCGTTATAAGATTTTTCCCAAGAAGATAAAATATTTTTTTCTATAATATTAAAGTTTTCATTATTTAATCTATCAATCCAAAAATTATAATCAATATTTTTATCAATTTCTTTAAAGCTATTTAAATAATTAATTATTTCATTTTTATTATAACTTTTATTAGACGATTTTTTATTTTTAAACTTTTTAAAAGCAATATCCAATTCTATTTTATTTGTTTCGTAAGGATTATTATTTTCAATATATTCTTTTAATTCTTTTTTCCATTTTGAAATTTTTATTTCAAGTTCGTCCTCAAGTCTTTTGTCGTCAATATTCTTAAAAGAACCGTAAAAAACTCCTCTCGCCATATCTTCGGTTTTCTTAATTTCTTTTGTCGCAGTATTAGTTATATTTGTCATATTTATAATTTTTATTTTTTAATTTAAATTGTAGCAAATTCTAAAATTTCGCTTTTAAATTTTTCAATATTTAATTTTTCGCTTTCTAAATCTTCAATATAAGATTGAAACATATCGTTTATAATATTAATTTTTTCTTCAGAGATAAAAATATTTTGAGATTCGTTTTTTGTTTTTTCAAAATTATTTTTTGAATTATTAATTATATTTTCTATTTTAGATATTAGAGAATCTATAAGAATTAAATAATTTTCTTTTTTTTCTTTTTCAACTTTCTTAAATCCGTTTTTTCTCATATAAAAATCGGGTTCAAATTTTGTAAATAATTCATAATTCTTTGAAAGTTTATCCGAAATTATTCCATTTGTTAAAGTCGCGGAATTAATTTCTATAGAACAAATTTCGCTTTCGTTAAAATTGCATCTAAATTTTTTAGTTATAAATCTTCCTTGCTCTAATGGATGAAAATATCCTTTTTTATTCATATTTTTTAACGGAATATAAATTATCGTATCGCCGTTATTTCCGTATTCGTCAATTTTTACATTTAAAGTTTTAGCGATATATAATTTGTCGTCAATATTTTCAGTGTCGTAAGTTTTTTCTAAATTATAAAATGTATTTTCAATATCCGATTTTAAATTTTCAAAATTTTCTTTCCATTTTTCAATTTCGGAGTTTTTAAAATTATAAGAAATTCTAATTGCATTTTCTACAATTTTTTTAATTGGCTCAATATGTTCTTCCAAACTCCATAAACAATTATCTAAAAGTAAAGTTTCGTAAATATCAACTTCGTTTTTATCGTTTAAATATGCGGCGGTTTTCATTAAATAAGAAATATTTTGCCATCTTCTGTCTGAAATATATATTGGAATATCTATATTGTCTTCGTTAAATTTTTCTATGGAAAGTTTTATTGTATGAATAATATTAAAAACGATTTTAAAAATTTTTATTTTATTAATTTCTTCGCTCATTTTATTCCATTCTTCCGTTGTTATTTTTAATTTTTCGTCTATTTCAATAAAAGGATTTAATTGAGTATTTTCTAAAAGTTTTTCAAAATTATCTCTTTCTTTTAGAGGATAAACCGTAAGCCTCGTTATAAATCTATCGTATAAAGCTTCAAGTCCTTGATTTGGCGGCGGAGTTTCATTGCTTGCGGAAATCAAACCCTTTAGAGGAACTTTTATTTCTTCATAACCGTTTTTAAATATTCTTTCGTTTATAATCGTAAGTAAAGTGTTGAGTATTGCGGGAGCGCTTTTCCAAATTTCGTCTAAAAATGCAAAATCGCTATCGGGTATATAACCTTTTATTTTTCTTATATATTTATCGTTTTTAAGTTCTTCCAAACTAACGGGACCAAATATATCTTCGGGAGTGCTAAATCTTTGCATTAAATATCCAAAATATTTTGAATCTCTAAACGCGTAAGAAACTCTTTTGGCAATAAAACTTTTAGCTGTTCCAGGAGGTCCGTAAAGAAAAACGGGCTTTCCCGCAATAATGCTTAAAAAAGTTAAAGCTACGATTTCTTTTCTTTCGTATAATCCGCTCGATAATAAAGATATTATTTTTGCAATTCTATCTTTCATAAAATAAAAACTCTGATTAAAAATATTTATATATTATAACATTTTTTATAAAAAAAAGAATTATATAATTGATATTTATAAAATATTATGTTAATATAATTATGTTAACTAAATTATGTTAATTAAATTCCGATAACTATATTATGATAACTAAAAATATTAATATAAAAAATAAATATCTCAAAGAAAATATAATAGCCTATATTGGCAATAAAAGAAGATTATTGCCTTTTATAGAAAACGCTTTTTTGGATATTTTAAAAGAAGATAATAATATAAAAACCGCTTTAGATTTATTTGCAGGAAGCGGAATTATATCGAGATTATTAAAAACTTTAAATTTGGAAGTTTATTCAAACGATTGGGAATATTATTCTTATATTTTAAATTACGCTCATATTTATATCGACATAAAAGATACAAAAAATATGTTCGCTCATACGGGCGGACTTCAAAATACAATCGAAATGCTTAATAATATTAACAAGATAAAAGATAAAGATAGATATATTTCAAAATATTATGCTCCTCAAAACGATAATAATCCCGATTTAAAAAACGAAAGATTATTTTACACTCAATATAACGCTACTAAAATTGATATTATAAGACATAATATTGAAGAGCTTTTTAAAAATAAAGCTATAAACAAAAAAGAATATTTTTATTTAATAGCTTCTTTAATTTATGAAGCCGCAACACATACTAACACTTCGGGAGTATTCAAAGCTTTTCATTCGGGTTTTGGCGGAAGAAATAAAGACGCATTGGGCAGAATATTAACGCCGATATCTTTAAAAGAGCTTCCTTTATTTTATGGAAAAAGAGGACATACGAGTATGCTCGATGCAAAAAAATTTATATTGAAAAATAAAAATAAAAATTTTGATTTGGTTTATTTGGACCCGCCTTATAATCAACATCAATACGGAAGCAATTATCATTTGCTTAACACAATTGCATTATGGGATAAGCCCGAAATAAATAAAGAAATATATATAAACGGAAAAAAAACAAATAAAAGCGGAATAAGAAAAGATTGGATAAAAACAAAATCCGATTATTGTTATAAAAAAACTGCAAAAAATTCTTTTGTTAATTTAATCGAAAATATAAACGCCAAACATATAGTTATGAGTTATTCTACCGATGGAATAATAGAATTTGACGATTTAATTTCAGTTCTTGAAAAAAAAGGAAAATTAAAAATATTAACTTCAGAATATACAAAATATAGAGGAGCAAAGCGTTCGATAGTAAATAAAACTAAAAACATAGAATATTTATTTTTAGTCGACACAAGAAAAACAAAAATAAAAAATAATAATCATTTAAAAATAAAATATATTGAAAGCGTGAGATTAAAATTAAATAATCCCGTAAACTGTCAGAAAAATTATTTAATATTTAACGATTATAAAGAAGGAAATATAAAATTAAATTTAAAATATTCCGTTCATATAATAAATATTGAAGAGATTTGCGCGGAATTAAAAAATAAAAGCATAGATTATATAAAAAGATTTTCATTATTTTTAGACAAATATATTAAAGACAATAATATTGAAGCTTTGAAAATATATTCTTCGCATTTTAAAAAAGCAAGTTTAATAAACGATACAAAATTGATAAAATATTTTTCAAATTATATTTTGAAGATTTATACAAGTTTATGCTCAAAAAAATCTAACGAATATATAATAGATATAACAAACGAACTTTTGGATATAATTTATAAATACGACAATATAAACGCCGTAAATAAAATAAAAAAAAGAATGATTTATAATATTTCAAATTCGGGAATTTCGGATATAAAGAAAAATAAAATTCTTAATAAAATTTGATTTGAAAATTTATTTTATTTTCTTTTATTTAAGAAATTACTTTTACTCTATTTTAAAAATAGAAGAAATTTTAAGCTTATTTTTATTATTTTTAAATATTAATATTTTGACATTTTTTATTTTAATCTATATTATATAAATTTAATATAACTTCATTGAGTATAAATAATAAATGGTAAAATATATAGATATAGAAGAATTCTTAAAATTGGAAAAAGAAAATCTGCCAATAATAGATGTTCGCTCGCCCGCCGAATATAATCATGCTCATATTCCAAACGCTCATAATGTTTATTTATTTAATGACGAAGAAAGAAAGGAAATCGGAACTATATATAAACAAATCGGAAGAGAAGAAGCCGTTTTAAAAGGTTTGGAATTTGTAGCTCCTAAAATGACGAATATATTAAAATCGATAGACGAAATAACTAAAAATAATAATTGTAATGATAAAAATAAAATACTTATGCATTGTTTTAGAGGCGGAATGCGAAGCGAATCTGTAGCTTGGTTATGTTCAAATTATAAATACGATGTTTATGTTTTAAGAGGCGGTTATAAAAGTTATAGGCGTTATGTTTTGGATTCTTTTAATAGAGATTATAAAATATATTTGCTTACGGGAAAAACGGGAAGCGGAAAAACTTTAATATTAAATAAATTAAAAGAATTTGGATATAATATTATCGATTTAGAATATTTGGCAAAACATAAAGGCTCTGCATTCGGAGGAATAAACGAAGGCGAACAACCGACTCAAGAACAATTTGAAAATTATTTATCTAAAGAATTAATAGAATATAATAATAAAATAATTTGGCTTGAAGATGAGAGTTTTTTAATAGGTAAAATAGCGATTCCGAAACCTTTATTTAACGCTATGAAACAACCGCAGAAAATTATTTATTTAAATGTTTCAAAAGAGAGTAGGGCGAAGTATATAACCGAAACTTATGGAAAATACGATATTAACGATTTGGAAAAATCAATTCTAAAAATTAAAAATCGTTTAGGCGGAGAGAGAATGAAAGAAGCGCTTGAATTATTGCATAAAGGAAAAATATACGAATGCGTTTTAACTTTGCTTTACTATTACGATAAGGCTTATAAATTAAGTATAATCGAGGATAAGGTTATAAATATAGAATGCGATAATTTAGATTTTGATTTTATAATAAAATTAATTTTATTAAATGTGAATTGTTAGGCTATCGTTCATAATGACGGTATTATTTTTTAACAAATTTTTTAATTTTTTTAAAATTTTTTCTTAAAAAACGCTTGACAAATAATAAAAAGTATACTATAATATAACTATGAATAAAAAACTGTTTAAGTATATCTACGATTACTCAATCGCCAATCGCCAAGTATTTTAAACTTTTTAAAATATAAAATTTTATCAATTAAAATTTATCATTTTATACTTGAAGAAGTCTTTATAAACGGCAATAAATTATTCAAATTCTTTTTTGAATATAATATAAATTATTTAATTTTGCAAAAAGCATTTATTTATATAAATGTTTTTAATAAAAAAATATTAAGGAGATAGTCTATGACTACGAAAAACAACACAAAAAAATTTTTATCTATAATAGTAATCGCTATTATAGGAAGCATGTTATTCATAGCATGTAAAGCAAAACCTACCGATTTGAATAACTATCAGGTAGAAGAGCCAGCGGTTAATCCTACAAACCCAGAAACGCCAAATCCTACTAATGAAAACTCTCAAAAAGTAGAAGTTAAAATCGATAACAATAACGATTTAAGACAATTTGGCGAAGGAACGAGAGAAAATTTTAAGGGTTATCATTATGTTTCTAAAGAATATATGATTAATGGAAAACCTTATAAATTCACGGCTACGGTTGGTTGGGATTCTTATCAGTATTATATACAATTTGAAGACGGCTATAAGTTTTATCAAGGAGCTGGACCTTCTTGTAAAGGCGCTAATTATAAATTAGTTATACAATCTGGCGCTTCAAGAAACGGAGGAGCTTGTCAATATGCGGATGTTGTATTTACTACTAACGGCTATTTATATGTTAAATTTAATAATTATAGTTGGACTATAGAATATGCTTTAAGTAAAAAAGAAGATAACACGGGCGGTAATACAGTCGGTAGTCATTCTAAATCTGAACTTACAGGAAAGTGGAAAATATCTGAAAATTATAATCGCCGAGAATGGGAATTTACTGTTGATGGCGATGGTAATATAAATTTTCCATGTGGCGGAATGCTATATGCTGTGGATGATTATACTTATACTGGAAAAGTTAACGACACTTTTAATTATCCATATACTACAAAATTAACAGCCGTATATCAAAAAGAAACAGTGGAAGGAACGATAACATTTAATAATCCAACAAACGCGACTATTTCTTATTTGTCTCGTTGGGCTGCTTATGGTGGCTCAGGTTGGGACAAATACAATCCTACTTTTAAATATAGAGAACCTTTAGATTAATTTATAAATTATATTTTTAGAATATAGAATAATATAAAAGACATCATATTTTTTAATATGGTGTCTTTTTTATTCTTTATTTGATTAATAAATAAAAGGGGAATTTTTACCCTTAAATTCTTTTATCTAATTAGAACGATTCAAAACCGTCAGAATCGCTTTTAGCATTATTAAAAGTAGAACCAAATTCGCTATCTTTAGAAGTTGAAGATACATGTTTAGTTTCTTCATAACTTTTCTTTATAGGACTTTTTATTTCAGTCGAAGGTCTTGGTTTTGGAGTAAATACTTTTTTCTCTTCTTCTTCCTTTTCCTCTTTAGGCAAATTTTCCGTATAATCTTCTTTTATCTCTTTATCTAATTCTTTTTCTTCTTTATATTCCGATTTACTCACTTTTTTATCTTCTTTTTTTTCTATATTTTTAGAAGTATCGCCGTCTTCTCCTCTTAATTTAAAGAACTTCATTGCATTTAATAATTCTTTAGCTTGAGAAAATAAAGTTTCGGACGCCGCCGTAGCCTCTTCAACTAAAGCCGCATTTTGTTGAGTAGCCATATCCATTTGAGCGATTGCTATATTTACCTGGTCAACTCCCGCTTGTTGTTCCACGGCGGTTGAACTTAAATCTTGCATTATTTTAGCCGTTTCTTCTATTTGTTGTTTTAAGTTTTCAAATATTTCTTTAGATTCTCTTGCCGTTTCCGTAGCTTTAGCCGTTTTTTCTTCAGCGTCAGATACTAAAGTCGTAATATCTTTAACGGAAGCTTGAGTATTTTGAGCCAAATTCCTAACTTCAGACGCTACTACCGCAAATCCTCTTCCTTGCTCGCCCGCTCTTGCAGCTTCAACTGCGGCGTTTAAGGCAAGTATATTTGTTTGAAAGGCTATATTTTCTATTATTTTTGTAATTGCGCTTATTTTTGAACTTGATTCGTAAACCGCTTCTATACTTTGAGTCGTTTCTTCTATTATTCTTCCAGCCTCTTCAATAGCGTTTCTTGAATTAATCATCATATTATTTCCTTCCACCGTATGGTCCGCGGAAGATTTTATTGTAGAAGCTATTTGTTCCATAGACGAAGCCGTTTCTTCAAGTCCAGACGCTTGGCTTTCCGTTCTGTCGGATAAGTCAACATTGCCTTGAGCTACTTCATCTGCGGAAGATTTTACAGTATCGGCGCTATAATAAACGAGTCTAACTTTTTCGTTTAGCACTTCTAATATGCTATTTATTGAATTAGATATTTCTCCAAATTCGTCTTTTTTATTAAGAAGGAAATGAGGAACGCTCCAAGTTAAATCTCCGTTTGATAATTTTATTAAATCTTTTGATAAAGCGCTTAATATTTTTGTTATTTTTCCTACATACATAAATATAAATGCGGAAGTAATTATAAGCATAACTATAGTTCCGATTATTGCATATTTTATCATTGAATAAGTATTCGCAAATAACTCTTCAGATTCTATACTCATAACCACAGCCCAATCGGATATAGGTTCTCTGTTAAAAGTCGCTATAGATTCTTTGCCATTGAAAGGGGATTTAAATTCATAATAACCAGATTCATTTTCTCTTGCATATTTTATATAATCCGCTTCTTGTAAAACTTTATTTCTTATATGCGAAGGTATAGGGTCGGCTATAACTAATCTATCGCTATCTACTATAAAAGGATGCCCCGTATTTCCAAATTTAATTAAATCTAATTCTTTATCTATAAAAGAATGCCAATCAACCATAACCGAAACGACTCCGATTATATTTCCTAAACTATTTTTTACGGGACTAAATATTTCTATTAACCATTTGCCATCTTCCAAAGGCGAAGCGATAGCGGTATGATACATTGAAGTTTCGCCAGAAATAACTTTTCCCCATAATTGAGTTTCTCTAAAATTAGGAATTGAGCTTGAGTTTATAAATCTTCCATTTATGCTGTCTAATATAGGTCTTCCTTGTAAATTAAATATAACAGCGACTTCTATCTCTTTATTATTTGCCACTATATTTTTTAGAGTATTTTCCGCTACGACTCTCGTCTCTTCCGTATTTAAAGCCAAATGAGTTCTAATATCAATAAAACCAGAAGCTATAGAATCCGATATAATCATTGCCTGTTTTAACCAAGCGTTTATCATTCTTGAATATACTTTTGTAGTCGATTGAAAACCGAATATTGACGAATTTCTTATTCCTTTTGCTCCTTTATCTATTATAATCCATCCCAATATCAAAGTCATTACCGTTACCAATAACATAATGAAGAAAGGGACTTTTACTCTCAAGGATTGTAATTTTCTCATTTTTTTACTCCAATAATTTTTTCAAATTGACTTTATTATTCTATATAATAATTTTATTTTTATCAAGCAATAGTTTATCGATTAAATTATCGGAATATTATTTATTAAAATTTATTATTCTGTTTTCAGCTTCGCTTTTTCTTAAATATAAAGGAGAGAGCGAAAATATATCGTCAAAATCGCCCGCTTTATATCTGCTTTCAGATAGTAATATTGAATTTGAGGCTCTTATTATATTAAAAGAATAATCTAATTTATTTATTTTATAATTTTTTGGATTTTTATTTAATCTATTTATAAAAAAATCTTTATTTTCAGAAAAACCGTCTCCGCATAAAGTAATAGTATCTTCATTATTTGATATAGAATCAATTATATCTAAAACTTCATTATATGTTAAATCCGCATTTTCTTTTATAATATTATCGTCTTTGTAAATATTTGCATAAACGCTTCCTTTTCTTGCCTCTATTAAAGCCAATTTAACGCCGTTAAAAGATTTTATATTTTGATACAAAGATTCTAAACTTGAAACGCCGATTATTTTAATATTTTTAGCGTAGCAAATACTTTTTATTGTGGCGAACGCTATTCTTATAGAAGTAAAAGAACCAGGTCCTATTCCAAAAACCATATAATCAATATCATCCAAAGATAAATTCTTTTTTTTCAAAAAACTATCTAATGTCGGCAATAATTCGCTATTATGATTTTTTACATATTCTTTATTTATTTCAATCGTATAATTTCCTAATTTCAAAGCCATTGAAAAACTTGAAGATACCGTATCGAAAGCGAGAATATTCATGAAATTAAATTTAAAACCAATCCTTTAAGTCTCATTACTTTATTAGCTATAGCTATATGATTTTTTTGTTCTGCAATTATATCTCTATATAAAGAATCAAGCTCTTCGTTTATTTTTGCAACCACATTATAAGTTTTTCTATTCATATTTAAATTTCTAACTCTATAAGCGTCTTTAATTACTTTTTCAACTAACGCTCTTATTAAATCTCTAAATTTTTGGAATTCTTTTATATTTGAACTTTTTTCAAGCATATATCCTGCATCGTATATTTGTTTTTTTAATTCGTCAAGTTCATAAGAATATTTTTTTATTTCTCTTTCTTCTTCAAGCATTGCTGCAAAAGGCGAGGAGGCTACGGAAACTTTAGGCGAAGAATCCATTAATAAACTACTATTTAAATTAATTTCTCTATTTCTTCTTTCTTCGACTCTTATCATAAAAATGCCTCCAATAAAAATTATTATGTTAACTTAATTATGTTAACTTAACATAATTTTAATAAAATAGCAATATTTAATAATTCGTATTTTTTAGTATTTTCTTTATTATTATTTTTTATATTTTTCCTACTATATCTTTGAAATCAAAAATATAATAGGAAATTTATATTGTCTGTAATTAGGGTAGACATTAAAAAACGATAAGAATTTTATAAAATAATTAACTTATATAATTTTAATTTTACTTCTCAATATAAGCGTAATTAAATTTATATCTTCCCAAAGGCTCGTCAGTATAATTTTTAAGTTTCGGACTAACAACCAAAAAATCCGTTCTGTATATAAAAGGAATAATTGGAACTTCGTCAAATAATATAGCTTCGGCTTCTCTCAACGCTTCCATTCTCTTTTCGGCATCTATTGAAGTTCGAGCATATTCTATTAAATTGTCGTATCTTTCGTTTGAAAATCCGCCGTAATTAAAATCGCTATCGCTTGTCATTATTTGAAGCATTGTCAAAGGGTCGTTATAATCTCCCGTCCAACTTGCTCTAACCATTTGATAATTTCCAGCTTCTCTTAAAGGCAAACTTATCTTTGACTCAACCGTTCTTAATCTCAAATCAACATTTAAATTCTTTTTCCACATATCCTGCACGGCTTCCATTACCGTAGTATAAAATCCAGCTCCGACATTTAATTCTATAGTAGGAAAATTTTCTCCGTTTGGATATCCAGCTTCCGCCATTAATCTTTTTGCTTCTTCAATATTTTTTGCATAATTATTAATGTCTATATAATCTCCGCTCTCTTCTCTAAAAGATTTATTTAAACCTTTTACAACAGGAGGAACGAATCCGCCAGTCGCGATTAATTTTCCATGTCCGATATTTCTTGCTATATAATTTCTATCTATCGCAAGAGATAAAGCTTTTCTCACTCTTTTGTCGGATAAAGCTTTGTCTTTAGTATTAACATCGATATAATAACAGCCTATAATATCGCTTACCGCCATAAGTCCGTCTTTAATTAAATTTTCAATCTCGCCAATCGGCGGAGCGGTTATAGAAAAATCTACATCTCCCGTTCTAACGGAATTTAAAGCTATATATTCGTCAGCCATTAAAACGAAATTTATTCTTTTAGCGACTTGATTCTTATAATCCCAATAATTAGTATTTATTTCAAAAGCGATTAACTCGTCAGGTTTTCTTTCAACCATTTTATAAGCGCCGTTTCCAATATAAGTTTCTGCTTTCCAAGTCCAATCGTCTCCGTAGGTTTCTATAATATCTTCTCTAACGGGAACATATATTCCGCCTGAAGCGACTATATCTAAAAAATATAAAGTAGGAGCTTCCAACTCTATTATTAAAGTATTTTCGTCTGCAGCGATAACTCCTAAAGATTCAACCGATTTTAATCCTTTAGTTATATCTTTAGCGTTTTTTATATATTCCATTAAATAAGACATTGGCGATGCAGTTTCTGGATTAACCGCTCTTCTGAAAGAATATAAAAAATCTCCCGCGGTCACTTTTTTGCCATCGCTCCATTTTGCATTATCTCTTAAATGAAAAGTATAAACTAAATTGTCTTTACTTATCTCCCATTTATTTGCGACTCCTTCGATTATATTATTATTCGTGTCTTTATTTAGCAAACCTTCAAAAGCATGATTAATATATATAAAACCGTAAGAACTACTATTTAAAGTTGGGTCTATGGTTTTTAATTCATACTCCAAGTTTACCGTTATCTCATCTTTAATCTCTTTTTTGTTTTCTTTAATATTATTGCAAGACGAGAGCAACATCAACAATATCAAAGTTTTTGTAAAAAATTTGTAAGTCATAAAAAACTCCTTTGTCTAGGCTTCCTAAACCTGACATTAATTAAGATTTTATTTTTATAACCGTTTGAAATGTAGTTTAATCTTGTTTTGATTTAATAGAATTAATAAATAAAACAAGACCAACTTTAGAAAAGAATCTCATTTTATTTATTTTTATAATATGAGAGTGATTCCCTACGCTGGCATTACCCAAACAGGTTATAAGGGTCGAAATATTTTATTTCCTCTCAGCCTTTTAAAGCTCCCCTATTGATTAATATTGTAATATATTTTAATTTTTTGTCAACAGTTTATTAATAATAAATTTTATTTTTTATATTTATAAGGTATTGACATTTTTATTAAACATGCTATAATTCATTCATTAAAAATTAAAGTAGGAATTTTATATGTTTAGTTTGCCACTACACTACACTACACTACACTACACTACACTACACTACACTACACTACACTACACTACACTACACTAACGCCGCATTATAAATTTTTTCGGCGATTTTTTCATTGCAAAATTAAAGAATTATTTGAAACATTTAAACGCTTTCTTTGGCGTGAAAACTTATATATTACATTTTATTTTATAGCGGAGGTTTCATTATGATTAAACTTCCGAATAAAGAAATAAAAGAAATATATAATGAGAAATTTTATAATAATCAGTCAGATAGTAGTTATAAATCGGCTAAAATTATACTTCCAATTCTTTTTAATCATTATAAACCTAATTCTATTATAGATGTAGGTTGCGGTATTGGAACATGGTTAAAAGCTGCTAAAGAACTTGGAATTAATAAATTTTTTGGCATAGACGGAAATGAAATTGAAGAAGATTTTTTACTTGTGAGTAGAAAATATATTAAAATAGATAATTTAGAAACTCATAAAAATATTAATAATGAAAAATATGATTTAGCAATATCCGTAGAAGTTGCCGAACATTTGCATAATAATTGTTCTGTTCATTTTGTGGAAACTTTAACAAGTTATAGCGATGTAGTTTTATTTTCGGCGGCTATTCCTTATCAAGAAGGAGAGCATCATATAAATTGTAATCCTCCTCAATTTTGGGTTGATATTTTTAAAAAATATGGTTATGATTGTTATGATTTTAGAAACGATTTAATGAATATGTGGGAAAAAGTTTGTCCTTGGTATTCTCAAAATATACTTTTATTTGCAAAAGAAAAATATCGTAATACATTTATTAAGTTTAATTTAACGGAAAAGCCTATATTTTATTATCATCCTTATTTTGTAAACGATATTATTAATTCTTTAGTTAATAATAAAAATTACGAATTAGAAAAGTTAAAATTAAATTGTAATTGGTTTAATATCTTTGGAATATCAAATAATAGCGAATATTTAAGAATAACTTTATTTGGAATAAAAATAATTATAAAGATTAATGAAAAGAATATTAATAAGTTGGCTTGGTGGATACCGATTAGAAAGTGGAGAGATGAATTTAGAAATAAATTTAAAATATAATATAAATAGTTTTAAGTAATATTTATAAAAAATCTTATAAAATTTTTAAAAAATAAAACCCGCTCTATTAAAGCAGGTTTTAATTTGTTTATATAATTAATTTAATTTCTATAAGGCGAAATATCCCTTAATCTCGAAACTATTTTTTCTAAAGCGTCCGCAGTATAATTTATCTCTTCCATAGTGTTATCTAAAGAAAGAGAAAACCTTGTCGAACTATGAGCGTATTCAAAAGGAACTCCCATAGATTGCAAAACGGGCGAAGGCTCTAAAGTACCTGAAGAACATGCGCTTCCGCTCGAAGTGCATATTCCATAGCCGTCAAGCAATAATAAAACCGACTCTCCTTCAATATTTTTGAAACTTATATTTGTCGTATTGCTTACTCTATTCGCGTTTTTTCCGTTTATTTTTATATCGTTTATTCTTTTTGAAACTTCTTCTTCAAGTTTATCTCTCAATTTTGAAGTATGCTCGTTAAACTTTGGAAGTTCCGATTTTACCATAGAACATGCTTTTCCAAGTCCTACAATATAAGGAACATTTTCCGTCCCAGCTCTTCGTCCTCTTTCCTGATGTCCTCCCGTTTGCACGGTTCTTAATTTAGTGCCGTTTTTTATATATAACGCGCCTATTCCTTTTGGGGCATGTATTTTATGTCCCGCTATTGTAAGCATATCTATATAAGGCTCATTTTTCATGTTAAGAGGAAGTTTGCCAGCCGCTTGAACGGCGTCAACATGCAAAACCGCTCCCGCACTTTTTACTATCTCGCCAATTTCTTTAATCGGAAAAATAACTCCCGTCTCGTTATTGGCATACATTATCGAAACAATCGCCGTGTTTTCGTTTACGGATTTTTTTAATTCTTCCAAGTTTATATTGCCATCGTTATCGACATCTAAAAGAGTTATTCTATAGCCTAATCTTTCCAAAGATTTGCAAGTTTCAATAACAGCGGGATGCTCCACTTTTGTAGTTATAATATGGTTTTTAGTCGGATACGCTTCAATAGTTCCTCTTATAGCCATATTATCGCCCTCGCTTCCGCAAGAGACAAAACATATTTCAACCTTTTCGCATCCTAAAAAATCTGCTACTTGTTCTCTCGCTTTTTCCATCTCTTTATGAACTCCGCCCGCAACGCTATACATACTTGAAGGATTAAAATATTTTTCTTTAAAATATGGAAGCATTGCCTCCAAAACTTCTTCATATACTCTCGTTGTGGCGTTATTATCCATATATATTAATTTTTTATTTTCCATTTTATCTCTCCAAAATTAAAAAATTAAGCTTCCACAACTTCCAAATCTTTATTTACAATCTCTTTAATTTTAGGCTCGACAAAACCCTTTAAAGTATTTTTAGAAGCGAAACATGAAGAACAAGCGCCCTTAAAAGAAATTATAACTTTATTTCCGTCAACATCTACAAGTTTACAACTTCCGCCATCCATTTTAAGCATAGGATTAATAACGGTTTCTAAAGCCTCTTCGATTTTTTTCACTTTCTGAACAGTCGTAAGAGGAGCGTTTGCCGCAAGTCTTTCTCTTTCGGCAAGCTCTTCGTTTAATATGTCTTCCAATTTTACTTTACAAGCGCCGCATCCTCCGCCCGCTTTCGTATAAAAAGTTATCTCTTCTACAGTGTTTAAGTTATTTTCTCTTATCGCTCTTTTTATTTTTGTGTCGGTTACTCCGAAACATTTGCAAACTATAGCGCCTTCGTCATGCTCGTCATCTTCTGTTGTTATTCCTCGATAATTATTTATCGCTTTCTCCAAAGTTTCCATTCCCATTACCGAACAGTGCATTTTTTCTTCGGGTAATCCTCCCAATTCTTTGGCTATATCTCTATTTGTAATATTTTTAGCTTCTTCAAGAGTTTTGCCTTTTATCATTTCGGTAAGAATGCTGCTGCTCGCTATAGCCGATGCGCAACCGAAAGTTTGAAATTTTGCATCCGTTATTTTTTCAGTCGCTTTGTCTATCTTTAAAGTTAATTTTAAAGCGTCTCCGCAAACTATACTTCCTGTCATAGCTTCGGCGTCTGGATTTTCAATCTCTCCCACATTTCTGGGATTTATAAAATGGTCTTTAACCTTATCTGTGTATTCCCACATATTTACCTCCATAAAATTTTTTATTATAACTTATTATATTTTCCGCTAAACTAAATTAACAGAAAATATAATAATAATTTTGAAACAAATAATTATTTATTTATTTCGTCTAAAAGCTGCTGAATGCTTTCTTTACAACCGCCGCAACCCGTTCCCGCTTTGGTAATATCGCTAACCTCTTCAACAGTTTTTAATTTGTTAGAAATTATAGCGTCTCTAACTTCGTTTTCCGTTACTCCCATGCAAAAACATAATTTTTTGTCATCAGCCATCGTTTTTCTCCTATTTTTAATTTATTTTATAAAATAGAAAAATATGACATTAATATGAAATGCATTATTAACTATTTTATAACCTTTCATTGTTAGAAAATTATAACATTTTAAGAATAAATATCAAGTGTTATAAATTATAAAATAGTAATAATTATCATTTATCTAAAATAATTTTTTTCTTAATTTTGAATAAGTAAAATCTTAAAAATGAAAAAGATTTTAAGGAAAAATTATCTATTTAATAAAAAATAATAACAAGCGGCTTTATTTTGCTTACTTGCTAAAAACCGCTTGTTAACAAATTATTTAACTTCTAATTAAAGCGCTGGCAAATACCAAGTTATTCCCGTAGTGGCGTTAAAGTTTAAAACTTTTTCTGTTTCGTCCGCATTATCTCCCAATTCCGCTTCAAAATACCATTCTAAATTTTGGATTGGAGTAACGCTAATTTCTCCGTAAACATTCCAAGCTAAAGAATATGTATCTTTATCACCATTATTTAAAGCGCCTGCGATATCCAATCCCAAAGAAGGCTCTAAATAAAGCGATACTATATCCGAACCTGCGCTTAATCCTAAAGCTGGCATTAAAGTTAGTTTCCAAGCGTTTTTATCAAAATCATTTCGTCCAGCTGTGTATTGTCCTGCTTCCAAAACCGCCTGACTGAAACTACCTTCTGATTTAAGATTTTCAATAATATCAAAATTAAGATAGTCTGTTGGAAGATGTTTATTTAAACTAGTATCGTAAACGATTTTAATGAAAGGCTCGAGTTCAACATCTTCAACAATAGCGCCAAAATAAAGTCTGAAGTCGAACCCCAAAGTTTCGTATTTAGTTTCGGCACTGCCATTTTTCATAGAAAAGTATGCATAGTTAAAGTATAATCTCACTTGCGTTAATATATCGTTTCCCGTGTAATATCTGAATTCTGAATTAAGTTTTGTTGCAGTTAAATTTTGTTTAATACCTGCAGATGTTTTATCGTTTATAGAAACCACTTGAATAGGAATAGCCATTCTAAAAGCGTTATCCAAAGCGTTCAAAACTAAAACGGGAGTATGTCCTGTAGCCACAACGGTTTTAGGATTTGCGCTTCCGTTATATTTTGAAAATTTTTCTCCAAAACTTAAAGTATAACCTAAACCAACGCTTATTAAAGAAGAAGTATAACCTATTCCTATAGAAGTATGAGGAACGAAATCATACCAATTAGGATTTGAATTTTGAGAAACTAAAGCTCCTAAAGTTCCTCCCGCTCCATTATCAAAACCGAAAGTTCCTTTAATAGTATCGTTTCCTAAAACAAAACCTAAAGTTTCAAGTCTCGCTCTAAATTGATTGCCGTCCGTTAAGAAGTCAATCCAATCCGTATCTACTCCATACATAGCAAATACTTGAGCGCTTGCTATAGTCAATATTGCTATAGCCGTTAAAAAATATTTTTTTATTGTATTCATTATTGTTATCCTTCGCCAAAAATCTGCCCGACTTTTTATATTTTATTAAGGCATGATTTTAGCATTTTAATTTTATTATTTTATTTTTCAAACCATTTTGATATCAAAACAATAATTTATTTCTTCATTAAACATTAAACCTTTATTTTATTTAATCTCTATTTCATTAATCGCCTCCTTGTAAAATTAAATTTTTATTTGCAATTAAGTTTGTAAATTATGCTTAATTGTTAGTATATTCTAACATAAATTAAAATAAATTGCAAGCGTTTATATAAAGAAATTATATATAAGATTTAATACGAAATTAAAAGAATGCAAATTTCTTTTTGAATTTTATAAATAACCAAATTAATTTATTATTTTACCACAATATTAACAAGCCTACTTTTAACATAAACGACTTTAATAATATTCTTTCCTTCTATAAACGGTTTTACTTTCTCGCTTTCAAGCGCCGATTTTTTAGCGTCTTCTTCCGAAATATTAATATCCGCTTCGATTCTGTCTCTGATTTTTCCGTTTACTTGAAAAACAAGCTCAAAAGTTTCGTCCTTGCAATATTCTTCATTATGATTAATCCAAGTTTCGTTTAAAATAGTATTTCCAAATTTTAAGAGTTCAAAAAGCTCTTCCGTTATATGCGGAGCTATCGGATTAAGTAAAATTAAATATCCTTTTATGATTTCTCTAAACATTGAATATTCTTCTTCAGAGTTTACTTTTAACGCGCTCATATCGTTTAGAAGTTCCATTAACGAAGCTATAGCCGTATTAAAATGAAATCTGTCTTTTATATCAATCGTCACTTTTTTTATTGTTTTATGATATTTTCTATACAAACTTTTAGCCTCTTTTGAAAGATTATTATAATCGAAAGTTTTTTTATTTTCGTCTTTATATTTAATAAACAAATTCCAAATTCTATTCAAAAATCTCGCCGAACCTTTAACTCCGTCATCGCTCCATTCTTTATCTTTTTCAGGTGGCGAAACAAACATAACGAAAATTCTAACGGCATCCGCTCCGAATAATTCTATAATTTCTGCAGGGTCGACTCCGTTCGCTTTCGACTTTGACATTTTCTCCATTTTTATTATTATATCGTCTTTATTTATTCCGTCTTTCTCATACTCTTTATTATTTATTTCTTCTTGAGTGTAGAATTTTTTTAATTTTTTCGATTCATAACTATTTGATAAAACCATTCCTTGAGTTAATAATCTCTTAAAAGGTTCGTCTTCTTTAACAAGCCCGATATCTCGCATAAATTTAAACCAAAATCTTGAATATAATAAATGCATGCATGCATGTTCAATTCCTCCAATATATTGGTCTATCGGAATCCAAGCGTTTGCAATATCGGAATTGAAAGGCGCTTTATCGTTATGAGCGTCAGTATATCTTGCATAATACCAAGAACTGCAAGTAAAAGTATCCATAGTGTCGGTTTCTCTTTTTGCTTTTCCTCCGCATTTCGGACAAGTTGTATTGACAAACGAATCGGATTTTTTAAGAGGATTTTCTCCAACGGTAAATTCTATATCCATAGGAAGAGTTATAGGCAAATCGGATTCTTTAACGGGAACTATTCCGCATTTTTTACAATGAACGAAAGGCAAAGGATTTCCCCAATATCTCTGTCTTGAGATTAACCAATCTCTTAATTTATATTGCACTTGTTCTTTTCCAAAACCTTTTTCTGACGCGTATTCTATAGCTTTTTTAATCGCTTCTTTTGTATACAATCCGTTTAATATATCGGAGTTTACAACTTTTCCGTCTTCAATATACGCTTCTGTCATATTTTCCGCATTAATAGAATTATCTTCGTTTTGAATAACGACTTTTATCGGTATATTATATTTTTTTGCAAATTCAAAGTCTCTCTGGTCATGAGCTGGAACGGACATAACAGCTCCGCTTCCGTATTCGGCTAAAACGAAATTTGCCGCGTATAAAGGCGCTTTTTCATTATTAAAAGGATTTATAACAAATCTTCCCGTAAAAACGCCTTCTTTTTCGTAATCGGCTTTTTGGTCTATTTTTGCAGATTTTTTAATAAACTCTTCAACCGCTTTTTTATTTTCTTCGGCGCATATATCTAAAAGTCCTTCATAATTCCAAGCGATTGCCATATAAGTGACGCCGTAAATCGTGTCTGGTCTTGTAGTAAATATTGGAAAATCTTTGCCATCATCCAATTTAAAATTGATATTCGCTCCAACGCTTTTGCCTATCCAATTTTTTTGCATCGCTATAACATTGTCGGGCCAATTTCCTTCAAGTAATTTTAAATCCGCATCCAATTGTTCGGCATAATCGGTAACTTTTATATACCATTGTTCTAATTTCTTTTTTGTAATTTCATTATCGCATCTCCAACAAGTTCCTTCGGGTGAAACCTGTTCGTTTGCTAAAACCGTATTACAATGTTCGCAATAATTAACTTCGCCGCCTTTTCTATAAAGAAGTCCTTTTTCAAACATTTTTAATATAAACCATTGTCCCCATTTATAATAATCGGGTAAACAAGTAGTAACCTCTCTATCCCAATCGTAAGAATAGCCAAGAAGATTTAATTGATTTCGCATATTTTCTATATTTTTTAAAGTCCATTCTGCAGGATGAGTTTTATTGTCTATAGCCGCATTTTCTGCAGGCATACCGAAAGCGTCCCAACCCATAGGATGCAAAATATCGTAGCCTAAAAGTTTATAGTATCGCGCTATAGAGTCGGCTATTGTATAATTTGAAACATGTCCCATATGCATTTTACCCGAAGGATAAGGAAACATTTCTAAAACATAATATTTTTTATTATTAGGTTTTGAGACTGTTTTGAAAGAGCCATTTTCTTTCCAATATTTTTGCCATTTTTTTTCAATAGTAGTAAAATTATATTCCATAAAAACTCCGTAATTCGATACTATAATATTTTTTTAGATAATAAATTATATTTTAATTTTTGATATTTTTCAAATTTTTATTTGTATTTTTTGATTATATTTTTAATCAATTTATTAAGCGGGAACTTTTTTAAATTATATTCGTCTAATATATTATAAATAAAACAAAAGGAGATTAAAAATGATAAGAAAATTTTTAACTACAATTATTTTAAGTATGTTAGTCGTATCGAGCGTATTCGCTCAAAATTCAATTCTCTCTTGGGGAGGAGGTTCTTATGGAAGAGCATATTATAATCAAGTCTCTTACGGAAGAGGTTATTATGGAAGAGGATATTGCGGAGTCGCTTACGGTTATCGAGGATTAGGCGGAATAAACTTGAGCGAAGAACAACTAAACGAAGTTAATAAAATTTTAACTCCCAAACAAAAAGAACTTCTAAATTATTATCAACAATACGGATATTACGGAAAAGGATATTTTAGAGATGTTAATGGCATTCGCGGTTTGGGAAGAATAAATTTAAGCGAAGAACAATTAAATAAGATTAACAATATTTTGACTTCAGAACAAAGAGAGCAATTAAATTATTGTAGACTATACAGATAAACTAACAAAAATACTTAAAATAAAAATTTAATTCAAAGAGACAGTGAGTTTGCTGTCTCTTTTTAATTTTAAATTACTATTAAAATAATATTTTTAATTTATATAATGGTTTTATTTTATAAGATTATGCATTTAGTTAAATAAATTATTATTTATAGCATTCAAAAGAGACGCAGTGATTTATTTATTATTAATGAAATTAAATTTATAAAATTAACTTCAATTAATTTGTATTGTTTGACTATCTCCGACTTTGTCAAGGAATTCGTCCTTACAATAACAAATAAAAAATTTATATCGCATTTACAATAACGAAAAAAGTAAAAATTATAAATTAAAATTTTAATAAACTTATAGAATTTATAATTTATAATTTTATAAATCTCAATTAATTAAACAAAAAAATCAAAAATATTTATAATTTTTTATATATAAGCATTGAGGTATTTTTTATGAAAGTAATTTATAGTTTTATGATTGGTTTAATACTATTCAATTTTTATGCTTGCACTAAACAGCAAATTGAAGAACCTTTAACAGAAAACGCCAAATTGGAAATAACCTATTTGGACGAAAAAAACAATCCAACAGAAAAGAGAACGGACAATATTTTAATGAAACTTAAAGACGATGAAAGCGGTTTTATAATGGTTTCAAGAAAAACGGGCGAAAACGAATACACGGATTATTTAATTGATAACATAAACAATTCGACAATATCCATGTATTATACAAACAAATCAAATTTCCCGTATAAAATAGTAGTCATTCAAGAAGGAGTTTCAATGGTTGGCTATACTTCAGAGTATAGGGAAGATACGAAAGATTTTGATATAGTCTGGGAAATGTTAAACGGTTCGACTACAGAATATGAAACTTTTGCAAATATATCGGCAACAAATTTGTTTAATCATGCCAAAACTTCTGGAGTTGATGAGAATACCGATTACCAAATAATGACTTTAAAGGTAAGCGTTAGAATAGCGGATGCGATTAATAAATATGTGGACGATAACTTTGAAGACAATCCTATAACAAGGGGATTTTGGAGCAAATTTTGTAATTTTTGGAAGAAAGTTTTTAAGCCGATAGTTAGAGTTGTGACGATTATAGTAGCCGTATTTGTTCCGCCTGTAGCTGCAATAATAACGACAGTTGTAAAAGTTGCGGACGCCATAATTAATACTATAGATAATGCGATTAATAAAACGGAAGAGGCTGTAAAAGTCTCGTCTGGACCTAAAAAATTATATATATTGAAAAATAATAATGGAGATTATAAAAATGCAAGTAATCAATATACTAATACAGAAAGTATATATTTAAAAAGTTCTGGAGCTACAACGAATATAATATTTAAAGTTACAGATGCCAAACTAGGAGGATTGAAAGGTTACGCTTCTGTTTCTAACGAAAGTATTAACGCTACTGATTATTATGAATTTAAAGATACTAAAGGCAAGAGCTATTCCATAAATTCTGAAAAACAATTATTATCTTTAACAGACGCTGATATTGGTAATTTATTTAATTTAGTGGCAAAAAGAAAAGTAAATAAGATGGGCTATATCGTATTTATAGATATTAAATTACAAGATAATATATTTGTAAACGACAAAGCTGGCATTAAAGATTTCAGACTAATATTACAGCAAGATGAAAATTAAATAATATTTTGGAGGTAATTAAGTATGAAGTTTAAAATACTAATATTATTTATATTAATGTCTTCTATGCTGTTTCCTGCTAATTTTGAATTTAGTTTTGGAGGTTCTGCTGGAGCTACTACAGAATTTAGTTATGCATTAGATAGAGAAGAAAGTATTATCTCTAGCGGTGATAGAGTAGATAGCGGTTTATCTGTGACGGCTTTTTTAGATATAGGGGCTAATTTCGAGCTTCCAAACAGTGGGGTTTTGAGTAGCGTGAGCCTTATATTTGAAACGGGATATAATTATTATATGAGAATTAGAACCTTATATAAAGAATATCCCGAAATGGCTAGGCATAGATTTATTTACCATAGTTTAATATTGGGGATAATGCCTAAACTCAATTTTGATTACGGTATCTCTTTAGGGATAGGAGCGGGTATTTTACTTCCTCTATATAGCCAATCGGGTAAAGGAAAAAATGAGGCTAATTGGGGATTAGGAAGTTATCATAATGACGGTTTAGGAAGTTATTATGATGGCGGTTATAAAGAATTCAACTTTAAGAGAATATCTTACATGTATAAAGTTCCAATTATGCCGTATATAAAATTGAATTTGGAGAAAAATTTTTATATTTCGGAGCTTTGGGCTTTTAAAATAGGAGCGAATTTGGTTTATAATTTTGGCATGGAATTTGATATGGATAAATTGGGAGAAGGAGGCGCTAAATATTACGCTTGGGACAAATATAAATTTTCTTCATTAGTTTTTGAGTTGTTTTTTGGTTTTGGTTTTGGACGTCCTAAATAAAGTATTGGTTTTAAACTATTAATGTTTTACCTCCTAATAAAATATCCCGTAGAAATGCGGGGTTATTTTTTTATATATTGTTATTGTGAGGTAATTAATATTTAAGAATGTTATTTTTAAATATTTGGGTTTATTAAATATTTACAATGAGGTTTTTTATAAAAAAATTATTAACCATTCTAAAATACATAAAAAAATAAGTTTTTCTTGGTTAAAAATCTGTTATTTATGAAAATTATTAAAAAATATTATAAAAGATTAAAAAGACTATATAAAGATTATGAAAAATAATTATAAACAAAGTAGAAAAAATTAAAAAAAGTTCTTGACTATTTTAAAATATTTCTTATCTTAAGTATGTAAGATAAATAAATCTTATAATTTAATTTAATATGTCGGGTAGGGAAACTTGACAAAGGAGCTTTTATGTTTAAATCAAAATTAATAAGTAGAGTAGCTGTTATAATGTTAATAGCGGTATTTAGTGTAGCAGGATTTACTTCTTGCAAAAAGAATAAAGCGACTTCATCAACGCTTTTAAGCGGCGAGATGCCAATTGACTTAACTCAAGATATTAGTCAATTTGCAGGAAAAACTTTTAAGTCTGTAGATGTATTAGAAGATGTGGGCGGTTATTCTTTATGGGTTAAAATTTCTGAAGATTCTACTATAAAATATCAAGGAGCGGGAAATACTGAACCTAACTTTGCAGATTCTAAAGAATTAGTAATATCTAGAGGTATGGGACAAAATTATGTATTTCAAGGTAAAGCTTTTGTTGATACAAGCGAAGAACAATCTGGAAATTTAACATTTGAACCTGACGGAACTTTGACGGTTAAGTTTATACGCGGAACTTCTTACGATGGACAAACTATAAAGTGTAAATTGGTAAAATAAAAAATTAGGTTGTAGAATATATAAAAATCATTATTGGGAGTTTTTCTCTCAATAATGATTTTTTATTTATTATTCATTTTATTATTTATTTCTGTAATTATCGTCTATTCTATTTACAAGATTATTAAACTTCTCTTTAAGCATAGCCGTTCTTTTCTTTTGCCACATTGTATATATTGCTATTGTATAACATATTAAAGATATTATCATCATAAATAAAAATGCCATAAAGTAAGATAAATTTGACGCTATATATCCGAATATAAAAGGCATTATTAAAGCCGCTATTCCTGTTAACGCTTCGTTTACCACTACATTTGAAGTTGAATTTTCCTGGTCCGCCAAAGCGTAATATAAACCGAAAAAATAACCAAAACCGCTTACGAGTCCTAAAAATAAAAACGACATTAATAATAAATAAGAATTATTTGTTATTAAAATAATGCTTAAAGCGATAGGAGTTAATAATCCAATTATTATAAATACTCTTTTTCTCTCTAAAAATTTTATATAAAAAGCGCTAATTAAAGAACCTATAGCCATAAATCCCGCCAAACTTCCAGAAAGAAAACTTGCCAATTCTTTAGAAAGTCCTATTTCTTTTATGCCATAATCTATAAACATAAATCTTAATGTATGCAAAACTGACGCTCCTACAAATAGAATAAGCCAACCTATATAAACTTTATATCTTGGCGCTCTTGTAAAAGCTTCTTCCCATTTATGTTTATTATTTTTCAAATGCAAATGTCTCGACATATAAAAAAGAATAAACATTAAAATACTCATTAAAATAACTATAATAAATCCTATATTTGGATTTAATTCGTATATTAAACCGCTTATAATAGGACCTATGGCTAATCCGAATGTCCATGAAAATATAAATAATCCAACGCTTATTCTTATTGGCAAATCTTTAGAAATAGAATCTAATAACGATTGAAAGCATACAAAAAATATTGTTACATTTGCTCCATAGAAAAAAGAATATAATAAAGCTATCTGCCAATTCATAAAAAATATGCACAAAAAACTTATTATAGCTTGCATACATGCTTCGATATACAATAATTTAGGATAGAATTTTTTTGATATTTTTAATTTTGAAAATATTCCCGCGCATACCATCATTCCCATTCCGTAAAATACGGCTAAAAGAGATATAAAAAATGCGCTCTCTCCACTATACGATAAATTTATAACTAAAACCGTGCTAAATATACCCGAACACAAATAAAGAATAAACGGCAAAGAATAAATTAAAATTATCATAATTTTAAACCTCTATAATTTATTTAATATAAGTTTAACAATATTATATTATTATATAAAAAATGATATATTTAATTTTTAATTTTTATTTGTTTTATAAGATTTAATTTATTTACTTGATATATTAAATTACTTTTGATATAATTAAAGCAATTTTAAATTGAAAATAATTAATATAGCGTAAGATTATGAATAAAAATAAATCTGAAAATAATAAATCGGTAGGAATAATAATCAACACTTTAAGAGGAAATCCCGCTTCTATACTTTCAAAAGTTAAAGCTATACTTAAAAAGCATTGCATTGAAACTGTGATAATAGATTATGATATATCTTCGCGTCAAAATATAAATAAAGCGGGAAAAATATTAAAAAATGTTTCTATGCTTATTTCAATCGGCGGAGACGGAACTTTACTCTCGGCTTTAAAAATTGCAATAAAATATAATATTTCTGTTTTGCCAATTTATAACGGAAGTTTGGGTTTTATATCCGAAATTCCTCCCGACGAAGCTTATTTTATATTGGAAGAATATTTAAATAATAAAAAAAGTTTATACGAAATAGAATCAAGAACTTTACTTGAAGTAAAATTATCTCAAAAAAAAATAAATAAAAATTCTAAAATAAAAAAATATTTAGCGGTAAACGAACTTGTATTAGGCAAATGCGATGGAAGAGCGATTTATATCGATGTTAGCATAGAAAATAAAATGGTTTCTTCGATAGTTGGAGACGGAGTTGTTATAGCGACTCCAACAGGTTCTACGGCATACGCTTTAAGTGCGGGCGGTCCCGTTCTTGCGCCGACTATAGATGCAATTTCTTTTGTTCCTATAGCGCCGCATTCTTTAACTTTTCGTCCTCTTGTTATTCCGAAAGGAGATACTATACAATTAGAACTTTCAAAAAAATCTTTTAAGGCTATGATTACAATAGACGGATACGATATTTGCAAATTCGACAAAAACGATATTTTAAAAGCTCAAATTAGCGAAAAACATTGTTATATATTTCAAAGCGCAAAAAGATTATTTTACGATATTCTTCGCAATAAACTTAAATGGGGAAGATAATGCTTAAGTATCTTGAAATAAGAAATTTTGTATTGATTGATAAATTAAAGATTAATTTTAATAACGGTTTTAATGTTTTAACGGGAGAGACGGGAGCTGGAAAAAGTATAATAATAAGCGCGCTTGAACTTATAACGGGAGAGAAAGGCTCTATTAGAATGGTAGGCTCAAACGGAGACAGGTTAATCGTTATGGGTTGTTTTAGTTTGCAATCTTCTTCAAATATTGTAAAAAGTAAATTGAAAGAATGGAATATTGAAATAAACAATAACGAACTTAATATAAAAAGAGAAATTACAAAAGACGGAAAAAGCAAATCTTTTATAAATAATATAGGCGTTAGAATAGCGGAATTAAAAGAACTTGGAGATTTAATTGTCGATATTCATGGACAGCATGAACATCAATCTTTATTTAATCCCGCGAATCATTTGAATTTTTATGACAGTTTTTTGAATATTGAAGATAAACTTGAAATATATAAAGAACATTATAATAAACTTACAAAATTAATAAAACAATATAATGAAATTTCTCAAAATAAAAATAATATAATCAAAGAAAAATCGTTTTTGGAATACGCGATAGACGAAATAGAAAAAGCGAATTTGAAACCTAACGAAGACGAAGAGATAAAAAACGATATAGCCGTGATGTCGAACGCCGAGAGTATAGCGTCTTCATTGTCTGTAGTTAATAAAGATATTTTCGGAAACGAATCGGGAGCTTATTTGAAATTAACAAGAAGCGTGAATATTCTTCAGTCAATTTCGCAATATGACGGCAGATTATCCGATTTATCTTCTCAAATTGAAGAATTGGCTTTAAATTTGGAAGATATAAAAAATATTTTAAGCGAGATAAGAGCGAAAACAAAATTCGACCCGAGAGAGTTGGAATCTTTAAACGAAAGATTATTTTTTATTAATAATTTGAAGAAAAAATACGGCTCAAGCATAAAAGAGATTTTAAATTATGCGAAAGAATCTAAAGAAAAATTGGAATCTTTAAATTTTTCAGAAGAAGATATTATAAATTTAAAATCGGAAATTGAAGAATTAAGAAAAAAAACTTCTATTTTAGCAAAAGAAATTTCTAATATAAGACATAACAGAAAAGAAGAATTTATAAAAGCGATTGAATCGGAAATGAACGATTTGGGAATGTCATCAACAAAATTCGATGTTGAAATAATGTCGGATGAGGACGAAGAGGGAATATTAATCGTTGACGGAGTTAATATAAAGGCAAACGCTTATGGAATCGACAATATAGAATTTATAATCGCACCAAATAAACAGAGCATATTTCAGCCTTTAAGAAAAATAGCTTCGGGTGGCGAGATATCGAGAATAATGCTTTCGCTTAAAAATGTTTTATCTTTAGGAGATTACTGCGAGACTATGGTATTTGACGAGATTGATGTCGGAGTTGGTGGAAGAATAGCGGAAGTTATAGGCGAGAAAATCGCAGCGTTATCGAAACGAAAACAAATTTTAAGTGTCACTCATTTAGCGCAGATTGCGATATATGCAAATACTCATTTTAAGGTTATTAAAAACGAAGGCGAAGATAATGTAACTTCAACTATAGAAGAGCTTAACGAAAATACGAGAGTAGGCGAAATTGCAAGAATGATAACGGGAAAAGAGATAACCGAAGCGAGCATAAAGCATGCGGCGGAACTTTTAGAAGGCGCTAGAAAGTCTAATATTTTTATATAAATAGTTAAGGATTAAAAATGTCTTATTATATAACATTAGATAGAGAATATATAAAATCAAAAATAGGTATAAATCAAAATTTTCAAATTTTTAATGAAGATTGCAGAGAAGGTATAAAAAGATTAAAAGATAATTCTATTGACTTTATAGTAACCGACCCGCCATATTTTATTGACGGAATGGGAAACGAATGGAACGATAAGAGATTACAGAATAAAGCTAAAAAATCGGGAATTATAGGAGGATTGCCTATCGGTATGAAGTTTGATAGAATTCAAGGAGAGAGATTGCAAGAGTTTATGAATCCTCTA
Organism: Brachyspira aalborgi; assembly: GCF_008016455.1. NCBI lineage: Bacteria > Pseudomonadati > Spirochaetota > Spirochaetia > Brachyspirales > Brachyspiraceae > Brachyspira > Brachyspira aalborgi. Next base: position 950,602 of record NZ_SAXU01000001.1, on the reverse strand, counting down.
TCTAATGAATTTTTTAGAGTTTTAAAACCTGGCGGATTTTGTATAGTTTTTTCTCAAGCGAGACTTTATCATAGAATGGCAATGAGTTTAGATTTGACGGGATTTGAAATAAGAGATATGCTTGTTTGGAAATATGAAGGGCAGGCAAAGGCGTTTTCGCAAACGCATTTTATAAAAAAAGATAAAACTTTATCTACATCTCAAAAAGAGGTTCTTATTAAAGAATTGGACGGAATGAAAACTCCTCAATTAAAGCCTAGAATCGAGCCTATGGTTTTAGCTCAAAAACCTAAAATTGGGACTTTTGTTAAAAATTGGCAAGAATATAAATTAGGACTTATTAACAGTAAAGAAAGTTTAGACGGCGGATTTCCAAGCAATGTTATGGAAGTATCTAAACATATAAGAAATAATGAAAGCGAAGAAAAAATAAAACATCTTACAAGAAAACCCGTGCGTCTAATATCGCATTTAGTTAGACTTTTTACTCAAGAAGGGCAAATAGTATTAGACCCATTTTTTGGAAGCGGTTCGCATGCTATAGCTTCGCTTGAAAATAATCGTAAATTTATTGGTTTTGAGATAGAAAAAAAATATTTTAAAATTACTCAAAAAAGAATAGAAAAAAGATTTTTAGAAATATCGGAATAAAAATGAATAAAAAAGAAATTATAGAAATATATAAAGTTATTTCTGCAATGTATGAAAAATATCTTAAAAAATATGGAGTAAAACCTATAAATTTGTATGATAAAAATAATAATTATACAAAAGATGCATTAACTTTAATATATTTGGCAAAGGATTATCCTAATACTAAAGCTATATCAAAACAAGAACTTACTGATTTTATAAGACAATTTTATCCCGAAACTAACGATGTTCAACAGGCGAGACATTTAAGCAAACAAAAAGGTTATAATATTATTTCTGGAACAAGAGGAGATATAAACGAAAAAATACCCGCTGGTTATTATAAACTTATAGATTTAGAAAATCCTTATCCGTCATATAAGCCAGATAGAAGAGAAGGAATACAAAGCGAAAGTTTTGAAGAGCTTAAAAAAGAATATAATTACAGATGTGCTACTTGCGGTTCAAGAGAAGGCGAATTACATTATATTAGAAAAAATGAAATTACAAAATTGCAAGCTGGACATATAAATCCTTCCAAACCTTTAGAATTAGGAAATATTATCCCGCAATATCAAGTTTGTAATCGTCCAGATAGAGATAGATGGATTTATGATAGAACGTGCAGAGTAATTGAAATAGCGGATTCTGACGATGGTAAAAGAGTCGTTGAAAAATATTTTAAAAGAGTAAGCAAATCTACAAGAGAATATTTTTTAGATTTTTTAAAAAGACTTTTAGGCATAAAATAATTAATATCATACTTTTTTAAGCAATAGAATTGTATTAATAAAAGATATTATTATGAACTCTTGAAAATTAACCATTAATAAAGTATAATAATTCAATATTTAATACAAGGCAAATAAAATGTTAGATTTTGATTTTTCATTATTAGACAATAAAGACTTTAAAGAGGATTCCGTTAGAGAGGATATAATAGCTCCTTTATTAAAAGAATTGGGTTTTGAAAGTAAAAAATCGCAGGAAGGTTTAACTCTCAAACGCTCCGTTAAATTAACTAGTGATACTATTTTAGGTTCTAATAAATCTATAAAATCAAAAGATTTAATTATTCCCGATTATGTTTTATATATAGACGGCAAACCTCATTGTGTATTGGATGCCAAAAAACCTAATGTTGATATAAATTCAAAAAGTAAAAGCGAAAGACAAGCCTTTTATTATGCTATTAATCCGAAAATGCAATCTCCATTTTATGCTCTATGTAATGGCAGAAGTTTAACATTATATCAAACTTCAAATCAAGAATTGATATTAGAAATTGATTTAAATACAGAATTAAATTCTAAATTTGAGCTTTTAAAACAATATCTTATTACTCCTATAGCGTCTTTAAGGCAAGATATTAGCAGCGATAATAAAAAGCCTAAAAAATCTGACGATTGGTATTTATCCCGTAGTTTGCCCAAAAGAATTGAAATCCCGAAGAAACAAGCAAAAGCAAGACATTATGGTTGCACTATGTATTTTACTCGTCAAAGTTGGGACATTGTAACTTTAAATATTAGAAATTTTACGGATGAAGGCGATATAGTCCTTGACCCTTTCGGGGGAAGCGGAGTTACGGCAATAGAATCTATGATGAATAATAGATTTGGAATTCATACGGATTTAAATCCTCTTTCCGTATTTATGACAAAGGCTTTAAGTTCTCAAGTAGATTTGGGCGATTTATACGATTTGGGAGAAGAGATTTTAAGCGAATTTGAAAAATTAAAACCTAAAAACGAAAAAGAAGCAAAAGCCATTTTAGAGAATGCAAAATATTTTCCAAACGCTATAAATAAAGAATTTGGAAATACGGCAAGCGTAAAAAAACAAGAAGAAATATTATGGATACCGAAAGACGAAATTTTACCGAAAGGAAGCGATGTCGATTCCGTCTTAAAATTATTTTCGCCTACTCAATTAGTAGAGTTGGCGATTTTAAGAAAACTTATAATGCGAAAAACTACTAAAAATAAAGAAATGAGATATTCTTTATTTTTAGCTTTTTATAACGCTATTACGAGATGCAATTTAACTTTTCATAGAGCCAAATCTCTACCTAATGGTGGAGATAGCGGAGTATTTAGATATTATCGTTATAGAATTGCTAAAGAGCCAGAATTTTTGGATATAGGAAATCATTTTAGAAGCAAATTTAAAAGAGTTATAAAAGGTAAACAAGAGTTGCAATATTCACCTTATTTTTACAATTCGTATTTTTACCCATTAAATAAAACTATTAAGAATAGGGAAGAAGCTATAAACGGAGAAAAAATATTTCAAGCGGACGCTACAAATCTTAAAGAGATTAACGATAAAAGTATCGATTATATTTATACCGACCCGCCTTACGGAGCTAAAATTCCATATTTAGATTTAAGTGCTATGTGGAATGCTTGGCTTGATTTTTCAGTTGATAAAAAATTAAGAGAAAAAGAATGTATAGAAAAAGGAAGTTTGAATAAAAGCCGAGATGAATATATTTCTTTAATGAAAAATAGCATAAAAGAAATGTATAGAGTTTTAAAGTTTAATCGTTGGTTAAGTTTTGTATTTCAACATCAAGACCCTCAACTTTGGCAACTATTGGTTGACGCTGCCGAAGAGGTTGGTTTTGAATATGTTGGAAGCGTTAGGCAAGATAACGGAAAAAAAACTTTTAAAAAAATACAAAATCCAGCTACCGTGTTAAGCGGACAATTAATTTTGCATTTTAAGAAAGTCGATAATCCGAAAACTAGAATTAAGAATAAAGTTGGAGATACATTTGAATTGGTATTAAATAATGTAGAAGCGTTAATTGCAAGAGATAACGGCGCTACTTTAGAAGAGATAAATTCGGAACTAGAAACTAGAGGATTGGAACTCGGATTTTTGCATGAATTAGGTGAAATGTTTAAAGATTTAACCGCTTTTATTAATCAAAATTTTGATTATGATAGCTCAAGCGGAAAATATCATATTAGACAAGGGCAAAAATTTAAAAGTCAAATAGATATAAAAGTAAGGGCTAAATATTTTATTCTTTCATTTTTACGAGGAGCGGAGAGAAGAAATGAAAAATCTACTTTTGACGATATATGCCTTGAAGTTATCCCATTATTAAAAAATGGAATAACGCCAGATGAAGAATACATAAAAGATATTTTAGAAGAAGTTGCAATTCCAAATAAAACTACGGGCGAGTGGAAATTAAAAACGAGCGACCCAAAATTATTTGACGATATTTAAAAAATCTAATTATATAATTTACGCTTAAAAAATAAAATTATCTTAATCAAAGAAACTAATATAAACGCAGTCCAGCAAATTATCGAGCTATAAAAATATTTTATATCGGGCTTAAACTCAAATACTATTTCATTGTCGCCCGCTTTAGCGAAAACTCCTCTAAATAATAAATTAGCGTTTAATAATTCTTTTTCTTCTCCGTTAACTTTTACTTTCCAATTTGAATCGAATCTTTCTTTTGAAATTAAAATTCCGTCTTCTTCGGTTTTTAAATTAAAAGCTATTTTGTTATTTTTATTTTCAATCATTTCTATAAAATAAATATTCGTTTCGTTATTTAAACTAAAATTATTTGAAGAGTTTAAAATAATCGCTTCTTTAGATAAATTGAAATTTGGCATTCTTAATCTTCCCAAACCGTCATTAAAATCTTTAGCGTTATAAACTTTGCTTACAAACTCGTATTTATTTCTATAATCTTTTAATTCGTATAATACAGCCGCCGAAAATTCATCCTGATATTCCGTTATTTTTTTAATATCGTTTGAAAGTAAAGAATTTTCTAAATATGTAGGACTTAATATATATCTAACGCCAAGCAAATCCATTAATCTTGGTTGATAGCCGACATAATCGTTTATTCTGAAAGCGCCGAATGTTTCCGTTATATCTTTACTCAATCTGCTTGCTGCGGGAGGTTCGGTTAATGGAATTTTATAATAAGGCATTGTATGAGTCGTATATCTATATAAATAAGGAATCAAAATCGGCATTGTAGTTTTGTTATTATTTTCTTTTAATATATGTTCGGTTATTGGAGTAGGATTATACATTTCGTTAATATTCGATTTTACTAAAAACATATTTCCGCTTTGAGTTAAATCTAAAAATAAAATTGCCATAAAAATATAAGGCAGATATTTATAAAAAATATTTTCTTTATTCGCTATAATTATATAAGCAAAAATTACAACCGCTCCGATTATAAGAAATCCTATTTTCCCCAAATCGTAAACTGAAAATAATATAAATCCCATTAAAGGAATTAAAGCTATATATCTTTCTTTTGAAGTTGTTTCTTTCAACGAGATAGAGTTTAAAATTAAAATTGTTGATATAAAAGATATTAAAGTTAATCTTATAAAAGCCATAAATATATTTTTATAAATTAACGCCGATTTTTGAGCTTGCCATTCCGCTAAAAAACTATTATAAATAAATCCTTTTCCAAAAATTGTTAAAAGAGCGAATATTAATGAAACGATTGAAATTACAATCATTATTTTTTTTGCAATATCAATATATTTATAATCATATTCCAAATATTTTAATAAATTATTTTCTTTTTTTGTTTTTAATTCTATCGCATTAAAAATATAATCGGCGGCAAAAGAAGAAATTATTGCAAAAGGAATCGGTATTATTTCAATAAATTTATTTGGATTTCTTGCATCTTGAAATATTGGAATTTGAAATAAAGCGCCGTAAATTAAAGGAAAATATCTCCCGAAACTTGCTATTAAAAAAAATAAAGCCGTTAAAATCCAAAAATATTTTTCTTTGTATTTTTTATCGCTTATAAAAATTGCAAATATAATAAATAAAAAAGTTATATAACCGATATTAGTCGCCGTTAAAGAATAATTTGAAGTTTTAGGCTCTCCTTTAATATTCGCTATTCTTCCCCAATAAGGATGAGTTTCGCTTCCCGAATAATAACCGAATAAACCAGGGATAAAAAATCCTAAAACTTCTTCGGGCGGATAAGACCATCTTGTAGCCCAAGCCCATAATTCTTTTTTATTGCTAACTCCCGCAGCGCCCATATCTTGAGTATTTTTCGTAATCATTATTATTTGAATCGACATTAAAAAAGAAAATATAGCGACTAATAAAAATTTTAAGCATAATAAAATAATTTTTTTGTTTTCTTTTTTAATAAAGTCAAATAATTTTAATTCGTTTTTTTTATTATATAATAAATAAAGAAAATAAATCGCTAAAAATAACGCGAAATACATTGCTACATCCAAAGCTCCACCCAAGAAAGCGATTCCCAAAAAAGCGCCCGTAAAAAAGAAGAAAGTCCATTTTTCATTATTCATTGCTTTTGATAAAAAATATAAAACGAAAGGAAAATAACAATAAGTTTCAAATTTTCCCAAATGTCCTGGCAATATTAAAGTAATAATTGAATTTGAAAACATTAAAGCGATAGCTCCAAACATAGAGGCTTTTATCGAAAGTTTTTTTTCTCTTAAAAATAAAAATAAACCGTAGCCCATTATAGTTATATGAAACATTACGCTAACTTGAGGATAAATATTAACGGGCAGAAGAGCGATTAATAAAGATTTTGGATGAAGAGGAACAGTCGAGCTTGTCGCTATTGTAAAATAAGCGCCATTCCAAAAATAAAAATTTCCATTCGCTATAGCTTCTTTAATATTTTTTATCTCCCACAAAATAACATCTCCCATTTGAAGATAAGAAAAAGTTAAATTGCTATAAAAAAACAATATCGAAAGAATTGCAAATATAACGAAATATATTATCTCTCTTTTTAACGGCTTTAATAAATTCATTAATTTTCCCTTAATTATAGAAATATAATTTTACTTATTATACTAAAATAGCCGTATTTTGTCAAAACATTATTTTATTAAAGATTTAAAATAATTATTATATTTTTAATCTTATTAATCCTATAACTTTTCCAATTATAGAAATTTTTTCTTGTTCTATCGGAGGATAATCCTTATTTTCCGAAACAAGTTTTATATAATCATTTTCTTTAAAAAATCTTTTAATAGTTATGTCTTCGTTTCCTTTATTATATATTTTAGCGACTACTATATCTCCGTTATTCGGTTCTATTTTTGTAGGACTAACTAAAACCATATCGCCTTCTTTTATATGAGCGTCTATCATAGAATCGCCAACGACTTTTACAAGAAAATTATTTTCGTCTTGCGCTATAGATTTAGGTAAAGTAAATCTTTCTTCGATAGTTTCGCTTGCAGAATCCATTAATAATCCTGACTTTATTTCGTTATACAATAAAGGAATACTTACGGAGTCTTCGTTTCTAAATATATTTATTGGAACGCTTCCTCTCGCTCTGTTTCCAGTTTTCTTAACGAATCCTTTTTTTTCTAACGCGGTTAAATGAGTAGTCACAGCCGTAGGAGATGCAAAATTAAATTTCGCCATAACTTCTTTTACGGTTGGAGGATATCCATTTTCGCTTGTAAATTCTCTCAAAAAATTGAGTATGTCTTTTTGTTTGTCTGTTAATTCTGTCATAATTTATGCTCCTTTTTTTATATAAATTATTATACTATACATAGTTATTAAGTCAATATTATATATTGATTTTTTTATCTATATAATATATATTTCAATTAATTTTTTATGGGATAAATTATGATACCTAAATTACATTTAAAAATAGTAGAGAGATTTAGAGAAATCTTCGGACACAAAGGCGAAGCTAAATTATATTTTGCGCCTGGAAAAGTTACCGTAATCGGAGAGCTTATAGATTACTCAGGAGGAAATACTATAACCGCGGCTATAGACAGAGGAACTTATATTGTCGCAAGAAAGCGTCCTGATTCTAAAGTAAATATTTACGCTCATTCGTTTAAGGCGAGAAAATCATTTTCTTTAGACGATTTGGAAAAAACTAAAGAAGATGAATGGCTTGTATATTTTAAGGGAGTATATTCAAGCTTAATTGAAAAAGATTACAAAGTAGCAGGCATTGATATTTATGTTTATACCGATTTGCCTTTTAATACTTCTTTGGCTTCTTCAAGTTCTTTATGCGGTTGTTTGACTTACGCTATTTTGGATTTAAACGGAATATCCGATATAGAGCCTTTGGAAATGGCTAAATTATCTTACGAAGGCGAAAAAAAGTTTGCATCTCAAAAAACTTCTTTAACCGACCATGTCACAATTTTTATGGGAAAAGAGAATCAAGTATTTTTCTTTAATATGAACTCTTTAGAATACGAATATTTAGATTTTAATTTGGGCGAATATTGTATGGCGGTTATAAATAGCAATAAAAAAAGAAATTCAAGCGATAGCGAATATAACGCGAGAAGAAGAGAATGCGATAACGCTTTTAAAAAACTTAAAGAGAAAAAACCAAACTTAAAATCATTATGCGATTTAAAACCTAAAGACGCGGAGTTTATAAAATCGAATCTTCAAAATAAGGAGATGCGAAGGGCTTTATATGTTTCTGCTGAACAAGATAGAGTCAATCAAGCTGTCAAAGCTATTAAAAAAGGCTCTGTTAAAGATTTGGGAAATTTAATACTAAAAACGCATGACGGTTTAAGCAAATTATACGAAGTCTCAACTGCAGAATTGGATATTTTAGTTGAAGAGGCTATAAATATGGACGGAGTTATGGGAGTTTGTATGATTGGCACGGGATTTGGCGGAGGAGTTTTAATGTTTCTTAAGAAAACCGAAGTTGAAAATGTTATAGAAAATCTTTATTCAAAATATAAGGAAAAAACGAGAAGAGATGCCGATGTTTATATAGTAAAGCCTTCAAATGGAGCGAGAATCCTTCCTATTGAAGAATAATTTTATTAGTATTGGGGAATTAATATGACATTATCAGAGATAAAAAATATAGTATCAAATATTAAAGAGCAGGCTAAAATTTTAAGGGGGTATCTTTGACCCAGAATCGATTTATAAAAGAGTAAAAGAGATTGACGAAATTTCGGCAAAAGACGATTTTTGGAGTGATAATATTTCCGCTCAAAAATTGATGAAAGAGAGAATGCTTTTGCTTGATAAAATAGAGCCCGTTGATAATCTGATAAAAAATTCAAATAATATATACGAACTTACCGAACTTGCCATAAACTCAAACGATAATGAAATGGAAGCGGAATTAGAAAGCGAATGTTTAGAATTACAAAAAGTTTTTGAAGAGCTTGAAACTAAAAATTTATTTTCGGGCGAATTTGATAGCAAAAATGCATATTTAACTTTAAACGCTGGAGCTGGCGGAACTGAAAGCTGCGATTGGGCTTCAATGCTTTCAAGAATGTATGTGAGATTTTGCGAAAGGCATGGATGGACTGTCGAAACTACTGACGAACTTCCAGGAGACGAGGCTGGAATAAAACAGATAAGTTTTTATATTCAAGGTTTATACGCTTACGGATATTTGCGTTCTGAAATAGGAGTTCATAGACTTGTTAGAATATCGCCTTTTGATGCCAACGCTAAAAGACATACTTCATTTGTAGCCGTTAGCGTTATGCCAGATATAGACGAAGATATTGAAGTCGATATAAATCAAGCAGATTTGAGAATAGACACTTATAGAGCTTCGGGAGCAGGAGGACAGCATGTTAATAAAACCTCTTCGGCTATAAGAATAACTCATATTCCCACAAATATTGTCGTTCAATGTCAGGCGGAGAGGAGTCAGCATAATAATAAAGATATGGCAATGAAAATGCTTAAGGCTAAACTATATCAGCTTGAAAAAGAAAAATTGGATAAAGAAAAACAAAAAATAGCGGGAGAGAAAACAGATATTGCTTGGGGAAATCAAATAAGAAGTTATGTTTTTCAGCCTTATCAATTAGTTAAAGATTTGAGGACGGGTTATGAAAGCGGAAATATGAATTCGGTAATGGATGGAAATATTGACGAGTTTATATCGGCTTATTTGAAGTGGAAGATTAAGAAATAATATTTTTAATATTAAGATAATAATTTATATTTAAATAAACTTTAGATTATAGAATTATTAATATAAGTTAATTTATCGATTTTTTATATATTATTCTATAATTCTAACTGATTTATAGATTTTTACGAATTAAGGAAAATAGAGTTGATTACGGGAATTTTAACGATATTCAAAGCGGATATAATATAGTTAAAAATATATTAAAAGATAAAATCTATTTTGATTCTATATTTTACTCAAATCAAAGATTGGCTATAGAAATATTAAAAACAGAAAGTCCGTCTTTACAGTTTTTAATCGTAGGGTTTTGCTTAATATCTAAAAAAGTTTCGTAAGATATATTGCCCTTATCCAATACATCCTTTACTTTTTGCAATACTCCGCAGGAATCCAAAACTTTATCGCTAACTAAAAGCGCCTTTTTAAAACCTCTCGCTTTAACTTCGTTAGAAAGTTCGTTTCTAATTCCCGCTCCAAAATAACTTGTTTCGTTTAAAATAAATCTAGCCATTTTAATTCTCCTTTTGTTAATTTATTTTTTATTTGATTTATTAGATTTTATTTTATGTTTTACATTCAAGCCGTAGTTTTTAAATTTCTCTAAAACTATTTCCATTTCGCTATCAGGCAAAATAGAAAAATTTCCTATGGTTTTAACTCCGATATATAATCTTGCCAAATTTTCAACTTCCATCATTACATGATAAGCTTTTTGCAAAGTTTCATCCGAAGCGACTAAACCATGATTATTTAATATGCAGGCTTTATAACCTTTCATTGCTATTGAAATATTATCGCATAATTCTTGCGTTCCATAAGTTGCGTATTTCGCGCAAGGAATTTTATTTCCTCCCGCGACTCCAACCATATAATGTATTGCGGGTATATAATCAATATTGAGTATAGAAACCATAGAAGAATAAACAGCATGATTATGAATAACGGCGTTAAAATTTGGATTGTCTTTTAAAATCGATAAATGAAATCTCCATTCGCTTGAAGGGATTTTATCTTTTTCGGCTTCGCCTTTTGAATTAACAAAAACTATATCTTCAGGTTTCATAATCTCGTAAGGCATTCCCGAAGGAGTTATAAGCATTCCGTCTTTAAATCTAACGCTTATATTTCCCGCAGTTCCTTGATTTACTCCATCCTCGCGCATTTTTAAGCATGCGGCTATTATCTGTTTAGACAAATCTTTTCTGTTATTATTAGAATTATTATTTTTTTTAATCATATTGATTATTTCTCCTTAAAAAATATATTTAATTAAACTTTTACAAATAAAATTATATTTCTTTTATATCAAAACTTTTTATTACTAATTCTCTCATTTCTTTAACATTTTTCAATAAACCTAAAGATTTAAATTGAGCCAATATATTTCCTATCGCCGTGCATTCTACGGGACCGGCAAACGCTTTTATATTAGTTTTATCTTTAGTTAATTTACAAATCAATTTATCTCTGCTTCCTCCTCCGACTATATGCAAATAGTTTATATCTTTTTGCAAAATATTTTTAAGACTTTCTATGTATTTTGCATAACTATCGGATAAAGAATTATAAACAGAAGATATTATAATTCCTCTGTCTTTTTTTTCAATAATTCCTTGAGATAATAGGCTTATTTTTTTAAAAAATTACTTATATATTATATATAATATATATAAAAATGTTTACGCTATAGTTTCTACAAGCGAACTTGAAATATACGCGAATATTATATTAAAAAAAGGCGTTGTGCTTTTTCAATAAAATAGAATTTATTTATTTTTATAAACAAATCGTATATTTATATTTTATCTATTCCATATTTATTGGTTTATATTTTATATAATTAAAAAATAATATTTTATATTAATGAGTTTGTAAATATGAGTAATTCAAAAACTGTCAAATTTAAAAAAGATTCTATAATATTTATAGACGGACAAGAACCTAAATATATGTTTTATATAATCATTAAAGGAAAAGTTGAAGCGTATAGTTATTTTGCAGACAATTATACTTTTCAATATAAAGAAGGAGATATTATAGGATTTTATAACGCGGTAATTAACGAACCTTTTATTTTTACGGTAAAGGCTTTGGAAGATACGGAATTATTAGAAATGAATATTCAAGAAATAGAAAATATAAATAATCAAAGCATAATAAATAAAATATATAATTATTTAATTCTCAATCTTGAAAGATGGCTTGATAGATATTATTATTTTCTAAATAAAGCGAATAAACCTTATATTAAAACAAAACCGAAAATATCGGATATTGTTGAGATGGGAAAAATATATTATAATAATGGATTTTACGATGCGGCTTATAAATTATTTAATAAATATAAAGAATCCAACGAAAATAATGAAACTGTAAACGAATTATTATCTAAAATAAAGCCAATCGAAGAACCAGAACTCATAGAAAATAATATTTATAAATATAAAAAAGGCTATTGTCTATACAACGAACTTAAAAGCAGCGATTATTTATATATAATAAAATACGGAAAAGTCGGAGTTTATAATATTTTTAATTCAAAACAAGTTACAAGAAGAGTCGCAATAGACGGCGATATTATAAACGGATACGAACCTAATTCAAAAAGTCAATCTCTATCGACTACGGCTATAATTTTACAAGATTCTATTATTCAATCGATAAAAAGAGAAGAGATTTTAAATTTAATGCTTACGGATAAAAATATAAGATTATATTTAATAAAAATAATGAGCATAAGAATATACGGCACGATATTGAGAATAAAAGCCTTTAACGCTAATAATATAGCGAGTAAATTTATTATAATTATAGACGCTCTTATAAAAACGGAACTTTTATTTAAAAATATTAAAAAAATAAAATTCCCTTACAATATTTACGATATTTGTTCTATTATCGGAGTCGATTATAATGAAATCGTTGAAAATGAATTAACTAAAATAAAATCTTTATCCATATCTGAAAACGGAAATTTAATAATAAATAATATAGACGAATTTTACGAAGAATATAATCTTTATAGTCATAGAATATTAAATAAATAATCAATTATTTCTTATAAAATAAACCAAATATTCTATATTTCCTTTAGCTCCTTTTATAGGCGAGATAGTTTTTTTTATTTCTTTAAATCCTATTTCTTCAATTTTTTTTATAGCTTTATTTAAAATACTTTCCCTTAATTTATCGTCTCTTATTATTCCGCCTTTTGATATTTCCGATTTTTCCGCTTCAAATTGAGGTTTTATTAAACTAATCCAAAATTCAAAATTTTCAAATTCTCTATAAATAACGGGAGCTATTTTTGTTATCGATATAAAAGAAACATCGCTTACGATAACGGATATATTTTCTTCAAACATTTCTTTTTTTATATTTTTAGCGTTAAAGTCTTCAATCGATACAACTCTTTTGTCGTTTCTTAATTTATAAACTAATTGATTATGTCCGACATCCAAAGCGTAAACTTTTTTAGCGCCGTTTTGAAGAAGGCAATCGGTAAAACCGCCCGTAGAAGAGCCGATATCCAAACATATTTTATCTTTAACCGAAATATCAAATTCAAAAAAAGCTTTTTCTAATTTGCTGCCCGCACGGGAAACATATTTTCTATTTTGAATAATATTAATTTTATCGATATCTTTTATATTTTGAGCTTTTGAAGTAACTTTAATATCGTTTACAAAAACGCAACCTGCAAGTATTATATCCTGCGCTTTAGCTCTGCTTTCGGTATAACCGTTCTTAAAAAGATATTCGTCTAATCTCACTATTTAATATTTTCAATTAAAGTTTTTATAATAATAAGAATATTTTTAGTTTTATCTTTAGCGTCAACTTTAACTATAGTTTGAGTATGATTATTATCTAAAATATTTGAAGTTAAAGATAAAGAATCAAATTCTCCTATATATTTTTCTAAATCGAATAATAATCCCAAATCGGTATTAAAATTAAAATAAAGCGAAAGCATATTATCGTTTGCCAATTTTAATTTGTCTTCGTCCAATGTAGAATTAGGAGTCTCTCCTTTCGCTATAGAATTAATAACGCTTTCTTCAGTAACCATATAAAGAATAGAATTATTTATATAATAATAATCGCCGTATATATTATAAATTTCGCCTTCTTGTTCAGACGAAAAAGTTTTCAAAGCGTTTTTAACTTTTTCTTCATCCGTTATCGACATTGAAAATAATATTGCCGTATTCTCTTCTTCTGTATCCCAAGCCGAAACAAAAATATCTCCGTCACAAAGTTCAAGTAATTGAGATGAAATTTCATTGTTAACAAATGAACTTATAAAAGATTTTACAAGCGTAGAAGAACTATTAAATCTAAACGATAAGAATCCGTAATTTTTATCTCCGTTTACGAATTTGTATAAATTTTCTAATAATTCTTTTTCGGGCAATTCTTTTTTAGTAGATAGAATATCATAATCATTATTTTGAAGATAAGTGTCAAAAATCATATCGGCGATTCCGTCATTAAAATTAACCTTTGCAGTTAAAATTCCGCCTTTATAAATATCTTTAATATCTTCTGGCATATTTCCAAATAATTCAAATAAAGAACTTTCGCTATCCGATAAAATAGACAAATCAGCCCAAGCGTAAAAATCGTTAGTGTCGTTTTCTAAAGAAATAAAATATTCGTTTTCAAGAGAATCAGAATTAAATATAATATCTGCAGAAGTTTTTATATTTAAATCGTCTTCAAAAATTAATCCTCTTAAAGACAAAACAAATACTTCGTTATTCCAAGACATTAATATATTTTCATCAAGGCTTAAATATCTGTATTTTTCATTTTCAGAAAAAGAAATTAATTTATCTTCTTGACTTGCCATTTTAATCATAAGTTTATCAAGTTCGGCTATATCCAAAATATCTATTATTATTGACGATTGTTTATAATCGTTTAGGAAAATAATTTTTGAAGCTTTTGAAAAATCAAATAATTGAGCGAGTTTATTAGTCATAATTTCGGCTACCGCTTCATCGTCTCTATATCCCAAATAATTATCAGCAAATTTCTGCATAAATAAAGAATTAAATATTTGCTGTAAATCGCCTTCCGCTTTTTTAGATAAATTATCTAAACTAAAAGAAATTGCGGCGTTGGCGGTATTTGGAATATATTTTTTATCTACCGCATAAGCCGAAATTGAGAAAACGGTTATAAATAAAACTGCCGTTAATACTATTTTATTTTTTATTGTAGTAATCATTTTAAATCTCCTCAAAAAATATAATCGCTAAAATCATAGCTTTATTTAAGAATATATTTATTATATTAGAGTATAATTAAAAGTCAAGAGTTATTTTTTATAATTAATTAAAATTTTGCCTTGAAAGTTTTTAAATAAAATAGTATATTATAATAATAAAGGAGTTTTTATGCCTAAACTTAAAGTAATGATAGCGGCCTCTGAAGCCGTTCCTTTTATAAAAACGGGCGGACTTGCCGATGTTTCGGGTTCTCTGCCGATATATTTAAAAAAGTTTGGAGTAGAGGCTTTTGTCGTTATTCCAAAATATAGAGATATTGATTTTAAGGACTGTTATTTAGAAAATGTTCTTCCGACTATGTGCGTTCGTATGGGAAACGGCGAAGAATGGTGTTCTGTATTTAAAACGGTTTATAACGAAGTTGATTTTTATTTTATAGAACATCATAATTTTTTTAGCAGAGAAGGACTTTATCATGATAATGTTTTTAACGATTATCAAGATAACGCTTGGAGATTTGGATTTTTTTCAATGGCGGCTTTGCAATTATGCAGAGATTTAAAATTAGATATCGATATCGCTCATGTAAACGATTGGCAGACGGCGGCTATTCCCGCTTATATAAAAACTTGGCATTGGAGCAATGAGCTTGGACGAGCCGCAAGTTTGCTTACAATTCATAATGCAAATTATCAAGGAATTTATAATTCTTCAACTACTTATGATTATTTAGGTTTAGGTTGGAATAATTATAGTCCCGATACTTTTGAAGACCATGGAAATATTAATTTGCTTAAAGGCGGAATATTCTTTTCGGATGTCGTGACGACGGTTAGTCCGACTTACGCTAAAGAAATATCATCTCCTTACGGCGGGCATGGAATGGCGCCTTATTTACAAAATAAAACTACAAGCTTTTTTGGAATTCTTAACGGAATAGACGAAAATGTTTGGAATCCCGAAAAAGATAAATTTATTCCCGCTAATTTTTCTGATAAAAATATGAAAGGTAAAAAAATATGCAAGAGAGAATTACAAAAAAGATTTTTACTTGAAGAAGACGATAAAGTTGCATTAATAGGAGCGATTGGCAGATTTGTGGACCAAAAAGGTTATCAATTTATAGCTTCAATAATAGATTATTTAATGAATAACATGAAAATGCAATTTGTAATATTAGGAACGGGAGATAAAGGACTTGAAAGTTTCTTTGGAGATTTGCCAAAAAGATATCCTGGACGAGTAGGTTCTTATATTGGCTATAATAATGAACTTTCGCATTTGATAGAAGCGGGAGCGGATATGTTTGTAATGCCTTCTTTATTTGAGCCTTGCGGACTTAATCAAATGTATTCTCTAAAATATGGAACTATTCCTATTGTTCATGCTACGGGCGGACTTGAAGATACGGTTGAAAATTATAATGAAGAGACGGGAGAAGGCACGGGATTTAAATTTTATGACGCCACTTCTTCGGCATTATATAATACTATAGGTTGGGCTATAAGCGTTTATTATGACTATCCCGAAAGATTTAAGAAAATGCAATTAAGAGGAATGAAAATTGATAATTCTTGGGAAAAAAGCGCAAAAGAATATATTAAAGCCTATGAGCTTGCTATAGCGAATAAAAGAAATTATGACGATATGTGCAGTTTATAATCATAATTTCTATAATGATAATCTCTAGGAGAAAAAGTCATGGAAAAAACAAATAATATTTTATATGTAATGGCTTATAAAAATTTTCAAGATGAAGAATATTTTGAAACGAAAAAAATATTTGAAAATAACGGATATAAAACAAAAATCTCTTCCTCAATAATCGGCGAAGGACAAGGCAAATTGGGAAGTTCCGTTAATATAGAGCTTTTATTTAGCGAAGTTGATACCGTAAATTTTGACGCTATAATATTTGTCGGTGGTTTAGGATGCATTACATTATGGGACGATTGGCGAGCGCAGGGACTTGCAAAATTGTTTTTAGAAAATAAAAAAATTGTTGCGGGAATTGGAAGCGGAGTCGTTATAATGGCTAATGCGGGAATACTAAAAAATATTAAAGCCACTTGTTCAACTGCGGACGAATCTCATGTTCGACATGGCGAAGCGGATATAGTCGGAGATAATGTGGTAATTACGGGAAATATTATAACGGCGGAAGGTTCAAAGTCGGCTAAAGAATTTGCGAATACTTTGATTAATGTTTTGAAAAATTAATTATTTTGTATTGCTTTACTTCGTTTACAATGACATATTAGAAAATAAAAAAAACTATAATTTTTTGAATATAGAGGTTTTTGTTAAATCTCTATTTTATTATTATATAGAAAATTTTATAAATTCAATTTAAATTTTGACAAATAAAATTATTCTGTTATAATATTCTTATGAATAAAAAACCTTTTAATGCATTAAATGATTGTTTCGTTCGGTATTTTTTCACGGACAAAGGTGGAGAAAAAGTTTTACTTGACTTTATAAATGCCGTTATGATTAGCGCAGACATGAAAACTTTTAAAGCGGTTGAAATTTTAAATCCTTTTAATTTAAAAAAGCATTACAATGATAAAGAGACAATCGTTGATGTGAAATGCATTACAAAGAATGGAACTGTCGTTATAATTGAGGTTCAACTTTCAGGCAATTCGAGATTTCCCGAAAGAATACTTTATTATTGGGCGGCAAATTATAGCAAACTTTTAAAGAAAGGCGAAGAGTATGAAGACTTAACGCCTGTAATAAGTATCAATCTTCTTAATTTTAATCTTAATAAAAACGATAAAAATGTGCATAGCTGTTATATGATTTATGATACAAAAAATGCAAGGTTGCTAACAGACCATTTGCAAATACATATAATAGAATTAAAAAAATTTAAATTCAAGGATAATGATTTAAAAAAGGATTTAAATTATTGGCTTGGATTTTTTACAACTAATAACATGGAGGAATATATGTCAGAAATAGTAAAAGAAAAACCTATAATGGAAGAAGCGCATAAACGATATAATAATTTTATTAGAAGTCGATTAATGATGTCGGAGTATGAGAAGAAAGAAATTTATCAATATGATAAACAAATAACGCTTAAAGAAGAAAGACAAGAAGGAATTAAAGAAGGTAGAAGAGAGGGAAAAATTGAAGGAGAAAGAGACAAATCAATTTTGATAGCCAAAAATCTAAAAAAAGCAGGTTTAGATATAAAATTTATTAGCGAAAATACAGGCTTAACAATAAAAGAAATTGAAAAATTATAATTTATAAACCTTATCCAAACAAATAAAAATAAATTATTATCTTCATTATTTAAAAATAAAATCCCTATGCTCATAAAGAACATAGGGCTTCAAATCTTTATTTTGTTTTTTTAATTAATTTTAAAATTATTTAATTATTGTTCCCAAGCAGCAGCGGGTTTAATATTTAGTGTTAGCGTAGCTGTTTTATCTTTATTGTAAGTATATTTAGTTCCGCCTGTTATTGTAGTATCAAATTCAAAACCACTTTTTGCAGTAAAGACTATAGTTACTTTTAAATCAGTTTGATTACCTGCTGCAGCTGCAGTATCAAAAGTTACAGTTACAGAAACTGGAGTTAATGGAGTTTGAAATACGGTTTGTATAGTTCCTTTAACTTTTGTTAAACTTTTACTTTCACTTGCTCCTTTTGTTATATTAGCGCTTCCATTTTCTGGGTTCGTCATTTTTGAAAAATCTATATCAGTGGTTGATGTATCACCTAATGCTCCAAGCGCTTTAAGTGTGCTAGTTAAATCAGCATCGGTTATTTTTTGAATTGTAGGAGTAGTTGGCGTTTTTGTGCCGCCTTCGTCCTTTTTACAGCTAACCGCCAATAACGATAAAGCCATTACCGTTATCAATAAAGATTTAAGAATGTTTTTTGTGTGTTTCATATTGCACACTCCTTTTGATATAAATTTTTTTATAGTTAAACAAGGACTTTTTATTTTCCTTGATAAGCTATCAAAGTTGATTGAAGTTAAAAAAGTTTTAACTAAATGTAAAAAATATTTTTGAAATAGAAATTTAAAATAATTATTTAAGATATAATTATGGCTTTGCTTTGCTTTGCTTTGCTTTGCTTTGCTTTGCTTAACAAAATTACAGTATTTTTATTCATTGTAATGTTCATATTAAACTTTCCTCACCGATTTCTCGGCAAACATTTTACAATTAAATTATACAACATTTAAAAAATTAGTCAATAGTTTATTTAATTTTTTTTCAATATTGATTAATTTAATAACATTATAAAATATTTAAAAAAATTGTCAACTATTTATTTTTAATTAATTTAATAATATTTTATAGCATTAAAAATTTTTTGTCAACAAAATAATTTAAATATTTATTAATTGTTATTATACAATCTTTTTAAAATAATGTCAATATAATTAATTTAAATATTTTTAATTTAAAAATATTTCAAGCGTTTATTTTAAATAATTAAAAAATTTTCATTTATATTTTATTAATTTTAATTCTTATTAAAAAATTTTTAACTAAAGAATTAAATAATTCGGGTTGTTCTATTTGTAAATTATGTCCCGCGATATCTATAACGCTAAAAGTCGCTCTCGGATAATCTTCAAGCAATTTATATAAATCTTTATAACCTACGCATATATCTTGCCTTCCAGCCATAAATAAAACAGGTTTGTTAAATTTAATTTTTTTCAATTTTTTATCGACATTAAAAGAAAAAGAATAATTTTTCCAAAGCGATTCTATAAAATCCTTATTACATTTTTTTATCCCAGAAAGAATTTCATTTTTATATCTTTTATAAACTTTTTTATTTTCAAGGACGCTAAACTTACCGAATGTTTTTCTTTCAAAATCGTTAAGAGTATTTATAAAATCTTTATCTTCAAATTTTATAATATTTTTAGGAACATCTCTTTTTGCATGAATTGGAATAACAACGGGACATAATAAAGCCATGCCGTCTATTTTTGAATCGAGTTTTGATAAAATGCCTCTTGACAAATATCCTCCGTAAGATTCTCCGATTAATAAAAAATTTTTAGAAATAATATTTTCAGCAAAAGAAATCAATATATCGAGAATTTTATCAGAAGACGCGTATTCTAATAAAGCTTCGGATTTTCCCATTCCAGGCAAATCTATATATATTCTTTTATAACCATTTTTATTTTTAAAAATCGGCTCAAAGCAACCTTTCATTAAATTTAAATCGCAGTCGAGTCCATGTATCATAAAAATAGGTTTTCCGCTTCCAATAAGTTGATAATGAATTTTAATATTTTTATAAGAGTAAAACATATTATTTATTCAACCTCTTTTATTATTTATTTTATAATTTATAAACGCTTAATTATATTTCCTTCCCAATCGGTTATATTAGGTTTATGAAATGAATGCCATTTTTCAATAAAATAGTTAATATTTTTCATGTCTCTTTCTATAATAAATTGCAATTTCTTTATCGCCATGTTTAATCCAAATTTCGTATGGAAAGATTTTAATTTATAATTTTCAAACCAAAATCTATAACTAAATAACGGAATAGTTTTTAACATATCAATATCAAGTCTTTCTTCTTTTTTCTTATTCGGCGGCAAATAAAATTTTATTCCGTCTATATCTTTAAGCTCAAATATATTTTCAGGCTTTGGAGATAATTCAAAAATATTAAGATAAATTTTAATATATCTATCTCTTGAAGTAATATAAGTCGTTATGCATTCAAGATTTGAATTTGTTAAACGACACATATCATAAATATAAAGTTGCGGATTATGTTTGCCGAAATTAGCGTTTAAAAAAGGCGATTTTATAAATCCGTTTTTTTGAAGAGATGAAAAAGCATATTCTAAAAAAATATTATTTCTTATTTTTAAAAGTTCGCTATTTTTAAGAGAGTGAAACATAAAACCTCTACTTTCCGATATTAATTTTTTCTATCGCCTCAAAATAGCAAGACATAAAATCGCCTTCGCCGTTTTCAAAATCCAAAACTATAGAAATAATTTTTTTATTAAGCTCTTTTATCATAATTAAAGCCAACTCCTGCGCTTTGCTTTCGGTTAAGTTAGGATTATTTTTTAATATTTGCTCCATAACTTTATTTATATTGACTCTTCTATAAACTCCATCGCTATCCATTTTATTCTCCGTTGATATTTTAAAAAATTATGCTTTTATAATTATTATGTTAACTTTTTTAAATCGTTTATAAATTCAGAAAATAGTTTTACTTTGCTACTTTTTTCAAATTCGTTTTCTGTAAGAATATAGCATCCGTCCGTATCGACTTCTACAATAGCTCGTCCTTTTTTAGCGGGCTTTTTAGAAAATATATCGTCTTCATCAAGCGTAATAAAAAATACTTTTATATCTTTAGTTATATTAGAATTCATAAGTTTAAGTTTCCAATATCCCGTTTGAGCGATTCTTTCTCTTAAAGTGACTTTAACCGATAAAACTGCTATTATTTTACTTTTATTAGGTTCGTATATTATTATATCCACATCGGGCAAATGCATTCCAAATTCGCCATAATCTATAGCTAAATTTCTTTTTAATAAATCTAATTCGTTATTGTCGCTATATTTATTATGCTCTAATATATTGCCGTTTATTATAGATAAATTAAGTTTTTCAATTTCGTCTTTAATTATATGTTCGATTAATTTTTCTAAATTTTTGCCTTTAAAAGCTCGCCAAGATTGTTCCGTATCAGTTATTCCTCTACTTAAAGCGTCTTGTCTGTAAATTTCTTTAATCTCTTTTAATAATTTTGAAATATATTTATAAGTATCTTTTTTATATATTTTCTTTTTATTTTCGTAAACCGATATTATATCTTTATATGTCATAATCTCTCCATAATTAAAATATATTCTGTAGGGTAAACTAATTTATCTCCTAAAGAAACATTGGCAAATCTTCCCGTAATAGAATCTCTTGTAGAAGGTAGCATTTTTGAAGGTATCTCTCTATGTATAATAGAATAAGTTTTAAAACCTATATTATTCATTTGTTCGCAAAAAACTTCCGCATTTAAAATATCTATATTTTTAAATTGAGTATTGCCTATAACTATTGCCGCCTTTCCTTTAGGTTTTAAAATTCTTTTCATCTCAATAAAACTTTCAAGCATATCTAAATAATAATTTTTTATTTCCGCGTATTTTTTAGATTTATATTTAAAATTTTTTAATATATTTATCGCTATCTTGCTTTTTAAATCGTTATCGTTAATATCTTCCGTTTCTCTTTTACAACCGCTGCCTATAAATTTTTTTCTAAAATCATTTAAATTATTTAAATATCCAAACCATAATGAAGGTAGTTGATGCAAGTCTGCATATTCATAACTTGTCACATAAGGCGGGCTTGTAACTATAAAATCGGATTGTTCATTTTCAAAAGGAAGAGTTCGAGAATCTCCGCAGATAATATTTCTATATTTATTAATATTTTCAAATATTTTTTTATCGATAGTCAAATTATATAAATTATGTCTTTTTATCATTTTTTTAGCTTGAGTTAAAAATAACGAATAAACATCTTTATCTTTTTTATTAAAGTCTCTTGTAGGCTTTATGCTTTTCTGTAGCCATATAGAAACCGTTTTTAATATTTGAGCGAAAGCTACTAAATAAAAATCTCTTATATCAATATTATATATTTCAGATATGCAATAAAGTATAATAGATAAATCTTGTTTTTGTTTAGGTTTAAACCAATAATCTATTCTTTCGTTATTAGGAATAATATTTTTAGATTTTTCAATTAAATCATTTAAATTTTTATTATCCATAAATTTACTTAATAATATATTATATTCTTTCTCTAATAATTTAATGTCAATCGGAGTAGTTTTTACTTTTGAAATTAAATATGCTATTTCATTTATATCGACTCCGAATGCATATCTATTATTTATAAGGCTCTCTACTATAGTAGTTCCGCTTCCCATAAAAGGGTCTACAACAATGTCGTATTTATTTGTATATGTATTTATTAATCTTGATACTAATTGCGGTATAAATTTAGCGGGATATGTATAATAATTATGCGTAATATATGCAGTATCTTTTATAGTTTTATCAGAAAAAGACCAAGAATAATCTATATCTATAGAACTAAAATCTTTTATTTTAAATATTTCGCTTTTTTCTAATAGCTTTTGATTAATTACCGTTGTCAATTTTACTATATCCTATATCTAATAATTAAAAAGAAGACAAAACTTCGTTTATGCCTTTTAATTTATCTTCAAATTCTTTTTGTTTTCGTTTTTCAGTTTCAATCGCTTCTTGTTTGGCTTTATTAATAAAATTTTCATTTGAAAGTTTTTTATTAACGGCGTCCAAATCTTTTTTATAAGCGAACGCTTCTTTTTCAAGTCGCTTTTTTTCGGCTTCAAAATCTATTATTCCAATCAAGTTAACATTAATCTCGCCGCCTTCAAATACTTTGACAAAACTTCCTTTATTCCTTTCGTTTTCTTTTGCGGAAACTATATTTAAAGATTCTGTTAAAGAAAGAGAGGAGATTATATTTTTATAATTTTCGCTTACAGTTTTAAAATAATCGTTTGCGTATCTTAATACAACTTCTAATTTTTTATTTGGAGGCAAATTGAATAAAGAGCGAGAATTTCTTATTGCAGAAACTATATCTTTTATCAAATCAAATTCTTTTTCAATATCTTCAAATATATATTTATTTTTCGCTTTAGGATATTCTCTTATCATTAAAGATTTTGATTCTATATTTCTTTTTGGCAAATTAAAATAAATCTCTTCGGTTAAAAAAGGCATGAAAGGATGAATCATTGCAATTGATTCTTCTAAAATATACAAAAGCAAAGATAAAGTTTTTTCTCTTTTTGAATTATCTTTTAAGTCGAATTTGCTTATCTCAATATACCAATCGCAAAATTCGTTCCAATAGAATTTATAAACCGTTTGAGAGGCTTCGTCAAATCTATATTCTTTTAATTTTCTTTCCGTAGATTCTATAGCTTTTTGAAGACGAGATAAAATCCATTTGTCTTTATTTTCAAGTTCAAATTCGTCAATATTTTTTATTTTCTCTCCGTCTTCGATATTTCCAAATATATATTTTGCGCTATTGTATATTTTATTTGCAAACTTTCCTCCCATTTTAAAAAGTTCTTTATCAAGCCAAATATCTTGCCCGCCTAAAGAAGTTATAAAAGATAAAGTAAATCTAAAAGCGTCCGCTCCATGTTCGTCAATTATTTCAATCGGGTCGATTCCGTTTCCTAAACTTTTAGACATTTTCCTTCCTATTTTATCTCTAATCAAACCGTTAAGATAAATATCTTTAAACGGAATATCTTTCATAAAATGAGTTCCAGCCATTATCATTCTTGCAACCCAAAAAAATAATATATCGTATCCTGTCACTAAAGCGGATGTTGGATAAAAATATTTTAATTCTTCATTATCTTTTGGCCAACCGAAAGTTGAAAAAGCCCATAGCCAAGAAGAAAACCAAGTATCCAAAACATCTTCGTCTTGCTTAATATTTTTACTTTTACATTTAGGGCATTCGTTAATATCGGTTTTCGATACAATCATCTCGCTGCAATCTTCGCAATACCAAACGGGAATTCTATGTCCCCACCATAATTGCCTGCTTATGCACCAATCTCTTATATCTTTCATCCAATGGTTATAAGTGTTAATCCATCTTTCTGGATAAATTTTTATTTGTCCGTTATTAACGACTTTATAGGCTTCTTCGGCTAAAGGCTTCATTTTTACAAACCATTGGTCGCTATAATAAGGCTCGACTGTATTATGGCATCTATAACAATGTCCGACTTGATGCTTTATATTTTCTTTTCCTAAAAATGCGCCTAAACTTTCTAATTCTTTTATTATTAAATCTCTCGCTTCTTTAACCGTTTTACCTTGATAATTTTTTGGAGTATTTTCGTTAAATGTTCCATCGGGATTAAGAATATTTATTATTTCTAAATTATGCCTCTGCGCTATTGCAAAGTCGTTTGGGTCATGAGCGGGAGTTATTTTCAAAGCGCCCGTTCCAAAATCTTTATCGACATAAGCGTCTTTAATGAGTTTTAATTTTCTGCCGACTATCGGAAGTATTAAAATTGTATTTTCATTTAAATGAGAATATCTTTCATCTTCGGGATGAACTGCAATCGCCACATCGGCAAGTATTGTTTCAGGACGAGTCGTTGCCACTTCAATATATTCGTCTTTTCCTTCGATTTTATATTTTACATGATACAAAGCGCCCGCAACTTCTTCATGGTCAACTTCGTCATTGGCTAAAGCCGTGCCGCAACTTGGACAATAATTTATTAAATATTTTCCTCTATAAATTAAACCTTGATTATAAAGCTCTACAAAAACCTCTCTAACCGCATTGCTTAATCCTTCGTCTAAAGTAAATCTCTCTCTCTGCCAATCGCATGAGCAACCTATTTTTTCAAGCTGTTTAATTATTATCGAATGATGCTCGTTTGCAACTTCCCAAGTTAATTTAACGAAATCCTCTCTTCCCAAATCATATTTATTTTTTCCTTCTTTTTTTAATCTTCTTTCCACTACATTTTGAGTGGCAATTCCCGCATGGTCGGTTCCTGGCATCCATAAAACGCATTTTCCAAGCATTCTATGAAATCTAATTAATATATCTTGCAAAGTATTATTTAATCCATGTCCCATATGCAAAACGCCCGTGACATTTGGAGGAGGTATGACTATAGAATAAGGCTCTTTATTTTTATCAATTTCGGCATGAAAAAATCCGCTCTCTTTCCAAAAGCAATATAATTTTTCTTCAATATTTTTAGGATTATAATTCCCTCCTAAAGTATGTTTCATTTATTCCCCCGATTAAAATAATTGTTTATACATTTTACAATATATAATATATTTTTCAATTATTTATTTTATTTGTATCGCTTGACTTTACCATACTTTACACTATGCGCTTACGGTGAAAAGTATGCAAAAAATTTTAACTTATTTTATTATAAAAAATATTTATTTTATTATTATAATTAAGAAGATTAATAATTTAAAGATATTATAAGTTAATATTATTTACTTAATAATATTTATTAAACTAAATTAATATTTAATTAATTTTTAATATTATTTTTTCTTGCTTCTTTGTATAAAATCGAACGCTACGGCTATTAATAAAACTATTCCTTTAATTACCGATTGAACATAAGTATTCATACCCATTAGAACTAATCCGTTATTTAATACTCCAATTATCAATATACCAGAAATAACATTTGATATTTTTCCTACTCCTCCATTAACGCTTACGCCTCCCAAAACTACGGCGGTTAAAACATCAAATTCAAATCCTTTACCCATTGTAGGCTGTCCAGAATTAGTTCTGCTTAATAATATTACGCCAGCTATACCAGCAAATAATCCCGATAATGTGTATGCTAAACATTTTATTTTATCCACATCTATTCCCGATAAACGAGAGGCTTCTTCATTTCCGCCTATTGAATAAAAATATCTTCCAATGTAAGTTTTATTTAAAATTACAGCTCCAATTATAAGAATTACTATCATAATTATTACTGGTATCGGTATTATACCTATATATCCTTGTCCCAAAACTGAAAAACCTTGAGGAAATCCGAAAATTGGTATGCCTTTAGAAATTATAAAAGCTACGCCTTCGATTATTATCATAGTGGATAAAGTTACTATTAAAGGTGGCATTTTTATTTTAGAAATTATTATTCCATTAAAGAAACCAACTGCAGAAGTCAAAATTATGCATAATATAGAAGCTATACATGGATTTATGTTTCCTTTCGTCATCATTATAGAACAAATTACGGCTACCATTGACATTTGAGAACCAATTGATAAATCAATGCCTCCGACAAGTAAAGCAAAAGTCATACCGACTGAAGCTATTCCAAGCATTGATATTTGTCTAACTACATTAATTAGATTATTAGCGTTTATAAAAGACGGGGACGCTATAGAGAAAAATAAGAATAGCAGTATCAATACCACATAAATAGCGTATTCGTTAATTTTATCTTTTAAGTTTATTTTTTTATTCATTTTATACTCCTTTATTTAATCGATTGCCGCCGCATAGCTCATTATTAAATTTTGAGAAAATTTTTCTTTAGGTATCTCTCCAACCATACTGCCTTCAAATAAAACTATTATTCTATCGGACATTCCTATTAGCTCTTCCATTTCGGAAGATATCATAATGATAGTTTTACCGTTTAATATTAATTCGTTTATTAATTTGTAAATCTCATATTTAGCTCCGACATCAATGCCTCTTGTAGGTTCATCCAATATAATCAAATCGGGATTTACGGATAAACATTTTGATATAACGACTTTTTGCTGATTGCCTCCGCTTAAATTTTTTACAATTTGATTTATTCCCGAAGCTTTTATTTTTAAATTCTCTATAAAGCTATTAGATATATTTTTATCTTCTTTATCGTTTATAAATAAAAATTTTGATATTTTTTCTATGCAAGATATACTTATATTTTCTTTTACGCTTCTTGTTATCAAAGCTCCTAATCTTTTTCTATCTTCAGGCGCTAAAACTATACCATTATTTATGCAATATTTTGGATTTTTAGGAATAAATCTTTTACCGTTAAAGAATATTTCTCCTTCTTTTATCTTTTTTGCTCCAAAAATTAACTCCATTAATTCCGTTCTTCCAGAGCCTATTAAACCTGCAAACCCTAATATTTCTCCTTTTTTAAGTTTAAAAGAAATATTTTTTATTCCATTTCCAGATAGATTTTTAACTTCCAATAATATGTCGTTAGAATTATGAGTTTCTCTTTTAGGAAATGTTTCTGACATTTTTCTGCCAACCATTAAAGATATAAGTTCTTCAACATTTGTATCTTTAGTGTTTAAAGTCGATATTTTTTTACCGTCTCTCATGACTGTAACTCTATTTGATATTCTAAAAATTTCATCCAATCTATGAGAAATATAAATTATTGAAACTTTTCTTTTGTTAAGTTCGTCAATTAATTTAAACATAGATTCAATCTCGACAACCGTTAAGGGAGCGGAAGGTTCGTCCATAATAAGAACTTTAGCGTTCTGTATTACGGCTTTTGCTATCTCTACCATTTGTTGATATCCTACGGTAAGGTTTTTAACAAGTTTATCGGGATTTATATCTATATTTAATTGTTCAAAAACTTCTTTAGATTTTTCATGCATTAGTTTTTTATTTATAAATATACCTTTTGAAAGTTTTTTGCCTAAAAATATATTTTCTGCAGCAGATAATTCATCAACTAAATTAAATTCTTGATAAATAGTCGCTATTCCCATTTTTTCCGAAAGTTGAGGCGTCATATATTTAAACTGTTTGCCGTCTATATTAATAGTTCCAGCGTCAGGCTGTATTGCTCCCGCTATAGTTTTAATTAAAGTAGATTTTCCAGCTCCGTTTTCTCCCATTAAAGCATGTATTTCGCCTCTTCTAATATCTAACGATACATTATCTAAAGCCAAAATGCCAGAATATTTTTTAACAA
The DNA here is from genome assembly GCF_008016455.1 of Brachyspira aalborgi. Taxonomy (NCBI): domain Bacteria; kingdom Pseudomonadati; phylum Spirochaetota; class Spirochaetia; order Brachyspirales; family Brachyspiraceae; genus Brachyspira; species Brachyspira aalborgi. The sequence continues at coordinate 922,174 of NZ_SAXU01000001.1, read as the reverse complement.
TATTATCTAAACTTAATATTATATCTTGTTCCATAATTCAACCTTTCAAAAAAATAGGGGCAAGATAATTACCCCTATTATCCAAAAAATAAATTATTATAATTATATTTTTCCTGCCATATAATCTTGCACATTTTCTTCGTTTATTACTTTAAATTGTCTATAAATTTTACTATCTATATCTTCGTTGTTAACAAGTTTCATGCATATATCAAAAACTGATTCGGCAAGTTGTTTTGGAGTTCCTAGTGAAACGGAAGCTCTAAAAGGCTCATTTGATTTAGAGATTTTATCGCAAGCTTCGTCGGTAGCGTCCGCGGCAAATATTCCAAAATCTGGAGTAGCTTTGCCAGCGGCTTTAACGGCTTCGTTTGCTCCTATTGCCGCTCCGTCTCCTATGCTCGCTATGACTTTTATATTAGGATTGGACTGCAAAAAAGATTCTGCAAGAGGCATGCCTTCAGCCGCGTTTATAGCGCTATCTCTGACTACTATTCTTGCATTTGGAGACAATTCTTTAATGCCCGCAACTATTCCGTCAGCTCTTTTAATTAAATTTGGATAAACTGAATATTCAACGATAGCGACATCCGTTTGTCCGCCTAATTTTTCATTTATCCATTTTCCAGCTTCCGTTCCTATAGCTTTTCCAAATTCAAAATTGTCTATAAGCCAAGACACATCGGCGTTGTCGGTATCCTCATCCCAGCAAAATACTTTTATTCCGTTGTCTCTAGCTTTTTGCATTATTGGAGCTAACGAATTAATTTCTGCAGGATGGATTGCAATAACATTCAAGCCTTTTTGGATAAAATTTTCCATTTGAGTAATTTGATTTGCCGAATTACCCTGACAGTCTACCACAGTCAAATCGACATTATTATTAGCGCAAATAACCTTTAAGTTTTCTGCCGTAGCTCCCCAAACAGGATTAGTTAAATCCTGCACTGTAAATGCCATAGATATTTTTTTGGCGTTAGATTTGTTTTTACTGCCAGAGCATGATATAGAAATCACGGTTAGGCAAGTGATAAATAATGTTATTAATATTTTTCGCATAATGCTTCTCCTTAAAAATAATTTTATTTACATTTTAATAACAGTCTTTACTATATTGGCTTTATCTTTCACGCTATCGTCCATCGCCTTTTGTAAATCTTTAAAATCATAAGTATTTGTAACGATATTTTTAATATTTATAGCGCCGCTTTCTACTGCGTCTATAGATAAAGGGAATATATGTCTATATCTAAATACGGTTTTGAAAGTTAATTCTTTATCCAAAGCCATTCCGACATTCATATTAATCATTCCCGTTTTACTATATCCAACCAAAACTATAGTAGAACCTTTTTTAGCGAATTCTATAGCCTGATTTGTAATACTTTCAACCCCTGCAGTTTCTATTGTTAAATCGCTTCCTTTTCCGTTAGTAAACTCATAAGCTTTTTTTACCACATCCTCTTTAGAGGCGTCTATAACTCCAGCAGCTCCTAATTCCAAAGCCTTATCCAATCTCTTTTTCATTACATCTATAACATAAACTTTTGATATTCCGCAAGCTTTTAAAGAAAGCATCGAACATAAACCTATGCATCCCGCTCCCGTTACAAATGCAATTTCTCCTATTTTGGCTTTTCCTTGCATAGCCGCATGCATTCCTACGGATAAAGGCTCTATTAAAGCGCCTTCCATAGTCGATAATTTATCAGGAAGTTTAAATGATAAATTTTCAGGATGAGCGACATATTCTTGAAATACTCCATCTACTGGAGGCGTTGCGAAAAATATTACATCTTTGCATAAATTATATTTTCCCTTTCTGCAAAACTCACATTCTCCGCATGTTTTTCCTGGCTCTAAAGCCACTCTGTCTCCAACCTTTAATTCTTTTACCTTGCTTCCGATTTCGACTACAGTTCCTGCGCATTCATGCCCTAGGACAAAAGGAGTTTTAACTATAAAATTTCCTATAGCTCCATGTTCGTAATAATGCAAATCCGAACCGCAAACTCCGATATATTCGAGTTTTACCAATACTTCATTATCTTTAGGTTTCGGTATTTCTCTTTCGGTAAATTCAATTTTATTAAGAGCCGTCATAACGGCGGTTTTCATCATTCCTTTCATAAAAAATTTATCTCCAAATTAATATAGATACTTTTTTAAAATAGTTTTATTAAAGTATTTATATTAATAATATAATACATAAAAAATTATTTGTCAAGTGAAAAATTCAAAATTTGTTTAAATTTTTAGGTTTATAAGAAATTTATTGAGCTATTATAATACATTTAATACATATTTTTAGCTTTTTTAAAAAATAAAATTTGCAAATCTTTAGAATTTGATTAATTAATCTTTATATTTTATCAATGAAAGCGTAAATATGCTGTAAAGCTGCGCCTAATGCTGCTGCTTCAAAATGATGCTTACAAACTTTTACATAATTTCCGTTTGTTTCAAAAGTATTTAATTCTGCGACTCTTTTTCTAAAATCGTCAATATAATTTTCAAAATATCCGCCTACATAACCGCCAATTATAACATCGCAATCGAAAGCCATTCTCAAATTATTAACCGCTATTGCCAAATAATATAAATAATTTTCCCATATTTTTAAGAAGTCTTCATTTCCTTCTTCAAGTTCTTTGAAAAAATCTCCAAGTTTTCCGTTTGTCAAATCCGAAAGCAAATTAGCTTTGCAATAAGAATCTAAACATCCGATTTTTCCGCAATAACATTTAATGCCGTTTGGAACTATACGCATATGTCCAAACTCTCCGCTTCTTATATTGTCTCCGTTATATAATTGTTTTGCAAATATTATAGCGCCGCCAACGCTATTGCTTAAAGATAAATAAAGAGAATTATTTTCAAGATATCTTGCTTCCGCAAATCCAGCTGCGTTTGCATCGTTAATAAATATGCATTCAAACGGTATATATTTTGTAAAATCAGTAAATGGAACTTTTCCAAATCCCAAAACATAAGAGTTTGCTATATCGGTTGCAGATTTATCAATTATTCCGGGTATCGATACGCCAGCTCCGAGAATTTTGTTTTTATCGATTCCTTCCGTAAAATCGTTAATAGATTTATTAAACCATAAAAAATAATTTTCATCGTAAGAAAAAGTATTTTTTAATCTTATATGTTTTATAACTTTTCCCGCAAGGTCAACCAAAACTAAACTAACATGATTTTTAGTTATATCTATTCCGATTGATAATCTCGCGTCAGATATTATTGAAATAGCTTTAGCCTTTCTGCCTCCGCTAGATTGAAATTCTCCGACTTCTTTTATAAGATTTTGGTTAAGAAACTCTTTAATATTTTGCAAAACCGTAGGCATACTCATATCTAAACCTATAGCTATATCATGTTTAGAAATTTTTTCTTTTTCAAGAATATATTTGTAAATAGTGTTTTTATTAATCTTTTTAATTTCAATATTATTGCTTTTTTTGTATAACATAATTAACCATAAAATATAATTAAGAATAGTATATATTAAAGTAATAAATTTGGAATATTATTAAATAAATAATTAATATATATTGTTAATAATTAAAAAAATTGTAAAATATAATAAATCTATAAATGACAATTTAACGAGGAAAAAATGAACATAAATATAACTAAAGAAACCGAAGACGCTCTTTCAAGTATCGCTAAAAAACATAATAAAACCGTAGATTATCTTGTCGAAGAAGCAATTTTAAATTTTTTGGAAGATTTTGAAGATATAAAAGACGCTTTGCAAGGAAGAGAAGAGTGACTTAAAGGCGATAACGGAATAAAAGCTAATGAATTTTATAAACAGATTGGAATTTAAATGGAATTTGTATTTTCTTTATAAAAAATATTTATAACAAATAATTTCTAAATATTAAATTAAGATAAAACTTGATTTATAAAATATTTTTCTATATACTCATAACGAATAATAAAAAAGCGAGGCTAAAAAATGTATAGTTTAGGAATAGATTTAAGCACGCAAAGTTTAACTTTAAGCGTTTTGAATTACAAAAATTTTAAAAACGAATTAAATATATCGGTAGCTTTTAATTCTTTGGAAGAAATAAATAATTCTTCAATGAATAAAAATACTTTATTAATCGATTCAAATATAGAAGGCAAAGCGGAACAAGATACAAATATTTTTTTAATAGCTTTAGATAAAGCTTTTTCAAAATTAAAAGATAAATGCAATATTTCGCTTATAGATTCTATTCAAATATCCGCTCAACAGCATGGACATGTTTATTTGTCTGATAATTATAAAAAGAATTTAGAATATTTAAAATTAAAAGAATCGGCAAATAAAAGTTTAGTCGAGATATTAAAAAATTCTTATTCTTATAATGGCGCTCCAATTTGGAGAACTTCCTGCGCTGAAAAACAAGCTAAAGAATTAAGAAAGGCTGCGGGCGGTAAAGAAAAAATGATTCAAATAACTGGTTCTGATTCGCCTTTAAGATTTACGGGAGCGGTTATAAAATATTATTTTGATAATAATAAAAGTCTTTTAGAAAATACTTATAAAATATTTTTGCTCAATACTTTTATCTCTTCAATATTAACGGCAAAAGACGGTATCTCCGTAGATTTTGGAAACGGCGCGGGAATGAGTTTAATGGATTATTCAAAAAAAGAATGGAACGAAAATCTTTTAAATGCAGTTTCAAAAGATTTAAAAAATAAATTAGGAAATATAAAAAGTCCTTCAAGCGAAGCGGGATATATTTCAACTTATTTTATTGAAAAATTTGGATTTAATAAAAATTGTATTGTAGGAATTGGAAGCGGAGATAATCCTGAAACAAAAGTTTTATATAAAGGCGATATTTTATCTCTTGGGACAAGTTTTGTTTATATGCTTAATATAGACGAAAATGATAGAGATTATAACGGAGTTTCAAACGCTATGTATGACGGAATAGGAAATCCATTTATGATATTTTGCAGAACAAACGGCGCTATGCTTTGGGATGCTATAATGAATAATTATAATAAAAATTATAAAGATATAACAATTTCGCTTAAAGAAAATATAAATAATTTGCCTTTAATGTTATGGCAGAAAGAAAACGAATCCGTGCCTATAAGTAAATCATTTGAAATAAAAAGATATTACGAAAAAGCTAATTTTGATTGCGATTATAAAGGAATTGTTTTAAGTTCTTTATCTTTAATCGCCGAATATTCTAAAAAATTTAATTCTTCAAAAAAAGCCGATTTGTCGGTTACAGGCGGTCCAACAAAAGATATTGAAATATTAAAAATTATAGCGAATATTTGGCAATGTCCTATAAAAATTCTTCCTTCGGGAGGAGCTTCTTTGGGAGCTGCAATTTCCGCTATTTTATTATTAAATGAAAATATTGATTTAGATGAAATTAGAGAAACTTTGAGAGATAAAACAATTATAGAACCCGATTATAAATTATCCAAAAAATACGAAGAATATCAAAAAAATATGATTGAAAAATTTGAAGAACTTACAAAAAATTAAAATTAAAAAACTAAAATTAGAATATAAAAAATATTTAACATAATAAAATTTTGTATAAAATGTATTATTTCTATTATTATCTTTTCAAAAAATTTAAAACTTCACAAAATTTTTGAAATAACTATATATAGTAATATTGATTTAATTTTAAGAAATTTTATAATTATTGCCAATAAAAATAAAAATTTTTATTAATAAAAATTTAAAAATTTTATTGGAGGATACAATAAATGAAAAATGTGCCTGAAATTTTTGGTAGTATGGTTTTTAACGATAATGTCATGCGGGAAAAATTGCCTAAAGATGTTTATAAAAAATTGGTAAAAACCATAAAAAATGGAGAAACATTGGATTTGGAGCTTGCTAATGTAGTGGCGCATGCCATGAAAGAGTGGGCTATAGAAAAAGGCGCTACGCATTTTACTCATTGGTTTCAGCCTATGACGGGAATAACTGCGGAAAAGCATACAAGTTTTATAACGAGACAAAAGCCGGCGTCTGGCGAGGTAGAAGGCGGTTCTATTCGTATGGAATTTACGGGTAAAGAATTGGCGCAAGGCGAACCTGACGCTTCAAGTTTTCCTTCTGGCGGATTAAGAACTACTTTCGAGGCGAGAGGTTATACCGCTTGGGACCCGACTTCCTACGCTTTTATAAAAGATAATACTTTATGCATTCCGACTATTTTCTGTTCTTATGGAGGCGAGGCTTTGGATAAAAAAACTCCTCTTCTTCGTTCTATGGAAGTTTTAGAAAAAGAAGCTAAAAGAATACTTAAATTATTCGGACATAACGATGTCGGAAGAGTTTATACTACTGTCGGAGCGGAGCAGGAATATTTTTTAATAGATAGAGAATTATATTTGCAAAGACAAGATTTAAGATATTGTAAAAGAACTTTATTCGGAGCATGCCCGCCTAAAGGGCAGGAACTTGAAGACCATTATTTTGGAGCGATAAAACCAAGAGTGCAGGAGTTTATGAAAGAGCTTGATAACGAGCTTTGGAAATTAGGAATATTGGCAAAAACGGAACATAACGAAGTTGCGCCTGGACAATACGAATTAGCGCCCGAATTTTCAATTACAAATATCGCTTCAGACCAAAATCAGCTTATGATGGAATTAATGAAAGTTATTGCCGAAAAGCATAATTTATCTTGCATACTGCATGAAAAACCTTTTGCGGGAGTAAACGGAAGCGGAAAACATAATAATTGGTCTATAGGCACGGATACGGGAATAAATTTGCTTGAGCCTGGAAATACTCCTTGGAAAAATAAACAATTCCTATTATTCTTAACGGCGTTTATAAAAGCGGTTGACGAATATCAGGATTTATTAAGAGTGACAACGGCAAGCGCAAGCAATGACCATAGACTTGGAGCGAGCGAAGCGCCTCCTGCGATAATATCAATATTTTTGGGCGAAGAATTAACGGATATGTTGGAATCTTTTGTCAACTCTCAAAAATATAACGCTAAAGGCAAAGAAGAGATGGAAGTCGGAGTTCATTATTTGGCGAAACTAACAAAAGATATAACCGACAGAAACAGAACTTCTCCTTTGGCTTTCACGGGAAATAAATTCGAATTTAGAATGGTTGGCTCAAGTTTGTCAATTTCAGGACCTAATATAATATTAAATACGATAGTAGCCGAATCTTTATCGCAATTTGCCGATATTTTGGAAAAAAGTTCTAATTTTGAAAAAGATTTAGAAGAGCTTATTAAAGAAACTTTCAAAAAACATAAAAGAATAATATACAATGGAAATAACTATTCGGACGAATGGGTAAAGGAAGCCGAAAAAAGAGGATTATATAATTTAAAATCCACGCCCGAAGTTTTGCCTCAATTTATTTCAAAAAAGAATGTCGAGCTTTTGACTAAACATAAAGTTTTTGCAGAAAGCGAAATTCATTCAAGATACGAAATAGTTTTGGAAGAATATATTAAAGTTTTGAATATCGAAGCTTTAACTTTAATAGATATGATTAATAAGCATATTATTCCAAACTCTATGGAATATACGAGAGCGCTTTTGGATATTGTAGAGAAAAAGAAAAACTTAAAAATAAAATTTGAAGTTGAGAAAGATTTGATTAATAAAATAAGCGATTTAACCAAATCTCTATACGACAAATTGAAAAAGCTTGAAAGTTATCTTACGGAAGCTAAAAAAATTGGCGATATAAATAAATTATCTAAATTCTACAGAGATAAAATTTTACAATGCATAGATGTAGATATGCGTCAGATAATTGACGAGCTTGAAAAAACGGTTGCAAAAGAATATTGGAAATTGCCGACTTACGGCGAGATGCTTTATAGTTTATTATAATTATTATAAAGATTTTTAAATTTAGCTTTAGGTTTTGAGTTTATAGCTTGAAATCTAAAGCTAATTTTTTATTTATTTTTATTGATATTAAATATTAATTGAATTTTATAAATTATTATAATTATAGTCTAATAAAAAAGCCATTAGGAAGAAAAATCTCCCTAATGACTTCTGACTTTCAAAGCATTAGTTTATTATTTAATTTTTTTTATTTTTGTAAAGCTAATTTTATATCTCCTCTTTCAGCTAAATCGCCTTTCCATTTAAGAGTAAGAGAACCGTCTGTTCCAAAAGTAGCCGTAGCTTCTCTTGTATAAGTTACATATCCGTTTCCTTCTACATAATTTGCTTTTTTGTATTGTAAATTATATACAGAGCCTTTTTCATTTATAGGATAATAATACTGTTCAGTTTCCCAAATTTCTCTATTTTCGTCTTTAGGGTCTATATATCTTACTTCAAGATACGACTCATTAACTTCAGGGACTACAATTTTTGCCACTAAAACTACAGAAACATGTCCTATCTTTTCTATATTTGATTTATATGTTTTATTTTCAAATTGACTGATATCTTTATTATCGTCAACTTTAACTACTTCTTCGGTTGTAGCTTCTCCTGATAAGGTAAGGTTATTTGCCCTAGTTACCTTATTCTTACAGCTTATTGAAAAGACTATAAGAATAGCTACAATAAAAACTAATGCTGAAAGTTTAAAGATTTTTTTGTTCGTCATAAAACGCCTCCTGCCGAGTTTTACTCTGGCTTTAATTAATCTTTCTATACTTAATATAATTAATTAATTTAAAAAGTCAAGTCTTTTTTAAAAAAAATTTATATATTATGTAAACATAATTTATATTGAATTTCGCTTGAATTTTTTATAAAAAATATAATCGTAAAGTCGTTATTTACTTAATAAAAATATTATAGTATAATAGAATTATGAAAAAAAGATTTCTTATTATTGACGCTTTCGGTATCCTTTATAGATATCATTTTATTTTTTTGAAAAGACCGCTTTTAAACTCAAAAGGAGAAAATGTTTCTTCAATAAACGGATTTTTGAGAACTTATTTTTCTTTATTAGACGCTTATCCTTCCGATTATGTCGCTATAGCTTTAGATAGTTCAAGAAAAACTTTCAGAAGCGAAATTTATAAAGAGTATAAAGAAAATAGAGAGAGTATGCCTGACGATTTGAGAAGTCAAATTCCGATTTTATACGAACTTATAGACGCTTTAGGAATATCTAGAATAGTTTTGGATAATTACGAAGCGGACGATATTATAGGATATATCGCAGAAAGAAATAAAAAAGAAAATATAAAAACTATAATTTACTCTCCCGATAAAGATATACTGCAACTTGTCGACAAAGATGTTAATGTTGTGGCAAGCAATAAAGATAATGAATTAATAGAATACGATGCGGAAACAGTTAAAGAAAAGAGAGGAGTTTATCCTAATCAAATTATAGATTTACTCGCTTTAATGGGCGATTCTTCGGATAATATTCCTGGAGTAAAAGGAGTCGGAGAAAAAACGGCAGTTAAACTTTTGCAAGAATATAAAACCTTAAACGGCGTTTATCAAAATATAGATTCTATTCAAGGAAAATTGCAAGAAAGATTGATTAACGATAAAGAAAACGCTTATATGAGTTATGAACTTGCTACAATAAAAAGAGATATAAAAGAATTAAATTTAGATTATAAAGATATTGAAAATAATAAAATCGATATTGAAAAAGTTAATAAAATTCTTGACGATTTGGAATTAAAACAAATTAGAAATAAAATTAATTCTTATATATCCGAAAACGGAACTATAAAATCGAAAAAAGAAGATAAAGTAAAAATATCGGACGAATCAAAAAAAACAGATAAAAAAAATAAAAGAGAAAATAAATTACAAAGCGAATTAATAAAAGAAGAAAAAGAAATAACGATATTATCGAGCGCAAAAGACGGTAATGCAAATTATTATTTAATAGAAAACGAAACAGAATTAAATAATCTTATTAAAGATATAAATAATAAAAAATTGGTATGCGTTGATTTTGAAACTACGGGTTTAAATGTTTTTGAAGATAAAATTATCGGCATTTCGTTTGCTATGAAATCAAAAGAAGCTTTTTATTTTGATATTAGCGGAAGAACTAAAATAAATATTGATTCTTGCTTAAAATTAGTATTCGATACTTTGGCTAAAGAAGATATAAAAGTAATAGGACATAATTTAAAATACGAATATAAAATGATGCGAGCGATAAATAAGAGATTTGGAAATATGTATTTCGACACTATGGTTGCCGCTTATCTTATAAATCCTGCAAGAAGCCGATATAATATGGACGATTTGGCTTTAAGTTATTTGTCTTATAATACTATAAAATATAGAGATATAACCGACAACGCCGAAAAAACTTTATTAAATGTAAATTTAAAAGATGTAGTGGAATATGCATGCGAGGATGCAGATATAACTTTTAGGCTTTACGAATGCTTTGCTCCGATAATAAAGAAATTTGAGCTTGACAAATTATTTTTTAATATAGAAATGCCTTTGATAGAAGTTCTTGCCGATATGGAATTTGACGGAGTTTATATTAGTTCTAAAAAAATGGAAAAACAATCGGAAGAGTATGGTTTGCTTTTAGATAAAATTCAAAAAGACATTTATAAAGAAGCTAAAGAGGAATTTAATTTGCAATCTCCGAAACAACTTGAATATATATTATTTACAAAATTAAAACTTCCGACTGCAAAAAAAACGAAAACGGGATTTTCTACGGATGAAGAAGTTTTGAGCGAGCTTGCCAAAAAATATAAAATAGCGGAAAATATGATAACTTATAGAAAATATTCAAAATTAAAAAATACATATTTGGATGTTTTTCCGACTTTAGTTAATAAATCGACAAATAGAATTCATGCATATTTTAATCAAACCGTAACCGCAACGGGAAGATTATCTTCTTCAGAGCCTAATTTACAAAATATACCCGTGAAAGGAGAAGAAGGTAAAGATATAAGAAATACTTTTATAGCCGAAAAAGGAAATTTACTTATATCAGCCGATTATTCGCAAATAGAATTAAGATTACTAGCTCATTTTAGTAAAGACCCGACATTAGTAGAAGCTTTTAAAAATAATGACGATATTCATAAAAAAACTGCAATGAAAATATATTCCGTTAGTAAAGAGCATATTACTCCTTCAATGAGAAATACGGCAAAAATTATTAACTTTTCAATAATTTATGGAAAAACTGCATTCGGGCTTTCAAAAGAATTGGATATAAAAAGGAAGGAAGCGGACGAGTTTATAAAAAGTTATTTTGAAACTTATTCTCAAGTTAAACCTTTCTGCGAAGAGGCAATTAAAGATATTAAAAATAAAGGCTATGTTAGAACTATGATGGGAAGAATAAGGGATTTATCAAAAACTATAAACTCTTCAAACTCTGTAGTTAGAAACGAAGCGGAAAGAATGGCTTTGAATACTTTAATTCAAGGAAGCGCCGCCGATATGATTAAAGTCGCTATGATAGGAATTCATAGAGAGTTTAAAAATCATTTCAAAACTGCAAAAATAGTTATGCAAGTTCATGACGAATTAGTAGTTGAAGTTTCAGAAGAAGAATCCGACAGAGCTATGAAAGTTATGAAAGATATAATGGAGCATTCGGTTAAAGCAAATGTTCCTATAGTAGTGGATATTCATAAAGGCAAAAGTTGGGGAGAAATTCATTAATTATTTGTATTCAATTTATTTTTCATAAGCGTTAATGCAAGTTTTTCAATATCAAAATTATTATCTTTAGCGGAAGTAGATAAAAGCGAATAATTTATATTTTCTATATTCCATAATATAACTTTTTTATTATCAGAATTATTTTTTATTATAATATTTATGCTTTCAATATCTTCGATTATAAAATCTAACTCTTCTATAATAGCGTTAATATTATTAGAAATATTTTCTTTATTACTAATATTTATATTATTTAATTTAAATAAATCGTTTAATTTTTTTGAAGCTCTATAATAATAATTATTATTTGCATAATCAAAATTAACTTCCGCAATAGTTTTATTTATAATAGCATATTTAGAGTTTAAAGCGTTTTCAGGAGCGGGAGTGCAAAATCCCAAAACCTTAAAAGATTTCGGAGAATCTACGGGAACATAATCTAAATTACTTTTATCATTAAAGCATGATATTAAAATAAAAATGGATAAAGTTAATAATACAATTTTGATTAATTTCATGGAATTTCCTTTATTATAATTTTTTAATGTTCAATTGATTATATATTAAAATAAAATAATATTGAATATGTAATTAATTTTAAGACGATTTTACGAAATTATAAAAAATGCAATTAAGAATATAATATAATAGAGTAAGGTAGAGTAGTTATTAAAAATGTAATAATATATTTTTTAGATAAAATATTTTTGACAACAAATAATTTTTGATATAATATTATTTTATATTTTAATTAATTAAATGTATAAGCAAAAAATGAAAAATATAATTAAAAAAATCGCATTAACTATAATATATATTTTATTATTAACTTCATTTATATTAGGTTTAATATTTATTCCTAAAGTTTATAAATTATATAAATTCTCAAAAGAATATATTAATAAACCTTTTTCAAAAGAAAAATTACAAAAAAACGAAAGCAGAGTATTAAAAATTTACGATAGAAATAATATTTTGCTTGCAAATCTTTTTCCAGAATACGGCGGATTTTATAAAGAAGTTAAATATTCCGATTTGCCTCAAAATTTAATTGAAGCCGTTATAAGCGCCGAAGATAAAAATTTTTTTAAGCATAAAGGAATAGATTATAAAGCGATTTTAAGAGCCTTTATTTCAAATCTTTTAAACAGAAAAATTGTTTCGGGCGGAAGCACAATAACTCAACAACTTTCAAAAAGCATTATTCATAGAGAAAGAAATTATATAAATAAATTTTATGAAGCTTTAGATTCCATTCGATTAGAAAAGAATCTTACTAAAGAAGAAATATTAACAGAATATCTTAACAGAATTTTTTTTGGTAATAATTGCTACGGAATAGGAGCGGCTGCGGAATTATATTTTAAAAAAGAAGTTAAAGATTTAAATATAAACGAATCCGTTATTCTTGCATCTATAATAAAATCGGGAACAAAATTTAATCCTTATAAATATAAGGAAAGATTGCATTTAAGAAAAATATATGTTCTTGGTCAAATGAAAAATAATAATTATATTAAAGAAGAAGAATATAATAATTATATAAACGAAAATACAACGATTTATAAAAATAAAGAAAAATATACTTTTAAAGCTCCGCATTTTGTAATGTATATAAAAGATTCGCTTTATAAATTAAAATATTCAAATATAACGGAAGTAAAAACTACTTTAGATTATAAAATGCAAAAAGAAGCTTCGTTAGTTATAAGCAATGCGAGTCAATCTCTTCATAGTTTCAATGTCAGAAATATTTCCTGCGTTATATTAAACGCTAAAACGGGAGAAGTTCTTTCAATGATAGGCTCTATGGATTATTTTGACAAGGAGACGGACGGCTCTGTAAATGGCGCTATAGCTTTAAGACAACCTGGAAGCGCTTTGAAACCTTTTTTATACGCTTATTTATTTGATAAAGGAGAATCGCCCGCTTCGGTAATAGGAGATATTAAAACTTATATAAACTCGCCAGGAGGAGATTATATACCCGAAAATTTTGATAGAAAGTATAGAGGTCCTGTTACAATAAGAGACGCTCTTGCAAACTCTCTTAATATACCCGCTGTTAGATGGCTTTCAAAATATAGTCTTAAAGATTTTCAAAATATTTTATTAAAATCGGGTTTAAGAAGTATTGATAAAAATCCCGATTATTACGGTTATTCTTTAGTTCTTGGAAGCGCTGAAGTTAGGCTTATAGATTTGGCTTCGGCTTATACTATATTTCCAAATTCGGGAATATTTATAAATCATTATTCTGCAGTTTCATTAAAAAAAGAAAACGGAGAGATATTTTATTTTCCTAAAAAATCCTACACTCATAAAAGAGTAATTTCGGAAGAAAGCGCATATTTAATAAATAAAATATTATCCGACAAAAATGCAAGAATGGGTTCTTTCAGAAGTTATAGAGGATTAGTTTATCCTTTTTCTATAGCGATTAAAACGGGAACTTCAAAAGGCTCAAGAGACGCTTGGGCTATTGGCTATACAAAAGATTATATAGTCGGTTTATGGCTTGGAGATTTTAAGGGAAGCGAAATGATAAATATAACGGGAGGAAACGGAGCGGTCCCGATACTTTACGATTTATTTTCTATGCTTAATAAAAGTCAAAAAGAAACAAGATGGGATAAGCCTAAAGATATTATAGAGAGAGAAATTTGTTTAATCAGCGGAAAATTGAGAGGAGAATTTTGTAAAGAGACTCGACTCGAAGAATTTTCGATTTCAAATGTAGTTAAAGACGAATGCGATGTTCATAATTTATATATAAAAAGAAATTCGGACGGAAGCTTTGATAAAAAAGTTTTTCTTAATTTGCCGAGCGAATATAACGATTGGATTAAAGAAAGACAGATAGAAAAACCAAATTCAGAATGGATAAAGGCAGAAAATACTTACGCTTATAATAATTTAAATCAAATTAATAATTTTAATAGTATAAATAATCAAAATAAAATAAATGAAAGAATTTCAATAACTTCGCCAACCGATAATTCGATTTATAAAATAGATTCTACTTTGCCTTTGGAATATCAAAATATTTTTATTTCTTCTTACATTCCTAAAAATATTATCGAAGCTAATTTATATTGCAATGAAGAGATTATTGCAAATATTGAAGAATTAAAAAACGGTTCTGTGATTTGGAATCTTAAAAAAGGAGATTATACTTTTTATATTAAAGCGATTAATTCAAATGGAAACGATATAAAAAGTCCGAATATCAATATTTTTATACAATGAAATTTTAATAAAGCTTATCATAAAATTAAATTTTATTCCGATAATTTTTAAGTATAAATGTAAATTGGAGTTTATTTTAAAAATGAAAAAAAGAATTATAGCCACAATATTAATATTTGCAATTTCATTAAATATAGAAGCTTATTATAATTCGACTAAATATATAAAAGTTGTCGATGTTCAAGGAAATGTAAAACTTGAAGTGGAAGCGAAAAAATCTGACGAAACTCAAGCGGCAAAAAAAATTATTCAAAAACCCGCGAGATTGGGAGATTTATTATTTACGAGAGACACTATAATCACGGAAGCGTCTTCTTTAACTGCATATTTGCAAGACAGAATTTTATTGAAAGTCGAAGAAAACTCCTCAATATATTTAGACAATACTTTTGATAAAAACGGAAATATTGTATTTAGTTTGCATAAAGGCGAGATTTTAATCGTAGCGCCTATGAGTTATAAACCCGAATACATTACAATTTATACGCCCGACAACAGCACTATAAATATATCTGGAGCCGCTATAGTTTCTCATAATGGAGGAATAACAAAAGTTCAATTCTTGCATGGATATGGAAAATTAAATAATACGGTTGTAGGACAGTTTAGAGAAGTTAATCTAAAAGACGGAACTACAAAAGATATAGTTATGTCGGCTTATTTAAGAAATAGAATAAACGAAATATTAAGAATGCAATATATAGAGAGAGTGGCTCAAGCTAATGTTTACAAAAATATTGCAAAATTAAGCGATTCGTCTGCGTTTAATGTAAAACAGGTAGTAGCGCCTATAGGAAACGATTTTTTTAGCGAATCAAAATAAAATCTTAAAACAATAAATCCTATTTTTTGACAAATATCAATATTCTGTTATAATATAATTAAATTAATTAAATAAGGATAAAAATGAATCCGAGAGAACAAATTATAAAAGCTGCAAGAAAATTATTTAAACAATATGGTTTTAAAAAGGCTTCTATGAGCGATATTGCATTAATGGTTCATAAATCTAAAAGCAGTATTTATTATTATTTTAAGAGCAAAGAAGAAATATTTTTTGCAATCGCGGAAAAAGAAGCTTTAGACTTAAAATCGGAATTATACGAAGCGATAAAAAAAGAAGAAACGGCGGAAGCGAAAATAAGAGCGTATATACTAACGAGACAAAAAGGTTATATAAAACTTGCCAATCTTTACGAAGCCTTGCATAGCGGAATATTTGAAGATTTTACGCTTATAGAACATATGAGAGCGCAATATCATAAAGACGAATTTAATACTATAAAAATGATATTAAGAAGCGGAGTAAAAAAAGGATTATTTAATATAGATATAAAACTTGCAACAGAGTCGATACTTGCAATAATAAAAGGCTTTGAATTAGAATGGGCAAAAAACGAAAATTTTGAAAGCGCAGAAAAAGATTTAGACACTATTATAAATATAATTTTTTACGGAATAGTAAAGAGATAAATATTTTTACTTTTAAATAATAATGAAAAAATTTTATAGCTATCCGATTACTTATATTTTATACATTGCTTTAAGTTTTTCTTTTGGAATATCTTTAGCTTTATCTTTAAAAAATATTTTTTTATCGTATATATTTTTAATAGTCGCTTTTATATTAATAATCTTATCTTTAATTTTTGCATTTTTTAATAAAACTAAAATTTATTTAGCTATAATATCATGTTTTTTTATCGGTTATAGTTTTACTATAGCGAGATATTATAAAATATTTATTAATCCTTTGAGCGATTTTGAAGGCAATATAAAGGGCTATAGAGCGAAAATAAAAGAATATGAAGGAGTAATAAATTTTAGAGATAGATATATTGCTTATGTCGATATGATATTTGACGGAAAAAATTGGCTTTATTATTCGGGAAATATTAGAATATATCATAATTCTTCAAAACCGATTTATATAAACGATGAAATTACGGTTTATGCAAAAATTAATTTGTATAAAAATATTTTTACAAATGAAAACGAAAAAAATATTATAAAAAATCTTGATAATAAAATGTTATATGGCGTTTCTTCAATTTATACTTATATTAATTTTACCGTTCAAAAAAGCGGTTTTTCAATTATCAATTATATAAATAAATACGGTTTATATTTTAGAAATATTGCAAAAAAATCTCTCGGAAAATTTTTAAGTCCAATAAATTATTCTGTAGCTCAAGGCATAACAATCGGAGATAAAAGCATTATTCCAAAAAATATAAATCAATATTTTATAGACGCGGGAATATCTCATATACTTTCAATATCTGGACTTCATATTTCTATGGTTCTTTATATTTTATTTATCGCTTTATCTTTTCTGCCGATAAATTTTTATAAAAGAATATTAATATCTACAATTATAACAATTATAATTTATCCCGCTATTACTTTATTTTCGGTTTCTATAATTCGAGCGAGCATAATGGCTTTTTGTTTATTAATATCTTTTATTTTCGATAAAAATAGAAATTCCGTCAATTCGTTATTTTTAGCCGCTTTAATAATATTGACAATAGAGCCTAATTCTATAAGAGAGATAAGTTTTCAATTTTCTTTTTTAGCGACTTTAGGAATAATTCTTTATTATCCGATTTTTGATTTTTATATTTTAAGTAAAATAAAAAATGTAGATAATATTTTTCTAAAAAATTTAATCATAAAATTAGTTGGATTTCTTTTTATAAATTTAATAGCGTTAATTTCAATATTGCCTTTTAGCGTTTATCATTTTTCGATTTTAAATTTAACTTCGATATTTGCAAATATTTTCGCCGTTCCTTTGGCTTTTATAATTCTATCTTCTTCGATAATAACTATAATTATTTTTCAAATATATTCTCCTTTGTCGATTTATCCCGCTTCTACTGTGGAATTTTTTACAAATCTATTAATAAAATTGTCTAAAAATTTTTCCGAAATAAAATTTTTGAAATATCAAATTTTATGCAATTTATATTTTGCAATATTTTTAACTTTTATTATTATGTTTATCGGGCTTATTTTAAGAGTAAAAATTAATAAAAAATAATTGATTAATAAACTTTTAATATTTATATTATTTACAAATATCTACAAACATAGAAAATATATTTTGCATTTTTATATCTTTAGCAGTCATACATTCGGGATGCCATTGAACGCCAAATATAAAAGCGTCTTTTTTCTTATATTCTATAGATTCTATTATTCCGTCATTAGCCGTAGATGTGATTTTAAAATCTTTAGAAAGTTTATCAATAGCCTGATGATGAAAGCTATTTACTTCGGCAGTTTTTCCAAAAATATTGTAGATTATAGAATCTTTTTTTATTTTAATTTTATGAGTCGCCACATCTATTGCCGCAGTTTGAGAATGTAAAACATTCGTATTTTTTTGAGAGTTAATATCTTGTATTAAAGTTCCGCCAAAAAAAACATTTATAAGTTGTATTCCTCTACAAATTCCAAATATTGGTTTTTTCATTTCAAAAGCATGTTTCATAATTAAAAAATCGAAATCGTCTCTTTCTTTTGATATTGCTCCAATTTTTGGATTAGGTTCTTCGTTGAATCTAAAAGGATGAATATCGACTCCTCCCGTCATTATAATTCCGTCAACTTTTTCAATCATTTTTTTTATTATATTTTCGTCTTCGCATATAGGAATTATAAAAGGAATTCCGTTAGCTCTAACTACAGAATCTATATAAGTTCGATTTACAAAAACCTTTGCTATAGAATTTTCTTCTAAAATATTTCCCGATATTCCTATAATATTCATTTATTAATTCCAAATTTATTTTTAATTTTTAGAAATAATTTTATATATAAAAAATATTTTTTCAAGTTTATTTAATAAATTTTATAAATATATTTTAATTATGTATAACGCTTAAAAATAAAGTATTAATAGTTTTTTATTTAGTTCAAGTTGCGCTCTTTTGTTTTAAGCGTATTAAACTCTTGACAAATCATTTATTATATACTATAATATAGCTATGATTATTAAATTAATTAATTATATTTACGATTACCCAATCGCCAATCGCCAATCGCCAATCGCCAATCGCCAATTAATATAATTTTAAATTTTTTAAAATACTTTTCAAAAAATAAAAACTTATTTATATATGCATATACATTAAATTATATATATTGTCATTATTTTTATAAATTCAAATATTTATTGAGTTATCTATTTTTATTTAGAGGTATAAATTATGCTTTATAAAAATTATACAGACCTAGTAAATAAATTAGTTTGGATTATACCCAAAAAGAGCAAAAGAGATAATATGAGAAATATTCTTAACGATATTGTAAATACCGCTTATAAAGTAGAATATTTAATGAATAAAAATAATTCGGCAGAAAGCGATAAAGACGAAAGAACTATTATAATATGGCAAAGTGATGGATTTACGGGACAGTTGGGTAAATATTTTATTGGAGAATCTATTAAACAAAATTATGATAATGTAAGGATAAAATACGATATTACTTGGCATTTAAATTGGGGTAAAGATGCTTTGGGAAAAGAAAAAAGAATTTTTGATTTAACTAATTGTTTTCCCGATTTAGATATAGAAATAGCTACAAAAGATGAGATTGAAATGTATAAAAGATTATTCTATGTTAAAGACGAAACTTGGTATCCTATAGATAATTATATCAAAAAAATGAAGAATATATATCTTGACGGTTATCCGCTTCCATTAAATCATGATTTTGAAAAAATAAAAGAAAAACTTGACCTTGATAAACATTTGCTTCATAGACTTGAAGGCGATAATTTGGTTATTCATAACGAAATAATTAATCATCCTGCATCGGTAGCCGTTCATATTAGAAGAGGAGATATTAAAGCGCATGGCGGATTTGCGGTATTTAAAAATAACGATTCTATATATAAAGAATATATTTTTAAATCTATTTATTTAATGATAGAAAAATTAAAACCGATAAAGCCTAAATTCTTTTTCTTTTCAAACGATATGAATTGGGTAAAAAATAATATATTAATAAATTTGAAGAAAGAAGTAGAATATACTTACTCTAATAACGATAATAAAGATACGGTATATTTTGATATGTATTTAATGTCTTCATCAAAACATATGATATTTACTATTGGCGCGTTTTCAAAAGCCGCTTATATGTTTAATAAAAATAAAAATATCATAGTAATAAGCCCCGATAATATAAATTCTTTATAAGTAGTTTAAAATATAATTTCAGATTTATAAAAATATTTACATAACATAGTTAACATATTGCTTATTATCGGAATATGCAACCTCAATAATTTATAATAAAATTCATTATAACATACAAAAAATAAAATATCAACAGTTGAATATAAATTTATTTGTATCATTTTCTGAGTATTAATTTATAAAAAATAATCATTTATCAAAAAATTAAGTATAATTTAATCATAATTTAATAATTTATGTTCCTATAATAAGCAATATGTTAACTAATTCTGGAGAAATAAATGAATGACAAAGATATTAAAAAAACGATAGATAATATAGTTTGGTGGATACCAAATAGAAAATTAAGAGACAAAGTTAGAGATTTTTTTGAAAGTATTAGAGCAAAGCATGATTTAATTAATTTCCAATTTAATAAAATAACTCCTAAAGCGAATATAGATTTTATAGATATACATTTGGTGGAACATTGCAATCTTAATTGTCAATGTTGTGACCATTTCTCCCAATTAGCAGAACCGGAATTTACAAATATTGAAGTGTTTGAAAAAGATATTAAAAGACTATCCGAATTATCTAACGGAGAAGTAAATACAATTCATTTAATTGGAGGCGAGCCTTTATTAAATCCTAATATAAAAAGATTTTTTGAAATTGCAAGGAAATATTTTGATAAAACCGAAATAAAATTAATTACAAATGGAATTTTATTATTGAAACAAGATAATAGCTTTTGGCAATCAATGAAAGATAATAATATTACTTTAGCGCCGACAAAATACCCGATAAAAATAGATTGGGATAAAATAAAAGAAATTTGTAAAGACATGAATATAAAATTACAATTTTTTAATGATGAAAATATTATTAAGACTAGCTATAAACATATGCTAAATTTGGATGGAAAAGAAAATCCAGAGTATAATTTTAGAAATTGTAATTTAGCAAATAGTTGCATATTTTTAGATAATGGAAAATTATATACATGTTCTTTACCTTCAAATATAAGACATTTTAATAAATTTTTTAATAAAAATATTCCGATAAGCGTTAATGATTATATTGATATACATAAAGCAAGAAATTATCAAGAAATTCTACAATTTTTAGCGAAACCGATACCTTTCTGTAAATATTGCGATGTGAAAAATTGGAAATATGGTATAACTTGGAAAACTTCAACAAAAGGCATTGAGGAATATATTGAATAATTCTTTATAAAAAATAAATTAATATAAGTTTTCAGGATTGAGACATTTCAAACTATCGACTACAAAAATTCCGTTTTTCCTTATCAATATATCGTCAAAATAAATTTCGCCTCCGCCGTAATCTTCCGTCTGAATGCAAACTAAATCCCAATGAATAATAGATTTATTTCCGTTAGGCGCTTCATCGTAACAAGAGCCTGGCGTAAAATGAAAGCTTCCCATTATTTTTTCGTCAAATAAAATATCTTTCATAGGTTTTGTTATATAAGGATTAACTCCCAAAGAAAACTCGCCTATATATCTTGCGCCTTCGTCCGTATCTAAAATTTCGTTTATTCTTTTAGTATCGTTTGCCGTAGCTTTTATAATTTTTCCGTTTTTAAATTCAAATTTTATATTCTCGTAAGTAAATCCATCGTTATATAAAGAAGGAGCGTTATAAGATAAAATTCCATTAACCGATTCTCTAACGGGAGCGGTAAAAACTTCTCCATCAGGAATATTCATTTCGCCCGCGCATTTAATAGCTTTAATATTTTTTATTGAAAAAGTTAAATCCGTTCCTTCGCCGATTATTTTTACTTTATCTGTTTTATCCATAAGCTCTACTAAATTATCCATAGCTTTTGACATTTTAGAATAATCCAAATTGCATACTTTAAAATAAAAATCTTCAAATTCATCGCTGCTCATTGAAGCCTGCTGAGCCATAGAAGGAGTCGGATAATTAAGTATAACCCATTTTGTATTTTTCACTCTCTCATGCATATGAACGGGATTAGAATAAAATTTTTCGTATATTTGATTATTCTCTCTTCTAACCGAAGAATTTTCCGCGTTATTTGAACCGCCCCATATTCCGATATAAGCGTCCATTTTTCGCATAAGCGCCAAATCGGATTCCGCCCATAATTTTATCTGCTCTTCATTGCATTCTTTAAGTAATTCTATCATTATTTGCGGGTTATGATTCCATACGAAAGGATTTCCTCCGACTTTATAAACTTCTTTTATCAAAGCTTTAACCAAATTATGCTCTTCGCTCTCTCCATAAACTTTTATTAAAACATTTTCATTTTTATTAACTTTACAGGAATAGTTAACCAAACTTTCCGCTAATTTATTTATTCTTGGGTCTTGCATTTTTACTTCCTTAATTTTAATTTTAAAAATTTACTTTATTTTATAAAATATAAAAATTATTTATTAATTTCGTAAATATTATCGTATTCAATATTATTTTCTTTTAATATTTTTATCAATACTTCTCTTAATTCAATTTTAGATTCCCAAGTCAAACCGCATCCCGCCGATATTTCGCTTGGAATAGAAATTATTTTTCCTAAAATATTATTTTCTTTAAATACTTTTTCGGCTCTCAAAACATCAGTTGTAGTATTAAAAGTTATTATAAGTCTTTTTTCATTTTTTTCTATCATATAAAATCTTTTAAGTCCTTTATTTATTATTTTTATCAAATCCTATAATAGCCGCTCCAATAGCTCCGGCGTATTGCCCTCTATCGTCAGTTATCACTTTACCGCAAAGCGATTTTTCTAAAGATTTCACCAAATACGGAAATACGCATAAACCTCCCGTAAGAAAATAATTATCGTCTTTAAACTTTCCGCATAACGAAGCGACTTTATTTGCAACAGACGACACTATGGCGAAAGCGATTTCTTCTTTTTTCTTTCCTGAAGATTTAAGGCTTATAACTTCCGTCTCCGCGAATACCGTGCAAGTAGAACTTATGCTTATATCGGTTGATTCGCATTTTTCAGCCTCTTTAATCAAATCGTTTATCGAGCAGCCGAGAGAGTTAGCCATCAATTCTATAAATCTTCCCGTTCCCGCCGAGCATTTATCGTTCATAATAAAATTATCCACTTTGCCGTCTTTTATTTTTATGATTTTAGTATCCTGTCCGCCGATATCTATTAAAGTGCCGCTTAAATTATTGAATAAAAAATTAGTTCCTTTCGCATGACATGTTATTTCGGTTATCGTATCGTTTGCATATTCTATAGCCACTCTTCCGTATCCAGTGCCTACAAAATATGAATTATCTTTATTAATATTTTTTTCTTTTAAGGTTTTAAATATTTTTGAAGCGGTTTCTATTCCAGACCATCCCGTAGGAAGCATAAATAAATCTATAAATTCTTTTTTATTTTCGTCATAAACGGCTACTTTTGAAGCGGTAGAGCCTATATCTATTCCGACATAATACATTTTTTATACCTATTTTTTAAATTTAGAGCTTATTTCTTTTATAGCCTCTATTCCTTTGTCGATTTCCTCAAAAGTATTAAAATAAGAAAAACTAAATCTCGCTATTCCTTGATTTACCGTCCCTAAAGCTTCATGCATTAAAGGAGCGCAATGAGCCCCTGGTCTCGTGGCAATATTATAATCGTTTGATAGAATATCGGATATTTTTGAAGAATCTATTTCGCCTATATTTAAAGCGACTATCGACACCCTATTGTCTGTTTTATAATCTCCGTAAAATTTTATATTCTCAATATTTTTAATAGAGTCATAAAAATAACGGCTCAATTCTCTGTCATGCTTCATTATTTTTTCTATGGTTTCATTTTCTATAAACTCTAAAGCGGCGTTTAATCCAGCTATTCCATGTCCATTTAATGTCCCAGCTTCAAGCCTCGTAGGCATATCTTTAGGATGAGTTTTTGAATAGCTTTTAATTCCCGTTCCTCCCGTTTTCAAAGGCTTTATATACAAATCTTTTCTAACGCATAATCCTCCAGTTCCTTGAGGTCCCATTAATCCTTTATGTCCCGTAAAACATAAAACATCTATAAAATTATTTTTAATGTCTATCGGAACGCATCCCGCGGTTTGAGAAGCGTCCAATATAAAAATCAATTTATATTTTTTAGCGATTTTTCCTATTAAAGAAATATCCAAAATATTTCCGATAACATTCGAGGCATGCGCGCAAATAATCGCTTTTGTATTTTCTTTAATATTATTTTCTATTTCATTATAATTTATGATTCCTCTTTTATCGGCTTTAATAATTGTAACTTCAGTTCCTATATTTTCCATTTCGTAAATGGGTCTTAATACGCTATTATGTTCAAAAGAAGTAGTTATAATATGGTCGTTTTTATTAATCAAACCTTTTATGGCAATATTAAGAGCTTCTGTAGAATTATTTGTGAAAGCTATACAATTTGGAGAATCCGCATTGAATAGCTTTTTTAATCTCTCTCTTGCCGATAAAATAATTCTTTCGGAATTTAGAGACAATTCATAAGAGCCTCTCGATGCATTTGAAAAATTATTAATAGCTTCATATACCGCTACGGCTACTTCTTTAGGCTTTTTTAAAGTCGTAGCGGCGTTATCAAAATAAATCATAGCATCTCTACAAAGGCTTCAAGTCTCGTTTTAAGTTGTCCCGAATCGCTATTTGAATAATTAGTTTCTATAGCCAAATAAGATTTTCCACATCCTTCAACCGCTCTTCTAACTTTTTTGGTTTCTATAGCATAAGTATGGCAAGCGGTAAGAGTGACATCGACTACTCCGTCTACGCTATAATCTTTTATATATTCTTTTATTCTATCCATTCTACCGTCATTTGGCGTCATTATAGAACATGGAATATTTAAATATCTTTCGGCTATAGCGTCTATAGGCTCTTTATTTTCGTCCACAAGCATTTCAAAATTTTTAGTTCCAACGCAATTTTCAAAACAAACTACAGAACTTCCCGCCTCTTCAAGCTGTTTTACAATTTTATCGACAAGCCCTCCTGTAGGACATCCCGTTATAAGTATTCTTGGCGTTCCTTTTTTAAACGGAGTCTCTCCGCTATCGTATTTTTCTTTAAGCGAATTAGTCAAAGATTTTATTTCGTTTATATAAAGCTCTCTGTCAAACTTGAAGTTGGAAGAATACAAAGCTTCATGCATATCCGTTCCCTTTATTGGCGAAGGATTAAGTTTAGCCAAATTAAAGAATTCTTTCATCGCTTTTCTCTCTTTATTGCATAATTTAATCGCTTCTTTTATTTTATCTTCCGTTATCTTAACACCAAACTTTTCTTCTAATTTTTTTATTAGCTCGACAAGTTCGTTTTTCCAAAGTGCCATAGAAAAATTATTTTTAGAATGAGGAAGCTGCATAACATAAGTGTCTTTTATCTCTCCCAAGAGTTCATACATTTTCTTTTTAGCGTCACATGTAGTCTCGCCGATTATAATATCCGAAAAATACATGTAAGGGCATTTATCGGTTATTGCAAAACCGTAGCTTGATTTTACCAAAGGACATAAATTTTTTGGCAATACTTTTTCTGCATCTGGAACGGTTTCATCGCTTGTAGAACATAGAGACACCGACATGGCATCCGCCGCATATATTAACTCTCTCGGAGTGTATGTGCAAAAAGTTCCTACGACTTTTCTTCCTTTATCTTTTTCTTCTTTCATAGTAAGAAAACCTTTTTTACGCGCGTCGTTAAAAGATTCAAAAACATCTGGCAATTTGTTAGACATATAATTTCTCCTATTAATTTAAATTTTTTAATTTTATTGTTTTATATTTTATAGTAGTGTTTACAAAAATTTATTTTTAGAGTCTATAAACTATGGACTTTTTAGATTAGAATATATGCTTTGTATGTTTCTTTGCCAAATACGATATGGCTACTATTATTTTTGATATTGAAAAATATTCTATCATAAAGATTAATATCTCCAAAATTTCCAAATCTTAAATATCAATATTTTATCGCTATATTAAATATTATATAACATTTTAATTATTTTTCAACAAGTATTTATATATTAATAATTATATTTTTAATTATATAATTAAATTTAATTCAATTTTTTTATTTCATAAAAATATTGTCATTGCAATGACTATTTTTTACCGTTATGCGAAGTTACTGACACAACAAGTCGGTTAGAAGCCAAGCAATATCTCCCACTATCATTGCAAGCGTCTGCTGAGACTAAAGTCTGCCGTTGACGAGCAGTCCACTTTTTATAAAATTTATTTATTTAATGGAACTAAATAATTATAATAAAACTCTTTTTACAATTGCATAAAAAATATGTTAAGTATTTTTTTACTATACCGATATTATATTAAAAGCAGTAAATATTTATAAAGTTAACATAAGAATTGATATATTTATTTTCTGCTATATAATATTAGAATATTATATTTAAGAGAGGAAATAATATGGCAGACGAAGAAAATTTAGATTTAGAAGAAGGCGAAGAAGAGGAACAAGCCGAAGCCAAACCTAAGAAAAAATTTAGCATAAGTCCTATGATTATTAAAATACTTATGATTATTGCTGCTTTATTAGTTGTTATTTTAATTTCTGGACTTATAGCTTACTTTGTATCAAAAGGCGTGGGAAAAGCCTCTGGAGTTCAAGGCGGAATTTCGGACGATATGATAAAACAACCGCCTCCAACTTATTTCCCTATAACTCCAGATTTCAACGCTAATACGGCGGATATGGATGTTACAAGATATTTTAAAGTGAGCATAGTTTTAACTTATACGGCTAACGCTAAACAATTAGCTGTTGAGCTTCCTGAAAGAGTTTATATGATAAAAGACAGAATATACGCGCTCATTAGTTCTTATACTTACGACCAATTAAGAACTAACGAAGGAAGGGAGCAGTTAAAAGCGGATATTAAAAGAGAAATAAACAGTATGCTTAGAAACGGTCAAATAGACGATGTATTGTTTGTAGACCTTATATTAAGTTAATTTGAAAATAGGTTTAAGGAATATTTTATGACGGAAGTATTGTCTCAGAGCGAAATAGATGCTTTATTAAGCGCCATATCGTCAGGCAAAAGTTTGGATAATATCGATACCAAACGCGTTGAAGTAGAGCATAGAAAAATAAAAATTTACGATTTTAAGCGTCCTGATAAATTTTCAAAAGACCAAATTAGAACGCTTCAAATGATGCATGAGAATTTCGCCCGCGTTACCACTACTTCTTTATCGGCGCAATTAAGAACTTTAGTAGGAATCCATGTCGCAAGCGTTGACCAGCTTACCTACGAAGAGTTTATAAGAAGCGTAAGCAATCCTTCTACTTTGGCTATGGTTAGTATGGACCCTCTTAAAGGAAGTTCTATTTTAGAAATTGACCCTTCGATAACTTTTACTATTATAGACAGATTATTTGGAGGACCTGGAGAAAGTCCTAAAAATCTAAACAGAGAGTTAACCGATATCGAGCTTTCCGTTATGGAAGGAATCATAGTTAGAATATTAGGAAATTTAAGAGAAGCCTGGTCTCAAGTTATAGATTTAAGACCGCGTTTAGGCTCTATTGAAACGAATCCTCAATTCGCTCAAATGGTAAGCCCTAACGACATGGTTGTTTTAATTACTTTAGAGACTAAAGTTGCCGATGTTGAAGGTATGATGAATTTTTGTATTCCTTACATTACGATAGAACCTATACTTTCAAAATTATCGGCTCAATATTGGTATGCTTCGGTTAAAAGAGGAAGCACGATTGAAAACTTGAAAATTATTAAAGAGAAATTACAAAATATATTTGTTGAAACTTCGGCGGAACTTGGCTCTATGCAATTGCCACTTTCGGATATTCTCAATCTTCAAAAGGGAGATGTGGTTAAATTTACGGACACTAAAATCACCGACCCTGTTATATTTAAGGTTGGAACGAGAAAGAAATTTTTATGTCGCCCTGGTATTTCGGGCAGTAGAATGGCTGTTCAACTTACGGGAGTCATGGATAACGAGGCTGACATAACCGAAGAAGATTTATTAAAAGAGGAGGAATAATTTATGATAAGTGACGGCGCATTATCTCAAGATGAAATAGAAGCTTTGCTTAAAGGCTCTGATGAAGCGTTTGGCGGAACTGAAACAGCATCCGATGGAAATGTGGATAAACAACTTTTTAACGAGGCGGCTAAAATTATAGCGGATAATCAGGCTTTTTCATTATCTTCTATTTCCACGAAAACCGTGACTATAACAAATATTGCAACCACTATAGGAAATACTACAAATTTACAGCAAATGCTATCGGGTAAAATGGTAGAGGCTAAAGTGTCTTATACAGGTTCGATTAGCGGAAACGCTTATTATTTCATGGGCGAAAAAGAATCTTTGGCTATATCTTCTTTTATGATGGGACAAAAAGAAGAAATCTTAAACGATATGGTTGCGCAGGCATTGAAAGAAGCATTTTCTCAAATGATAGGCTCTTCAGATAGCGCTTTAACTTCAAGATTCGGAGGCAATTTTACAAATTCGCCTGTAGAAACTTCTATATTGGAAGATGCGTCTAAGATTAATATATCGGGCAGTTTGGCTATAGTTAATGGAACGGCTACAATAGAGGGAGAATTTGAAAACGCTCCTTATGTATTAGCTATGGAACTTCCTCTTTTGCAAGCTCTTATAGGAAATAGCAAATCTTCGAGCGGAAATTCTGCAAGCAATTCTAATAGCGGAGATTCTAATAATAATGAATTTGAACCTTCTAATCAATTAGGAGTTCAGCATGCAGAGTTTAATTCTCTAATGCCTGCGGCGGATATTCAAGGAACGGGAAATATCGGATTGCTTATGGATGTAACCATGAATATGACGGTTGAACTTGGAAGAGCGACTATGACTATTCGAGATATATTAGGACTTGGCGAAGGTTCGATTATAGAACTTCAAAAATTGGCTGGAGAACCCGTTGACTTATTAGTTAATGGAAAACTAATAGCTAAAGGCGAAGTTGTGGTTATAGATGAAAACTTTGGCGTTAGAGTTACCGATATTATCAATCCTATGGATAGATTAAGAAATAAAGCAAAATAATTTGTTTTATAATAAATTAAGAATTTAAGCGGGACTATTTTATAGTCTCGCTTTTTTATTTAATTTATAAAAAGTATAAAATAAGCGTCATCAGTCCGCACAAACTAATAATATAAAAAATTATTAAAATTATTTTAACAAATAAAATATTCTGTTATAACATAACTATGATAAGGTTATTCTGCATAGTAAGTATTTAGGTATGCTTGCTATATAACCGCTTCTCAATTATCCTCCAGTATTTATATTGGCATTTCGCTACTACCATAACTACTTTCAGTTATAGCTCCATTTACAGGCGCAAAACCTTTAGCCGTAATAAATAATTATCTACAATATTATAGTTTCTTGTAATATTCTTAAAAATTTTAATTTTAAATTGTCCTTTATTTTTTGTCATCGCTGTAAGTCGCACAGAGTGGGCGAGCATAAGTGTAGCAATCGCTTTCTTGTCATCGCGATCGATAGCGTGGCAATCCGATTTAAGAAAGTTAATTTTAAATAAAGAAAAGTTTAAAATAAAAAATGGCAGAGCTTTTAAACCCTGCCTATATTAAAAATGAAAACCTTATCTAATTTATCTTAATAATTCTCTATCTACCAAAGTATTTGCAGGTACATAATCATTAACTACTTGAGAGAAAATTAAAGTATCCGCAAAGCCCCCTCGTTTTACCGACAAGAATAAATCGTTATATTCGCTTTCCGCCATTCCCATTTTCTTTAATGTAACCGCTTTATAGAAAGTCGCATCGTTTGCAAATCTTGTGCTTGGATATTCGTTAATAACTCTATCAAATAAATCTACCGCGCTTTGTAATTCGTTCATATCGGTAGAATAAGTTTGATAAAGCATTCCGTTCCATAATAAAGACAGAGGTTTAAATTTTTCTATAGTCGTATTATTCATAACATTTTTAAACGATTCGTTAGCTATAGATATATTTGCTCTATTGCTTTTTGAAAGAAAATAATGAACTATTCCTTTAAATTGATAAATCTGTCCCAAATCAACTCCAACAGGCAAATTATTCAAATCTAAATTATTTATATAATTTCTTGCTCTCGTATATTCTTTATTTGCAATCATTACTCTTATCTCTTTAATAATCAAAGGGTCGGTTTTATGCGTGCTTGCCCAAGGACTATAAAAATTGTATATAGTCGCTTTTCTTTGTCCTCTCCTTATAGGCGTTGAAGTTCTAACCGTAGGAGTCGGCTTTTTGGGGGCGTTATTTTGATTATAATCATTAACGCTAAAATCGTCATAAAAAGGACCTGAATTAAAATTATTCGATTCTAAAATAACATCCTGATTAGTAGACTGTTGATATTCTCGTTCTATTTGATTTATATAATCATCCTGAACATTTTTATTATCTTTACAAGAGGCAATAAAAGATAATAGTATTAAAGATAAAAACATTAATAAAGCTTTTTTCAACATTTTTTACTCCATAAAGTATAATTAATATTTTTTATATTATCGGAAATTATATAATAAATATTAGATAACGGTTTAATAAATTTAATTTTTCTTCAAAATTACTATCTTACGCTTTTATCATAAGGCAAACCCGAAGCTTTCGGAGCTTGAGAGTTTTTTGAAGTAAAAGCCAAAACTATTATAGTCGTTATATAAGGAATCATTTTATAAACGCTATTTGATATCGGCAAATTTGAAAGTATAGGAATTCCCGAATATGCTGACGCTAAAGTTTTCATTAATCCGAAAAAGAAAGCTGCATAAAGTATTCTTATTGGTTTCCACTGCCCGAATATTAAAACCGCCAAAGCTAAAAATCCGTATCCTGCAACCGTAGCATTAAAATTTGTCGAAGTTGGAATAACGAATACCAAACCTCCAATTCCAGCCAAAGCTCCAGAAATTGCAACTCCAAAATAACGCATTTTATAAACATTAATTCCGACAGAATCGGCGGCTTGAGGATGCTCTCCGCAACTTCTTAATCTTAAACCAAATCTAGTTTTATAAAGCGCAAACCATGATAAAGCTAAAATTATAAATCCCAAATAAGTCGTTATATAAGCGTTTTTAAATAATAAATTTCCTATAATCGGAATATTTCCTAAAATTGGAACGGATTCTATTCTAAAATTATTTACAAAAGATATTTGCTGAACTACTTGAATCGCTCTCGTAACATATATTGCAAAAGCGGGGGCGAATATATTTAAAGCCGTTCCGCTTATAACTTGGTCGGCGCTCATATTAATAGAAGCGTAAGCATGAAGCAAAGAAAATATTAAACCAGACAAAGCCGAAATTATTATAGCTATAAATAAAGTAATTGTTGGCGAAAATAAATTTCCGAATCTGCTTATAAAAAATATTCCCGTAAAAGCTCCGATAATCATTATTCCTTCTAAAGCTATATTAACCACTCCGCTTCTTTCTGAAAACATGCCGCCCAAAGCGACAAGCAAAAGAGGAATTGAAAATAACATTGTTTGTTGAACTAAAAAATAAATTGTTTCCATAAATTGTCCTTCTTAATTTTTTTAATTAATTTTCTTTTTTAAGTTTTTTAGAAATAAATCCTGCAATGCTTCTAAACATTAAAGCGAAAGCGCTAAAATAAATTATAGACGATATTATCATTTCTATAACTTCGGGAGTAAAATCATGCATTTGCATATAAAATCCTCCAACCGTTATATAAGCGATAAATATTCCCGCTATTAATATTCCAAAAGGATGCGATAAACCTAATAAAGCTATAGGAATTCCCATAAAACCTTCTTCAGCTAAAATGTCTACGACTTCAATATGTTTTCCAACGCCAGATAAATATAATAAACCTCCTCCGAGTCCCGCTAAAGCTCCCGCTATAACCATCGATAAAATTATATTTCTTTTTTCGTTTATTCCCGCATATCTGCTAGCTTCTTTATTCAATCCGCAGGCTTTAAGCTCAAATCCGAAAGTCGTTTTTGAAAGAATTATATAAATTATTATAACTGTTAGAATCGCTATAAAAAATCCTCCGTTTGCGCTTGAGCCTTTAAATATTGCGTTTAATCCCATATTTGGAATTGTTCCAGATGGCGGAATATTTTGAGATTGATTTTTTAACATATCATAAACCGTTAGAGTGACAAGATAATTAACCAAATACATTCCTATATAATTCATCATAATGCTCGATATAACTTCATTAACATTAAATTTAGCTTTCAAAATTCCTGGCAAATAAGCCCATAAACCGCCAGCGATAAAAGAAACGAATAAAGCCAAAATCCAATGAAGCCAAGATGGAAGGCAAACGCATTTTACCGCAACCAAAACCGCCGCATAAGCTCCGACTATAAATTGTCCAGGAGCGCCTATATTAAAGAGTCCGTTTTTGAAAGCGAAACCTACCGAAAGTCCCGTTAATATTAAAGGAGTAGCCGTATATATAACTTGTCCCATTCCTCTGCTTCCGCCTGAAAATCCGCCCAAAAGTATTGTAATAAAAGCGGGCAAAGCGTCTTTAGGATTGCTTATAAGAAGTATTATTAGTCCGAGTAAAAGTCCTATTATTATTGCAAGAAAAGAAGAAAATATTTTAATAAATCCGTCTTTTTCGAGTATATTAATTATTTGATTTTTCATTTTATTTGCTCCTTTTATGCGCTTCTCTTTGAGCCAGACATATATAATCCAAGTTCGTTTACAGTTAAATTGTTAGGATAGAGATTTGCAACTATTTCGCCTTCAAACATAACTAATATTCTATCGCTTAAATTCATTACTTCGTCAAGCTCTAAAGAAACAAGTAAAACCGCCTTTCCTTTATCTCTCTGATTAATAAGCTCTTTATGTATATATTCAATCGCTCCAACATCGAGTCCGCGAGTAGGTTGAACGGCTATAAGTAAATCGGGTTCTCTGTCAATTTCTCTTGCTATAATAGCTTTCTGCTGATTTCCGCCCGACATACTTCTTGCTATCGTCTTAAAACCTTCGGCGCTTCTTATATCGAATTTTTCTATTAAAGAATTTGAATAATTTTCCATTTCTTTAAAATTTAAAAATCCTTTATTTTGAAATCTTTCGGTAAAATAAGTTTGAAGAATTAAATTCTCTCCCAAAGTATAATCCAAAACTAAACCGTATTTATGTCTGTCTTCGGGAATATGTCCTATTCCGCTTAAAGTCTTTTTCCTAATGCTTAAATCGGTAATATCATGTCCTTTTAAGTTTATGTTTCCAGAATTTAATTCTATCAATCCCGTTAATGCGTATATTAATTCGCTCTGTCCGTTTCCGTCTATTCCAGCTATGCAAACTATCTCGCCCGCTCTTACTTCAAAAGAAACATTTTTAATGATATTCTTTGCGCTTTTATGAGATTTTATATTCAAATCATGAGCCGATAAAATTATATCTTTAGGTTTAGCTTCGCTTTTTTCAACTACCAAAGATATTTTTCTTCCAACCATCATTTCTGACATTTCTTCTTTTGTGGCTTCTTTTACATCTATAGTTCCTATATATTTTCCTTTTCGTAAAACGGAACATCTATCGGCAACCTCTTTTATTTCGTTTAATTTATGAGTTATAAATAAAATTGATTTTCCTTCTTTCGTTAACGATTTCATTATTTTCATTAATTCTTCTATTTCGTTTGGCGTTAAAACTGCAGTAGGTTCGTCAAATATAAGTATATCGTTATCTCTATAAAGCATTTTTAATATTTCAACTCTCTGTTGCATTCCAACCGTTAAATCGCTAATTAAAGAATCGGGATAAATTTCAAGTCCGTAAGTTTTGCTTAATTCTAAAACTTTTTTTCTTGCATCGTCCATTTTTAAAATTCCGTTTTTTACGGTTTCAACTCCGAGTATAATATTTTCTAAAGCGGTAAAATTATGAACGAGTTTAAAATGCTGATGAACCATTCCTATTCCCAAAGCGTTTGCCGTGTTAGGGTTATCAATATTAACTTCTTTTCCATTAACTTTTATGATTCCTTCTTCCTGTTTATAAAGCCCGAATAGAACGCTCATTAAAGTTGATTTTCCCGCTCCGTTTTCTCCGAGCAATGCATGAATTTCGCCTCTTTTTAATTGAACGGTAATATTATCGTTTGCGATTATTCCCTTAAATCTTTTTGTAATGCCGAGCATTTCGACTACATAATCTTCGTTTATATTAGGCATAGTAAAATCCTTGTTAAAAGATTATTTATATTTATATATTACAATATTTTTTATAAAAATGAAATAGCTATAATTATATATTATTGATTTTTTTCTGTTTTTTTGTATATTTATATATATAAGACTTAATTTAACGGATTAAAAATTGAAAGTTAGATTTTTGGGAAGTAGAGGCTCAATACCGACCCCTGGTAATAGTTTTAGCGAATACGGAGGTAACACTTCTTGCATTCAAGTTATAGACGATGATGGAAATTATATCATACTTGACGCTGGAAGCGGAATAAAGAATCTTGCTTATTATGTTTTTAAATCGGAAAAAACCGAAAGCATATTATTATTAACGCATTTTCATTGGGACCATATAATGGGAATACCATTCTTCGCTCCTTTCTTTTCAAATAAATATAGTTTTACAATTTACGGACCAAAAGACACTTCGGGCGAAATGTATGATACGATAAATAATATACTTGCAAAAGATTATTTTCCCGTTAGTTTAGAACAGTTTTCACAAAATTTAAAATTTGACGCATTTTTTGAAGGAAAAAAAATAACTTTTGGAAATATGCTTATAGAAGCGATATGGGTTAATCATCCTTGCCATACTTTATCTTATAAAATAACATCGGGAAATAAAACCATAGTTTATTTAACAGACCATGAACCTTATAAAAAAAGAATGCATGAACAACATCCTTCTTTAGAACATTATAATCATAACGCCGATTTACTTCATGCAAGATTAATAGATTATGTTAGAGGAGCGGATGTTTTAATAATAGAAGGAGAATATACGAAAAGCGAATATTATAACGGACATGTCGGTTGGGGACATTCCACTTTAAATGACGCTATTCAAGTCGGACTCGATGCTGAAGTTCCTTATGTCGTTATTCATCATCATAATCAAGATAGAACGGATTCTCAAATCAAATTAATATACAGCAAATTATTAGCATTTTTGCAAAAAGAAAATATAGATTTGCAATTAGCTTTTGCCAAAGAAGGCTCTTATATAAAAATTTAATTTAATTTTTATTACAATTTTTCATTAATTAAACTATTGACATATTTAAAAAACATGTTAAACTTTATTTATATTGATTGTCAACTATTCGGCAAAGGATTTTTTAATGTATAGTAATATATTTTCAAGTGAAATTCGTCAACAGAACAGAACCCTTACAGGGCTTCCTTCGGTCGCAGAACAGAATTATTACAAGGCTTATTTCATTGCAAAACAAAATCTTGCAAAGTTTATTTCAGTCGTTTAATAGAACTATTATTAGTTATACGAAACAAAATATTATCTTTAATTATTTTAAAATTTTTTATGCAATTTTCTAAATTTCTAAATGCTCATCCCTCAGGGCATAAAGCGAGGGGGTATGCGTTTTTGTCCTTATCAAATACGGGTTTTGATTTTAGGACAACCCCCTTGTTATTTAATTTTAAAATTAAAAAAATATTTTTATGACAAACTAATATATTATTAATTAAAATTATAGTAATTATTTTTAAAATTTTCATTAATAATAACTTTAAGAAATTAAATTATTCTATTATGATATTAGTATTTTATCTTCCCTTGCTTGAAAACGAAGTAATCATAAAAAATGCGCCTATTACAGCCAGGACTATATTTGGAAACCACATTGCAAAAAAAGCTGGGACGGTTCTATTTCCCGCTATTATTTCGGCGGCGGTTATAAGTAAATAATATATTACAACTACAATAACCGATATTCCAAAACCGAAACCTTTTCCGCTTCTCTTTCCGACTATTCCTAAAGGAGCGCCTATAAAAACCATAAATAAACAAGCGGCTGGAATAGAAATAAATTTATGGAATTCAACATAATAAAAATAAGGAACGGACATTTTTATCGCTTCATTTCTTATTGTTGTAATCTCTTGAGAGTTTGTGCTTATATATTCGTTTGAAAAAGATTCTAAACTCTTTACGGAATTATCCTGAATATTTGAATAAGAGTCTATTATCATTCCGCTTATTTGAGCTTCGGCGGAATTGCTTGCCTGACTTTTAGTATCTTCTATTTTTTCGTATATTTTCCAAGCGGGCATTTCTCTTAAACCTCTTTCATGCGATGATAAAGTGCTTACTCTTCTAACTATATTTATATCCATAGAATCGAATACGCTAAAATCGTTACTAACTATTCCAAAATATGGCATTTCTTGAACTATTCCATCCGATAAAGTTAAAGTTATGATTCTTGAATTTGCTTCGTTATTATGCCATACTCCCGATTTTGCAGTTATAACTCTTTTAGATTCTGAAGTTCCGTCAAATATTACAACATTAGACATTCCCATATTATCCGAATATTCCGCTCCAATAGAAAGTCCCATATCCGATATATAAGTAAAATCCGATTTTCCAACCGCAATAGAAGGACGCATATTAATCATATAAGATATTAAAGCTCTGTATCTATAATTTGATTCGCTCATTACAACATTATTAAAGAATAGAGAAAATAAAAAAGTTATAAATCCTAGTATTATTATCGGTATATATATTCTCATATGCGAAAAACCAAGCGCTCGCATAACTATGATTTCATTGTCTGAAGATAATCTTAAATATCCCATTATGCTTGCCATTAATATTGACATTGGTATAGTTATCGCTATATTGAAAGGAAGCATATAAACAAAAACTTCGAGAGATATTTTTATCGGCGCTCCGTTATTGATTATTAGTTTAAATAATTCGGGCAAAAGCTGTATTACGAATATAAAAGTAAAAAATAAAACTCCCGCTACAAAAGGACCTATAGCTTCTATAATTATATATTTTGCTATTTTTTTCATTATAAAATATTAATAAATACTCCAAAAATTAATATGCCTAAAGATATATAACTTAAATAATCAAATATCATAGGCGAAAGTAAAATAATAAAAGCCTTAAAAGAATTATTTATATTAAAAGAAAATTTAATATTTCTATATAATAAAATTAAATAATATATTTGCAGTATCGTAAATACTATCGCTTGAATAAATAAAATCCCTGCAGATTTTGAAAATATTAAAGTTATGGGAAGAATAAATATAAATATTCCGTATATTCCAAAACAGTTGCTTGCAAATATTCTCAAATTATTTTTATCGTTATCTTTAGAAAATATAAAAACCGTAAAATTAATAATCGCTATTTTTATAATATTTGAAACGGCTATATAAGAAGCTATTCCAAAAGTAATTATAAAAAGATTTAAAATATTACTTTTGCTTCCAATAGAATATAAAACCGAAATTGAAACAGTTAAAGCGGTTATTAAATATACGATTAAAGAATATTCAAAATTAATATTTTTTTTAATCGCTTCTTTCGGAGATAATAAATAATAATATAAAGATTCGCAGATTTTCATTAATTTTCTCCTATATAATTTGGAATATAAATATACATAGGAATTCCAATATATTTTGCGCTCATTATCTCTTCATAATAAGGCATAATAGATTTTGGTTTAATTCCGTCCGATACGCTCGACAATAATAGATTTATTAGTTTTTCTTTTTCTTCGGGCTTTTTAATTATATAAGGCTCTTCGTCTTCTATGCCAGCCATTTTTGCAGCGTCTTTTATAGCGTCTTGCAAAGTTCCTATAGAATCTATTAATCCTATTTCTAAAGCGTTTTTACCGCTGAAAACTCTGCCGTCAAATATTTCGTCTTTATTTCCTTTTATTTTATCGCCTCTTGTTTCTTCGACAACATTAATAAACTGCTCGACAAATTCTTTTGTCATATTTTGCCAATATTCAAGTTCGTCTTCTCTTGGTTCTCTGAAAGGCGAGAGGGAATCTTTATTTCTTCCGCTTTTTATCGTATACATTTTTACTCCGTATTTATCCATTAAGCCTGAAAGATTAATAAATTGAGATATGACGCCTATGCTTCCCGTTAGAGTCGATTCGTTGGCGTATATTTTATCCGCTATCATTGAAATATAATAACCTCCGCTTGCCGCCATACTTCTAAAAGACGCTATAATAGGTTTTGGATATTTTTCTTTTAATTCTTTCAAATATTTTAATGTTTCTTCGCATGAAGTTAAAGCTCCGCCAGGACTATCGACTTGTAAAACAATAGCTTTGACATTATCGTCTTTCATATAATATTCAAAATCGTCCATTAAGGCTTCGGTTACGGATTTTATTTCCATGCCGAAATTCGATTTTCTTTTTTCATGCGAAATAACTCCCGTTAAATCTATTACCGCGATTCCTTCTCTGCTCGATACTTGCGGTATTGATTTTGATATATTATTTCTCTTTACTATTTTCATTGCTGAAATATTATTATTTTTTTCTCTTGAAAATATCGTAATTATTCCAATAATTATCGATATTAATATAAAAGCCGAAAATATTATAAATTTTCTATCTTTTTTAATATTCTCTTTTTTATTATTTTCTTCTTCTCTTTCAAATTCAAATGACATTTAAATTTTCCTCCGATTATTTTAATTGTTCTTTATTTTCTTCAATAATATCGTCTATATAAAGCGAAACAAATATAACAGGCTCTCTGCCGATTATTTGCATATATTTTCTTCTTAAAGCTTCTCTCACTTCGTATTTTATTGTAGAAGGAGTTTTTTTATTTTTTGAAAGCAATTTTTTAACCGATTCCATAGCCGAGTTTATTCCTTCTTTTTTTAATTCTTCGGTTTTTAATAATAAACTTTCATTATCTCCCGATTTATAAATAAAACCTTTGCTTTCCGTATCGATTTTTATATCGTAATTTCCATTTATATTTTTTTTAATTATTACATTTGCAGCGACTACTCCGTTTAATGATAATTGCTCTCTATCATGAAATATGCTTTCTTCCAAATCGCCAACTCCTTTTCCGTCAACATATATATTTCTAATTTCTATCGGTTCTGATAATTTTGCGTCTAAATTTTTATCGATTTCCAATACATTGCCATTATAAAGTAAAAAACCTTTTGTGTTAAGTCCGTTTAAATTTTCTACAAGATTTATATGGCTTATTAAATGTCTTTTCTCTCCATGAATTGGAATAAAATATTTAGGTTTAACCAATCTATACATTAATTTTAAATCTTCGCTTGAAGCATGTCCAGATACATGAAGTAGCTTTTTATCTTCTCCAACCATTTTTGCTCCCAAATCAAAAAGATTATTTATCATTCTTGTAACAACCATTTCGTTTCCAGGAATAATGCTTGAAGAAAAAATTACCATATCTCCGTCTTCAATTTTAATATGTCTATGCGAACCAGCGGCTATTAAAGATAATGAAGAATAAGGTTCTCCTTGCGTTCCTGTAGTAAGACAAACTATTTTTTCTCTTGGATATCTGTTTATTTTATCAATCGGAATAACTATATCGTATAGATTTAAATATCCCATTTCTTCCGCTATTTTTGTATATTTAATCAAACTTCTTCCCGAAAAAGTTATATATTTATTATTGACTTTCGCCGCTGTCACCAAATCTTGTATTCTCTCAATACTGCTTGCAAAAACCGCCGCTATTATCATTCCGTCTTTATATGCAAATAGAGGAATTATCGTGCTTTGAACAACGCTTTCGCTTATTGAAAAACCTTCTCTTTGGCAATTTGTAGAATCGGCTAAAAGTAATAAAACTCCTTTCTCTCCATATTCGGCAAATTTATAAAGGTCGATAAATCTATCGGTTGTAGGATTTAAGTCTATTTTGAAATCTCCCGTATGTATTATTATTCCCAAAGGAGTTTTTATGGCGACTCCAACTCCGTCAGGAATACTATGATTTACTCTAATAAATTCTATTTCAAAATTTATTCCTAATTTTATTTTATTTCTCGGTTCTAATTCGTATATTTCAATGTCTTTATATTCGTTTTTATAATCCGATAATTTTGCTTTTAAAAATGCGGCTGTTAATCTCGTTCCGTAAATTTTTATATTTGGAAAATTTCTTAAAAAATGCGGAATCGCTCCGATATGGTCTTCATGTCCATGCGTTAATATTAATCCTATTATATTTTTATCTTTCAAATAAGAAGTGTCGGGTATAACATAATCTATACCAAGCATATGATATCGTGGAAACATAAAACCGCAGTCTATTATAATTAATTCGTTTCCATATTCGATGACAGTCATATTCATACCTATTTCTTGAACTCCGCCAAGAGGTATGATTCTTATTTTATCGTTATTATCGTTCATTGATTTTTATTATTTTATATTTTTACATTTTCTATATTTTAACTATAAAAAGGCATAAAGTCAAGGATTTTTTATTAATTTTAATAATATGAAAGTCAAATTTTACCTTATTTAATAATTAATTTTTAATTTATATATTTAAATTATTATTTTATATTTTGACAAATAAAAATATTTTGTTATAATATTATTAATATTAATTAAAATAGATTTATAAATATTAAACATTAAATAAATATAAAATTAGGCAAATAATTATGAAAAATCAAATACCTAATATATTAAGCGTTAGCAGAATTATTTTATCTCCGCTTGTTATATTTCTTTATTTTTACAATTCTATTATAACGGCAATTTTAGGATTAATATTTTTAATTATCCTTGAAATTACTGACGCTTTGGACGGAATGATTGCTAGAAAACTTAATTTAGTTAGCGATTTGGGAAAAGTTCTCGACCCTTTTGCTGACACAGTTTTTCATATTACTATGTTTACAATTTTTTTATACGAAGGTTCTATGCCGATATGGATGTTTATAATTTCGCTTTATAGAGATATGTTTTCAATGTTTATAAGAATTCTTGGAGGTTTGAGAGGTTTCGCGGTCGCCGCAAAGTTTAGCGGAAAATTAAAAACCGCTTCGAGAGCCGCCGCCGTTATAATAATATTTTTGATAAAAGTTTTAAAATTTACTTCTATTGATTTTCTGCCTTTTGATACAATAACTTATTATAGCTTGCTTATAGTGACGATAATAACGATTTATTCATTTTTTGATTATCTGCCTTTAATAATTGGTAAAAAATAAAGTAATTTTATTTAAATAAATACTTGACAAAAATATAATATATGTTATAATATTTTATATATTAATTTTAATTTAGGAATGAGATTGTGAGTAAATTCGTCAACAGTCAACAGTCAACAGTCAACAGTCAACAGTCAACAGTCAACAGTCAACTAATACATTTAGTTTAAAATTATGTAAACTATTCATAATAAATATTTTTAAGAAATATTATTTAATAGCAAATTCACTTATACGATTTGCCTCGCATTTCTATTGCAAAAAATTAAATTTTATATATTTGGAGTATAAAAATGGACAAAAAAGTAATCGATAATATAGTTTGGTATATACCTTTTAGAAAATTAAGAGATGCAATTAGAGAATATTTGTCAGAACAAATAAGATTGCTCAATAATTTACCAGATAAAAATTATAAATATGATTTGGACACTTGTAGTTTAAAAATATTCGAACTACTTCATGAAGAAGATACAAAAGAATCAATAAAATATATTCGCGAGAACGGTTCTAATGCCATCATGTTTACAGATAGAATAGAAATGTTTAAATTTGTATTCGAAGAACATGTAAAAACTAACGATTATAAAGATAAATTATTTTTAGAATTTGGAGTATTTGAAGGATATTCAATAAATTTCTGTTCTTCTTTAATTCCTGAAGCAAAATTTTACGGATTCGATTCTTTTGAAGGTTTGCCAGAAACATGGCACGCCGAATGTTTTAAAGGCGAATTCGATGTTAAAGGTAAATTACCTAAAGTCAACAAAAATGTTAGTTTAATAAAAGGCTATTTCAATGA
This sequence comes from Brachyspira aalborgi, assembly GCF_008016455.1. Taxonomy (NCBI): domain Bacteria; kingdom Pseudomonadati; phylum Spirochaetota; class Spirochaetia; order Brachyspirales; family Brachyspiraceae; genus Brachyspira; species Brachyspira aalborgi. The sequence goes on along the minus strand of NZ_SAXU01000001.1, from coordinate 880,006 downwards.
AACATTGCCAAAATTTTTAGAAGAACATAAAGAGAAAGCCTCTTTTATACATATCGATTGCGATTTATATTCTTCTACAAAAACCGTCTTCGATAATATTTACGATAGAATTGTTCCAAATACTGTTATACAATTTGACGAATATTATAATTATCCAGGTTGGCGAAATCATGAATTCAAAGCGTTTCAAGAATTTTGTAAAAAGTATAGCGTTGAATACGAATATATAGGAATATCTCTTTATCAAGTAGCGGTTGTAATAAAGAGTATTAAGAATTGATTATTATTTTTATTATATACTAATATATTATCGTCATTGCGAGGCTTTAGTCACTACAATCTCACGATATACTAAAGTCCGCCGTTGGCGAAGTCGGACAGAAGCCAAGCAATCCACTATTAATGAAATTAAATTTTTAAAATTGACTTTATTAAATGTAGATTTTATCAAGTTTCACTTTATTAATTATTTTAATTTATAAATTGAATATATACAGAAAATATATAAAATGTTATAATAATTGTCAATTAATTAAGAATATAATAATTTTATTAAATAAAGTAAAGAAGCGGAAAATTGCGGAGGCATAAAATGAGAATAATTATTACTAATGAAAGCGTTTACGAATGGGCGGCTTATTATACTACAAAATGCATACTAGATTATTCAAACAAAGATAAACCTTTTGTATTATCGTTTCCAATTAGATATATCGATAAATCATATTATCAAAAATTATTGTCTTTCTATAACGATAATATAGTTTCGTTTAAAAATGTTCATATAGTTTCAGCTGGAGAATATATAGATTCTAATATATCTCAAAAATATATAGAAGATAATTTTTTACAATTTATAGATTTGCCTAAAGAAAATATTCATCTTTTCGACAGTTTCGTTTTAGATAGAAAAAAAGAAGCTAAAAGAATGAAAGATTTAATAAAAAATTTGGGCGGAATAACTTTATTAATAGATTCTTTAGCAGAAGATGGAAGTTTTTTACTCAATACTCCAAGTTCGTCTTTAGAGGGAAGCGTTAGAGATAAAAGAGTAAGCGAAATAATAAGAAGTTACGAATCGAAAAAAATAGGAATTGCATCGGAATCTTTTCCAAAAGAAGGATTTACTTTAGGTTTTGAAGAAGCTTTCGATTCAAAATATATAATGATTATTGCAAAAGGTTATGAAGTATCGGAAGCTCTGCCTCATTGCGTGGAAGGAGAGATTAGTCAATTCTATCCTACATCTATATTGCAAAAACATAAAAAATTAATAATAGTAGCGGACGAAGAAGCGAGCGAAAACTTAAAAGTAAAAACTTATAAATACGCTAAAAGTTTGGAAAGCAAAAGTTTGCATCCTAAAGAATTGATTAAAGGATTATATAAATCATATTACGCTTTAACGAATATTAAAATATTTGACGGAGAAAAATTTATAAAAGGTTATTGTATTGTTATAGAAAATAATATTATAAAAAGCGTTGAAAAAGAAATTGATGTTGACGCGGTTATTACGAGAATTGATTTGGGCGGTAAAATTGTAGCTCCTGGTTATATAGATTTGCAAGTTAACGGAATTGGCGGATACGATATAAACGCTTATCCTTCTTTAGAAACTTTGCAAAATATGAGCGAAGTTTGTCAAAAATACGGATGCACTTCATATTTGCCTACAATAATAACTACAGACGATAATCATATGCTTAAAGTAATAGATTTATTTAACAATATAGAGGATTTGTCTGTATTGGGAGTTTTGGGAATACATTTTGAAGGACCTTATATATCGCATGAAAAAAGAGGAATTCATGAAGATAAATTTATAAGACATCCCACTAAAGAAATGATAGATAAAATAAACGATTCAAAATGCGTCATGATTACGGTAGCGCCCGAAACGGTTGACGGAAAAGTTATAGAGGCTTTTGCAAACGCGGGAAAAGTTGTTTCTGCTGGACATACTAACGCCACTTATAACGAAATAAAAGAAAAAATACCTTACGGAATAACTTTTGCAACGCATTTATTTAACGCTATGCGTCCTTGGGGTTCGAGAGAGCCTGGAGCGGTTGGCGCGGTTTTGGAAACTAAAAATATTTACGCTGGTTTAATATGCGATGGAATTCATTGCGATTTTGCTTCTATAGAATTGGCTTATAAATTAAAACAAGGACATATATGCATAGTAACGGATGCAATCTCTCCCGCCGCTTCCGATATAAAAGAATATATTTGGGCTGGAAAAAAATTGCATAGAGAAGGAAACAGATTAATAGACGATAACGGAACTTTGGGAGGTTCGGCGATTACGATGAGTCAATCGGTTAGAAATGCAGTTAATCAAGTTGGCGCTACTTTGGAAGAGGCTTTAAAAATGGCTTCGCTTTATCCCGCTCAAGTTATGAAGATAGACAATAAATACGGAAGAATAAAAGAAGGCTATATTGCAGATTTGGTTATATTGGACGAAAAATTAATCGTTAAAGGAGTCGTATTTAAAGGAAATTATAAAGAATGCAATTATGATTACGAGTGGGAAACTCATACATAAATCATAAAATATATTTTAATTAAAAAGGAAAATTAAATGAATAAAGAGATTTTAGAAAGAGCTAAAAATATTTTTAAGAATCAGGAATTTCAGATTTTTACGGGAATGAAATTGGAGAAATTAGAAGATAAAAAATCTATAATATCATGCGAAAATAAAAAAGAATTATCGCAAGGTTTGGGTTATATGCATGGCGGAATGGTTGCCGCAATTTTAGACACGGCGGGAGGATTTGCAGCTTTCACTGTAATTCCTTCAAATTGTCATTTGGTAACATCCGAGTTAAAAATTAATTATATGCGTCCTGTTATTTCAAAAAAAGTATTTGGAATTGGAGAAGTTATAAGTCAAGGAAAAAAATTAATCGTAGTTGAAGCGACTTTAAAAGACGAAAAAGACAATATGCTTGCAAAAATGATGGCTACTATGTTTGTAGTTGAAGATAAAAAATAAATATTAAAATAAAAAATAAATTTAAGGAGATATTATAATGAAAATTGGATTTATAGGAGCTGGTTCTATGGGCGGAGCTTTAATAGAAGGTTTTATTAAATCTGGCATAGATAAAAAAAATATAATAGCAAGCGTTAAAACAAAAGAAAAAAAAGAAACGCTTGAAAAAAATATTGGAATAAAAGTTTATAACGATAATAAAAAAGTAGCGAGAGAATCGGATATATTATTTATTGCCGTAAAACCTTATATGTTTGAAAATATTTCAAAAGAGATAAAATCTAATATAAAAAAAGAAACTATAATAATAAGCGTAGCGGCTTCGATAAAGAATAAAGAATTAATAAAATTATTTGAAACAAAAAAAATAATTAGAATAATGCCAAATACTCCCGTTAAAACTTGCAATGGATTTATAGCGGTAGTAGAAAGCGATTCTATAGAAAAAAAAATAATTGATTTATTAAGTAAAATTGCAATGGTTAAAATTATTCCCGAAAATCTTATTCATTCTTATACGGCTATTTCTGGATGTTCGCCTGCATTTTTATATATATTAATAGAAGCTATGAGCGATGCTGGAGTTATAATGGGAATAGATAGAAAATCATCAATAGAAACGGCGGCTCAATTATTCAAAAGCGTTGGAGCTATGGTTTTGGAATCTAAAAAACATCCTGCAGAGCTTAAAGATGCCGTATGCACGCCCGCTGGAATAACGATAAAAGGCGTTGAAAAATTGGAAGAAAAAGCCTTAAGAAGCGGACTTATTGAAACAATACTATCAAGTTATAATAAATCTATAGAAAGCGAAGAAAAATAAAATGAATTTAATAAAATTATATTTGACTTTTTTATTCAAATTTATATAATATACAAATAAATATATGTTTATATTTTAAGGAGCATTTATATGCCTAAGAAAACGATATTAGTGTTGGACGATGAAAAAAGTATTAGAACTTTATTTGAAGAAGAATTTAAAGACGAAGGTTATAATGTAGTTTCTACTGACGATGGCGAGGAAGCTTTGAGAATGATTCAAAATGGAAATCCTAGAATCGATTTAATAACATTAGATATTAAAATGCCTAAAATGGACGGACTCGATTTTTTGGCTAAAGTCAGAGAACATCATAGAGATTTGCCCATAATAATATGCACCGCCTATAATAATTATAGACATGAATTTTCTGTATGGAATGCGGACGGATATATATTAAAATCGGGCAATTTAACCGAAATTAAAGATAAAATAAAGAGACTCATAGGTTAAGATTTTTTATGCCTCATATACGAAAAGACCCAGTAACGAAACAATCGGTAATAATAGCTTCCGACAGGACAGGAAGACCTAGCGATTATATTACGGTTAAAGACGATAAAAGAATTTCAAATACCGAATTGAATTGCCCTTTTTGTAAAGGACATGAAAATATAACTCCAAACGCTTCAATTAGTATTTTTGACGATAATTCAAATTGGGCTGTTAGAATCGTGCCAAATAAATATCCTATAATTGCCGAAACTAAAGCGGGCGAACTTCCAAATACTACGAATTTATTTAACGCTTCAAGCTCTAAAGGTTTTCATGATGTTATTATAGAAAATCCTAATCATAATTTTAATTTTTATAACGGGAAAAGCGAAGATTTATTGAAAATTTTTGACGCGGTTATTTTAAGATTAAAAGAATTATATAAAGAAAACGATATGCAATATAGTTTGTATTTCAAAAATTTCGGAAGAGAAGCGGGAGCGAGTTTATATCATTCGCATTCGCAGATGATAACGACTCCTTTTATCCCCGTTCAAATGTTTGACGAAATAAACGGAGCTTTGGAATATTATAATGAAAAAAATAAATGCGTTTATTGCGATATAATAGCCGAAGAAAAAAAACTTAATGAAAGAGTAATTTGCGAAAATAAAGAGTTTATTGCAATTTCGCCTTTTGCTTCAAGATTTCCTTATCAAATATATATTCTTCCAAAAAAACATTTTGATAGCATAATCGACTCTTCCGATTATAATTTTGACTTTGCCGATATAGTTAAAGATGTTTTTAATAGAATAAATAAATTGCTTGGAGAGGTTAGTTTTAATTATGTTTTGCATACTTTATCGCCGACATTAAAACAAAAAGAAAAATATTCTTCTTCAAATCATTGGTTTTTGGATATAATTCCTAAAATGAGCAAATTGGCTGGATACGAACTTGGAAGCGGAGTTTATATTAATTCTATAAATCCCGAAGATGCTGCAAAAGATTTGAGAGATGTTTCTTCAATTTAAAATCTATTTATAATAATTTACAAATATATTGCAAAATATAATTTTTATTTTTGTATATTATTTAATATTTTTGTTATTATATTTTTTAAATTTTCTTTTTCTTCTTCCGACATATTTGAAAACATTTTATTATCGTTGTCTCTTATATATTTAAAAATTATATCTTCTAATTCTCTGCTTTTATCGGTTAAATAAATTTCCTTGTATCTTTTATCTTTAGAGCTTATTTTTCTTATTATAAATCCATTTTTTTCAAGCCTTAATAAAGTTCCCGCTATAGTCGGATTGCTTAAACTTAAAAAATTTTCTATATCTCTTTGATTGACTATTTTATCTTCGTTATGAAGAAGAAATATTAATATATCCATTTGAGAAGAAGTTAATTTATATTTTTTAGAAAATTTATTAAAATTATTTTCTAACGCTATATGAAGCTGTTTAATTAATTTCCCTATAATGAAATTTTCCATATAATTATTATATATTTTTATATTTTAAAAACAATATTATAATTTTTATATGTTTATGATTTAAAAGGTTTGTTATTATTTTATAGCATAAAAAGAATAAGAATTTTTTGCTTTCTTTTACAAAAAAACCGAAATTTTTTATTTCTTTATATTTATATATTTCAAAAATTTAAATTTATTTTTATTTAAATTATTTAAAAAAAAGCAAATTATCATATTGTAAAAAATGCTTTTTAATGATAGAATATTTATTAAATAAAAAAATAAATATTAAAAATTATGAGGAAGCTATGAGATTCAGATGTTCAAAAAAAGATATAGTAAAATCAATCGGAGTAACCGAAAATGTTGTTGAGGGAAAAGTAATTTATAATATAGAAAGCAATGTGCTTTTTCACCTTTCGGGCAATATTCTAACATTAACCGCTACGGACGGTTCGGTTTGGGCGAGAAGTAGAATAATATTGGACGATTGCGAAGGCGAAGGCATCGTTGCAATATACGCTAAAAAAATAAGTTCTATATTAAAAGAAATGCCCGAAGGTATGATAACTATAAATGTTGAAGAAAACGAAAAGATTAATATAGAATCCGAAAACGGAAGAATAAAACACTTAATAATAGGAATGAAAGCGGATGAATTCCCACAATATCCCGAAGGCGAAGGCGATATAAATTATATAATGCTTCCTACAAAAGAATTGGTTAATATGATTAATAAAACCATAACCTCTATAGCGAAAGAGCCTTTTAAACCAGCTTTAAGAGGAATATGCTTTGAAAAAACCGATTCTAAATTTTTAGCCGTTGCGACAGACGGAAGAAGAATGGCTATTATAGAGCGAGAATTTGAAGGAATAGAAAAAGGTTCTTTTTCAATAATTGTAGAGCCAAAAGTTTTAAATGAAATACTTGTAACTGCAAATTATGACGAAGTTGAGCAGGTAAAAATGGGAGTTGATGGACAGCAAGTTTATTTTCAAGTTGGGAAATACGATTTTGTTTCAAGTCTTATTGAAGGAAAATATCCTAATTTTAGACAAGTTATACCGAAAGAATTCGCTTATAGTTTTAGAGTTAATAAAAATGATTTGCTTGACGCTATAAGAAGAATTGTGCCTATGATTAACGATGTTCGTTCAAAAAGAATGATATTAAGCGTTTCTGAAGAGACTCTCAAAGTTAAAGGGATTAATCAAGAAATGGGAGAATCTGTAGAAGAAATAGATATAAAATATTCAGGCGAAGATAATTCTGTAGCTTATAATTATAGTTATATACAAGATGTTATTAAGCAAATTGATTCTGAAATAGTCACTTTTATGGTAAATAAAGATTCAAGTCCGACTATGATAAAAGAGATAGAAAGAGACGACTATTATTTTATAATTATGCCTATGAGTTTAGGAGACGAATAATTAAGTAGTTTCTATTTTTATTCTTTTTGTAAAATGAAAAATGAATTAAACGAATACGGCGAAAATTTAGATTGTCGAAGTTTAAATAGATGGCGTTTAATACTCGGAAGTTTTTCAAATTTAGAAATCGATAACGAATATTCTGAAATAGACGAAACATTAAATTTTTTATACGATAGAGAATATACTCAAAACGGCGGATATTCTTTAGATAATTTTAATAATTCTAATAGTTCAAAAGAAAAAAGCGCTTTAACCGTTCCAAAATGGATTTCAAAAGTCAAAAAATTATTCCCAAAAGAAACCGTTGAAATAATGCAAAAACAGGCTTTAGAAAAATATAAATTGACGGAAATTTTAACTGATGAAAATATACTTAAAGAAATTGAGCCTAATATTGAACTTTTAAAAAATATTTTAACTTTTAAGGATATGATGAGTCAAAATGTTAAAAAACTTGCTTACGATATAGTAAAAAAAACGCTTGAAGAAATTAAAAATAAAATGGAAGTCGAAATAAAAAAAGTTTTCTACGGAAAGAAACTTCCAAATTCAAATACGACAAATAAAATATTTAAAAATCTCGATATAAAAAAAACTATAAGATATAATTTAAAAAATTATGATATTAAAAATAAAACAATTTTTACTGATAAATTATTTTTCAATCAAAATATAAAAAAATATAATCCTTATAATATAATCATACTTATTGACGAAAGCGGTTCTATGCTTGATTCGGTTATTTATTCAAGTATTATGGCTTCGATATTTGCAAATATTCCTTATCTTTCTATTAAACTTGTGATATTCGATATTTCGGTAGTCGATTTAAGCGAACATATAAAAGAGCCTATAGATATATTATTTAAAGTTCAATTAGGTGGAGGAACAAATATAGCGCAGGCTTTGGAATACGCTAAAAAAATAACTTTCGCTCCCGATAAAACAATCGTCCTACTTATAAGCGATTTATTTGATAGCAACGATTACAAACTTATGTATAAGAATGCAAACGACATAATAGAATCTGGAAGCAAATTGATTGTTTTAACCGCTTTAGATTATAACGCTAATTCAATTTACGATAAGGAAGCTGCAAGATATTTTTTAAAAATAGGCGCAAAAGTTGGAGCGTTAACTCCAAGTAAACTTTCAAAATGGATTAGCGATATAATTTCGTAAGAATAGATTAATATCATTTTTAATTTTAAAAAAATAATTAACAATATAAATCTATAGTTATTAATTTATTTTATATATTTCTATTGAAAATAATATAATTTAAAATACAATTCTATAAAAAATTTTATAAATTAAGAGGTTTAAAAATGATTAAAATAGTCGCTAAAAATACGGTTAAAAAAGAAAATAAAGCGGATTTTATAAATACGGCAAAAGAGCTTATAGAAAAAAGCAGGGCGGAAGAAGGATGCATATCCTACACTCTTAACGAAAGTTTAGACGGAAAATATTTAACATTTATAGAAGAATGGAAAGATGAAAAATCTATAGAAATGCATAACAATTCGGAACATTTTAAATCTATAGTTCCAAAATTATCTAAATCTAAAGAAGGCGATATGGATGTTATTTTGTATAAAGAAATTTAATTTTTTATTGACATTAATTTAATTTAAATTATAATTTCTTAAAAATAATTCTAATATAATTTAAAGAGGTTTAAAAAAGATGAAAAAATTATTTTTTATTGTATCTTTTATTATTTTTGTTTCATGTTCAAAAAGTAAAAATATGGATGCCGTTTATGTTAATTTGGGAGCTGAACCTAAAACTATAGACCCAGCTTTGAATATAACTTTGCAAGGCTCGACTTATGTTACGCATTTATTTGAATGTTTAACTACAAAATATAAAGACATTGCAATTCAGCCAGGCGCTGCAGAAAGTTGGGATATTTCCGAAGACGGCTTAACTTATATATTTCATTTAAGAACCAACGGAAAATGGTCGGATGGAAAAACTTTAACTGCAAAAGATTTTGAATATTCTTGGAAAAGAGTCGTAAATCCCGATACGGCAAGCGAACCGAGTTATTTATTTGAGCCTATTCTTAATTTTTCTAAAGTAAATTCTGGAGAGATTGATGTCGAAGAATTTGGAATTAAGGCTTTGGACGATTTTACTTTGGAAGTTAAATTGGAATATCCAACGGCGTATTTTTTGGAATTGGTTAATCTTCCCGTTTTCTCTCCCGTTAGAGAAGATATTGTGGAAAAAAATCCAGACGATTGGACTATAAATCCAGAAACTTGTATAGGAAACGGCGCTTTTAAATTGTTGGAAAGAAAACCAGACGAAAGCATAACAGTTGTAAAAAATACTAATTATTGGAATAAAGATACTATAGTAGCCGAAAAAATAAAATTTGTTTTAATGGATAATCCTAATTCTGCAGTTGCGGGAGTAAAAGAGGGAATTTTGCATTTTTCCGACACTTTTCCTTGGCAGGATATTGACAGTTTGAAAGAAGAAGGTTTAATAGATATTGCCACAAGAATTGGAACGGTATATTACGCTTTAAATACTACAAATAAAACTTTAAAAGATAAAAGAGTTAGAAAAGCTTTATCTTTGGCTATAGATAGAAATTATATAATTGAAAATATAGTTAAATCGGGAAAACCCGCGGGAGCTTTAGTGCCTAGAGGAGTGACGGATGTTGAAGGAGATTTTAGAGAAAATGCGGGCGAATATATAAGCGTAGAGCCTAAAGATTATACAAATAATGTAGAAGAAGCTAAAAGATTAATGGCTGAAGCTGGATATCCAAACGGAGAGAATTTTCCCGTATTAGAATTTTATCTTACTTTTAATAATGATATTCCAATGTTTGAAGCTATTCAAAATATGTGGAAAGTTAATTTAGGAATAGATATTAAACTTATTCGAATGGAATTTGCGCCTTTTATTAACGCTTTTAGAACGGAAAGAAATTATACTATGGCTGGAGCGAGCTGGACAGGAAGCTATAACGACCCTACGACTTTTTTAGGAATGTTCGTAAGTTATTCTTATAAAAATCATTCTTTATTTACGAATAAAGATTTTGACGATGAAATTCTTACGGCTTCAAAAACTATAGACCAAAATATAAGAATGCCCGCCTTACATAGAGCGGAAAAAATTCTTATAGAAGACGAAGCGGTTATTATTCCAATTTATTATTTTGAACCGCCTGTATTGAAAAGTCCGAATTTGAAAGATGTTTTTTATATTCCATTTGCGCAATATAAATTTTCTTATTCGTATTTGGAAAAATAACTAGAATATATTAACTTTATTTATATTTTTTATTTCATAAAAATATCGTCATTGATAAGCTACTACTGAAGCAATCTCGCTCCCCATCATTGAGAGCGATTGAAAGGAAAAGAAGTAATCAACCTTTAATGAAACTACATTTATAAAATTAATTTTTTAAATGTGGGTTACTTCGTCCTCCAATGGAGGACTTTAGTATAGTTCGGTTTTTTGTTATCAAAAAATAAAAAATAATTTATTCAATCCTAACTCTATGCAAACCTCTTAAATAATAAGTTATATCTTGAATATTTTTATCTATCATTTGCTTATATTCTTCGGGAATTTTCTGCTCTCTTATAAGTTTAAACATTTCTAATCCTTCTTGCAAATTTCCAAGCAAACTTATTCTCGCCGCATTTCTCAATATTTTTTTATATTTTGAATAATAAGTATTTTCGGGCATATTGTCAAATCCATAAGTTATAACAAGTTTTTTTTCGTAATCGTCAGTATCGTCCAAAAGTTTCATTCTCATTGTTGGAGTTTCGCTTGCAGGTTTTAATTGAGTTTCGGGTTTCGCTAATTTTGAAGATTCTTTAGGCGCTTCAACTTTTACCGTTATATTCGGAACGGGCATTTGATTTTGAGGAGCATTTTCATCTTGAGGTTTTGCAACTATATTTTGTCCGCCAGCCGTTGTGGAATATCCTTCGTTAATTTCTACTCTGCTATTTTCTATTTTATCAATTATAGTAAATTTTCTTTTTAAATTGTCTTCATTTCCCGCCATAGCTTCTAATTGCTCTGCGGCTCTATTTAATCGCTCTTCGCCTTCCGATAATTCGGAGTTTTTTTCTTTCTCTTCGATTTCTTTTTGCTCTCTATAATCGTCCATTGCGGCGCATAGAATAGTGGCAAGTTTTTTTAATTCTTCTTCGTTATCCGTTATATTTAAAGAGTCCGTAGGATATTCGGGATTTAAATTGCTGTCCGCTTTATCGCTGCTTCCGTAATAATTAACTTGACTGTTTCTTATAGTCGATGCTATATCTCTTGCGGAATCTTTAATATTGCTTCTAATCGCTTTTACTTTTTGAGCTTCTTTTTTCAATAATTCTCTTTTTTTATCTAATATTTCATTTTCTCTTTTTATCTTTTTTAAAATTTTAATATTTTCTTTAAATTGATTTTTATCTTCTTTAGAAATCGCTAATTTATTTTTTTTACTTTTCTTTAATTCGGCTAACGCTTCTTTTAATTTTGAAGTTAATTCTTTTCTTTCTTCTTCCGACTCTTTTAATTTTTTTCTTAATTCCTTTATCTCTTTTAATGTTTCTTTTGAAGAATCTTTTGCAACTCTCTCTACTCTTGCCGTTTTTGAAATTTTCGCTTCCGCTTTTATTTTCTCCGCTTCCAATTTTGCGTTTTTGCTTTCTAATTGTTCTATTTTCTTTTGAAGTTTAGATAATTCGCTTTTATTCAATTTTGAACTTCCCAAATTTTCCGCAGTCGATTTTTTAAGATTATCTTCTAAATTTTTAACTATTTTTTTATATTTTTCTTCCGCTTTTTTGTATTTATTTTCTAATTTTTGTTTTTGAATATCTATTATTTTTTTATATTTTTCATTTAATTCGATTATTTTATCTTCCGATTTTTTTAATTTTAATTGCAATTTTTCAATCAAATTTTTTGAGTTTGTATTTTCTGATTTTGTTTTTATTGTTTTTATTGTAGATATTTTTTTATTTGCTTTTTTGATTGTTTTTTTTACAGCCATTAATTAATTCTCTCTAATTATTATTTATTTTATTTTTTAATTATCTTAAAATTTTAAACTTATCAATATTAACGGAATATTTTACGCGTATATAATTAAAATATTTTAGTTAACATATTATAATATTATGTAAACTAACGCCACATTATTGTTAATAAAAAATCCTAATAAAAAATTTAAAATATACGATAACTATTATAAGATTTTTTATTTTTATAATTTTAAGGAGCAGATAATGTCAACAAGCTCATTTTTCGGAATAGAATTAGGAAAAAGGTCGCTTCAAAATTTCAAAACGGCTTTGGAGGTAACGGGACATAATATAAATAATGTCGCTACTAAAGGCTATAGCAGACAGCGAGTAGTAATGCGTTCTTTCGATAAACCTTTGGAAGCGCCGAGTTTAAATAGAGCCGAACGCGCGGGACAATTAGGACAAGGAGCCGAAATAACTACTATTGAAAGAATAAGAGACGAGTTTATAGATTCAAAAATTATGACGGAGCTTGGCGAAAGCGGATATTGGAATACTAAATACGAATATCTTAAACAGCTTGAAGCGATTTACAATGAGCCTGGCACAAATAATTTAAGAAACGATTTGGATGCATTTTGGGACGCTTGGCAAGAAATGGCGGTTAATCCATCCGAAAGAGGAACGAGATTAGTTTTAGTTGAAAGAGCGGATAGAATTAATTCTTCTTTAAATTATATGTTCGAGCAGATGAACGGAATGCGAGGAAATTTAAATAATCTTATTGAAAGCAAAGTAAATAGAATAAACGATATTGCAAACTCTATTAAAGATTTAAATGTAGAAATAGTTAAACAGCAGGCATTGGGACAGAATCCTAACGATTTGCTTGATAGAAGAGATTCACTTTTAGACGAATTATCTTCTATTGCAAATGTCGATATAAAATCGGCAGACCCTGACGAAACTATGATTTATATCGGAAGTAGAGCTTTAATTCAAGGAAATATAATAAGTAAATTGAGTTTGGAGAGAAGCGCAAACAACGAAGGAATGTTTGATATTTATTGGGAAAAGGATAATATTCAAGTTAATCTTGGCGGAGGCGAATTGAAAGCCTTACTTGAAATGCGCGATATAGACACAATTCAAGCTATAAACGATTTGGATACTTTTGCAATGAATTTAGCCGATTCGGTTAATGAAGTTCACAAAAGCGGATTCGGATTAAATCAAGAAACGGGAATCGATTTCTTTACTATGACAAAAAATACTCCTTCCGTTATCGGCAACTTCGATACTAATAATGACGGCGAAGAAGATGCAAGCATAATGTTTAAGGTTAGCGGAATCAACTCAATCGATTTAAACGATAGTATAGGAAGCGCGGGAACATTGATTTTTGGAAATAAATCTAGAGAAGGCGTTAATATTGCTATAGATTATACCGCTCAAATGAAAGTTAAAGATTTGATAGATAAAATTAATTCAAGCGAAGCAAATGTTTCGGCTTATTTGGACGATAAAAATAGACTCGTTCTTAAAGCGAAAGGTTTTGACGATTATATGCGTCCTTCTTATTTTATAAAACATATAGAAGATTCGGGCGACTTTTTAGTTGGAATAACGGGAGTTTTAAATCAATCGGGAGAGGCTGGCGCTTATGATTGGAATCAAATAAATCAAGTTAATCAACTTGCAGGCGATTTTAGAAATTTCACCGTAACTCCTTATAGACATCCTGCATCTTCTATTCAAGTTAATGATATAATAAGAAATGATATTAATTATATCGCGGCTTCAAAAGGAATAGACACAACGGGAAACGGTTTTAATGATAAATGGAACGGAATCGGAGATGGCTCAAACGCTTTGGCTATAGCTAATTTAAAAAATAAAGATATTATGGTTGAAAGCAAATCAACTTTTAACGATTTTTATACGGGAAGCATTGCAAGAATAGCGTCAAGAACAGAAACGGCAAATGCAGAATCGGAAAAACAAACTATAGTAATGGAATATCTTGAAAAATTAAGGCAGTCGGTTTCGGGCGTTAATTTGGATGAAGAAATCGCTCAAATGGCAATGTATCAACATGGATATAACGCTTCCGCTCGGGTTGTTAGCGTTATGGACCAATTGCTAGATGTTGTTATAAATAGAATGGGTGTTTAAAATTATATAAATTAGTTTAGGCGATGCTCTATTTTTTAGAGTGTCGCTTTTTTATTTTTTCAAAAAACCGAATTCGTAAATCTTCGGCTCAATCTTTTTGGCTAAAATTTTCATTCTCTCTCTTAAATTTCCAATCAATTTATTATAAGTTTCGTCAATACTTTAATATCTTTCGCTTCTTTTGAAAACTTGAGAGGATTTGCAAGAATAAACGATGCATTTTTAGATAACAATAAGGTTTTCACTTATGCGTCTCTATGGAAACAAGGATTTTCTTATTTACTAAATAATAAAAAACCCGCAGATATACATAAGCTTATTTTCTTTCAAAATTTACTTAATTTCCCAATTGAAGCCTGCTGACAAATATCAATATATCTTTTATCTCTTAATTTCTTTTCTATAGCGACTATTCCATCGTAAAAATGCAGAGAATATACAAAATCGGTAAAATAATTTGCATTCAAATCGTCTCCTTTCAAACTCCAATATGCATTTAAATAATCAATTAATTTTTTAGCATATTCTATAAAAGAAGATTTATTTTTATAATCGTTCCAATAAGAAGTGTAAATATCTTCGCAAAAATACAAACCGCCGTTATTTATATGTTCAAACATCTCTTCAAATGTTATTATCTGCTCTTCGGGAATATGTCCGCCATCGTCAATTAATATGTCTAATTTTGGAATTTCATTTTTTAATCTTCTTAAAAATTCTCTATCGGATTGCGAGCCTATAAAAATTTTTATTCCGTCTTCTTCAAATTTTTTGCATCTTTCTTTTTTATCGATTCCATAAATATTTACTTTTGAGTTTGGGTTTAATTTACTAAAATAATTTTTCCACATTTTAAGAGAACCGCCATATCCAACGCCAATCTCAAGCAGATTAATATCTTTTCCTCTGTATTTTGAAAAATGTCTTTCGTAAATATCGAAATAGGGGAGATGTTTATAAATTGCTTCTTCCTTATTATTCAAAAAATAATTATGCAAATCGGATTTATTTTTATTTTCTTCGTTTATTAAAATATTTTTTATAATCTCTCTTTTTTTATTATCTTCTTCCGACTCGCCATTTATCATAAAAGTATTTCTATTGATTTTAGTTTTTATTTTATTATTCATTTTAAATATTTCCTTGAAAAAATTTTAACAAGCATAATTTTTATTTGTAAACGATTTCTAAATAATCGCTTTCGTTATGTATTCTATCCAACGCCGTGATATAATATACATAATTTGATTTTTTATTTACGGTTTTATCTTTATAAATTATTTTAGCGTTTGTATTATAATTAGTTCTTCTGATTTTATCTATTAATTCTATTCCCGCTTCTTTAATATTTCTTCTGTAAACGGCATAATAAACCGAAGTTCCTACTTTTGGATGCGAATAATCGTCTAATTTATATTCGTTAGGGTCCGTAAAACTTATTTCTATATAATTAAAATGTTTTTTTATTTTAGGATTTTCTAATTTTAAAGGAGTTTCGTTTAATTCTTTCATTGTATTCATTTTAGGAATTATAGCTTTGAATATATAATTATTTTCTTTTATATATTTTATCGCTTCGCTTCCGTAATTTTTTGTATTAATATCGTTTTTATACATATTATGCATTGTAAAAAAAGCCGAACCTTTTATAAAATTTTTTCCTTCTTTTCTTATATAATTTATTTGCTCTGAAAGTAAATTTGTATTTCGCCAATTTTCCGAACTATTTGAACTGCCCATTCTGTATAATGCATGCCCGATATATAAATCGGCTAAATTGTTATTTGTAGATTTTTTCGCTTCTTCAATCCACCAATTTACTATTATATTGAAAGGAATTAATTTATGCCCTGAACTCCAATAAATTTGCGGAATAATAGCGTCAATATACATTTTATTTATTCCGTCTTTTTCGGTAGCGTTGCTTAACGATTCTGTTTTCTCTCCGTTTAGCATCCATAATAAAACATCCGCATGCAAAGCGTCAAAATTAGGATTATAGGATTTTGTATCGCTTCCGTATTCGCTGCCTTTATATTCCGATAATTTATTTTTGTTTCGCCAAACTCCAGCGGGCGATATTGTCCATTTAACATAAGGCTTTCTTTTTTTTATTTCTTCATATAATTTGCTTACCAAGTTATTTATATTATTTCTTCTCCAAGAGTATAAACCGTTAACTCCGTAATCGTCATAAGATTTATTTGCAATATCGTATCCCGCTTCTTTTCCGTATTTTGAGGCGCTTATTTTATCATCCCAATCTTTATAAGTTTTTCCTTTTGCCGCGTTTTGATAAAAATAATCGTCAAAATGCACTCCGTCTATATCGTAATTTTCAACTACTTCTATAACCGAATCTATTACATATTTTTCGCTTATAGGCTCGCCAGGGTCTAAATATAATCTTTTATCAAACCAATATATCGGCTTTAAATTATTTGAAACATAAGTATGAATAAAATTCTTTTTTGAAAATTGTTCTTTATAACTTTTTTTAGAGTTATAAGTTAATGATATTCTATAAGGATTAAACCAAGCATGAACTTCAATATTTCTTTTATGAGCTTCTTCGATTATAAACTCAAGCAAATCGGTTTTAAAAGGATATTCGTCTCTTTCGTTTGTAGAATCGTTTCCAAAAAAATATCTTGTAGTAGGATTTATTTTAGAATTAAAAATTACTCCCGCATCTGGTTTCACTTGCACAAATACCGCGTTAAAATTATTTTTATTTAAAGTTTCTAAATGCTTTACTATAAGATGTTTTTGTTCCGTTTCGCTTCCGTTTTTTATGGGAAAATCTATATTTACGACTGTAGAAAACCAAGCCGCTCTAAATTCTCTGTATATCGGATTATATTCTCTCTTTTCGTCCATGCTTCTTACGAGAGATTTTTTTATATCGTTAGGAATAATTATATTAATAGTTTCGCATGATAGAATAATCAATATAAATATAAAAATAATAATTTTTTTCATTAATTTAATCGAGTATAGTTTATTAATTTAATTTTGGCATTAATAAATATATTTTTAAAATAAAAAAGGAGCTTTATATAAAATAAAACTCCTTACAATTTTAAACTTAATTATAACATGCTATCAACCATAGATTTAATATTTTCTATAGTGGCTTCTTCTTTTGTAACTTCTTTAACTTTAGCGCCGTCTTTATAAATCGCTATAGTCGGAAGTCCTAATATTTTTTCTCTGATAGCCAATCTTCTTGCTTTAGAAGTATTGAAAGAATAGAAGTTGACTTTGCCCGTGTATTGTTCGGATAACTCATGAACTTTAGGCATTAAAGCTTTACAAGGTTCGCAAGTGTCTCCAAAATAGTCAACCAAACATAATTCTTTTGAGTTAATAACTTTTTCGTCAAAACTGTCTTTATCTAATTCTAACATAAATAAAAACTCCTTATTTTAATTTATCTTATATTTTTAATTATACATATAATTTATTATTAGTCAAGCTATAAATTTTAAATTATTAATTTAATTATAAATTATCGCTTGACAATAGAAAATATCATTATATATTTATCATTATTTTAATATTTTAAGGTTTTATGAAAAAAAATTATATTGAAGAATATACAAAAGAAAGTATAGATTATTTAAAAAATACAGATATAAAAAAAAGAAAAAAATTAGGGCAGTATTTTACGCCAAAATCTATAAGAGAATTACTGCTTTCAAAATTGCCAAAAAAAGATAACGCCGATATTCTTGACCCAGCTTGCGGAAGCGGAGAGTTTTTACTTTCATGCAAAAAATATTTTAAAAATCCAATTCTTTACGGTTTTGATATAGATAAAAAATTAATTAATATCTCTTCAAAATTAGTAAAAAATGCGAGTATAAAAAATTTTGACTTTTTAAATATCGATATTAATAAAAAGAAATACGATTATATTATAGGAAATCCGCCTTATTTTGAATTAAAATTAAACGAAGAGATTAAGAAAAAATATTTTGATATAATTAAAGGAAGAGTAAATATATTTTCTTTATTTATAAAAACGGGTTTGGATTTGCTTAAAGACGGCGGTTATTTGGCTTATGTCGTTCCGCCTTCAATGAATAACGGCGCTTATTTTTCAAAGTTGAGAGAATATATAATTAAAAATTCAAGTTTAGAATATTTGCATATAATTGACGGAGCGGATAATTTTCATTTGGCAAATCAAAAAGTTATGCTTATAATTTTAAAAAAAACTAATTTAAAAAAATCGTCAAAATATATTTTTAAAAAAAACAAAATTACGATTTTTACGGAAGATAAGAATTTTTTGAATAAATCTTATAAAAATACGGTTAGCTTAAAAGATATTGGTTATACGGTAAAAACGGGAAGTATAATTTGGAACGAGCATAAAGAAAAATTAACTAACGATAAAAATAATTCGACTCTTTTAATTTGGGCTTCAAATATAAATAACGGAAAAATAATTATTGGTTATACTAAAGGAAAACCTCAATATATAAAAAATATTTCAAACGATTTAATAATTAAAAGTAGGGTAGTTGTAGTAAATAGAATAACAGGCTCTTCAAAAGATATAAATATAAAAGCGGCTATAGTTAATGAAAAAGAATTTGTTTGCGAAAATCATGTTAATGTTATTTACATGTCCAAAAATGCAAATCAAAATTATTCTTTGGAAGATATTTTTAAAGCTTTACAAGATAAAACAAATATAAAAGTAATGAGACTTATTAGCGGAAATACTCAAATATCTAAAACCGAATTAGAAAGATTGCTTCCTATCATTAAAAAATAAAAAATGCAAGTTGATAATAAAGTTTTTGTTATACTTGATTTTATATAATATTAATATATTATATTTACATGGAAAATTTTATAAACAAAATAACCTGCGATGACGCTCTTAAAACCATGAAATTATTAGACGATAATACTATTTCTTTAATCGTCACAAGTCCGCCTTATTGGAATTTAATAGATTACGGAGTCGATGGACAATACGGGCAATGCTCTTACGAAGAATATTTATATCAAATGCTTGATATATTTAAAGAGTCGGCTAGAGCATTAGAACCTAATGGTAAAATAGCCTATATTACCCCAATAGTTCCCGTATCAAAATCGGTGGACGCTTCTACTCATACGAGAAAACTTTTAAATATTTCGGCGGATATAGAGAGAAAAGTTTTAGATAGCAATTTGGGACTTCATAGATTTAGTTTATATATTTGGCAAAAACAAACCTCTAAAAAAATGTTTGGCAGTTATCCGTATCCGCCTAATATTTACGAAGACAATACTATAGAGTTTATAAATGTTTTGGTAAAAGAAGGCTCGCCTAAAAAAATTCCTCAAGAGATTAAAGAATATAGTAAAATTACGCAAGAAGAATGGTTAAATATGTCGATGCAGATTTGGCCAATAATGCCTACGAATATAAATAGAAAAAATGCGGGAGGACATCCAGCGCCTTTCCCTTTAGAAATTCCAAACAGATTAATCGCTATGTATACTTTTAGAGGAGTGGAAGAATTGGGATTTAAAGGAGATATAGTTTTGGATATGTTTAACGGTTCGGGTTCTACAACTTTATCGGCATATATAAGCAAAAGAAGATTTATAGGGATAGAATTAAATATGGATTATTGCAATATTGCAAGAGACAGAATAGCGAATGTCGATAAAAATTTGGCTCGTAATTTAATTATAGATAGAATAAAAATGCCAAATAAAAATAATACTAATAATATTGTAAAGGCAACGGAAGAAAAAATGTTATTTGAGTTATAATTATGAATATAATAAAAGAGTTATATTGGAAAGAATTTTTTATAAACTACTTAAACGATAATTTATATTGGTATATACCTAAAGGATACGCGATAAAAAGCGATAATTTTGAGAGCATAAAAAATAAATTGTCAGTTTTGAAAGAATACGAAAATAAAATTTGGAATAATGAACTTCAAACAATTATTAGAAAAGAATTTATAAAAAAAGGATTATTTGAACCGAGAGCTGAAAATCAAAATGAAGAAGATGAAAACGCTATAATAAGAGTTATAAAAGTTATTACTTCTACTTTAGGTTTAGCTTGGGTTAATGAAAAAGAGAAATTACATATAACGGATATAGGAAATAAATTATTAGAAAAATCAAATTATGAAGAAATAATATTTAATCAAATAAGAAGATTTGAATTTAATAATTTTAATATTACAAGAAGCAAAGAAAATATTAAAGTATTGCCTATATTTTATTTAGCCAATGTTTTAATAAAATTAAAAGATAAGCGCTTAACAAAAGACGAATATTGCTTATTTATCGCTAAAAAATCGGATAATAACGAAATAAAAAAGTCAGTCGATGAAATAGAAAGATATAGATTATTGAGCGATAAAGACAAAGATAAAATAAAAGATTATTTGAGAGCAAAAAATATTAAGAATATACGAAATAAAAAAAGAAAATCTATATTAAATACCATAGAATTAGATAGTAGTTACGCTTTTAATTTTTTCGCTTCTTCCAATTTGTTTTATATAGAAAATTCAAATATCTTTATTAAAGATAAAAAACAGTTAGAAAACTTTTTAAATGATTGTAAAAATAGCAGTATATGGATAGATTTTAAAGAGAAAAAAGATTGGTTTTATTATTATGGAAGCGACAATAAAAATATATCGCCAATAGAATTTGCTTTAGATTATTATACCGATATATCGGATGTCGATAACGCTTTAAATATTTATAATTATTGCAAGAAAAATAAAATTAAGATTGATAAGAGTATAAATGCAATTTCAGAAACGGAGTTTAAATCCGTTCTTGTCGATGAAAAAATATTAGAAGATTTTTTAGAAAGACATATAAAAGAATTAGAAAAAGGATTAAGATTAATCAGAAGACAATATCCTACTATATCGGGACCTATAGATTTATTAGCTACAGATAATAAAGGACGAATGGTAGTTATAGAACTTAAAAAGAATAGAGTTTCCGATAAAGTTATAGGACAAGTTGCAAGATATGTGTCTTTTTTAGAAAGAGAGCAAGACAAAGAAGTAAGAGCTATCATAATTGGAAAGAAGATAGACAATAATATAAAATTAGCCGTGAATGCCTTAAGTTGCAGAACCGACTTATATAATTTCGATTATAGAGTAAATTTTGAAAGAGTAAATTAAAATATTTTTAATAAAAATTAACAATTCTCGTTAGCGTCACTGTTTTATTATCAAAATCGGTAACTTCTGTTTTAAAAGTATATTTTCCTCTTCTTGGAATAAAACTTCCGCCTCTGTAAAAATGTGAATCTACTCCGTAAACTTCTTCAAATCTATAATTTGGCGCTATATAATAAATATTGTCTCTTTTTATAAAATAAGTAAAATCGTAATCTCTTATAAGCTCTTCGTTCATAAATATTTTTACTCTTTTAAGTCCCATTGGGATGCTGCCAAGCAAATCATAAGCTTTAACGAAAAGCCTCAACTCTCCGTTATATCGCATTGGCATTTTGTCTTTTATTTGAATTAATCTATTTTCCGTTCTTAAATATATTCCATGTATTAAAGGGCTTTGTTCCGAGCCTTTTGAAATTTTTAAATGCTCTAAAGGGTCAACTACCAAACCTTCTTTTATATTTTCTACGGTTAAATGCAAATGAGCGCCGCCCGACCTTCCGCTATTTCCCGTTAAAGCTATAATATCTCTTTCCGTCACTTTTGCAAAAGATTTTTCTATAGTTCCGTCTTCTATATGATAATAATAACTTCTAATTCCATTTGGATGCTCTAATATAATAGTGTTTCCAACTCCGTATAATTGCCTTGTCGGGTCTTCGGCTATATCAAAATAATGAACAATCTCTCCATCCGCCATAGGATATATTTCCATTTTGCTTCCTCCGAAATCCACGCCATTATGAAAATGGTCCGTTCTGAATTCTCCAAAAGTGCTTGTTATTTTTATTTTATTTTCGTCAATCGGAACTCTTCCAAATAATATTGAAGATAAAATAAATAATAAAATAGATATAATTAAAATATTTTTTGTCATAATTTTACCCTTTTATAAGTATAAATATTTTTGTCGCTTACTATCATATATTCGTTTTTCTCGCTCGATATATCCAAATGATAAATCCATCCGTCTATAAAATTCTCATAAATAATTTCTTTCAATTTATTATCGTAAATTATAACCGCGCTTTTTCCTTCTTTCGATACGCTCATTATTGTAGTATTCGTTTCGCTGTTTAATTTCATGTTAATTGCATTTTGCATATTATATTTTTCTATATTTATTCTGTCTTTTTCTTTTCCATTATTCAAATTATATAAAATAATATTTCTGTCCGAAAGCATAAAAGCAGTCATAGATTTTTCGCTCACATAAGCGGAAACATGTCTTCTTCTATTTAATCCCGTGTCTAAATACCATAAAGTCCCGCCTTTTGAATTATACAAACTTATATATTCCGCTCTTATTCCGCTTATAGATAATGCAAAGCTTCCGTATTCGCTTATGGCAACCGATTTGATTATATTTATTTCGCTTAATATTGAAGAGATTACAAAGTCTAAAGTTCCGTTTCTGTTTATATAAGCAATATCTCCGCTTGAAAATCCCGCTATATAATCTCCCGTATTTTTAGCAAAAGCTCCGTCCGTTACAATTTCTCCATATTGAATATGCGAACTTAAATAATTATTATCAAAATCAAACATTTGAATTTTTGAATTATCGCTTGAATGATAAATAATTCTATTTGCATAAGGCGAAATTTCAGGATAAATAGAAGTATTAGTTTTCCATAAAATTAGCCCGTTATTATTGTAAGCGTCAATATAATTTCCGTATCTTTTATAAATAATAAAAATTTCATTATTTAAAGAAGCAAGCTCTCCTCTCTGTAAATTCGTATAAAAAGTTGTTATTCCGTCTTTATTAAAATAATGAATCATACTTTCGGATTTAGTAAAAAAATTATGATTAAATTCTCCTTCAATATTAAAATTATTATCATGCGAAGGCATTTCATAATTATAATTAGATTTATTCCAAATATTTATTATATTATATTCTTCGTTTAATCTATTTTTCCCGAATAAAAATATAAACAATAAAATAAATATGATTGAACTTATTATAGTTAAATATTTTATAAAGAAAGGCTCTATTTTATGTATATTTTCTTTTTCAATAATTAATTTTTTGTTTTCTTTCATTTTTAATATTTCTTTATAAGAATTCTTCCAAAACATTTCTTTTCTTTTATATACGGATAATATTCTCTATCTCCAAAAATTTGATAACCTTTTTCAAGTATTCCGTTTAATATCGAACGCGATGACACGGCAAAAGGTTTTTTATAATCGCTTGGAATATAATTATTATCAACCAATAATATTTTAGAATCGTCATATTTTTTATATTTTTCAGGTATCTCTTTTAACGGCATTATTTTTAAGTTCTTATATTTCGGACGATTTTTTATTTTAAAATTCGTATACCAATGTCCAGCGGCGCGAGTAAGTTCTTTTTTAGGAGTTAGGAAATTATCAACGCTATTATATCCCGCCCATACCAAATTATCTTTGAAATACGATATATAAGCGGGAGTTAAAACATTTGCAATATTAGATATTATAATAAATTTCTTTTTGCTATCTACTAATATTTTCCAATAATCTGTAGCTCTTGAAAACGGAGGATTTGTGCATACAATATCCGCTTCTTCTTTAAGAATTTTCAAAGATAAAGGGTCGTCAAAACTTCCCGTATAATGTTTTGGATAAAATTTTTTCTCTAAAAAGCCGTCTTTTGTAAATACATACGCTTTTGAACCTTGATTAAATAAATCCACAGGTCCATCGTAATGCGTGCATATTAATTTTTTTAATTTAAGTTCTATAAAATTTCTTAAAAAATATAAAGCGAATGCGGATGTATTTCTTTCGTCATCGCCGACGGCATCGTCACAGTTGCAGAAAACCGTTTTATTTCTCCAAATTTTTTTATTATACATAGATAATTCTTTTTCAATATCTTCCATTCGAGTATAAAATTCATCATTATTAACTTTTTGGGCTTTTTGAAGTATATCTTTTCTTGATAAGCCTCTTTCTTTAAGAGTCGGCGTAGTTTTCTTTACTATTTTAACTTTTTTTAAAATTTCTTCTTTCGATTTTGTATATATTTCTTTTATAAATAGTTTATGGGATTTAATAAATTTAACATAATCTTCAAATAAAGGCGAATTATAAAAATATATTTCTTTACTCTTTTCTTCTCTGAGATTAGAAAATTTTTTCTTTATATCGTTTTCTAAAATTGACATATATTTTACTTCAGAGCAAAATAAATATTGATAGGTATTTTCTTTAGATTTTCCCGTCATACTATTATATTCTTTTAGCCTTCTTTCCAAATCGTTAGTTTTTCCTATCTTGCATTTTGAAGATTCTAATCTTGCTTGAACTATATAAATATATTCTTTTTTCATATTTATATATATAACATATTTAATCGGCTTTGTCAAGTTTATAATATTTGATTATTTTATTCGAGTTAAACTTTTTATATCAAACGAAGAATTTTTTTCTAAAATGCTTAAAGGGTCGAAAGTCATATTTCCCGCGCGCATTTCCCAATGACAATGAGGTCCCGTAGCCATTCCCGTAGAACCGATTAATCCTATTATATCGCCTTTTTTTACATATTGTCCTTCTTCCGCTATCAATTTAGACATATGAAAATAACTGCTATAAACTCCTTCGCCATGGTCTATTACAACGCAATTTCCCCTAACAAAAAGCTCTCTCGATACTCTCACCACTCCGTTATTTGCAGCGACTATTGGCGAACCGTTAGTATTCGCTATATCAAATCCTTGATGATATCTTGCATAATCTTTAGTATAACCTCTAAACGCTCCGAATTGCGAAGAATATCTTCCTTGAGCGGGCATTATATAAACAGTGTCGGCATAATTTGTTGGAGTGTATGAAGTATAGACTTTTCCATGCAAAAGTTCTCTCTCTTCTTTAGATTTTTGAGGATTGCTTATTATATTTGTCATAGCCGCGGTAACGCCTGGAATTTGTTTTGGTTTCGGCGGAGGCGGAGTGAAATCCGATTTTATATCTATTGCCAAATTTAATAAAGTTTTATCTTTTAATTCTATATTGCAAACGAATTGATATTTTTCATCTTGAGCGCCGACATATATTCCGAATACGGTTTTATAAATTTTTATATTTTCGTTAGAATTTTTTACTTCAAAAAATTTTACTATCGGTCTTGAGCTTCCCATTAATTTTGAATCTTTTATTTTTATTTCGTCTTTGCTCGTTATAAAAATATTTCCGACTTTCCCCGCATAAAGAGGAACAGGGTTGGCATATACTTTTAAATCTTCGTTATATTTTTTAAAATCTTCCAATGATTTAAAAGATTTGTCTTTTATATAAATCGCTCCGTTTTTCAATTTAGCATTTTTTGAAATATCAACTTTTCCGTTATTTGCAATATAATAATATTTATTATTTATTTTTACTTCTAAAAATCCGTCTTCTCCCGTTTCTATTATATCTCTATCAAATAGTTTTTTTGAATTATCCAAATTTATTTTTTTATTATCTCTTATAATATTGACATTTCCTATATATTTAAAATCGTATTGAGAATACAAATTTATTGAATTTATCGAAAGAAAAAATATAAATGTAAAAATAAATTTCATGATACAACCTTTATTATTTTAATTATTTTTTATAACCTAATTGGTCTAATTTTATAAGATGCTCTTTAATATCTTTATTTGTCGGAGAAATTTCAAAAGCTTTAGTTAAAAATTCTTTTGCATTAGCTATATCGTTTTTTTTGAAAAATGCCCAACCTAAAGAATCCAAATAAGCGGGATTATTCGGGTCTGAACTTAAAGCTTTTTTTATTTCTGAAATTCCTTCTTCTATGTTAGTTTCGCTATCCGCTAAAATAAATCCGAGAGAATTTCTTGCATTTGCGCTTTTAGGGTCTAAAGCCAAAGCCTTTCTTAAAGATTCTATAGCCTTTCTAATATTATTTTTTTTATAATATATATAACCAAGCACGGAATATATTTGAGTATTTTCTATTCCTGAAGATAAAGCGTCCGATAATTCAAATTCCGCCAAATCATACATTTCTCTTACAGAATAAATATAACCTACAATTATATGAGCTTGCATAATTCTTAAAGGATTGTCTAATCTTCGCATTATTTTATCGAAAATTTCAAGAGTTTTATCATAATTTTGAATTTGAGCGTAAGCTAAAGCCAAATGATAACCCGATTCTATATCGTTTTTGCTTTCAAAAGTTTTTTCAAGCGAATCTATAGCCTCTTTATAATTTTCGTTTCTAAATAATTTTATTCCAGCTTCGAGTTCGGTTTTACCTGTCCCTATACTCATATATTCTCCTATGATTTATAGCTTTTAACATTTTATATTTAAATTAAAAAATCTCAATATCTATTGTTTATATATTATTTTATAAATATTATATTTAACAAATAAAATTTTACTCTATTATTTGATAATATAGAATTTTATTAATATTTCTATTTCGTAAAAATATTATCATTTCGGAATAAGCCAAACAACCCACAACTAACAAAACAAAAAAAAGAAGCTCGCCCATTTTAGACAAGCCTCTTCAATAATATAAAAAAAAGAATTTTCTAACCGCAACCTAAAAATCGCAACTTAAACCCTCAACTTTTTTAATTATTTTATCAAACTCTCACTGCAAGCAAAAACTACTTACAATGAGGAGTTTAATAAAATCTATTTAATATAGTGAGGAATTTATTATTTACTTTATAGTTAATCTACCCAACCACCTACATCCCGCAGACTATCATTTTTACTCATATTAATCAAAATTGAATGCTCATTATAGAAAACGGACGGTTTAAACTTAATTGTCCAAGTGGCTATTCTCGGAGCATCCTTATTAGTAGCGCTTGTAATTTCAAAATCTAAAGAATTATAACTTTGAATGTCGGCATTCTTTTTAATAGAATTTGATAGAATAGTTGTAAATTCTGCCACGCTTAATTGATTACCTGCTTTACCATCTTGCGAATTGGTAAGGAAAAATTTAGTTGTATCGTCTGTTCCTACTGCGAATTTACTATTTTCAAAGAATATGTTTTCATGTGGTTCAGAAGTAATATTACCGCCACTAATACTACCTTGGTCCGTTAAGGTAGCACCATTTTTATCTGTCATATCAAACTTACTTTTCTTAAATGTGTCAACCGAAATATTAGTTTGCATTTTACCAATATAAATAGTTGCAGTTTCGGTGTTTTTCGTAATTGGAGTAGCCGAACTTGGAGTTAGCTTAAATGTTAAAGTGACTGCATTAGATTTTCCAGCAGGCATATTATTAAAATCGAAATTTGTCACTTTCAAAGTTCCATTTTCGATAATAAAATTATTTGTGGTTAATGTTTGCAAAGTTGTTTCTTCACTGCTAACCTCCGTCAAAGTTCCGTTGGCATTGGCGAAACTTAAATTAATTGAGTTTATATTGGTTGCTCCGTTAGTAGAAATAATGAGCAAACCTCCAGCGTTTATTGTAGGATTAACGGGCGTTGGGTCTCCTCCTCCGCCGCCTCCGCTTTTTCTACAACCGAAAATTAATGCTACTGCCAACAACATTATTGTGAAAGTTATGCTTCGGACATGTCCGAAGGGCGCAAGCCTACGGCTTGCGCCTATGTTTCTTTTAATTTTTTTTGAATTAGTCATACTAATTCCTCCTTTAATAATTTAATATTTTTATTTAAAATAATGGAGTTTTACCTCCAATAATTTTCCACTTTAGCAAATAAACTTAAAAAAGCCTAATTTCAAATCAACTTTTCTTTATCTTGCCATCCGAATTACCAATAGCAAGTATCAAATATTCTCTACTCATAATATAGCAAACTTTTAAAAAAAGTCAAGTAATAAATTTATAATTTTTGACTTTCTTTATATTAAAATATCGGTTTTTGTATTGATAAATTTTAATTTTATGAAAATAAATTATAAGGTTTATAATTTGGCAAATCGGCTTCAATAAATACAATTTCGTCTTTCACAGGATGCGGAAATTTCAAACTTTTTGAAAATAATGCAAGCAAAATATCGCTTTTATCGTATTTAATATAATTTCCGTATTTTCTATCGCCGTAAATCGTATGTCCGATATTTGAAAATTGAACTCTTATTTGGTGAAATCTTCCCGTTTCAAGTTCTACTTTCACGAGGCTTAAATTTTTAATAATATTTTCTTCTATAACTTCGTATTTTAATTTGGCAAATTTTGAATTTTTAGTATTTTCAAAAACTATTTGGGCTATATTTCCCAATTTATTTGATTTCTTAATAATATAATTTTCTAATATTCCCGTTTTATCTAAAAAAATTCCATTAACAACCGCATAATATATTTTTTCAAATTTTCTCTCTCTTATAGATTCGCTCAATCTTCCCGCCGCTTTTGAAGTTTTAGCAAATACCATAATTCCCGAAACGGGTCTATCCAATCTATGAACCAAGCCTAAAAATATATTTCCGCTTTTATTATATTTT
Source organism: Brachyspira aalborgi (assembly GCF_008016455.1). Taxonomy (NCBI): domain Bacteria; kingdom Pseudomonadati; phylum Spirochaetota; class Spirochaetia; order Brachyspirales; family Brachyspiraceae; genus Brachyspira; species Brachyspira aalborgi. The sequence goes on along the minus strand of NZ_SAXU01000001.1, from coordinate 850,990 downwards.
AATTTTATATAATCTTTCACATATTCAAAAAATGAAATATCTCCGCTTTTGTCTTTTTGCGTTGGAATATTTGGAGGTTTTACGGCTACTATTAAATGATTATCTTCATACAATGGATTTATATATTCGGTTAATTCTTTTAAGGATTGCATAAAATTAATTGATATTCTATTAAAGACTTTATAAATTATTTAATATGCCGAGTCAGGGAATCGAACCCTAGACACAAGGATTTTCAGTCCTTTGCTCTACCAACTGAGCTAACTCGGCGATTAATTTAATTAATTGATATTAATTATAACATTATTTAATTTTTTGTCAATAGTATTATAAACAATTATTAAATTTTATTCTTATTCAAAAAAGCTAACTTTTTCTGATTATGTTCGTTATCGCCTCCTTCATGTCCGTTGAAAGTATATACTACGATATCTTTTTTTCCAGCATAATTATTATAAGCGGCAAATACTGTAGAAGGCGGACATATCATATCCATTAAAGCGGTTGAAAATAAAGCTTTAACTTTGCATCTTTTTGCAAAAAATACTCCGTCAAAATATGTTAATGTTTCAAATACTTGATTCTCTTTACTTCTATCGGATAAACAATATCTTGCAATTTGATGATATGGATATGTGTCTACAATCGTAGCAGCTCTTCTATAATCGCATAAAAATGGAACATCGATTAAAGAAGCTTCAACTTTTATATTTGCAAATCCCGATAAAGCTGTAGCTGCAAGAGACATTCCGCCTCCTTGACTCGCTCCGCTTATAACTATTTTATCCGTTAGTTCATGTTGTTTAGCGGCTTCAATAGCTTTAAGAGAATCAATAAATACTCTTCTGTAATAATATTCGTCTTTATTTAATATTCCTTTTGTCATAAAACCATCGGAATGCGGTCCAGAACCTACAGGGTCATAAGTCACGCTTCCGCCGTTTGCTCCTTCAGTTCCTTGTCCTCTCGCTTCCATAACAAAAGTAGAATAACCAGCTGATGGATACAATAAATACTTAAAAGGAAAATCTCTTCCTCCGCCATAGCCAGGATAATACATAACGCAAGTTAATCGTCCTTTGGCATTTTTAGGCGCTATATACCAACCGTATATACGATGCCCGCCGAAACCAGCAAAATTAACTTCCCATACATCGAATAATTTTAAATAATAATCATTCTTTAATTTGTATTTAGCGTCAGCGTTATGAGAATTTTCTTTTAGAGTTCTTTTCCAAAAAGAATCGAAATCTTTTGGCTCTTTTGAGCTGCCTTTATATTCTTTCAACTTGTCTAAACTTAAATCAAATAACATAATTAAATCCTTAATTTATAAAAGTTTTGTTATAATTGTAAGAATATATAATTTAATTTTCTTTGTCAATATTAAAATTTAGTTTTTATTTATTAATAATTTATAATAATAATTAAATCTATTTTGACGCTGTCCACATTTGGCGTAGTTTTTCTATATATAAAAATATAAAAAATAACTTGAAGTTTTGACTTTCTTTTAAAAATAAATTTACTTTTCACTTCTTCTTAATATAAACAAAATTATAAATATCAATATTGGAAAAATTATTGCAAAAAATATTCCCGCTTTTAATCCTATTTGAATAATATCATTATTTGAAATTATATAAGAAAATTTATTTATTATAGTTTTATTATTTGAAATTATTCCTACAATTCCAGGTCCTATTGAGCATCCAACATCGCCCGCTAAAGCTAAAACCGCAAACATAGCCGTTCCGCCTTTTGGGTAAGATTTTGAAGCCAAACTAAATACCGAAGGCCACATTATGCCGACTGAAAGCCCGACTATAGTGCAACCTATTAAAGATAAAAAAGCGAGCGGACTAAATGCTATTATTAAATAACCAAACATACAAAATATTGACGAAACTGTTAAAGCTTTATTTATATCTATATTTTCCGATTTCATTCCGTAAATTAATCTAACTATTCCCATGCAAAAAGCAAACATACAAGCTCCTAATAAATCGCCGACAGTTTTATTTACATTTAAACCGACTTCGGAAAAAAAAGAAACCCATTGAGCTACCGCATGTTCCGAAGCGCCCGAGCAAATCATTAATAATACAAAAGCCAAAACTATACGAACGGATAATAATTTTCTAATTGAAATTGAATTATTTTCATTGCCTTCCGATTTTAAAGTATTTATTGGAACTTTTAGAAATAAAATCGAACAAATTATCGGAAATATAGCCCAAAATATAGATAAATATCTCCAATTTTCTATTCCAAATATTTTAAAATATATAGTCGATAAAATTACTATAAACATCCAACCCCAACAGTAAAAAGAATGAAGTATATTCATAGCTTTTACTTTTTGTTTTTCTGGAAGCGCTTCCACTATAGGACTTACCAAAACTTCAGTCAATCCGCCGCCGATTGCATTTAGAAAATAACATATCAATATTGCCGTAAAAGGATTTACATAAAAAGGCAAAATTCCTAATAATATAAATCCAAAAGCTATTATAATATTTGCAAATACGATTGGAATTCTATATCCTATTTTATCTACAAATTTAGCGGATAAAAAATCTACAATAACTTGAATTATAAAATTAAAAGAAATTAAAAAAGCTATTCTTTCAATCGAAATGCCAAATTGTTTTTGAAAAGCTATAAAAATCAAAGTTGGAAATATATTAACCATAGCTTGATTTATATAACAAAGATAACTTGCATATAAAGTATGAGTATAATTAAATTTTATATTAAATCGCATTTTAAAAACTCCAAATTAAAAATAAAAAAATAAAATTCGCAAAAATTATATTATAGAAAATATAGAAATTCAAATATTAACGATTAATTACTTTTCCGTTTATAAAAGAAAAATTGACGCTTCCAAAATCTCTGCTGTCGTATCCGTAATCTCTGTTATCCGAAAGAACAAAATATTCGTTATAGCCGATAATATAAGGTCCAAAATTATCTCTTCCCGAAACTTCAGAATTTAAAAATCGCAAATCGTTATTTATATTAGCCCAAGATTCTTCTAAAAAACTTCCGTTGATATAAACTTTTTTTTCTCTTATTTCTATAGTTTCATTTGGAAGCCCGATAACTCTTTTTATCAAATATCTTTTTTTAGAAATATTGACATTTCCAAAAGTTGCAAAATAAATAACATAAGAAAAAAATCTTTTTATAAAATTTTCTCTCGAACTTCTTGGGTCTGTCATAAATATTATATCTCCTCGTTTAGGTCTTGAAAATATAATTGTTTTTCCTGTTAGAGAAGATACGAAAGGTTTTATTGCAATCGCATATCTTAATTTTGAAGTTATAACAGTTTCGTTTTTTTCTATAGAATTTTTTGTAGAATTTGACATGGCGGAACTTTTCATTTTATCGAATCTTACAAATATAGTAATTATTCCAAAAATAAAAAAAGCGATTATAAATCCTAAAATAAGTCTTACAAAAATTTTCCATAAAACCGCTATTTTGAATATAAAAAAATTTGTTTTTTCTTTCATTATTTTAACGATTTTTATTTAGAAATCTTTTTTGCCTGATGCTCGCTATTTTCTAAAGCCGCTGGAACTGCAGGAACGACTATATAACCGTATTCTCCGCTTCTGCAAAGATTCATTATAGTTTGATTGTCTAAAGTTTCTCCTGCTTCATCTTCTCTTAAATATTCGGGCAAATCGATTACATGATAAAGAGGCGGAATATTTTCAACATTAACCTCAAATAAATCTTCAATAAATTCCAAATCTTTATTTAATCTGCTTAACATTTCTTCTTTTTGATTTTCTTCTATTCTTAATCTTGTTTGATATAAAAGCGCTTCTAATTCTTCTCTGTCTGTTTTCATAATTAAAAATTTCCTTTTTCTGAAATTATTAAATGATTATATAGGTTTTTTTAATTTATTTCAATTATTTATTTTTAATATTTATATTATTCTTTCTAACTTATAAATAAATATTAATGAAAATAATTTTTTTTGATTTAAATCTATATTCTTTATAAAAATCATTGAAAAACATTATGAAAAATTAAAAAATATTATGTAAATATTAAAAAAATTAGAAAAAATTTAAAAAAAGTTCTTGACTATTTAAAAAAATTTATTATCTTATATACAGAGAGTATAAATAATGTAAAGGCTTTGAGCCTTACAAGGAGTATTTTATGAGTAAACAAAAATATTTATTTAAGGTTATAGCAATAGCTATAATGGTAGTAATGGTAGCGGTAGCTTGTAAAAAGAAACCTACGGGTGTTAACGCTACTGTAGATGTTGGCGAAGAAATAACGCCTCCAGAAGAGCCAATTCAACCCGAAGGACCAAAAGTAAAAATTGACCCTAACGGAGACTTAAAACAGTTTTTAGGTTATTATTATGAAAGCGGCGGATATCAGGGCATAAGCGGAGTTCTTGTATTTACGGCTAGAGTAGGAAGAGATGATAAACAAGCTTATATTGAATTTGAAGACGGTTTTAAATTCTATCAAGGAGCCGGTCCTGCTTGTAAAGGAGCTAATTATAAATTACTTATAGAATCAGGAAAAGAAAGAAATGGAGGAGCTTGTCAATATGCGGATGTAGTATTCTATGAAGACGGCTATATTGATGTTAAATTTAATAATTATCTCTTGCCTATAAGATATTCATTACAAGCTACAAATAAATAAACGAGTTAGAAAATAATTAGCCTGCTCATTAACTTGAGCGGGCTTTTTTATTTTTAATCAACCTTTTACTAAATATAACGAATTAATAGACTTGACTATAAATAAAAAATTTAATATTATATTTACATTAATTTTATTAGGAAAAAAAATAATGATTAGAGATTTAATTATATACGGAGATGAAAGATTACAGCAAAAATCTTTATATATAGAAAAAGTTGACGATGAAATTTTAGATTTAATCGAAGATATGTTTGAAACTATGTATAAGGCAAACGGAGTAGGGCTTGCGGCGGTTCAAATTGGAATATTAAAAAAGTTAATCGTTATATCCGTTCCCGATTTCGATAACGAAGAAGACGATAAAAAATCTAAAAAACCCGATTTCAAATTGGCTTTAATTAATCCCGAAATAATTTGGCATTCTAACGATAAAGAAATTCTTGAAGAAGGTTGTTTATCTTTTCCCGAAATAAGAGACGAAGTTGCAAGATATAAAAACATTAAAGTTAAATATATCGATACAAACGGAGAAGAGAAAATACTTGAAGCTAACGATTATGTGGCAAAAGTTTTACAGCATGAAATTGACCATACTAACGGAATAACTTTTATTGACAGATTAGAATCCTATCAAAAGAGAAGATTAAAAAGAGAATTGAAAGAATTGAGAAACAGCCCGAAACATTTTTATAGCGTTTAATATTATGCAAAAAATAAAAAATATTATTTTCGATTTGGACGGCACTTTAATTGATTCTATTCCCGATATTTATAAATCGATTAATAAATCTTTGGAATATATTAATTTTCCTGAAATTCCTATAGACAATATCCGCAAATATGTAGGAAACGGAGCGAAAGCGCTTATAAAAAGAACTTTAAATTTCTTTTCTTACAAATATGATAAAAAATATTTAGAAATCGTTGAAGAGAAAATGTATAATTTTTATATGGAATATTATTTTGAACATTGCATTGACGAAACTAATTTATACGAAGGAGTGGAAGATACTCTAAAAAAACTTTTTGAATTAAATATTGATATGTTTATTATAACGAATAAGCCGAATAATATTGCGATTAATACTGCAAAAAAACTAAATATATTTAATTATTTTAAGGCGATTATTGGAGATGGAGTTTATCCTTATAGAAAGCCCGACATTAATATTTGGAATAATTTGAAAAAAGATTATAATTTAATTGAAGATAAAACTATTATGATTGGAGATGGAATTCCCGATTATGATTTTGCTAAAAATTCCAAATTAAAAGTTTTGCTTGCGTTGTATGGAATAACCGATAAAAATATTCTTTTGAATTTGAAAAACGATTATTATATAAATTCTTTTTACGAAGTTTACGATTTTGTAATAAATAATTAAATTCTTATTTGTCATTATATTTATTTTTTGTTATAATATTTGTTATAATAATTTAAGAAAATTTTATTTAAGGATATTTAATTTATGATAGAAAATTTAATAAAAAGATTGCCAAAATTAGAACCGATTAAAAAAAATATAGAACTTGCAATAGAAGAGATTATAAAATGTTATGAGAAAGGCGGAAAAGTTTTAATAGCGGGAAATGGCGGAAGCGCTTGCGATAGCGAACATATAGCGGGCGAATTATTAAAAAGTTTTTTGAAAAAGCGTCCGATTAAAGAAGATTTAAGAAAGGAATTATTAAAAATTGAAGACGGAGAATATATAGCCGACAATTTGGAAGCGCCATTAAAAGCGGTTGCCTTAACTTCGCATATTGGACTTTCAAGCGCATACTTAAACGACAGAGAGCCTTATTTGGTTTTTGCTCAACAATTATTAGGTTTTGGAGATAAAGGCGATATTTTTATTGCAATAAGCACTTCGGGAAACGCTAAAAATATTTTATATGCAGTTAAACTTGCAAAAGCTATGGGAATAAAAATTATATCTTTCACAAATGAAAATGGAGGCAAATTGTCCGAAATAGCGGATATTCAAATAAAAGCGCCTGCAAAAGAAACTCATATAGCTCAAGAATATCATGAAGCGATATATCATGAATTATGCATAAAAGTTGAAGAGCATTTTTTTAAAGAAGATAGATAAAAACTATTTTAAAAATTATTTAAATTATCTAATATTTTTATTTTAAGAATTTTTATAATATTAGATTTAATTTTAATCATACTAAAAGAAATTATTAAAGTTAATAATATTATTAAACTATAAAATATTTTTAATACTTTAATAGAATTTGTAATAACTTAAAGATAAAGCAAAAACAAAAATATTGTCTAATTTAAAATATAATATATAATTTTATTTTGTTAGAAAATTATAACAAGGAGAAATAAAATGAAAAATATAATAATAAAAATAAAAGGCATGGGTTGTCAAAATTGCGTAAATGCGGTTATGGAAAGTTTAAGCGAAATTGACGGAATAAATAAAGTTAATGTAAGTTTAGAAAAAGAATTAGCCGAAGTGGAATATGACGAGTTAAAAGTAAACGCGGATAAAATGATAGAAACAATTAAAGAATTGGAATACGAGGCTTCAATATAATAAATGTTCGCTTTTATAGAAGGTAAAGTTCAAATAATATCGGAAAATCTTATAGCCGTTTTATGCAATGGAGTAGGGTATGAAGTCAATGTTTCAAAAAAATTGAATGCTCAAAATAATGATAATATAAGATTATATACTCAACTTATACATAAAGAAGATTCTATGACTCTTTACGGATTTGCAACGCGTGAAGAAAAAACAATGTTCTCAACTTTAACTTCAACTTCGGGAGTCGGCGCTAAACTTGCTATGGAAATTCTTTCAACTTATTCTATAAACGAGATAATGCATATTTTATTTAATAAAGATATTTCAATGCTTAAAAAAGTTCCAGGAATGGGATTAAAAAAAGCGGAAAAATTATTATTTGAAATTAGAGATAAAATAGATAAAATTAATATTAATATCGATATTTCTTCTTCTAAACCTAACGATAATGAAAGCGATGTTATAAAGGCTTTAATTTCTTTAGGTTTTTCAAATAATGAAGCTATTAAATCTTTATCGAAAATAGAAAATAAAGAAAATATGAGCGTTGAAGATTTAATAAGTTTGGCTTTAAGAAATTTGAGTTCTATATAATTTAATATAATTATAAAAAAATTATTTTTAAACTATTGCAATTCTATTAACAGTATATTATAATATAAAAGATTAAAAAGGGGAATGAGGGTGAAAATCCCACGCTGGCACGCAACCGTAAAGTTCGATTATTTATAAATCGGCAAAGTCGGAATACCTTAAATAATAATCGAGTCGAGCGCGCTTGATTAGAGCCGCTCCTTTATCTTAAATTAAGGAGTTAAAAATGAAAACAAAAAAATTCGGCAAAATTCATACATATTCGCTATTATTAGTATTTTTATTTATAGCTATAATATCCTGCAATAAAAATCCGTATAATCGACTTTTAGGAACTTGGAAAAACCCAAAATATAGTGGCGAAACTTATATATACGATGGAATAACATTTACTTCAAGCGGTTCTTATAAAATGAAGGTAAAAAGCATAATTTGGAGTTCAGATGCATCTGGAATTATTTACGGAAGATATACTGAAAATACTTATAGTCCGAGTGTGGTTGGAAAATATTACGCTGTTTCATTTAAGGATTTAACAGATACTAGTATATCGATTTCTGGAGCGTTTAAAGACGGGAAAATGTCAGCGGATTCTTTAGTAGAAGCCATAACCGAATTTACTATAAATAACGGTTATTATGGCACTTATTCAAGTTGTAAAAAGGTTAAATAAAATATTTGATTTATTAATTTAGGTTTGTAAAAAATGAAAAAATCATTATCGTTTATTATAATATTAATTTCTTTAATATCTTGCGGTAATCCGATTGCAAATTACGATAATAAAAAAGATAATAAATTAGAAATTATAACCGAAGGAATTAGACTCGTTAATTACGGTTTAAAAAGTTCTCATGTTGATGTAAATGATAATAATACGCTTACAAATTTATGGAAAGAAATTACTTCAAATAAAGAGGTTTATTCTTCTTCGTCTTTAACTCCAACTTATATAATCGGACGCTTTGATGCCAATTCCGACTATATTGAAAACGGAAGAACAAGGACAAAATTTAAAAAATGCTATGTTTATAAATTTGAAAATAAAGCTTATTTATCCGCCGTATATTGGGATAATAAAACAGGCATTGGAATGCGAATAAGATATCGCTTAATTATTATAAACGACAAAGGCGAAGAGCATGCTTGGTATGGCGGCGGAGAAGATATAAATATTTTACCCGATAAAAATACCGATTGGGTTAAATATGATTTTTTATTTGGATATTTAAAAGTTAATATTTAAAGTAGTATTATAATGAAAACTAAAAATTTAATTTTATTATTAATTTCGGTATTAATTATATCATGCGGAAATCCTATGAATCCGCCAAAGAATGATAATGAAAAAGGTAAAGTAATTATTACGGAGGCAGATAAAACTTATAAAGTTAGAATGGGTACTATAGAAAAAGAAATAAAACCTTCAGAGATGACGAATGCATGGAAAAATTATATTGGCGGTAAAAAAGTATTAAACCCGACCTACAATAGTTATTTTGGATGGTATTTTGAAGATGGAACGGGCGATTATTGGGAAGCCTCATATAAGCAAGGAAAGTATCCGAGAGCTAAATGCTATGGCGCTACTATATGCTCTAATAATGATACTTTATATTTAATGGGTGTTTATTATAATTATTATACTAAAGGAATGCCTAATAATTGGATGTTAATATATATTCAATCCGATGGACAAGAAAGAGGTTATTATGGAGGCGGTAGTAATGAGAATATAAAACCCGATAATTCTACAGAATGGACGCATTATACATCTCCTGTTGACCCTTTGGGAAAATTAACAAATTATTAAAAGTTTTATTATGAAATATTTAATTCTAATATTATTATTTATATTTAATATTAATTTATATTCTCAATCTTATTTAATTAAAGAATTAATTGGCGGTATTTGGGTAACTTCGAGAGTTGAAATTACAAATTCCTCTTTAACTAATATTACTACTAACGAAGGCAAACCTAAAGAACCTATTAAAGTGAATAACAATATTATAACTTCGGAAGATATAGACAGAATGGGCTTTAAAAATGCAGGGGAAGTTTTAGCAAATCAACCTGGTTTTGTAAATAAAGGCAATTATATGGGAAATGAAACCGTTGACCCTGCGGGAGCTAATGCCGATAACATAAAAATATATATTAACGGCGTTTTAATGAATACTGCAAAAGGCAATGCGGATGCAGGAGTCGATTTAAGAAGAATACCCGCGAATTTAATTGAAAGTATAGAAATTATAGGCAATTCTATTTATATAACGACAAAAACGCCTTTAAATGATATACTTTTAATTTCTCTTTCTTACGGTTCTTATAATACAATTCGTCCTTCAATTTTATTTTCAAGGAATTTTGATAATAAACATGTCTTTACTTTTACCGCCGATTCTTATTATTCGGATGCAAATTATTATTATGATTTTATTAATCAATGGGGAGATAGAATAAAAGGCTATTTGCATGATAATCGTCAACTTATTATGAATTTTTCTACAGATTATAAGTATTTGCTTCCTAATAAAGATTATATAAGAGCTTTCGTTAATATTTCTTTTAATAGTTCCGCAGCTCAATATAATATTCCGCCTATAACCGCAACGGATTCTTGGTTTAATTTTACTACTTTAGTATCTTCGTTATCATATAATGGTTTTTCCGATATTCTTAATTATGATATAAATTTGTCTTATTTATACGATTCTTTTGTAGATAGACCTTTTCATTCTAATGGTAAATTTGAATCCGATTATAAATCGCATGCAGTTTCGCTTAATTTTTCATTAAATAGAATGGATGAATTTTTGCCTAATTTAATAACAATGTTTAATAAAATAACTCCCGAATATAGATTTGATATTTTAACCGAAGAGAAAAACGCTATTTTGACAAATTATCCGACAAGTCCTAAAAGGCATTCTATTTCTATAAAATACGAACCTCAAATTTCTTTTGGTTATTGGGATGAAGATACTCCAATTTTTACTTTGCTTCCATTTATTAAATACGAATATCAACTTGATTACTTAAACGGTTATAAAAATAGAAATTATTTAGCTTATAGCGGCGCTTTTAATTTGAATTTTTACAAGGGCTACAGTTTATATTTTTCTTATTCTCATGATTATACCGCTCCGACATTTAACGATTTATATTATGGCGATTTTGGAAATATTAATTTGAAAGCCGAAGATTATAATCAAATACTTACAAAATTAACATTAGAACCGATAACCAACTTAAAAATTGAAGGCTCTTATTCTTACACAGTTTACAGTAATAAAATAATTTGGTATGGATTAAAACCAGAAAATGTAGATATTGCAAAATCGCATATAGTTAATGCAAATATAGGTTATGAGATTCCATTTTTAACTTATAATAAAATAAAGGCTAAAGTCGGTTATTCCTATCAACTTGCATATATGAGCGAGAATAAACTTCCAAAAATAGGAATGCCCGAAGATGTGATTTCGGTTTTATTAGGTTATGATTTTATTTCTGAAAATAATATTTTAACTTCTTTATCGTTAAATATTTATTATATTTATTCAATGAAAAGACCGATAACGGATTATAAACCTATTAAATACTCTGACGATTTTCATGATTTCAATATTTCTTTTTATTCGATATGGTTTAAGCATTTGATAATCTCTACGCATTTTAAGAATATTTTTAATAAAACTCCTATTTTATCGACTTATTCGGTTGCAAAACCGTTTACTTGGGAGATAGAATTAGGTTATAATTTTTAATTTTTTATAAGGATATAACAATGAAAAATTTTAAAATATTTTTAATTATTTTTTTAATAATAATTTCTTGTAATTATAATAATAAAAATAATTCAATTTCTAAAATAAAAGATAGAGCGGGAAACGATATAATTATTCCAAAAAAGATTGAAAAAATAATTTGCCTTTCTCCTTCGATTACGGAAATTTTAATTGAAATTGAAGAAGAAGATAAAATAATTTCGGTAGATTCTTATTCAAAAGAAATTTTAGAAAAAAATAATATATCTACTTCAAGTATGCAAATTTTCGATATGATGAATCCCGATGTTGAAAAAATTATATCTCTTAAACCCGATATTATATTTGTAAATACATTTAGCGTTTTTTCCGCTAAAAATTCTGTAGACGCTATAAAAAATCTTGGTTTGTCGGTTGCCGTTATTCCAAATAGCGATACTTTAACCGCAATAGAAGAAGATATTTATTTTTTAGGAGAAGTTTTAAAATTAAAAGACGCTTCTAAAAAAGTTATATCTAAAATGCAAATAAATATTGAAAAAATAAAATCTATTGGCGATAAAATAACTAATAAAAAATCGGTTTATTTTGAAATAGGAGCTATGCCGAATTTATATACTTTCGGATGCAATGTTTATTTGGACGATATGATAAATATTATTGGAGCTAAAAATATTTTTGAAGATAAAAATTCTTGGATAGCGGTTTCAGAAGAGAGCGTTTTATCTGCAAATCCCGATATTATTTTTACAAGCGTAGATTATATAGATAATCCAATAAATGAAATTCTTAATCGTAAATCTTGGCAGAATATAAAAGCTATTAAAAATAAAGAAGTATATTTTATAAACTCAAGTTTGTTGCCAAATCATAATGTTATACAAGCTTTATTTTCAATGGCAAAATCGACTTATCCGAAAGAGTTTAAAGATATTGATAAATAATATACGCGTAATAAAATAATAATATGATAAAAAAAATTATAATAATTCTTATATTTGTTTTTGCTTCAATTATATTGTCTATATGTATTGGAAGTATTTTTATATCTCCAAAAGAAATAATATCAATATTCTTTTATAAAATATTTTACCCAAATTTAATTGAAAATAAAATCAACGCGGATATTATTTTTAATATAAGATTGCCTCGTTCAATTTTAGCTTTTTTTGTCGGAGCTTCATTGTCATTAACGGGAGTCGTTATGCAATCAATATTAAGAAATCCGCTCGCATCCGCTTATAATTTGGGAATATCTTCTGGAGCGGGATTAGGCGCTGCATTATTAATAATTACGGGAATATATTTTAATCAATATGTTTTTGTAGCGGTTTCGACTATTTTCGCTTTTATAACTATAATATTTATTTTATTTATATCTAATAGAATAGACAAATATATGAATAATAATTCAATAATTCTTGCTGGAATTGTAATATCTTTATTTCTTTATTCTCTTATGAGTTTTTTTATTTATATATTTCCTAAACACTCAAATCAAATAATATTATGGCAATTAGGAAATTTATATTTAAAAAATTTTGCCGATATTTTTATTATAATTTTTATTACTTTAATTTTTCTTCTTGTTTTAATTAAATATTCAACCGTTTTGGATATAATGACTTTTGGAGACGATACGAGTTTATCGCTTGGAGTAGACGCTAAAAAAATGAGAATATTTTTTATAATTATCTCTTCGTTTATAACCGCCGTTTTAGTTTCTTTTGTCGGAATAATAGGATTTGTCGATTTGGTATCTCCGCATATTGCAAGAAAAATATTTAAAGCGAATCATATTATAGTTTTGCCTATATCCGCTCTTTTTGGCGGAATACTTCTTAATGTTGCCGATATATTTTCAAGAATTATAATTTCGGGAGCGAATATTCCAATCGGCATAGTAACCGCGTTGATAGGAGCGCCTTTTTTCTTATATATTTTTATTATAGGCAGGAATAATAAACTATGATTGAAGTTAATAATTTATCTTTTTCTTACGATTACAATAATAAAAAAATATTAAAAAACATATCGTTTAAGTTATTTGAAAACGAAAGATTATGTATTATAGGTCCAAACGGTTCGGGAAAAACTACTTTATTAAAATGTTTATGCAATATTTTAGATTTTCAAGGCTCAATATTTATTAATAATAAAAATATAAAAAATATTGAAGTTTATAAATCCGTATCTTTTTTAAGTCAGTCTTCAGAAATATATTTTGATTATAATGTTTTTGATACGGTTATGTTGGGAAGATACGCAAATTTTAAAGATAAACTTTTATCAATTCCAACCAAAGAAGATAAAGAATTTGTATTTGAATGTTTAGAAAAATTAAATATTATTCATTTGAAAGATAAACTTATAAATCGACTTTCTTGTGGCGAGCTTCAAAAAGTTTTTTTAGCTAGAGCTTTCGCTCAAAATCCAAAAATTATATTAATGGATGAACCTACTAATCATTTAGACTTAAATAGTCAAATTGAACTTATTTATAATTTGAAAGAATGGGTTAATAAAGATTTTAGATGCATTATAGCCGTGATGCATGATATCAATAACGCTTTAAATTTTGCCGATAAAATATTGCTTTTACATAAAGGAGAGATTATATATTTTGGCGATATTGAGAATTTTAATTTAGAATTATTGAATAATATTTATAATATAAATGTAGTCGAGTATATGAGAAATTCTTTAAAAAATATAAAATAATATTTTATAATTATTAATAATAAAAGAAGAAAATTAAAGTATTGACTTTTTTTATTAATATGTTATAATTTATTCATTAAAAAATAAAGTAGGAATTTTATATGTTTAGTTTGCCACTACACTACACTACACTACACTACACTACACTACACTACACTACACACGCCGCATTGTAAATTTTTTCGGCGATTTTTTCATTGCAGAAAATTATTTATTAAAGAATTATCTAATTATTTTTATATTAAGGAGTTTTCAAAATGATTAAACTCCATGAAAAAAATAACGGTAATAATATTAATATTTTAGACAAAAAAGAATGCACGGGTTGTTCGGTATGCGCACAAGTTTGTCCTCATAATTGCATTAAAATGATTGAAACTAAAGAAGGCTTTCATTGTCCTGTTATCGATGAAAAATTATGCACAGATTGCGGTTTATGCGTTAAAAAATGCCATGCTCTAAACGATAATTTTAAAACCGACTTTAATCAAGAATTCTACGATGTAAGGGCGAGCGATGAAATAAGAATGAAATCGTCTTCGGGCGGAATGTTTACTTTAATTGCCGATTATGTTTTTGAAAATAACGGTTTTGTATGCGGCGCAAGTTGGCGGGAAGATTGGCTTGGTGTAGAACATATAATAATTGAAGACAAAAAAGATTTGGACAAATTGAGAGGCTCGAAATATGTCGAAAGTTCTTTGGGAAATATTTTTTCTGAAATAAAGAGATTATTAAACGATAAAAAATTGGTTTTATTTTCAGGGACGCCTTGTCAAGTTTCTGCATTAAATTTTTATTTAGGTAGAGATTACGAAAATTTAATAACGGTTGATTTGCTTTGCAATAGCGTAGTTCCGCAAAAAGTTTGGAGAAAATATTTATTGGAGAAATTTAACGATACTGCAAAAATAGAATATATAAGCTTTAGAGACAAAAAAGCCCTAGGTTGGTTGGGTGGGTGTTTCTTGAAATCGGCGGAAATCGAATATATAGACAAAAAGAGCGAAGATTTTTACATGAGAGCGTTTTTGGAGCATATTTCTTGCAAAGAAGAGTGCATTCGTTGTAAATATAGAAAATTTGAGCGAGCTGGCGATATTACGATTGGCGATTATTGGGGCGTTGAGGATAATGACGATAAAGGAGTTTCTTTGGTTTTGGTAAATAGTATTAAAGGAAAATCAATTTTTGAAAATATTAATCAATCAAATTTTAATTATAAAAGAGTTTATAATATTTCTAATGGAGGTTTGGGCGGAAATGTTCCTATATTTGCGAGCAGAAAATATTTTTTTGATAATTTGGATAAAGAAGATTTTGAGACTTTATATAATAATTCAAATAATCCAAAATATAATGTGGCAATAGCAAATATGCTTTTTCAAAATAATTTTGGAGCGATATTGACGGTTTACGCTTTATATAAAACTATAGAAGATTTGGGTTATAATCCGTTAATAATTTATAATAATCTTTACTGTTATAAAAATAGTTTATATTCCAATATGCTAGGCAATCGATTTGGTTTAAAATATTTGAATATTGCAAACGAATATTTTTCAAAAGAAGAATTGGAAAAATTAAATGAAAAATGCGATAATTTCGTAGTCGGTTCTGACCAAGTTTGGCGAGCAAAAGCACATGGTGAAACGGCTCAATTTTATTTTCTAAATTTTGCATATAACTTCAAAAATAAAATTGCTTATTCATCGTCTTTTGGAATAAATTATTTTGAAGGAGAATTAAAAGATAAAATACTTTTTAAGTATTATTTAAAACAATTTGATAAAGTTTCGGTTAGAGAATATGACGGCGTAAAAATTTGTAAAGAAGATTTTGATGTCGAAGCTACTCATGTATTAGACCCAGTATTTTTACTTAACGATTACGATTATTTAGTTAGCAAATCAATGAAAAATAAAAATAATAAATTTATTGTCGTTTATTCTCTTTATACAAATATTGAAAATGAACTTAATTTTATTTTAAATAAATTAAACCTCGATATTGAATATTTAATTAAGGATAATGAAGAAATAAGTATTGAAGATTGGCTTTGGACTATAAAAAATTCTGAATTATTAATAACCGATTCTTTTCATGGAAGTTGTTTTGCCATAATTTTTAATAAACCTTTTGTATGCATATTAAACGAAGGAAGCGGAATTTCAAGATTAGAAAGTTTATCGAATATGTTTGATATAAAAAACAGAATAATTAGCGATTTGTCGGAAGTTATGCATAATACTGATTTTTTACTAAAAATGGATTATACAGAAATTAATAAAAAACTTGAAATAGAAAAAGTAAAATCCTTGAATTGGTTAAAAAATGCATTAGAAAATAAAAAAGAAAAATATAATTATAGAGACGATATAATAAATTATTTGATTGAAGAAAATAATGAGAAAGAAAGCGAGATACATTATTTACGGAATTATATTAATGAAAAACAGAATTGGATAAAATTATTTGGCATTTATAATACGAAAGATTATTTAATGTTTTATTTATTTGGAATTAAGATTTCATTAAAAATAAATGAAAAGAATATTAATAAGTTGGCTTGGTGGATACCTATTAGGAAATTGAGGGAGAGGTTTAAGAGGAAATTTTTTAAATGAGAAATATTAATTAATTTATAATTAGGCTTTGAGTGAGAATATAAGATTTTAGTATAACTCTATTAAATGAAACTATAATTATTTTAGCATTATTGAAATAATATAATATTTGAATTATGATTATTTAATCTATTATTTATGGAGAATTATAGATGACAAATGAAATCATATTAACTAATTTTATTACAAACTATATTACTAATTATACTGAGATAACAAATTTTGGATTAAATAGTAATACTATTTATAGTCTAACAAAAACATCATATTTGGATATAATACATGTTGGTATAGAAGCTATTGTTCCAATTTTAATATTCATACTAGGTTTTATATTACAGTCTAAATTAAATAAAATTAATAGATGTATTAATATATCCAAAGAATTTGATTTTTATATTGATAAATTAGTTACTGAAGAGTATTTAGATAAATTTTATTATAATATAAATAATGATAATGGCAGTTTATCACAACAATTTTATTATTTATATGATATATATAAAATAGTTAAAGGTTATTCTGATAATATAAATAAAATAATCGCTTTATTGGAAAAATATGAGAAAGATATTCCTAATTCTTATAAGCTATATTACCCTAAATTAAAATCAATTTTTAAATATTTAAAATACTCACAAACTACATCAAGTATCAACTATTCATTTATATTTGACAAATATATAAAGCATATTTCAAATTATTGTAATAGAATATCAGAAGTTATACATAAAGAAATCAATGGGTATAGTATAGAAAAAGAGAAAAATGAAATTTATGATATCTATAGAGAAATAGAGCAAAAACAAAAGGAATTAGATGATGAATTTAATAATCCAACACTATTATAAAAATAAGCTCTATTAAAAATATATCGTTAATACTCAAAAATCATGTAATCAATAATGTAATCAAACTATAGGCTATGCTGTTATTTATGCAAATATTGGAAAAGTTAAAAATGTTTTAGGTTGGATACCAAAAGATAGTATTAATAGTAGTTATTTATGAAAATTAAAATAAATAATTTACTAATAAAAGTATTGACATAATTCTTAATATAATGTATAATTCATATTAATTAATTAGAAAATTTGATTAAATTAAAAGGTAGCGATTATTGGAAAAGCTTTACTATTATATGAGTTTAATGGAGATTCTGATTATCATATTTTTGATACTAAAATTACTTCAAAATATAATAATATTATATCTATAGATGTATATGGAATGTCTAAATGTAGTAAAATAAATTTGGGTAATAAATATAATTATACAAATTTAAAATTATACGATGTAGAAGTAAAATCTACTATTTGTAATAGCAACTTGAATATTTATTATGGCAAATATCCCAATACAAATAATTTAGAAGTTATATACACAGAAAATGATAATGATTTTAATGAAAGAGGTATGAGGGTTATAGCTGCGGTAATTGGTAGTAAAATATGTGGAAATTGTACATCCACTTTATATAGCAATTTAAATAATAATTGAATTTATAAAATTGACTTATTTTTTGTTATATTACTATACAGGTTCTTTGAAATGGAAATATAATTGGTTTAAGCATGCTTTTAGCGTGAGTGTGCTATTAAAGATATCAATAAATTTTAAGGAGGATATTATGACAATATTTATTTTATTAATTAATTTTATTATTACAATAAATTTTAGTTTATATATAAATTGTGGTATAAAAATTCTTTCAATTTCAAATCTATCATTCTATATCTGGCATGCTTAAATTAATTATATTTTAGCAACCTCAATACTCCATTCCGCACCGCTGTAAACCCTATACCTCTCTGAAAAATTTCCCATATTTATCGCAATCGAAAAATTAAGCTCTGAATTAAAATAAGCCAAATTATCATTTTCTGCCACATCGCCGAATGTATTTACAAGTTTAATGTCTCCCGTCCATACAAGCGAATTATTATTATAAATTTTAACATTTAAAATATCGCCAATTTGAATTCCGTTATCTATCATTAATTTTCTTGGTAAAGAACTCCAAACATTTCCGTATTGAATATCCAAAATTGGAATATTTGCGAAAAATTTTCCGTCTTCAAATCTCGCTTTTTCGTAATCTATTTTAGTTATATTAGTTCCTAAAGATTTTCCAACTTTTTCAAAAGTAATTTGTTTTGAAGCTAATTTTGCGCCCGTATAAACATAAACATCTCGCCCATGAAATGTGTAAGATTCTTCGGAATTTTCTCTTCTGTTAATCGCTTCGTCTATCTCTCTGACTTCTTCAATTCCTAAACTTTCCGCCACAAAAGTTAAAGCGCCATTATCGGGAGTGACGAAATAATAATTATTTTTAGTTTTCATTACTACAGATTTTCTTTCCGTTCCAACTCCAGGGTCGACAACATTAATAAATACAGTTCCCGAAGGCCAATATCTTGCCGTCTGCTCCAATCTTAAAGCCGCCTCCCAAATATTATAAGCGGGAATTTCATGAGTTAAATCGTAAACTTTCAAATCTTTATCAACGCTCAAAGCAACGCCATACATACTTGCAACAGCGTTATCTTTTCTTCCAAAATCGGTTTGTATTGCCAAAGGCGATTTATTAGATTTATTTGAACATGAAATTAAAATCGTCCAAATTAAAATTATAAAAAATATTGTCTTTTTCATTTTATCAAATCCTTTTTTATCAAATAATTTTATCAATAATAAATTAAGGGCATAAGAATAACTTACGCCCTCGCTATATAAACTTATTTTAATTATTTTGTTTTGCCGTTTAGAGCGTCTTTTTGTCTTTTTATTCTTCTTGCCGCTCTCTTTCTTTTTACAACTTTTCTATGTTGCTTTCCCATAATATCTCCTTATATTTTATTATTACTGCCTAAAACATTATTTATTTTATGCATATAAAGTTTTTTCATTTCATCTCTTGCAGGTCCCAAATATTTTCTTGGGTCGAATTCTTTTGGGTCATCATGAAATACTTTTCTTATAGCCGCCGTCATTGCTAGTCTTGAATCGCTGTCTATATTGATTTTACAAACCGCGCTTTTTGAGGCTTCTCTTAATTGCTCTTCTGGTATTCCAATTGCATCGTCTAATTTTCCGCCGTTTTCGTTAATAATTTTAACATATTCTTGTGGAACGCTTGAAGAACCATGCAAAACTATAGGAAATCCTGGAATTTTTTTCTCTATCTCTTTAAGAATATCCAACCTTATTTTAGGATTCTGTCCTGGTTTAAATTTATAAGCTCCATGACTCGTTCCAATAGATATTGCAAGAGAATCTACTCCCGTTTTTTTAACAAAATCTTCAACTTCTTCGGGGCGAGTGTAAGTATGCTGTTCGGCTACAACATCGTCTTCAACTCCAGCTAAAACTCCCAATTCGCCTTCGACTGTGACATCGTATTTATGAGCATATTCTACAACGCTTTTTGTCAATTCTACATTTTTATTATAATCATGATGACTGCCGTCTATCATAACGGAAGAAAAACCATATTCAATACAACTTTTACAAAGTTCTAAAGTGTCGCCATGGTCTAAATGTAAAACTATAGGAACATTTACTCCCAATTCTTTTGCATATTCAACCGCTCCTTGCGCCATATATCTTAATAAAGTTTGATTGGCATATTTTCTAGCGCCTGAAGAAACTTGAAGTATAACGGGGCTTTTTGTTTCAACGCAGGCTTGAATTATTGCCTGAAGTTGCTCCATATTATTGAAATTGAAAGCGGGAATTGCATATCCTCCGCTTACAGCTTTTTGAAAAAGCCCTCGGCTATTTACTAAACCTAAATCTGAAAATTTAACCATTATTTTATTCTCCTTAAAATTGAAATTAATAAAATTATAAATACGCTTTAATAATATAATAAAACCGATTATTTTTCAATAAAATAAAATCATTAGTATTGACATTTTTTATTAAATATGTTATAATTTTCTTAAATTAATTGATTGTAATTTGTAATTGTCGAAAAAAGGAGAAAAGAAAAATGAGCGGATGTAAATTCTACAATACAATACAATACAATACAATACAATACAAGCCATTATTATAATTTTTGGCTGTTTTTTCATTGCAAAACTAAAGAATTATTTGAAACATTTAAACGCTTTCTCTTGCGTCTACAAAAATTAACTTTTAAGGATATCGCTCTATGAAATCTAAAAACAAAAATTTATTTCTAAAAATTTATATTCCGTTTGTGATTATTACAATTATTACTCTAATCGTTTTACAAATTCTTGGTTCTAAAAATAGAATTGGATATTTAAGTGATTTTAGTTTAGTTGTTGATAAAACAATGAAGTTAAATAATTCGGAAAATATAACTAATTATGTTTATCATTTTAGAATTAGATATTATGACAAAACATTTAGAAATAACGATATTTACGGAGTTTATCCTGATTTATCAAACTTACCAGATTTTGTGAAAGAAATTAAAATGGATTATTTTGGTAGTCCTTTTGGAATTTTTATTTCAGATAAAAAAATTATTGAAGAAGATAAAATTGACAATATTAATTATACATTAAAAATAAAAAAGAATATTATAGAGATAATTATATTATTACATTTATCAATCTTAATAATATTTATAATGAATAATATTAAAATTTATTATTATAATAAATTTTATAATTTAATTAACAAAAAATACATTTTATATAGTTTTTTATTTTTAATATTATCATTTTCTTTATTCGTAAGAATTTACTGGGCTTCAAAACAAGAAGGTATGTATTGGGACGAATATTATAGTTTAAGCGCTGCTAATTATAAAGTTTTTGCAAATGAAGATAAAATTAATAATTATAAAAATATTAAAGGTTTTGATATATTAAAAGATTTAACATTTGATAATTCAAGCATAGAAGATTGCATAAACGATATAAAGAGATTATATAAAGACACTAACGACCCTTTTATAAGCAATTTATATTATACTTTTTTAAGATTAGCTTTTATCGGAAGAGAAGCGGTTGATATTAAAAATATAATTATTACAGGAACGATTTTAAATTGCATTTTTTCAATTATTTCATTTATATTTTTATTTAAAATCTTAAAATTAATATTTGAAAATAAAAATGAATTTATAATATTTACTTTATTAATTTTTTCATTATCTCCAATATCAATAAGTTTTTCTATGTTTTTGAGAGCCTATCAAATGCAGGAAACTTTCTTTATTGTAATTACTTATTTTGTTTTGAATACGATTTATTATAATAAATATTCTATCCTAAATTTAATTTTAACTTCAATAATCGCGGGAATTGGTTATTTAACTTTATATTCTTCATTATTATTTATTTTAATTTTATCGGCAATGTTATTTTTTAATTATTGTTTAAATATTGATAAATTAGAATTCTTAAAAAATAAATACGCGATATTAAATCCTTTATTAAAAATAAAAAGTTATAAAATAATAATATATTATGCGCTCGCTTTTATCTCGGCTTTATTTGTCTCAAGAATATTATATAATAGTTTTTTCGCTTCTTTATTTAATGCAAATAATAGAGCGTCTTCTTCTTTGGCTTTTTCGGGAAAATTATTTAATTATATTAACGATTTAGCTTTTGACGGATTATTAATAATTTTATTAACTTTGTTTGTTTTTATTTTAATATCAAAAATTATAAAGAAAAAAGATTTAAATATAATCGCAGAAAAATCAAAATTTAAATTATTAATATTTATTATTTTATTAGGATTAATATTTGCAATTTTGGGAGATTTGACTTCGCCGTATAAACTTGAAAGATATTCGGCATCAAGTTATATATTTATATTATTTTTTATTCCATTAATTATTTGTTTTATTACTAATTTAAAAATTAGAATTATTTTACTTTCTTTAATATCAATAATTTATATATTTAATATAACTAATTCTAAAAGATTTGTTTATTTTGAAGTTGTTGATAAAGATAAATATGTTTTAACTAATAATTATAATGTTTACGCTTATAAATCTTTTATTAATTATTATGATTTTCATTATTTGAATACTAATCTTTATTACTCATATTTAAATGATAGAAACGAATTGAATTCCATTAAAGAAAATAATTTTTATTTAATGATTGATTATAAAGATATAGATAAAATTAAAAACGAATTAACCGACTATAATTTTAATTATTTGAATAATGTAGGAGAAATTAATATATTTGAATTGAATAAAAAATTTAATTAAAGTATTGCAATTTATTTTAAAAAATGTTATAATTTCTTTAAAATTAAAACTAAATAAATAAAAAAATAGGAGAAGAAAAATGAACAAGTTTCATGCATCAAACGAAATAAGTTATTCTTATTCGTTTAATTATTCTAAAAAATATAACAATAAAAGAAATCAAAATAATATTCTTAACATTCTCTTATCTATTCTAATTAATATTCTGTAATAAATAAAAATAATTTATAAAAATAAAATTTAAATATTATACAAAATATAATATTTTAAAATTAATGCAATTTTTTAATAAGGAGTTTTAAAATGAAATTAAACGGTTCTGAAATAATTATGGAAGTTTTAATAGAGCAAGGAGTAGACACAATATTTGGCTATCCTGGAGGAGCTGTATTATATATATATGATGCGCTTTATAAATATAGAAATAAATTAAATCATATAATGCCTGTTGATGAATGCGGCGCTGGACATGCAGCTGACGGATATGCGAGAGTTAGCGGAAAAACGGGAGTAATATTAGCGACAAGCGGACCTGGAGCTACAAATTTAGTCACGCCTT
Organism: Brachyspira aalborgi; assembly: GCF_008016455.1. Taxonomy (NCBI): domain Bacteria; kingdom Pseudomonadati; phylum Spirochaetota; class Spirochaetia; order Brachyspirales; family Brachyspiraceae; genus Brachyspira; species Brachyspira aalborgi. The sequence continues at coordinate 827,258 of NZ_SAXU01000001.1, read as the reverse complement.
TAGCAACCGCTTATATGGATAGCGTTCCGATTGTGGCGATAACGGGAAATGTTCCAATAAGTTTAATGGGTAAAGATAGCTTTCAAGAGGTTTATATTGCGGGAATTACTATGACTATTACGAAGCATAATTTTGTCGTTAGAAAAATAGAAGATTTAGCCGACACAATAAGAAAAGCTTTTATAATAGCGAATTCGGGAAGAAAGGGACCCGTTTTAATCGATGTTCCTAAAAATATAACCGCCGATATTACCGATTTTATACCTAAAGAAAAAATTAAATTAAAAAATCCAAAAATAACTAAAGAAGACGAAAGCGTTATAGAAAATGTTGCAAAATTAATAAATCAGTCTAAAAAACCTATTATATATTTTGGAGGCGGCGCTAAAGATTCTAGCGATAAATTAAGAAAGTTTATGATTAATACAAATATTCCATCCGTTCATACGATAATGGGAGCTGGAACATTAGGATATAACGAGCCTCTTAATATCGGTTTATTAGGAATGCATGGAAGCGAAACTGCAAATAAAGTTATAAACGAAGCCGATTTAATATTGGCTATAGGAACGAGATTCAGCGATAGAGTAGCCCTCAATACTTCAAAATTTGGAAATAACGCTAAAAAAGTGCATATAGATATAGATGGAAGCGAAGTTAATAAAAATGTTAAAGTAGATTATAGCATAATAGGAGATATTGATGATGTATTAGATAAATTTTCAAAATTGATTAATAGATTAAATAATGACGAATGGGTTTCAAAATTATCAAATTTGAAAATGAAAGAAGAAGAAAATAATACAAAAAAATATTCCAAAGACAATATATTTCATCCTAAAAATATTATAGAATCAATCGGTTATAAATGCGAGGATAATGTAATATATGTAACCGATGTTGGACAGCATCAAATGTGGGCGGTTCAATATCTTCATCATACAAAACCAAGAAGTTTTATAACGAGCGGAGGACTTGGAACTATGGGATTTGGTTATGGAGCTTCCATTGGCGCTAAAATTGCGAAACCTGAAAGGCATGTTGTTCATTTAACGGGAGACGGTTCTTTTTATATGAATTTAAATGAAGTCGCTACGGCTATAGAATATAAATTACCTATAATTTCCGTAATATTTAATAACAATACATTAGGTATGGTTAGACAATGGCAAAATGTTTTTTATGAAGAGAGATATTCAAGCACGGATATGAATAAAAAAATAGATTATATAAAAGTTGCGGAAGGTTTTGGAGCTAAAGGATTCAGATGCGAAACTTTAGAAGAATTTGAAAAAGCATTTGATAACGCCTTAAAAGAAAAAGTTCCAGTTTGGATAGAATGCATAATAGATAAAGATTTAAAAGTTTTGCCTATGATTCCATCGGGCGGAACTGTTGAAGATATTATATTAAATTAAAGATTTAAAGAGGTTAAAAAATGAAGAAAAGAATTTTAGTTTTATTTGTAGACAATAGCTCGGGCGTTCTTACAAGAGTTTGCCTTTTATTTAGTCAGAGAGGATTTAATATATTGAGTATAACTTGTTCGGCTACTTGCTATCCAAATATTGCGAGGATGACAATAGTAACGGAAGGAGACGAATCTCAAATCTCTCAAATAATTAAACAAACATTAAAATTGATAGAGATTCATTCTGTATTTTTGCTTGATAATGAAAATATTATTGAAAGAGATTTATTATTATTAAAAATAGCCGTAGAAGATTCTAAAAAAAATGAGTTATATGATATAATTAATAAATACAAAGCTAAAATTACGGATGAATTTTCAGGCGGTATTATAACCGAATTTACCGATAAACCCGAAACTATAGATAATTATTTAAAAGAAATTTCGGAATTTAATATTTTAGAATTATCGAGAACGGGAATAACGGCAATGGAGCGAGGAGATAAAATTCCAACTATTGATTTAACCGATAATTATTGATTAAATTAATTAATAATAATTATAGATAAAAAATAAAAAATTTAAAAATATTTTAATTAATAAAAGGAGAATTAAAATGATAAAAAAATATTATGACGCAGATTGTAATTTAGGGCTATTAGACAATAAAACTGTAGCCATAATGGGATTTGGAAGTCAAGGACATGCGCATGCTCAAAACTTAAAAGAAAGCGGCGTTAAAGTTATAGTAGGATTAAGAAAAAATAGCGCTAATTTTAAGAAAGCTGAAGAAGCGGGCTTAAAAGTTATGGAAGTTGAAGAAGCCGCAAAATCTGCGGATATCGTTATGATGCTTGTTCCTGACGAAGTTTCAGCCGACATATATAACAATCAAGTCGCGCCTTATATGAAAGAAGGAAATATATTAATGTTCGCTCATGGCTTTAATATTCATTTTCAATTTGTAGTTCCTGCAAAAAATATAGATGTTATAATGGTTGCGCCTAAAGGACCTGGACATACCGTTAGAAGTCAATATTTGGAAGGTAGAGGAGTTCCGAGTTTAATTGCCGTTTATCAAGATTTTAGCGGAAGAGCGAAAGATTATGCTTTGGCTTATGCAAGCGGAATTGGAGCGGGAAGAGCGGGAATATTAGAAACGAGTTTTAGAGAAGAAACGGAAACGGATTTATTCGGAGAGCAAGCGGTTTTATGCGGAGGCGTTACCGAGCTTATGAAAGCGGGATTCGACACTTTGGTTGAAGCTGGATACGAACCTGAAATGGCTTATTTTGAATGCATACATGAAATGAAGCTTATAGTCGATTTAATATATTCTGGAGGTTTTGCTATGATGAGATATTCAATTTCAAATACTGCCGAATATGGAGATTATAGAACGGGTAGAAGAATGATAACGGAAGAGACGAGAAAAGAAATGAAAAAAGTTTTAAGAGAAATTCAGGACGGAACTTTCGCAAGCGAGTTTATGCAAGAGTTTAGCGCAGGAAGAAAGGCAAAATTTAACGCTACAAAAAGAGTGGAAAGCGAGCATAAATTAGAAAAAGTCGGAGCGGAATTAAGAAAAATGATGAGTTGGATTAAAAAATAATATTTAATTTATCGTTTTATATGCGAGGTTTAAAAATGAGAAAGATTAAAATTTTTGACACTACTTTAAGAGACGGCGAGCAATCGCCAGGTTGCACAATGAATTTAAACGAAAAATTGGAGATGGCTTCTGAATTGGATAAATTGGGAGTCGATGTAATAGAAGGCGGATTTGCAATTTGTTCGGACGATGATTTTAAAGCTATAAAAGAAATTAGCAAAGTCGTAAAAAATTCAAAATTGGCAAGTTTATCTAGATGCAATAAAAAAGATATAGATAGAGCTTACGAATCTTTAGCCGAAGCAAAACATCCGATGCTCCATATATTTATAGCGACAAGCGATATTCATTTGAAGCATAAACTTGAAATGACGAGAGAGCAGGTATTGAAAGCTATAAAAGATTCTGTTTCTTATGCAAAAAAGAAATTTGATTTTATAGAATTTTCCGCCGAAGATGCATCTAGAAGCGATAGAGAATTTTTGGCAAAAGCTTATTCTATCGCTATTGAAAACGGAGCTACTACGATAAATGTTCCAGATACTGTCGGTTATTCTACGCCTATTGAAATGGCTGATTTGATAAAATATTTAAAAGAAAATGTTAAAGGAATTGATAAAGTAGATATATCCGTTCATTGCCATGACGATTTGGGACTTGGAACTGCAAATTCTCTTTCTGCAATTTTGGCGGGTGCTACTCAAGTGGAATGCACTATAAACGGAATTGGAGAGCGCGCTGGAAATGCGAGTTTGGAAGAGATAGTTATGGGAATAAAGACGAGAAAAGATTTTTATAACGCTTATACTAATATAAATACAAAAAGAATATATAAAATATCAAAATTATTATCTACAATATCTGGTATGGTTGTCGCTCCTAATAAGGCTATAGTCGGTTCAAACGCATTCGCTCATGAAGCGGGAATTCATCAACATGGCGTATTGAAAGAGAGAAGCACTTATGAGATAATGAATGTCGAAGATATAGGAATTCCTCAAAATAAAATGGTTTTGGGCAAACATTCAGGCAAGCATGCTTTTAAGGATAGAGTAAAATCTTTAGGATACGATATTGATAAAAAAACTTTGGAAGAAGCTTTTATAAGTTTTAAGAATTTAGCCGACAAGAAAAAAATTGTCACAGATTCCGATATCGAGGCTTTGGTAATAGGAAGCGGTAGCGTTATGGAAAATCCGACTTATTCCTTAAAAAGTTTTGTAGTCAATTCGGGAAGCGATATTTCTTCTTTGGCTGCGGTTTCTATACTTTATAACGATAATAATGTAGTCGAAGGAATAGCGAAAGGAAACGGACCGATTGACGCCGCATTTTGCGCGATAGATTCTATAACTTCAAACAGAGCGAAATTAACTACTTACAGCATAAACGCTATTACTGAAGGAGAGGACGCTTTGGGCGAGGTTATAGTAAAACTTTCGGATGGAAAAGATAAAATGGTTATAGGAAGAGCGGTTAGCACAAATGTTATTGAAGCGAGTTTAAAAGCTTATGTTAATGCCCTAAATAAGTTATAATAAAATAATAAATAAAAATTAAATTATAAAAAGGATTATAATATGACTATTACTCAAAAAATTTTAGCGGCTCATTGCAATGCAGAAAAAGTTGAAGCGGGAGAGCTTATAAAAGTAAAAACCGATTTGGTATTGGGAAACGATATAACGAGTCCCGTAGCGATTAACGAATTTGAAAAATACGGATTTAATAAAGTTTTTGATAATGAAAAAATCGCTTTGGTTATGGACCATTTCGCCCCAAATAAAGATATAAAAGCCGCAGAACAATGTAAACAATGCAGAGACTTTGCAAATAAATACGATATAAAACATTATTACGATGTTGGCGATATGGGAGTAGAGCATGCGCTTTTGCCTGAAAAAGGTTTAATAGCGCCTGGAGAGTTAATAATTGGAGCGGATTCCCATACCTGCACTTATGGAGCTTTTGGGGCTTTTTCTACGGGAGTGGGAAGCACGGATATGGCGGCTGCTATGGCTACGGGAGAGGTTTGGTTTAAAGTTCCTTCGGCTATTAAATTTAATTTGAAAGGAAAATTAAAAAATAATGTTTCGGGTAAAGATGTTATACTTCATATTATCGGAAATATCGGAGTTGATGGAGCTTTATATAAATCGATGGAATTTTCGGGAGAAGGACTTAATTCTTTAACTATGGACGATAGAGCATGCATTTCAAATATGGCAATAGAGGCGGGCGCTAAAAACGGAATATTTGAAGTCGATAATCAGACTGTAGATTATTTAAAAGATATAGTTAGTAGAGATTATAAAATATTCAAAGCCGATGAAAATGCGATTTACGAAAAAATTATAGATATAGATTTATCTTCTATGGAACCTACGGTTGCATGTCCGCATTTGCCCGAAAATACTAAAGAAGCTAAAGAGCTTAAAAATATAAAGATAGACCAAGTAGTTATAGGTTCATGCACAAACGGTAGAATTTCCGATATGGAAACGGCGGCTAATATTTTGAAAGGTAAAAAAATAGCTAAAAATGTTAGATGCATTATAATTCCAGCCACTCAAAAAGTGTATAAAGAATGCATTAAAAGAGGTTATATGGATATATTTATCGATTCGGGATGCGCGGTTTCTACTCCGACATGCGGACCTTGTTTAGGCGGATATATGGGAATACTCGCTCATGATGAAGTTGCCGTTACGACTACGAATAGAAATTTTGTAGGAAGAATGGGAGATAAAACTTCAAAGGTTTATTTGGCAAGTCCAGCGACTGCGGCTTATAGCGCATTAACGGGCTATATAACCGAGCCAAAATAATTATTATAATTTATTAAAAAAGGAGTTAATTAAATGAAAGCTAAAGGTTATGTTCATAAATACGGAGACAATATCGACACGGATGTCATTATTCCAGCAAGATATTTGAATACCGCTAATCATAAAGAGCTTGCATCTCATTGTATGGAAGATATAGATAAAGATTTTGTTAATAAAGTCCAAAAAGGCGATATTATTGTAGGAGGCGAAAATTTCGGATGCGGTTCTTCGAGAGAGCATGCGCCGATAGCAATAAAAGAATCGGGAATTTCTTGCGTTATTGCCTCTTCTTTTGCTAGAATTTTTTATAGAAATTCAATTAATATTGGGCTTGCAATTTTAGAATGCGAAGAAGCGAGCAAAAAAATTGTAGATAATGACGAAGTGGAAGTCGATTTTGATAACGGAATAATAAAAAATATTACTAAAAACGAAATATATAAATCCGAGCCTTTTCCAGAATTTATTAAAAATATTATAAACTCAAACGGGCTTTTGAATTCTATAAAAAACGGTTGATTATTATGAATAAAGAAATTAAAAAAATAGAAAAAAATATTGCGGTTATCAAAGGAGACGGAATAGGTCCAGAAATCATTGAAAAAGCTATAGAAATATTAAAAAAAATAGAAAAAAAATATTCGCATAAATTTAATTTGGAATATGTCGATATGGGCGGATGTTCGATTGATAAATATGGAATTCCTTTAACTGACGAAAATTTAGAAAAGTGCTTAAAATCGGATGCAGTTTTGCTTGGTTCGGTTGGCGGTTATAAATGGGATAATGTAGAGCCAGAAAATAGACCCGAAAGAGGATTATTAAAACTTCGTAAAGAAATGAATCTTTATGCAAATATAAGACCGACAAAAATTTTAAAGCCTTTGGAATATGCATCGCCTCTTAAAATAAATGAAAACGATTCTATAGATTTTATTATAGTTAGAGAACTTACGGGCGGAATATATTTCGGCAAACATTCTTTTGAAACTGTCAATAATATTAGGCAGGCAAGCGATATTATGATTTATAGAGAAGACGAAATAAAAAGAATAGGAAAAGTCGCTTTTGAGATGGCTAAAAAAAATAAAAAAAATATTGTTTCGGTAGATAAGGCTAATGTTTTATATTCTTCAAAATTATGGCGAGAGATTATGAACGATTTGTCTAAAGAATATAAAGAGATTGAATATAAAGATATGTATGTCGATAATGCGGCAATGCAATTAATAGCTAATCCTTCGCAATTTGGAATTATAGTAACAGAAAATATGTTTGGAGATATACTTTCTGACGAAGCGAGTATGTTAACGGGTTCGATTGGAATGTCGCCTTCTGCAAGTTTATCGGATAATTCTATCGGAATGTATGAGCCTATTCATGGTTCTGCGCCCGATATCGCTAGAAAAGATATTGCAAATCCAATAGGCGCTATTTTATCTTTATCTATGATGTTTAGATATTCTTTTAATTTATTAGAAGAAGCGGAAGATATTGAGAATGCGGTTAATAAAACTATTGAAGAAAATTATAGAACAATAGATTTAATTCCAAAAAATATGGAATTATCATATAAAAAAGTCGGATGTTCTGAAATGGGCGATATTATAATGTCAAAAATTTAGATTTTTTTTAATTTTTCGCTTGACAATTCGATTTTTATTAACATACTATATAGTATATAGAAAATAATTAAAGGTATAAGATAAGTGGAATACAAAGAAAAAGATATTATTTCGGATTTACAAGAAGATAATAAATTGCTTTTATCAAAAATTGAAGTTTATAAAGAAGAGATAACAAAATTAAAAAATAAACTTGAATACGCCCAAAGATTTTTTGTTTTGTATGAAAATATTATGGAAAATTCAAGAAAAGAAAATAAGCAGTTAACCGAAAAAATTAAAGAATTGGAAAATCAAATTAAATTAAACAAAAAAGATTAAATAATGATTAATATTTTTTTTCCTTCTAATAACGATAAAAATGAAATATTTATAGCCTCTTCGTCTAAAGGGCAAAATATAAAGGCTTCTGAAATTACGGAAGAAAAAAGAAAAGAAATTGAAATTGATTTTTTTAATAAAATTAATTTAGATATGAATAAAGCTATTTTTATGCATCAAGTTCATAAAGATAATATTGTAAAAATAGACGAAACTAATAAAAATATTTATAGTAAAGAAAATCCCGTTAAAGAAACTGACGCTTTAATTACAAATTTGAAAAATGTTCCTTTGGTAATTCAAACCGCCGATTGTCTGCCTATAATATTATATTGTAAAGAAAGCAAATCTATGGCTGCGATTCATTGTAGCTGGCGAGGAATAGTTCAAAAAATAGTTCCTAAAACTATAGAATTAATGAAAAAAGAATATAATATTGACGCGAGGACAACTTACGGATATATAGGAGCGCATATATTTCAAAAAGATTATGAAGTAGGCGAGGAGGTAGCGATTCATTTTAGAGCTAAAAGAATTATAAACGGAAAATGGCATACAGATAACGCTATGGAATCGGTTTTACAAATGATTGATAGCGGACTTTTTGAAGAAAATATTGAAGTATCGAATTTAAATAGTTATAATGAAATGTTTTATTCTTATAGAAGAGACGGAAAACAAATTGGGAGAATTTTAACCGTTGGAATGATAAAGTAAGAGAAAATGATTTTTATAAAATTATTTGTTCTTTTTCGGTATAAAAAATAACAAATAAATTTTGAATACTTCTTTCAAAAGTCTCACAAAAAACAAAAAGAATATTTTTAATAACTTCTAAAATTACTCAATTACTTGAATAAGCGCTTAATCCTATTTTCATTAACACTTCAAGAAAATTATCTATATTTATATTTTCTAATTTTTTTATTTTTCCTTCGTCTTCCAAATTATCTAATTTATCGTCAATATCGTTCATTATATCGTCTCTTATGGATTTAATATCTTGCCAATCAGGTTTGTTGCTTTTTTCTTTAAATAATTTATCAACGAATAATGAAAATTCTATTAACGCTTCTTTGTAGTTTATATATTTTTCGGCATTATCGTAAATCGCTCTTGCGCATTTATTATCTCTTATTCTTTCGTCATATTTAAGATTTTCTTCTTGATTTTCGCCCCTCATTTCAGATTTTATTTCCAAAGCTTCTTTTAAAAATTCTTCTTCAGTTATTCTCTTGCTCTCGTAATCTTTTATTATTCTTTTTATTTTTTCTGAAAGTTTTTCGTAGAAAGCGGGATTTTCCTCCATTTTTTCTTTTATCATATTACTTGCCGCGTTTAATATCGCTTCTGCTTTATCTTTATCGTTTTCAAAAATTTCAATTTCTTTTTCAAGCTCTTCGCTTAATATATTAGGAATTTTATTAAGAACTTTTACTTCTATCTCCGTTCCTATAAATGTGTCGTAAAGCTTTTGCATTTTCGCTTCATATTCTTTAAAATCTATAGCTTCGTTATATTTTAATCTTAAACTTTTTCTTAATTCTATGCAGTTTTTAAATAATTCTTTGTAAAAATTTATTTCCTCTTCGTTAAAACTTTCTAAAAAATATCCGCTAAACTGACAAATATTTAATAACTTTGAATAGTTTGAAAATAGTTTATAAAATTCTTCTCTCTTTTCTTTTTCGTATAATAAATCTCTGCATAAAGATAATTTATCTTTTTTATTTGATTTTAATTCGGGTAAAAAATTTATTAATTTATTGCATGATTCTTTAAACTCTTCTATTTTTTCTTTTAAGTTAAAAATCGCATCCTCTATATCTTCAGAATCATAATTTGCAAGTTTATCGTATTTATTTAAAGCCAAATCTAAATTTTTTAATAAGCCTCTATAATCGATTAATATTCCAAAATCTTTTCCTTCACAAGTTCTATTTACTCTCGCTATTGCCTGCAAAAGCGCATGGTCTTTCAATTCTTTATCCATATATAAAACTTGAGCTTTAGGCGCGTCAAATCCCGTTAAAAGTTTATCGACAACTATAAGTATATCGATATTTCCGTCTTTAAATTTCTTTATTATCTCTTCCGTATATTTTCTTTCGTTATTTGCATATTTTCCGTAAAGCTCATTCCATTTTTTATAAACATATTTTTTATTTTCAGAATTTTCATCCTCTTCGTTTTCTGTAGATTCGGAGGATATAATAACTTCGGTTTCTAAATTATGATATGCGTCAAAAATTTCTTTCATTTTCAAAGCCTGATATTTGCTTGAAACTGCAAGCATAGCGTTAAAATTAGTATTCTTTAAATTCTTATCATAATGATTAAATATATCGCTAGCCAATTTCATTAGTCGATTATAATTTTGATTTATAGTATTTTCCGTAACTCTTTTATTTTGCAAATCGCTTTTTTGTTCTTCGGTAAAATCTTTTGTTATTAATTCGTATCTTTCGTCTAAACTTTTTTCGTCTAAAATCTTTAATTTTATTAATCTGCTTTCATAATACAAAGGCACGATTACTTTATCTTTAAGTCCGTCTCTTATAGTATAACAGTCGATAAAACCGCCGAATTTTTTAGCAGTGCTTTTTTCCGACTTATATAAAGGAGTTCCCGTAAAACCTATATAGCATGCGTTTGGGAAAACTTTTCTCATTTTATTTGCCAAATCTCCATATTGCGTTCTATGACTTTCATCAACCAAAACGAATATATCGGGAGAATCGATTTTTATTTTTTCTTCAAACGCTTTTTCAAATTTATTTATTACGGTTGTTATTACCGATTTATTATTTTTTATAAGTTCGGTTAAATGTTTTCCCGAATTTGCCTTATTAACCGATATAGAAGTATTTTGAAAAGTTTTGCTTATCTGTTCGTCCAAATCAATTCTGTCGGCTACAACTATAACTTTAGCTCCGTTTATTTTTCTTGATATAATTTTTGTAAGCATTGCCATAGTTAAACTTTTTCCGCTTCCTTGAGTATGCCAAATAACGCCTCCGTCTCTTTTTCCGTCTTTTATATTATTTATTCTTTTAATAGTTTTTTTGATTGCAAAGTATTGATTATATCTCGCTATTTTTTTAACCATTCCGTCAAATATTATAAAATATTCCAAAATATCTAAAAATCTTTCTTTTTTAAAAAGCGAATATATAGTTATATCAATTTTATCTAATTTTCTATCTTTTATAATTTCGCTCAATTCTTTTTTTATTTTTCCATCTTCTTCTTTATCTTTCCATACGGAATAAAATTCTTTGTTCGTTCCTGCAGTCGCATATTTTACGCTTTCGTCATTTGCGCATAATAATAATTGAGAGAATTTAAATAACTCTCTAATCTCGCCTTCGTTTTGATTTCCAATCATTTGTTCTATAGCGTTTTCTATACTCACGCTCGCTTTTTTAAGTTCTATTATTCCAAGAGGAATTCCGTTTATAAATACTATTAAATCAGGTCTTTTAGTTTTTTCTTTTTCTTCCGTATTTTGTCTCTTTACTTCAAATTCTTCTGTTATATGAAAAGCGTTATTTTTAATATTATCAAAATCTATATATCTTATATTAAAACTCTCTCTTTTATTTCCAACATTTTCTTTATAACCTTCGCCTTTTAAAAGTTTTTCGGTTATCTTTTCGTTAGCTGACAAATAGCCGTTTATTAAAGAAACATCTAAATCTTTTATAGCTTGTTTAATATTTTCTTCGGAGAATTTATATTTTTTATCGTCATAAACAAAATAATTAAATTCGTTCATTTTATTTGCAAGAATATTTTTAAGTAAAACATTTCCTTTATTGTTTCCTCTTTCTTTAAAAGCTTCTTCACGGCTTAAATATTTATAGCCCATTTTTTTGAATAGTTCAATAACTTTATCTTGCAAAAATCTTTCGCTATATTCTTTTGGCATAGTTAGTCCTGATTTTAAATATTTTAATAAAGCGTTTATAAATCAATATATATAATTTTCTAATTCCTTAATAGTTTTTGTTATTAATTTTCCTTTATTTTCCATCTCAAGAGCTTCGTCAAGATATTCGTTGGATTTTATTAATTTCATAACTCTTGAAATATTTTCTTCGGGCATTTTGTCTATAATTTGAATTAACTCTTCTTTAACCGTCATAAAATTTCCTCAAATTAAAATATTTTAGTTTTGCAATATATTTCTTTCTTCAAAATAAAGCGAAATAGCGTTTTTAAGTTCTTTTAATGCTTCTTCTTCCGTTTTTCCAAATGCGCTTATCGAGTCAAGCTCTTCGGCTATCGCAATATATCCTTCGTCCTCTTCGCTGAAAAATATTTTTATCGTATATTTCATAATTACTCCTCAAGATTATATTTTTTTATAATATTTAAAAATTGTTTAATTTGATAAGGTTTAACTTCTCCGTTGACATTTTGTATATTTAGCAATTCTTTAACTCCAATTCTATAATATAATCTATGGCTTCCTCTTTGTCTTTTGCATACAAATCCAAAATATTTTAATATTGAGCAAAAGTCGGCATATTCAATATTTTTATTATTATTTTTTAGTTTATTAATAATTTCTTTTTTATTCATAATATATATTAATTATATAATTTAAGATTATAAAATCAACTATTAATTATTAGCGTTTTATAAATTTTGAATTTGTATAATAACGATAACTAAATATAAACCGTCTATATATGCAAATATTTTTCCTATAAAATAAAAACATACAATATATTGCGGATATTTCAAATAAATTTAATGTCAATATTAAAAATATTTTTTGTCGATATATTAAGAATATATTATTGATATTATAATATTAAACTATATAATATAATTAAAAAAGGAGTAATTAAAAATGGGTTTATTTAAATGGCAAGAAGATATAAACGATATGTTTAACAATCCTCAAAAACGAGCTATGCTTGAAGAAGGAGTTAAATTATTAAATGAAATTAACGATAACCAAAAAGAGATATTAAAAGAATTAAAAGAAATCAATAATAAATTAAATTCTAAAGAGGAAATAAAATGAATGTAATAAGAATTCAAATAACCGAAGAAGAATACAAAATGGGCGTTTTAGTTACAAGTTTTTTATGTAATCTAAACCGATACAATATAATAAACGATAACGAATTAGACGAACTTATAAAATATTTTGCCGAAAAATACGCTAGAGAATGTAGAGAACGCAAGAAAAATAAATAATTTTAATTGTCAATCGACATTTAAGAAAATTAATTTTAAAAATTAGTTTCATTAATAAATGAATTTTATTAAAATTGGATTGCACGCTAAAGCAACAAATCTACTCCAACAACCTAACCTCGCCAGACAATAATTTTTGCATAGCTCCTCTCTTCATTTCCTTAATCAATTCTTTTTGCTTTTTCAAATTATCAATTTCTTCATCAAGCAAACTTAAATATCTGCCTATCTTTTCTTGCTCTTCAATACTCGGATATGGAACTAATATATCTTTGCAAGCTTTAAATTTAATTTGTTTACCATACCTAATACCTTCCGCATAAGGTCTTAAATCTTTAATAAATTTGAAACTTTTAAAATAATATTTATAAAAATAGTGAGCCATTTCTATTTTAGGTTTTAATACGGTATATGCTGGACTTATAATTCCTTCATAATCGGAATATTCAAATCCGCTTTGAAACGACATTAAACTTATAACAAAACAACCTTTTTTTACTAATTTATAATTAGATAAACTTTCTTTTTTTCTTATTATTTTTCTTTCCGTCAAACTATTAGGTATAACTCCTTTATCTATCGTAGAAGCCAATATTATTTTATCTTCGTTATTCTTTTCTTTAAAATTATCAAACATATCGCCAAGTTTAACTATTTCCCATTCGTTCTCAAAACCTTTAAATCTTGCTTCGGGAATATTTTCGCCTTCTTTACAAGTCAATAATTTTTTAGCAATTCCTCTTTTAAATCTTTCTTTTTCTTCTATTAGTTTAATTGTATTTTCTAAATATGCGTCAATTTTTGAAAGTGCGGATGCAATGCGTTTTTGTTCGTCTAATGGAGGAATAGGAATTTTTATTTTTTTTAAATTTTTTCGATTTATTCCATAAACCGATATTCCTGTGGCTACTTTACAACATTCTTTATGCACATTATGATTATAAAAAATATATCCTTTATAACCATCTGCAAAATAATTTCCTTTATCTCTTAATAAAAGGGTATGTAAGCCAGATACGAGTTTATACGATAAGTTTTTAACCTCAACGCTTGAGCATATTCCTTTATAATCTTCCGAAACATCAACTACTATTAAATCTCCGTTTTTTACTAACTCCAATTTATTAATATATTTAGAAAGTTTGTTCTCAGAAATTTTAGGCAAAGATATATTTTTACAATCTAATTTATGTTGGTAATATTTATGTATATCTCCGTAATGCAAATAAGAAATATTAGAATTATTATCCAAATCTTTTCTTGCATTAGTATAATTTTTTCTAATTTCAAATACTTCTTCAATATATTTTTCTTCCCAGCCGTCAGGTAATTTATTCATAAATTAATTATATAATTTATATGTTTTATAGTCAAATATTATATTTTTAGGATAAGCTAGAATTTTTATAATTTAATAAAATGATAGTTTATTATTTTAATTTTAATGGTTTTAATTTAACAAGTCAAATTAATTTTATTCATTTATTATAGTTTTTCAATTTCGTCTATGGTTAAGCCTGTGATTTCGCTTATAAGGTTAATGTCTAGGTTTTTAGTTTTCATTGATTTTGCCATTGAGTATTTTTCATCTCTTATTCCTTCAAGTTTACCCATTTTTATACCTTCTTCTATTCCTTCGTCAAAACCGTCTTCTCGCTCTCTTCTTAACATCATTTTTTGCCCAACTAAAAACGCTTCTCTAGCTGCATACGCTCGCATCATTTTATCATCCGAAGTAAATTTTCTGTATTCTTCAATAACTTTACTCATAATTTGATTCTCCTCCTTTAGCTCTTCTTCGATTAATTCTAAATTATCGCTTGTAAAAAATTTCATCCAACTTAATAATCTGTTTTTCTTTAATTCCTCTTTAGTTGAATTTTTAATTATTTCAATAAATCTTTTTACTTCTAAAATATGAATTTGAATTAAATCTAAACTTATATTTAAATCTTTTGTATCAATCAATTTAAAACATCTGTGAGCCTTACCTTTATCTCCGAATTTTAAATTAAAATCTAATAAATTAATGCTAATAATTTTTTGAACATTGTTATAATTTTCGCCTTCTTGGCGTCTGCCCGCTGTAAGCGTCACTTCATTGACAACATTTTTTGAAATATAATAAAAAATTCTTTTAAGAAAATCCATATTTCCGCAAAGTTGAAATTCTATAATCACAGTTTCATTATTTTTTGTTTTTGCTTTAATATCAATTATCGACTCTTTAAGTTCAATATTTTCTGACAAATTGAATGGGTCAATTATCTCTAAATCTTTAACTTCCTCAAAATTAAATTCTCTTAAAGTGGAATTTACCAAATCGGTTAATAAATCTTCGTTTCCGTTTTTTCCGAGTAAATATCGTGCAAATAAATCACTTAATTTGTATACTTCTTCATGTTTCATAATTATATTATAACAAAATAATTTTATTTGTAAAGAATGTAAAATTATTTATGTTTATCTTAATTATAAATTTCATTTAAAGTTTTTATTTTATTAATGTAGATTTTCAATATTTATTAATTTTGTAAGTTTATATATTTTTTAATAAAGTAAGTCTAAATATTTAAAATAATTTAACAAAAAATACTTGTTTTATAATTAATTATATATTATTATATAAGCATTATTTTTAATAGGAATATATAATGACAAAGAAAAAAGACAGAATCATAACATTTATTTTAGTTTTAATAATTATAATTTTAATCAATGCGATTATTAATCAATTTAATCCTTCTTTGGATTTAACGAGAGATAAAGTTTATTCTTTAAGTAAAGAAAGTAAAACTCTAATAAAAAATATAAAAGAGCCTATGAGCGTGAAGTTTTTTATAACTCCAAATCTTCCGCCGCCTTTTTCAACTTACGAAAAATATGTAAGAGATATCTTTGAAGAATATAAATCAAAAAATATAAGTTTTGAAATTATAGACGCTTCAAAAAATCAGTCTTTGGCTAATCAATATGGAATTAGCTCAAGTCAAATTAGCGTATTGGAGAGAGACCAAACTCAAACTAAAGTCGCTTATATGGGACTTGCCTTTTTGTATGGAGATTCTATCGAAACTATTCCTTTTATAGAATCTACGGAAGGATTAGAATATAGAATAGACACAGTTATAAGAAAAATGATTGATAAAAACGATAAATTAAAAAGACTTGAAAATAATTTAAATGTTTATTATATATCTTCGCCTGAAATTTACGGACTTCTTCCGATTGGAGCTGCAAATTTAGTTCCAGAATCAATAATGCAAGCCGTAAACGAAGCGAATAAAAATTTAATGAATAAAGTGGTGTTCACTAATATAAATATTGTAAACTCCGAAGACGAAATTAATAACGAAGAATTATTAAAAAAATTAAATATAAAAAAATTAGAGTGGGAAGATATTAAAGACGAAAAAGGAAACATAGTGGCAAATAAAGGAAGCGGTTATTTTTCATTATTTTTAGAAAACGGAGACGATATAAAAGAATTATCAACGGCTTCAATTTTATACGGCGATTTTTCCGCAATCAAAGACGATATATTAAAAAATATTGACGGTATGCTTGGAATAAAAGCGACTGTAGGATATATAACGGGACATGGAGAGCCTCCGTATTTCGACATTCCCGAACAATACGGCGGAAATCCAAACGATAGATATAATAGTTTTACGGAATATTTAGGCGAAATTGAAGCGAATTATAATTATCAAGTTATAGATACAACAAAAGAAGATATTCCTTCAAATATAGACGCTTTGATAATAGCGGGCGGTAAAGTTGAATGGACTGAAAGCGAATTATATAAACTAGACCAATTTATAATGAGAGGCAAGCCCGTTTTATTTATGATTAGCGGAGTAGAAATGGATGAAAATAATCCTAATTCTCCAATATATGGCGAGCCTGTTTTAGTTCCCGTTACAAACGGATTAAATAATATGATTCAAAATTATGGTTTAACTGTCGCTACGAATATGGTTTTTGACGAATATTGTTATAGAAGTAGAAGAGAGCAAAACGCACCAGAGCAGATGGTATATTATGTTCCCGCAATAGCTACGGAAAATATAAATCCTAAAAGCGATATAACTAAAAGTATAAACGCCATTCTTGTTCCGATGGTTTCTGAAGTTTTAATTAATACGAATATAGACGGATTAAAAATAACTCCTTTATTTCATACAAGCGTTAAGAGTTGGACTGAAACTCAAAATATTTCATCTTCTATGTCTGGAGCGCCATCGGATGCAAACAGATTATATAGAAGATTAATAGGAGCGGTATCCGAAGGAAAAATGGAAAGCGCTTTTTTAAATAAAGATATTCCTAATCAATCGGATTTGGCAAATATAAATAGAATTAATTCTACTACTGACGGAAAAATAATACTTATAGGTTCTTACGACATAGCTAAAAATAGCGCATATACTGTGAATAGAATACTTTTAATGAATTTAGTCGATTATATGGCTGGCGATGTCGGACTTATGAGCATAAGAAGAAAGGGAGCTATATTTAATCCGCCTTATAAAGGTTTAAACTTATTCGGCGTTATTATAAATCCCGAAATTTCTAAATTATTAGTTAGAATTGTAAATATAATTATAGTTCCTTTAGCTGTTATAGTATTCGGACTCGCTTTATGGAATTCGGACAAAAAACGAAGAAAGAAAATATTTGAGAAATTCAATAATGCCGAAAAAGAATAACACGATATTTATATGCGATAATTGCGGAGAAACTACGATTAATTGGATGGGAAAATGTCCGTCCTGCAATTCTTGGAATACATTAAAACCTTTCACAGAACCGCAAGAAAATAATAATATAAAAAATATAAGAGAGAGAAATTCCGAAGGAAAGGCTTTACTAACTTCAATAAAAAAAATTAAAACGGGAGATAATGTTAGAATATCTACTGAAATAGAAGAGCTTAACGGAGTGCTTGGCGGAGGATTAGTGCAAGGAAGCGTTATTTTAATCGGAGGCGAGCCTGGAATTGGAAAATCTACTCTGCTTTTGCAAGTCGCTTCAAATATATCAAAAAAAGAAAAAGTATTTTATTTTACGGGCGAAGAATCTTTAGAGCAAATAAAATTAAGAGCGGATAGATTAAATATAATGAATATAAACGATTCGGATTTTTTAATTTCTTCAGAATCAAATTGCGATAATATTGTAAATACTCTTATGGAAGAAAAACCAAAACTTGCGATAATCGATTCCGTTCAAACTATATATACTTCTTCAACAAATAGTATAGCAGGCTCTCCCGCTCAAATTAAAAACTGCGCTTGGGCTTTAATGCAAATAGCAAAATTAAAAAACATAACTATATTTTTAGTCGGACATATAACGAAAGAAGGAACTATAGCGGGACCTAAAATATTAGAGCATATAGTAGATTGCGTTTTATATTTTGAAGGAGACGATAAAGGAATATATAGAATTTTAAGAGCGGTAAAAAATAGATACGGTGCAGTTGATGAAGTCGGAATATTTGAAATGACAGAAAAAGGATTAATGGAAGTGAGCGATGCATCGAGAGTTTTTACTAAAGGAATTAACGAATCGATATTTGCAGGAAATGTTATAACTCCCGTAATTGAAGGAAGCAGAGTTTTTTGCGTTGAGCAAGAAGCTTTGGTTGGCAGTAGTTCTTTCGGTTATCCAAGAAGATTAACTATGGGATATGACCAATACAGACTTTTAATAATAATAGCGATTCTTGAAAAACGAGCGCATCTTAATTTGTCGAATCAGGATGTTTATCTTAATATAGCAAATGGACTTAATGTAAAAGAAACGGCGAGCGATATGTCGGTTGCAATGGCTATAGCTTCAAGTATGTCGGGAATTGCAATTCAAAGAACAACCGCTTATATAGGAGAGTTAGGACTTTCGGGTGAAGTTCGTCCCGTTAGATTTATAGAAAGAAGAATAAAAGAGATGAAAAAATTTTCTCTTAAAGAAGTTTATATTTCAAAAAGAGCGTTAAAAGAAATTCAAAACTCAAAAACTATTGAAGGAATAAAAGTTATAGGAATAGAGCATATTTCAGAAGCGGTTAAAAGACTTGGAATAAATTAAAATATTTTTATAAACTACAAAATTTAAATAAAATTTTTATCAATTCAATTTTATCTTTTGCGATTATTTTTTGATTTATTTCTTCCTCTATTATTACCGCGATTAGAATTATTTTTATTATTCTTTTTATTTTTGCTTTTTCTAATTTTATTAAAAAAATCTTTACCGTCAATTATATTCTCTCTATCAAATGAATTATCAAACTCGTCAGATGGAATAAAATCTATAAATAATTCTTTAAGATTAACTTTATAAACCGTTATTCTTATTTTATCGCCCAAAGTAAACCATTTGCCGTTAGCTTCGCTATAGGCAGCTTGTTCTTTTTCGTCAAATCTATAATGCGATTTTAAAATTGCGTATCTTATAAGTCCTTCTATTCCTCGCTCTTCTATTTCCACGAATATTCCGAATTTCGTTATTCCGCTTATTATTCCGTTATATTCGTTTCCAACTTTATCTTTCATAAACCTAACGGATTTTACTTTATTTAAAGCTCGCTCGCATTCTATAGCCACTCTTTCGGTTTTTGAGCATGACAAAGCGGCGTTATTAAACATTTTCTGCATTGAAGGTTTAAGAGTTTTTATATCTTCTTCCAATACTAATTTTAATAATCTATGAGTGAGCAAATCTGTATATCTTCTTATCGGCGATGTAAAATGCGTATAATATTGAAAGCCAAGCCCAAAATGTCCTATATTATTAATATCGTAAACAGCCTGTTTCATAGAACGCAAAAGTAAAGTGAGAAGTAATTTTTCGTCCGCCTTTCCCGTTATATTTTCCATAAAAGATTGAAAATCAAAATTTCCTTCATTGTCTTTTACTAATTTATATCCTCTGTTGTAAGCGATTCTATTAAATGTGTCCAATTTTTCTTTATCGGGAGAATCATGAACTCTGTAAATAGCGCCTTTTATATTTTTCAATTTTTTAGCGACTTCGCAATTTGCCAAAAGCATTAACTCTTCTATTATTTTATGCGTTTCTTTCCTTTCGGCGATAAAAAAGTCTTTCGGATTTCCGTCTCCGTCAAGTATAATTTTAGTTTCGTTTAAATTAAATTCTATACT
The DNA here is from genome assembly GCF_008016455.1 of Brachyspira aalborgi. Lineage (NCBI taxonomy): Bacteria > Pseudomonadati > Spirochaetota > Spirochaetia > Brachyspirales > Brachyspiraceae > Brachyspira > Brachyspira aalborgi. Next base: position 807,078 of record NZ_SAXU01000001.1, on the reverse strand, counting down.
TCCGTTTTCAATTCTTTTTTTTAATAATATTTCTTTTATTTCATTTGCTTCGGTTAATAATTTTTTTAGCCATTCTTCGTCTTCTTCAATTTTGTCTAAAATATCTTGAGCGTAATCGTAGGTTAATCTTCTGTCGGATTTTATAACGCTTTTATGAAAACTGCTTTCTCTAACATTGCCTTTATTGTCAATATTTATAAAAACCGTCATAGCAAATCTGCTAACTCCTTCATTTAAAGAACAAATTCCGTTTGAAAGTTCATGCGGAAACATTGGATAAACTTTATCTATCAAATAAACGCTATTTCCTCTCTTTCTCGCCTCTCTGTCTAAAGCGCTTCCAATATCTACAAAATGACTCACATCTGCAATATGAACTCCGATTTTATAACCATCGTTTAATTTTTCTACGCTTATCGCATCGTCAAAATCTTTTGAATCCGCTCCGTCTATAGTTATAGTTTTTAAATCTCTTAAATCTATTCTGTCAAATTCTAAAGGTTCGTTTTCCAAATTATCGGGCAGTGATTTTGCTTCCTCTAAACATTTTTTATTGAATTCAATCGGAATATTATAAGCTTTTGCTATTAATTCGGCGTCTTTTTTAGGATTGTTTATATCTATCTTTATATCGGGTTTTGGAATAGATTTCTTAATATCCGTTTTTTTATCCAATTTTTTTTTAACTAAAATTTTTTTATTTGAATTTTTATTATATTTAATTGATTTTTTTTCTTTATTAGATTTATCGTTATTAACTTTATTCTTTTTACTTTTACTATTTTTCAAATTTTAATTATCCATTTTTATTATTTTTTTAATATGCTATTAATTATAGAATAATATTTTATAATGTCAAATAATTTTTTTAATAGAATAATTGACATTTTAAATTAAATATTATACATTTTATTAGATAAACCGATAAATTTTATAAAATATATTTTATAAATGCACAAATAAAGAGGTATGATTAAAAAATGAGAAAATTAATTTATAAAATTCCAATTATGTTTGCAATTGCAATTATAATAGCCACTTCTTCAAGCATAATATTATCCAACGCTTTTTATATAAAAACTTTTAATACAACTTTAAATGAATATAAAATGCAATTAAATAATGAAAATGTTTCAAATAACGAATTAAAAGATAAAGTTTATATTCCATTAAAAAGAACGATTTTATTTTCCATAATAGTCGGATTAATTATAGTAATCTCTCTTACGATAATGGCGATAATTTTTACAAAAAGGCTAACTTCTTATTTGAACGAAGCTTTAAGAGTTTCGCATTTATTATCCGAAGGAGATATTAGTTTTAAAATTTCCGAAAAATTTTTAAGTAGAAAAGACGAAATTGGCGATATAATAAGAAGTTTAAATAATGTTGTCGATGTGTTAAAAGGAATTATAAAAACTGCAAATTTAAATATAGATTTGACAAAAAGAACGGCTTATTCCTTGACTTATTCTAATAAAGATTTATTACAAAGGACAACGGAACAAACTTTACAATTAGAAAAAACCGCCGAAGCTACGGAAGAGATTTCAGGAACTATAAAAAAGTCCGCAGAAAACGCGGGTTTAATAAATCAAATGATGAAAGAAGCTAAAGAATCTGTCGATAGAGCGGGAAATATAATATCCGAAACGGTTAATAATACGGAAGAAGCTTTTGAATATAGCGAAAAAATAAGCGGACTTGTAAAATTTATTGAAGATATAGCTTTTCAAACTAATTTGCTAGCGTTAAATGCATCGGTTGAAGCTGCAAGAGCGGGAGAGCATGGAAAAGGTTTCGCCGTAGTCGCTTCTGAAGTTAGGAATTTAGCTCAAACGACTCAAAGCTCCGTTCATGATATAACTTCTTTTATTTCGGGAAGCAATGAAAGAGTAAAGAAGGCTACAGAATCGGCTAATTTTTCAAGAGAATTATTTGCAGATATTGAAAATAAAATTTCAGAAACTACAAAATTAATATCCGATATGCATGATATAACTAAAGAGCAAATGATTGGAATAGGAAATATTAATAAAGCTATGACGGATATAGATTTGAGGAATCAAGAAAATGACAGTTTAGTCGGTTCTATGGGAGAATCTTCAAAAGAGCTTGAAAGTCAAATGGAAGAATTATTTAAAGCTATGAGTTTTTTCCAAATAGGAGCGAGAAAAATTGAATGGCTTGATAAATATAACACTTTAAATAAAACTATAGACTCGCAACATATTAAAATAATAGAATACGCGAATAAAGTTCATAACGCTTTATATAGCGGAAATAAAAAAGAAGTTGACGAAGCTTTTAAAGGAGCTATCGAATATACAAAATTCCATTTTTCAGAAGAGCAGAAAATACAAGTTCAACATAAAGATAAATATCATAAAGTTAAAGAGCATTTTGGAGAGCATAGAATGTTTGAAAATAAAATAGACGAACAATATAAAAAATTTCAAAACAGCCTCGATTGGCGTAAAGTTGCCGAAGATTTTTCTCACCTTTTGGAAAAACTTTTAATAGAGCATATCGGAGTTTGGGATAAAGAATTTGTAAAAACTGCAGGAATTCAGAATTCTTAAATTATTTTCATTGAATAAGATTTTATAATTAAATATTGCATATTATTTTACAGTCATTGAGAATATTTAGCCGCAAAATAGTCGGGCAAAAGTTAAGCAATCAGCCATTAATAAAGTTAAATTTTAAAATATAATTTTATTAATTTTAGATTGTTAAATACTTGATATATTTTTTTTAATATTGTATAATTTGCCAATATTTAAAAAATAAATAACCGAACTAAAAATTTCGGAATATAGGCGATTAACGGAGATAAATTCTTATGAAGAGAAGAGAAGAGAAGAGAAGAGTATTACGCTTTTAACTAATATTTTATCATTCAAATTATTAATTGCATTATTATCAATATTATTATTTTTAATTAGTTGTAAATCTAACGAAAATCCCAACACGCCTGAAAAACCGCCAAGAAAAAAACATGAACTTGAAGGAACTTGGGTAGGTTATGACAAAAAAGATAAGAATTATAAACTTAAATTTAAAGTCGATAGCGATGGAAATATAACTTTTTATCCAAAACCATATCCATATATTATTAGTCCCGGTAATACTAATTTACGCAATTATCTCTATATTGGAAAAGTTAAAACCAACGATATTGTTTACCCTTATACTAACGATGTAACTTGCGATTTATTGAATCGGATTGGGGAGGAAGATGGAAAATTTGTATTTAGTAACCAATCAAATTGCACTGCCAAATATAATAGAATAGACGCTGGCAATAATCCATATATTGAGATAACTATAATTACAAATGGAACGAATATAACAACGAATACAAATAATGTAGGGGGTTATCTGGGTTTAGCAGGAGTCACTGTAGAATTTACAAAACAATAATTTATAAATAAAATATTTAAAATATTAATTATAAAAGGCATAGCTTTGCTCGTTAAGGCTCGCAATAAGAAAAATATTTTTGACATTTTATACTTGCTTTTATATAATTTATAAATAAAAAATAATATAGGTTTATAAATGATTAATAAAGAAAATCGCTATTTCTATAACGCTTTAAGCAATATTCAAAATCAAAATTACGAAAAAGCTATTGAGGATTTGATTAAAGTAATTGAATTAGACGAAAAAAATTTAGACGCATATTATAATTTGGCAAGAGTTTATTACGATATAAAATCTTACGATAAGGCTATTGAAACTTATAACAAGTCGATTGAAATTTATCCGTATGATAGCGAAATATATTATAATAGAGCCGAAGTTTATATTGAGTTAAATAAATTTGAAGAAGCCTTAAAAGATTTAGAAAAAGCGATTTCGATAAATAAATCTTTTTCTGACGCTTATTATTTGATTTCCGTTATATTTAGAAAACAAAAAAAATATAAAAAATCAATTAAATATTTGAAAAAAGTTTTGGAGACGAACGGAGAAGATTATATAGCTTATTACGATATTTATAAATTATATAATATTTTAATTAAGCATGAAAAAGACGAAACTAAAAAAGAAAAATATTTAAATATTGCAAATAAAAGTTTGAAAAAATCTGCAAATTTAGGTTATGAGAAAGCGATTAATAAATTAAAATCTGAAAATTAAATAATTATTTTACAAATTTTTAAAAACTATTAGATATAAAAAAGCATAAATAATACCAATATAATTTTGACAAAACTAGTTTATGGTTATATAATTAAATTAATAAATATATTATTAACAATTTAGGGAAGCTAATTATGCCACATGAAAAATTAACAGATTATGTTTCTGGACAAGCAATTCCTGCTACACCAGAAGAAAAATATGCGACTCAACCATTTTCAAAAATGCTTGTTGAAGATTATGGCTATGATAAATCTATGATAATTACAAGACCTCAATTTAAGATTAAAAGAAGCCCGTCCGATAAAGTAGGTTATCCTATAGATATTTGTGTTTTCGATAAAATTAATGGTATAAAAAAAATAAAAATGATAGTTGAATGTAAAGCACCTAATGAAAAAATTTCGGATACGAGACAATTAGAAATATATATGTCGTTATCGGATTCTGAAATAGGTATTATGTTCAATGGAGTGGATAGTATATATCTACGAAAAATTAGAAATGAAAACGGGGATGTTTTTGAAAGAATACCAGCTATTCCAAAATATGGTGAAAAATTAGATGAGATAGGATTATATAAAAAGAGTAATTTAATACCAACGCATAATTTAAAAAGTATATTTAGAGAAATTCGTGGATGGATAGTTGCTAATGGTAATATTACAAGAGATGAAGATATAGCTAGCCAAATTATCTTATTAATGCTATGTAAAATATATGACGAGAGATTTACTTCTATGAAAGATAATTGCCAATTTAGAGCAACATTATCAGACACAGATGATGAAATAGAAAATAGGATTAATAAATTATTTTTAGCAACACAAAATAAATATAACGATGTTATATTGTCAACTGATACAATAGAATTCGATGGTAAAACATTAAGAGGTATAATTGGCAGATTGCAAAGGTTTAGTATCATAACAACAGATAGAGATTGTATGGCTGATGCTTTTGAAGTATTTATTAATAAATCTGTAAAAGAATCTGAAGGACAATTTTTTACTCCTAGAAATGTTATAAATGTAATAATTCAGGCAATAGATATTAAGAGAGATGACAAAATTATTGATAGTGCTTGCGGAAGTGGTGGCTTTCTTGTGGAAGCATTAAAAAAAACTTGAGAAAATTGTAAATGATGAAGGCGATATTTTTGGTTGGGATGATTCAGCTAAAAAAGAAGAAATAAAGGCATTAGCTATCAAAAATATAAGAGGTATAGAGAAGACCCATTCTTAACAAAATTGTCAAAATCATATATGGCTATTTTAGGGGACGGTAAAGGTGGAATTTTTCAATAAGATTCATTAGATTTACCAAAAAATTGGGCATCAAAAACACAACAAGAAATAAAATTAGATACTTTTGACATTTTATTAGCAAACCCTCCCTTTGGAAAAGATATTAAAGTTGAAGGAGAAGAAAAACTATCTCAATATATATTAGCTCATAAAACAGACAAAAAAGGAATTAATAAACTACAAAAACAAGGAAAGGTTTCCACTTTATTTTTAGAAAGGAACTTACAGTTAGTTAAGAAAGGAGGCAAAATTGGCATTATACTACCAGAGCCATATTTTGCATTACCTTCCTATAAAGGTGCAATAAATTTCATGTTTGAAAATAATAATATTATGTGGGTTATAGATTTACCACAAAATACATTTAGACCTCATAATAATGCAAAATGTTGCGCTATTATAATTCAAAAAGGGGAAAAGCAACAAGAGTATATAAATATGGCTGTTGCCGAATATATAGGGCATGACCATCAAGGAAGAGTAATCTATAATGCAGATAAAACTATTAAAGATGATACTTCGCAAATTATAAAAGAAATTAATGAAAGGCAAAAGAATAAAAGAAAGCTTATTAATAAATACGATAGAAAATTAACATTTAAGATAAAAGCTGATATAGTAAAAGAAAAAAATATTTTAGTTCCTAGATTTTATTGGCAAGCTAAATTAGATAGGGTTATAGAAAAAGCAAATAAGAATAATATTGAGCTAATATCTATGCAACAATTAATAGATGAAAAAATTATTGAAAGTTTTGATGGACATGGTTCTCCAAAAGGAGAATTAAAAGGACTTGGTGATGTCCCATATATAAGAGTTAAAGATATTGTTAATTGGCAATCGTATATAGATGTTACTTCTTTAATTCCAAGAGACGAATACGAAAGAATATTCAAAGAAAATAAAGAATTGAAACCGAGAGACATTCTATATGTTAGTAGAGGTAGCTATCGTATAGGTAGTGTAGCGATGGTATCGCCATACGATACGGAGATTTTATTGACAAGAGAAATTATTATTATTCGCATAAAAAAAGAAAATAATCAATATGGTATATCTCCTGAATATCTACTATATGCTTTATCTCATAAATATGTATGGGAACAAACTGAAAATAAAGTATTTTATGAACCTTGTTACCAAATATAGCAGAAAGATGGAAAGAATTAATGATTCCCATATTTAAAGATAAAAAGACATTTAATCTTATAAAAATGAAAGCAGAAAACATTGTTAAAGAACAATGGGGTTTTAAAAAGTCTATACAGGATTTAAGAAAGAACTTTGATGCATATTTAATTTAATAATTTATATAAATATTTAAATACTATATAAATAACTTTCAATAGATTATATATAAACATGCTAAAAATATAATTCTAAATAAATTAAAAATCTAATAAATAAAAAAGCCAATGGAAAATTAATTAATTCTCCATCAGCTTTATTAAAACTTTTAACTAATTATTAAATTGTTAAAAGCTATTATTTTTGTTGTTTGATAGATTCTACTAAAGCGTCTACCAAAGCGTCCATTTCGCCTACATTTGCATCCTTCATTGAAGAAGAAACAGAAACTTGAGCGTCTAAAACTTCTGATTGTTTAAGATTATTTTCTATAAACTCTTGCATCAAAGTGCCAGATTTAGGAGCCCAAGAGCCGTTTTCTATTAGGGCAAATTTTCTTTTTTGAAGATTAAGAGCCTTCATATCATGCAAATATTCGTATATAGGCGGATATATATTCAAATTATAAGTAACCGAAGCCAAAACAACATGGCTTAATTTGAAAGTATCCGAAATCAAATAAGATACATGCGTGCTTGAAACATCATGCATAACTATATTTGTTATTCCCCTATCCGCTAATTTTGCCGCAAGAACTCCAGCCATCTCTTCCGTATTTCCATACATTGTAGCGTAAACGATTAAAACGCCTTTTTCTTCTGGAACATAAGTGCTCCATTTGTCGTATTTTTCAAGTATATAGCCCAAATCTTTTCTCCAAACGGGACCATGCAAAGGACAAAGTATTTTAATTTTGTCAATAATTCCGCCCGCTTTTTTAAGGAGATGTTGAACATGAGGACCGTATTTACCAACGATATTCGTATAATATCTTCGAGCTTCATCGAGCCAATCTCTGTCAAAATTAACTTCGTCTGCGAATAATTTTCCGTCTAAAGCTATAAATGTTCCGAAAGCGTCCGCAGAGAATAAAACTCCGTTTGTAGCGTCAAAACTTACCATAGCTTCTGGCCAGTGAACCATTTGAGCGGCTATGAAGTGAATTTCATGCTTTCCAAACTTTTGAGAATCGCCTTCTTTAACTTGAATTTTTTGTCCATCAGGAACTACAAAACCGAATTGGTCCATAAACATAAAGGCTTTTTCGGTTGATATAACTTTAGTTTCAGGATAGCGAAGTAAAACCTCTTGAATACAAGCGGCATGGTCGGGTTCCATGTGATTGATAATCATGTAATCCAATTTTTTACCATTCAAAACATAAGCTATATTATCTATAAATTGTCTGCATACAGCCCAATCAACGGTATCAAAAAGAACCGTCTTTTCATCCATTAAAAGATAAGAGTTATATGAAACGCCTTTAGTCAAGGGATGCACATTTTCAAATAGGGCTAAACGATGTTCATTCGCTCCAACCCAGTATAAATCTTCTGTAACTTTTCTAACGCAATGCATTAATTTTCCTCCTTTTTAATTTATTGCAATTATATTAAAAAGCCTCTATAAATGTAGATTTTTCTTCGCTACATTCAGGGCATACCCATTCGTCAGGTAGAGACTTAAACTCTGTTCCTGGAGCTATTTCTGCTTCAGGGTCGCCTATTAGAGGGTTATATTCATAGCCACAACCGGTGCATGCATATAATTTAGGCAATTCGATTGTTTTCTTAGGAGCTATTCTCTTCATTTTTTTGTATGGAACTTCGGCTGGTTTTTTAGCGCCCGTATCCAAAGCTTTAGCGAGTAAAGGCAAAATCTCTTTAACATCTCCGACTATTCCATAATCGGCGTTTTTGAATATTTTAGCGTTTGCTCTAGTATTTATCGCAACTATTATAGCGGCATTTTTAATACCTTTCAAATGCTGATTTGCGCCTGAAATACCGCAAGCTATATACAAATTACCGTTGAATTTTTGTCCAGACATACCTACATATCTATTTATAGGCAAATATCTCAACTCTTCGGCAACAGGGCGAGAACAACCGATAGCAGCGCCTGCAGCTTTAGCCAATTCTTCAACAAGCTTCATATTTTCTTTTCCGCCAATACCTTTACCAGCGCTTACTACTCTTTCCGCGTCAATAATAGGAGTGCTTATATCTATACCAACAGAGAAGTCAATGCCGTCTTTTTGTAAAGCTGCAACCAAAGCGTTAACTCTATCTTGAGCCGAACCTTCTTTAAATAGTATATTTCTTCTTTCGCCAGTGATAGGACCTTTTTTAACCATAAGTCCGCCACCGCCTCCACCGCTTGGAGCTTTAGGCATTTTGCCGAGTATAGAAGCAGAAATAACCACTCTTTGAATTTCGTTAGTGCCTTCGTAAATTGTGCAGATTTTAGCGTCTCTGTAGGCTCTTTCAACCATATAAGCGCCTTTAATATATCCGTTTCCGCCATGAATTTGAAGAGCGTCATTAACTACTTCCAAACCTATATCAGAAGCGTATTGTTTAGCCATAGCGGCTTCCATTCCGTAAGGTTCATGAGCTTCTTTCAAATAACCCGCGCTATAGATTAATAAACGAGCAGCGCGCAATTTTGTAGCCATATCGGAAAGTTTAAATGCTATAGCTTGTTGTTGAGCTATAGGGCGTCCAAACTGTATTCTTTCTTTTGAATATTCTAAAGCCGCTTCGTAAGCGCCTTGAGCTATTCCTAAAGCTTGAGCTGCAATTCCTATACGACCTCCGTCAAGAGTTTGCATTGCAATTTTGAAACCTTGTCCTTCTTTACCAAGCAAGTTTTCTTTAGGAACTTTAACATCGCTAAATAATAATTGAGCGGTTGAAGAAGAACGAATACCCAATTTATTATAATGTTCTCCAAACTCAAAACCTTCCCATCCTTTTTCAACGATGAAAGCGCTTATTCCTTTTGTTCCTATGCCAGGAGTTGTAACGGCAAATACTACATAAATATCCGCTTTTGGAGCGTTAGTTATAAATATTTTTTCGCCATTCAAGATATAATAATCTCCTTGCAAAACCGCGGTAGTTTCCGTTCCGCCTGCATCAGAACCCGCTTCAGGCTCAGTTAAACCGAAAGCTCCTATTTTTTCTCCCGTAGATAGAGGAGTTAAATATTTTTTCTTTTGCTCCTCTGTTCCGTAAGCGGCTATAGGATAAGCTCCTAAAGAAGTATGAGCCGATAGAATAACTCCTACTCCGCCGTCAACTCTAGAAAGTTCTTCGACAGCTATTGCATAACTTATGACATCGAGACCAGCGCCTCCATATTTCTTCTCATAAGGAATGCCCATTATGTCGAGTTTCTTTCTTCCCATTTCTTTAACGGCTTCGTCAGGGAATTTGTTATCTAGGTCAAGCTCTACCGCTATGGGTTTAACTACTTCTTCCGCCCAAGCTCTGACCTTAGCACGAAATTCTTCGTGTTGTTCAGTTGTTTTAAACATTTGCTTCTCCTTTAATTTGAATTTTAAATATATAATAAATTACAGATTTTCTTCAAATTACTTTTTCTTAAACCGCGTCCGCTCTACAAAATAAATCTCAAATTCTTAACTTTGCAACCAAAATAATTTTCATTATACTTATATTATAGTATAAAAAAATTAAATTGTCAATTGCAAATATATACTAATTGATAATTATTTTAATTTATTTTTAATATTTTTATAAAATTTACAATAATTTAATGCAAAATTTTATATAATTATGATATTCAAAACCCAAAATAAGAAAATCGAAAAAATTTTTTATTCGTTTTAAATTATTTTTTTATTTAAGAATCCAAAAAATCTTTAAGTTTTCTCTTTTTTGAAGTGGCTTTTAATCTTCTTATAGCCTTTGCTTCTATCTGTCTTATTCTCTCTCTCGTCACTTTAAATACATATCCAACTTCTTCCAAAGTATGACTATAGCCATCATCCAAACCGAAACGCATTCTTATAACTTTCTGTTCTCTTTGCGGAAGATTTCCTAAAATAGAACCGATTTGTTTTTGAAGGATTTTGAAAGTAGTTATATTTTGAGGACTTTCAAATTCTTTATCTTCTATAAGCTCTCCAAGTATAGTATCTTCTTCGTCTCCTATAGGCGCATTTAAAGAAACAGGGTCTTTAGCTACATTTCTAACTTGTTTTACTCTGCTTTCGGGCCAACCTAATGCTTTCGCTATTTCTTGTATTGAAGGCTCTCTTCCGTATTGCTGCATATATTGTCTTAAAACTCTAGTCACTTTATTAATCTGTTCTATCATATGAACGGGAACTCTTATTGTTCTGGCTTGGTCGCTTATCGAACGAGTTATTGCCTGACGAATCCACCAAGTTGCGTAAGTTGAAAATTTATAACCTTTCTTATATTCAAATTTATCAACCGCTTTTATTAATCCTATATTTCCTTCTTGAACCAAATCGAAGAAATGAAGTCCTCTATTGACATATTTTTTTGCAATCGCTATAACCAATCTTAAATTCGCTTTTACAATATGGTCTTTAGCTCTTGCAATATGTCTTCTTGCAGAATCTATTTTTCTAACCCATTCCGTTAAAGTTTCTTTATCGACTCGAACTTCATCGTAAATATCTGCAAGACGAACTTGAGAATTATGGAAACTCGTTATAACGGCTTCGATTGCGTCAGGATTTATATTAAACTCGTCTACAAGTCTTATAAATATTTCTTTATTTCCTTTTTCAATTTCTTTATAATAATTTTCAAAATCTTCTATATCTTTGTAATATCTCTTTTTTAGCTTTCCAAAATATTCTTCAATTTGATTTATTCTATGCAAATAGAATTTTAATTTTTCGGCTATTCTGTCTATTTCCATTCTGTTTAATCTAACTTTGTAAAGAAGTTTAACTATAGAATCTTTAATTTCATCCTGCTCTTTTGTCAAATTTTGAATAGTTTTTTTAGTCGTAATCTTTTTTATTCTTTTGTCTAAAGAAAGATATTTTTCAGCCAATACAACATATTCTTTTTCAAAACTTTTATATTTTCTTTCCAATTTTCTTTTTTCATGCGTTGAAACATTATATATTCTTGGAGGCTCTAATATTTCATGAATAGAAACTCTTCCCGAATGAACATTTTTAATAGTAGTTAAAACTTCGCCAACTACTAAATGAGTATTTAATACAATTCCTTCAATTTCCGATTCTCCCGCTTCTATCTTTTTAGAAAATTCTACTTCATCGTCATGCGTAAGCAAATTAACTTTTCCAATTTCTTTTAAGTATAATCTTATCGGGTCGTCATTATTTCCTACTTTTTCTTCAACATGGATAAATTTATCCGAACTGTCCGATTTGCTATGCTCTTTTACAATATTGTCGAATTCTTTTTTATCTTCGACTGTGGCGATATTTCTTGCATTTAATAATTGAAATAAAATATCTATTACATCGGCGTCTACATTATCTATAGCGTTATTAATTTCTTTGTAGGTTAGATATTTATTTTCGTTTCCTTTTTCTAATAATTTTTTTATTTTTTCATTTTTTATTAGAAGGTCGCATTCTTCTTCTATTGTAATATCTGTAATATTATTATTCATAGTTTAATTTCCTTGATATAATTTTTCTTTTTGCTTATTAAGTTTATGTATTTCGCGGGCTTTCGCGCATATAGACTCAAAACTATCATTACTTTTAATTGAATTATTAGCGTTATTTACTATCTCTTTTCGTTTATAGTCTATATCTCCGCTTTTTATTTTAATAATAAGCGATTCTAATTTTCCGTTTATATTATCTTTATATAATTTTTCCTTACTTTTTATCTGATTAGCAATATTCTCGTTTCCAAGTATATTTAGCGCATCTTCCGAAGTGGCGTCTTTATCAAGAGTTAAGAGTCTTATATAAAATTCTTTAGTTATATCTTTTTTAAAAAGGTCAACTCCAATCTCTCTTTCTGCCTCTTTTATTAAAGACGGATTCAAAGCAAGCAAATATATTAAGCTATTTTCATAATAAAAATTATTATCGGTTTTTATATCCTTATTCTTTGAGTTATAATTATTAAATTTCTTATTTTTGTATAAATTTATATAATCTTTATTAAAAGCTTCTTTGTCAATAGAAAGTTTGGATGCTATATGAGATATTATCATTTGTTTTTCCGTTTCGCTTTTTAATTCATTTAAATATTTATAAATAATATTAACAATCTTTAATTTTTCTTCTATTGATAGATTATTTGGCTCTCTCTGTCCTTTTATTCCCATTTCTATAATAAAATCATACCAATTAAGCCTATTTTTATATAAATTATCAAAACCGTTTTTATCGTAAATTGTAAAATATTCGTCTAAATCTTTTGTCTCTTTTATATATAGTATAGTCAATTTCAAATCGAATTTCAATAGTATTAATATAGCTTTTTGGGAGGCTTTTATTCCCGCTTCATCTCCGTCTAAAGCCAAAACCACATTATTTGTATATTTTTTTATTTCGATTGCATGCTCTTCGGTTATAGCCGTGCCTAAAGAACCGACAACATTTTTTATTCCCATTTTATGGCAAGCTATCGTATCCATATAACCTTCGACTAATATAACTTCGTCAGATTTCATAATATATTTTTTAGCTATATTTATTCCGTATAAACATGATTTCTTTTTAAAAACCAAACTTTCTTTTGAATTCAAATATTTAGGCTCTACTCCGTCAATACTTCTGCCTCCAAAACCTATAACCTCTTCTCTTTCGTTTATAATTGGGAACATTATTCTATTTACAAAATTATCGTAAAAATGATTCGGATTATTTTTACTTATTCCGACAAGCCCTAATGTATTTAAATTTTGAACGGTTATATTATTTTGAGATAAAGTTTTAATTAATGCATTCCAACTTGGCGGAGCGTATCCGATTTTAAATTCTTTTATTATACTGAAAGGAATTTTTCTTTTTTTTAAATATTCTACCGCTTCTTTATAAAAATAATTTCCTTTTTTATCTTTCAAAAGAAGATTTTTACCGAAAAAATTGCATGCGATTCTGTTTATTCTTCTGCTTTCTAAATATATTTGCTCTTTTTGAGAATTTTTAGCCGAAAAAAAATCGCTCGTATCTACCGAAAATCTTTTTCCAAGATATTTAACCGCTTCTTTAAAATCCATTCCTTCTTTTTCTTTAAGATAGGTTATTGTATTTCCTTTAGCGCCGCATGTAAAACATTGATATAATCCTTTTGAATCATCAACCGACATAGAAGGATGAGTTTCCTGTCCATCTTTGTGAAAAGGGCATTGAACAAAATATTGACTTCCGCCTCTATGAACGACTTTATATTTATCTCTTAATATATCGACAAGAGAAACTCTCGATAAAAGAGAGTTCAATTTTTCAATAAATAAATTATTATTCACGGTAAATAAAATCTCAAAATTTATAAATAATTGAAAACTTTTATAATTATTTTGTATAAATATTAAGAATATTTTAAAAAAAGTCAACTATCTTAAGGTTATAATTTTATAATTTTTATTTTTAATAATTTAGCTGTCGTCTTGTCTACTAAATAGATAAACTATTAATAAAAAAAATAATAAAATTTTGACAATATAAGAGTATAAATAGTTTATAATAAAAAAAATTTAAATCTATAATTGAAATAGAATAATACTTTAATTGCTTGATTTTAGAATTCGTTAATTTTATAAAAATATTTATTTTCATGAAATTAAAGATTTAAAATAAATAAACTATCTAATGTATATTAGATTTTTAATATAAAATGTTAATGCTTTTATTGGGACGACTGATAAATTAAATAAAATAAAACCTATAAACCTTCTCCAATTTTTAATCCTAATTGAAAACCAATATCAAACGAAGATAAATTTCTATTTTCGACATATCTTTTTTCAGCGCCTCTTAAATCTAAATTAAAATCTGCTCCTATATAACCTCCAAATAAAACGGCGACTTTATCAAAAACATAAAAAGAATAATCGAAAGAAAATTTTATATAAGTTATAACCAAATCTTTAAAAAGATTATTCATCTGCTCAATATTATATTTGCTTATCGTAGAGCTATTTCCTACGCTAGCCGAATGAGTTAATTGAAAAGGAATTTTTATTCCTATTCCAAAACCTACGGCATAATTTCCTTTATGGAATTTCGGCAATATTCCAATTTGCATGCTTTCAAAAGTATAGCTTTCTTTTGTGCTAGAACCTTTTATTGCAAAAGTGTCATGCGAATAACCTAAATCGAGCAATAAACTTATTCCTTTATCTCCATCTCCTACAAAATATCCCGCCTGAACGGTTAATCCTGAATCAAAACCAACGCTTGTATCTCTTTTGGCGTAAGTATCTTTATAAGTTTGAGACGCATCGGAAGAAAAACGAACTTTATAAAATCCAAAACTTGCTCCAATCGGAATATTTAAACCGAATTGCCAACCGCTTACAGCGAAAGATTCTTTAGTAAACGCTATGATAAAAATTAACGCTATTATTAAACTTATTCTCTTCATAATAAAATTCTCCTTTTTAAATTTTTTATTTATTAAATTTTATTTCTTTAGCTTCGTTCCATAATTTATCCAAATCGTAATATTCCCTTCCTTCTTTCGTGAATATATGAATAACCATAAAACCGTAATCGCTTAAATGCCATAAAGATTCGGGAGTATTATCGTTTTCAGAATAGGGCAGTATTCCTTCCTCTTTTTTAAATTCTTTATAAACTGCATCCGCTCCCGCTTTCATTTGAGGCGAAGAGTTTGCCGTAGCTAAAATAAAAAAGTCGGATAGAGATGTTATTCCGTCCAAATCTAAAACTTTTATATCTTCCAATTTTTTATCGTCTAAAATTTTAGCCGCTTTCAAAGTAAGTTCTTTAGCTTTTTCTCTGTCGATAAATTTTTTCTTATTTTTTGTAATTTTATTATCTTGTAATTTCATAATAATCGTTTCCTAATATTAAAACGGCATTATTTAAAAGTCTTCTATCCGTTTTAGCATATATTCTATTTATTCTGCATTCTCTTCCAACCATAAAGCCTTTTTCAATTTGTCCGTTTCTTATAATAACCGCGCTTTCGCTTAAATTATTTTTTGAAAAATTTCCGTATTCTCCCGCTTTAAAACCTCTATATCTCATTCTTATGCTTATTCTGTCGGCAAGTCCGCCTATTCCCGTAGCGTTCAAAACTATTAAACTTATATCTTCGTTTTCAATTTCACTTTTTTGAGTTTTAAGTCCGACATATAAAGTTAAATCGTTTATTTGTTTAATAAAAGCGCTTCCTTCAAGTATCGGAGTTAATATTCCTCTTTCGTCTATGTTTGCGTCAATAGATTCTACAATTAAAGTTCTTTCATTGCAATTTGCAAGTATATTAAACAAAATCTTAATATCGGGCGGTCTCAAGTTCGATTTAATTCTTGAAGTTATTGCATTTTTTATATCTTTTGAAAGCATTATACTTTTAAGTTCGGGATTTTGTATAATTCCTATCATAGCGTTTATAATTAAATCTTCAAGTCTGTATAAAGTTTCAATTTCTTCATATCCTTCGATAGTTAAATAATTTAAATAAGATACCGCTTTATCGCCTTGAAAAAATCTCTCTCCGACATCGAAAGAAAGATTATCTATATTAATAGCCTCTTCAATATACATTCTAACTCCGCCGATTAAATCTATAATATCCGAAATTTGATTATTATCAACGGCTATTTTATAACTTATTTTTTTTCCCGTAGTAATTTCAATCGCTTTAAAAACTTCTTCTCTGCCTCCCGTTTCATATAATTTATTTAAAGGAATATTTTTATCGTTTTTATTTTTCCATAAACCTATATTTTTAGGAAGTCCGATAATTCCTATTCTATTATGCAAGCTTGAAATTATTCCAAAATAAGCGCCGTAAGGAATATTATTTTCGTCTATAAATAAAATTGCAAAATATAATTCTTCGTCATTATCTCTAGCTTTTTTTAAATCGCTATAAAAGAAATAATAAAATAAAAATATTATAATTCCAACTCCCGCTATTATTGACGAAATTACAAACGCTATCGCTTTTCTATTTGCTTGAGTTATCGATTTTAGAGATTTATCGTCTTTATGATTTTTTTTATTTTTTTGCGTTTTTTTATTCATATCATAAATAATATATTATGTTAAATAAGTTGTCAAATTATTTTTTATGCTATTGAAATTGTTTAACTTTATAATTATAATTATTGTAAATAAATAAAAAACGGATTAATATTTTATGAATATTGCAAAGAAAGTGGTTTTCTTAATAGGTTTATTATTAGCTTTTATTTCAATAAGCGCTATGACTTCCTATTATAAACCCAAAGATAAAAAAATAGAAAAAGATTATTAATTTTTATGATTAAATTTAGATTTATTTTATTTTTTATTTTATTAACGCTATTTTTCGGCGTAAATTTATATTCTATAACAATGACAATTTTACCTTTTAAGAGCGCAAATAGAGAATGGATAGAAGAGTATATGGTTGATGACGGAATGCCAAGAGTTTTAGAATCTTCTCTAATAAATACTCATTTATTTGAAGTTAGCGATTACGATTTATTAATTTCTTATTTTGCATCTTACGATATTGTCGCTTCTTACAAAATAATGCAGACAAATATTAATGTCGCTTCAAAATTTATTAAAGAAACTTTTAATTCCGATTATTTGATTAACGGAGAAGTTTTAGATTTTACATTAAAAAAAGGCGGAAAAGATACGGCGACTGTGGAGTTTAAAGTTAATCTTATAAATATAAAAACTTTAGAGGTTTTAAAAACTTTTACAAATAGCGCAAATTATACTTTGCCTGGCAATAGTCCCGTTTATAAATCGGAAGATGCGTTATTTTACGAAAGCGCGCTTGGAAGAGCGTCAATTTTGGCATTTGATAAAATTGTAAGAGATATCGTTAAATATCTTAAGGCTTCTTCTATTTCGGGTTTAATAACGAGAGTAGAAGATAAAAAAATATATATTAATTTAGGCAAAAAAGATAATGTAAAGAAAGGAGATAAATTCGATATATATGAACTTGAAAGAGTTTTAGAACTTCCAAACGGAGATAGCAATAGCTCAAATTCTTATACCAATGTTCATACAAATAGTTTAAATCAAAAGTTTGTAAATAAAAGCAATAGTCCAAAAAATTCTGTAGAAACTAATAATAGTATTGAAGAATATAAACATATAAGAAGCAATGAAAGAGGCGATGTTTGGTATACGAGCGAAATGCTTTATAAATATAGATTTTATAACATAAAAGAAAAATTTGTAGTGTCTGCAGAAGTTGTGGAATTATACGATAATTATGCAATATTGCAAAATAAAAGCGATAAGAAAATAGAAATTATGATGAGAGTAAGAATAAAGAAATAAAAAGCATTGGAGCTTATTTTATGATATCTAAAAATAATGTCTTATTTAATAAAATAGACAAAAAAGATTATTTTATTTATATTGATAAAAATACAAATAGAGGAATATTTTCTCCGTATTATAGAGGAATGCATAACGCTTTCTTTTACGATTTCAAACTTTCTAAATGCAGAATATTTCATAAAAATGCAAAATCATATTCTATTTTAGATTTGTCTTTAGACGGAAAAAAAGTAATGATTGTTTCAAACGATGCAAACGAATCTTTAAATAATAAATTGAGAATAATTGAAATTGGAACAAATAAAATACTTTTAGAAATAAATTATATGTATATTTACGAAGCTTATTTTACGGGAAATCCGAGATATATATTATGCAGAGGAAAAGAATTTAATTTAATTAATACTTTCGTTTACGATATAGTCGATAAAAATGTAGTTTCTATTTTAAAAGAAAATATTTTTATAAGCAACGGTTGTTTTTACGAGAACAGAACTTTTTTTAGTTATCCTTCAACTATCGAAGATAATACTATTAATCATCTTAATTTTTTGACATTGTCGGACATAAAAATTGCCGTAGATTATACCGACATAAAAATTTCTAAAATATATTTAGTAAATAAAAAAGATTTTGCATTATTAGACGAAAACAAAACAATATATTTATATTCTAATAAAAAAATATATTGGAAAATAGATTTATTTTTATTATTTACTTCAGAATACGAAGGCGGATTATTTTATTTAGACAAAAAAATATATTTAGACACTCCCGCTCTTGTGAAAGAAAGCAGCGATGAGGAAATTATATCGAGTATGGTTTTATTTAGAATAGACGAAGATAGCGGAAATTTAGAATATTTAATATTGCCAAATAATATAAAGTTTAAAAAATTTACTACAATGTTTGGTTATAAAATTATAGATACGGCGGGAAATGTATTCGATGTTAGAACTAATAAATTGCAATCATTTCCTTTGAAGTTATATAGATAGTTATTAAATATTTAATATTCTGTTAACTTTTTATAATTTGAAATACGCGACATTTAATTAATAAAAATTATTAAAAAATTATAATTTCACTATTGCAAAAATTCATTAAAAATATTAATATATAAATACGATAATAATATTATGCATAGTAAAGAGACTATTTTTATTAATGCGCTTTATTATTATAAAATTAAAAAAGTTAAGGAGAAAAAAATGAAAAGAAAAGTGTTAAGTTTTATTGCAGTATTTGTATCGTTATCCGCTATAGTATTTGCGCAAGATAATGAAATCAAAATTCCAACAGATTTGTATAAGATAAGCGATTATGGTAGAAATCTTGATATATACCATACCGAAAGAGGTTCTTCTACTTTAACTAGCGTTTGGGGATATGTTATACAAACAAATATTTATTATAGAAATAATATTAAAACTTGCTATCTTGTATTCGATTTATATTCGGAAGAGAATGCGAACGATAAATTTTATTCTGTTATTTTTTCTGATAAAAAAGAAAATAATAAAGTCGTTTTGAATATTAATTTGGCTGACAATGGAGAAAAATTATTTAAAGAAAGCGATGCCACCATACATTTGCGAAATTTACAAAATGTAGCAAGAAGGCAACATAGATTATCCGATTCTGAAGTAGATTCTTTAATAAAATTAATTGAAGATACTAAATTTAAAGTATATGTAAGATTTAATAGCGGAAATAATAATTATTATTCGCTATCTAGAAAGGATTTTAGCAAGAAGCAGGCTAAAGCTTTATATACATTATTAAAATTTTATAAAGAAATTAAGAATAAATAATTTAATTTTTATTTAAGCGATATAATTATTTATTTTGATAGATTATAATATTTTTAATAATTATAATTCATATCTATATATTGAAAAAATTAATCTTAATTGATGATAATATATTACGCTTTTTACTTAAAATAATATTTTAATATTTTATATATTATAATTATTTTAATGGAGTTTTGCTAATGAAAAAAAAATTATTATTTCTATTTTTAATTTTATTCTTAATTAATTTTCTTAACGCTCAAAATATTACAAGAACGAGCGAATATTCTCATAATTGGGTTAAGCGTATTAATAGAAAAACTATAGACATGCATGGCGCTTTATACGAAGCTATTCCTGGCGGAAATTGGGTTTTAATTTCGGGAAAAGCGCCATTTTTATTAATAAAAGAATATAAGTTTTTAGGAGCGCGTTCTGAATCTCAAGCTTATTATTCTCATCAAAAACCTATAAGTTTCTTTTTTGACAACGCTCCGAGTTTGGGAATAGTTATGGTTGAAGGTTATTCTATAGAAGGCGCTAAAATAACGAGATTTTCAAAATATGTGCCGAGTTATGAAGAAAAATTAGACGCTTGGAAAGAAGACAACGCTATTTTTACAAACGACACTTGGATTGCAAAAACAAATGCAAATTGGAGAAGTTTTCCCGTGCCGCAACCCGAAGATGTTAACTGGGCGAGCGGAGATTATGCAGGCGAATTATATTAAATGCAATATATATTTATTATAGCCGTTATATTTTTAGTTCTCACAGTTTTATTGCTGATTACAAATAAGCGGACAATATCTTTCGATAAATATTGGATTAATTTAATAAAAGAAAAAATCGTAAAAGCCGACAAAAATTATACTTTTCAAAAAGACGGCGAAATTATAATTGACAATAAAAAAAGATTAAATTTTATAAAAGCGATATCAAATAATATGGCGGTTTATAGTCATAGCGATTATATTAATAAATTTATGCTAGTATTTTCGGGTTATTCTTCAGTGAAAGTAACTTTTATGGAAGGTTATATAGTTGAAAATAATAAACTTTATTACACTTACGCTTATAAAAAATCTTATTATAATAAACTTCATTTATGGATGCAAAAAAACGGCGTCTTTGAATCTAAAGAAGTTTGGGTTGCAAAAAAAAATATAAATTGGAAAACATTTCCCGCTCCTACTATTAACGATATAAATTGGGAGAAAAAAGCTATGATAGGGGATATTTCAAATTAATATTATTTTCTAAACTATTTTAGATTTATAATCTAAAACATTTTTTATATTTCCAATATTTGTATAAATAAAGGTAGAGTAGTCTGTTTGTATTACTTTAATTATTAAAATCATTTTGACAAATAAAAATTATT
Source organism: Brachyspira aalborgi (assembly GCF_008016455.1). NCBI lineage: Bacteria > Pseudomonadati > Spirochaetota > Spirochaetia > Brachyspirales > Brachyspiraceae > Brachyspira > Brachyspira aalborgi. The sequence continues at coordinate 785,823 of NZ_SAXU01000001.1, read as the reverse complement.
CTGTTATAATATAATTATGAAACATGAAGAAGTATATAAATTAAGCGACTTATTTGCACGATATCTACTCGGAAAAAACGGAAATGAAGATTTATTAACCGATTTGGTAAATTCTACTTTAAGAGAATTCAATTTTGAGGAAGTTAAAGACTTGGAAATAATCGACCCATCGCCAAAGGCGGGCTTTAGCCTTAACTTATCGGAGAATATTGAACTTAAAGAGTCCATAATTGACATTAAAGCAAAAACAAAAAATAATGAAACTGTGATTATAGAATTTCAACTTTGCGAAAATATAGATTTTCTAAAAAGAATTTTTTATTATATTTCAAAAAATGTTATAAACGAAGTGACACTTACAGCGGGCAGACGCCAAGAAGGAGAAAATTATAACAATGTTCAAAAATTATTAGCATTAATTTACTTGATTTTAATTTAAAATTCGGAGACTAAGGCAAGGCTCACAGATGTTTTAAATTGATTGATACAAAAGATTTAAATATAAGTTTAGATTTAATTCAAATTCATATTTTAGAAGTAAAAAGATTTATTGAGATAATTAAAAATTCAACTAAAGAAGAATTAAAAAACAATAGATTATTAAGTTGGATGAAATTTTTTACAAGCGATAATTTAGAATTAATTGAAGACGAATTAAAGGAGGAAAATCAAATTATGAGTAAAGTTATTGAAGAATACAGAAAATTTACTTCGGATGATAAAATGATGCGAGCGTATGCAGCTAGAGAAGCGTTTTTAGTCGGACAAAAAATGATGTTGAGAAGAGAAAGAGAAGACGGTTTTGACGAAGAAATAGAAGAAGGTATAAAAATGGGTAAACTTGAAGGAATAAAAGATGAAAAATACTCAATGGCAAAATCTATGAAAACTAAAAACCTTGACATTAACCTTATAAGCGAAATAACAGGCTTAACCATTGACGAAATTGAAAAACTATAATAAATGAATAAAATTAATTAGACTTGTTAAATTAAAACCATTAAAATTAAAATAATAAACTATCATTTTATTAAATTATAAAAAATCTAGCTTATCCTAAAAATATAATATTTGACTATAAAACATATAAATTATATAATCAATTTATGAATAAAATTAATAAAGATTGGAAAGAAGTTAAACTTGGATATATAGTTTGTTATAAAATAGTTTTAATAAACTAAAAAGTTTACTAAATAAAATTATAATTATAAATGAGAAAATAAATGAAACTTACAATTAAAAACGAAGAAATTCAATGATTAAATAAAAGTTTAATTTTGAAATATTGACATTTTAATATTAAACTATATAATAAAAATATATAATTAAAATGGAGCTAATCTTATGGAAAACGAAACTAAAAATAACGAAATTATTGAAGCTAAATTTGATTTGATAGAAAATGAAGCAGATAAAAATACTTTGATAAATAATTTAAGCAATTATAACATATTTAAAATTGACGAAAGCAATTCAAATGGTATTAATATAGGAAATTTTTCAGATAGCGTAGTAAAAGTTGCAAGCGAACTATTTAAAGACGGACTTATTTTAGAAAAAACTTCAAAATTATTTAAATGTGATACATCTATTAATTCGTTAATGAAATTTACAACAGGCGGATACGGTAGTGCTATTATGAAAGACGGTAAAATATCCGAACATGCAAAGTTTTTTCCTGTTGGCGGTGATATTTCAAAAGTAATATCGCCTTTTCTTATATTGCAAATCGCATCCGTAGCGTTAGGGCAATATTTTATGTATCAAATAAATGAAAAATTAGGAGAGATATTGAATGTAGTAAAAGAAATATCTATGAAGATGGAATACGAAAAAATGGCTGAACTAAAAACTATAATAAGTGAAATACTTGTAATTGAAAATAAAAAGACTATAGATAAAAATGATATAAGCATATTGAATGATTTGAAAATAAAGGCAAAAGATATTTTTAATTATTATGAAATAAAAATTAAAAATACAACTATAAATGAAATTGATTTTGGCAACAAAAAAAGATTTAAATCTAGGATAGAGGAATTATTAAAAAATATAGGAGAATTTGATTTAAATTATTATATGTATAAAGCCTCTTTTGAAACTTTAATTTCTATATACGCATTATTATATAAAGTATATGCGCAAAATAATGATTTTGAAAATGCGGAAAATATTTTTGCTATTCTAAAACAATATGATAAATTATTTGACAATGGAATATCAAGTAAATTAAAAGATATTACAAATAAAATTTTAAATCAATTTGATTATATACAGAAAAATAAAGATTGGATACCAAATACGCTTTTTAAAGTAGGAATATTTGTAAATCCAATATTTCTTTTAAGTAGTTTTTTAGGCGGTAGCTGTAAAGATTTTACTAAAGAACATATAGAAAAATATTCTAAATTAAAAGAAGAAATAAATAATAATAGCAGTCAAGTTATACAAGCTAATATGAATTTTATTCAAAATATGGAAAGAAAAAATACTATTTATTATGCTGAAATTAATAACGATAAATATGCTTTAATAGAAAATAATATTTCTAATAAATAATATTATAAATATAAAAAATATAGTAATACAATATTTATAGGTAATGGCACATATAATTTAATACTTGACAAAGTAATTAAAAATGTTATCATATTAATTATAAAACTATTTTTAAGGAGTATTTTAATGAGTGAAATTGAAGAAGTTAAAAAAATTATTTTAGAACATCGTGGAAAAACGAATGCTATAAAATCTAGAGAAATTGCAAATAAAGTTGGCATAAATGAAGACGATACTCATGCTAAAACTCGTGAAATTATACGGGATATAGAGGAGACGGATAATCTTCCAGTGCTTGCATGTAATAAAGGATATTATTTAGCAGAAACTGAAGAAGAATTTAATGAATATATAGAAAATCTTAAAAATCGTATTAAAGGCATCGAGAAAAGGATACAAATAACTACTAATAACTATAGAAATGCTAAAAATGAGTAAAATTAAAAATCAAATTTGAATAATAAATAAAATTCATATTGGCAAAGATTTAATAAATTTACTTTTACAAGAATAGTCAAAATTAGTCTCAACATCGACATAGCCCGTTCTTATCAAATGATTATTAATAAAAGTTTTATTATCCAAATAAACATAGCACATTAAATTATTATTTTTATCGTATTTTTGTAAATCGTATTTCAAATATATTTTTCTTTTATTAAATTTTTCTTTCAAATAATTAATCGCTTGAGGCTTGAAATTATCTTTTTCTTTTATTCCAAGAAGTTTAATTTCGAGTCCGTTATTTAAAATAATTTTATTTGGAGAGACAACATCTTTTACGGAAAATAATTCTCTCTTATTTTCGTTTTTATTTTTGTCGATTTTAGAACCGAATTTTAGTTTTTTAATATCAATTTTTTTGTCAAGTTTATGAGCGTCTTCAAATATATAAGGCAATTTGTCGAAAGAATAATTATTATTTTCTTTATCTTCTAATAAAAATTCAATCGTATCTTCGTCTAAACTTAATTGATTTATATTTAATTTTTCTTTAATAATAGGTTCAAATTCTTTATTGATTTCGTATCCTATAGAATTTCTTCCCAAATTTTTTGCAGCTAAAGTCGTAGTTCCGCTTCCCAAAAACGGGTCAAAAATCGTCTCGCCCGAAAAAGAAAACATTTTTATTAATCTTTTAGGCAATTCTTCGGGAAACATAGCTATATGTTCCGATTGTTTTACTCCGCTAAAATTCCAATGCGAAGAAAAATATTGATTCCATTCTTCTTTTGTCATAATAGAATTTTCTTTTTGTTCTAAAGTCGGTTTTGGAGGATTTCCTAATTTTTTAAATATTAAAATAAATTCATAATCTATTTTTAAAATGCCGTTTCGAGGATATGGAAAACTTCCCATTATAGCTCCGCCTCCCGAAGCATTCATTGTTGTCGCTTTCTGCCAAATTATAGCGCCCATATAATCCATTTTTAAAGTTTCGCAAAATCTTATAATTTCCGTTCTTATTGGGACGACTTTATACCTTCCGTAATAAACAGAACGAGCAAATTGGTCGCCTATGTTTATACATAATCTGCAACCTTCAGATAAAATTCTTTCGCATTCCATCCAAACAAGATTTAAATTATTTATATATTCTTCATAACTATTATTAAATCCTATTTGATTATTAGAACCGTAATCTTTTAATTGCCAATAAGGAGGAGAAGTTATAATTAATTGAACCGATTTGTCTTCAATTTTATTTAAAGCTCTACTATCGCCGAAATATATTTTATGATTAGTCATTTATATTTTAACCTTCGCTTGCTTTCGTAAGCAATTCCACTATGCTGTCATAACCTTTTTCTTTCGCATATATCAAAGCGGTTTTTCCGTAATTATCTTTTATATCTACATCGGCGTTTAATTCTATAAGCATTTGCACAACCTGTTCATAACCGTTAACTGCTGCAAAGAATAAAGCCGTATATCCTACTCTATTTTGAGCGTTTATATTTGAGCCGTTTCTATTTAATATTCTTATAACTTTATCGTTTCCTCTTCCCGCCGCATACATTAAAGCCGTGTTTCCATAATAATCTTTTATATTAATATCCGCTTTCGCATCTATTAAAGTTCTCACTATTCTATCGTATCCGTTCATAGCGGCAAAAATTAAGGCTGTCGCTCCTATATTATTTTGAATATTTAAATCCGCTTTCGCAGTTATAAATATATTAACTAAAGCGATTTTATTATTAAAAGTAGAATACATTAAAGCCGTATTTCCATCTTTATCTTTTATATTTAAATCCGCTTTCAAATTAATCAAGGCTTGAGTCATATCTCTATTTCCGTTAATAGAAGCTAAAATTAAAGCCGTTCTTCCTACATTATTAGTAGAATTAACATTTACAGAATTAGTGAATAAAGGAATAAGATTTATTCTATTATTATAAGCTACATACATAAAAGAATCGTTTCCGTTTATATCTTTCATTTTAATATCGGCTCCGTTTTCAATAAGCATTTCTGCAGTTGCATAACTTCCTTTATATGAAGCGAACATTAAAGCGGTAAATCCGTCATTTTTTGCAGCGTTAATATCGGCTCCAGAATCGATTAATAATTTTAAAACATTTGTATAATTATTAAAAGAAGCATATATTAAAGGCGTATTTCCGTTTGCATCTTTAACATTAATATCAGCTCCAGAATCGATTAATAATTTCGCCACGCTATAACTTCCTCTATAAGAGGCGAAAGTTAAAGCGGTAAATCCTTCTTTATTTTTTGCATTAATATCGGCTTTCGTATCTATTATTGCTTTTGCCAAAGAATAATTATTATTATAAGCGAGATTCATTAAAATAGTATTGCCTTTTTCGTCTTTTATATTTATATTCGCTCCGTTTTCAATAAGCATTTTAGCGACTTCATTATTTCCACTATTTAAAGCGTAATTTAAAGCGGTTAGTCCGTTTTTATTTTTTATATTTACATTAGCTTTAGCATCTATTAAAGTTTTTGCCAATATTTGATTTTTATTCATAGCCGCATACATTAAAGGCGTATTTCCGTCATTGTCTTTAATTTCAATATCCGCTCCCGATTCTATAATCATATTGAATATTCTATCGTTTCTGTTTGTTAAGGCAAAAATTAAAGCCGTTATTCCGTCTTTATTTTTTATATTTACATTAGCTTTAGCTTCTATTATAAGTTGAACCATTTGTTGATTTCTTTTTAGAATCGCATGCATTAAAGGCGTGTTTCCGTTTGCATCTTGTATATTAATATCAAAACCTTCTTGTGAGATTAATTTTTTTACTTCTTGAGTATTATTTGCCCTTATTAAAGCGAAAATATTTGGAATGTTTTCTTGAGCCGTTAATATAATGGCAAATACTATAATTAAAGCCAAAATAATTTTTATATTTCTTTTCATAAATAAATACCCGCTTATAAAAACTTTATTATAATAAAATAATATAATAAAAAAAATAAAATATCAATTAATTTATTTTTAATATATAATTTAATTATTAACATAATATTGGATATTATTATGCAACATTTGGGAACATTTAATTTAGAAACCGACAGACTTATTTTAAGAAAATTTAAAATTGAAGACGCTACAGATATGTATAATAATTGGGCGAGCGACAATGAAGTTACAAAATATTTATCTTGGAAAACTCATTTAAATATCGAAGAAACTAAAGAAATATTGAAAAGCTGGATAGAAAATTATTATAAAAGCGATTTTTATCAATGGGCTATAGTATTAAAAGAAAATAATCAAGCTATAGGAAGTATAAGCGTAGTTAAAAATGACAACAGTATAGAGATGGTTCATATAGGATATTGCATTTCAAAAAAATATTGGAATAAAGGTATAACATCCGAAGCTTTTGAAAGAATAATAAAATTCTTTTTTGAAGAGGTAAAGGTAAACAGAATTGAAGCCGCTCATAACGAAAAAAATATTTACTCGGGAAAAGTTATGCTTAAATGCAAACTTAAAAAAGAGGGCATTTTGAGAGACGCTTTGAAAGACAATAGCGGAATTACAGATTGTTTAATTTATTCTATTTTGAAAAGAGAATATTTTTATAAATAATTTATTGTAATTTTGAAATATATAACAATTTGAATAATAGCGATTTAATAACGACAGCAAATAAATTTTTGCAATTTAATTTACTCCATTTTACTACTTTATAGTTAGATTTATTATATAAAATATTAAACTATAAAAATAATATTTAAAAAATTAGTTGACATAATATTTATATAATTTACAATATTATCATAAGGTTTTTTTATGAATAATAATATTAATACTCTTTTAAATGAAATTTCTTACAAAATAAATAGCGATGAATTCGATAAAACTTTAGATATTTTGGATAATATTTTAAAAAAAGTTCCTAAAAATTATAGAGCGAATTTGTATAAAGGGCAGATTTGCGTAGAGAAAAAAGAATTTCAAGAAGCGATAAAATATTTTGAGGAAGCAAAAAAAGTAGATATAAAAACTTTCAAGGCTTATAATTTGCTTGGAATTAGCTACCATGCAATCGGCGAATACGATAAAGCTATAAATTGTTTTAATGAAATCTTAAAAATAACTCCAAATTCATGTTCGGCATACAATTTGCTTGGAATAACTTATTATAAAAAAAACGATTATAAAAAAGCGATTGAATATTTTAACAAATCAATAGAGATAAATCCGAAATACGACAAGGCTTATAATAATTTGGCTTTGTTTTATTATAGAAATAAAAATTACGATATAGCGATAAAATTTTTTGAACATTCAAAGAGTTTGGACGAAAGAATATTTAAAGCTTACGATATGCTCGGAATGTCATATTATAAAATTGGCAATTATGATAAGGCAATAGAATGTCTTATAAAATTTCTTCAGCATAATCAAAATTCTTATAAAATAGCAAATACTTTGGGAGCGATTTATTCTTATTTAAAAGATTATGATAAAGCTATAAAATATTTTACAAAAGCTATAGAAATTAATCCGAAATATGCAAGCGCTTATAATAATTTGGCTTCGATTTATTTTAATAAAAAAAATTTTGATAAAGCCGCTTTATATTTTGATAAGGCTAAAAGATTTTCAGAAAATTATTTTTCAGATTATTATAAATTAGGATTTTCTTATTATTCTAAAGGTTATTATTACGAAGCTATAGAATGTTTTAAAAAAGTTATAGAGAAAAACGAGAATTCTTATAAAGCTTATAATTTAATCGGTTTATGTTATTTATCAAATTCGGAATATGAGAAGTCTATAAAATATTTTGAAAAAGCGATTGAGATAAACGGAGAATATTACGAAGTTTATAATAATTTGGCTATTGCATATTTCAATTTAAAAAATTATACAAAAACTATAGAGAATTTTAATTTAACAAATTTAGAAATTATTAAAGACAAGTTGGATATATATAATAAACTTGCAATTTCCTATTTCTATATTAAAGATTATAATAAATCTATTGAATATTATAATAAAATTATGTCGAAATTAAATTATAAAACTCCTTTCTATGTTTATAATAATTTGGCTATTTTGTATTATTTAAAAAAAGATTATGATTCTATTTTAAAAACTTACCATAAATATTTAGATAATTATAAATCGGAAAATAATTTTGCAAGTTATAATATATTTTTATTGTCTTATAATTTGCTTACAAAAAGATTAATAAAATATAACGATTTTTTAATTTTGTTTGAAAAATGTTTAATTAAAAGTATTGAAAATAATTCGTATAATAACGATATAAATAATATTTCTTCTATATATGAAACTATGGAATACGATATTGAAACTTTAAAATTAATTCTTGAAAATAAAATTAACTTTAAAAACTCAAAAGAATTATTGAAAGATAAATTAAACGAAAAACAATTAAAAGCTATAGAGCCAATAATTAATAAAATAAAATTATTTTCTTTTAATTCTAATATAAAAAATATTTCAGATTACGGCAATAATACAATATGCGTAGAATATTATTTTTCAAAATTAAATAGTGTAGCTATTATAAAAAACTCCGATAATAATAAAGAAATATATGGAAAACAAGCTAAATTTATTACGGAAGATATAAAATACGATTCTTTGATTTCGATATTTTCCGATAATAAAAAAGCTTATGATTTCAATATTTTATTTTTAATTAAAGAAAATATTGAAAAATTTGGGGGGTTAAAAGTGAAAGCTATATATTTGCCGAATAATTGCGATGAATTTGATATTAAATTAATAAAATGTATATTAAATAACGATGATATTAAATTATATAAAGCCGTTAAAGAGAATGGTTCGGTTAAATATTTATTGATATAATTTAATAGCGATATAAAATAAATTTTTATAAGTAAAGTATTGACATAATTATAAAAGTTTGTTATTATATATAGAATTAAGCGGATATTTAAGAGGTATTCTTATGAAAAAGCTAGTATTAATAATCTTTTTGGTTGGATTTAGTAGAGTTTTTGCAGCATTTGAAGTCGATGTTTTAGGACAACTTGCAGCGTCTTTTGGCGTGCCAATTGTGCAGTCAGTTTATACGGATGGCACTAATTTCTATGCAACAGCAGGAGCTAATACGAGAAGGTTAAGGGTTAAAGGTTCAACCGAAGCGAGATTTAGCGGTTCTGTGCAAATAGGTTATCAGTTTCCTAAGACTAATTCCTTAAAAGGAATAGGCGTTTTTTGTAATATAAAAATTGAACAGTTTTCTATGGGAACTTCGACTAACGACGGTAAAGATTTCCTTAAGAAAGAAGGATTTAATTTAGGCGTTGGACTTGCTACAAAATTTATATTTGGAAGTATTAATAGTTTAGTTCCGAGAGATACAATTATTGGTTTTGGATTAGGCGCTAAAGTTTTAGTCGCTCCAAAGATTGAATTTAGTTCTCCTATTCCTCCTCCTATAACTCCTTATGTAGATTTATTCGTAGAGCAGAGATTTTTTGTAGCAAGAAAATTAGCTTTGGTAGGCGGAATTAATGTTGGAGTTGATTTTATGATATACCAATTTTCCGATGATGGGAAAGCTCTATTTGGGAGTTATGGTCCTTATATAACAGCTTATCCTTCTTTAAGCATAGGACTTAATATAGGGCTTCATTTCGGAAATTAACGGCAATAGTTTTCTTTTTTGCGTAGTATTATAAACGAGACGGTATAAATAATGCCGTCTTATTTTTTATTGTTTATTGAAAATTATAAATTGAAAGTTATATATTATTGAAAATTTTTATAAATAACATTATAATAAATCTATTCGATTAAATTAATATTTTATGCGTTAAATTTTATGGAATATATAATATCCACGACTATTTATTTGCTTAAAGGAACTTATATGACTTTAAGCCTTTATTTTGTAACGGCTTTATTTTCAATGCCTTTATCTATGCTTTTTGCCGCTTTGCAATTTAGCGCTCCAAAATTTATAAGATATATTTTTGATATATACGCTTGGATATTTAGAGGAACTCCTTTAATATTGCAATTAATATTTTTTTATTATGGAATTCCTTTAATGACAAATAATTTTATAGCTTTTCCAGCTTTTACTTCGGCAGCTATAACTTTTATTTTAAATTATTCCGCTTATCTTATGGAAATATTCAGAGCGGGAATTGAAAGTATAGAAAAAGGACAATATGAAGCGGCTTATGTTCTTAATTTAAATCATAGACAGATTATGACGAGAATAATTTTGCCTCAAGCGGTTAGAAGAGTTTTGCCTCCTTTGTCAAACGAAGCTATAAATTTAGTTAAAGATACGGCGCTTGTTATAGTTTTAGGAATTGGCGATTTAATGCTTCATGCAAGAGAGATATTAACGAGAGATTTTAAATTATTGCCTTTCGTTATAGCGGGAATAATATATTTAATATTCACTTCGGTTTTAGTTCTTATATTCAGACGATTGGAGAGAAAATATGTTATCAGAAATTAATTTAAAAGTAGTAGACTTAAAAAAGAATTATAAAAATATTTCCGCATTAAACGGCGTTTCTTTTGATGTTCATAAAGGCGATATACTTTCTATTATTGGACCTTCTGGCGCTGGCAAAAGTTCTCTACTTAGAAATATTATACAAATTGAAAGTCCCGATTACGGCGAAGTTTATATAGACGGAGAGATATTATTTTCAAAAACTAAAGAAGATAAAAAAAATAATTTATCGCATGCCGATATGATGAAACGAAAAGAAAAAATGGGAATGATATTTCAGCATTTTAATTTATTTCCGCATAAAACGGCGCTTGAAAATATTATAGAAGCTCCGATTATAGCAAAAAAAATTAATAGAGAAGAAGCGATTGAAGAAGCTTTAAAACTTTTAGATAGAGTCGGACTTAAAGATAAAAGCGAAAGTTATCCTAATGAATTGTCGGGAGGACAAAAACAGAGAGTAGCCATTGCGAGAGCGCTTGCTATGAAACCCGAAATACTTTTATGCGATGAGCCAACTTCCGCTTTGGACCCTGAACTTATAGGCGAAGTTTTATCCGTTTTGAAAGAACTTGCCGAAGAAAAAATGACTATGATAGTAGTAAGCCATGAAATTAGTTTTGTTAGGGAGCTTTCTACAAATATAGCTTTTATGGATTATGGTAAAATTATTGCAATGGATAATTCGGAAGATTTTTTTAATAATCAGAAAAATGAAAGAATAATTGATTTTCTTAATAAGATTTTTCATAAATAATTATTATATAAAATGAAAATTATTAACATAATATAACATAAGAATTTTTATAAAATATAATATATAAAATTTTGGTATTGATAATATTAAAAAAAATTAGAGTTTATAAAGTAGAAATATAGAAACAAATATTTTATAAATCAATATTTTATAGTTATAAAATTTTAGAAAATATAAAAAATCATAAGGCATATATAATAAATATACATGCCTTATTTTATTAGTTTAGGATGAAAAAAATAATAAAATCTATTCTTTATAAGCGTAAACAAATTTATGCATAGCCAAAGCGTCATAATAAACATCTTTCAATTTAGGCGAAACTAATAACGGCTCTGTATAAAAATAAATCGGAACTATAGCGAAACTGTTTACAAGCAATTCTTCAGCCTTATGCATTGCATCCATTCTAACTTTTTGATTTCCCGTAGTCAATGCCGTTTGAATATAAGCGTCATATTGAGCGTTGCTATAAGAACTATAATTATTTGGAGAATGGCTCGTATATAAAGACAAGAAATTTATTGGGTCGTTAAAGTCCGCAAACCATCCGCCTCTTGCCATTGTAATATTTTTATCGTATCTCGTTTGCAAAAATACCGCCCATTCTTCTTGAATTATTTTTGTGTCTATTCCTAAATTTTCTTTCCACATTTGCTGAACGGCTTCAAATATAGATATATGAAATCCAGGGTCCGCTTTAAACTCAAAAACAGGAAAATTTTTACCGTTTGGATATCCCGCTTCCGCCATTAATCTTTTAGCTTCTTCAATATTATTTTGATAATTTTTAGGGCTTATGTCGAAAAATCCGCCTCCATTTTCTCTAAAACTTTCTTTAATATCCGCATCTCTTATTCCAAAAGGAACAAAAGCGTTAGCGGGAGTTTCGCCTCCTTTCATAACTTGCTCGACTATATAATTTCTATCTATAGCCAAAGCAAGCGCTTTACGAACTCTAATATCTTTTAATATTTCGTTTGTTACATTAAAACAATAAAAATAAGATGCAAGCATAGGTTTTATTTGCAATAATCCTTCTTCTTTTAATGTCGGTATATCTTGCGTTGGAACTATTCTTGCAAAATCTATAGAACCGTCTTTAATTCCTGCAACCGAAGATGTTTCATTTTGCATTAAAATAAATCTTAACTTTTCGGCTACTACAGAATCGGCATTCCAATAATTTGTATTTTTAATCATTATAATACTTTCATCTTGATTTATTTCGGAGGTTATAAAAGGTCCGTTTCCTATATAAGTTTTTGCATTTAAACTCCAAGCGTCTCCAAACTCTTCTATAATATCTCTTCTAACGGGATAAAAAGTAGGGAACGCTACCAAATCCAAAAAGTAAGCGGTAGGAGCTTCTAAAATAACTTCTAAAGTATAATCGTCTATAGCCTTTATTCCTAAACTTTCAACGGGCAATTTTCCAGCCGTAATATCTTTTGCATTTTTCACGGGTTCATGCTGAAAACTATATTGACTTCCAACCAAAGGGTCTACGACTCTTCTCCAAGTATAAACGAAATCTTCCGCTAAAACTGGTTTGCCATCGCTCCATTTTGCATTTGTTCTTAAATGGAATATATATCTTGCGCCATCGTCAAACTCTTCCCAACTTTCAGCGACTCCGCCGACTATATTCCCGTTTTTATCTTTTGTAGTCAAACCTTCAAACGCATGTATAACATAATAGCATCCGTCCAAAGCGGTATTCAAACTCGGGTCTATAGTTTTCGGCTGAGGTCCCGCGTTGATAGTTATAACCTTATTATTTGAAGATTTATTTCCGCATGAAATAATAAAAGCTAAACAAAAAACTGTTAATGAAATTATAATTATTCTTTTCATTTTTGAATCCTTTTAATCTAAATTTTATTAATAAATTATATAGATTTAATTTATTCTGTCAATATATAAATAAAGTATATTTTTTAATTAATTACATATTTATTATAAAATAAGAGTAAGCAATATATAATTTTCTTTTAATGCTTTTTTTAATATAGTCGGTCATTGTTAGCCAATGCCGTGACACTTGTCCGCCTCACTCTGTGGACTTTAGTCTTGGTAAGGCAAAGCAATACACTTTAGAATTAAAAATTGAAGACTTATGCTTACAGCGGGCAGTCGCTAGCTTCTGTTTGACGATTAATAAAACTAAATTTTGAAATTAACTTTTTCAAATGTGGATTACCACTATCCATTTAGGTCGCTCGCGATAGCGGTATTACGGTATTTAAGGAAGGTAAGAATAATAAAAAAAATTAAATAAATTTATAAATTTTAAAAACAATAAATTTATAAGTCTCAATTATTTTACGCTTTGACAAAAAAATATATTATATTATAATTAATAATTACTAAAATTAAGAAGAGAGGTAAAATTATGATAAATAGAACTATGAGCATAGGCGAGATAATTCAAATATTTCCAGATTCGGTTGAAATAATGATGAGTCATGGGCTTCATTGCGTTGGCTGTCATGTGGCAAGTTGGGAAAGTTTGGAAGAAGGTTGTCGCGGACATGGAATGAGCGATGATAAAATCGAGCATTTAGTTAATGAAATCAATGAAAAATGCGGTAAATAATCAATTATCGTAAAATAAAAAAGCTTTATAATTTTTTATAGATTATAAAGCTTCTTTAAATTTCTAAAATTTATTATTACACTTGCTTATTTATTAAAGCGGATAATTTTCTGTTAAAAACATATTCTTTGCCTTTATTATTATAACCGACTTTTTTACTGCTATATAAAACTTCTTTCATATCTTTGAAAAAGCTAAAAGTTTCGTCAAATAATTTTGGAGATAATTTATTTAAATGCCTCAATCTTGCTATTAAAGTCACTAATTCCAAACGCATAGCGGATATTTTAGAAGTTTTATTTAAAGGAATTTTTCTTATAATATCCGATAAAGTCGCCGTTTCAGATAAATGAGGAAATCTATTTAAAATTATTATATCTATAATATTTTCTCTCATTTTTCTTAATTCGTTCGCTTCGTTCATCTTATCGTTTTGATGTTCGCAATATAGATGTATATCCTGCAATCGGGTATTAATAATAGAATTTACTTTTTTTTCTTCGTCTTCCAATAAAATTTTGTAAACTTCTATTTCTTTTGAAAGAAGTATTTCAATTTTAGTAAGTTCTTCGTATAAATCAAACATAAAATACCGTCCTTTAATATCTATATATATTAATTATCGATAATTAAATAAATTACTTTACATAATTTTTTTATTACGGAACATTGAATTTTGTTATATTTTTATTTAAATCCTTTGACAAAATTTTATAATTATATATTATTTATACGATTTGAATTAAATTAAAGGCAAATAAAATGTATAAAATATCCGAATTAAAAGAATTATTAAAAAATAAAAAAATGTCCGAAAAGTTTAGCGGAATTTACGGCGGAGATAAAAATTCTATAGAAGAAGCTTATTCAAGATTATCTTCGGTTTTAGATGAATTTCAAAAAATTGACAAATCGGAAAATATTTTTATATTCAGCGCTTCGGGAAGAACGGAATTATCGGGAAATCATACCGACCATAATAACGGTTGCGTTTTAACGGCTTCAATTAATTTGGATAAATTAGCCGTAGTTTCAAAAAGAGAAGATAATAAAATAATCGTTTATACGAACGGCTATGATACTCCCGATTTAATAGATATAAATAATTTGGAAATTGATAAAAAAGAATTTGGAAATTCAAACGCTTTAATAAGAGGAGTTTGTTCTGGATTAAAAAATTCGGGTTATAAAATCGGAGGATTTACCGCCTATTTAAATAATAGAGTTCTTATAGGAAGCGGACTTAGCAGTTCTGCAAGTTTTGAATCTTTAATCGGCGAAATTTTAAATTCTCTTTATAACGAAAATAAAATAGAAAAAACTGAAATAGCTTTAATTGGACAATATGCGGAAAATATTTATTTCGGAAAACCATGCGGATTAATGGACCAAATGGGATGTTCGCTTGGAGGAATAATTTCAATAGATTTTAAAAATCCTAAAATTCCTATAATAGAAAAAGTGGAATACGATTTTGAAAAATCGGGTTATGCGCTTATGATAGTTGACGCTAAAGGAGACCATAGTTCGCTTACGGGAGAATATTCCGCTATAAGAGAAGAAATGAACGCCGTTGCAAAATATTTTTCAAAAGAAGTTTGCCGAGATATAACAAAAGAAGAATTAATTTCAAACGCTTCAAAAATAAGAGAGAAAATTGGAGACAGAGCTTTAATGCGAGCTTATCATTTTATAACGGAAAACGAAAGAGTTATAAATCAAATCAACGCTTTGAAAAATAATAATATTAAAGAATATATAAATCTTATGAACGATTCTGGACTTTCAAGTTTTATGTATTTGCAAAATTGCTATTCTACTACAAGCTCAAAAAATATGGGAGTCGCTTTGGCTTTAATGCTTACAAAAGATTTTTTGAAAGGAGATGGCGCTTGCAGAGTTCATGGCGGAGGTTTTGCTGGGACTATTCAAGCATTAATACCTTTAGATAAAGTTGAAGAATATACTAATTATATGAATTCGGTATTTGGAGATAAAAGCGCAAAGAAAATAAAAATTAGACAGATTCCAGTTTGCGAAATATAAATTATCTATCCGCTTTAATATCGATAACCGCATATTCTTCGGGAGGCAAAGTTTTCGGTGCTTTCTCTGAAATATCTCTTAATTCTTTTGAATAAAAATATTCTGTGCCTGATGTTTTTTTAGTAACATATTTTCTTATATTCGATATATAAACCGTAACGCCTGGAAAAAATCCTTCCATTGAAGAAACGCTACTATTTGATAATTTTTCAAATTCTTCGCTCATTTGTTTTCTTTTTTCTTCCAATTCTGCAGTTTCTTTTACAAGATTAGTAACTTTTTTCAATATATTTTTTATAGCTTCTCTTTTATTTTCTGGTATTCTTTGTATAAAAGCTTTAGGGTCTTTAAAATATTCCGCTCCTAATAAAGTTTTATATTTGTTTATCTCTTCTCTATTTGTTTTTATAGTCGTCACTATATTTTTAAATAATGCGTCAGCTTCTGCATCTCGCCCTACTATTATTGTAGTTTTTGATTCGCTTATAGCTCCTATACTTTTTGCCCAAATTCCGTTTAAGGCTTTAATATTTCCTCCAATTATAACGCCCTTTCCTTCCAAAACTATTACTCTATTATTGCATGATATGTCTGAGTTAACTATTTGATTGGCTATAACATCGCCGTTTGAAATTAAATTAGCGTTTCTTATAAAAGATGCGTAAACTTTTCCGTTTATATGTATATCGCTATCTGGTCCGCCTATTATTCCGCCCGACACAATTAAATTACCTCCGCAGTTTATTTTAGCGTCCTCAATATTTCCGTTTACTTTTATATCGCCTTCGGTTTTAATGCTAAATCCAGGCGTCACATTTTCTTTTATTATAACCGAACCGTCAACTTCTATATTTCCCGTAGACAAATCGACTTTTTCAATTTCAATAACATTGCTTACGGATATAGTATTATTATTATTTACCAATATTCCTTTTATCGCGCTTTTTATATTTATTCCGTCAGCTTCAACTTTAAGATTATTTCCTATTTTGTAGCATGGGTCATCGTCATAATTAGCTTCCATAACTTCGTCATATATATCAAGTCCGTCAATGGCTGGTTTTTCTGGAATAAAATGAGCGATTTGAACTCCCGCTTCTATATTATGAATAAAACTTCTTTCTTTAAAATCTATGCTTCCGTCTTCGGATTTTTTTCCCGTTTCTATCGACATATCGTAATCAAGTATAACTTTTTGCACATTTCCATCGATTGGTTTTTTTCCTTCGACAAATACGCAGCAAACTCCTTCGTTGAATTTTAAATTTTCTTCGACAAGTTCCGTTATCCTATCGTAATTAACCATTAATTGAATTGGAAGTTCTGAAATCATACTATTAATATCATCGAGTCCTAATTGTTTTTTTACATTTTTTTGAGGAGGCAAAACCATTATTCCGCGCCATTTTTCTGAAACATTTATAACGGGAATAACCGAAACCGAATTCATTCCGTCATAAACGACATAACCGTAAACCGCGCTTCTGTATACGCCCGTCATTTTATCGAATTTAACATTTTTACCGACTTTAATTCCCGCTCTCTTGCTTATTGATTTTAAAATCTGCTCGCCTATAGTCACATAATTTTTTGAAATCTCTTCGTATAAATGCTGATTATTAGGCTCAGAGTCCACTATTTTATAGTATATTTCTCTTATATTAATCGTATTGTCGAAAGAGTATTCGTAATTATTTGGGTCCATTGAAAGCAAACCGTTATTCTCTGTAGCCATAATATCTCCTTAATATTTTATTTTTTATATTTTACTTTTTACATAAAAAAAGCATTACATCGCCTTTATTAAATATTTTAACATATTTATCAAAAAATGATTTTATAAATTTATTCGTATTCTTTTCTATAGGAATACTTCCCCAAGAAAAATCTTTAATAATATTAAATCCAATATCTTTCATATATTGAGATAAAGTTTTTTTTGAAAAAAGCCATAAATGTTGAGGCATAACCGCGCGCCATTTAGATTTATATTTTTTAGCAAATATTCCGTCCGCATTCGGAGTCGTGATAGCCAAATAACCGCCTTTAGCGAGTATTCTATAAACTTCTTTTAAAGTTTCGGCGGGATTTGGAACATGCTCTATAACATGCGAAAAATGTATAAAAGAAAAAAAATCGCTTTCAAAACCTATATCAATTAAACTTTTTTCATAAACGGTTAAATTATAATTTTTTCTTGCATATTCCGCAGAAGAAGAGCAAATTTCAATGCCGTAAGTATCGTAGCCTTCGTTTTTAAAATAATTAAGAGTCATTCCCGTAGCGCATCCTATATCTAAAACATTTTTATTTGGAAATTCTTTTTTTATATTTTCAAATTCTATATCTTTTAACGCGAGTCTTATCAACTTAAAAAAATTTTCCTGATTCGCAATTTCGTATTCAAAATAATTGTCATCATATATAGCGTTTATTTCTTTTTTAGTTATAACGGGAAATTGATATATAAGTCCGCAATTTAAACATTTATTATAGCTTACCAAATCGGATTTTATATAGAGTTCGGACTCATTGCTATTACAGAATTCGCATACATTATTCATTTTAACTATATATATCTCCAATTAAAATTTTCGGAAAAAATTTTACAATTTTTATTATATATTTTGTTTAGTTTTTTCATTTTTACTCTTTAATTTTATTCTTTATTATTAACGATTAAAGTTATTTCCGAGTCGGATTTTATAATCTCATTAGCCAAAGGAGTTTGAGATAAAACTATATTGTTTTCTTGAATATCCTCTCTTGATTCTACTTTATTGTTAATAATAACATTAGGCAATTTACTTATAACATCGTTCGATATTATATTAAGCGCTTCTTCGTATTTTAATCCTATAATATCTGGCATATTTACGGTTATCTCTTCGGGAGCATTAACTACTAAATATACGGTTCTGCCTTTTTTAATTTTTACGCCGCCTTTAGGCTCTTGGCTTACTATAGTTCCCAAAGGATAATTATTAAAATAACGAGCTTGAATATTTAAATTAATTTTTTCTTTTTCTAAAATTTTAATGGCTTCGTAAATTCCTTTATTTTGAACATCGGGAAGAACAAAAGATTTTCCTCCAGATTTTACCACAATAAACACGACTATTGAAACTACAAAACATTGCAATACGAATAATAATAAAGCGAATAAAATTAATCTCTTAAAAACCAAAGCGGAATTTCGATTATTCATTATTTTATTTGGAAAAATCATTTTAAAGAATTTAGTAATTTTAGGTTTTAATTTGATTTTATATAATTTTTTTAATTTATCTATCTGATTATTTAATTTATTTTGCATCTCTTTCATAATTTATAATTAAACTCCTCTATTTAAAATATTCGCCCGTATTTAATTTATTTCCGCATAAAAATTCTTTCACAGTTTGCCTTTTTTTTCCTTCTTTTTGCAATTCTTTTATAATATAAACTCCATTTAAAGCCTGAATAAAAATTCCGTTATTATTAACTTCGATAATTTTTCCAAAGTCGGATTTATTATCAGATTTTTTATATTCGCTTTTAAAAACTTTTATCATAAAATTATCGTAATAACAAAACGCGGTTGGATATCTAACAAAGGCTTTAGTCATATTATGCAAAATTAAAGCGTCTTTTGTAAAATCTAATTTTCCGTCCTCTTTTTTTATTTTTCCGCAATAAGTCGCTTTTTTATCGTCCTGTTTTTTCAGATTTGAAATATATTTGTCTACATCGCTAAAAAATTCTTTTAATAAAGAAACTCCGCTTTTTTTAATTTCTTCGTATAATTCGTAAAATTGCCAATTTTCTAAAATTTCAAATTCGTCTTGAAGTATAATATCGCCTTCGTCAAGTTTATAATCCATTTTTTGCAATGTAGTTCCTGTCTTTTCAAAACCGTATAATAAAGCATGCTCAACGGGACTCGCTCCTCTCAAAATAGGCAAAAGCGAACCGTGAATATTTATTGGCATTATTTTAGGAATTGACAAAGTTTTTTTCGACAAAATTTTTCCATAAGCTACAACGATTAAAAAATCGGGTTTCAAATCCGACAAAGTTTTATAAGAATCGTCAGAGTTAATATTTTCGGGTTTCAAAAGTTTAATATTATTTTCTAAAGCAATTTTACTTGTAGGAGAAATTATTATATTTCCCTTTCTGTCTTTTTTAGAATCTACAGGCGCTATTATAGAGGATATATTGACATTATCCATTTTCATTAATTGCAAAATACAATCAGCCGTAAAATCGGTAGAACCAGCAACGATAACATTATACATAAATTCTATTATATATGGCTATCGTTAAAAGTCAAATTAATAAATAGGTAGAATTTCGACTTCAAAATATTTTGCATATATTTTCTTTATCTTTTAAATTTTTGTTCATCATAAAATTCTCCTTAAAATAACTTATATTATTAAGTATATACAAATTTATAATTTAATCTATAGTTTATATTAATTATTTATATTTTATAAGAAGTTCATCCTCTCTATCAAATATATCAATAAGTTTCTTTATCAAATCAAATTTTTTATCGCTGCTATAAGTATTTTCTGCATAATATATATCGCTTAATTGTATAGGATAATCCGATACAAGCTCTTTTTTATTCGTTGTTATTTTTATTACTTTTTGAATTTCATCAGTAAAAAATAACTCCTCTTTTTCACTGTAATAATATTTTAAAATAAAAGAGAATAATTTTGATACATCCGTTATATCGTTATATTCTTCTCCGTTGAATTTAATATATTCTAATTTTTTACCCGTAGGGTCGTCTGCCTCAAATATATCTACTTCAACATTACCATTTGTAATAATTACATTTGGATATTTCCAAACTTTCAAAAATCTTTCTTTAATTTTCTCAAATCTTTCTTTAATATTTTTTGGCTTCCATTCCTCTATTTGTTTTAAATATTCGTTAAGCCAAAGGCTACTGTATATATAACCCTGCTGTCCATTATCAATATTCATATTCTTTTTTTCTATAAATCTTTTATTTCCAAGCGCTCCATTATTAGCCGATAATGTTAAATTAGCTATTTTATGAAGGTTCTTTTCTGCAATACTATATTCTTCTTCCGTTAAATCTTCTTCCCAAGCGCCATCTGGATTTTGTGGAAATATATGCTCTATAGTCAAATCCGTTTTATTAAAGTCTACAACTTCTTTGCCTAAACCTTGTTCTAATTTATTAAACAAATACATTTTCTTTTTTTGAGCTATACTCTCATAAATATTTTTTTCTTTAAATTTAGATATAAATTCTTCGTCTTTTGGAAATTTTAGACTAAATTCTAATTTGCATAAATATTCTTCTAATGATTTAACATAATTATTTTTGTCTATTTGTCTATAATTTTGTCGTTATAGTCTTTATAAATTTTCAAGAAAAAAGGATAAGATACATTTACCTCTAAAGATTTTATATTATCAAGTTTCAATGATATATCTTTATCATTTTCTTTTTTAGGATTTAATAATTTATTATAATAACTTGCATATTCTTTTAATACTCCCAAATAGTTTTTTATTTCATTCAAATTGTCTATAGAATATTTTTCTTTAAACTCTTCGTAAACTCTGCTTTTATTTGGTATTTTATTATATTCGCTTGTCATAAAATCTCTAATAAAATCGGAAACCATATCCTTATTAATACTTTCGTCTTTAGCGTCCTTTTCTATATATTCCCAATATTTTTCATATATTTCTATTTGCTGTGGAGAGTCTAACTTCATTAAAATATAGTTTCTTATTAAATCGCCTTGAGATAAATCGAGTCCCGTTGAATTTAAACTTTCAAATATTCTTTGAGGGTCATCTATATTTCTATCTAAAGCCATATCGACAAATATAAGATTTGCTAATCCTTCTAATACATTTTTATAATTATTTTGTGTTATATTTTTTTCAAAAAATATATAATTATCTATTACATTAGATTTTTCATTAATGCTTATTTTTACATTATCATATATATGTTTTAAAGCTTTATCATTATTCGCAGTTGGTTTTAGTTTAATTTTCTTATCGGGCGTGCTTGCAAATTTATTTATTAAATATTGTTCGTGTATTTTATCTTTAAGAGATTGATTTCCAATTTCATCTAATAGTTTATATAATCTTAAATATATTAGTGTTATCGTAGTTAACCTTTGCTGTCCATCGACTACTATCAATTCTTTAACAGATGTGGCAGGTTTATTATCGGTTACATACACTATACTTCCTATAAAATGTCCTTTTTTATTTTTACCAGCTTCCATTATATCGTTTAAAAGAACTTTGCAATGTTTCTCTGTCCAATCATAATTTCTTTGATAAACAGGTATAACAAATTGTGTATCAGGCTGTTTTATTAACTTGTCTAAATTTGAATGTGTAGCAAACATAAAATCTCCTAATTATAATATTCCTCTATAATAAATCAAATTATGAAAAAAGTAAATTATTGAGATAACTATTTTTATTATTTTTTTGAACTTCTACTCGTCATAGCGAAGTATCTTCTGAAATAATCAATTTTTAATAAAATTCACTTATTTAATATTTTGCATTTTTATCTTAAATAAGTAAGTTTTATTAAAAGTGTATTGCTAACCAAATGCGGACTTTAGTCTCATAAATGACGATATTATTAAAAAAATAAACAATAAAATTAAAACTTGAAAAAATATTTATAGTTTATATAATATTTTTCAATATAATTAAAAAATAATTAGTTAAACGGAGAATATAATTAATGCTAATGCCAAATATAATATTTATAATCGCTATAATTTTAATAATAATTATAGCCATAATTTTAATTTTTATTAAAAAAAATAATAAAAGCAAAGTTTCATTAACGGGTTCAAAAAATAAATTTTCGCTTTCGGCTTTATTCAATACTTCGGCTATTAACGAAGAGTTTTTTGCCAATTTAGAAAACATATTAATAAAAGCGGATGCGGGAGTTGAAACGACTAAAGATATAATATTAAAATTAAGAGAAACTATAGAAAAAAATAATATTAAAGAACCAACGGAAGCAAAAAATCGTTTGAGAGAAATTCTAATATCAAAATTTATACAAAAAAAATTGGAATTAAAAGAAAAAAATATTTTATTTATAGTCGGAGTAAACGGAGTTGGAAAAACTACGACAATCGCTAAATTATCGAATCTATTAAAAAAAGAACATAATATTATAATAGCGGCTTCGGATACTTTCAGAGCTGCGGCAATAGAACAGCTTGAAGAATGGGCAAATCGTTTGTCGGTTTCTATAGTGAAAGGACAGCAAGCGGGCGACCCTGCGAGCGTTTTGTTTTCCGCTTTGGATAAGGCAAAATCTATAAACGCCGATATAGTTATAGTTGATACGGCGGGACGATTTCATAATCAGGATAATTTAATCAGACAGCTTGAAAAAATGAAAAAAATATCAACCGAAAGATTTTCAGAATTTAATTTTATTCCAATATTAGTGCTTGATGCAAATGTCGGGCATAATGGAATAGAGCAGGCTAAAGTATTTACAGATTCTTTAAATATTGAAGGAGCTATAGTTTCAAAAATGGATAGTTCGGCAAAAGGCGGCGTGGCAATAAGCGTAGCGTATTATTTATCGCTTCCAATATTTTATTTAGGATACGGGGAGAAAGTCGATGATTTCAAAGAATTCGATATTGAAAACTTTGTAGATTCTATATTAAAATGATTTGCAATAATTTCAATAACTATTAAAATAATTGCCAAAAAGGAGTCTTATATGTTTTTAAGAGTTAAGCCAAGCGATATTTTTGGTTCTGTATATATTCAAATAAGCAAAAGCGATGTTCATAGAGCTTTAATAGCGTCTTTTTTAGCAAAAGGCGAAAGCGTCTTAAAACCTTGGATGGAAAATGTAGGAATAGATATTACGGCGACAAAAGAAGCGATTTCTAATTTTGCCGATTTTAAATTAGAAAAAGATTGTTTGAAAGTTATTCCAAAAGATAAAAATATTGACAATATAATAATTGATGTAAAAGAATCGGGAAGCAGTTTAAGATTATTAATTCCCGTAGTTTCCGCTTTAGGAATTAACGCTAAATTTATAGGCAGTAAAAAATTATTTTCTCGTCCTCTTGATACATATAAAAAAATATGGATTAATCAAGGTTTAACTTTCGACTTAAAAAAAGATAGTTTAACAATAAAAGGAAAATTAAAAAGCGGAGATTTTAATGTCGAAGGAAATATAAGCAGTCAATTTATAAGCGGATTATTATTCGCTCTTCCTTTATTAGAAGGCAATTCAAAAATAATAATCGAAGGAGAATTAGAATCCGCTCCTTATGTTATGATGACTTTGAAAACTTTGAAATCTGCAAAAATAGAAACTTCAAAAAAGTCGGATAATAGCGTTATTGAAGTTTTTGGCTCTCAAGAATATTCTCCGATTAATTATGAGATTGAATCAGATTGGTCGCATGCGGCATTTTTTGCTGCGGCGGGAGCTTTAGGAGGCGAAGTTGCATTATACGGATTAAATAAATATTCTATTCAAGGCGATAAAGAGATATTAAATATATTAAAATTTATGGGAGCTTCGATTATATATAACGAAGACGGTTCTATAACGATTAAAAAGAATTTGAGATTAAACGCTTTAGATATAGATATTTTAAATATTCCCGATTTAGCGCCCGTTATAGTCGCTCTTGCATCAACGGCGAAAGGAACTACAAAATTATATAATGCAAGAAGATTGAAATATAAAGAAAGCGATAGAATAAACGATTTGAAAGAAAGTTTTAATAAAATAGGGGCAAAAATAACTACAACCGAAGATGAAATATTTATAGAAGGAGTGGAAAAATTAAAAGGCGGGAAAACTTCATCTCATAACGACCATAGAATCGCTATGGCTCTTTGCGTCGCTTCGATAGTTTGCGAAAATGAAATTATTATAAATGACGGCGAATCTATAAATAAATCTTCTTTTAATTTTATAGAACAATTTAAAAGCATAGGCGCAAAGTTGGAAGAAAAAGAATAATTAAAAAGTTGTTTTGGTTTGAATATTTAATAACAACAATGGGTTGCAACACATTGTTATCAAAAATTATTTATTAAAATAATTTTTTTTATTTCTAAATTTTAATCTTAAAACTCTAAATAATGCTTCCGCTATTATATTTTTTGACATTTTCGATTGTCCGCTTCTTCTTTCATAAAATATAATCGGTTCTTCTTTCACTTTATAACCGTTGCTTTCAAAAGAATAATTCATTTCAATTTGAAAAGAATAACCTGTTGAAAGTATATTATCGAAATTCATATTTTTAAGGACGGATACTCTAAAGCATTTAAATCCTCCCGTTATATCCATTATTTTTGAGCCTAAAACAAATGAAGCGTATCTATTTCCATAATATGATAAAAATAATCTTCTTAATGGCCAGTTAACTACGCTTATTCCGTTGCAATATCTTGAGCCTATAACCAAATCTAATTTTTCATTTTCCATCCTTTCGATAAATTTTATTACAAAATTTGGGTCATGAGAAAAATCGGCATCCATTTCTATAACATAATCGGGATTGTAGGAAAAAGAATGTTTAAAGCCCGCTATATACGCGGGACCTAATCCTTCTTTTTTTTCTCTTCTTAATAAATGAACTCTTTTATTATCAAGATATTTTTCTACCAAATCGGCTGTTTTGTCGGGGCTATTATCGTCAACGACTAAAATTTCTACATAGCTTGGCAATTCTAAAACCGCATTTATCATTTTTTCTATATTGTCTTTTTCGTTATAAGTCGGCACTATTATTATAGCTTTCATTTTTCTTCCATATTAAATTAATTAATTTTTAGTTTTAATATTTAATATATTATACAATAATTATATAAAAAATAAAGAATTGACTTTTTTATAATAATATATATTATTAACTAATAATAAAAAGTATTTTATGGTTTTTGCCATTTTCCGATAATAAAAAAAATAATAAATATATAAATATTCGGGGGGATTCATTGGCTATTACCGATGGTTATCAAAAATATAAAAAGGTTGAAATAAGCACGGCATCTCAAAATAGGCTTATAGTTATGCTTTATGACGGCGCTATAAAATTTTTAGAATCGGCATGCGTTTCTATAGATAAAAAACATGGAACTGAAGAAGCTCATAATAATATAGTTAAAGCTCAAGAGATAATATACGAACTTTTATCTTCTTTAAATTACGAAGCGGGCGAGATAGCCGATAGACTCGCTTCAATTTATACTTATATGAATCAAAAATTAACCGAAGGAAATATTTCAAAAACAAAACCTCCAATATTGGAAGTTATAAAATATCTTAAAGAATTAAAAAGCGCTTGGGCGGTTGTGGAAGAGAAAGCGGCTAAAGGAAATATAGATTCAAATAAATCGCAGAATAATAAAAATAATAACGAAGAAAATTCTGATAATTCTAATATAAAATTAAATACAAAAGGTTAATTTTGATGAAAAAAATAATTTCGTTTTTAATATTGGCGTTCGTAATATCTTGCGGCGATAAAGATGTAGAAACTATAGAACAACACGAAGAGCGAATGAATAGAATGGAAATTCTAAAATATTATAATATACAAGATGTAATGCCTCCGAGAGTAGTAGAGGACGGTATTTTATTTACTTTCGCTGAAAATTATGATTCGGTTGAAGTTTCGGGAGATTTTAATTATTGGGAAGATAGCATTCCTTTAATAAAAAACTCTTATGGAATTTTTTATTATTTATGGCAAGTTCCATTGAAAGCGGGAAAATATAATTATAGATATAGAGTTAATGGAGTTTGGATTAACGACCCTTTAAACTCAAATACGGAATACGATAATAATAATCAAGAAGTTAGTTATTTTATTTTAGATAAAGATATAGGTTTTTACGATAAAAATCCCGTTTACAATTCTGACGGAACGGTTACATTTTTCTACAGCAACGATATTGCAAGAGAGGTAATGTTTACTTCCGATAAATTAGGATTTGATAGTTTAAGATATCCTATGATTTATTCAAATAATTTATGGACAATAACTTTAAGAGCCGAGTCGGGAAATTATTATTATAATTTTGTAGTCGATAGAGTTTGGGAAGTCGACCCTTTGAATATGAATGTATATAAAGGAAATGACGGAAGATTGCATTCTTATACGGTTATAAATTATAGTCAAAATAAAGTCGTAAAATAATAATGAAAAATAAATTATAATTTATGTATATTTTTATAAATTTATTAAAAATTTTTTAGAAATTTTTATTAAAAACGCTTGGCATATCCTTAAAAATATTATATAATTATAATAGTCAATTAATTAAAAATATTGAAATTTTATTATTGACAAAAAATTTTAAATATTGTAAAATATTATTCAATTAATTAAAATAAATAGTTGATAATTTTTTTAAATATTTTATAATATTGTTAAATTAAATTAATCAATATTGAAAAAAATTTAAAATAAACTATTGACTAATTTTTAAACTTATTGTATAAATTAAAAGTTAGTTAAAAAATATTTAAATTGTTATTGACTAATTTTTTTAATATTGTATAATTTAATTAAATATTAATTTTATTGATAGAGTTATGATAGTAAAATATTTATCTTATAGTTTGGGTTACCGTCAACCGTCAACCGTCAACCGTCAACCATGAGATAAATTTATTCTTTGCAAAATTTTTATTTAAGTTAGTTCAGTTATTTTTTAATGTAATTCATTGCAAGACGAAAAAAGTAAAGGCTTGGCAATCAACTTTTAAAAAATTTAATTTTAATAATTTTGAAATAATAAGTCTTTTAGATTATGGCTTTTGCTATAATTACGGCTTTAATCATAATGAGAATAATCTAAAAAATTATCATTCTTCGGTTAATGAAAATTATAATTTTGCATTCGGTGAAAATTGTAATTTCGTAAAATCTTTTAATTACGATTTTGTAAACATTGAAAGCAAAAATTATAATTTGTCAAAAATCGGAAATTATAATTCTTTAAATGGTTCTTGTTATGGTTTTTGGCGTATTTATTTCATTTGCGATAATTTGAAGGATTTTTTATTTAATACGAAAAATCAAAAAAAATTTTAAAAAAGGAGAGAGAAAATGAAAAAGATTTTTCTAACAACAATAGCTTTGCTTTCTATGGCAAGCGCGTCAGTATTTGGTATGTATGGAGTTAATTCGGGAGATTGGATTGGCTTCCTTACTCATGGTAATCAGTTCAGAGCAAGAATGTGGCAATTAGGCTTTACGCTCGGAAACGACACTATTAAAGGAACTTTCGGATTCTTTAATAATGGTAGAGGAGCTTATGGTTCTATGTTAGTAAATAATGCTACAGATACTACAACAACGGGAGGACCAAGCGCAGGTTTATTCTATGACTTTACTCCGACAATTTCTATGGGTTTAGCTTATACTTCTTCATTAATAAGCGTAGGAGTTGGCTATAATGCAACCATAGGACCAAGATGGAACAGATATAACAATAAAACCGAGCCTAAAAAAGTGGAAGCCGTAGTTCATACGCCTGTTTTGGTTTTAAACGCTTTGGATAACGCATTTAGAATGGCTATTCCTATTCAAGTTGTTAATCTTACCGACAAATTTGACGGAGTAGGTAAAGGAAGCATAACGGCTGTAAGTTTGGACGCTCAATTTAGATATTTTACAGGTTTAGACTTCTTGCCTCAAATCAGATTGCTTATTAAATATGGAAACTATGGAATGCAATTAAGTCCAGAAGGAGGACAGAAAGAAAAAGTAACAATTGCGGAATCATTCGGATTTGAATTTAGACTTTACTTTGGCGCGATGGTGGAAGAAGTTGCTTTACAACCTTATATTAAATTGGTTTATAACGGAGCTTTAGGAAAACAACATAGTAAAACAAGCGTGACGGCGCTTTCAGCTCTTAACGATTCTGCAAGATTTATGGGAGAGCTTACTTCATTTATGGCTAATGCTGGTAGTGGAAGTGCAACTCAACCTACAACTACTTATGGCGGAAATGCTACTTGGAAAAAAAGCGCGTGGGATTTGACATTAGCTCCAACTTTGGGAATAACTGCAAACAGCGATATAGTTTCATTATATGTTGAGCCTTCATTGGGTTTGACAATTACTCAATCAGGAAGCGCAACAGACAACAAAGTTAAAGAACTTTACAGTTTATATTGGGGCGCTTATGCAGAAATTTATATTACGCCAATCAAAAACCTTGAATGGTATTTTGAGGCAAATGTAAGCAGAGATACTGTTGCACCAGTGAGCCTTGCAGCCTCTACGGGTATAACTTGGTATTTGCCAGCGCTTTAATTAGAAAGTAAATAAATTTATAATAAGGGACTTGTCGATTGGCGAGTTCCTTATTTATAAGTTTTTTCTTTTTAGAAAGAAATTCTTTTATTTTTTTGATACCAAAAAGAATAAATAATTTTTGTTATTAAAAAAGAATAAGAATTTTGATTTACTTTATCGAAGGTGAGCAGAGCGAAAAAAAGAAATAGTTTTTTGATTATTTTAATTTGATATTAAAAAAGTAAGATTAAAAATTTGATTTACTTTAAAGAAGGTTAGCGGAGCGATAAAAAAAACAAGAATTTTAATTTAATAATAAAGTAAAAATTTAAATTGCATCTTTCTTATACAGAGGATTATTCTCAAATCCTTTGTATTTCCTATAATTTTGGCGTCTTTCGTTTGTTGCGGACGGAGGGCGCTTTTATTTTTTGCAGATTTATTTTAATTGAATATTTTTAAAAATATTGTGCGATTATAATAAATGAATTAATATAAAGTTGAAATTAATCTAAAGTTTAAAAAGTTGCAAAATCTCAGAAGGAAACTTTCAATAAGAAAAAAATTATAATAAATTAATTAATATAAAGTTTAAAAAGGCGATATTAAAGTTTTTTTATTTCGTCAATGGTTAAGCCAGTGATTTCACTTATAAATTTTATATCTGAACCAGCTTTTTTTAGATTTTTAGCTATTGAATAGTTGCGTTCTTTTATTCCTTCAAGTTTTCCTTTTTCTATACCTTCTTTAATTCCTTCTTCTCTCTCTACATTCATCATATCCTTATAAAAATATTCATTCCATTCTTTTTTTCTATAAGCGTTTATTAATGGGTCGCTATCGATAAAACTTTGGCATCTCTTCTCAACTTCTTCAAAAATATTATTCTCTTTTATTAAGTTTGACATATTCTCCCCCTTGAAAAATTTTATCCAACTTGATAATTTTTCTTTATCGTTATTTAAATTAAATTTCGGTAATTCGATATAATGCAACATGCAATGGTCGGTTAATATTTTATTATGCTTGATTTCTTTTAATAAATAACAAGAATGAAAATCTTTAATATCGTTAAATAAAACAAAATCTAAAACATTAATGCTAATCACGGGCGAAAGTTTTGTATAATTTTCCGATTTATTAAGTAAAGAACTATAACTATTCGCCCAATAATAAAGACTTCTGCGAATAAAATATTGATTTCCTTGCAATTGAATTTCAATTATAACGGTTTGATTATCTTCGGTTATACATTTCACATCAACGATTGATTCTTTGCCGTCCAAATATTTAGTCAAATTGAATGGATTTAAAATTACAACATTATTGAAAGTTTGAAAATTTAAATCAATCATTACTCCGTTTATAAAATCTAAAACAATATTTTCATTTCCTTCGTCAGAAAAAAGATAACGAATAAAACAATCATTTTTCTTGTTTAAATTATCAATGGTAATAATTTTATTTTTGCTTTTTTCTAAATATTCAAATTCTTTCATAATGATATTATAACAAAATAATTTTATTTGTCAAAATGACTTTATAGTATTGATTATTGTTATATAGAATTATATAATAAATTCATTATAGAGAATGCAAAACTAATGCTTATAGTAAACCTTATAAAATCATAAATATAAAGGTTGGATATAGCGGATATTAAGGTTTTAATTATGAATAATATTAAAATTAAATCAAAAGAATTGGTAAATAAACTTATAGAAAAAAAATTAAAAATAACTTCGGCGGAATCTTGCACGGGCGGATTATTTGCATCTTCAATAACTTCAATTAGCGGTTCTTCCGTTTGTTTTGAAGGTTCTTTTATAACTTATTCAAATGAAATTAAAAATAAAATTATAAATGTCAAAAAAGAAACTCTATTAAATTACGGAGCGGTAAGTAAAGAATGCGTTATTGAAATGGCGGAAAATAGCAGAAAAATAATTAAATCGGACATATCTATAGCGATTAGCGGAATTGCAGGACCAGACGGAGGAAGCGAAGATAAACCCGTAGGCTTGGTTTGGATTTGTTTATCGGCAGAAAATTATATTAAAGCTTATAAAAATATTTTTTCGGGAGATAGAGATAAAATAAGAGAGGAAAGCGTTATTTTTGCTTTAGATTTGGTCTTAAATTTTATAAATAATCATTAAAATATGATAAAAATTATTAAAAATACAAAATAAATTAAATATTTTTTAAAAAATATTATGTTTACTTATTGACAAAAAATATATTATAGATTATCATATAAATAATAAGTAT
Organism: Brachyspira aalborgi; assembly: GCF_008016455.1. Taxonomy (NCBI): domain Bacteria; kingdom Pseudomonadati; phylum Spirochaetota; class Spirochaetia; order Brachyspirales; family Brachyspiraceae; genus Brachyspira; species Brachyspira aalborgi. Next base: position 754,290 of record NZ_SAXU01000001.1, on the reverse strand, counting down.
TATGTTAACTAATAAATAAACATAATTTTTTTATAAAGTAAACATAATTATTTCCGATAGATTATAAAGATAACTTTTTTTAGGTAGGTATTCCTATGCAGGACTTTATAAATAAATTAATAAGTCAAGTTAAAAATATTTTTTCAAAAACTACTAAAGTGCAAAAAGCTATAGTAATTGGCATTTTGGTTGTGGCGCTTGGCGCGATTATAGCGACTATAATTTTAAGTTCAAGAAGAACGGGAACTTTATTATTTCAAAAAGCTTTAAGTCAAGAGGATGCAAGAAATGTAATATCCGTTTTGGAAGCGAGCAATATTAAATATCAGTATAGAAACGGATTTATAACTCTTAATAATATGTCCGATAAAGCAAAAGCCGAATTAGAATTAGTTAAAGAAGGAAAAATGCCAACTTCTTTAGACGGTTGGGAATTATTTGATTCTCCGCGTATAGGAATTACAGATGTCGAATTGGATATAAATAAAAGAAGGTCTTTAACTAAAGCGATTACTCAATTATTAACTAAATTAGAATTTGTGCAAGAAGCTACGGTTGATTTGGCTTTTCCTAAAAAAGAATATTTAACCGATGTTGACGCTCCCGTTACGGCTTCTGTGGTTATTAAAGCCGAACCTTTTAAAGAAGAAATTTTAAGAGACCCAAAAACGGTTAGAGGACTTCAAAGATTAATCGCTATGGGAGTAGATAAATTACAACCCGAATTTGTAACGATTACCGATAGCGTTGGATTGGTATTAACCGATTTTACGGACGAAGCCGCTAATTTAAAATTGAAAGTAGCTCAAGAAGAATTAAAAATCGTTGACAGAGAGAGAAAAAAGATAGAAAATAAAATAAGACAAACTTTAGGAAGAATATATACGAATAGAGTCGAAACTACTATAGCTTTAGAATTAATATGGGATGAAGTGACTATTACAAATAATTCCGTTATGCCTATAGTTTTAAAAGAGGATGACCCTTCGACTCCTTATGACGATAGTATTATTACAAATAAAGTGCAGGTTTCAAGCAGAACTGTGACTGAAGATTGGAAAGGACAGCAATTTATTCCTCAAGGAGCGGCGGGCGCAGAAGAGAATGTTCCTCCAGGATATAAAGATAAAACCGATAGATGGCAAACTTATACAAAAACGGACACTCAAGATAATTACGAATTAAGTAAAAGATATGAAGCGATAAAAAAGGGAAGTTATCAAATAGGAAAAATATCGGCGGCGGTAGCGTTAGACGGAAGATGGACGAGAGTTTATGACGAGAGAGGAAATCCAGTAATAACTAATGGAACGAGTTATGTTAGAGAATATCATCCCGTATCTGCAGAAGAGATAAGAAATGTTACTTCTTTAGTTCAAGCCGCTATAGGTTATAATTTGAAAAGAGGAGACCAAGTAAGCGTTACTCATCTTCAATTTGACCATTGGGATAGATTTGACGCCGAAGATGCGAGAATCATGCGAAACAATTTTATAAAGAAAACTTTAGTTATAGCTATGATTTCATTACTTGCATTATTTATATTAGTATTAATTGTTAGAGCAATACAAAAAGAACTTGCAAGAAGACGCAGACTCAGAGAAGAAGAGCTTGAAAGAAAGCAAATGGAAATGCGTAGACAGGCTATGATGAATGTAAATGAAGAGCCTATTACGGAAATGAATTTAGAAGATGCCGCTAGAAAGAAACTTATGGAAGAGGTTATAAGAGTGAGCCATGAAAGACCCGAAGATGTGGCGCAGTTATTAAGAACTTGGATGGCGGACGATAAACAATAAAAAATTATAAAATTAATATAAAAAATATTGAGTTATAAAATAGGAGATATATTATGGCTACGGCTAATAAAGAAAAAGAAAATGATAAAAAACAGAGAGTTTTAAGCGGGCGTCAAAAAGTCGCTATATTTCTTGTTTCTTTAGGAATGGAAACTTCAAGCGAAATATTTAAACATTTGAGAGAAGAAGAAATAGAGCAAATTACTTTTGATATAGCGAGACTTGAAAATATCGAATCTGCCGATAAGGATGCCGTTTTTAGAGAATTCCAAGAGATGATGATAGCTCAGGATTTTATAACTCAAGGCGGTATAGATTACGCGAGAGATTTATTAGAGCGTTCGGTTGGAAGTCAAAAGGCAAGCGATATTATAAATAGATTAACTTCTTCGCTTCAAGTTAGACCTTTTGATTTTATAAGAAGAACGGACCCAGCTCATTTGCTTAACTTTATACAAGGCGAGCATCCGCAAACTATAGCGCTTATTTTGGCTTATTTGGAAGCTCCAAAAGCTGCAAGTATATTAGGTTCATTGCCTTCTGAAATTCAACCCGATGTTGCAAAAAGAATTGCAATAATGGATAGAACTTCTCCAGAGGTTTTAAGAGAGGTTGAAAGAGTTCTTGAAAGAAAATTATCTACTCTTGCAAGCGAAGATTTCACGAGCGCTGGAGGAGTCGATGCTATAGTTGAAATTATTAACAGCGTAGACAGAGCTACTGAAAAAAGTATTATTGAGAATTTGGAAGAGGATGACCCAGAACTTGCAGAAGAGATTAAGAAACGCATGTTCGTATTTGAAGATATTGTTCTTCTTGACGATAGAGCGATACAGAAAGTTTTACGCGAAGTTGATTCTAACGATTTGGCTAAAGCGCTTAAAAGCGTTGATTCGGATGCTCAAGATAAGGTTTATAGAAATATGTCTAAAAGAGCGGCTGCATTGCTTAAAGAAGATATGGATTATATGGGACCTGTTAGACTTAAAGATGTTGAAGAAGCTCAGCAGAAAATCGTTAATATTATTCGTAAATTGGAAGACCAAGGCGATATTGTTATTGCTCGCGCTGGCGAAGACGAAATGGTTGTTTGATATTTATATTAGGAGTTATTTATGCCAGAGAAGGTTTTTAAAGCTAAAAGTATAGTTGAACTTACTCAAAAAGTTAATATAGCAGTTCCTCATAATGTTTCAAAAGAAGAATTGGATTACGAGGAAGCGCAGGAAGAATATAGAGGTCCTTCAATAGAGGAAATCGAAGCGGAAATTGCTGGAATAAGGGCGAAATGGGAAGAAGATTTAAGAGATATGAGAAGAAAAGCCTCCGATGAAGCGGATAGAATAATGGAAGACGCTAAAAATCAGGCTTTTGAAATTTTTAAATCTAAACAAAACGAAGCTCATGTTATTTCAGAACAGGCTAAAGTTGACGCTTCAAAAATAATTCAAGATGCAAACGCCGAAAAAGCTAAAATAGAAAGCGAATCAGAATCTATTAGAGATGCAGCTTATAAAGAAGGTTATGCGAAAGGATATGATGAAGGTTTTGAAAAATCATTTTCCGACAGCAATAATGATTTAACAAAATTGGCGGAACAATTAAGAAAAATTTTAGGCGAGACTATTAATAAAAGAAACGAAATAATAGACGCAGCGGAAGCTCAAGTTATAGAGGTTGCCGTTCTTATAGCAAAACGAGTAGTTAAAATGCTAACCGAAAGAGATAAAGGAATCGTTATAAGAAATATTCAAGAAGCTTTAAGAAGAATTAAAGGAAGAACGAAAATTACAATAAGAGTAAATATTGACGATTTGGAAGTTTCTGCAAGACATAAAGACGAATTCTATCAAATGTTAGATAAAATTGAAGGCGTTACCGTTCTTGAAGACCCTAATGTCGATATTGGCGGTTGTATGATAGAGACAGATTTTGGCGATATTGACGCTAGAATAAATACTCAATTAAACGAAATTGAAACGGCTATTAAAGAAGTTGAACCTATAAAAGGTTTTTAATTTTATAATAATTAAAGGTTTATCTTATGCTAAAAAAACAAAGTAGGGAATCGATTATTGAAATTCAAAATACCTTTAATAAATATAAAGAAGTCGTTGACGATGTCGCTTTATTAAAATTTTGCGGAAAGGTTAAAGAAATTACGGGTTCGTTAATAATAAGCGAAGGACCTTTTGCAAAACTTGGAGATATTTGTCGCATATATAAAAGCGATAAGACATATATAGACTGCGAGGTTATAGGATTTAGAAATCAAGATGTTCTTATTTCGGCTTACGGTTCGGTAAACGGCATAACTTTTGGAAATATGGTTTATTCTTTTGACAAACCTTTATCAATAATGTGTTCGGATAAATTATTAGGAAATATTTTAGACGGAATGGGAAAACCATTAAACGGATGCGTTCATAAATTTTATGAAACTCCTATTTCAATACATCATAGAGCGGTTAATCCTTTAAATAGACCTAGAATTAAAGAGCATATACAAACGGGCGTTAGAGCTATAGACGGACTTTTGACGGTTGGAAAAGGGCAGAGAATGGGAATAATGAGCGGAACGGGAGTCGGTAAATCTACGCTTTTGTCAATGATTGCTAGAAATACTAACGCTGATGTAAATGTTATCGCCCTTATAGGAGAGAGAAGAAGAGAAGTATTGGATTTTATAGAAAGAGATTTAGGAGAAGAAGGATTAAAAAAAAGCGTTATAATAGTAGCCACAAGCGATGACGCTCCTTTATTGAGAGTTAGAGCGGCATATACTGCGACTACGATAGCCGAATATTTTAGAGATAAAGGGAAAGATGTAATGTTTATGATGGATTCCGTTACGCGCTTTGCTTTGGCTCAAAGAGAGATAGGACTTTCAAGAGGCGAGCCACCTACAACTAGAGGTTATACTCCGAGCGTATTTTCCGAATTGGCTCAACTTTTGGAAAGAACGGGAACTTCAAAGAAAGGAACTATAACGGCGTTTTATAATGTATTGGTTGAAGGAGACGATTTGGACGAACCGATTACGGATGCGGTTAGAGGAATAATAGACGGACATATAGTTTTATCGAGAGATTTAGCGAATAGAGGACATTATCCCGCTATAGATATAAATAAAAGCATTTCAAGAATAATGAGCGAAGTCGTTTCGGATATGCATAAAAAATCGGCTAAAGAGTTTCTAAAAATGAGTGCCGATTATAATGAAGTTAAAGAGCTTATAATGATAGGCGGATACGCTAAAGGAAGTATGCCCGAAGTTGATAAGGCTATAGAATATAAATCCGCTATGGATAAATATTTGCAGCAAGATATATACGAAATTTCAAGTTTTGCAGACAGCAAAGAATCTCTTTTATCAATGTTTTATTCTAGAGAAGAAATTGAAAACGATTTGCTTGAAAGCGGAGATATAAAAATAGAAAACGAGAATTCTAAAATTTCCGATAATGTTCAATATGTCGGAGATAATTTATTAAACGATAATCTCGTAATATTATAATATTGATATTTGGATTTATGATTAATGAAAAGATTTAATTTTAAACTTGAGCCTTTATATAAATTGAGAAAGAATATAGAAAAACAAAGGCAGGCTGAAGTTGCGGAAGTTTCGGCTGAATATAATAAAGAGAGAGACGGAAAAGATAATTGCATTTTTAAGATTAATGACGGAATAAAAATAGTCGATTCTATTGAAGATGAAAGAGAGATGATGAATATGAGTTTTTATTTGGGAGATTATATTACGGCGCTTAATTCTCAAATAGGATTGCATGAAAATAATATGTCTATTATTGAAATTGAATTAAGAAAAAGACAGGAGATTTTGCAAGAAGCTACGAATAGCAGGAGAGCGGTTGAAATATTAAAAGAAAAAAAATTAGCGGAATATAAAAAATTAATTAATAAAGAAGAACAGTCTAAATTGGACGAATGGAAAAAAGAATATATAAGTTAATAAAAAATAAAATTAAGGAATTATTATGATAGAATCTATACAAAAAATACATAGCAGAATAGGGGAGATTCAAAATACTTTTAACAAATTGGGTTTTGCTCCTCTCAATACTCAATTGCCTATTAAACCTTTTTCTGAATATTTAAACGAGGCTATGGTAAATAGTTCTAAAAATAAAATAAATAATTCTGAAGGCTCTCTTTTAATAGAAAATAATATAAAGAATAATAAAATTGATAACGGAAAAATTATAGACGAAGAAGCTTTTAACGGCAAACTTTCTTTTGGCGTTTATGACGATATAACAAATAATTTTGCAAAAGCAATAAACGCTTATAAAAAGACTTCGGCAGATTTTCCGAATACTTACGATAATATAATAAAAGAAGCGTCAGAAAAATATTCCGTTCCCGAGTATTTGATTAAAGCGGTTATTAAACAGGAATCTAATTATATGCCAAACGCTATTAGTTCAAAAGGAGCTATTGGTTTAATGCAAATAATGCCTTCAACGGGAGCTTTGCTTGGAGTTGATGATAAAGAACTTTTGAAAGACCCTTATATAAATATTATGACGGGAACTAAATATTTGTCTCAAATGTTAAATAGATATGATGGAAGATTAGATTTATCATTATCCGCCTATAATGCGGGTCCGAATTTGGTTGATAAATTGCAAAGAATTCCTAATATTGACGAGACTAAAAATTATGTAAAAAATATTATAGGTTATATAAAGTAAGTTAAATTTAAGTTTACTTGACTTTTTTTGCCTGTAATTTTATAATAGTAGAAATTGCCCGCTTAGCTCAGATGGTAGAGCATCACCATGGTAAGGTGAGGGTCATCGGTTCAATCCCGATAGCGGGCTTTTCTCATTAATTAAAAATTCAAGTTTGAAAGAGGATTAAATAATATTTATGAAACTAAAACTTGCAGCGATAATAACATTATTTTTAACGGTTATATCGCTTTTAAACGCTTTTGATAAAACGCCATATTATGTAAACACGGAAACTTACGATTCTTATAAAGAACTTATAAGAGGAGTGCATTATTATAATCAGGAGAGATATGACGCTTCAATAGCGAGTTTCAGAACATCTTTAAATACAAATCCAACCGATAAATTTATAAGATATTGGTATAGCAAAGCTTTATATAAAGCGGGTTATATGTCTTTGGCTATTAACGAATGGCTTAATATTACAAGAATGGGATATGAAGATGCAATAATATTATCTAAAATTAATAAATATTATACGGCAAATATTGAAGATACTAAAGATACTTTTAGTAATTTTATTTATTTAAAAGCTTTTTCTACAAATGCAAATTTTATGAAAAATATTAATCAACCGATACAATTAAAAGTTTTGGATGACGGAACAATTTATGTTTTGGATTATAGCGATTCTTCATTAAAGAGATTTGACGCTAACGGAAATTTGATTAAAAAAATATCGCAAGGCAAAAGGCTTGAAAATTCGCAATTAAATTGGTGGGGGAAAGCGGTTCAATTTGTAACGAGAGTTTATCCTTACGAAAAATTAGAAAATCCAAGAGGTTTTGCGATAGATACGGACGGAAATATTTATATAGCGAATACGAAAAAAGACAAAATATTTAAGTATAATTCCAACGGAAATTATATAACTAATATAGGAGTTTCGGGAATAAGCAACGGACAATTATTAGGACCGAATTCTGTTTATGCGGATAATTATGGCAGATTATATGTTTCAGATAGCGGAAATAATAGAATAGTTGTGTTTGATATTAACGGAAATTATTTATTTAGTTTCGGAAAACTTGGAGAAAATGAAGGAGAGTTTTTTTCGCCTGCGGGAATTGTCGTTAATCAAAGTAATATATATGTGGCGGATATGGGAAATAAACGAATTCAAAAATTCGATATTAGCGGAAATTATGTTTCGACTATTAAGCATGAAATGTTTAAAGAGCCGAGAGGTTTGTCTTTTTCTTCGGATGGAAATTTATTCATAGCGGACGGAGGTAAAGTTTATTATTACGATATTAATGCTAATTCGTTTACTTTATTTAATAATTCGGAAAGATATACTACAACTCCTACTTCGATTGCAGAAGATAAAAACGGAGCGATTTATTTAGCCGATTTTATGTCGGGAAGAATAGATGTTTATACGAGAAAAGAAGAATATTATGCCAACTTGGATGTATTTTTAGATAAACAATATTTAAGCAAATTTCCTGTAGTTGTCTCTTCCGTTACGGTTAGAGATAGACTTGCAAATCCTGTTATAGGTTTAACAGCGGATAATTTTTATATTACGGAAAACGATTTAACCGAGCATAAAGTAGCTTTATACGATGCGCCAGAATTATATCAATATAGATTTATTTATCTTATAGAAGATAGCGCAGCTGCAAAAAATTATGAAGGCAGATTAAAAGAAGAGATAAGCAATTTTACTTTGAGTTTGACGAATAATGACGAGGTTTTGGTTATTCATTATAACGATGGAGTTTATAAATCGGAAAATTATTCTCAAGCTAATTTAAGGATAATTGAAAACGCAAATAATTTTAGATTTTCGGGCGGAAATTCGGCGCTTGGAGAAGCTTATTATGAAGCGATAAGACAATCTTTAAATAGCTTTAAGAAAACGGCGATTATACATTTTTCAGTAAGCGATATTGACGATAACGCTTTTGTTTCAATGGATTTTAACGATTTGTCAAGTTTCGCAAAAAATAACGCGGTTTCATTAAATCAAGTTTATTTGGGATTAAATAAAAATAATTATTTTTTAGATTTCATTTCAAAAAATACTTATGGCTATATAATTAACGGCGATAGTTCAATCAATTATAGAGAGGCGATTAATAATATAAAAAATATCAATTTCGGAAGATATTATATTTATTATAGCAGTTATAAAAATATAAGAGAAAGCGGACAGTATAGAGCTATAAAAGTTAGAGTGCAATATAGAGATATGTTTGGTGAAGAAGAATCAGGTTATATAGTTCCTTAAATATATAATATAAGTTATTGACATTTTTATTTAATATGTTATAATTTTTCTATATTGAAAATATTAATTAAACGCCAAATAAATAAGTTTGCTTGCATAAGTATGCATTTGGCTCTATGTTAGTTTAACGAAGGTAAATTCTCATGAAGAACAGAACAGAACAGAACAGAACAGAACAGAACAGAACTATAATTATACTCTAAAATATAATTTCGCATTGAATCTTTTATATTTGCGGGGCGTAGTATATGTATAAGGGAAGAAACATATACTTATGCGCTTTCGCTAATATAGAACTTATGCCGTCTATTATTAGATTTCATAATCAGGCAAAAGAGAGTAATTTTTTCGACAATATTTTTATTTACAACGAATATAATTTGCCGAAAGATGAAAAATTTGAAGCGTTATTATCTCATAAATTAGTTCCGAGTAGAGGATTTGGTTATTGGTGCTGGAAACCTTTTATAATCTTAAAAACTTTAGAAAATATAAAAGACGGCGATATTTTAGTTTATGCGGATGTAGGTTGTCATATAAATAAAGAAGGAGAAAAACGATTTTACGAATATTTGGATATTGTAATTGAACATAAAGCTTTATGCTATAAATCGCATTGGGTAGAAGCCCATTATACAAAAGCCGATTTATTCAATTATTTCGATAAACTCAAAGATAAAAATATTACAGACACTTCGATGAGACCTGCAACTATTTGTATATTTGAAAAGAATGATATTAATTTAGAATTTGTTAATAAATGGCTTCAAGTTTTTTATGACGATTTTTCTTTAGTTGACGATACTCCTTCAAAATTGCCAAATTTGGATGGATTTATAGAACATAGACATGACCAAAGTGTTTTTTCTATATTCTCTAAAATTTATAATGTTTCTACCGTGTATGCTGGAGAGTTTGAAGTAAATAGCAAAAATTTCCCTTTTAATGCATTAAGAGATAAGAGAAAAATTATTGATAATAATATTCTAAAATACATAAATAAAATAGTATGGTGGATGCCGATAAGAAAGAATAGAGATGAAATAAGAAAAATGTATTATGATTATTGCAGTAATATTTTGTTAGATTTAATATATAATAAACGAACTAACGATAAAATATATAATCCGATAGATTTTTTAGTAAAATTGTATTTAAGAAATAAAATGAACGCCTTTATTAAATCAAATAAAATTAAAAATTTTATTAACGAGATGCAAAATATAAATCTTATATAATATGATTTTTATTTTACTAAATAATTTTTTTAATTATTGTTTAATAATAAAGAATAATTCCAAAAACTACCGAAATTAATATTATAATTATTATTGACATTTTTATTAAATATGTTATAATTAATCAAATTAAAAATTAGTAGAAAATTTATGCGCAATACAATACAATACAATACAATACAATACAATACAATACAATACATATAGGTATATTCTTAATTTTTTATTATTTTCCCTTTATTGTAAAAAGGGATTTTGTCATTGCATTTTTTCATTTAAGTTAAATATCGCGGGGTTATTATGTTATTTAGCTCTATGATATTTCTTTGGCTTTTTCTTCCGTTAGTATTTTGTTCATACTATTTAATCGATAAGAGATTTAAAAATATTTTGCTTTTAATATCGAGTATAATATTTTACGCTTGGGGAGGAGTTAGCTATAGTTTAATAATGCTCTCTTCAATAATCATAAATTATATTTTCGCATTACTTATAGATAAAGCGATAGAAGATAATAATTTAAAAAATAAAAAAATATATTTGGCTTTATGCATTATAATAAATTTATCAATATTAGGATATTTCAAATATACGAATTTTATTATTTCAATTATAAATTCTTTATCTCAAAATAAAATAATAGAATTAACAAATATAGTTTTGCCAATAGGAATATCTTTTTATACTTTTCAGGCTTTATCTTATGTTATCGATGTTTATAGAGGACATAATAAAGCGCAGAAAAATATATTTAATTTGGCTTTATATATTTCATTTTTTCCTCAACTTATAGCTGGTCCTATAGTGAAGTATCATGATATTGAAAATCAAATATTAAATAGAAATGAGAGTTTAGAAAATATTTTTTACGGAATTAAAAGATTTATTTACGGTTTATCTAAAAAAGTAATTTTGGCAAATATGTTTGCATTATCTTGCGATGAAATATTGAAACAACCTACAGATGAATTAGGCACGGCTTTAGTATGGTGCGCCTCTGTTTTATATACTCTTCAAATATATTATGATTTTTCGGGTTATTCGGATATGGCTATCGGTTTGGGTAAAATGTTCGGATTTAATTTTTTAGAGAATTTTAATTATCCTTATATATCGAAATCTATAAAAGAGTTTTGGAGACGCTGGCATATATCTTTATCGACTTGGTTTAAAGAATATTTATATATTCCGCTTGGAGGAAATAGAAAAAGAAAATTATTCGCATATATAAATCTTTTAATAGTTTTCTTTGCCACAGGTTTATGGCATGGAGCGAGTTATAATTTTATTTTATGGGGATTATTTCATGGTTTCTTTTTGGTAATCGAAAGAATATTTTTAGGCAAATTATTAGAAAAGAATAAATTAAAGTTTATCAATCATATTTATGTAATCTTTGTATTTGTAATTGGTTGGGTTTTATTTAGAGCAGATGATTTAAAACATGCATTTGAATTATATAAATTAATGTTTAGTTATAAAGAAAGTATTTATACAGTCCGTTATTTCTTTTATCCTCAAACTTTTGTCTGTTTCATATTTGGCATTTTATTTAGCGGATTATTTCAAAGCATATTTCCAAAAGTTAGAGAAGCTACATTTTCAAACAAGGTTTATATACTTGAAAGCGTGATTCAATTTATCTTATTATTTATTTGTATTATGTATTTAGTGAACGGCACTTATAACCCTTTTATTTATTTTAGATTTTAATCGAGGTTGATTTATGAGAAAAATAATTTATTTAGGTTTATCATTTTTATTATTAGCGACTTTAATTACTCTTCATATATTAGGAAGCAAGGAGCGAGTAGGGTATTTAAGCGATTTTGGAATGATTGAAAGAAGCAAATCTAATTATATTTATAATTTTAGAATAGGATATTATGATAAAGTATTTAGAAATAGCGATATTTACGGAGTTTATTTAATTACAAATAGTTTGCCCGAATATATTAAAGAGATAAAAATGAAAGAATTGGGCAGTCCTTTTGGAATAATAATTTCGGATAAAATAATTAAAGAAGAAAAAATTGATAATATTAAATATATTTTGAGATTAAAAAATAGTTTAATTATATTTGTTGTAATAATAGTAGATTTTATAATATTATTTGATTTTATAAAATTTGAATTATTACAATTATTTATTAAACTAAAAAATATGTATATTTTAATATCTATTTTATTTTTATGTTTCTTAATAATGCCAAATATTATTTATAGAATATTTTACAAAAATTTTGACCATATTAATTATGAGAATAGAACTTTAGCAAGCAAGCCGATTTTAGTTTTAACTAATATAAACGAATATCCTAAAAAGTATGAAGAATATTTTAACGATTATTTGCCGTTTAGAAACGAATTAGTTAAACTTAAAAATTTAAATGATATATTTGTATTTAAGAATATTATATCGGATAGAGTTTTATTAGGCAAAGCTAAATGGTTATTTCTTAAAAATGTAAATTCAATTGGAAAATATATGGGAATAGAAAGATATTATTTTACGAAAGAAGAATTAGAAATAGCAAAGAATAATTTAATTCATTTTAGGGACGAACTTAAAAAGAAAAATATTGATTTTATATTAATGGTATGTCCCAATAAACGATTTATATACTCTGAATATATGCCCGACTATATTAAAAGAAAATCTACAAAAAATGATACTGATATATTTGTAGAATATATGAAAAAAGATATAAAAGTAGTTTATCCTAAAGAGGAATTATTGAAGTATAAAGATAAATATCAATTATATTATAAATATGATTATCATTGGAATAATCTTGGAGCATATATTGGCTATAGTGAATTAATGAAATCACTAAATATTTATGTTGATAATATTGATAATGTTAATATAAAAAGTTTGAATGGTAATGAAAGATATAATTTTGATATATATAATTATAACGATATAGCTTATTCGTTGTCTCTAAGCGGATTAAAATATTATAACGATGATAAAACTTATATTATATCAAATTATATTATAAAAAATTATGAAACAAATTATTATATTTCAGAAACTAATTTTTCTTATAATTCAAAGTCATGTAAGAATGAAAATAATATTATGATAATAAGAGATTCATATGCAATGAATATGTATGATTATATAGCTATGGAATTCAAGCAAAGCGAATTTATTCATATAGACACTTTCAAAAATGAAAATATAACGGAATATAACCCAGATATAGTAGTTTTTCAATTAGTTGAATGGGATTTGAAAGGAAGAATTTTAAATGTTATGCCGAATTATAAGATTGAGGGGATTAATGAAGATTAAGTCATATTAAAAATTCAGTATAAAACAATCCCCAAAACAGCGGAAATTAATATTATCGCTATTACGGGAACTTTTTTAATTTTCAAAAATATCGACAAAGCGAAAATAAAAATTCCAATCGGGCTTATATACTTAAAAATATTTTGAATAAAATCTATATTTCTTAATATCGAGGTTTCCGTGAGTTTTACAAAAAAAGCGTCTTTTGAAAATGTGATTACGGCAGAAGCTATCAAAGCGACCGCGCAAACTCTCAAAGCGTTCATTATTGCGTTAAATTGTTCATTGTCTTTTATTTTGTAAAAAAAATTAGATACTATCATAGTTATAAAAAATGCAGGGACAAATATTCCTAATGTCGCAAAGAAAGAGCCTAAAATTCCCGCCACTCTATAACCCACGAAAGTCGCCGAATTAATCGCTATCGGACCTGGAGTTATTTGAGAGATTGCCACTAATTTTGAAAATTCCGATGCGCTTATCCAACCGTAATTTTCCAATATTCCTAATAAAAGCGCAATTATAGCGTAGCCTCCGCCGTAAGTGAAAAGTCCCAATTTTGCGAATACATAAAATAATCTGAAATAAATCATTATAAATCCTTTTTATTTTTTATATTTTTATTTATTAAATAATAAATCCAACCGATTAAACCCGAAAGTAAAAGCGTATAAATAACATTAAATTTCAAAAATACTACAAGAATAAAACTAAATATAAAAAGTATAGCGGTAAATTTATTTTTTAAAATTTCCTTTCCCATTCCGTAAGCCGAAAGTAATATTAATCCCGCTATCGCTCCTTTAATTCCCAAAAAAGCTTTATTGACATATTCTAAATTCTGAAATCTTTCAAATATCGGCGCTATTATAAGTATTATTATAAACGAAGGCATCATTACTCCAATTCCCGCCATAATTCCTCCCAATATTCCTGCAATTTTAAATCCCGTTATTAAAGAAGTATTAACAGCGATAACTCCAGGAATACTTTGAGCTAATGCAAAAACATCGATTATTTCCGATTTAGTTAAAAATTTTCTTTTATTTACAAATTCTTCTTCCATTATCGGAAGCATAGCTAAACCTCCGCCTATCGTGACCAATCCTATATAAAAGAAAGATATAAACATAGTTAAAAAAGACGCTTTCTTATTTTCGCTTTTTTCCGTTTCCATAACCATAATAGAACAGTCCATTATTTTATCGTTATTATAATAATAAACTTCTCCGTCAAAATAGGCGATATTAGAATCTCTTAAAGTTTCTTTCGCCTTTATATAAATTGTCTCTCCAGCTTTAACTTTTTCTTTATAACAATTTGCGCTTTTTATATTTAAAATAAATCCTATTTTTTTAGTTTTGCCGTTTTGAATATGCGAATTATAAGCGGCGCAACTTTGAGCTACATATTCTATAAATATATAACTTGGAATTCCGTCAGTTTCGTAAAAAATATTTTCTTCTTTTATAGTAGCAAAAGTAATTATAGTTTTATTTTCAAAATCTATATTTTCAATTCCGTCTATTAAAAGCATTTTATTTTTATGCGGAATTTTTAATTCGTATTTCATAATTTATTTTCCTATTATCAAACAAGTATTGCTTCCGCCGAATCCGAAAGAAACGCTCATACAATTATTTAATTTTTCTGCGTATATTTTTTCTGTGGCTAAATTTATTTTTTTCAAATTATTATCGTATTCTCCGTCATAAAAATGTCTTGGAATTATTTTATCTTTATTAACGCCAGATAAAGCCAAATAACAAACCCCAAGCTCCATTGAACCCGCCGCTCCAATCGTATGTCCGAATGCGGTTTTACTTGAACTGCAATAAATATTTTCAGCGCCGACTTTATTAATAGTTTCGCTTTCCATTATATCGTTTAAAATTGTTCCCGTTCCATGCAGATTTATATAATCTATATCGTCTATTTTTAGATTTGATTTTTTCAAAGCGTTGTTTATGCATTTTGAAGTAGATTTTGCTTCCGTGTCTGGACTCGTAATATGATGAGAATCCGAATTGCTTTCATAACCTTTTAATATAACGGCGTCTTTACTATCGATAAAATTTTCTTTAGCCAAAATAAAAAAAGCCGCTCCTTCTCCCAAATTTATTCCTTTTCTATTTTTTGAAAAAGAGTTAATTTTATTATAATCGACTATATCTAAAGAATCGAAACCGTAAACCACAGTATCGGTTACTACATCCGCTCCGCCGACTATGGCTACATCGATTATATCGCTTTTTATAAGTTCGTCAGCCGATATTATAGCGTTAGCACTAGAAGTGCAAGCTGTAGATATTGTAAAAGAAATTCCGTTAACATCAAAATATTTTTTAATAAAATCGCAACATATATTTAAACTTTGCATTATTAAAATTCTTTTTTCTTCTATTACCGAACCATTTAATATAAAATCTTTCGTTTCATCGCTTCCGTTTTCGCAAGTTCCGACAATTACTCCGATTCTGTTTTTTCCGTATATTTTTTTGGCTTCGTCTATAATAGGTTTTAATTGATTAACCGAATGCAAAGCCATTTTATTTATTTTATTATTATAAGGATTTTCTAATTCAAAATCAAAAAAATTATTTTCAATTTTTCCAAGATAAAATTTTTTATTATATTCCAAATTTTCTTTTAATCCGTTTGGAATATTTAGAAAGTAATTATTATATAATTCTTCTTTATTTTTGGAAATTGAATTTATAACGCCAAAATCGAGTAAAAGATTATTCATATTAAAGCCTTAAATTATAATACATAAAATAATAGTTTTATTATATAATATTTTAATTTCTTTTTCAATTTTCAGAAATTGATTTTTAATACTTGACTTTATTTAAAAAATAATTTATAATAAAGTTATCAAATAATAATATTAAATTTTGTATATGTCAAATTTAAATTTTAAAGTTTTGGATTGGGATTTCTTTTCTCCAAATATGAATAAAGAATATATATTAAACAAATTAAACGAAAATATTAATATAACTTACGGAGATGCGATTCCCGATTTGGATTTTATATCAATAGCGCAGCGAAGAAGATTCAGCCAAATAACTAAATATGTTTTTGAATCGGTTAAAAATCTTATAAAAGAAAACGAACAAATTCCAATTTTCTTTGTTTCGAAATATGGCGAGATAAATCGACAATATAATATGTCTAAAAAAATAGTAACCGAGCATGAAACTTCGCCTGCGGTATTTAGTTATTCGGTTTTTAATACGGCTATAGCGCAACTTACGATATTTTATAAAAATAACGCGAGAGCTATCGCTATAACATGCTACGATAATTTTTTAGATACGATTCTTTTGCAGGCTATAGCTTTTCTAAAAAATTCAAATTCTAATAAAGCGCTTCTAATTATAGCGGATGAAAAACTTCCCGAAAGTTATGAAGAAATATCGAAAGATAAAAATTATTCTTTTGCATTTTCTTTTATTATATCGGCTGATAAAAACGAAAGCGATATAAATATTAAAATAATAGACGGCGAAGAGAAGAAAGACGAAAATTCTATAATTGATTTTATAAAATTTATTTCTTTAAAAGATAAAACTAATTTAAAATTGGGAAAAATAGAATTAAATAAAATTAAATAAAATTACGGAGAATTAAAATGGAAAATCTTGAAAACGAAATTAAGAAAATAATTATTGAGGTTGCGAATCTTGAAGGAATGACTATAGACGATATTGACAACGATACGCCTTTATTTGGAGAAGAGCTTGGATTAGATTCTATAGACGCTTTGGAGATTGGAGTCGCCGTTAGAAAACATTTTGGAATAACTTTTTCCGATATTGAAGAAAATAATAAAAAGCATTTCTACTCTGTAAACGCTTTGGCAAAATATATAAGAGAGAATTCTAAAAAAGAAGATTAAACGGGAAACTATATTTATGAGAAAATTAAGCGAAACAAATTTTTATTCGTTGAAAGATTCCGAAGAGATTTTTTTAATTAATAAGGAAAATAAATATAATATAAGTTATAAAAATTTTATAATCGATATCGCAAAATGTTTGGAGTATATTTCTAAATTAGAAAAAGATACGATTACAATTTTTATAGATAACGCTTATTATTTTATAGTAGTTTTGTCTTCGGCGCTTTTGCTAAAAAAGAAAGTCAATGCGCTTAATAACAATAGTCCGAAATATGTCGAAAGCATAATAAACGATTCTATGATTTATATATCTGACGATGAAAAATCAAATATTTCATTAAAAGATATATTTGAAAAAGAGCATGATGAAAAATGGATTGAATTTTTGAAGTCGAATAAAATAGACGAAAATATGAATATAAATTTTTATACTTCGGGATTTACGGGATTTCCTAAACTCATTGAAAAAACATTAAAACAATTTGAAGCGGAAGCTTTGAAAATAATAGGGGAGTTTGGAGAAAATTTAAAAGATTCTATTTTTGCTTATAGCGTTCCACATTATCATAGCTACGGTTTCGTTTTTGATTTTTTAGTTCCTTATATTTTAGAATTAAAATTTTTGGACAATAGAATAAATTATTTGGAAACTTTAAATAATTTTGAAGAATATAAAGAGATTACTTTTATAACGAATCCAGCATTTTTAAAAAGAATAGACAAATCTTCGTTAAAAATAAAATCAAAATGGTATGTATTTTCTTCTACGGGAGCTTTAGATAAAGAGACAAGCGATTTATGTATAGAAACTTTTAATACTGACGCTATAGAAATTTACGGAAGCACCGAAGGAGGCGGAATGGCTTACAGAAAGAAAAGCGAAAAAGATTTATGGACGAGATTAAAAATCGTTAAACTTAAAGTTAATGAAAACGGAAGTTTATTCTGCTCTTCGGGTTATACGGGAGAAGGATTTTGGGTGCATGTCGGCGATGTGGTTGACATGAAAAACGAAAACGAATTTGAGCTTTTGGGAAGAGAAGATTCTATAGTTAAAATTGAAGGAAAGAGAATAAGCGTTCAACAAATAGATAGACAAATACTTCAAGATAAAAATTTTATAGACAGTTATACTATATATTGCAAATCGGACAAAAGAGAATATGCGGCTTCTTTTATAGTTCTTAAAGATGCAAACGCCAATAAAGATAATATGAGAAAATATATTAAAGATTATTTGAAAGGTTATTTTGAGAAAATTGTAATTCCTAAAAAGATTTATTTTATAGAAAGAATACCAAGAAACGAATTAGGTAAAATAGAGAGAAAAAAGCTTGATGAAATTATGGAAGGTTTTGAAGAGGCAAATGAATTCTAAAAATTATAATTTGAAACATAAAAAAGATAATATATTTATAGCGGAAGTTTTTATATCTAAAGATTCGCCTTTCTTTGACGGACATTTTGAAAATTTTAAACTGTTTCCCGCAATAGCTCAAATTAAAATAGCAGTCGATATGGCAAAAGAAATTTTTAATATAGATTTTAAGGTTAATAAATTATCGAAAGTTAAATTTACGAATATGATATATCCGAATACAAAAGTCGATATAGAAGGGCATTATTTAAACGATTCTTTAACTTTTAAAATATACGATAACGATAAAAAATACTCCGAAGGCAGAGCGAATATTACATTATTATGAAACATTGGAGCGAAGGAAAAGAAATAGGCAATAATTGGAAAATATTTTTGTCGATAGCCGTTTATAAAATATTCGGCAGAAGTTTAATGATAATTTATTTAATATTTCCCGTGAGTTTTATGTATTTTATTTACTGTTTTATTAGCGGAAGAATAAAAGCTTCGAGAGATTTTTTAAAAAGAATTTCAAAATATAATAAAAAAGTAAAATCTAATATTTTTCATTCTTATAAACATTTGCTTTCTTTTATAATTTCAATATGCGAAAAATACGCCGCTTGGAACGGAGATATTCCATTAAAAGATTTAATTTTACAAACAAAAGAAAATTATAATAAGGTTATAGATTTGCTTAAGTCTAAAAAAGGAATGATAATATTGTTCGCTCATGTTGGAAATATAGAACTTTTAAGAGCTTTAGCCGTCATAAGCGAAGGCAATCCGATAAAAAATTGCAAGATAAATATAATAATAGATTTTAAGCTAAATAAAAATATAAATATTTTAATGGCGTTTGCAAAAAATAATAAAAATAATTTTGTGAATTTTATAGACGCTTCCAATATTGGAGCGGATACTATAATAGCGATGGAATCGAAATTAAATAACGGAGAGATAATAGCGATAGCGGGAGACAGAACTTCAAGCAAGAGCGACAAATTTAATTTGATTAATTTTTTGGGAGATGAAGCTCCTTTTCCTTATGGCGCTTTTTTGATTCCCGTTTTGCTTAAGTATCCGACTTATTATTTTTTCGCTTTAAGAGAAAAAGATAAAATTATTCCGAAAAGATACGATTTTTATATTTATGAATCTAAAGTTTTGTCTGATATTCAAAATAAAAAATTAACGAAAGATAATAAAAATAGAATATCTCTTGAACTTACAAAAGAATTTGTTAAAATAATCGAGGAAATGGTTATAAAATATCCTTATCAATGGTATAATATGTATTATTTTTGGAATAAAGAAAATTAGGAAAATTAAATATTATGAGAAAAATTTTTATTTTAATATATTTTTTATCGTCAATATTATTAACGGCGCAAATTAAAAGCGAATATAAAAACGCTAAACTATTAAAAGGAAATTATAAACAAATAGTATATTTTAATCGTAATAATAAATTTTTTGTCTCTTCGGGAGATTTTTTTATAGCGAACGGATATGGAATTTGTTGGATTACGAAAAAACCTAAAGAGTCGATAACCGTAATGGAAGAAAAAAATATAGCTCAAATACTTCCAAACGGAGATAAAAAAATAATATCGGATTCAAGCAACGCCATTTTTTCTCAAATTGCAAATATAATAAAATCAATTTTTACTTACGATGAAATCTCTCTTAAAGATTATTTTATTGAAAGCGAAGACGAAAACAAAAATATAATTTATACTCCGAAAAATGACGATTTGAAAAAAATATTGAATAAAATAGAAATTGAAATATCCAAAGAAGGCTATATTGAAAGAATAAAAATATTTAATAAAAAAGGACATATCGAATATATAATGAAAAATTTGCAAATAGAAAACGAGATAGGCGATAATGAAAAAAAATATTTTGAATAAAAAAGTTCTACTATGGCTAATTTTTCATTTATCCGTTATTTTAATATTTTTATTTAGATTCGATTGCAGAGCTAAAATAGACACAAATTTTTTATCGATAGCTCCAAGATTTGCAGAAAGCGAAGATTTTCAAGAGAGCATAGAAACTTTTTTTATACAAAATTCGAGCGAAATTAAAATTTTTGTAGAAAGCGAAAATTTTGAAACTGCTAAAAATTCCGCTATAGAAATAGAAAATTATATAAAAGAAAAAGATAAAAATATTATAGTTAATTTGCGCTCTAAAAATTATGACGATATTTTGGAAACAATTATAAAATATAAATATCAACTCATATCAAAAGAAATAAGAAATTTACTTTTAATTAACGAAGGCTATAAAGTCGCAGAAAACGGCATAGCAAATTTTTATTCGCCTTTTTTTATTCACATAGTAGATAATATTGAAGATGACCCTTTTTTTGTTTTAAATTCAAAATTAATGGAGATTCTTAAAAATAATAATAATTTTGAAACTAGAGACGAAATTAATTTTTTAAATTACAAAGGAAAATTTAATATTCTATTAAATATAGAAATTCCTAAAAAAATTGAAAATGGAAATATGATTTTTTTTGACGAATTAACTTCGCATTTAAAAAATATAGAAGAAAATAAAAAAGTAAAAATATATATTTCGGGAGTGCCAATTCATGCGTATTATAGTCAGAAATCGGCTCAAAAAGAAATAACCATAATATCTTTAATTTCTATTATTATTATATGTTTAATATTTTTATTTATATTTAAATCTATAAAGCCTTATATAATTTCTATGATTTCAATATCTTTATCCGTGTTAACTTCGTTCTTTTTGCTTTCTATATTATTCGATTCTATTCATATATTTACTTTCGTTTTTGGGACAAGTTTAATTGGAATATCGCTTGATTATTCGATTCATTTTATAACTGAATGGTATAATGAAAAAGATAAAAAAGAGGTTTTAAAAAAAATATTGCCGAGTATGAGTTTAAGTTTTATAACTACAATTGCAAGTTATTTTGCTTTATTTTTAACTTCGCTTTCTCTTTTGAAACAAACGGCTTTATTTTCAATATTCGGACTTACAAGTTCTTTTTTAACCGTAATAGCTTTGTATTCTTTTATTTTTAAAAACGATAATAGTATTTTAAGAGATGGTATTTTAAATAAAAGTAAAAATATATTGAAAGGTTATATTAACTTTTTTAATAAAAAATATTTAATATTTTTAACAATATTTGTTATTTTAATTTCAATTATAAGTATTCCAAAATTAAAAGTTAATTTTTCTTCAAACCAACTTTATAATCCTCCGAATTTTCTTATAAATAGCGAAACGGAAATTTATAAAAGATTAGATTATTCAATTTCTAAAAATATAATTATATCGAGAGGAGATACTTTAGAAGATGCTTTAGAAAACGAAGAATTATTAGAAAATTATTTTACTAATTATACGGCTATATCCAAAGTTTTTTATTCTAAAAATAGGCAGAAAGAAAATATAAAACTTGTCGAAAATAATTTGATGCCTTTGTTAAAAAAACAGATTGAAGATTTAGGTCTTGATAACGAAACTTATAATAAAATAAAATCGAAATTTGAAAATAATAAAAACAAAATTCTAAATATTGGAGATTTAATTGAAAATATGAGCGAATTGAAAAAACTTATTCTAAAAAATAACGATAAATATTTTATAATTTCCACAACGGACGAAATCGAAACGAAAATTATAGAAAACGAAAACATAAAAATTTTTAATATAAATGCAGAAATAAACGAGGCTTTGGATAAAACCGCAAGAACGGCTATAAAAACCGCGCTAATCGCTTATGTGATAATATTTTTCTTTATGATAATTTTCTTGAGTAAAAAACATGCGGTTGCGATAATGATAATTCAAATAATTTCAATTTTCGTAAATTTAAGCGTCCATTCGATATTTAATTTAAGCGTAAATATATTTTCCGTATTCGCACTTATACTTTCGATTGGAATATCTATTGATTATTGCATTTTCTTTTCAAAAAGCAAAGCAAAAAAAGAAGTTACATTTCTTGCGATATTTTTATCTATGATTACGACAGCTTTATCTTTCGGAACTTTATCTTTCAGCGGATTTATTCCCGTTAAATCTTTCGGATTATTTTTATTTATTGGAATATTGGTTTCGTTTTTATTATCGCCCGTTCTTTTAAAAATTAACGATATAATTGATTAAGATTTATATTTATTTAGTTATAATTTTTAAGTTAAAACGCTTGACAGATTGATATTTATTGATTATACTTAATATATATTATAGATGTTTTAATGAGCAAAATAAAAAATTAAATTAGGAGTTATATTATGGAAGATAACAATATTTTAAAGATTTCTTCGACATTAGGAAAAGTCGATGTATTAAAATCAAAAAATGAACTTCAAGGCGGAGATAATTATTTAATATTAACCGCTTATCAATCCGATACCGATAAATTAATGGATTATCTTAAAAAATTGGAATCGTCATTTGGAGTTAGTTTTACTATCGCTAAAGATATTGATTTATATAATAACGATAAATATACGAGTTTTTATTGTAAAATAAATCAAGATAATATAAATAAAATATCCGAGTATATTTACGATTATAATAACGACAGCAAAATTACATTGCTTACAAATATTTATTCACTCAATAATTATATAAGCGATTTTGTTAATAGAATAAAAAATTATAAAATATATAAAGTTAATAAAACCGATGACGATGAAGATTCTGTTAGTTATTATTTGCATGATTTTAATAATGTAAAATTTTTGGTTATAACTTATATGGACCAAGTTAGTTATATTTATGTCGATAGATTTGTTAAAATAACCGAATTGGAATTGAGCAAATTTCAGCATGTCGATAAATCTATTTACGAAAATGTTGACGAGGATACGGAAATGCTTGTTCAACATCTTAAAAATAATGTGGCGGATACAGTTCCTTATCCGATTGTTAGCGAGTTATTTGGATTGTAATATATTTATTTTAATTTTTGATTAATATTTTTTATTTTTGCAAAAATTCTTTTTGTTTAATTTATTTGTAAAATGATATTAATTAATTCTTTTTAAATTATGATTTTATTTTAGAATTAACTTCTTTATATAAAAAATAACAGAGAATTTTTATCTACCTTTTTACATAAAAAAGTAAGTATAAATTTAATATAAAAATTTGTTTACTATTTTCTATAATTAATGTATTATTCGTAAGTAAATATTACTATAATAAGGTTTTAAAGTTAATATAAATTATACGAAAAAATGGAGTAAAATAAATGAAAAAAAGAAAAAATAGTTTAGTTCTCAAATTTCTAATTCCTTATATAATTTCAATGTTTGCTATTTGCATTATGGTTTATATTTTGTATTTTCCACAATACGAAAAAAGATTTTTAAAAGCCGAAGAATCTAATATAAATAATTTAACTGTAATATTAGAAAATAGAATTTTATCTCTTTACGGAAAAGTAAATATATTCTGTTCGTATTTAGAAAAAGAAACCGATACAAATAAATTGAAAAATATATTTTCAAATATTGTAGATAACGATAAAGATATAATGAATATATATTATGGAGGAAGAATTCCTTATAAAGACGGCGGATATATGCTAAATACTGTTGGCAAATTGGCTGCAGATTATGACCAAACTTCAAGAGGCTGGTATAAAGAAGCTTTAAAATCAAAAGATAATATAGCAGTATCCGAACCTTATTTAGATATTATAGACCCGAGCAATCCGATAGTAATAACTTTTTCAAAGGCTATTTATGATAACGAAAATTTATTGGGAGTAGTGGGAGTCGATATATTATTTTCAAAAATTGTAGAAGATTTAGAAATTATTAAAGACTATGAATTGAATATAATAAATCATAGCGGATTATATCTTCACAGTTCTAATAAATCTTATATTTTAAAGCAAAATATTTTTGACGATTCTATCATATCGAAACATAAAGATAATATTCTAAATAATTCTAATTATGGTTGGGTAGAAAAAGATAAAGCTTATATATCCGTTTCGGCTAAAAGTATGCCGTATATATTGATAGTATCTACGCCGACAAACGATTTAAAAAAATCTTTAATAAGTTTAATGATTGTTCTTATTGCCGTATTGATAGTTTTATCAAGCATAGAATTATGTCTTGTTCTTATAGTCGCAAAACCTATTTCTTCTACTTTAGAAAATACTATTAAAATTATAGAATCAATGTCTAAAGGAAATTTCAATATTTCTTTTAAGGATAAAGAATTAAATAAAAAAGACCAAATGGGCGATGTTATGAGAGCGCTTAATAGTATGCAAAATAAATTAGGCGATATAATTTATTCAATGAAAAAAGAAATCAACGGAATTAACGATTCTGTTAATATTATTACAAACGGAAGCGTTAATTTATCCGACAGAGCAAACTCTCAAGCAAGTTCTCTTGAAGAGTTGGCAAGTTCCGTAGAATTTGTATTATCTTCTTTGCGTGAAACCGCTAAAAATGCGAGCAATGCAAAAAGTATGAGCGAAAATGTTTCTAACGCCACAAAAAACGGAGTAGACGCTATAAATAATACTTCCGAAAATATGAATGAAATATCCGAAGCGAGTAAAAAAATATCCGAAATAACAAATACTATAGAATCAATAGCTTTGCAAACAAATATTCTTGCATTAAACGCGTCCGTTGAAGCTGCGCGCGCTGGAGAGCAAGGAAAAGGTTTTGCCGTAGTAGCTTCCGAAGTTAGAAATTTGGCGCTTAATGTAGGAAACGCTGCAAAAGATATTTCTGGAATAGTAGAAGAGACAATACGAAAAATAGATAATGGAAAAATATCGGTTAAAGCGTCTTCATATACTCTTAATCAAATTGAAAATTCGGTTAATGATGTATTAAAATTATTAATAGATATTTCTAACGCTATAATAAACGAAGAAGACAGCATATCTCAAATTAACGCCGCCGTAGTAGAATTAAATAATATTACTCAAGAAAATTCTAAAATAGCTGAAGACGGAGCTAACGCGAGCAAAAATGTTTTAGATAAATCGAAAAATATAGTTAATGAAGTTTCTTATTTTAATTTCAATTAACTTTAACTAATTATTTTGTCTATTAATCTTTTAGCCAATAATTTTGAATCAATATTTTCAATGCAAATATGATTATTTGGGCAGTTTTTCCTTTTATAACATTTTTCGCATTCTATATTATCCGCTCTGAAAACTTCGGAATTTTCCGCAATAGGTCCTACTCTGATTTCGCTTGTCGGTCCGAATATTGCAATAAGAGGTTTTTTGAAAGCGCAACCCGTATGCATAGGAAAAGAATCAACAGTTAACATGCATTGAGAATTTTTTATTAAATATGCAAGTTCTGGCAAATTAAAAAGTCCCGAAGAATCCAAAACATTATCAAAACCTTCTACAATTTCTTTGCATTCTTTATTATAATCCGAAGTCGCAGAAACTATTATTTGAATATCTTTTAATTTTTTTATTTCGGCTATTATCTCTCTCGCTTTATTTACCGACAAATCTTTTGTCTCCCATCTTGAAAAAGGAGAAAAAACTATATAATCTTTTTCAATTTTAAAATTTTTTGTTTGCTTTATTCTTTCAATAGTTTTATTAAAATCTTCTTCTATAGTTTCGGGCAGAAAATAATCTAAATCTACTCCGTCATTTGGACAGTCAAAAAATTTTAAAAATGAAATTAATCCGACTATAGCGTTAATATCGACATAATAATTACTTTTGACGAAAGCCCATTTTCCTTTTGCATATTTTTTTTTAGCCTTGCATAAATAAAGAAAAATTATGCTTCTTTCAAGCCCTTGCAAATCTATAGCGATATCGTATTTTTTTTTTCTAACTTCTTTTATATGAGAGAAAAATTCTTTTATAGTTGAAAAAAATTTTAAAGGCGATTTAAAAATTTCTTTTTCGTATTTATAAATATCTAAAACATATAATTTATTAATATAAGGATTATTTTTTAATATTCCCAAAGCTCTTTTATCGGTTACAATATCAATTTCAGATTCTGGCTTCCATTTTTTCAAAGCTCTTATAACGGGCGTCATGTGAAGAACATCGCCGAGAGAAGTTTGTTTTATTAATAAAATTTTCATAATTTATTTTAATTATATTATTATTATTATAAAATACAACCTTAACATTTATGAATAAAATTTTTCTTCTATTTTCAAAGGTTTGGAATTATTTTCTTTTAGAGTTTCTTTTATGCTTTCTTCTAAAAAAGACGATAGAGTAAATTTAGAACCGATATAATTCACTATTCGTCCTTGATATAATTTTTAAATATTCTCGTTAAATGCATTTTTAGACAACCTAACCTCGCCAGACAATAATTTTTGCATAGCTCCTCTCTTCATTTCCTTAATCAATTATTTTTGCTTTTTCAAATTATCAATTTCTTTATCAAGCAAACTTAAATATCCGCCTATCTTTTCTTGTTCTTTAATCGATTTTGGAATTTTTATTTTTAATTCTTTAATATCTGAAAGTCTAATTGTAGGATATGTAGAACCTACTAATCGACTTTTTATTTGTTTTGCCATATCGTCCGAATATAAATATTGATATATGTATTTCATTTCTATATTTGAATTAGCCGTTAAAACTGCAAAACCTTTGGAACAAATATAATCTTTTGCTTCAAAATCTATAAAAGCATGCCCTAATAAATAAGGGCGAACTGTTGCCATAATAATATCATTTTTATTTATAATTCTTCTTGCAGAAATCGGAGCATTCTCAAAAGTTGTATAGTCGTTTGAAAAATTAATTATTCCTTTTTTAACAGCGGTTAAATCTATATATTTGAATTTATAATTTTTATCAGTATTTTCTTTTAAACTTTTATTATTAATTAAACATATATCGCCAAGTTTAACTATTTCCCATTCGTCTTCAAAACCTTTAAATCTTGCTTCGGGAATATTTTCGCCTTCTTTACAAGTCAATAATTTTTTAGCAATTCCTCTTTTAAATCTTTCTTTTTCTTCTATCAATTTAATTGTATTTTCTAAATATGCGTCAATTTTTGAAAGTGCAGATGCAATGCGTTTTTGTTCGTCTAACGGCGGAATAGGAATTTTTATTTTTCTTAAATTTTCTTTATTAACTCCTCCAATTAAACCCTGTATATTTGAATTAAATTCTCGTAAAAAATCATTACTTTGTAAATAAAAATAAATAAATTTAGGTTCATCTTCAATAGCTTCAAAACAACAAAGTTTATTGCCAAAACAAACATCTTGATTTGTAAATCCTATTTTTCGTCCCGCGCTTCCGCCTTCTATACATAATAAAGAAGTATTTGATTTTGCTATTTTAAAATCTTTTAAATCCTTAAAAGGAATTTTTACTCCGTTCTCATATTCTATTATATTATTAAAACTTATATCTTTTGTCCCAATATAATTTAGTCCTTCTTTTAATCCTATAAAATTTTCTTCCTTCTTCTTTTTGTTAATACTATTCCCCGTATAAATATTACAGGCTTCATTTAAAGTTTTAATTTGCCAATCTGAAGGTAATTTATTCATAATTATTCCTTTATCTTAAAGGAGCTTGAGATATGCTCACTTTAATTTTATTCATTTTATCATTATCTTTATATTTATTATAAATAATTTGTTTAATATAATCCGAAGTTAATTCTTTATCCTCTATTTTACCGCCCAATATAATCTCTTCTATAAAATTTTCGTTTTCGTTAAATAACTCGTTATAATTTATATACAATCTTTTATTATTATCTACTTTTATATTCTCGTCTTTATAATCGGTTGTAATAAGCATTCTTAATTCTTGTTCTTCAAAAAACGCTTCATGCTTTATTATATATCTTATATTTTCAAATAAATTTGAAAATATTTCGTCTTTTAAATTTTTATTTTCTATTTGATTATCTATTTTTTCTGCATAGTTAAATATTTTGTAAAATATATAATTTATGATATTTTCTACACTTTCGTCAATAACTCTATTTAGTTTTACCATGCAATATTTATTTAAATCTACTATTATATTAGAATACTTTGAATTTGTAGGATTAAATATTAATTGATTTTCTTTTTCATTATAATAAAGTATAAAATATAAATTATTAATACCTCTTTTATAATTAGACATCATTTGCATTGGTGTTGCTAGTGAAAGAGGTTCGTTATTAAAATAATTTTTATCTATACATAAGCATATACCCGTAGCTTCTTTATTGTCTTCTTTACCATAAAATCTAAACATTGTTAAAGCGTCTTTATTCCTACTATATGAAGTTTGTAAAGTAATTAAATTATCCTTGTTTTTAATTTTAATATTTAAACCATTTTTACTAAAAATATTTTCTAATATTTTGCCTTCTTTAGGGTCGTTTGCATTCGATATATTTGTTATTCTTATATTATGACTATCATTTAATAAAGAAAATAATACTTTTAACGAGGTATAATGTGATACTTCTATATTATTATTTTTTGTATGTATTATTATAAAATAAAGAGATAACACCTGAAGTAAAAAATATTCATATAATAAAATATTTTTTATATCTTTTAATATATTTTCGTTATTTTTTAAATATTTAGATATAATATTATTTAATAAATTAAAAGTGATATCTTTACGCCATAAATCATTATATTCATTTTTAGATAATATTTTAAAAATATCTTCTATAGTGTCGCTATCATAATTCCAAATGAATATTGATATTATTTGATTAATGTAATTATATGTAAAATATTTATCTAATTTAGAATATTTAAGAAAAGCGTCTATTGATTCTCTATATAATCCTATTTCATGATTTACAATCGACATATTTAAATATGTGCTTTGGTCATAAGGGTTTATTTTTAATGCGGTATTATAATCGTTAAAAGCCTCTTCATATTTTTTTAATCTAACATTTATTAATCCTCTTAAATTATAAAATTGAGAATGTTCGGGAATTGGTTCTTTAATATTATTTATCACTTTATCGCATAATTCTAAAGCTTCTTTAGCATTGCCAGCAACGAGACGCATCGTTATTTCTTGTAATACATTCATAAATAAAATTTCCATTAAAAAATAAAATAATTATTTATTATAACAAAGTTATATAAATTATTTAAATTACAATCTTATCAAAAATAATTTCGGCTTCGCTTTCTAATTTTACTCTTTCAATTTGCAATTTTTTAAGTTCCTCTTTTGAAATTCTTAAATCTACATTTTCATAGCCCTCAAATGTATCTATATATCTTACTATATTCAAGTTATAATCGTTTTCTACAATTTCCTCAAAACTAACCGCGCGGCAATATTTCAATATATCTTTTCGCTTTCTATAAGCCGTTAATATTTTTGAAATATCTTCTTCTCTTAATTTATTTTGTCGTTTATCTTTATAATATTCAAAACTGCCGTCAATAAAAAATATATCTTTATTCTTTTTGTTATTTTTCA
Organism: Brachyspira aalborgi; assembly: GCF_008016455.1. NCBI lineage: Bacteria > Pseudomonadati > Spirochaetota > Spirochaetia > Brachyspirales > Brachyspiraceae > Brachyspira > Brachyspira aalborgi. Next base: position 724,228 of record NZ_SAXU01000001.1, on the reverse strand, counting down.
AAATAATTAAACATGTCGGTATAGAAGTTCCGTAAAATAAATTTGAAGGAAGTCCTATAATCGTATCTATTAAATTATTTTCAATAATTCTCTGCCTTATAAGTCCTTCGCTTTCTCCTCTTGACAAAATGCTTATAGGCATTACGACTACGATTATTCCGTTTTCTTTCATTGAGTTTATCATATGAAGTAAAAAAGCTAAATCGCCTTTGCTTTTCGGCGGTACTCCAAATTCAAATCTATTGTATTTATCGTTTAATGCAATTTCCTCTCCCCATTTATCTAAACTAAAAGGCGGATTTGCAACCACAACATCAAATTTTCTCAGCTCGCCTTTGTCCGTAAATTTAGGCTCTTTAATCGTATCGCCCCATTCAATTTTTGCTTCGTCTCCAATTTCATGCAAATACATATTCATTCTGCATAAAGCAAATGTTTGGCTATTTTTCTCTTGTCCGTATATTGTGCAATTTTCTCTTCCAATTTCTTTATTAACTTTAATCAAAAGCGAACCGCTGCCGCAAGTCGGGTCGTAAATTTTTACTCCCGTTCTATCGCTAACTATTTTTGCAATAAGAGTCGAAACTTCGGGAGGCGTAAAAAATTCTCCGCCTTTCTTTCCCGCATCCGAAGCAAAATTTGAAATTAAATATTCGTAAGCGTCTCCCATTACATCATTATTTTGAAGAGCGCTCGGGCTTAAATCAAGTTCGCTGTCGCTAAAGTCTTCAAGTAAATGTTTTAAAATTGCATTTCTTGTTTTTGTCTCGCCAAATTTATTAGAATCGTTAAAATCTATATTATTAAAAATGCCGTCAAATTTTTGAGGATTATCTTTTTCAATTTTTCTTAAAGCCGTATTTATTATCTCTCCAATATTTGGCGCTTCCTTATTTTTTAATAAATATTCAAAACTTGCATCTTTGCTTATTTTATAATTCATTCTTTCAAGTCTTCTTTTAAGTTTATCTCCCGAATATTTGCTTTCAAGTTCTTTTATTTTTTCTTTCGCAAAGTCCGATAAATATTTTACAAAAAGCATACTTAAAATATAATCTTTATAAAGCGAAGAATCTATTGAGCCTCGAAAAGTGTCGCATGCCTTCCAAACTATATTTTCAACCGTTTCTTTTGTAGTTTTCTTTTGCATAATTTTCTCCTTAAAATATTTTATTCAAATTTTTATTTATTTTATTATTAATAATTTACATATTATATATTTAATTATTCTATTTTACAATTTTCAACTTTTAATTTTTAATTTGAGTTAATAAAATCATTATAATTCTATTTAAATTTATATTTTTTATGCTAATATATAAATAATAAAAACATAGGATTAATTTAAATGAATAAATTTAATAAATATTTTTTAATGAATGAAAAAGATATTTTAGAATACGCCAAAGAAAAATTTAAATATTTTAATTCTAAAGATACGACTTGCAATGAAATTGGAGATGGAAATTTAAATTATGTTTATAGAGTTAAAAATAATAAAAAATCCGTCATAATAAAACAAGCGGGAGTTCATACAAGAAGCAATTCTTCGGGTAGAATTTTAGATATTAACAGAAATAAAAAAGAAGCTGAAATTTTAACTTATTACGGAAAAAAATTCCCAAAACTTGCTCCTAAAATTTTTTATATAGACGAAACAATGAAACTTTTTATAATGGAAGATTTGAAAGATTGCATTATATTAAGAGACGCTTTGATTAAAGGAAAAATTCTTTATCATCTGCCCGAACAGATAACCGATTTTATAATAGAAACTACTTTATCAACCGCCGATTTTTTTACAGATGCATTTTCTAAAAAAAACGAAGTTATAAAATATACGAATAAAGAATTATGTAAAATAAGCGAGGAGTTGGTTTTTACAGAGCCTTTTTTTAATTTGCTTAAAGAAAATGTTTTTTCAAAAAGATTGAAAAAATATGTTGAAAAAGAATTTTATAAAAATAAAAAATTGCAATTTGAAGCGGCAAAATTAAAATACGAGTTTATGAATAATCCTCAAGCTTTGATACATGGCGATTTGCATACGGGTTCTATTTTTACAAACGACAAATATATTAAAGTTATGGATTGCGAATTTGCATTTTATGGACCGATTGGCTACGACTTGGGAACTTTAATTGCAAATCTTATTTTTTCTTATGTTTATCATTTGAATATTACGAATAATAAAAAATTTATGCGTTTTATTTATAATGCCATAAACGATATAATAAAATTATTCAAAAAGAAATTTTTAATTAAATTTAAAAAAGATATTAAAGACATTTCGGCAAAAAACGAAGAGTTTAAAAAATATTATCTTGATAATATTTTAAAATATTCTTTCGGAATTTGCGGACTTGAAATAATAAGAAGAACTACAGGTTGTGCGAGAGTTAAAGAAATAGAATCCGTTTCTGACGAAAAAAAGAGAGCCGACATTGAATATAATTTGCTAAAAATTGGAAAAGAAGTTATAATGCAAAGAGAAAAACTAATAAGAGTTGCAGATTTTACAAATTGGTTAAAATTTAATTTGTAATTCATTGTGGAGGTTAATCAATGAAAAATCTAAAAAATTTAATAATAATATTATTCTTTTTATCCTTATTTCATATTTGCTGTAAGTCAAATTCAAACCCGATAACATTATCCTATTATGTGGGCAAATGGTATAATGTAAAAGATAATACTCTTGTTATTACGATATACTCTGACGGTTCTATGAGCGAAAGTAGTGACAAAAAAATTCACGCATCCGATATAACAAGAATTAGCGCGACAAGTTATAAGAATAAACAAGGCGATGCTTTATATTTTAGAAGTTTCACTAAAGGAACATTCACCGCTCAAGGAGCAGAAAATCCCACAATTATTACTAGAAAATAAAATAGAAATTGAATGATTAAAAAAATTTTAAGAATTTTTTGAGAGAGAAAATAAATTAATTTAAGAGAAAAATCTATGGAAAGAATCGATAAAGATTTGGCTTTTATGCTTCAATTTGAAAATATAGCTTGGTATGAAGAGGGAATAGTAAAAATATTAGATAGGCGAGTTTATCCGAATAAAATTAATTTTGTCGAATGCAAAACTTATAAAGAAGTTTCTAAAGCAATAGCCGATATGGTGACTCAAAGCGCGGGACCTTATTTGGCTGTTGCAATGGGAATGGCTTTGGCGGGATATGAAGCTAAAAATTTGCAAGGCGAAGATAAAATTAAATTTCTTAAAAACGCTTGCGATACTTTGGCAAACTCTCGTCCGACTACAAGCGCAAGAATGATGTCTATAACAAAAAATTGTTTAGATGCTGGAATTGACGCTATAAATAAAAACAAAGATTCAAACGAAATAATAGAGGAAATTTTTAATAAAGGAATAGAACTTTCCACAAAAAGATACTCGAAAATTAAAAAAATGGCTGAATATTTGGTTTCAATGTTTCCCTCTAAAGGGACGATTTTAACTCAATGTTTTGGAGAGTCAATAGTCGGTTTTATGATTAGAGAATTTCAAAAACAAAATAAAGATATAAAAATAATTTGCGCTGAAACTCGTCCGTATTTTCAAGGAGCAAGATTAACGGCAACCGTAGCCTTTGAGCAAAATGCCGATACAACAGTTATAACAGACAATATGATAGCTTATACAATGCAAGAGAAAAAAATCGATATATTCACTTCCGCTGCAGATTTGATTTGCCTAAACGGAGCGGTTGTAAATAAAATCGGCACTTATCAAATAGCGATTATTTCAAAATATTTGGGAGTTCCTTATTTTGTAACGGGAGCGCCCGATAAAAGTCATAGAGGATTTGAAGATATAGAATTTGAGTTTAGAGACGAAAAATTGGTAACGGAAGCTATGGGAGTAAAAACTGCAAAAAAAGGAGTTAAAGGATTTTATCCCGCTTTCGATTATACTCCGCCGCATTTGGTAAGCGCGATAATTACCGATTTAGGAATATTTTCTCCTTATGATGTTTTTAAATATTATGAAAATAATTCTGAAGGCGAATATTAATTTTATAAATATAAACTCGCTTCAAGTCCAAATTTACTTTCCATTTTTTTGAAAGCGTATAATTGTTTAGAGCGTTCATATTGATATTTTACGCCAATTATAATTCTGTAAATTTCAACGCCAGCTCCTACGGATATTGAAGGCGTCCATTCGCTATAACTTCTTAAAGCTATATAATCGTCAATAGTTCTTTTAATCGTATTTATTTGGTCAAGATTAACTCCTAAATATACTCCCGAAATAAAACTAATCTCTCCCCAAATTGGAACTCTAAAACCTATTCCAGAAAAAATATTAAACAAATCAACCAAATTTGATTTTTTAAAACCCGTAATTGCAAAAGCTACTCCGCCGTAAAAAGCAAACCATCCGTATTTGTAATGAGCGGAAAATTGCATTTGCTCAAATCCGTTATCTTTAAATTCTTCCGTAGATTTATCGTATAACTTATCGTCTCCCAATATATCGCCCGCTATATGAGAGCATACATGCCTTAAAGGAGAAAATCTAAACTTAAAAGAATTATTATATATATAATCAAAAAATACTTCCGTCTGCGTATAAGTTCCGTAAAATAAACTTTTTCCGTAATATTGACTAAATCCTTTTCCGTAATGCGAAAAGAAAAAATGCGTCAAATATCCAACTCCTATTTTAAATCTATGTTTTTCATTATGCTTAAAACTTATTGGCGTCACTTCTGTAGCTAAAGTCGGATGATAATATAATATCATTTTGTCAAAATTAAAATTTTTATTCGGATACATTTCTTTTATATTAAAAATATCTCCAAACCAAAATTTGCTATTATAAGCGTTTGGATTAAGCCAAGAAGAAAAATATCTATCCGTTGCATAATTCTTAAAAGGATTATATTCCCACTTAGTTTTTACTTTTTCCTCATAATTATCCATTTTATATTTTAACGAGCCGTTAGTTTCATCGCAATAAAGAAATAAATTTATAGAAAATAATAATAAGACGCTATAATAGATAAAATTTTTAAACATATTAACTCCTAACTTATAATTTAATATTAATAGTATGATTTTCCGAAAAGTATGATATAATAGTATGTAAATTATGTCAAGCAATAGAATTTTTTGCTTTAAATTTTTAATATTTTTTATATAATATATGGTAAATAAGGTATATTTATTAGGTAAATTAATGTTTATAAAAAAGATTTTATTAATTGTTATATTTATTACGATTTCAAGCGTAAGTCAATTAAACGGTTATATTTCAAGTTCGCCTATGTATCTTATGGAAGAAAAAGAATTAATAGGCATTGAAACTATAAATTATAACGATTATTCTCAAAATTTAAAAATATTAAGTTTTCCTATGGTAAGTTCGGCAATGTGGTTTAAGGATTTTCCGATATTGGATTTAATTTTGGATGTATATGTTTTTGTCGCTTATAATAAAAATGTAAATACTTTTGTGACTTATCTTAATTTTTATAGAACCTTAAAATCTATAGAATACAGATTTGAAAAAAGCAATTTTTCTTTGGTTTTTTACTATTCAAGCACAATGAATAATTATTATAATTCAATGATTAGAGATTTATCGATAACATATAGCAAATATTATTTTGATACGCATGTTTATTTGGGTTTTAATTATTATTTGAATTGAGTTTATTCTTTGTTAATATTTTTTATATATAAAAAAGCTACCGATTATTAAATCGATAGCTTTTATTATTTTAAACTTTCATGCTTTTATTTCACTATTTTATCCGCTATTCCAAGCAAAGCCTGAATTTTCGGAGAGAACGCTATAATCGCGCCTGCAAAAACCACGCTTATTAAACTCATTAATTTTATAAGAATATTTAAACTTGGTCCTGAAGTGTCTTTAAATGGGTCGCCAACAGTATCGCCAATAACCGCAGCGGCATGATTAGGATTTGTTATTTTATTTCCATTTTTATCCGTAATTTTTTTTCCGCCCAAATTTCCAGCTTCTATATATTTTTTAGCGTTATCCCAAGAACCGCCCGCGTTTGACATCATAACAGCCATTGCAAAACCAGAAGTTAATCCGCCAATTAAAAGCCCAATAACAGCGGGAACTCCAAATAAGAAGCCAACCAAAACGGGAACTATTATAGCCAAAACCGAAGGAATAATCATTTCTTTTTGAGCCGATTTTGTGCAAATTTGAACAGCTTTTTCATAATCCGCTTTAACTCCTTCTTCTCCAGCCAAAAGTCCTTTTATCTCTCTAAATTGTCTTCTAACTTCTTCAACTACTCCGCCAGCAGCTCTTCCAACCGCTTTCATTGTCAACGCGCAGAAGAAGAATACAAGCATTGAACCTACAAATATTCCAACTATTACTTTTGGATTCATTAAGTGAATATTGAAAGCCTGCATAAATTCGTTCATACTCAAGCTATAAACTACTTTATTATATAATTCTGAAGAACTTTCCGCGGTATATTTTACCGAACCTATAACTATTTCTTTTAAATTACCGCTATTAATCATTCTGCCCAAAGCCGTTTTAATTTCTTCTATATAAGCGGCGACTAAAGCCATAGCCGTTAAAGCCGCAGAACATATTGCAAAACCTTTTCCTGTAGCAGCCGTAGTATTTCCTAAAGAATCCAAAGCGTCCGTTCTCTCTCTAACGCTTTCAGGCAAACCAGACATTTCTGCATTTCCTCCCGCATTATCGGCAATTGGTCCGTAAGCGTCCGTAGCCAAAGTGATTCCTAAAGTAGATAACATACCAACTGAAGCCAAAGCTATTCCATATAATCCTTGAGAGAAAGAACCGACTTCAGAACCGAAACCGCCCGCAAAACCGAAAGATAATATTATAGAAACGACTACTGTAACAACGGGTATTAAAGTAGATTGCATACCGATTGCAAGTCCTCCGATTATAACTGTTGCAGGTCCCGTTTTTGATTGTTCAGCAACCCATTGAGTAGGTTTGTATTCTGCAGCCGTATAATATTCTGTGAAGAAACCGACAACATTACCAGCGATAAGTCCCACTATTATTGAAACGAATAATCCCAAATTATTAGGAAGAAGCGCTTTTACAAGTAAGAATGAAACTACTATAATAATAACGCTACTTACATAAACTCCGACTCTTAAAGATTTTAATAATTCTCCCATAGACGCTTTTTCTTTAGTTTTAACGAAGAAAACTCCGACTATTGAAGATAAAGTTCCTATTGCAGCGAGTATAAGAGGAAGAGTAACCGCATATATTGGGCTTATTGTAGGATTTATATAACCGAAAGCCGCAGAACCTAAACTCATTGCCGCAAGTATTGAGCCAGCATAAGATTCGTAAAGGTCCGCTCCCATTCCAGCAACATCGCCGACATTATCGCCGACATTATCCGCTATAACGGCAGGATTTCTTGGGTCGTCTTCAGGTATTCCAGCTTCAACTTTACCGACTAAATCCGCTCCGACATCGGCAGCTTTTGTAAATATTCCGCCTCCGACTCTTGCAAATAGAGCCTGAAAAGAAGCGCCTACTCCAAAGCTTAACATTGTTGTCGTTATAAAATGCATTTTAGCGGCGATATAATCCATAGAATCTCTTGAAATATTTCCAACTCCTAAAAAATCCGTATTAAACCAATTATTATCAAGCCAACCGTTTAATATTATAAACCACATTGAAATATCGAATAAAGCCAAACCTACAACCGTAAGCCCCATAACCGCTCCAGAGCGAAAAGCTATAGTCAAACCTTGATTTAAAGATTTTGAAGCCGCATGAGCTGTTCTTGCAGACGCGTAAGTCGCTGTTTTCATTCCTAAAAAGCCCGATAGAGTTGAGAAAAAACCTCCCGTTAAAAATCCAATCGGAACGAAAGGATTTTGCACTTTTAATGCATAAGAAAGAATGGCAAAGATAATGAAAGCTCCGCCAAAGAAGAAGGCTATAACCCTATATTGTTGTTTAAGGTAAGCCAAAGCTCCAGAGCGAACATGAGAAGCTATCTCTTTCATTTTGTCCGTTCCCTCGTCCTGTTTTCGCATCCATTTATAGAAATAAAATGCGAATGCTAAAGTTAATACTGCCGCCGATATTGTAAAAAAGCGGGCATTTTGAATTAACATTTCCATAATAGTCCCCTATAAATTAAAATTTTTAAAAATTATTAAATTGATTATAACAAAAAAAATATAAATTGTCAATATATTTTATGAAATTCTAATATATAATTTGCATATTTAAAACATAGAATTTTTTTAGAAAAAAATTAAGGTAGAGCAGGTTCTGTCGCCATAATTGGAGACGGTTCTATAGCTACATTTACGGACGAAGGCGGAGAATTAGTTTACAGAAGATTTACTCAAAAATATTTTGAAACTCAAGATAAAGCTGGAGTTGAAGTAGCTCAATAAAGAAAGATAAAATGATTTTAGATAATAAAGGGACGCGTAGAAATATGCGTTCCTTTTTTATTATAAAATCTATATTTTATTAATTTTAATACTTTACTAATAATAATTATTAAAGTAAAATATTAAGATATTAAATTAAATTTAAAGCGAGTAATCTTTATGAGAATTTTTATATTATTTATTTCTTTTATTTTAATCAATATTTCGGCTTTTCCTCAAATATATACTTTGCAAAGAGGCGAGAGAGTAAAAGACGGATATATTTTAGACGAAAATAATTTTGCCGTTATAATAGAAAAAACCGATATAGATAATCAAAAAACTTTTGATATAATTTATAAAGAAAAAAGATTAACGGGCTATAAAGACGCGGGAATAATAAAAATTCTTCCAAATAATATTTTAGTCGCCACAATGTTGAAATCTTCTACGGGAAAAGATATGTGGACTTTAATTTATGGCGATAAAGAAATGGAATTTGATTCTATAGAAAGAAGCGATTTTTCAGGAAATAATTCTATAATATTTGCAAGATTAAACGATTATGGAATCGCGATTATAAACGGCGAAAGACAAACGGAATACTCGGAGTTATTCGCTTCTATTATTGACGACAATGATTTTGCTTTTTCTTATTTAAGAGATGGAGAATATTTTATCAATATAAACGGAGAAGAGACACAAATTGACGGCAAAGTCGACAGAATGAAATATTCTACCTATGGAGACGAACTTATATATATTATTGAAGTAGAAGAAAGTTCAACTTTATCGAATGACGATACCGATATATTTTTTGAAGTCGTTGATTTTGCTTCTTTTGACGCTAATAATTATGCTGATGCCGTTAAATTTATGCCCGAAATTGATACTAACGATATAAATAATTCTATAATTACAAACGCATCGACTACAAATACTTCAATGATTACTAATTATAATTTATCGAATATCAGCGTCTATACAAATGAGGAAGGAATAACTGTAAAAGGACAATCCGACACTATAGCTCTTATGATTATAACGAATATTATAACAAATTTTATTTCATTACAAATGCCCGAATTATCTCAAGAAAATATTACAAACACTCCTGTAATGACAAGTCTTATTTTAAACGGCAGAAATTTAGGCGAATATAATTTAATAACTAATATGTCTTTTTCGCCCGATGGAAAAACTTTATTATTTATCGATATAGATACAAACGAAAATTTAAGTTTTCATGTTGGAGGAGAGATAATTACAAATTATGATAATATTCTTTTATATAAATATTCTGCAGATTCAAAATCTTTCGCCTATGCGGCGCAAACAAACGGTAATTCATTTATAATATTAAACGGAAAAAGATTAAATAAAGATTTTAATAATATAAACGAATTATATTTTTCTTCAAATAATAATTTAGTTTATAACGCTACAAAAGGCGATAGACAATATATTTTTACTGACGATTTCGAAAGCCCTTCTTATAATAATATAAATTCTTTTAAGTTTATCGGAGAATCTTTCGCATTCACGGGCGAGCGACTTGGGAAATATTATTATTTTATTTTAGATAAAGAGAATTTAAAAAGAAGAGAGTTTGGAGGCTACGATTTTGTATCGGCTATAAACGAAGAAACCGATTCTGCAATTTCTATAGTTTCTGACGGAAAAAATATATTTATAATTAAAGACGGAAATATTATAAATAATCGATAATTTTTTAAGAATTTTTTATTTTTGAAATTAATTCTTTTAAGTCTTTAGGCAAAGGAGCTTTTACTTTTATTAGTTTATTTGTTATAGGATGATTAAATTCTAATTTGTATGAATGCAACGCTTGTCTTATAAAAAAATCTTTTGGAATAACGCTTTTTTTAATAAAAGAATTAAAAACTTCGGGACCGTATTTTCCGTATATTTTATCTCCTAAAGTATAAAATCCAAGCGAATGCAAATGAACTCTTATTTGATGCATTCTTCCCGTGTATAATCTTGCCATTACAATTGCATAATCTCCAAATTTTTTTAAGGTTTTAAATTTTGTTTTTGAATATTTTAAATTTTTATTTTTTATATCTTTAATATTTTCAATATCCTTATTAAGAATTTGATATCTTCTATAAAAAATATTTCCTATCTCTTCCAAGTATCCTTCAACGATAAAATTATCTTCAATATTTTTTGCATTTTCAACTATCGCTATATAAGTTTTTTTTATTTTATTAGAATTATTTTTTGAATGCATTGAACAGAATTTTGAAGCCAATTCATGTCCTCTCGACATAACAACGCAACCGCTCGTTTCTCTGTCTATTCTATTTAACATATTTATATTGCAATTTAAATTTTCTTTCATTATCGTATGCAAAGTATTATAATAATATTTTCCCGAAGGTATAACGGGCAAATTTGCAGGCTTATTTACTATAATCAAATCGCCGTCATCGTAAATTATTTGAATATTTTTATCAATATCGGGTTCTTTTAGTCCTATCAAATGATAAACAATTTCATCTCCTTTTTTTATCTCTCTCGTATATTTTATTCTCTTTCCGTTTACCAATACCAAACCCTGCCCGACTAAATCCTGCCATTTATTTCTTGAATAATAAGAAAATCTATTTCCTAAATATTTATCTAATCTCATAGAATCAATATTTTCTTCAATTCTGCATTTTCTTATAACGGAGTTTTTATATATTTCCTCAAGGTTTGAATTTAATTTATTTTTCGCTTTTTTCATTTAGATTAAATTTTATTTTAGAAAATCTTTATATAACATACTCGGCTGAATATCGGTATTATTCTGATATTTTCCGCTATTATATTCTTCGTAATCTCCGCCAATCGTATGATAATATAATTGAGCTATTTCAACATTTGGATAAATTATTATTGGCTTGATACAAAATATTTCCAAAGTCCAATAACCCGAAAATCCAACATCGCCAAATCCCGCCGTTATATGAATGAAAATTCCTAATCTTCCAATAGAAGAGCGTCCTTCAATCATAGGAACGAATTTTTTTGTGCTTGTATATTCTAAAGTTCTTCCCAAGTATAATTGATTAGGTTCTAATTTAAAACCTTCTTCCGAAATTATAATTTCTTTAGTTTCGTTAGGTTTTTTCATGTCTAATAAATTTTCTTTATATATTAAAAGTTTATTATGGAGTTTAACATTATAACTATTTGAATTTAATTGATTTCTATTAAAAGGTTCTATTATTATATTTTTTCCTAAATTTTTTTCTATTTCGAGTCCCGATAAAATCATATTTTTGCCTTAATTATTTTCTTTATTTTTTAATTTAATATTGTATAATATATTTCATAAAATAAAAGTATGGAGTATCAAATGATAACTATAAATTATAAAAATACATTGAATTTTTTGAAAGAATACGAACTTGATTATTTGCATGATTTTGCAAAATATTCAAACGAACTTTTGGAAAACAAAAAAGGAGCGGGAAACGATTTTTTAGGTTGGGTTAATTTGCCTTCGGAAGCTTTAAAAACTTTTAAAGAAATCGATTCTATAGGAAAAGAGATTAGAGAAAACGCGGAAGTTTTGGTTTCCGTTGGAATAGGCGGTTCTTATTTGGGAGCGAGAGCGGTTATAGAATCTTTTTTAAATCCTTTCGCTCAAGCTAAAAAAGGCGCTACTCAAGTAATATACGCGGGACATAATATGAACGGAGAATATTTTAAGCATCTTTTGGATTATTTAGAAAATAAAGATTTTTATATAAATGTAATTTCAAAAAGCGGAACTACAACAGAGCCTGCGATAGCTTTTAGATTCTTAAAAGAATATGCCGAAAAAAGATACGGAAAAGAAGGAGCTTCAAAAAGAATAATAGCGACTACTGACGCTAAAAAAGGCGCTTTAAAAACTTTATCGACTGAAAATAAATATAGAACTTTTGTAATACCTGACGATGTCGGCGGAAGATATTCGGTCTTAACTCCCGTAGGTTTAATTCCTATTGCGGCCGCGGGAATAAATATAGAAGAGTTAATTAAAGGTTTCAATTCTATGGCAAAATTAACTAAAGATAGCGATTATAAAAAAAATCCTTCTATGTTATACGCTATAATAAGAAATATTTTATATAATAAAGGTTTTGCAACGGAGATTATGGTAAATTATATTCCAAGAATGCATTATATTTCAGAATGGTGGAAACAATTATACGGAGAGAGCGAAGGTAAAGACAAAAAAGGAATATATCCTTCTTCTGTGGATTTTTCAACAGATTTGCATTCTTTAGGACAATTCATACAAGACGGAAAAAGAGGATTATTTGAAACTGTTATAAGAGTCGGAAACGAAGATATTGATTTAAGCGTAAAAAAAGAAGATTCCGATTTGGACGGACTCAATTATTTGGACGGAAAAAAATTGCATGAAATAAATAAATCCGCTTTGGAAGCTACGGTTTTAGCTCATGTTGACGGAGGCGTTCCTAATATAATAATCGACATTGACAAAATTACTCCTTTTACAATCGGAGAGCTTTTGTATTTCTTTGAAAAAGCATGCGGAATTTCGGGATATATTCTTGGCGTTAATCCTTTTGACCAGCCTGGAGTTGAGGAGTATAAAAAGAATATGTTTGCTATGCTCGGTAAAAAAGGTTATGAGGAAATGGGCAAAACTTTAAGAGATAGATTAGGGAAGTAAATTAATTATATATTCATATAATTTAATAAATAATATATTTTAAAGAAAACTAGAATTATTGTTCTTTATATAAGTAAGAAAGAAAGTAAAAATTTTTTGTTTTTTAGTTTATTTGATATATTTTAAATTTTATTAAATTAAGCAATTAGAATTTTAATTATCGCTGAAATATTAACTTTATTTATTATTTTCATTATTATCGTTGGAATTTAAATTTCTCAATCTCTCTCTAATTTCTTTTGTTGATTGTAAAGCGTCTTTTTCTTTCATTTTTGGTTGTCTGAATATAGATAAAGTTTGATTTAAAATATTTTTAAAACTATCTTCAACCACATTTTCTTTAGAGTTTATATACATCATTCTTATTTGGTCTTTAATTTCTTTATCTTCTATTTTTTCAAGCAAATTAATATTATGGTCGGATATTGAAATTAAATACATTTCTTCCGCTATCTCTATAATCGAAATATATCTATTTGATGCGACAGTCGTTGTAGCTAATATTTTTATAATTTCGTTTGAACCCGATATTTTTTTAGTTTTATTTTTAAGATACATAAACACTAAATATATTCCGATTAAAGTTAATATAAATCCTATAATCGCTCTTATAAACATTCCTGTTGAACTTACGGCGGCTCTGTTTTCAATATTTCTTATATCTTGAATTATCGCAGGTTCGTTATTTGTATTATTTTCTGTTTCTGTGGGAACATTAAAATAATTTGAGGTTGCTTCGTTATTTGTATCGCCATTTTGAGAATAAGCCATAGATACGGCTATAAAAAATATTATAAATATCGCTTTCTTCATTTTAATCCGATGCGGAGAGCGAGGGATTCGAACCCTCGGTAGGAAAAATCCTACGACAGTTTAGCAAACTGTTCCCTTCGGCCTCTCGGGCAGCTCTCCAAACATTATACATTTTAAAAATAAGTTTTTTTATAATAACATAAATATATTTTTTAGTCAATATTTTTAAATGTATATTTTATTAATTTAGTTTTATAATTTTTTGGTTTCCGCCTATTTTATTTTAATTTTTTTAAAATAAACGCTTGATATATATTTTAATCAATGTTAAAAATTTTTTGTAAATTAAAAATATTTAAATTAATTATATTGACTTTATTTTAAAAGATTGTATTATAGTTAATAAATATTTAAATTATTTTGTTGACAAAAATTTTTAAATATTGTAAAATATTACTCAATTAATTAAAATAAATAGTTGACAAAATTTTTAAAATGTTTTATAATATTATTAAATTAAATTAATCAATATTGAAAAAAATTTAAAATAAACTATTGACTAATTTTTTAAATGTTGTATAATTTAATTGTAAAAGTATTTGCCGAGAAATCGGTGAGGAAAGTTTGATATGAAAACTACAACAAATAACAATACTGTAAATTTGTTAAGCAAAGCAAAGCAAAGCAAAGCAAAGCCATAATTATATCTTAAATAATTATTTTAAATTTCTATTTCAAAAATATTTTTTACATTTAGTTAAAATCTTTTTAACTTCAATTACTTTCGATAGCTTATCAGAGAGAAATCTCTGTTTAGTTATAAAAAAAATTTATTCAAAAGGAGTGTGCAAAATGAAACACACAAAAAACATTCTTAAATCTTTATTAATAACGGTAATGGCTTTATCGTTATTGTCGGTAAGCTGTAGCAAGGACGAAGGCGGAAGTAAACCTACTAACCCAACGCCAACTAAACTTGAATTAGCAAAACAAGCAGCGTCAGCAGCAAAAACAGAGGCAGCAGCAATAGCAGCAGAACAAGCACCAACAGAAAAAAAAGTAAAAACAGTGGCAACAATGATAGCAACAGCAGCAACAGCAATAGCAGATGCAGCAACAGGAGAGTTAAAAACAAAAGTAGAAGCAGTAAAAACAGCAGCGGAAGCAGCAACAAATAATTTAAAAGAAGAGGCAGGCAAAGTAGAAACAGCAGCGGTAGGAGCGGTAGCAGCAGTAACAGCAGCAAATACAGATTTAAAAGCAGCAGTTGATGATTTAAAAACAGCAGCTACTAGTTTAAAAACAGCAGCTCAAAAATTAAATTAAAGAAGCATATATCGAATAAAATAAAGATTTAAGACAACAACCTCTATGTTCAAAAAGAGCATAGGGGTTTTATTTTTTATAATGAAGATAATAATTTTATTTGTTTCTATGCGGTTTATAAATTATAGTTTTTCAATTTCTTTTATGGTTAAGCCTGTAATTCGTTTAATAGTTTCTATATCAATATTTTCTTTTTTCATTGCGGTTGCCATTGAGATTTGTTCTGCAAGTCTGCCTTCTTTAATTCCTTCCGCTTTGCCTTCTCGTCTTTTATCTTCAAGCGATATTTGTTTATCGTATTGATAGATTTCTTTTTTCTCATACTCCGACATCATTAATCGACTTCTAATAAAATTATTATATCTTTTATGCGCTTCTTCCATTATAGGTTTTTCTTTTACTATCTCTGACATATACTCCTCGCTACTGCGCACAGTCGTGCCATATTATTTGTAGTGAAAAATCCAAGCCAATAATTTAAATCCTTTTTCAAATTATTATCTTTGAATTTAAATTTCTTTAATTCTATCATATGTATTTGCAAATGGTCGGTTAATAATCTTTTACTTTTTGTATCGTAAATCATATAGCAACTGTGAACATTGCTATTCTTTTTATTCAAATTAAAATTAAGCAAATTAATGTTTATAACAGGAGTTAAATCATCATACTTTTCACCTTTCTTCAAAAGTTTACTATAATTTGCAGACCAATAATAAAGTATTCTTTCTGGAAATCTTGAATTGCCTGAAAGCTGAACTTCGATAATTACAACCGTTCCGTTTTTAGTAATGCATTTCACATCTACAATAGTCTCTTTATCATTGTAATGTTTTTTAAGATTAAACGGATTTAATATTTCAACTGCCTTAAAAGTTTTCATGTCAGCGCTAATCATAACGGCGTTTATAAAATCAAGCAAAACTTTTTCGCCTCCTTTATCAGTAAAGAAATACCGAACGAAACAATCATTAAGCGCATTAAAAGGTTTTTTATTCATAACAATATTATAACAAAAAAATTTTATTTGTCAAAGATATTAATCTAAAATAAAAATTGTTAAAATTAAAAAATTAATATATAAATTTTTTAAAAATATTATATAGTAATAAATATAACATTATAAGGAGTTTGTATGCAAAAGTTTGATATTTGCGTTATTGGAGTAGGAACTGTCGGAGCTTTCGCAGGTTATTATTTGGCTAAAAAAGGACTTAAAACCGCTTTGGTAGATATTTATTCTCCGCCGCATGATAAAGGCTCTTATCATGGAGATACGAGAATTTTTAGAATAGCGTATGGCGAAGGCGAAAAATATATTCCTATGTTAAAAAGAGCTTTTGATTTATGGGGAGAATTTGAAAAAGAAACCGATACAAAATTATTTGAAAGATGCGGCGTTATTAATATAGGGTATAAAAATTCGGATTTTATGATTAATATTATAAAAAGCGTTAATGATTATAAACTTGATTGCGAAATCATTGATAAAAAAGAAATAGAAGAAAGATATAAATTTTTTGTTCCAAATGATTTTATAGGAGTTTACGAAAAAAATACGGGATATGTTTATAGCGATAAATCAATAATAACGGCGTCTAACGAGGCTAAAAAATTAGGCGCTAAAGAATATTATAACGAAGAGATAACGGAAATTAAGAAAAATGATAATTCTTATTTAATAATATCTAAAAATTACGAGTTTGAAACAAAAAATATAGTATTAAGCGCGGGAACATATTCGGATGAAATTTTAAATCTGCTTTTAAAAATAATGCCTCTTCCTTGCATACCTATTTTTAAGAAAAGAAAAATTTTTTCTTGGTGGAAAAGCGAAGAATATATTTACGGAAAATTGCCAGCCTTTACTTTTGAAATAGACGGCGACCATTATTACGGTTTTCCAAATGCGGGAGACGGATTTAAAATAGGTAAAAATTTAAGCGGACAATATTATAATAAAAGAGAGGAGAGAGCGCCTTTCGGAGAATTAGAAGAAGATAAAAACGAAATAGGAGAGCATGCCAGAAAATTTATGCCTTATATTGGAGATTTTATAGAAGGAAAATCATGCAGTTATCCTATGAGTTTAGACGAAGATTTTATAATAGATTTTCTAAATAAAGATATATTATTTTTTGGCGGATTAAGTCATGGTTTTAAGTTTGCCACAGTTTTAGGCGAATTAGCAATGAAAGCGTTTATAGAAAAAGATTTTAAATTAGATGATAATTTTACTTTAAAAAGATTTAATTAATTATTTTAAATTATTTAATATTATTTTATATAATAAAAAATAACGCCCGCATATTAATAAAATATGAGAGCGTTATTATATTTTATTCTATAATTACTTATAGAACAGGACTTTCATGCATAGCCTTTAAGCGAGTCCATCTTCTGTCGACTTCTTTTTGGAAAGCTCCGAGTATATCGGGATATTTCAAAAGATGCTTCGTTTTTCCCATCATTTCAAGCCATTTTTCTACAGGTAATTTTTTATCGTCAGCTATCATATTGGTTATTGTCGTTACTCCATGTTCAACTTCGTATAGAGGGAAGAAACAAGTATCAACCGCAGCTTTAATAACATCTTTACCCATATCGTCAGGCGATTTCCAATTTAAAGGGCATGCTATTAAAATTTTGACGAAAGCCGTCCCATGATTATTCGCATACCATTGAGCTTTAGCCGCTTTTTTCACCAAATCCATTGGATAAGATTCGCAACCTGTAGCTACATAAGGTATATGACAACCCGCAAATATTTGAGCCACATCTTTATGGTTAAATTGTTTTCCAACTTCCGCTTTGCCGACATTTGAAGTTGAAGTTCTATGTCCTAAAGGAGTAGAGAACGACAACTGATTGCCCGTATTCATATAGCCTTCGTTATCGTATTCTAATATTATCATTTTATGGTTTCTAACCGCAGCTCCAATAGAAGGTCCCATACCTATATCATGTCCGCCATCTCCCGTAACCATTATAAATGTAGGGTCCTCAGGTCCGTCTATCTCGCCTCTTCTTTTTCTTTCATGATACATTTCAACAATGCCAGAAAGAGTGGCAGCACCGTTTTGGAATAGGTTATGAACATAAGTCGTCCTGTAAGAACTGTAAGGATAACCCGTAGTTACAACCATCGAACAACCCGTATGAACTAAAAGCACAACCGAACCTTCAATTCCTTTCATAAAAGTATTTATTCCAGAGAATATACCGCAACCGTTACAAGCGCCATGTCCTTGAGCGTATCGATAAGCCTTGCCCGTTAACTCTCTTAAAGGAGGAACTTTAACATCAAGTTTTTTAGTTTGCTCGTTCATTGTCACGGTTATTCCAGATTTTTGACTTTCTATTGTCAACGGTTCATGAATAGGTTTCATTTCAACGCCCGCATGTCCCATATACTGTTCTAAATAATCATGTTTATGAACTGTTCCAGGTTTTGCCAACTCGTCTATTCCAGCTTGGAATAATTTTTTAGCGCTATCTAAAGGGAATTCCGTTCCGCCAAGTCCGTAAGTTCTGCTTATAACGACTGTTTTATTCGTAGCGTCATTTTTCAAAGCCGCTCTTATTTCGGTAGACATATTTCCGCCCATACCAGAATAAGTGTCTTGTCTATCGCCTACAACTACAACTTTAACATTTGCCAATAATTTTTGAAGTTCTTTTTCAGGGAAAGGACGAATTTGAGATATCGCAAAAGTTCCTATTTTGAGTTTAGGATTTTCTTTTGTCATCTCATCAACCGCCAAAGTAGCCGTTTCATAAGCGCTTCCGCAAACCATTAAAGCGACATCTACATTATCCATTTTATAAGTTTCAATCGGCGAATATTTTCTTCCCGATAATTGAGCGAACTCTTCAAACACATCAAGTATTATTGGACGAGAGTCTTCTAACGCTTGAGATAATTGTAATTTGTTTCCCGTTAATTCGTCTTCATTCATGTAAGGTCCGATTGTAACGGGATGTTTAGAAGGTTCTACGGATGTAACTTCTGGAATATATTTTCCTAAAAAGTTTTGAACATCGCTATCGTTTTTAAATAATTGAACTTTTTTCTTCTGGTGAGAAGTAAAAAATCCGTCCGAAGAAACTATTATTGGAAGTTTAGCTCTTTCTGCAATTTTCAAAGCCAAAATATTGAAATCGTAAACCATTTGAGTAGTATGAGCCATTATTATTATCCAACCCGTATTAAGCGCCATCATTATATCCGATTGGTCGCATTTAATATCCAAAGGTCCTGAAACCGTTCTGTTTACCACATTCAATACCATTGGGAATCGAGTTCCAGATTGAACGGGAAGCTGTTCCATAGCGAATAGGAGTCCGTTCGCGCTTGTAGCGTTGAATACTCGTCCTCCAGCCGTGGTAGCTCCAAAACATATTCCCGCAGCTCCATGCTCTCCGTCTCCTGGTATCATACATACTTCATGTCTTCCGTTAGCCTTCATTTCGTCCAAATATTCGGCTATTTGAGTGGAAGGCGTTATTGGATAATAACCCATTACATGATAATTGATTTGAGCGGCCGCTATGGCTGCAAGCTCGTTACCACTTTCAAGTATATTTTCTTGTTCAGCAAGTTTGTATTTATTAGCCATTTATACGCTCCTTATTTATTTTTCTTATAACGACTGTAGGTTAATTTATCTACATCGAAATTTACTTCTAATTCGATTCTTAAAGCCTGCTGGTCTTTCTCCAAAGGTTTAGGAGCATAAGGACCTTTAGGACAAGCTCTAACGCATTTTAAACAACCTTTACAGTATTGATAGTCTATGCCCATCATATTCATAGCGGTAACTTCTGGTTTTTTTCTGTCTGGACCTCTTTCCCATACTATGCATAAATCTGGACATACCGCTTCGCATTGAGCGCAGTCTATACAATTTGCAGGATTGAATACGGGAATTTTACCCGTTCTCGTAACTTGCAAATCTTTTAAAGTGCTGTTTCCTGCCGCGCTTATATAACCGCCCGTTAGCTGATTATTTTTACCGTAAACGGGTTCTGGTTTTTTGTAAGGAATATAAGGGTATTTGTCTTCGGGAGCGAATACTTCCTCTACGGAATCATCGTATCCTCTTCTAAACGCCTCTATATTCGGCTCTACCAATTCGGGCTTCTTTCCGTCAAACTGTTTTCTAATTTGCTTTTCAAACAGTTCTTTTTCTATAAACGGAAGCTGTTTAATCATAGCGCCCATAATAATGGTGTTTGCGGCTTGCGATGGAAGATGCAAATCGCCCGCAATTTTAATAGCGTCCACACAAACTACTTTTCCGCCATGAAGTTTAGCGAAATCTCTCGCTTCTTTTGGAGACATATTGGTATTAAAAATAACGATAGCGTCATCTTTAACGCCCATTAATGTCATTGGGTTTTTCAAAAGATTCATATGGAAAACCGCTACAACATGTGGTTCTTCAACGGTAGAATTAACTCTAACCGAAGTTTCCGAATCGGCAAATCTAACGAAAGATTTAACGGGAGAACCTTTCTTTTCGGAACCATAACTTGAGAATGCGGCGCCGTTATAACCTTGTGATAAAACGCCTACATCGGCAAGCATTTTACCCGCGCTATTTGCGCCCATTCCGCCTATACTTTCGAGACGAATCTCGAAAAAGCCTAAATCATTGACTTTTGGAAGTTTCACAACTTTTCTCCTTTTGTTATAAAAATGAGATTTTTAAATTAATATCGATACAACAATATCAATCTATAATATTTTACTACAAAAAAAATAAAAGTCAAATTAATTACAATCTTATATATTATTATATATTGATATAATAATATACTATTTAAGGCATTTTTATTAAACAAAAAAATAATATCTCAATTTACAATTTACTTATTATTTGAATTACTAGATAAAATCATAAAAATCGTTGATAAAATAATTAAAATAGAACCTATTATAATATTTATAGTTAGTTTTTCGTCATATATTAAAGCGGAAACTATAACTGTTGTCGTAGGCTCGAACATATTGAGTATTGAAGCCAAAGAAGAACCTAATTGTTTAACCCCGTATAATAAAAGCCCTAAAGAAAATATTGTGCATAAAATTGATATTGCGGTAAAATTGTAGAAAACAAAAATATTATTTAATAACTGCAAACTATTAGTTAATATTCCAGCTATAAAAAATACTACCGATACGATTAAAGACATATAAAATAGAGAAACCATCGTATCCAAACTTGCAAAAGAAGATTTTTTATTTGCGATTATATATACTCCGTAAGTAATCGTTGTAAGCAAAGCGTATATAATTCCCTTAAAAGATTCTATCGCCGCTATTTTAGTTAAAAGGAATATTCCAATAATAGAAGATAAAGCGGATAAGATTTTTAATAAATTAATTTTTTCTTTATAAATTAAAGTCATTAAAATTAAAACGACAACGGGATAACCAAAATGAATCATATTCATAAGCCCAGCTGAAATATATAATAAAGATTGAGATAAAAGATAAAAAGTTAAACCAAGTCCGATAACGCTAAATATAAATAATTCTATAAACTGTTTTTTATTTATTTTAAAACTCTTTTTTCTTATAATTATAATGATAAATAAAGCAATAGAAGTAAATAAATATCTGTAGAAAACTATTGATATTGAAGAATAATTATAAGGAATAATATTTTTTACAAATATCGGCAGAAAACCGTAAACTATAGAACCTATTATGACTAATAATATATTAAACATTTTTATCTTTCTTTTAATTAATTAGTTTAATTATTGTATTTATATTCGTTTATAAAATCAAACAAATTTTATAATTTACTTTTTACAATTTAATTTATTATAAAGTAAATATATTTAATAGAAACAAATAAAAAAGACGACACATTTTCATGCATCGTCTTCTCAATTCGTATTACTTAATTATTAGATTTTATTAACATAAACCTTTTGTCCGTATGGAAGATTTAATATAATTCGATTTCCGCTTATATCAAGGCTAAATGTCATCCATGAACCTTTAACTGTAAATGTTCCATTAACGCTTTTTCCTGCTTCCCATTTAGCTTCTCTTCCGCTGTCTACATATACTTTATAGAGCGTAACATTATCGCCGTCTAATACAGCTTTATGTTTGTAAAAACCTTCTCCTTTTCCATCGTTATATTTATTAGAGCTTATATAACTGCCAGCGTATTTAGAAAAAGTTCCAACCGTTGGTTTAGGTTCTTCAGGAGTTTCAGGCGTAGTTGGTCCTTCAGGCTTTACAACTTCTTCTGAAGAATCTTCAGAAAATGATGCTAAAGGCGCTGTCGCTTTGTTTTTGCATGCTATAGACATTAACGCTATCATAATTGCAAGCGCTACAAGATATAACAATCTTTTGTTTTGTTTCGTTTTAGTCATTTAAATCTCCTCGTTAGGATTTACATCCAAACATTTTTTTATTTATTTTCTATACTTAAGATAACAAATTTTTTAAAAAAGTCAACTACTTTTTTTTAATTTTAACAAATATTTAATTGATAAATATCTAAATATTAATTTATAAAATTATGTCTATCGTATAAAATCTAATAAAATATTGATATATTTTCAATTATCTATAGATTAAATTATAAATTTGTATATACTTAATAATATAAGTTATTTTATTTTAAGGAGAATTTTATGATGATGAACAAAAATTTAAAAGATAAAGATTATTTGGAACTTCTTTCAAAAAATTATCCGACTATAGACGATGCTTCGGTTGAAATAATAAACTTAAAAGCAATCTCTCAACTTCCAAAAGGCACGGAATATTTTTTAAGCGATATACATGGAGAATCGGAAGGTTTTGAATATTTGCTTGGAACTTCTTCGGGAGTTATAAGAGAAAAAATTGAATTGTTATTTAAAAATACTTTGCCAGAACATGATAGAGTGGAACTTCAAATATTAATCGTTGATACTAAAAATCTTATAAATCAAAAATCAAGCGAAAAAGATTTTAACGATTGGTGCAGAATAACGATTTATAGACTTATAAGAATTTGCAAAGTTGTGACAAGTAAATATACTCGTTCAAAAATTAGAAAAAAAATGCCTTCAAATTTTGCGTATATATTGGACGAACTTTTGCAAACGGGAGACGAAGAAAATAAAGAAAATTATTATTTTTCAATAATAGATTCTATAATAGAAATTTCGGCGGAAGAAAAATTTATTATAGCTTTATGCCATTTGATTCGTCAATGTTCTGTCGATAGACTTCATATAGTCGGCGATATTTACGACAGAGGACCTCATCCCGATAAAGTTATGGAAAGCATAATGACTTTTAACGAAGTCGATATAGCTTGGGGAAATCATGATATCCATTGGCTTGGAGCGGCTAAAGGAAGTTTAATTTGCGTAGCCAATGCGGCGCGTCTTGCAATAAGATATAATAATTTTGATTTGCTTGAATATAGTTATGGAATAAATTTGCGCTCGCTTTCTTCTTTTGCAAACGAAGTTTATAAAGACGACCCTTGCGAAGTTTTTAAGCCGAACACTTTAGATAAAAATATGTATGACGAAGTTGATAAAGAATTAGCTGCAAAAATGCATAAAGCGATTTCTATAATTCAATTTAAATTGGAATGTCAATTAATAAAAAGACATCCTAATTACGGAATGGACGAAAGAATTTTACTCGATAAAATCGATTATAAAAACGGAACTATAAATATTGAAGGCAAAGTTTACGAATTAAAAGATAAAAATTTTCCTACAATTAATCCAGAAAATCCTTTTGAATTAACCGAAGGCGAAAATACTTTAATACAAAGTTTGGCGTTCTCTTTTATAAATAGTCCCGTTTTGCAAAGACATATGAATTATATTTATGATAAGGGCGGAATATATAAAATATTTAACGGCAATTTGCTTTATCATGGTTGCATTCCTACAAAAGAGGACGGAACTTTTGACGATGTTTATATTGACGGACAATATTTATCGGGATGGAAATATTTAAAACAGGTTGAAGATAAAGTAAGAAAGGCGTTTTATTGCGAGGTTGGAAGCGAAGAGCAATTAAACGCTTTAGATTATTGTTGGTATTTATGGAGCGGACCAAAATCGCCATTATTTGGAAAAAATAAAATGACGACTTTTGAAAGATATTTTATTGAAGATAAAGCCACTCATAAAGAGCATTATAATCCATATTATTATCATATAGAGGACAGAGATTATTGTAAAAGCATATTGAAAGAATTTGATTTGGATATTAATAAATCGCATATTGTAAACGGACATGTTCCCGTAAAAACTCATAAAGGAGAAAGCCCTATAAAAGGCGGAGGAATATTGCTCGTTATAGACGGCGGATTATCAAAAGCATATCATAAAAGCACTGGAATTGGAGGATATACTTTAATATCAAATTCAAATATGATGATTATCGCTGAACATAGACCTTTTGCCGAAGTTGTAGATTCTGGATTTAAAATCTCTCCAAAAATTACCATAGTCGAAAGATTTAATAAAAGAGTTACAGTAGGAGAAACCGATACGGGAAAAGCGCTTTCAAAAAGAATATCCGATTTGTCGGAACTTTTAAATGCCTATAA
This sequence comes from Brachyspira aalborgi, assembly GCF_008016455.1. Lineage (NCBI taxonomy): Bacteria > Pseudomonadati > Spirochaetota > Spirochaetia > Brachyspirales > Brachyspiraceae > Brachyspira > Brachyspira aalborgi. Next base: position 699,449 of record NZ_SAXU01000001.1, on the reverse strand, counting down.
AAGCGGAATAGTAAAAGAGAAGAGAGGATAATTGATATAAAGCAATATTTTATGTTGACTGTTTGCTTTCAGTGAGATTTATTTACTTTAATTATTTATAATAAAAGGTATAAAAAAATTGATGTTATTTTTATCCCATAAAAAATAACTATGCCAAAGGTAGACGGATGCAAAAAATTTACTCTCAACTTTTTTGATGTTAATTAAAGTAAGAATAAATTTTAATTTCAAATAAATAAAAAAATTGTTATTTTTTATATACCGTATATAATTAGAAAACTAATATTTTGGAGGCGAAAATGAAAACCGATATACAAATAGCTCAAGAATGCAAATTAAAAAGAATCGAAGAGATAGCGAAAAAATTAAACTTAAAAGACGGAGATTATGAAGTCTACGGAAAATATAAAGCTAAAATTGAATTGTCGCTTTTAGACAAATTAAAAAATAAAAAAGACGGAAAACTTATTTTAGTGACGGCGATAACTCCGACTCCAGCGGGAGAAGGAAAATCAACCGTTACAATCGGATTAACTCAAGGCTTAAATAAAATCGGAAAAAGGACAATCGCCGCTTTAAGAGAGCCTTCGCTAGGTCCAGTATTTGGAATTAAAGGAGGAGCTTGCGGAGGCGGATATTCTCAAATAATTCCTATGGAAGATATTAATTTGCATTTCAATGGAGATTTTCATGCAATCGGGAGCGCTCATAATCTTATAGCCGCATGCATAGACAATCATATAAAACAAGGAAATAAATTAAATATCGATATTAATAAAATTGTTTTCAAAAGAGCGGTTGACATGAACGACAGAGCTTTAAGAAATATAATAATCGGACTTGGCGGAAGTCAAAATGGAATTCCGAGAGAATCTTCTTTTCAAATTACGGTTTCATCCGAAATAATGGCTATATTATGTTTGTCGACTTCGTTAATGGATTTGAAAAAAAGAATTGGAAATATAATTTTTGCTTACGATAAAAACGACAATCCATTAAAAGTAAAAGATTTAAAAATTGAAGGTTCGGCTGCAGTTTTGCTTAAAGATGCTATAAAACCTAATTTAGTTCAAACTCTTGAAAATACTCCCGCTATAGTTCATGGCGGTCCTTTTGCAAATATAGCGCATGGATGCAATTCAATCTTGGCTACAAAAATGGCTTTGAAACTTGCAGACTATACGATAACCGAAGCGGGATTTGCTGCAGATTTGGGAGCTGAAAAATTTTTGGATATAAAATGCAGATTAGCAAAATTAAATCCTAATTGTATAGTTTTAGTGGCGACAATAAGAGCCTTAAAACATCATGGCGAAGCAAAAGAACTTTCAAAAGAAGATTTAAAAGCTTTAAGCAAAGGTTTTGACAATTTAGATAAACATATAGAAAATATGCAAAAATATAATATTCCGATTATTGTCGCTATAAATAAATTTTCTTCCGATACAGAAAAAGAAATAAATCTTATAAAAGAACATTGCAAATCTTTGAATATCAAAATAGCTTTATGCGAGGCTTGGGAGCATGGAGGAAACGGCGCTAAAGAATTGGCTAAAAAAGTCGTAAAAATTATAGAAACAAAAAAATCAAATTACAAACCTTTATATAAATTAAATTTGCCCGTAAAAGAAAAAATTGAAATTATATGCAAAGAAATATACGGAGCTGAAAAAATAGAATTTTCAAATAAAGCGCTTAAAATGATAAAAAAAGCCGAAAGTTTAGGATTTGGGAATTTTCCGATTTGCATCTCAAAAACGCAAAAGTCAATATCCGATAATCCTTCATTACTCGGAGCGCCTAAAAATTATACTTTAAATATTGACGAAATAAAACTCGCTTCTGGCGCGGGCTTTATAATCGCTATGGCTGGCGGAATAATTGATATGCCTGGTCTTCCTAAAATTCCCGCAGCTTGCAATATTGACATAGACAAAAAAGGAAATATAAAAGGATTATTTTAATTTCAAAGTTTAAATAATTAATTTATAAACAATTAATTATTATTTAATAATATTTTTAATTTACAATTTGTAATAAAAAATTAATTGAATTATTCATTTTATTTAAAAAATATTTTAATAAATAATATGTTTTCCGATACTTGAACCTATTGCAATATTGACATAATAAGGATTTCTTAATTTTTTCTCTACAACCACGACATTTTCATGGAAATATATTCCGTATGCAGTATTCGTAAAATTTGAAACTCTTAAATTATCTTTTTCAGTAGCATTGTATGCATTTATAGAGTCTATTAAATTTTTCATATATTCTATATAAGAATTTGGATTTTTATAACCGCCACCATAATGTCCTTTCCAATAAGATGTTCCACAATCTTCACACCAATAAATTCCATCGTCTTTTATATGGGAATACATTTCTTCAAAAGTTATAATTTGTTCTTCCATACGATGCCCGCCATCATCAATCAATATGTCTATTTTTGGTATTTCGGATTTTAATTTCCTTAAAAAATCTCTATCGGATTGAGAGCCTACAAATAATTTTATATTTTCGTTTTCAATACCAAGTGATTTAACTCTATTGTCAATATCTAATCCAAATATGTTTATTTTAAAATTGGGATTTATTTTTTTAAAATAATACTCCCACATTTTAGTAGAACCTCCATTCTGAACTCCTATTTCTAATAAATTAATATCCCTGCCTTTAAATCTTGAAAAATATCTTTCATACAAATCGAAATACGAAAAGCCTTTATGTATTGCGTTTGAATTATTGTTAATAAAATAGTTATGAAGAATACTATTATTTTCATTTTCCGAATTTATTAATATATCTTTTATTAATTTTCTATTTTCTTCATCGGTTTCAATATTTTCGCCATCTATGATTATTTCGTTTAATAGATATTTCAATTTCGGGGGCATATATTTTCTTTCTTCTACAAGTTTTAATAAATCGTATCTGACTTTATCTCTTAATTTCCTAATAGGTATCCACCATACAATATTGTTTATAGTTTTGTCATTCATATATTTTTCTCCCAGAGTTTGTTAACATATTACTTATTATCGGAATATGCAACCTCAATAATTTATAATAAAAGCCATTATAACATACAAAAAATAAAATATCAACGGTAAAATATAAATATTGTTTGTATTCTTTAATTAGCATATTAATCAAAAAATAATAAATTATCAAAAATTTAAGTGAAATTTAATCATAATTTAATAATTTATGTTCCTATAATAAGTATTATGTTAACTTGAAATTTCTATTACTTATTATTATATATTTTGATTGGTATTTTCAAAGTATATCATAAAACATGTTTAAATCAAATTTATAGCCGATTTTTAATTTAATCATAATCAAAAGTTTCATAAAAATATTTAAATCATACTTTTAATTTTCATTTTATTAATATATAATTATACGCAAATTAAAAATTACGGAGATTAAATCATGCTACAAGAGTTTAAAAAGTTTATTATGAGAGGAAATATACTCGATATGTCTGTCGGTATTATTATAGGAGCGGCGTTTAGCAAAATAGCAGATTCGTTGGTTAATGATATTTTAATGCCTCCAATAGGTTTGCTTTTAAAAGGAATAGATTTTTCTAATATATTTTTAGTTATAAAAAAAGGCGTTGAAAACGAAGGACCTTATCATTCTTTGGAAGCCGCTAAATCCGCAGGAGCTGTCGTTATAAGCTACGGCGTTTTTATCAATACTCTTATAACTTTTTTTATAACGGCTTTGGCAATATTTTTAGTTATAAAAGCTTTTAATAAAATGGAAAATTCTTTTGTAAAAAAAGAAAAAGAGCAAAAAGAAATTACGGAAAAAGCCTGCCCTTATTGTTTTTCTAATATAAACATAAAAGCGGTTAAATGTCCTAATTGCACTTCAAGTTTGGATAAATAAATTTTTAATTCTATATTTTACGATTTATAAGAGGATACAAAAATGGAAAATAAATTAATTTTAAGAAAAAATGTAAAAACCGAAGATACTTGGAATCTAACTTTGCTATATAAAAACGATAAAGAATTTGAAAGCGATTTTAAGAAAATGGAAGAATTTTCAAATAAAGCGAAAAAATTCAAAGGCAATTTATCGAACTCTGCAAGCGAATTAAAAAATATATTAGATTCTATAATGAAAGCGTCAATAATTTTGGAAAAATTAGGTTCTTATGCTTTCTTAAAACAAACGGAAGATTTAACAAATAACGATTCAAATATTAAAGCGGCGAGATTATCAAAATTATCTTCTGAAATTTCAGCAAATTTAAGTTTTTTTGGACCAGAATTAATGAGTATAGAAGATAAAAAAATTAAATCTTTTTTAAAAGACGAAGTTTTAAAAGAATATTTAATTTATTTGAATAATATTCTTAAATATAAACCTCATACTTTGTCGGAAAAAGAAGAGAGAATACTCGCGTTGCAGGGCGAATTATCTTCAACGGCTTCAAATGTATTCGACACTTTAAATGACGCCGATTTGGATTTTGGAGAGATTAAAATAAATAATAAAAAAATGCCCTTAACTCATGCCACTTTTTCAAGTTTTCAGCAGAGTCAAGATAGAAAGATAAGAAAAGAAAGCTACAATCAATTTTATAAAGAATACGATAAACATAAAAATACTTTAGCGGAACTTTATGCAAGCCAAATTAAGCAAGATATATTTTCGGCTAAAATTAGAAATTATAAAAGCGTTAGAGAAATGGAATTATTCCAAGACGATATTCCCATAAGCGTTTATGATAGTTTAATTGAGAGCGTTCATAATGCGCTTCCTTCTTTGCATAATTATTATAAATATTGTCAGAAAAAATTGAGAATAAAAGATTTTAGACAATATGACAAATACGCTCCAATAGTGAAAAATGTAAAAATAAAAAATACTTTTAACGATGCGGTTAATATTTTGAGTAAAGCTTTCGAGCCTTTGGGAGAAGAATATACAAATATTTTAACAAAAGGATTAAATTCAAGATGGGTTGATAAATACGAAAATAAAGGAAAAACGAGCGGCGCATTTTCGGCGGGTTGTTATGTTTCAGAACCTTATATATTAATGAATTTTAGAGACGAAACTATAGAATCTGTATTTACATTGGCGCATGAAGCTGGACATAGTATGCATAGTTATTACAGTAGAAAAAATAATCCTTATCAGCATCATAATTATACTATTTTTGAGGCTGAAGTCGCGTCAACTTTTAACGAAAAATTATTATTTAATTATTTGATGCAAAACGAAAGCAAAAAAGAAGTTAAAAAATTTCTCTTAAATAAAGACATTAACGGATTTGTCGCAACTGTTTTTAGACAGACAATGTTTGCAGAATTCGAGCATATAATTCATAAAGAAGCGGAAGAAGGAAATCCTACTACTTTAGAACTTATAAGAAAAGTTTACAAAGATTTATTAAAAAAATATTTCGGCAAAAATGCCGCTTTGGAAGAGGTAAGCGATTTAGAAGCTTTGAGAATTCCTCATTTTTATCGCTCTTTCTATGTTTATAAATACGCTACGGGAATGTCTGCGGCTGTAGCTTTATCAAACGGAGTTATAGAAGGAAATAAAAGAAACGATTATACAAATAGAAATAATTATTTAAAATTCTTAAAAAGCGGCGGAAGTAAAACTCCTATAGAAAATTTGAAAGTTGCAGGAGTGGATATGACAAAACCCGAAGTTGTAAAAAGCGCTTTAAAACTATTTGCAAAAGAAGTTGAAGAATTAAAAAAATTAAATTAATAATTTAAGGATTATAAATGGAAAAAAGAGAATTAACCGAAGAAGAAAAAAATATTATAATTTTCAAAGGAACAGAATATCCTTTTACGGGAGAATATAACGACTTTTTTGAAGAAGGAATATATTGCTGTAAACAATGCGGAGCGAAATTATATCGCTCTAAAGATAAATTCAAATCTCATTGCGGATGGCCAAGTTTTGACGATGAAATAAAAGGAGCTATTAGACGCTCTTTGGATGCGGACGGATATAGAATAGAAATAACCTGTAATAATTGCGGCGGACATTTGGGACATGTATTTGAAGGCGAAAATTTAACCGACAAAAATATAAGGCATTGCGTTAATTCTATTTCTTTGATTTTTAAGCCTAAAGAATAAAAGAAAAATATTAAATCATATACTTATAAAAGTTAAGTCTTTAATCTTTAATAAAATATAACTAAAATATAATTATTTTTCTAATTTATTTTCAGTTTTTCTTTTTTTAAATTTATTATAATCTTTCGTCGATTTTGAAATCAACGGACTTAAAGCTAAAATTCCAAGAAGATTTGGAATAACCATTAAGCCGTTAAAACAATCCGCTAACGCCCAAACTAAATCTACTTTTAAAGTCGAACCTATAAAAATAAATATAACTACTATTACTCCATATACTTTAGACATTTTATTCCCAAATAAATATCTTATATTCTGCTCTCCGAAAAAATACCAAGCTATTATAGTTGAAAAAGCGAAAAATAATAAACAAACGGCTATAAATAAAACTCCTATATCGCCAAATCTCGTCTTAAAAGCTTCTTGAGTTAAACTAATTCCTTTATAAGTTTCTGAAATTAAACTTGGCGAAGATAAATTATATACATTGTCTTGCAATAAGCCTGAAGTTAATATTACTAAAGAAGTTAAAGTTATTACTATAAAAGTGGCGAATACTCCCATCATAGCCACAGCTCCCTGCTCGCAAGGATGCTCAACTTTTGCTATGGCATGCGCATGAGGCGTAGAACCCATCCCAGCTTCGTTTGAAAATAATCCTCTCGCAACTCCAAAACGCATAGCTTGTTGAATTCCTATTCCCAAAGAGCCTCCTATTATCGCTTTAGGATTAAATGCGGATACGAATATCATATAAAATGCATGAGGAACTTCATTTATATTAAAAATCAAAAATATTAAAGCTCCAGATATATATAATATTCCCATTATTGGAACTACTTTTTCGGTTATAGAAGCTATTCTTTTTATCCCTCCTAAAAATATAAATCCAGAAATTGAAGCCGTTATAATTCCTATTATGGTTTCATTTACAGGTATAGAATTAGCAAACGCCGCGTCTATTGAGTTTGATTGAACCATATTTCCCATTATTCCCAAAGCTAAAATAATAAAAATTGAAAATAATGCCGCTAAAATTTTTCCCAATTTTCCCTTATAAGCAGCTTTTATATAACAAGCGGGACCTCCAATTATTTGCCCGTCTTTATATCTTTTAAATTGTTGCGCTAAAGTGGCTTCTGAAAATATTGTAGCCATGCCAAAAAATGCCGAAACCCAAAGCCAGAATATAGCTCCAGGACCGCCCGATACCAAAGCGGTTGCAGTTCCCGCCAAATTTCCCGTTCCAACTTGTCCCGCTATAGAAGTAACCAAAGACTGAAAAGAACTCATACCATGCTCGTCTGCAGCCTCTCCTTTTAATGAAGCGGATGTAAAAGCATGCGTAATGCTATACATAAACTCTTTAACTTGTATAAATCTTAATCTTATAGTGAGATATAATCCTGTTCCGCAAAGAAATATAATTAAAGTGTAATCCCATAAAAAAGAATTAATTTTTGCGACTAACTGTTCTATAATAACCATTTAATCTCCAATAAAAAATTTTATTAATTCTAAAATTCCAAAAATTTTAATAAAAAATATAAAATAATACATGGGGCTTAAAATTTAAAGCCCCATTATAAAATTGTAAAAATAATTATTAATAATCTATTTTTTGTTTAAATTATTGTATTCTTTAAATAAAGTTCCAACTATACCGCTTAATGCGAGTATTCCCAAAAGGTTCGGTATAACCATTAAACCGTTGAAACAGTCCGCTAAATCCCAAACTAAATCAACTTTTAAAACTGAGCCTAAAAGTATAAAGCCAACTACAAGGACTGCATAAACTTTTACGGCTTTTTCTCCGAATAAATATTTAACATTCTGCTCTCCAAAGAAATACCAACCTATTATCGTGGTAAAAGCGAAGAATAATAAACAAACTGCAACGAATACTACTCCAAAGAATCCAAATCCATTGCTAAAAGCCGCTTGAGGTAATCCCACTCCTTTTAAAGTTTCTGGAATAGCGCTAGCGGTGTCTAACGGATATATTTTAGTTTGAAGTATATCAGAAGATAATATAACCAAAGCGGTTAAAGTAACTACGATAAATGTGTCGAAAAATACGCCTATCATAGCCACAACTCCCTGTTCGCAAGGATGTTTAACTTTTGCCAATGCATGCGCATGAGGCGTAGAACCCATACCAGCTTCGTTTGAAAATAATCCTCTTGCAACTCCGTATCTCATAGCCTGCTGAACTCCGATGCCCAATCCTCCTCCTATAACCGCTTGAGGATTAAAAGCGGAAGTAAATATTAAAACTATTGAGCTTGGAAGATTCTTAATATTCATTATTAATATTATTACAGAACCTATGATATAGAATAAAGCCATTATAGGAACAGTTTTTTCTGCAAATGAAGCTATTCTTTTTAATCCGCCTATAAATATGAAAGCCGCTACCAAAGCGCATGCTATACCAATATATATAGGCTTAATTTGAGGAAATGCGTTAACGAAAGCTCCGCTAATAGAATTTGACTGCACCATATTCCCCATAAAACCTAAAGCAAGTATTATAAATATAGCAAATAAACCAGCCAAAAATTTACCGAAAGGACCTTTGAATGCCGCTTTTATATAATAAGCGGGACCTCCGATTGCGTTTCCGCTCTCCGTAACAGTTTTATATTGCTGTCCTAAAGAAGCCTCGACAAATATTGTAGCCATACCAAAAAATGCAGATAACCACATCCAGAATATAGCTCCAGGTCCTCCAGCTATCAAAGCCGTCGCCGCTCCAGCTAAATTGCCCGTTCCAACTTGAGCCGCCACAGCGGTTGCTAAAGACTGAAAAGAACTCATTCCTTCTTTGTCCGCCGCTTTTCCTCTCAATGAGAGTCCGCCAAATGTTCTGTCCCAGCCGTCTTTAAACTTTGCGATTTGAACGAATTTCAACCTAATGGTGAAATATATTCCCGTTCCGCATAGTAAAAACAACAAAGCGAAATCCCATAAAAAACTGTTGATTTTTCCGACAATACTTGAAATAATGTCCATAAAATACTCCTTTTAATTAAATTTTTTTATAAAAAAACGGAATATATTATACAAATATGCATAATAAATTCCGTCCTTTTTGCAGTAAATAAAATTACCGTTATTGTATGTCTCGGCGTTATTTTCTAATCTTAAACTAAGATATAAATCCGCCATTTTTCAAAATAGTTTCTGCATTTTCTTTATTTTTCTCGCTTACTAATATTATAGGACCCGTGCATCCCATACCAGATTCTGCATATATTCCGTTTCCCATAACTAAATCAACCGCCGCATCCAAATCCATAACTTCGATTCCAGATATTTGAGCGGTTACAACTTCTTTTTCAACTTTAGGCTTATCCTTATCGCTTCCAGAAACGGAGGAATTTTTAGGTTTCAAACTTTCTAATATAGAATCAAAACCGCATTTTTTAACTTCCTTTTCTTCTTTATTCATAACGGATATAATATTCCCGTTTATGCATTGATAAGCGTATTCTATAGCTCCCGCTATAACATTACTACCAGAAGCTCTCGATATAATAAATATAGGCATTGTAAAACCAAAACCTATTCCAGGACCGTATCCGTATCCTATAGCTTCATAACTTCCGCCGCTATTAAAAGAAGAAAACATTTTTATAAGTATATTTCCCGTAAGAGAATCGCAAACTACAATATCAACCGCTCCCGTTATAATATCGTTTCCTCTTAAAACTACTCCGCCGTCAGCTCTATTTGAAGTTCCAAATTTTATATTGTATCCGTTTGAGGCTAAATCTTTTAAAGCTCTTTCGACTGTGCGAGCGGAATCTATATTTAATATTCCTACCGTAGGCTCTTCTATTCCGCAAGCTTTAGCGGTAATTATTCCATATATGGCATTCTTAAACATAGCCTGCTCTCTTATAGTAGCCGAAGTTCCTGTAGTCGTGGCAATAAAAGATTCTTTGCCATTAGCTTGAGATATAACTCTGCCAACCGTAGAAACGCCTATAGGAAAAGGATAATGCATAGTAACGCATGCATCAAGCTCTCCTTTTTTAAGCATCTCTTCCATTATTTTATGGGCTTTTTCATCGCAATCAGTTTCTATAGTTTTTAATCCAGAATTGTTTTTTTCGCCTATTAAAATAACTTCAACATTTTTATTTCTGCTCATAGCAATAACGCCGCCTAAAGATACCGCTTCAGCTCCATGTTCGCTTCCTCTATTGGTTATACCAACTACTATTTTTTTACCAAATTGTCCCGTTTCCAAAGCGTTTGCAAGAGAAAGAAAAGTTTCTCCTATCATAGATTTTACTATCGAATTATTAGAAGTATTGCTCATTAAAATACCTCCTCATTCGCCTAACATACTTTTAGCAAAATCTTTCATAGCGTTTGCTATAAGTTTATTAACTTCTTCTTTTGAAACTCCTTCGCTTCCGCCTTTATCTCCGCTATTTTTTTCTATTATAACGGATATTCCGTCAAAAAGATTTGTCATTCTTCCCAAAAACAAAGAACCTTTTCCGACTAACATTACGCGATTAATTTTACCGCTCATAATATCGTCTATTGCATATCCCAAATAAGGCACTCCAGAAGGAATATGTCCTTGAGTAGGCGCCCAGCCCGACATACCATGCTTTTCAACGAATTCGGCTAATTGACTTCTTTCTATATCGCCTTTTTTAACGCCTATAGCGGCTATCATTTTATAATTTGCTTCAGGCACATCTCCCGCTCCCGCAGGTTTAGTGACATCGGGATTTTGCATTTCAACGGTATATTTATCAATATCCGTAATTTTCAAATTTGCTTTTTCTAAAGGATTTACTACTAAAGAATTCATAACCGCTTGAGGAGCGCTTCCCGTAGAAACGGTATGCTTTCCGAGTAAATCCGTTCTTATAACGGGATGAATTCCGTCATTTTCGCTTATTAAAATAGCAAAAGCTCCTAATATATCTTCAATAATAGGCAAATTTTTACCGACATGACTTTTGCCATTCATACCTAATTTAGCCGTAGCGCCTCCAGCGACTATTACTACATTTTTATACGAACCTGATTTAACCAATGAAGCCGCCGTAACCAAAGCATGCGAAGGAGCAGCGCAAAATCCTCTTATATCAAAACCTGTAGCGTTAGGAATTCCAGCAATTTCCGCAACGCTTTTTGCAAAATTACCGCCTCCTCTCTGATTCATATCGCCACAAGCTTCTTCAGAACATTCTATAACCAAATCAATGATTGAAGCGTCTATATTTTTCTTTCTTATAAGTTCTTTTAAAGCCATAACGCCAGAAGCTTTTACCGCTAAATTTTCAAACATAACATGAGCGCTTAAATTAATATCCACATCATGCGCTCTCTTTATACATCCGACTAATTTTTCATTAAAATAAAGTCCTTCGGCATGTTCTTCTTTTAATAATTTCTCTATATCGGCTATTTTAGTTTCGCATTTTATTCCCGATAATTCTTTATTTAAATCTTCTTCGCTTTTAAATTTAGATTCTTTAGAAATATATAATTCTTTCATTTTCTTTTCAAATTCCGCTTCCAAATATACAAGCTCAAAAGAATCTGCAATTTTCATCATAAATATAAATTCGTCTTCGGAAAATATCTCTCCAAATTTGCCGTTTCTATCGCCTTTACAAGGAACTCCTATCCAACTTCCTCCAGATTTTTTTACCTCTTCGGAACATTGTCCCGCTAATTTTTTTAATTCTTCGGGATGAAGATTTCCAATATAAGTTTGATTTGGAGCATAATTAATAACATCTTCAAATTTTCTAAGATGTTTTTTTATGTCCTTTAAATATTGAGAATCGGGATTAACTTCCCTTTCAACCGTTTGCGTAGTTCCGTTATTGATAACCATATCGGGCGCATGAACTATAGCGTAAGCGGCGTCTTTTAATACAGCGTAACTCATTTTTTACTCCATTTTTATATTTATTAAAATAAGAGGCGAAACTATTATAAGTTTTTAATCGCCCCTTATTTATAATTTTTAATTTTCAAAAACGGTTTGCGAGTCTACGGGAGTCGTTAATGCTTTTAACGCTCTTTCAACAAGCGTCCGTCTTAATTTTTTCTCATCTTCTTTAGTCAAATTTGGATTTCCTAAAGGGTGAGGAATAGCAACCGCTGGAACTATTCTATTAGCTCCAACCGTTAAAGATATAGGAACAATTGTGCAAATATGAACCACAGGAATTCCCGTTGATTCTATCGCTTTTACCATCGTTGCACCGCAACGAGTGCAAGTTCCTCAGGTTGATGTCAATATAACGGCTTGAACTCCGTCTTTAACCAAAGTTTGAGCAAACTCAGACGCGTAAGCCTTTGAATTTTTAACAGAAGTTCCATTTCCTGTAGTAGTATAATAATAAGGATAAAGCTCTCCTATTTTTCCTTCTTTTTCAAGGTCTTTCAATACATCGACAGGCAATACTCTATTAGGGTCTTGATTTGCATAAGTAGGGTCATAACCTCCATGCGCAGTCTCGCCCATATCGTTTATAGAATATCTGCCGTATTTTGAAGCGGAAGAAGATTCTATATGGTCTGGATTTCCCGAAGGAACTATTCCGCCGCTCGTTACAAGCGCTATTTTGGCTTTAGTTATATCCGCTATAGCCTCTCCAGGAGTCACTCTATCGAAATCTGGCATTGGATATTCCGTAGAAAAAGTTTCGCTTTTAAGTTTCTTAATAAGCATATCGACAGCCCTTTCGGCTCCGTTTTTTTCTCTGAATAATACTTTACGAACTCCTCTCGCTATATATCCTTCTTCTTCCGAAGTTCCTATTTCTTCTTTATTAAGAAGTTTTTTAGACAATTTAGCAATTTTAGGCAAAGCGTCTCTCATACCTGCAGCGCTATTTTTTGTAGATATTATATAAACATCTTTTTTAAACATATCGGCGCCTGGATTTTCAATATACATTCCCGTAATTGCTGGAATCTTTAATTCGTCTTGCACCATCTTCGCTACAGTTCCGCAAGCCGTTCCATAACGACCAGCGTTAAAAGCGGGACCTGCTATAACCAAATCTGGATTAAAGCTCTTAATCATATCCAAAACTTCTTTTTTAGCTTTTTCAAGATTTTCATTAAAATAAGAATCTCCGCATATTACCGTTCCAATTATTTTTGCTTCAATTCCGCTTTTCTTTAATTCGCCATCAAGTCCAGCTCCAGGACCTACGACTCCGTCTCTTTTTTCTGGCGCTATATCCGCCTTTTCTTCTCCGCCTATATTAGCGAAAAATTGATTAATGTAATGAACAATTTTATATTCTGGCATTTAAGCCTCCTATTTTTTTAATTTTAGGCAGCCTCTCTATTAAAGAGACTGCCAAGTTATTTTAAAACCGAACCGGTTTTTTTAATGGATTTTAGAGAATTATTTATTTAGTTAAAAAATTTAGCTATTATTTGTATTGGCAGTTTTCATCGCGCATCTTTTTAATTTCGGCGATGATTTCATCTACATTCAATGTCATCTCTGCCATACCAACCTGCTCGTCATAAACCGCTGGGTCAACAGCTTCTTTAAATTCAGGCTCTACGGCATGATAAGCTGCCAATCCGAGCGAAACATTAGCCAACGCTCCCGCATAAGTAGGGTCACCTATCATAACGGTTTCTGCGGCTAATCCCGTAGCTTCCGCCTCGGCTGCTCCAAATAATACTACTAAATTTTCTCCTCCAAATTTTTCGTTAAATTCTTTAATTCTCTTTTGATTCTCCAAATCCATTGCTCCTGCGGCTGTTCAAACAAAACACTCCGTAGAAGCAAATAAAACTTCAGCGTCTTTTACCGTTTCAACGCAAGCTTTAATAGCCTCTCCAGGAATGCCGTCTCTGTCGCCGATGATAATCACTTTTTTACCACTTAAAATACTCATGGCTTTCCTCCAAAAATTTTTATTTATTTTAAAAATTCAACGCCGATTATTAATAACCCATAGCGCTAAATTTATTAAAACCTAATTCGTTTGTAGCTCCAGTTATAACCTGCAACTCCGCTTCAATAGAACCGTCAGGTTTTAAAGAGCCTTCAAATCCTCCCGCTATCTTATCGGTATAATCCAACATACCTATAATTTTATCCATTTTAGGCAAATTTATAACTACATTGGCGTTTCCAGCGGTAACTACGGCGTTAGCGGATACATCGGCATCGGCTAACGATTGGGAAGAACCGTCTCGTCCCGCATATTCGTCCGTTACTATACAAGTTTTAATTCCGAAAGCTTCGGCTTTTTTACAATTCATTATTAAATCGGAATCAGGATTGCCAAAACCTTCTTCGGATATTATAACTCCGTCCAAACCGAAATAATTAGCCAATTTAGAAGCCCAATCGGAAGAACGCATTTTATCGGCTAAAAATACATTTTCATTCGTTATTATAGCGCCCATAAAATTAATTTCTTTTCCATGTTTTTCGTATAAGGCTTTTATTATCGGATTATTCAAATGATGATAAGTCGTATTCTTATCGCATGCAGACACACAATTTCCGCTTACTATAGCTCCGTCCATAATCTCGGTAGGATATATAAAAGTAGGCACTATTTTTTTAGCGTCCACTCCGTAAACATAAGTGTCATGCAATAAACCTTGAGTTTGAAGCATATACACATAACCGACTTTTGGAAGATTAGGATACATAGAAGCCTGCTCAAATATAGGTTTAGTTTCATAGCTATAAGTATTGTCAGGTTTCACATCTTTAGCTAATTTTCCTAAATAAGTAGCGACTCTTAATCCCGCTCCTCTAACCGCGGCTTCATAATCATGTTTTTCTATAGGCTCTACAGGTTCTATAACCAAACATAAATTATTAAGTTTTGAAAAAGGCGTATAATCGGCTCCGGGTCCGCTCATATCGATTATTCCTTCCTGAAAACCAACTATTTTACCGCAAGTTATAACCGCCGCTCCTTTTAATACATGAGTTTTGCCTTCGCCTACGGTATCAACTTTTGAAATCATACCTGGAAACATTCCGCCTCTGCCGTCTACTTTTACTCTCGGCTCTATAACATCTTTAACAGGCGTTATACGAACAGATTCTCCAGGATGAGCAACTTCAACTTGAACGCTTTTTAACTTTTCGTCTTCAAGGACAATTTTTGTTATTTCGTCCTTATTGACATAAAGCGTCCCATTTTCAACTTTTGAATTTTTATCGAGTTTTATATCTTTAATATAAATCTCTCCTACTTCTAACTTCATATAGTCTCCTTAAAAGTTATTTTATTATATATTAATTTATAATTTAAATCAAGGCATAAAAAAAGCAGAAAAAATATATTATTTTTCCACTTTTTTAAAATATTAATGCAATATAATAATTTACAAATCATAGTTTTTATGATAATACTTTTTATTGCGCCGCAATAGCCAATTAATTCTCATTCGCAAAGTTTGTAAATTAAAATATCTCTCATTGTTGTTCCTTAAAATCTCTTAATTATTAAACCTATCAAATATTAAATTGTAAAATTAAAAATTAGCTTCAATATATTTATTTACCGATATTGCCGCTATAGCGCCGTCTGCCGTTGCCGTAATCACTTGTTTAAGCATTTTCGGTCTTAAATCTCCGCAGGCAAAAACGCCTTGTATATTTGTTTTCATCTCTTCGTCAGTTATTATATAGCCTTCTTCCATGTTAACCTTGCCTTCAAATAACTTGGTAAGAGGAACATATCCTACAAATATAAATACTCCAAAAGTTCCGTCTTCTTCATCGGCTTTATATTCCCATTGTTCGCCCGTTTCATTATTTAAAAATATAGCGGATTCAACTATGCCTTCGCCTTTAACTTCCAAAAGTTCGGTTCTAAATTTAATTTCTATTTTCGGATTAGCTTTAGCCTTTTCTTCTATAGAATCGGCGCAACGAACATAATCTTTTCTAACCACTAAAGTTACTTTTCTTGCAAATTTAGATAAATACATAGCTTCTTCAACGGCAGTATCGCCTCCACCTATACAAAATACCTCCATTCCTTCAAAAAAGTTTGCATCGCAAGTAGCGCAATAAGAAATGCCTTTTCCCGTATATTCTAATTCGCCTTTGCAACCTAATTTTCTAGGTTGAGCGCCTGTAGCTATAATAACGGCTTTAGCTTGGTAAGTATTGCCGTCGGAAGTTTTAATCTCTTTTATTTTATCATTAAAATTAACATCTATAACTTCTTTATGCTCTATTTCCGCTCCGAATTCTTTAGCCTGCTCTATCATTTTATTTATAAGATTTTTAGGATGCCTGCCTTCTTCAGTAGTTTCATAAAAACCAGGATAATTTGCTATTTCGTCCGTTATGCTTATTTGTCCGCCAAAACTACCTTTTTCAAAAAGAATAGTTTTCATTTTGCCTCTTGCAGAATATATAGCCGCAGCCAATCCTGAAGGTCCGCCGCCTATTATAATACAATCATACAAATTACTCATAAAATCTCCTTAAAAATTTAAGCTATACTTTCTATAGCCTCGCTTATTAATTTATAATCTATTAATTTAAAATCTTCGTCTATACTTTTAGTCAATTTTCTTCTCGGTTTATCTAAAAAATTTTTTAATAATTCTATAGAATTTTCTATTAATTCTATAGATTCTAAATCAATTTCTCCGTTATTATAAGCAAGAACTATGGTTTTATAAGGAGTTTCATAAGGTTTTATACTGCTGACAATAGGATGAGTTAAAAGTTTATATCCTAAATGTATAAAATCCCTCGCCTTATATGAAATCTCCATAAAATCCGCTTGCTCAAAATAAGAAATTTCTATATTTTTATCGGAAATTTCTTCTAATATTTTCGGATTATTCGTAATTATTATATTTTTCTTTTTATTTAACATATATAAAATAACATAAAATAAAAATTTGTCAAATACTAAATCAATATATTTTTACAAAATTTAATTTATCATTTAACATATATAAAATAACATAAAATAAAAATTTGTCAAATATTAAATCAATATATTTTTACAAAATTTAACTTTATTAAATTATAAGACTTTTAATAAATTAATTTGCAAAAACCTAATAACCGAATTATAATTAACCTTAATATATTAAATAAAAATTTATATAGCAAAGGTTTTTTATAAATGTCCTATTCCGATAAGATTAGAAATTTCTGCATAATCGCTCATGTCGACCATGGGAAAAGCACTTTAGCCGATAGAATTATAGAACATACAAAAGCTATTTCAAGCAGAGAGATGAAAGCTCAAATATTAGATTCTATGGATATAGAAAGAGAAAGAGGAATTACAATAAAAAGTCAGGCGATAAAATTATCTTATCAATCTAAAAACGGCGAAACTTATACTTTTAATTTAATAGACACGCCTGGGCATGTAGATTTTAATTATG
This sequence comes from Brachyspira aalborgi, assembly GCF_008016455.1. Taxonomy (NCBI): domain Bacteria; kingdom Pseudomonadati; phylum Spirochaetota; class Spirochaetia; order Brachyspirales; family Brachyspiraceae; genus Brachyspira; species Brachyspira aalborgi. Next base: position 681,912 of record NZ_SAXU01000001.1, on the reverse strand, counting down.
AAGTATCTCGTTCGCTTGCAGCTTGCGAAGGCGCTATACTTATTGTAGACGCCGCACAAGGAGTGGAAGCGCAAACAATTTCTAATTTTTATTTGGCTTTTGAAAATAATTTAGAAATAGTTCCCGTAATTAATAAAATAGATTTGCCCGCGGCTAATATCGAACTTTGCAAAGCTCAAATGGAAAAAGAATTTGGAGTAAATCAAAACGATATAGTTTTAGCAAGCGCAAAAAACGATATAGGAATTGACGAAATACTTGAAGCCGTTGTAAAAATAATTCCTCCGCCAAAAAATAATTCAAATCTTAAAACAAGAGCTTTAATATTTGATTCTTATTATGACGCTTTTAGAGGAGCGGTTATGATAATGAGAATATTTGACGGAAAGGTAAAAAAAGGAGATAAAATTCTTTTAATGGAAAGCAAAGCCGTTTACGAAATTGAAGAATGCGGAACTTTACTTTTAGGATTAAAACCTTCAAACGAATTAAAAAGCGGAGAGGTTGGATATATTATAGCGGGAATAAAAAATATTTCGGATATAAAAATTGGCGACACTATTACATTGGAAAATAATCCTTCAAACGAACCTCTTATAGGTTATAAAGAAGTTTTGCCTATGGTTTTTGCGGGTATTTTTCCTGCAGAAGATGAAGATTATGCAAATTTACAAAAAGCTTTAGAAAAATTAAAATTAAATGACGCTTCTTTTATTTATGAACCCGAACGCTCTATTGCTTTAGGATTCGGTTATAGATGCGGATTTTTGGGGCTTTTGCATTTAGAAATTGTTCAAGAAAGATTGGAAAGAGAATTTAATTTAAATTTGGTTATTACAAGTCCGTCAGTCGAAGTAAAATTAAAACTAACAAACGGAGAAGAAAAATTAATCGATAATCCTGCAGATTTTCCTTCTAATCAATATATAGAAAAATGCTACGAACCTTTTATAAACGCTTTAATTATAGTTCCTACCGATTATTTGGGAAATATTATATCTTTATGCATAGACAGAAGAGGAGTTCAAACTTCGTTAAATTATTTGGACGATAGAAGAGCGGAAATAAAATTTGATTTGCCTTTAATAGAAGTCGTTTACGATTTTTACGATAAATTAAAATCAATCTCGAGAGGATACGCTTCTTTTGATTATGATTTTTCAGATTTTAGAGAAAGTCAAATTGAAAAAATAGATATATTAGTTCATGGAGAAGTTGTGGACGCTTTATCTTTTATGTCTCATAGAAGTAACGCCGAAATTAGAGGAAGACAAATAATAGAAAAATTAAAATATCTTATTCCGCGTCATATGTTTCAAATTCCTTTGCAAGCTGCAATCGGAGGAAGAATAATTGCGAGAGAAAATATAAGCGCATTAAGAAAAAATGTAACGGCAAAATGCTACGGCGGAGATATTACGAGAAAAAGGAAATTGCTTGAAAAACAAAAAGAAGGGAAAAAGAGAATGAAGTCAATCGGAAATGTTGAAATTCCTCAAGATGCATTTATAAGCGTTCTTAAAACAGACTATAATATAAAATAAAAAAAGCATAATAAAATAAAATTTTACTATGCTTTAAATATATAAACACTATTACTTAAAACTATTAAACATATTTTTCTAATTGATTGTATATAATATCGGCAAGCCCAAAAGTTTTTGTTTTTGAAAATTCTTTTGAATATTCATCGTAAAGCATATCTTCAAAAATTTGTTCAGCCATTCCGCCGTTTATTAATTCGCTTTTTTGAACAGTTTTTCGCATTTCTTTAAGCATTTGATTAATCATAAGCGCTTCAAAATCTTCAGAAACTTCTCTTAATCTTTTTTTTTCATTATTAACAATTTTATCGTTTTCAATATTTAAAGAAAATTTAGAAGTTTTTTCATTTTCGTATTTTTTTTTGGTATTTTCTAACTTTGTTAAATTTGCGCTATTTATATTTAAATTGTAATTGTCGATTATATTCATAAATATTCCTATTCTTTTATAAGAGTAAAAATTTTAAATTTACAAAATTTTTTATGTTTTTAGATTATCGGAAATGAAATAAAAATTATTAGGAATTTAAATTAATTTTAAAATATAGTTTTCATTTAAGAAAATATTAAAACTTATAATAGTTAATATTAATAATATTGCATAATATAAGAATTTTTATAAAATGTTATAATTAATAATTCGGAGTAAAAAATGTCTAAAAAATTAGAGTTTATAAATATAGAAAATAAAGACTTTATAAATCAATATTTTTATCGCTATAAAATTTTAGAAAATGAATTTGAAAATTTTAAAAATATTTTAATTAATTATATTAAAGATATGAATAAACGGGAAAATAAAAATGAAGATTCTTTAGTTGCAAATTGTCTCTCTCCGTTTTTTAAAAAATTAAATTTTGAAACGCATATAAAATATAAAATGAAAGGGAAAAGCGAGATTGATTTGGCAATTCTTAAAGATTCCGATATTCAAGTTATTATTGAAGCTAAAAAACCAAACGATAAAGATTTTTTTTACGCCGAAAATCCTAATTGCAAGGCTTTGCATGAAGCTATTTTATATTATTTTAGAATTAGAGAAGAAAGCAATTCGACTATAAAATATATTATTCTTACCGATTTTTATAAATTCTATATTTTTGAAGCAAAAGAATTTGAAAACGGATTTTATAAAAATAAAGATTTTGAGAAATTATATAAAAGTTTTACAAATAAAAATTCTATATTTGACGGAAGAACGGAAGAGTTTTATTTGGAAGCTAAAAAAATTTTGGATTTAAAAAATTTCGCTCTTAAAGGCGCTTTTATAGATTTAAACGAAATTATAAAAACGGATGCAGAATATAATTTTAAGGATTTAAAGCCTTATTTTAAGATTTTCAATAGAGATTTTTTACTTCAAGAATTTAATCCTAACGATGCAAATCAACTTAATAAAGGATTTTATGACGAACTTCTTTATTTATTAGGACTTTGCGAAAAAGTTATAAACGGTAAAACTCTTATAGCGCCAAGCAAAAATTCGATTGATAAAGATGGAACGCTTTATTATAATATACTTCAACATTTGCCAGAATATAAGATAGATAAAAAAGAAAATTCGGAAAACGAAATTGACGAAAACGCATTAGAGATTTTAATTATTTGGATAAACAGAATTTTATTTTTAAAGCTTTTAGAATCAAGTTTAATAAATTTTAACGATGATAAGAATCTTGCATTTTTAAATATTGATAAGATTCAAAATTATAATAAATTAAACGAATTATTTTTTAAAATATTGGCTAAAAAATCAAACGATAACGACAGAAAACAAAATAATATTAAAGATTTGGCTTATTTGCCTTATTTGAATTCAAGTTTATTTACTCGTTCAAATAAAGAGATTATTGAAATTTCGCAACTTTCAAATTTGCAATTAGAATATTTTAAAAATACGCAAATTAAAGATAAAAGCGGGAAAGCTAAAAAAGGAAAAGAAGATTGGCTTAAAATGATTTTTGAGTTTTTAAACTCTTTTGATTTTGGGGCAAATTATGATAATGAAAATTTACTCGCTCAAAAAGATTTGATTAATTCAAGCGTTTTAGGACTCGTATTTGAAAAATTAAACGGTTATAAAGAAGGCAGTTTTTATACTCCAAATTTTATTACAAGTTATATGTGTAAAGAAAGTTTGGATAGAATAGTTTTGCAAAAATTTTCTGAAAACGGATTAAACGCTGAAAATTTAGATATTCTTCAAAAACAAATTTTAGTAAATGTAAATGCCGATTTTAATTTTAGAGATAAGGCTATAAATATTTTAGAAGAGATTAGAATTTGCGACCCTGCGGTTGGAAGCGGGCATTTTTTAGTTTCGGCTTTAAATGAAATGATTTATATTTATTATAAACTTGGGCTTATCAATATTTCCGTTTCGGATTTGAAAATTGAAAACGATGAGATTTTAATTAAAGATAGAGAAGGCGGAAATTTTGAATATAAGCGTCCGAAATCTCAAAACGATAATCATAAAATACAGATGGAAATTTTTAATCTTAAAAAATCTATTATTGAAAATAATCTTTTCGGCGCGGATATTAATTCTAATTCATGCGAAATTACAAAACTTAGACTTTGGATAGAATTATTAAAGAATAGTTATTATTTAAGTTTCGATAGCGAAAATTATCATAATCTTCAAACTTTGCCGAATATCGATATAAATATTAAATGCGGAAATTCTTTAATTTCAAATATAGATTTTGGAATTAGTAAAGATAATTTTTTATCGAATTTAAAAAGTAGAATTGATAAAGCCGATATGTTTGAAAGAGAAACTTTGAAAAAAGAATTTGACGATATAAAGAAAGAGATTCCTCAAAGATTTGAAAATGCAAAAGTCCAATCTAAAATTTATAAGAATGCAAGCGATAAAACGGAAGCTAAAAAATCTAAAGATATTTACGAAGAGAGCATATTATATTTGATAAAACTTTTTAAGCGAACTTGCAACGAATATATAAATTTTTATCAAGGTTTGCATGACTTCTTTTATAATTACGGCTATATCAATATAAATAATATTTCTAACGAACAAATAAAATCGAAATTGAAAAATTATATTGAATATTTTAAATTTCATGAATTTGTGAGTTTTGAAAAAAATATTATTAGAGAAGTTAAAGAAAAAGAGCTTTCAAAAATTAAAACATTAATGCAAGCTTATGAAGATTTTGAAAATAAGAAAACTTTTGAATGGCGTTTTGAATTCCCCGAAGTTTTGGATTATGAAGGCAATTTTAAGGGATTTGATTTAATAATTGGAAATCCGCCGTATATAAGCACATTAGATTTATCTAAATCAAATACTCAAGCTAAAGATATTTATAAAAAACATTATCCGAATATTAATGGGCTTTATGACATTTATTTATTATTTATTTTACTTGGATTAAAAATAAAATCTTATAATGGTTGTTTTGCTTGGATTATTCCTAATAAATTTTTAGTTGCTAAATATGCAAAGGAAACATTAGATATGTTTATAAAAAATAATTTTTTAGGAGATTGTATTGATGTTTCAAATGTTAATACTTTTGAAAATGCTTCTATATATCCTATTATAGTTTTAGGAAGTAAAAAATCAAAATTTCAAAAATTTTATATCGAAAGACAGGAAGATTTATCAGTTGGTAATTTAAAACAAAGAGAATATATAGATTGGAATAGATTTAAAACTTTTTATGATTTTGGATTAAAAATACAATCTGGTTTAGCTGGTTTTCAAGCGCATTCCATAATAGAATTTCTAATAAATGAAAAAATAAAAAATGCTATTCCTTTCGCCGTAAGTGGAAACATTGACAGATATTTAATTAATACAGATGAAGTTAAATATATGAAAAAAGTTTATAAAAATCCATATATTATACCGAATAATGCCATATCTAATGATAAATGGAATTTTTGGTGTAGTGAAAAGATTGTTATTGCTGGAATGACAAAAATTTTGGAAGCTTGTTATATTAAAAAACCGTTAGCAATAGGAGTAGGCGTTTATGCAATTTATGATTTTAAAGGGTTAAATCCATTATTGATTTTAGGCGTATTAAATAGTAAATTTATGAATTATGTTTTTACAAATAAATTTCAAGACAAGCATTTGGCGGGTGGATATTTAGGAATTAATAAGAATAATTTAGAAACATTGCCTATTTTTGAAGTCAATTCTAAAAATAAAAAGTTGGAAGATAAGATTATTAATTTAGTCGATAGAATAATTGAAGGAAAGAAAAGCGGAATTGATATGAGAGAGTTGGAGGAAGAGGTTGATAGGTTGGTTTACAAGCTTTATGAGTTGAGCGAGGAAGAGATAAAGATTATTGAGGGGAAGGATTGATTTGTCGGTTATAGTTTCGGCAATAAAGAAAATATTTATAGTTTTTTGATTTCTTTAATTGTTAAGCCTGTGTATTTTGAGATTAGGTTAATATCAACGCCGTCTTTTTTCATGGTTTTGGCTATTGATATTTGTCCTTCTTTTATGCCTTCTTCTCGCTCTCTATTAAGCATCATTTTTTGCCCCAATAAAAATGCATCTCGGGCGTCATAAGCTCTCATAAGTTTATCGTCAGAAGTAAATCTTTTGTATTCTTCAATTACTTTCGTCATAATCGGGTTTGCCTCCATTAATTCTTTTTCTATAGCTCTTAAATTTTTGCTTGTAAAAAATTTCATCCAAGTCAATAACTTATTCTTTTTAAGTTCGTCTAAAGTTGATTTTTCAATTATTTCAATAAATCTTTGAACTTCTAAAATATGCATTTGAATAAAGTCTAAATCTATATTATGGTTTTTTGTGTCGATTAATTTAAAGCAACGGTGAGGTTTTCCTTCGTCTCCGAAATCTAAATTAAAATTTAATAAGTTAATGCTAATAATTCTTGGCAATTTTTTATAATCTTCGCCTTCCTTTAATTCATTAACAATATTTTTTGAAATATAATAAAAAATTCTTTTGACAAAATCCATATTTCCGCAAAGTTGAATTTCAATTATAACGGTTTGATTATCTTTTGTTTTTGCTTTAATATCAATTATAGATTCTTTTAAATCGATATTTTCGGATAAATTATAAGGGTCTATTATTTCTAAATCTTTAACTTCTTCAAAATTGAAATCGCTTAAAGCGGCGTTAACCATATCCTCAAGCATATTTTCATTTCCGTTTTTGCCGAGTAAGTATCGGACGAATAAGTCGTTTAGTTTATCAATTTCTCTATTTCTTTTCATAGATATAATTATAACAGAATAATTTTATTTGTCAAAAGAGAATACGATTTATATTTATTCTGAATTCGATAAAAAATAAAGAAATAAATTGAGAATTTGGTTGATTAGAATAATTGAGAGGAAGTGTTGAATTTGAAAGAGTTAATGGATTATAAATTGGATTTTTAGATATAAATTATTGTAATGACGAAAAATATAAATAAAGTTAATATTTCAGAATTGAGGGAATAAAATTTCTGTTGATTAATTTGATAAAATTTAAAATTAAAAATATATCAAATAAACTAAAAAACTATAAATTCCGATTGTTATTTTTTTTGCTGAAAGCTGGTTTTATCCTTGTTTCTTTTTTCACACACAAAATACGGGCAGACGCAAAAAAGAAATGCTTTTTTGCTTACTTTTACCTTCTACCAACTTTACTACTCAATACATAAACATAGCATCGCCATAAGAAAAAAATCTATAATTATTTTCTATAGCGTTTTTATAAGACTTCATTATATTATCGTATCCAGCGAACGCGCTTACCATAGCTAAAAGAGTCGAATGCGGAGTATGGAAATTCGTTATTAAAGCGTCAATGCATTTGAACTTATAAGGCGGATAAATAAATATATCTGTTTCTCCTTTCAATCTCTTAAAATTTCCGTTATCAAATTCGCTTTCTAAAACTCTAGCGACAGTTGTTCCGCATGCTACTATTCTTTTTTTGTTTATTTTAGATTCTTTAATTATATCTGCAGTTTCTTTTTCGATTAAAAATTTTTCTTTATGCATTATATGATTTTTAATATTATCTTCTTTAAGCGGATTAAAAGTTGAAAAACCAACATGCAAAGTTATATAACAAATTTTTATTCCTTTATTTTTTATTTTATCTAAAAGTTCTTTTGTAAAATGAAGTCCCGAAGTCGGAGATGCAACGCTTCCCTCGTTTTTAGCAAAAATATTTTGATAAAATTCTTTATCGTTTTCAGTATATTCTTTTTCTCCTTTTTTTTTTCTATTTTGAATTATATAAGGCGGAAGAGGAATATTGCCTATATTCTCTAAAATATCGTTATTTAACGGTTTTGAAAATTTAATTAATTTTGTAGATATATTATCTTTTTCAATAATCGCTTTTATATTATCATAATCTAAATATAAAATGTCTTTTTCTTTTATATTTTTTCCTTTTATTAAACATTCCCAATAACTTTCGTCAGAATCTTTTTTTTGCAAAAGTAGAATTTCAACAATTCCGCCCGTATTTTTTTTTGCAAATATTCTTGCTGGTATAACTTTGCTATCGTTTAAAATTAAAATATCGTCTTTTTTAAGATAATCAATTATATCGTAAAAAATTTTATGTTCGATTTCTCCCGTTTTAATATTCATTGTCATTAATTTGCAATTATCTCTTTTATGATTTGGATTAGTGGCAATTAATTCTTCAGGTAAATAAAAATTATAAGTTTCTTTATTCAAATAATCTATCATAATAATTTAGGTTAATATTTAAAAATTTATTATTATCTTTCTCTGTCTTAAAAATTTAATTAAACTTTTATTATTTATAGAAGTTGATTTTACTATGGCAAACTCTTCGTTTATTTTAATTATATTTATTCCTTTTCTTTTAGCCTCGCAAATTATCTCTTCAAGTTTATTTTGATTTTTTATATTTATAAGAGTGACATTTTCGTATATTGAAGATATTATTCCTCTTTCATACCATCTTTTAAGATTCGTTTCAATATGTTTTGGAATATTTATCGAATTCTTTTCAAATGTATTTTTTAGAATATTTAAAAAATTATAAAAACTATATTTTGAATCGGGATTATTAATTATAGTTTTTCCTTTTAAAATTTTATCTTCAGTCATAGAATAAGTATAAACCGTTTCGTTATTATCAAGTTCAAAATATAAATTGCACATATAAATAAAATCGTTTGAAAATAAATTATGATTAATTAAAGTTATTTCAAAATTTCCGTTTACAAAACATTTTTTTACGGAACTATCGCTATAATAAAGATTTCTTAAAGATATAATCGCGCTTTCATAAAAAGAAGCTTCTAAAAATCCTAATAAAAACATAGAATATAAAATATTATTAAATTCTTCCGAATTAAGAATAATATTATATTTTTCTTTTAACTTCAAAAATAATTTTGATTTTGAAATAATATCTTCGTCTTTCAATATTTTTAAAATTTTTTCGTTATAAGGCAAATAATTTTTATAAGAATTTTTTAATATAAAATCTATTCTCGTTTCTATATCTTGAGCTAAATAATTTTTTATATTATCGTATTCCAAAAAAATAAATCCTTTATTGTCGATTTTTATTAAATTAGATTTATAACATATATTTATTATAGTTTTTGAATCGATATTCTCGCTTAAAAATTTAATGTTAATATCATAAACATTTAGTTTTTGCATATCGGCTTCATAAATCAAAGTTTCTATATCGTTTAATATATTAAAATGATTGTAAATAAAAACTGAAGAAGGAATATTTTCGTCATAACTTTTTTCTATTTTTTCTATAACTTGATTATTATTTATTCCAATATAAGTTTTAAAATTTTCGCCGTAAAAATAAACGCAGAATATATTTGCCTTGCATAAAGCTAATAAATCTTCGTCTTCTATATTTAATTTATTTTTTTCAAATATTCCGCCGCTTTCATGTATGGAAATTATATCTTTTAAATATTTTTTATATATATTTGAATTATATTGAATATCGATAAAATTTTTAATCTTTAATTCTTCTAAAATTATATTTTCTATAATCTCTTTTACTTTAGGAATTAAATATAATATATCGTCTCCAGAATTTAATCTTCTTCTTCTCATTTTGACATATAAAAAACCAGATTCTTTTATTTCTTCCACAATATCAAGAAATGCAGGCAAGTGTTTAGGATTATAATGAAGCGAATAAGCGACATCTATAGAACTTAATTCTTTATCGCAATTTTTTACTAAATGATAAATTATATTTTTACATTCTATTGAAAGCTCATAAAATTTGAAAGAAACAATAGAAATATTTGAGGTTTTATTTTCTAACTCTTCTATATTTTTTACTTTCCAAATTTTAAATAATTCTTTTAGAGTATCCGCCGAAATTTGTTCATACATATTATTTTCTAATTAATTTATTTTATTATAAAATATTTAAAAAATCCCTGTTTAACATCGTCAGGTCTTTTCGATTGTATCCAAGCAATCATTGGCTGTCCTTTTATTAATCTATAAGGAACTAATCCCCACATTCTGCTATCGCAACTTTGGTCTCTATTATCTCCCATTACAAAAAAATAATCTTCGGGAACTGTATATATAAATTCTTTTTCTCCGTTTTCGCTCTGCATCCCTTTAGAATTAGCGTTTGGAATATATACATTCATCCAAAACCATAATTTTACATCATCGCTTACAACTTTATCATTTATATAAACTTCAAAAGAACTTAAATCGTTATAATAATCCGCTCTATCCATAATTTTTTTGAATATAATTATATCTCCTTTTTTAGGAACATAAACAGGTCCGTATATATCTATAATTGGATAAAATTCTCTCTCGCCGTAAAAGAAATATCCCCATTTGTCTTCTATTTGCTTTCCGTCTATAAATATATTTTTATCTCTCAATTCAACGGTTTCTCCCGCAGTCGCTATAACTCTCTTTACGAATTCTTTTCTTGGGTCTAAATCAACCGCTTTAAGTCCGAAAAATAAAGGCATTGGCGCTAAATGTTTTCCGCCCGTAAGTTTTTCTCCTATAAAATCGGCTAATAAAAATCTCGGGTCCCAAGTAAACGGCGTAATCGAAAATATCATAACGGGAAGTTTAATTAATTGAACAAAAGGCGAAGGCTCATAATAAGGCATTGAAGATTCGCATCCAAATGTCGAAGATGGCGGCGCTCTAAAAACAACCAAATCTCCCCTTTGAGGCGATTTTATTTTTGGAAGCCTATAACCTAAAAGTCCGTCAGTAAACGGAAACTTAACTCCATAAACGAATCTGTTTGCAAATAATCTATCGCCTGGCATTATTATTGGAATCATAGAACCCGTAGGTATTTGATAATTTTGAATTAAAAAAGTATTTATTATAAAAACTATAACTATGGCGTAGAGAATTTCTTTTAAGGTATGTTTAAAATTTCTGCACTCGCCCGTTATTGTTTCTGTAATATTTTTTATTGGATTTTCCATTTTAAGCCCTATATAAATAAAAATATTAATGTAGAATTATATAATATTTTAGATAAAATATCAATTATAGAATATATAGATACTTGAAAAAATAAATATTTATGTTAATATAATTATAAATCATTAAAATTAAATAAAGGTTAAATATTATGAAAAATTCTGATGTATTTATAGACGGAGTATGGAAAAATAATCCTACTTTCGTTCAGATTCTTGGAATGTGTCCTAGTTTGGCGGTGACGAGCAGCGTAGAAAACGCTATCGGCATGTCCGTTGCCACTATATTCGTTTTGGTTTGTTCTTCCGCTTTAATTTCTATTTTGAAAAAAGCTTATGCAAACGAAGTTAGAATAATGGGATACATTGTAGTTATAGCCGCTTTCGTTACATTAACCGATATTATAATGAAAGCTAAATTCTATACTTTATCTCTTGCTTTAGGAGCTTATCTTCCTTTAATAACGGTAAACTGTATTATATTAGGAAGAGCGGAAGCTTTTGCAAATAAAAACGGAATAGTTCCAAGCATAGTTGACGCTTTGGGAAACGGTTGCGGTTTTTTTATAGCTTTATTGCTTTTAAGTTCTATAAGAGAATTATTAGGAAATGGAAGTTGGCTTGGTATGGATATAGTAGGTTCTATAAGAAATTTTATAGAAACCTCGCTTCCTTTTGCATTAAACGCTTATAACGAAGTAACGACTCCTTGGGTAGTTATGATTATGGCGCCAGGAGCTTTCTTTACTTTGGCTGTTTTAATAGCGATAAAAAGAACTATTGATTCTAAAAAATCTCAAAAGGCTTAATTTAAGGAGAAATTGATTATGACAAATTTAATATTTTTATTCATTGCAACGGTATTGGTTAATAATTTTGTATTAACTAAATTTTTAGGAATATGTCCATTTTTGGGCGTTTCAAATAAACTTGACTCGGCTATAAGTATGGGAATTGCCGTAACTTTTGTTTTGGTTTTGACGGCTGCGGTTAGTTGGGTAATTCAATATTATATTTTAGCGCCTTTTAAAATTGAATTTTTGCAAACTATACTTTTTATTATAGTTATAGCGGCTTTAGTTCAATTTGTTGAAATAGTTATTAAAAAAACAAGCGAAGGTTTATATTTAGCTTTAGGAATTTATCTTCCATTGATAACGACTAATTGCTGCGTATTGGGTTTGGCTTTATTTGGAGTTTTATATCAATATGGCTTTATAGAAAATATAGTTTTCGCTTTAGGAGCGGGAATCGGATTTACTTTAGCTCTTGTAATAATGGCTAGCATAAGAGAGAGATTGTTAACTGCGGATATACCCGAAGCATTTAAAGGTCCTTCAATGCCTTTTGTAACCGCGGGAATATTGGCTTTAATATTTTACGGATTTTCAGGAATCATTAAGTAAAATAAAAAATAGTTTAATTTAAATTAAGGATATTTGATTATGATTACTACAATAACTATAGCGTCTATATCGGCTGCTTTAATAACTTTAATACTTGCGATTATATTAATATTTTCTTCTAAAATATTTAAAGTTGAAACGGATGAAAGAGTTGCGGAACTTACGGAAATTTTGCCAGGCGCTAATTGCGGCGGTTGCGGATTTCCAGGTTGCGCTCAATTTGCAAAAGCTTTGGTTGATGAAAAAGCTCCTCTTGATGGTTGTTCTGTTGGCGGAGCGGATACGGCTTCAAAAGTCGCTAATTATTTGGGAAAAGTCGCACCTCCTCAAAAAGAGAGAACGAGAGCGTATATTTTCTGTCATGGACATGAAGGAATCGCTAAAACAAATAAAGTTTATAACGGAGCGGAGACTTGCGTTTCTGCGGTTATGTCGGGAGGAAATAGAGATTGCACTTACGGATGCGTAGGTTTTTACGATTGTATGAAAGTTTGCGAGTTTGGGGCGATTGTCAAAAGCGAAACGGGAATTCCAATTATAGTGGAAGATAAATGCGTTTCTTGTAATGCATGCGTTAAAGCCTGTCCTCAAAAACTTATAGAGATTCATCCTGTCTCTCAAAAATATCATGTTTATTGCAAATCTAAAGATAAAGGTCCTATAGCCAAAAAATCATGCGATAGAGCATGCATTGGATGTAGCATTTGCGTTAAAGCGACAAAAGAAGGCGGAATGAAAATAGATAATTATCTTGCTATAGTTAACTATGAAGATTATTGCCTTACTGACGAAAGCATAGCTAAATGCCCGACAAAAGCTATAACGGATGAAAGAGTAAATTCTGTAATTAATGTTTAATTTTAATCGCATTTAAATAAATAATAAAACGGATGAGATTAATTCCCGCCCGTTTTTATTTTAAATTATTTATTTATGATTAATCGACTTTTCCTCCAAATTTAAGTCCGAATATTATTCCTGTATTGAGAGTTCCGCCGTATTCGTCTTTTCCTCCTTCGTTTATAAATTGCATAATATCGTAGCTCAAATATAATCCCACATCGAGAGCGACTTTATCGGTAAGATAAAACGAATAAGCTAAAGAAGTTTTTACATATCCGAAAATTGGAGGATTGAACATATCCGCTATATCGGTTCTGCTTAATTTTTGAGTTTCTTCGACATTGATAGCGGTTGCGGTTACAGACATTTCGCCAATCACAGGGATTTTGATTCCTCCGCCGATTCCGATTGAAAAATTTCCGAAATTGAATTTAGGAAATAAACCGACTTGAATATTATAAAAAGTAAAATCGAGAGCTACCGAAATATCGTTAGGCATTCCCACTTGATTAGGATTAATATTTATGCCAAACATTTCGTTTAATGCATCCGAAACTATGCTATTAAAATCTGGTTTTCCAGAAATGGTATAAGAGCTGAAATTATAACCCAATTCTAATAAATAGCTTATTCCAAAACCTTCTTTAACTTGACGCATATATCCAATTTGAAATAAACCTGTCCCGTCAAATCCTATATCGTTTTTAAATCCCATGTCTTTCATACTTGTCGTTGGAAAACTAACTCCGACTCCAAGCAAAGCGTTATAGTGGAATTCAAAACCGCTTTTTGCAAAAACCGAAACGCTAAAAATTGTCATTAATGCTATTGTTGTAAAAATTTTTCTTAAATATTTCATTTTAAAACTCCTTTAATAATTTTATAATGAGTATATTATAGTATTAAAAAAATATGTCAATTGTTTATTTTAATTAAATAAAAAATACAAATATTTATAATTGAAAAATAATGAAAAAAGATATATATTATTTTATTATTAATATCAGGAGTATTAAATGAGCGATAACACAATTAAACATAGTTCGCCAGGAAATCTTATATCTTTAACAATAGATAAATCTTATAATATTACGGATTTAACTATAGACGAAAGCCTTTTAACTAAAGAACAGAAAGAACTTTTGGAAGAGATGTTAACTTCAAGCGTAAACGAAGCTATTTCTAAAATAAAAGAATTAAATCATAGCTCTAACGATAAAATTAAATTTGACGCTCAAGATTTAAATAAAGTTTTCGGCGACCTTGCAAAAATGTCTTCGGTTAGATTTGAAAACGGAAAGCCAATTTTAAGTTTTTCTTTAGATTCTATAAGTCCAGAGATTATGTCGAAAGTTAATAGTATGATGGACGAATTAGAGAAAGACGAAGAAGACAAAAGAGATTAATTTTGAATATAACTCCTTCTTTAGAAAAACTTACTCAAATAATATCTAGGCTTCCTGGAATCGGCGGAAGAACTGCAATGAGACTCGCTTTATATTTATTTGAAAGCGATAAAGAATATTTGGAAGAATTTTCAAAATCGTTATCGACTTTGCATGAAAATATTAAATTATGCGAAGAATGTTATTCTTTAAGCGAAAATAATATTTGTCCTATATGTTTAAGCGAAAAAAGAGATAAAAAAAAAATATGCATAGTGGAATCCTATCCCGATATATTGGCTATTGAAAAAACGGAAGAATATAACGGAATCTATCATGTTTTGGGCGGCTTGATAGAGCCGATTAAAGGAATAGGAATAAGCGATATAAGAATAAAAGAACTTGTTGGAAGAATAAACGATAATATAGACGAAATAATAATAGCTTTCAGCGCGTCTTTGGAAGCGGATACTACGGCGTCTTTTATATACAAAACTTTAAGAAATAATAATTTTAACGGAAAAATAACAAGAATAACTTATGGAATTTCTTTGGCAAGCGATATAGAAAACGCGGATTCTCGTTCTTTGGCAAGAAGTATTTTAGATAGAATCGATATGAATTAAATTTTTATTTTATAATATTGTCTATCGCTTCTTTTAAATTGCTAAATGTCGCATCGTTTATATAATATCTGTTATTGTCGTTTGAAAGCGAAACTTCATAATTATTATTTTTATTTAAAATTTCGTATAAAACAAAATCGTTGTCTGCAAATATTTCAATTTTATATAAAGCTAAATTTTTATCTAAATTTTCTCTTATCAATCCGTCCGCTTTAAAATTTGCTATCGTATATATTGGGCTATATAAATCGTCAACTTTTACGGTTGAATTATTCCAAACTTTTAACCAATTTATAGATTCCGATTTTTCTAAAGTATAATCTTTATTATTATACGAAACGGTAATTTTATTTATTTTGTCGTTTCTTATAGACGAAATAGTTTTATTTATAATATCGTCTTCGCTTTTATCGAATATATCTTTAGGATTTGAAGATAAATTTCCAAGCAAATATATATTTTTATCTTTATCGATTTGAGCGTAAACATTATTTCCGAGCGTGGCTTTCATTCCGAATTTTATATTTCTTAATTCTTTTAAAGAATTGTCTATAGCTATAACGGTTAATAATTCTTCTTCTAAAAGTTTGTATTTTTCTTTATCGTCTTCGCCTCTTGAAATTATCTCAACGGGCTTAATCAAATTAAGAGCGTTTGTCATACTTTCGATAATATCCGAATCGGCAATATATTCTTCGTTTAAAATCCATTTTCCTTCGTTTAATTTTATAGATAAAGTTTCGTTTGTTCCTCTATTAATTTTTATTTCGCTTATATTGGAATTAATAGCTTTTAAAGTCGGAAGCGAATAACCTCTATTTTTTAATAATATAGTTAATACTAAAATAACCGCAAGAATTACTATTATTGACGAAAGAATCGCGTATTTTTTATTTATATTAGACATTAAATAATATCTCCTTTTTTTATTAAATAAATTAAAATTATAAAATTAATTAATTTAATATACTATGAATAATGAAAATTGTAAAGTATTATTTATATGATTTTTTAATTTTTTAATTTCGTAAAAATATAGTAATCTTGGGGGCTTTGTCTGAAGTAATTTACTTTTAATAAAATTCATTTATTAATGAGACTAAATTTCTAAAATTAACTTTCTTACTTAAATGTGGATTGCCACGCCCCACTCTGTTCGGTTCGCAATGACAAAGATAAGGAAAAAATTGTCAATTTATTATAAAAAGAATAAAATTTATTATTATGAATTTATTTCTAATTTATATCTAAAATTCCATTATTTTCTTCATTTTACATCTAAATTATAAAAAATTTAAAAAATATCATATAATCTTATTGACTTTATATAAAATATATGTTATTTTTATAATATATAAAATATAAAATTAATGAGGTGAAAAGATGAATGCATCAATTATGATTATTATCACCTCTGTTGTAGTCGGTATTGTTTTAGGATATTTAATCCGCTTTGTAATGGCGAAGATGGACGCTAACTCTGCGGAATTAAGAAAACATAAAATAATTCAAGAGGCAAAAGAAAAAGCCGAGAGCGAAAGAAAACATGCGATATCTTCGGCTAATTCTGAAATACAGAAAGAGAGGCATAAATTAGAAAATGAAAACAGAGATAGAAGAGCTGAGATTCAAAAATTGGAAAACAGAGTGCTACAACGAGAGGCAAATATAGACAAAAAATCTCAATATTTGGAAGATAAAGAACGCAATATTGAGAATAAAATGAAACAAATAAAAGAAAAAGAGGAAAAATTAGAAAGAATAATAGAAGAAGAGAGAAAAGAGTTAGAAAAAATATCGGGCTTTTCCGCAGAAGAAGCTAAAAACGCTTTAATTAAAGGCATAGAAGAAGACGCTAAAAAATCTGCGGCAAAAATAGTCGATAATATAGAAAAAAACGCTATAGAAACGGGAGAAAGAAAAGCGAGAGAGATTATCGTTCAAACTATTCAAAGAATTTCAAGCGATGTAACTCAAGAGACTTCTGTTACTTCAGTTTCTTTGCCAAGCGAAGAGATGAAAGGAAGAATAATCGGAAGAGAGGGCAGAAATATAAGAATGCTTGAAACTTTAACGGGAGTGGATATTATTATAGACGATACTCCCGAAGCGGTTGTAATTTCATGCTTTGACCCTGTGAGAAAACATATAGCTAAAGTTTCGTTGGAAAAACTTATTTTAGATGGAAGAATACATCCTGCAAGAATAGAAGAAGTCGTTGAGAAGACGAGAAAAGAAGTTGAAGATTCTATTATAAGCGCGGGAGAAAATGCTATTGCAGATTTAAATCTTACGGCTATGCATCATGAGTTAGTTAGACATATGGGAAGATTGCAATATAGAACGAGCTATGGACAGAATATGCTTCTTCATAGCAAAGAGGTTGCAAATATTGCGGCTATGATAGCGGCTGAAATTGGAGCGGATGTAGAAATGGCAAAGAGAGGCGCTTTTTTGCATGATATTGGAAAGGCAATAGAAGTTGAAGGCGAAGGCTCTCATGCAATGTCTGGAGCTGATTTGGCTAAAAGATGCGGAGAGAAAGAAGAGATAGTCAACTCTATAAGAGCGCATCATAACGATGTTGGAACTCAAACGGTTGAAGCGGTTATAGTTAAGGCTGCGGATGCGATAAGCGCCGCAAGACCTGGAGCTAGAATGGAGTCTTTTGAAAATTATATTAAAAGATTGGATAATTTGGAAAAGATAGCGGACAGTATAGACGGAGTTGAAAAATCTTTCGCGATTCAGGCGGGTAGAGAATTAAGAGTTATGGCTAAAAGCGATATAGTCGATGACGCTCAAGCAAAACAGATAGCGAGAGATATAGCGAAAAGAATTGAAGACGAATTAAAATATCCAGGTGTAATAAGGGTTACTGTTATAAGAGAGACGAGAGCGGTTGAAGTAGCTAGGTAATCTTTTATTATTATAAAATTTATAGGATAAAGGTTTTAAATATGTCTGTAAAAAATATATTATGTCTTGGAGATATTATAGGAATCACGGGACGATATGCCGTTAGAAGGCATTTGGAAGAGATAAAATTAGAACATGATATAGATTTTGTAATAGCTAACGGAGAGAACGCCGCCAACGGTATAGGAATTACTAGAGATACGGCGGCGGAATTATTTAATTCGGGCGTAAATGTTTTAACTTCGGGAAATCATATTTGGAATAATAGAGATGTTTTCGCTTTAATAGGATTTGAAAATAGATTATTGCGTCCTTATAATTATCCTAACGAATCGCCTGGATTAGGTTATTATATTTACGATATATTCGACTGCAAAATTGGAGTAATAAATCTTATGGGCAGAACTTTTATGGACGCTTTAGATTGCCCATTTAAAAAATCGAATATCGCTATTAAACATATTAAAGAAAAAACGAATATTATATTTATAGATTTTCATGCGGAAGCGACAGCCGAAAAAATAGCTTTTTCTTATTATTTGGAAGGACAGGTTAGCTGCATATTTGGAACTCATACTCATGTTCAAACCGCCGATGAAAAAATATTATCTTCTTTCACCGCTTATATTTCCGATTTGGGAATGTGCGGAAGCTATGATTCGGTTATAGGAATGAAAAAAGAAGCCGCAGTTTCAAGATTCGTTTCTAAAATCCCGCATAGATTTGAGGTTGAAACTACTTCGCCTATGATTAACGGAATTATAGTGCAAGTCGATATAGATTCGGGAAGAGCATTATCTATAAAGAGAATAAATACCGTTTATTATAATGACGAAGTTGAAAGACTTTAAAAGTAATACGGAGCGTTAATTATGAAAAAATCCGTTCTTATAATGGCGGGAGGAATAGGAGAAAGACTTTGGCCATTAAGCAGAGAAAATAAACCTAAACAATTTTTAAGAATCGGAGATAATAAATCTTTAATAGAAAAAACTATATCGAGAGCTTTAAAAATAACTAACGAAGAAAATATTTTTATCATAACGGGAATAAGATATAAAAATGCTTTTAATAAATATATACCAAGTTTTAAAGAAGAAAATATAATATACGAACCTTTAGGACGCGACACGGCGGCGGCGGTTACTTTAGGCGTTTTAACAATAAAAGAAAGAATCGGTAATTCAATTATAGCTATACTTCCCGCGGACCCTATTATAAAAGAAGAAGATTTATTTACAAAAACTTTAGAAGAAGCGGTTGAGGTTACTTCAAAAACTAAAAAAACCGTCATTATAGGAATTAAACCAAACAGAGCGGAAACGGGATACGGCTATATCAAATTGATAGATAATATTAAAGATAACGAGTTTAAAGTTGAAAGATTTGTAGAGAAACCTAATTTAGAAAACGCTAAAAAATTTTTGGAAGACGGAAATTATTTATGGAACAGCGGAATGTTTATTTGGGATATAGAAAGCGTTTTAGAAGCGGTAAAATCTTTAATGCCAGACACTTATAATAAAGTTATCGAGGCTTTTAATAATATAAGAAATAAAGAAAAATTGCATTTGGCAAAAGGAATATTTGCAAAAATAGAAAAAATATCTTTCGACTTTGGAATTATGGAAAAATTAAAAGATATTATTTGCATAAAAGCCGAATTTTTTTGGGACGATTTAGGAGCTTTTTCGGCTCTTGGAAGAATATATAAAAAAGATAAAGATAATAATGTTATTATAGGAAACGCTTATATTAAAGAATCTAAAAATAATATAATAATAAACGATGATAAAGATTTTATAACCGTTGACGGAATAAACAATTTAACTATAGTAAAATCTAACGGAGCGCTTTTAATATATTCTGATAATAAAGATTCAAAAATAAAAGAAATATTAAAAGATATAAGAGAAAAAGAAGAATTAAAAGATAACAGAAAATTTTTATAATTACTTTTCTTTATAAAATAATTTTCATTAAGTTTTTTTAATTCTTTTAATTTTTTCTAATTTCTTTTTATCTTCTTTAGCTTTTTGATTATTTTCAATTAATTTGCCATTGATTAAAACATTTTTCATTTCGATTTTATCGTTATAAATTATTTCCCCTGGTTTAAACTCGCCTTTAAATTCCGCATTTTCAAATTTCATTTTCTTAAAAAATACGGCGTTTCTAAAATCAATATCTTTTTCTACAATTATATTTTGAAAAGTAAAATCGTCTCTAAAAACGGCATTTAAAAAATTTAAATTATCTTTAAAATGAATATGATTAAATTCAAATTTTCCGTTTATACGAGTATTTGAAAAATCGGCTTTGCAATTAATTTTTGTATTATATGTAATAAGAGAATCGAAATTGCTTAAAGAAAAATTTAAATCCATCGATATATTTGAATTTTTTATTATTATTTCTTTTTTAATATCGGATAATGTTATAAATAATCCCGAATCAAAATTAGCGTCCGTAAAATCAAAAGAAGCGGTTAAATCTCTATTTTTTATTTGAAAAGGTCCCGCAAAATTAGAATTTCTAAAAATCATTTCGGCGTCTTTTTCAATTTTTAATTCTTCTAAACTAAATCCATCGTAGCTAATCATATAAGAAAAATTATAAAATCCTCTGTATATATCGTCTCTTATAATTTTTCTAAATATATTATTCGGTTTATCTTTTCCATTATGATGAATTATGCAAAAACCGTCTTTATATTCTTCTCTGTCGCAGTTTTGAGTATTTGAAATTTTTTGTTTGCAAATCTGTGGCATAATTAAAACATAAAACTTAATCCAAAATCATGCGAAATATTATTCTTATTAAAATTATCGAATACGATTGCATAATCTAATCTAAATAAATCGACATATAAGGATAAGCCTAAAGAAACTCCTTTATTTCCAACTCCGAGTCTTCCTAAAATTCCGCTTGGCAATTTTGTTAAATGTCTTTTTTGCATAGCGTTAGGTTCGTCAAGCGCGCTTTCGGGCAAATCGTCATAATCTATATTTGAATTGAATAAACCTAATTTATTAAAATTTATTATTATAGCTTCTAATCCAATCGCTACTCTATGACTTATCGAAGGAACTGAAATATCATATTCTAAAGAAACGGCGAAACTTGAATCTTCTTTTGCATAAGCTATAGAAGTTATTATATCCGTGTCTATTGCCGCAAATACTTTATCGTAAAATCCGAAATTTTTTATTCCAACTCCAATTTTAAATGAGGGATTAAATATTGATTGCATATAAGATAAATCTAAAAATCCTCCAAATATATTTTCTTTATCAAAATTATTTATAACGGCTTTAATATTCGCTCCAAAAAAAGAATTTTCATTTATCATATAAGCCGCTCCTATATTTATTAAATAATTTCCATTATATATATCTTTATCTCTTATTCCCGAATTATTATAAGTTTTTATTTTATTAATTTCAGAAGCGAAACCTATTCCAATTGCGTAAATATTATCCGTATGAGAATAAGAACCGTTAAATAAATATTCGTCTTTAAAATTTGGAGATAAAGTATAATTTAAATTAATAGAATCTCTAATTAAAGACATTAAAGAAGAAGAATTAATAAATATAACAGAAGAATCTTTTCCCGTTAAAAATCCCGAATCCATAATTCCTCTATTTCTCGCGCTTGTCGAATTTAAAATCGATAAAGAATGTTTTGAATAAATATTATCCGAAAATAATATATATGAAAAAGATAAAAAAATTATAATTAAAATGAAAACTTTTTTTAATATTGCAATACACATAAGCTACTCTGATAAATATTATTTTAATTATATCATAATAAATTGAATATGTTAATACTCTAAATACTTGATATTTTATAAAAAAATTATTATAATTTACTTTAATCAATAATAAAAATAAGTTTAAGGAAAATAAATATGGATAAGAAAATTATTAAAACTCATAAAGCTCCGCAGGCTATAGGACCTTATTCTCAAGCTATTAAAAGCGGTAATTTTATTTTTGCTTCAGGGCAAATACCTTTGGACCCAGTAAGCGGCAATATGGCGGAAAACGATATTAAAAAGCAAACCGAAAGAGTTATGGAAAATATTAAAGGGCTTTTGGAATCGGAAAATCTTAATTTGTCTAATATTATTAAAACTACATGTTATTTAAGCGATATGTCGAATTTTGCCGCATTTAATGAAGTTTACGGTTCTTATTTTACGGAAAATCCGCCTGCAAGAAGCACGGTTGCCGTAAAGTCGCTGCCGAAAGACGCTTTGGTTGAAGTTGAAATAACGGCGGTAATAGGTTAAAAGAATTATATAAGCCATGCATAATGAAAATTATTCATGGTTTTTATTTTATTAAAATTAAAGAGAGATAATATGAGAGTTTATTTATCCTATTTTATAAAAGGAATGGCAATAGGAATAGCTAACGCAATACCAGGAGTGTCGGGAGGAACTATAGCTTTTGTTCTTGGAATTTACGAAAAATTAACTTATTCAATATCGACTTTGCCTATTGCATTAATTAAATTAAAATGGAAAGATATAATTGAAAGTTTAAAAATATTAATTCCTACTTTTTTGGGAGCAGCCGTTTCGATATTTTTATTTTTAAATATTATTAATTATTTATTTTCAAATTATCCCGTTCCGACTAAAATATTTTTTGTCGGACTCGTGTTAGGTTCTTTTCCGTTTATAACGAAAACCGTTGAAGAATATAATTTTAAAGTATTTTTTGCATTCTTTTTAGGCGCTTTTATAATGGCTATATTCGTTTATTTCGATATTAATAAGCCTATGGGAGAGGCTACTTATTCGGGAAATTTTTCTGTTTTTTACGGAATAAAATTATTCTTTTGCGGAATAGCTGCGGCAATTGCGATGGTAATTCCTGGAATATCTGGCTCTCTTCTTTTATTGATATTGGGAGAATATGAGAATATTTCTTATTTTGTTTCGACTTTAAAATCTAATTTTAATAATGTTTATCCTTTAATATTTTTAGGAATAGGAGTTATTATTGGAATATTCGCTATATCAAAATTAATAACGATTCTTATTCAAAAATACAGGTCGACTCTTTTTGGTTTCGTATTGGGTATTTTGGTAGTTTCTTTTTTAAGTCTTTGGCCAAATATAACTTCTTTAAGTGTTCCTATGTTAATAGCTACCGTTTTATCAATGTGCATGGGTTTTCTTGTGGCAATTATTATGGAAAAAGTCTAATATTTTATTTTATAATATACCTAAATTTTATATAATTTCATTCCGAATATATATAGTAATGAAAAAGGGTGAACTAATATGCATAGAATAAAATTTAATAAAGCAAGATTATTTTTAATATTTAGTTTAATATTATTTATTTCTGCAGGATTTTTATATTCTCAAACTTCAACTAATGCCGAAGTTTCTTTTACGAATTTACCTAATTCTAAAAGATTAGCAAGCAAGATTTCCATAAAACCTATAAACGAAGATTCTTTATATGTGGAATGGGAAGGCATATATCATCCTAATTTAACTTATTATGTTTATAGAAGCAATAATCCTATATTATCTCGTCCGCTTTTAAGCACGGCTACAATTATAGGTTCGGTTAAAGCTACTAATAGTTTTAATTCATATTCTATGTTAGACATATTGCCAGGATACGGAAAATATTATTATGCAGTTATATCTTATGTTGATAATATAGGTTTTTATACGGCAGATTCTGATGTAGATACGGTATCTTTTGAATTTAAGGACCCTAATGCGATTAATACAAATATTATTATGACTAATACAAATACTATGATAATTGTGGCGACTAATGATTTGAATACGGCTACAAATTTTATATCTCACACAAATTATTATGAGCAAACTAATTATTATAATCAAACGAATTATTATAATTTTACAAACTATTATAATACGACTGAAATATATTTAAAACCAAATACAAATAATATTTCAAATAACGCTATTAAAAATAAAAAATTGGAAGATGAAAGCAAAACAAGTTTAGAATATACAAACGAGACTTTAATCGATTTAAGCGAAAATTCTTTTGAAACGCCAGCTACTAATACAGCGAACGAATTTCAAATAGAATATGACGAGTATATGAGCGAATATAATAAAGCTTTAGCTCAATTTAAGTTGGGTAATTATTCTACGGTAATTACTTTACTTAAACCTGTTTCGACAAAAAATGTTAATAGAGATTTATATTATAATATTAATTTACTGCTTGGAAAAGCTTATAAATATGCAAAGCAAAAACAAAACGCATTGACGGTATTTAGACGAATACAGTCGATTAATCATGAAGAGGTTAGTTTTTGGGTTAATCAGGTGTTAAGCGATTTATAATTGGAGAAGATATTATGAAGATTTATTCAGCAATTTTAGCGTCCGTTATTACTATAGTCGCCATTTTGGGCGCGGTTTTTATAACAAAGGCTTCCTCTTTATCTTCGCCTGAAAGATATTTTCAAAAAGGTAAGAGATATTATGAAATGGGCAATTATGACGAAGCTATAAATAATTTGAACGAATATTTATCTATAGAAACAAAATTAAGACCTTTAGAAAATGTGGCTCAATCTTATTTTTTGGTTGCCGATTCTCTAAAAAAACAAAAAAAATATCATTTGGCTAAAGAAAGGCTTACCGACATTATAGATAATCCCGAATTTATAAGTTATTCTACAAACGCTATAATGGTTTATGCGGATATAGCGAGATTGGAAAACGCTTTTGACGATTATATAACGCCGAAATTACAGAATAATTTAAGAGCTAAAGATAAAGATATTGCAGCCACTATGAATATGGAATATGGTTATCAATTATTTTTTCAAAAAAAATACGGAGAGGCTTTAAGTTATTTTTTAAGAGCGAACGGAGAGCTTGCAGTATTGGGAAGAGCGAGAGTTTATTTTAGTATGAATGATTATGACAGAGCTTTTGAAATATACGAAGATTTTTTACAATATTATAAAACGAGTATTTATTATAACGAGGTTACGAGAACATATTTAATACAAGTTCCAGCAAGAGCGCATAGATTCTTTTTAGATAGAAATTATACAAAAGCGAGAATGTATTATAATAAAATAGCGACTCTATTCCCAAGAACAAAATACGAAGAAGACGCTTTATTTAGAATAGGACAATCTTATTATAACGAAAAAAATTACGACAGAGCTATAGAATATTATAATAGAGTGAGATATAATAATGTCGACACTTTAGACGCGGAAGCTTTGCTTTATATAGGATTGTCATATTTCAAAGTTGGACGATATAACGATTCTTATAAAACTTTGGATTCTTTCGTTTCTCAATATCCGAATAATGCGAATGTTCCAAGGGCAAAAGAATATATGGCAGCTTTACAGGAAACCTTATTAACTTTGAATTAAAAGTTTAAAATTTAGATTAATTAAAGATTTATTATTTCTTATTTTTATTTAAAGTTAATTTTTCAAATAAAACGAGAATCCAAAAAAATATATAATCAAAATAGAGAAATATTCTAAATATATTTTTCTTTAGATAAAATATTTCTTCTTTATTTGATTCAAGTATATCTCTATTTGGAGATTCCGTTTTTCCTGCAAAACCGTCTAAAGGTCTTGAAACGGGAACGCATAATTTTACTTTTAAATTTTCTTTATTATCCGAAAACCAATATAAAGATTTTTTAAAAGGCATATATATTAAAAGCATATTTGGGTCTATCTTTTTTAATCCTATAAACGCTTTTTCTAATTCTGTTTTATTTTTTGTATTTTCAAAACTTCCAATATTAGTTATATTAGGATATATTTTTTTTATCTTTTCTAAAATAGAAAAAAAGTATTTCTCTTCGTTTCCGAATAAAAACATAGACATTTTTTTCTTATCCATATAGGACAATATATTTGAAAAAAATATAAAATCTTTCATATATTCTAATTTTTCTTTATGGATAAAATTATAACCTTTGGCTATAGTATGATGAGAGGCTATAACTAAAGAAGCATTATTTACAGTTTCTTTTAATTTTTTATTAGAACGAACTCTTAATAATTGATGAATATCTAAAGTGACTATTAAAGCGTTTTCTTTATTTTTTAATCTCTCTAAAATATCTTCAAAATTATTATTAAAATTGTCTATTCTAACGCCTAAAATTGATTTGCTTTCCATTCCTTCCATCATAAATATAAAACCATAGTCTTTAAAATTATAATTATATAGCGAGAGTTCTGCATAACTCCAAATCTACAGGGTCTATTTTTGGCACTTTTTTAACGGCATCCGCTAAAGAAGTATAAGTATATTCTCCTTTCCAAATTCCAACCGCTACATTTGTTTTTCCTTCTAATAAAGCTTTAACTGCGATATATCCAAATCTTGCCGCCATTAATCTTTCTCTTGAAGTAGGCGAGCCTCCTCTTTGCATATGTCCTAATATAGTGACTCTAGTATCAAATCCCGTTTTTCCTTCTATACTTTTAGCCGTTTCCATAGCTCCGCCAGATTCATCTCCTTCGGCGACAACTATTATAGAAGATTTTTTACCTCTCTTTTTAGCAAGTTGTAATTCTTCTACAATTTTGTCTAAATCGGTTGGAGTTTCAGGTATAAGTATATCTTCCGCTCCAGAAGCGATTCCAACTTCCAAAGCTATATATCCTGCATGTCTTCCCATAACTTCAACTACAAAACATCTTCCATGACTTGTAGCCGTATCTCTTAATTTATCTATCGCTTCCATAGCGACATTAACAGCCGTATCGTATCCTATAGTATAATCAGTTCCGTATATATCGTTATCTATAGTTCCAGGGATTCCTATTATAGGAAATTCAGGATGATGACTTGCAAAATCTAAAGCGCCTTTATAAGTTCCGTCTCCGCCTATAACTACCAAAGCCTCAATTCCATGATAACGCATATTATCTGCCGCTTTTTTCATTCCTTCTTCGGTTTGGAATTCGGGCGACCTTGCCGAAAATAATATAGTTCCGCCATGATTTATTATTCCGCCAACGCTTCCTGGATTCATTTCATATACATTATTATACATAAGACCTTGATAGCCTTCTCTTATTCCTACAACTTCAAGTCCGTTTGCTATAGCGGTTCTAACAACGCTTCTTATTGCGGGATTCATTCCCGAAGCGTCTCCTCCGCTAGTTAATATTCCTATTCTTTTTATTTCAGCCATATTGAAATAACTCCTTTTAAGTATATAATTTATATAATTAATGATATAATATATCAAATTTATTGCCTATATTATATATTAATTCTTAAAGAATTGATATAGTAAAAAATATAAAATTATGACAGAAAATAGAGAATATACGGAAATTATTAATATTATCGAAAATAAAAGATGGGATAAATTAAAATATTCATTAGCCGATATGCATGCGGCGGAAATAGTAGATATAATTCGCATACTCGACAACGATAAAAATAAAAGCATATTATTTAGATTATTATCTACAGAAAAAGCGGCGGATGTTTTTTCAGAATTGGATTCAAGCGAACAGGAAGCTTTAATATCTTCAATGAACGATAATCAATTAATGGAACTTATTCATGAAATGAGTCCCGATGATAGAACTTCTTTATTTGAGGAATTGCCAAGCGATATTACAAAAAATATTTTTTCTTTAATGAAAGAAACCGATTTAAATATTACAAGGCAATTATTGGGTTATCCCGAAGATAGCGTTGGAAGAATAATGACGCCAGAATATATAGATGTTAAGCCCGATTTTACAATTAAACAAACTTTAGAATATATTAGAGAGTTCGGCAAAGATTCTGAAACTTTTGAAGTTATTTATGTAGTAGGTAAAAACGATATATTATTAGGATATATTTTATTAAAAGATTTATTATTTGCAAAAAATGAAGAAGCTAAAATAAAAGATTTAATGCATACGGATATTATATATTTGTCGGTTTATTCGGACCAAGAGGAAGCGGTAAAAGTTGGCAGAAAATACGATTTGCTTTATATTCCCGTAGTCGATTCTAAAAACGCATTAATTGGAATAGTAACGATAGACGATATTTTTGATATCGCGGAAGAAGAGGATACTGAAGACTTTCATAAACTTGGAGCTATAAGCGTAGACGATGATTTTTCAGGAAATATTAAACAGGCTGGAATATTTACTTTATATAAAAAAAGAATTGTTTGGCTTTTTATACTTGTATTTATTAATATAATTTCGGGATATTTTATCGGTTTATTTGAAGCGACTATAAGCAAATATGTTTCTCTTATTTTCTTTTTGCCTTTATTAATAGACAGCGCGGGAAATGCGGGCGCGCAATCTTCAACTTTAATAATAAGAAGTTTATCGGTTGGCGATGTAAAAAAGAGCGATTGGCTTTTTATGTTAGGAAAAGAAATATTAATATCGGCGGCTTTGGGTTTAACTATGGGTTTAACAGTTTCTTTGCTTGCGATTTTTAGAGGCGGATTTATTATAGCTTTTGTCGTTTCTTTATCTATGGTATTAGTCGTTATAATAGGAAGTTTAATAGGTTTATGTTTGCCGTTTATATTTATAAAATTAAAGAAAGACCCGACTACGAGCAGCGTTCCTTTAGTCGCTTCAATTTGCGATATTAGCGGAACTTCTATTTATTTATTTTTAGCTACGATTATTTTATCGAAATTTGGAAATTAATAATATAATTATTATAAGTAATAATTTCAATAAAAAACCGAGCCTTTAATTAAAAAGAACTCGGTTTTATTTTCAAGTAAATATTTTTTATGATAAATTAAAAGCGTTTATTATTAGCGATAATAAAAATTAATTATTTCTATTATCAATCTAATAATAGATATAATAGGTATAGTAGTAAATGTTATATTTAATATTATCTTTACTCCTATTTTTTTATCATAATCAATATTTCTTTTGCGTCTCCTATAAGCGTCATGTCGTCTCTTCATTATGCATCACCTCCCCTCTATCCAAATTTAAATGAAGTCTTTCAGTTAAAAAAGAATAGCGAGGGTGAGCGATAATTCCAAAAATTAGAATTAACACTGTAGTCAGTAAAGTATGTATTTTGATTACATAGATATCAAGAACTAGGCAACAGGAAGATTTGATTGACATATTTATTAATTACCCCTTTTCAAATTTAATGCGCTATAGTGTTTGCTGTCCGAAGCAGTTCTTAAAGATATTGAGGATATAGTTTCAGTGGTAAAGTCATATATTACATTGAAAGAGTCTAAAGAATTAGGAGATGGTTTAGTAATAGTATATTCTCCACCATACGATGTGCCAACATAATTAAGATTTTGGACGGTTGTGATATTGGGATAATTTAACCAATTTGTTACAGTAATCTCATAGTCTAAACCGTTTCCATTAATGGGATAAACTTTTCCAGATATTTTGCAAGAACCGTCTATATTATGTGTGACGGTATGTGCTGAACCCGTGTTAGTATTACCACCATCATAATAGCTTCCAGCTGGCGGATGATTACGATTTTGAACTACTAAACCTTCATCGACTCCTCCTCCCGTTTTGTCGTCATTTTTGCAACTTATCGCAAACAGGATAATAAACGATAAGAGCATAATAATAATTTGTTTAGATTTCATTGTGAAATCCTCCTTTAAAAAATTTTTATTTATAACTAAACAAGGATTTTTTATTTTCCTTGATAAGTTATCGAAAGTAAATTTGATTGAAGTTAAAAAAGTTTTAACTAAATTATGCAATAAAATTGAGACACTTAAAAATTTAAATGCCTTTAAAAATTTAGATATATAAAATTTAAAATTATTATTTAAAAGACAATTATGGCTTTGCTTTGCTTTGCTTTGCTTTGCTTTGCTTTGCTTTGCTTAACAAAATTACAGTATTTTTATTCATTTTTTTATAATCCATTATTTATTTAACTATAAATATAATTAAAATATAACATAGATTAAAAAATTTGTCAAGCATTTAATTAAAAAAAATTTAATTCTATGATATGTAAAATATACGAAAATTCTTTATTTAATATGTTTAATATATAAATCTTTTAACTACTTTACTTAAAACCGTTTATACTATAATATTTATAACAATCATTATATAAAAGGATAAAATACTATGAAAAATATCATTTCAAAAATTATTTGTTTATTAATATTTTTATTTGCAGGAGATAATTTATTTTGCGCCGTTTTGGTAGATAGAGCGACTCCAATAGGCGAGAATAATAGCAGATATAATTACGAGGCTATAACCGTTTCGTTTAATCAACAAATGGTAAATCTGCAAACTATAAAAGAAATAACTAATCAATATTTTAGTTTTAATATAGATATAAAAGGTTCTTATAGATGGCTTTCGGTTAATACTTTGGCTTTCTATCCTTCGGAAACTTTGCCCGATAATACAAAAATAGCGATAACTCTAAAAAAAGGAATTAAGAGCGAGGTTAGCGGAGAAGTTTTGGCAAACGATTATACTTGGGAATTTAACACTATAAGACCGATAAGAGTAAAAAGCTCTCCTTACAACGAGCAATGGGATGTAGCGACAGATGTAAATATAGTCGTTTATTATAATATGCCTATTTATTTGCAAAGCGCAAAAGAAAAAATTACATTGATTAGCGAAAGCGAAGAGTATTTTAATTACAATATAGATTTCGATATAAGATACGCTACGACTAACGATTTGAGATATTGGGAAATAGACGAATACGATTTGAGGCAGGTTTTGGTAATAACTCCTAAAGAAAAATTTGATAAAAACGAAGCGGTAGTCGTTCATATAGATTCTGGACTTGCCGCTATTGACGGAGATTTGGGAAGCGCCGAACATTATAGTTTTCATTTCCATACTCATGATAATTTTTATTTAAGCGAAAAAAATAGAGAGCAAACTTTAAGCGCGTCTTATTCTCCTGAACCTCCTAAAATTTCTTTTTCTACTAGAGTTAATTGGGCAGATTTGATAAGAAATATTGAAATAACTCCTCAAATTCAACTTCCGTCCGAAGAAGATTTGGAAGACGAAACTTGGAGTAGAAAAGATTTTTCATTATATAGTTTAAGATTTAATCCTAATATTAAATATTCTATAAAAATAAAAGAAAGCCTTAAAGATATTTACGGGCAGACTTTGGGAAAAGAAGAAACTATTATTTTAAATGTTACCGATTATAATCCGAGAGTTTCTATTCCTTCTGGCATGGGAATAGTGGAAGCCTATGAAGGAGTAAGATTTCCAATCGAGGTTATAAATCCTAATCCTATAACCGTGCAGAGTAGATATGTTGATAAAAATAATATAATTCCATTTTTATTGATTAATGGAGGAGTTTATAGATACGATAATTCTACAGAATTCAAAAATTATACGAATATGCATAAAAATTTATTAGGCTATGATTCTAAATCTACTTTTGAAGCTAATGTTCCAAGAAATAGATATATTACAACGCCTTTATATTTAACAAATTATATGAATAATAAAAAATACGGTTTTTTGTCTTTGAACTTTAACGCTTTAGTCGGTTATGATAATTATACTTATAAATCTTCTTCACAGATTCAGATAACAAGTATGGGAGTTACGGGAAAATTTTCGGGCGATTCCAACACAATTTTTGTAACCGATTTAAGAACGGGAAATCCTGTCGCTAACGCTCAAGTTGAAATAAGAGACGATTTTAATAAAATTTTGGCTACCGCTACTACCGATGAAAACGGAATAGCGAATACCGAAGGTTTTAGAGCTTTAAATATTAAAAGAACGAGCAGATGGGATACGCCGAGACAATGGGCTATAGTAACAAAAGGCGAGGATATTTCGTTCATAAATAGCGACTTTGGAACGGGAATATCTCCTTGGCGAATGGATGTAAATTATGATTATTATCAAGAAGATAAAAATTATAATGGCGCTATGTTTAGCGAAAGAGGACTCTATAAACCAGGAGAAGATGTCCATATAAAAGGAGTAGTGCGCGAAAATAAAATTGGAAATTGGCAAATTCCAACCGATTTGAGCAACGCTATATTTACAGTTGACAATTCGAGAGGAGACGAGATACTTAAAGGAAATGTCGAGATAAACGAATTTGGTTCTTATTTAATAGATTTTACTCTTCCCGTTGACGCTCCTACGGGATATTATAATGTTTCTGTTTCTTTTACAAACGGTTCTACAAACGATTATAATTTATTTAGTTTGAGTCAAAGTTTTAGAGTTGAAGAATATAAGGCTTTAGAATTTGAATCGAGACTTTGGGTTGAAGATAAAAAATATTTTTTGGGCGACACTATGCCTATAAAAATGTCGGGTTGGTATTTATTTGGCGAGCCTATGATTTCAAATACGATTGATTATAATATTTCAATGAGAGAGACTTTCTTTATTCCTCCAAATAATGCGGGATTTAGATTTACAAAATTAAGTTGGTATGAAGACGAATATTACAGCGATTATTATTCTACTTTGTCTACGGGAACGGGAGCTTTGGATAATAAAGGAGAATATCTTTATAATCCTAAAATTGACGCGAGTCGTTCTATTCATTCGGCAAATCTTATGATAGAAGCTACAATAACGGGAGAAGATTCGCAAAAAGTAAGTTCAAGTAAAAATGTTTTAGTTCATGGAAGCGATTTTTATATAGGAATAAGAAGGCAAGGATATTTTCTTGAAACCGACAAAAAAACTCAATTAGATTTTATAGCGGTTGACCCTGAAGGAAATAGACTCAAAGGCAAAAAAATTGAAATTCAAATTATAAGAAGACATTGGGAATCGGTAAGAAAAGCTATAACGGGAGGAAGATTTCAATGGGAATCAAAACAGATAGACGATATTATAGAAACAAAAACTATAACTACGGGAATTAATCCTGTCGCTTTCGCTTTTACGCCTAAAAATTCGGGATTATATATAATAACGGCGAGAGCGAAAGATTCCGCAAACAGAGAAGTCGCAGCGGACGAATATATGTATGTTATAGGAAAAGATTACGCGGCTTGGGCTATGTTTGACGATGATTTGCTCGAGCTTATAACGGAAAAAGAGGAATATGTACCTGGTGAAACCGCTCGTATAATGGTAAAATCTCCTTATGAAAACGCTACCGCTTTAGTTACGGTTGAAAGAGAATTCGTTATCGATAGTTATGTCACAAATATAGAAGGAAGCGCCGCTTTAATAGAAGTTCCGATTAAAAAAGAATATTTGCCTAATATTTATGTCGGAGTTTCTTTGGTTAAAGGTAGAGTTGAAGACGAATCTTATACAAATTATGCGACTGACGAAGGAAAGCCTTCATTTAAAATAGGATATGCGGGACTTTCCGTATCGCCAAGAGAAAAAGAGCTTAATGTAAAAATAACAAAATCGCATGAAAGCAGAGAACCTGGCGATGAGATGAGCGTAGATTTATATGTCGAAACTAAAGAAGGGCAGGCTATTGAAACTGAAATTATGTTAAGCGTAGTCGATTTGGGAGTTTTAAATTTAATCGGATATAGAACGCCAAATTGGTTTAATACTTTTTATGGAGCGAGACCTTTAAGTGTGGCGAGCGCGGATACGAGAATTCATTTGATAGGGCAGAGAAATTATGGAGAGAAAGGCGATATTCCAGGCGGAGACGGAATAGCGGAAAGCTCAAAGCTTATGAAAGCCGCCGCCGATATGGGAATGGATATATTCAGCATAAGAAAAAATTTCTTAAGCACGGCATTTTATCAAGGAAGAGTAAAAACGGATACGGACGGAAAAGCAAAAGTTACTTTTAATTTGCCCGATAATATTACATCTTTTAGAATAATGGCTTCGGCTATAAATAAAGACGGATATTTTGGAGCTTCGGACGATGTCGTTATAGTTAAAAAGAATTTGATGCTTATGCCGACTTTACCCGAATTTGCTTATGTGGAAGATAAATTTAAAGCAGGAAGTTTAATTTATAATTATTCAAACGAAGATTTGGAAATTGAAATTCAAGCGGTTGGCTCGAATGTAAATATAGAAAACGCCATTCAAAAAATAAATGTCCCTAAAGGAGGAAACGCGGATATAAGATTTGATATTATAGCTACAAATAGAGGCGAGGCTAAAATTACGATTCTTGCAAAAGGCGGAGAATATAGCGATGCGGTTGAAAAAACTTTTGAAGTTAATACTCCTATGACTACAGAATCTGTCGCTATGTTTTCAAGTATGACTAACGACAATTTAAATATTGGTTTAAGAATTCCAGGTAATTCTGAAGTTTATTCGGGAGCGGGAAATTTGGATGTTTATATGTCGCCAAGCGCGTTCAGCGAATTAACGGGCGGTTTGGAATATTTAATAAATTATCCTTATCTTTGTTTGGAGCAGCAGCTTTCGAGAATCTATCCTATAATAGTAAGCAAAAGGCTAATTGTAGATATGAAACTTACGGATAAAACCGAAAAAGAATTAGATAATATGGTTGAAGATTTTCTTAAAAATATGCCTTCATATCAAACGGCGGATGGCGGATTTGCATATTGGACTAGCAAAACTTGGGTTTCTCCATGGCTTACCGCTTACGCTACGGAAACTATGATAAAGGCTAAAAAAGAAGGCTATAAAATAGATGAAAAATCTTTAAATTTGGCTTTAGAATATCTTAATCATTATGCGAAAAGCGGAAAAGCAGAAAAGCCAAATTTTTGGGATGACGAATATATTAATTTGTCTTCTATAGCTTATATTTCTTCGGTTCTTTCAGAAGGCGGATACGATTCTATTGAGGTTAGAGCGATAATAGATAGATTATATCCTCAAATAAATAATATTCCTTTTTACGGACAGGTTCAATTAATGCGAGCAATGTATTATAATAAATACGGAAATGTCGCGCTTAATAGAGTTCGTCAGTATGTATTAAACGCTTTAAAAGAAGATTCTACAACGGCGCATTATGAACTTGAAGATAAATATTCTAATTTATATTGGATTCATTCTTCGGCGGTTAGAGATACTTCTGTAGCTTTAGGTTCTTTAATTGAAATCGGATACGATAATCCTATAAACGAGAAAGTGGTTCGTTGGCTAATTCAAACGAGAAAAAACGGAAGATATTTAAATACGCAGGATAATGTAGCTGCCTATTCTTCAATGAATATATATTTCAAAAAATACGAAAGTGTTAATCCTAATTTCAAAGCGGAGTTTATATATCAGAGCAAAACTTTATTATCCGAAACTTTTTCAGATAGAACGAATCCGAGCGTTATTAAATCTTATTCGCTTTCAGAATTTGACGGAGAGAGATTTAGTAATGCCAATTCAAAAAATGCTAACGCTACAATAGCAAGAAATGGAGAAGGAAGACTATATTATGGAGTTAGATTGAAATACGCTCCGAGAGATTTAGCCGTTAATAGAGATGCGGGAATAAAAGTAGAAAGATATTATGAAACCAAAGACGGAAAAAGATTAGACTTAAATAAAGACACTTTCAAGCAAGGCGAAGAATATATTGTCACAGTTAAAATTACCGCTCCTTATGAGAGAAGATTTGTAATTGCCGATATTCCTATAGCGGGCGGAATGAGAATATTAAATTCTAATTTTGAAACCGAGAGCAAAGAGATAAAAGATATAACGGGAAATTATAGCGACAGATGGTGGGGCGGATTTAATCATACGGAAAACTATAAAGATAAAGTTTTATTATTTGCCGATATACTAGATAAAGGCGAGCATGTTTATAAGTATGTTGTAAGAGCGGCTACTCCAGGAGAATATTTGCTTCCTGCGACTAAAGCGGAAGAGATGTATAATCCCGATATATTTGGTTATGACGGACAGCATAAAATTATTATAGAAGATAGATAATAAATTTTAAGCAATAATTAAGGCGGGAATTATGTATTTATAGTTTCTGCCTTTTATTTATTTTAGAGAAAACTTTGTCTCAAAAAGGATTTTGTTTTGTAGCCGTTGGCAATCCGTATTCATAAAAACTATTTCTAATTTTTACTCTTGCCTTACCGCTTTGAGAAGTTAGAGGAATTCCAACATATATTTTATTATCTTCAAGTTTGCTAATTCGCATAATGTTCTCCTAAAAGATTTTCAAAATAGTTTAAAATTTTGGAATTTAATATTTTTGATTTTGAAGCCTTAATAAAGTCTTTCTCTAATATTTTAAATTTATTATAATCAATCATAATATCGCAATTTCCAAAATAATAAGGCACTGTTTTAATATTTTGCTTGAAAACATCGACATAACAATAAAGGCTATATTTTGACTTTGGAACATAAACGGCATTTGCGCAGTCTTTTTTAATAAAAGTTTTTGAACGGCGAAGGGCGTTAATATCTCTCATTGTATAAAACATAGCGACTTTATCCGACACGCGATTTTTATTTGGGTATTTGTCAATATATTTTGAGATAAAATCAAAATCATTTAAACAAAATATTTTATTGTCTATGGTTTTAAAATTATAATTTTTAATAAAATCATAGTTTATGCCTTTTTCGTTTTTCTCGTATAAAGCGATTATTATAGGGAAAAATCCTAAAGAATAAGGACAAAAAATTTGAGAGCTAATAATAATGGAATCTATAAGTTTATAATTTGAAAAGAATTTTTTTAATATTTTAAAATTTGCATTTTTTATAAGATAAGACAGAGGATGCAAGATGCAAATATAATCGGCTTTTAATTCGTTAAATGAAAGTAAAAAACTCATTCCTAAATCTCGGCATTTAAGATTTAAATCAACCTCATAATTTTTATTTTTAATATGATTTTGAACTATTGAAGTTTTATCGTTATAAGGCGGATTTCCTATTATAATAAGTTTGTCAGAATTATCGATTTTAAAGTTTTTTCTAATAACATTTATAAGCGAATTCTTATGCAAAAACAAAGGCGGATTTTTATAATTTATAAATTTTTCTTTAGCTATTTTCAAAGCCTTTTTATCAATATCTACTCCGATTTTCTTTTTAAAATCTAAATTATTATATTTTTTAGAATTCTGCAAAAAATTTCCGTATCCGCAAGAACTGTCAAGTAAAACAAAATCATTTAAATTTAATTTATTCTTTACTAAATAATTTAAGAGCATTTTATATACAATTTCTACAATATAATCTGGTGTGTAAAAGCTGCCTAAATTTATAGTTTGAGATTTATTTAAATGGTTTTGCATTAATTTTTACCTAAAAACAAAAATAAAATTATTGATAAATATAAAATATATAAAAAATATAATAAGTCAAGCCTTTAATAAAGTTGAAATTTTTTACGGTAATATCTCTGTGAAAGCGGTTATAGATTATTTCAGCGAGTATAAAAACGAAAGAAAAGATATAATGGTTATTATAGGATTAAAAATCTATACGATATTTTATTTTATTTTTACTTTACTCTTGCTTTTATTTTTATTTGACGATTTTGTATTTTTTAATTGATTTATTCTCTCTCTTATCTCAATAGCCTTTTCAAATTCCAAATTATTTGAAGCAATTTTCATTTCTTTTTCAAGCTCTTTTATATAATTTGCGCTTTGCTTTTCAGGGTCAATTTTTAATTTTTCGTTAAATCTTCTAAAGTCAAAATGAATTTCGTAAGAAGTTTCAACTTTTTCTTCTCTCTCTATTATATCTTGAACTTTCTTTACTATAGTTTTTGGCGTTATATTATGTTCTTTATTATATTCAATTTGTTTTTCTCTTCTTCTGTTAGTTTCGTCTATAGCCATTCTCATAGCTTCGCTTATAGTGTCGGCAAACATTATAACTCTTCCGTTAGAATTTCTTGCCGCTCTTCCTATAGTTTGTATAAGAGTTGTAGTATTTCTTAAAAATCCCGTTTTATCCGCGTCTAGTATTAATATTAAAGAAACTTCTGGAACATCTAATCCTTCTCTTAAAAGATTTATTCCAACCAAAACATCAAAAGCTCCGAGCCGTAAATCTCTTATTATTTCCACTCTTTCAACCGTATGAATGTCCGAATGCAAATATCGAGTTCTTATATCATGTTCGTTTAAATATTTAGTTAAATCTTCCGCCATTTTTTTAGTTAGAGTCGTTATAAAAATTCTTTCGTTTCTTTCTACTACTTTTTTTATCTCTTCGATTATTTTATCAATCTGTCCTTCAATCGGATAAACTTCTATAATTGGGTCCAAAAGTCCCGTTGGTCTTATTATCTGCTCTACAACTTGCGAACTTTTTTTAATTTCGTATTCGGAAGGAGTCGCACTTATATATATAATGTCGTTTGTCAAATTTTCAAATTCTTCAAAATATAAAGGGCGATTATCTAAAGCCGAAGGAAGTCTAAATCCGTATTTTACTAAAGTCTCTTTTCTGCTTCTGTCTCCATGATACATTCCTTTTATTTGCGGAACGCTTACATGCGATTCGTCTATAACGGTTAAAAAATCTTCAGGAAAATAATCAATCAAACAAGCGGGACGCTCTCCTTCGTTTCTGCCCGATAAAGGACGAGAATAATTTTCTATTCCCGCGCAATAACCGACTTCTTTAAGCATTTCCAAATCGTATTTTGTTCTTCCGTAAATTCTTTCGGCTTCTACAAGTTTGCCTTCGTCTTGAAATTTTTTATATTGTTCTTCAAGCTCTTTTTCTATAAGTTTTATTCCTCTGTTTAATTTATCGCCTCCCGTAACAAAATGTTTTGCAGGATATATAACGACTCTGTCTTGTTCGGATATTTTTTTTCTTGTTAAAGCGTTTATTTTTACTATCTTCTCAACCGTATCTCCGAAAAAATCTATTCTTATAACTTCATCGGCATAAGCGCTCATTATCTCCAAAGTGTCGCCTATAACTTTAAATTTCGCTCTCTCTAATATATCTCTTGTTCTTTCGTATTGTATAGTTACAAGTTTTTCAATAATTTCATCTCTGTCGTATTCTTCGTCTTTTTCTACGGCTATATATAATTGTCTATAATCTTCGGGAGAGCCTAATCCGTATATGCATGAAACTGAAGCGACTATTATAACATCTCTTCTTTCAAGCAAAGAGGTTGTGGCTTTTAGTCTCAATCTGTCAATTTCGTCATTAACGGAAGCGTCTTTATCGATATACAAATCTCTTGCAGGAACATAAGCTTCGGGTTGATAATAATCGTAATATGAAACAAAATATTCAACCGCATTACTTGGGAAAAAATCTTTAAGCTCTCTGTAAAGTTGCGCCGCCAAAGTTTTATTATGCGAGAGAACGAGAGTAGGGCGATTTACTTTTTCTATAACATTTGCAATAGTGAAAGTTTTTCCGCTTGCAGTCACTCCGAGCAATGTTTGATATTTATTTTTATTTTCAATTCCTTTTACCAAATTTTCTATAGCTTGACTTTGGTCGCCCGAAGGTTTAAAACTTGATTCTATTTTAAATTTATTCATAATATAAAATGCGATAATCTCTAAATATTAAAATTAATTAGTAAAGTTTATAATATAAATCTTTTAAAGTAAATAATATAAATTTCGATTTAATAAAAATATTATAAAAATTATAATA
The DNA here is from genome assembly GCF_008016455.1 of Brachyspira aalborgi. Classification (NCBI taxonomy): domain Bacteria; kingdom Pseudomonadati; phylum Spirochaetota; class Spirochaetia; order Brachyspirales; family Brachyspiraceae; genus Brachyspira; species Brachyspira aalborgi. The sequence goes on along the minus strand of NZ_SAXU01000001.1, from coordinate 642,176 downwards.
ATTTTAGTATAGAAATATGAAAGTAATAATATTAATTTATTAGGAATTTTTTTTAATAAATAAGCGTTTTAAACTTGACAAATTAAAAATAATTTATTATACTAATAACATAAGATAGTTAATTTGAAGGTAAAAATATGGCAAGACTTAATATTGATAACGAAAGCGTTAAAAAATATATTTATTCAATGTCTGAAAAACTTATGAGACATTTTGATTTGGAATATCAAATAAATAAAGAAAACGAATATTTTGATTTATACGCTTTTCACCAAAATAATTTTTTCAAGTCTTTTATAACTCGTTCTACGGTTTATGAAGGCTATTCTGTTTTTGAACATGTTTTGGTTCGTTATATTAAAGAATGCTCGGACGAAGAATTGCAAAAGTTCGAGGATATGCTTGTTAGATTAACTCCCATACTTTCTAATCCGAATAAATTTCATAAAAGAAGCATTATAACGGGAGTAATTATTACTGAAAGTTCTTTAAAGCCCGAATGGGAAAAAAGAATAAGAAAATTCTTTTATAGAGCAAGTTATAAATTATTGTTTCATGGATGGTCTGAAACTCAATACGCTTTAACTTCTATAAAAGATAAAACTTTGTATCTGCCTAAAATGAGGAAAAAAGAATTAAAAGTTCTGCTTTCCGATTTTTAGTGTATATAATTTAATATTATTTTAAAAGGAGATGAAACATGAACGCTTTCATACTTTTACTAATTGGTATAGTAGCTTTTTTTATCGCCTATATAAGCTACGGTTCTTGGTTGGCAAAGAAGTGGGGTATTGACCCTGGAAAGAAAACTCCAGCTCATACTCTAACGGACGGAAGAGATTATGTTCCGACAGACGCTAAAGTTTTACTCGGACACCACTTTTCTTCAATAGCGGGCGCAGGTCCTATTACAGGACCTATTATCGCTATGATGTTTGGATGGCTTCCCGTTTATCTTTGGATAGTTTTGGGTTGCATATTCTTCGGCGGAGTTCATGATTACGGTTCGCTTCTTGCTTCTTTAAGACATGAAGGAAAATCAATCGGAGAGGTTATAAGAGCAAATGTTGGACAAAAAGGTAAAATAATGTTTACGCTTTACGCTTTTATAACAATTTGTTTGGTTGTAGCCGCGTTTTTAGATATTACCGCTGGAACTTTCGGCGTAAATGACGGAGACCCTAATATAAGCGCAGCCGCTGGAACGGCGTCAATGCTATTTATAGTTTTGGCTCTTGTATTCGGCTTCATGGTTTACAGAAAAGGCGCGGGAGTTCTTTTGTCTACTATTATAGGAGTTGTTTTACTTGCTTTAGTAGTATTTGCTTCAGATAAATATCCATTCTTGCAATTAAATAAATTCCCTTGGCAAATAATATTAACGATTTATATTATAGCCGCTTCTTTAATGCCTGTTTGGATATTATTACAACCAAGAGACTATCTCTCTTCATTCTTGCTTTATGCAATGGTTATAGGAGGAGTTTTAGGTTTGATTGTAGGACGCCCCGCTATGCAAGCGCCTATGTTTACAAGCATTAATCCAAGCGCTGGAAATTATCTATTCCCTATATTATTTATTACCGTTGCCTGCGGAGCAATTTCTGGCTTCCATGCTTTGGTAAGTTCGGGAACGAGCGCGAAACAGCTTAATAGCGAAAAAGACGCTAAATTGGTTGGATATGGCGCTATGCTTATAGAAGGTATCGTTGCAATAGTAGCTTTATTAAGCGTTGCGGCGGTTGCTGGTAATGGAGAAGGTTCGCCTGCTCAAAGATTTGCAATCGGAGTTGCCACATTTATGAATTCTTTTGGAATTCCTATGGGCATAGGACAAACTTTTGTAACTTTGGCATACGCTTCATTTGCGTTAACTTCGCTTGACAGCGCGACTCGTATCGGAAGATATTTGGTGCAAGAATTAGGCGAATATACAAATGCGGATGGAAAGGTTGTAAAAACTGTTTTAACAAATCCTTATTTAGCTACGGCAATAACCGTTGGATTATCTTTAGGATTTACGGCTTACGGTTATCAAAGAATTTGGCCAATTTTTGGTAGCGCAAATCAATTATTAGCTGGTTTGTCTTTGCTTGCCGTTGCAGCTTGGATAAAGAATCGCCAAAAAAGAACATCTTGGGAAACTATTATTCCTTTAGTGTTTATGTTTGTCGTTACGCTTTCCGCTTTAGGTTTGGTTGTTTATAATAATATTAAAAAAGCAACCTTTGACGGTTATGTATTGGCAGTTATAGCAGCCGTAATGATTATATTGGCGGTTGTAGAATTATTTATTACGGGACAATGGGCAAGAGGATTGAAAGATTCTGTAAGCGACCCTAATGAAACCGTAAGAAATAAATAAAAATTAGAAATTAGGCGAAAAAAAACTATACCAAATTAAGAAAATAAGCCTCGTTCATAAAGATTTTATGGGCGAGGTTTTTTTTATTATATAAATTATTAGAATTACATAATTAATTGCAAAATTTTTTTATTTTATTCGTTATTGCAACTTTTATTTTCTCCGTCACCGCGAGGACGAAGTCCGCTACAAAGTCGGGCAGACGCCAAGCAATCCACTATTAATAAAGTTAACTTTAAAAATTTGGCTTCATTTAATTAATGAATTTTATTAAAAGTCGGTTTATTCGTTCGTAAACGGCGGACTTTAGTCTGACATATTTATTTACTAAATATAAATTATTATATTTTATACTCTCTAAAATCTTTTATACTTTCAATATCTTTTTTCTCATAATCTTTAAGAGGAATTTTATTTCTTATCGCAGCGTAAATTGTCGGAACGATTATAAGAGTAAAAGCGGTCGAAACTATAAGTCCGCCTAATATCGCAAGAGATAAAGGCTGATACATTTCATTTCCGCTTCCGCTTGCCAAAGCCATAGGTAAAAGCCCTAAAATAGTAGTTAATGTCGTCATTAAAACGGGGCGAAGTCTTCTCTCGCCAGATTCTAAAGCAGCCGCATCTCCGTTTATCTTTTTCTCTTGCATAAGTTGATTCATATAATCGATTAAAACTATTCCGTTATTAACAACAATTCCTATCAAAACTATAAAACCTATAGCGCTGTAAACATTTAAAGTCTGTCGTCCTAAAAATAAAGCTATTAAAGAACCTGCAAATCCAAAAGGAACTGCAAAAGCTATTACAAAAGGCGCTATAAAAGATTCAAATTGACTTGCCATTATAGAATAAACTAAAACCAAAGCGAGTATTAAAGCTTGTAAAAGTTGTCCAAAAGCTTCATTCATATCTTCAAAATCTCCGCTATAATTTATACTAAATCCCGAAGGAATAAACACTTCGTTTTTTATTTTATTTTGAATATCGGCTATTATTTCATTTAAAGCTCTGCCATAACCCGATGCCGTTATAGTCGTTATTCTTGCGCTGTCTTTTCTTTCTATTTCTGTAGGTCCATAGCTTTTTTCAACTGTTGCTATTGAAGATATCGGAGTCATTCCGCTTGAAGTTGGAATCATTAATCTATTTATATCGTCAATATTTAATCTGTCTGGCTCTCCAAGTTGCACTTTAACATCGATATCCGTGACATCCGAATTTGCAGGCGTCATAGTAGTAGCGGTAGTTCCCGCGAAACTCGTCTTTACTATATTCGCTATAGTTTTTACATTTATTCCCATTTTAGCGGCTATCTCTCTATTGACATAAATTTTAAGTTCAGGATTTGAATCATCTCGACTTAATCTTGGCTCTCTTATTCCTTCAATATCAGAAATTGCATTTATTATATTATTTGCTATTTCCGTTGATTTATCTAAATCGTCTCCTATAAGTTCTATTTTTATTGACTGTCCGCCGCTATTATTTCCTCCGCCTCCTATTACCGTTGTAGAAACCGCCGATATATTTATTTGAGCGGGATAAGAAGAGAGGATATTTCTAGTAATTTCAATGTATTCGTTTAGAGATTTTTTTCTTCCTTCGCTTTTTTCTCTTAATTGAATTCTTATTTCTGCAGAATTTTCATCCGAACCCGATTTTACTCTCGATTGCATTCTGTCAAAATCTTCTCCTATTGCAGTTTCAATTTCTTTTTCCATTCTGTTAACAAATGTTTGAGTTTGAGCCGATTTTGTCCCAACGGGCATTTTTATATCTATTTTAAATTGTCCTTCGTCCGTAGACGGAAAGCCTTCTTTTCCTATAAATATTAATCCTAATATAATTATAATAAAAGCCACCAATAGAGAAGGAATAAAAACTTTCATTTTATTTTTTATAGAATAATTTAAAATTTTTGAATAAATATTTTTTATTTTACCGTGAAATTTTTCATTAAAGAAATTTTCTATCGGAATTAAAGCCTCTATTTTTTTATTTGTAATTAATCTCGCTCCAAGCATTGGAACTATAGTTAAAGCCACGAACAATGAGCCAATCATAGAAACCGTAACAGTTATGCATAAATCTTTAAATAATTGTCCCGTCTCTCCTTCCACAAACAAGAAAGGCAAAAACACCGCGATTGTAGTTAAAGTTGAAGCCGATATTGCAAGCGCCACCGAAGAAGTTCCGTTTATTGCGCTTGAATATTTTCCATAGCCTTCGTTTCTGTAATGAAATATATTTTCCAAAACTACAATAGAATTATCAACCATCATTCCTATTCCCAAAACCAAACCCGATAAAGAAATTATATTTAAAGTTATTCCCATAAAATACATTAAAGTAAAAGTTATTATTATAGACATAGGAATCGAAATCGCTATAACCGACACGGTTTTAATATTCCATAAATAAATCATAAGAATCATTATTGCAAAAAGTCCGCCTTGCCAAGCCGTATTCAAAACTCCTTTAATAGATTCATTAACCGTATCGGCGCTATTAAATAATATTTGATATTCAATGCCTTCGGGTAAATTTAAATTATCAAGTTGTTTTTGAACCGACTTTGAAACATTAACGGCGTTTCCTCCCGATTCTTTATTTACCGAAACCGACACGGAAGGCGAACCGTTTATTTTTACAATTTCCGTATCGTCAGAATAACCTTGATAAACTCTGCCTATTTCTTTTAATTTTATCGGAGTATTATTTGTTTTTAAAGCGACAACGGTATTTTCAATATCTTCTTCGTCAGTAAATTCGCCCATAGTTCTTAAAGTATATTTATAAACTCCTTCATAAGTTTCTCCTCCCGATAAATTTTGATTTTCTGAAGAAAGCAAAGAAACTATATCGTTAATATTTAATCCATAAGCATGAAGTCTATTTAAAACTATATCGACTTTCATTTCGGTTTTAAGTCCGCCTCTTATTTCCGCTCTTGCAACGCCCGAAGCCTGTTCTATTTTATTTAAAATTTGATTGTCGACTAAATTATATAAAGCGCCTAAATTATCAGTTCCAAAAAAAGCTATTTCCATCATTGGCATCATATCGGTTGAAAATTTAAAAACTGTCGGACTATCGGCATCGTCTGGCAAAGAATTTTTAGCAGAATCTATAGCTTCTCTAATGTCTGCGGTTGCGCTTGCCAAATCTATTCCCCAATTAAATTCAACGAATACTGTAGATTGTCCTTCTTTTGAAGTTGAAGTTATAGTTTTAATGCCGCTTACAGTCGCTACGGAATTTTCTATTATTCTTGTAACCGATTTCTCTACTTCTTCTGGTCCAGCATTTTCGTATTTAGTTTGAACCGTTATATAAGGAAGTTCCATATCGGGCAGAAAATCAACAGACAATTTTGTTAAACTTACAAATCCCAAAATCAAAACGGCAACCATTCCCATAAAAACCGAAACGGGTCTTTTTACTACTAATTCTAAAAAATTTCTCATTAATAATATTCCTTTATTTATTTTAATATTTATTATTTGTATAATTTATTTAGACGAATAAATCTCAAAAAAGTTCCTCTTAATTTAAAGATTATTTTAAAATTATATAATAAACTAAAAAGTTTTATATTAATTAATATATTTCATTTTAAAAATATTTCTATATAAATTATATTAAATATATTACTTGCAAAAAGTTATAATAAATGTTATATTTAATCAAATATATAAAAATTATTAAATTAGACGGTAAAATAGGAAAATATTTAAATGCCTGAAGTGATAGATAAAAATATAAGTCAAGATATATTCGATTATTCGGCAATACTCGAAACTACGGTTAAGGATATAGAATCTTTTTTAATTGAAGTTGGAAGAGTATATGGTTTTATTGCAGAAAAATTTCCAATAATTGAACAAGAAATGAAAAAAGAAAATGAAAAAGCAAATTATTTATTATCATATTTTTTAGGCGAAGATAAAGACAAAAATAAAAAGAAATTTTCAGACGACTTAAAAGAAAATCAGGATGATTTTTTAAAATCTTTTGACAGAATGCAAAATCTTATAGATAACGATAATCAGCTATCGGAAACTCTTATTCAGGATGTCGATAGAATAAACGCCGTAGTAGAATCGATAGAACAGATAAAAAAGTTAGCGGACCAAATAAAAGTATATTCTTTGAATGCAATTATTATTTCTTCAAAACATGGAGTAGAAGGAAGAGCTTTCGGAGAGATATCAAAAAATATAATAAATATGTCGGATATTTCAAACGAACAAGCGGATAATATGAATAAATTAGGACATGAATTATTTGACAGATTTGAAAATTTTAAAACCGAAATTCTTAAAGTCAATGAGCTTCAAAAACAGAATTTTATTATAATGAAAGAGCAATTATTTAAAGAACATAATAATATGGTTAATTCTTTCGCTACTTTTTCAAATATGATATCGAATATTCTTTCGAGAATCGATAATACTTACGATTATATTTTTGAAATAATGATGGTTTTGCCGAGAGAGGATATTGTAAGACAGCAAACCGAACATATAATAGAATCGATAAAATCTATAGTTCATGAAAATAAAAAATTTATTGAATATTACGGTTCTATGGTAGAAGATATGGATTTTAAAGAATTGGAAGAAGATAGCAATAAATCTATAGAGCATAAATTATTAGATTTATTGACTTTTGACGATGTCGTATTAAATTTGATTATAGAAAATTTTAAATCTATTTATGAAGAGATAAGCGATACGAATTCTTTTATATATAAGAGTTTGAAAGAATTTGAAAATTTGCTTTCGGATATCGCTTTCGATAGAAATATTATAGTCGAATATATGATAGGCACGGAATCGGGAAAATCGGAATTTCCTTTCACGGTTTCGGATTTGATATTTGAAGAATATGTTAATTTTATTAAACTTTATTTAGAAAATTTTAAATTATCTTTAACAAATAAGTATAGAATTTCCGATAATAATGTAGCGATAGTCGATTCTATAGAAGAATTAGAAAATATGTTTTTAGAGACGAAAAATATAGCGAAGGCTTTTAACTCTATTAATTTTTTATCGAAAATAGAGCTTGAAAAAAACGCCGATATGTTTACAAACTCTCAAAATTTTTCTATGGAAAGTATAGAAAGCATAGCTTCGGATATAACGGAAACGGTTGATAAATGTTTAGAACAGTTTAGAGATATTAAAGCGGAAATAATAAAATCTATAAATAAGTTTAAGTTAAATATTAATCAGCAGTCAAACGAGAATTTTTTTATAGAATCTATGACGGAAAATGTTAATAATAGGTTGCAAGAATCAAAATATATAATAGATAATAATGTTAAAAGATTAGAAAGTCATGCAAAAGAATTATTTGTGCTTATAGATAAAACTTTAATAGATTTAAGTTCTTTAAGCGTTTTACTTACAAAAATAAACGAAATTACGGATATTTTTGATAAAATGAGAGGAATTATAAAAGAAAAGAAAGATAAATATTACGATTCTTTGGGCATTAAGGAGTGGAAAATAGAAAGCAATAAATATTGGGATATAATAAATTCTTATACTATAAAGAAAGAGAGAATGATTGCAAATAGCGTTTTAACTGGAGAAAATGCGCCAAATGTCGATATAAATATAGAGGAAGGAGCCGATAGCGGCGATTTTACTTTATTTTAATATAGATTTATAATATATTATAATTTATTCGGAGGTATTAAAAATGTCCGTTATGGAAATAGACGATAATCTTAATGTGAGAACTATGGGAAAATATTTTAAGAATGTATTTAAAGCCGCTAATTATAACGAAGATATTACCGTAAAATTTCCCGAAGGAGCGCATGTGGATTTGGCTGGACTTCAAATACTATATGCCGTGAAAAAAGAACTTGATAAAAATCAAAAAAAACTTATAGTTGAAGGATTAGATAATTTATTTATAGAATATTTAAATAATTAAAATTTTAATATAAATGAAAATAAGAGGTTAAATATATGGCTAAAACAATACTAATAGTGGACGATTCAAATACTGCTCGCGCATCCGTTGAATATACCTTAAAAAAAGGCAGTTATGAAGTTTTGTCTGCAGACGATGGCACTACGGGTTTGGAGGTTTTAGGCAAATCTCCTACTATCGATATGATAATAACCGACCTTAATATGCCTAAAATGGACGGAATAGAATTTATAAAAAATGTTAGAAAATTCGACCAATACAAATATACTCCTATTCTTATGCTTACGACAGAATCGCAAGATGAAAAGAAAATGGAAGGCAAGGCGGCGGGAGCGAGCGGTTGGCTTGTAAAACCGTTTAATCCTACTCAGCTTTTAGATGTAGTTAAACGATTCTTAAATTGAGCTATTTTAAGAAATATAAAAGAGGAATATAATATATGTTTGATAGCGATGAGTTTATTTCGATATTTTTAAGCGAAGCTAATGAAATAGTCGAAGGTCTTGAAAACGATTTAGTTTTATTGGAAGACAATAAAAGCGATGAAGATTTATTAAATAAAATATTCAGAAGTGCCCATACTTTAAAATCTTCAGCTGGAACGGTTGGATTTACTACTATGAGCGAATTAAATCATGTGGCGGAAAATTTACTTGAGAAAGTTAGAAGCGGTAAATTGGATGTAACTCCCACAATGATAACCGTTTTATTGGAATTTTTAGATACCGTTAAAATAATGCTTCAAAATATTATAGACGGAAAAGGCGAAGCTGACGGAGTTAATAATATAGAATCTCTAAAGGCAAAAATTAAAGCGATAGCGGACGGAAACGAAATAGACGCATCCGTTCAAGCGCCAACGACTCCAAGCGCCGCTCCTACTGTAAAAAAAGAAACCCAAACTTCAACTCAAGCGCAAGCTATAGAAGAGCCTGAAAAAAAAGAAGAAAGCTCAAGCGGTTCTAATGTATTTCATATAAGTATGAGTTTTAAACCCACAATATTTGACAACGGTATCGACCCTCTTATGTTTTTAAACGACCTTAGAGATATAGGAACTATAAGCAATTTGAAAATTGATAGCTCAAATGTGCCTCCAATTTCCGCTTTGGAAGACCCTTATACATGTTATACTCAATTTTCATTAGATATTTCTACAAATTCTACTTTAGAGCAGGTTCAAAATATATTTTTATTCGTAATAGACGATAACGATATTAATATTTCGGATGCAAAAGTTTCGGTTCAGAAAGAAGATAAAATCGAAACTCAAAAGGAAACTCAAGTTGCAGAAGAAACAAAAGAAGAAAAAACTATTGAAGAGACTAAAAGCCAAAAAGAAACTAAAGAAGAGATTAAAACAGAGCAAGCAAAACCTCAAACTTCAGCTGCAAAAAGTCAAGCGTCTTCTTCTGTAAAAGTGCAAGCGCCTTCTACCGTTAGAGTCGATACAAGAAAGTTAGACAGTTTAATGAATTTAATTGGAGAGCTTGTTATAGCGCAATCAAGAATAATGCAACTTACTCAAAGCTTGGATATAGATAACGGATTAAAAGAAGCGGTAAGTTCAATGGATAGAACTTCAAGACAGATACAAGAAGAAGTTATGAATATTCGTATGATGCCTGTAGGACCGATTTTTAATCAATTCCATAGATATGTTAGAGATTTGAATTTAGAATTAAATAAAGAAGTAAAACTCGTTCTTAAAGGGGAGACTACCGAAATAGATAAAAATATGTTAGAGCAGTTATCCGACCCTTTGAAACATATTATAAGAAATTCTATGGACCATGGAATAGAAAGGACAAAAGAAGAGAGAATTGCAAGAGGAAAACCAGAATTTGGAACTATAACTATGTCGGCGGCTCATCAAGAAGGGCATGTCGTAATTGAAGTTTCAGACGATGGCAACGGATTAAATAAAGAAAGAATTTATAATAAGGCAATAGAAAAAGGCTTATTATCTAAAGACGGAAAATATTCGGATGCGGAAATCTACAGAACAATATTCAGCCCTGGACTTTCAACCGCCGAAAAAATTACAGATATATCGGGTAGAGGAGTCGGCATGGATGTCGTTAGAGCGAATGTTGAAAAAATGAAAGGAAAAATAGAGATAAAGTCGGAAGAAGGAAAAGGAAGCACATTTATAATAAAATTGCCTTTAACTTTGGCTATTATAGAAGGAATTACTTTCGCTTTGGGCGAACAAATATATATAATGCCTTTAATATCTATTATAGAACAAATGAAAGTGAAAAACGAGCAAATAAAACCTTTTGAAGGAAGAGGCGAGATGATAAAAATCAGAGACGAATATTTGCCTCTTATAAGACTTCACAAAGTTTTTGAAATCGACACTCATATTGAAGATATAGATAACGGCATAGTAGTAGTTGTCGAAGCTGGATATAGAAGATGCGCTATTTTTGTAGACGAATTATTAGACCAACAACAAGTGGTTATTAAATCTTTGGATTCTGCATTTAGTAAGCATTCTGGAATTTCTGGCGGAACTATACTTGGAGACGGAAGAATAGCTCTTATTATAGATATTCAAGGATTGGTTAATATATCCTTGCAAGGCAAAATTAATAATGGTTGAGAAATAAAGGAGAATTAAATATGTTAGATAATCAAAAAATTAATTCGGCTAATATACCTCAAGTTGGAAGTTTAGAAAATAAAGAAAATATTTCTACCGAACCTAGTCAACAGTTTTTGGTATTTAAAATAGATAATGAAGAATACGCTTTAGATGTTTTGAGTATTGAAAGTATAGTAAGCGTTACAAATATTACTCCCGTTCCTGGAAGCCCTAAATATATGAGAGGACTTATTAATTTAAGAGGAAATATTTTGCATGTAGTCGATATAAGAATAAGATTTGGACTTGAAAGAAGAGACGACCATTCTATTGAAGATGATGTTATTATAGTAATATCTAACTCGAATAGAAGATTTGGAATATTGGCGGATATAGTAAGCGATGTTATAACCGTGTTTGAAAGTCAAATAACGGAAACTCCTATTGACAATATGAGAGGACTTCAAATATCAAATGTTATAAGGCTTGAAAATAAAATTATTATGGTTTTGCCTATAGATGATATAGTGAAATCAAACGAAGAAATTAATAAAATGATACAATAGGTTTTGATTTATGGAAGATTTAAATTCTCGTATGCCATCCTTGACAGACGCCGAGTTTAACGATTTGGTTAAAATTATATACGATAAAACTCGTATTCAAATGTCGGAGCATAAAAGAGCTTTAGTTAATTCAAGAATAATCAAAAGATTAAGAGCTTTAAATATGTCTTCTTTTAAAGAATATATAGATTTCTTAAAAAATGTATCCGATGAAGAAGAGATTACAAATTTTATAAACGCCGTTACCACAAACAAAACCGATTTTTTTAGAGAAAATAAACATTTTGAATATATGAAAAGCAATTTTTTGCCGTCTTGGGAAAAATCATATCAAGAAGGCAGAGTTAAAAATTTAAGAATATGGTCGGCGGCTTGTTCTACGGGAGAAGAACCTTATACTATAGCTATGACTTTGCATGAATATTTTGGCGAAAGATATGGCAAATACGATATTAAAATTTTGGCAAGCGATATTGATACAAATGTTCTCTCTCATGCAATGCGAGGAGTTTATAAAGAAGAATCCGTAGACCCGATAGCGAATAGCATATTGAAAAAATATTTTCTTAAAGGCACGGGGGAAAAGGCGGGATTTTATAAAGTAAAAGAAATATTGCAAAAGGATTTATTTTTTAGGCAATTAAATTTTAAAGAATCCGATTTTGATATTCATACTATGTTTGACTTGATTTTTTGTAGAAATGTTATAATTTATTTTGATAAAGATTTTCAAAAAGAATTATTTAATAAATTTTATAGATATATGAAAGAAGATAGTTTGGTATTTATAGGGCATTCTGAAACTTTATTTGGAATATCGGATAAATTTAGATATGTTTCAAGTAATATATATAAAAAGATTTAATATATAGAGGGATTTAGTTTTATGGTAGATTTTCCATCCGCCGCCGATAGTAATTTTAAGAGAATTACGATATACATAGGAGGCTATTACGCTTCTAAAGAGCCAGCCGTTATAAAGACTGTTTTGGGAAGTTGTATTTCGGTATGCCTTTTTGAAAATAAATTAAAATTCGGCGGAATGAATCATTTTATGCTTCCAGAAATGAGAGAATGGGAAAATCCAGAAGACGATTATAATCATACGAGATACGGATTATTTGCTATGGAAGTTTTGATTAACGAAATAATAAAATTAGGCGGAAAAAAAGAAAATCTTACGGCAAAAATATTTGGAGGCGGACATGTTCTTACGGGTATGACTAGCAATTTACTTCAAATTCCCGATAAGAATATAAGATTTGCAAAAAATTTTTTATCCGAAGAGAAAATTCCGATTATAAGCGAAGATATAGGAGGCTCATGGCCCAGAAAAGTATTTTTTTTCAATACGGAAAATAGAGTTTTAATGAAGAAAATGGAAAGTCAAACTAAAGAGTTTTCCGTTGAGCAAGAAATTAAATATTCTAAAAGCTTACAAAACAAAATTGAAGAGAAATCTGATATTACATTGTTTTAATAAAATTTTTAAAGGATTATTATATGGCTACTAAAATTAAAGTAATGTCTGTCGATGACAGCGCCTTGATTAGGCAACTTCTTACTAAAATCGTGAGTTCTGACCCTTCTTTGGAAATGGTTGGGACGGCGGCTAATCCTATACTTGCCGAAAGTAAAATTAAAACCTTAAAACCCGATATTCTAACTTTGGATATCGAAATGCCCGAAATGGACGGAATAACTTATTTAAAAAAGCTTATGCTGAATAACCCTATTCCAGTAATTATGTTTAGCTCTTTGCTTGAAAAACATAGAGAGCTTGCTTTGGACGCTTTAAATATAGGCGCTTTCGATTATGTTATAAAACCTTCGGCTAATGTTAGAGATGGAGTCGAAGAGCTTGCCACCGATTTGGTTGAAAAGATAAAAAACGCTTATGCAAACAGAGGCAAATTCTACAAAAAGCATGGTATATCTATGCCTGGCGATATTAAAGAAAGCGTTATTCATACTTCTTCTATTAATTTGGAGGCTCCGCAAACTTCGGGATTTAAAGTATATCAAAAAAATACGGCGGATATTATACTTCCTCTAACTCCTTCGAGAGAAGTTCCATTAGATAAAATAATTTTAATAGGTTCTTCTACGGGCGGAACTGAAGCGTTAGTCGAATGTTTAAAAGATGTCACTCCGTCCGCTCCTCCTATAGTTATAACTCAACATATGCCCGAACATTTTACAACTTCTTTTGCAAAAAGATTGAATAATGTTTTGAAAATAGAAGTTTTTGAATCCGAAGACGGAATGAGCGTTGGAAGAGGACAGGCTATTTTATCTCGAGGCGCAAAACATACTATGATAAAAGTAAGAAACGGAAAATATTATGTCGAAGTTAGAGACGGCGACCCTGTCACAAGACATAGACCTTCAGTCGATGTTTTATTTAGAAGCGGCGCAGTTTACGCAAAACATAAAGCTATAGGAATTATTCTCACGGGTATGGGAGACGATGGAGCAAACGGCATGAAAGAAATGCATGACGCGGGCGCTTATAATATAGCTCAAAACGAAGAGACTTGCACCGTATTTGGAATGCCGAGAGAGGCTATTGCAAGAGGCGGAGTTGATGAAATTTTGCCTTTAGATAAAATATTAGCGGCGGCTCTTAAAAAAGCTTAAAATTGTAAAATAGTATAATAGTATAAATTATTTTATAAGATTATAAAGAATAACGATTTAAAAATTATTATTTTATTAAAAAAATTAATTTAATTTATAAAAATAAATATTTAAAATAAAAAAGAAGAGGAGACTTAATAATAAAGCCTCCTCTCTTAAATGAAAATGAATAATAAATTATTTAATCTCTCTTAAATTCTGTAGTCTTGCCTTTATATGTATAAGTTGCTACGCTGTTATCATCATTGAAAGTAATCGTTCTATCAATTTTATTTCCTTGCTCATCATATATAGTTATAGTTTTTCCTTTCAATATCGCTCTTTTAGTCGCTATATAGACATAATTAACCTGACTATCTCCCATATTAGGAACAGCAATTCCTCCGTCTTTACCTCCTAAATCCATATTAATATAACCTGCTATACTAGCATTATTAAGAGATATTTTATCTAATGAACTTGTTAATATATAAACATAATTGTTAGAAATTTATAGAGATGAAATTTAAAATATATTTTTTATTTGTTTCGATTTTTTATCTTATTGCGTCAATAAGATATCAATCGGCATTCCGTATATTTATAACGGACATTATAGAAGTAGAAATTATATTTTAGATGGCGGTAATTTTTTATTTATAATAGTTCGCGGAGGCGGCTTAACAATATATTTTGCCGATGAACCGTATCTAATATTACAGGACTCGGTTATACAAGCATAAGCGTATACGATATAACGGGATATTCCGACACTATGTATGTTTTTGAAACGGGAAGCATATCTGGAGTCGTAGTTTTTAACGGCGATAAATATTCTATAATTAAATTTTCAAAATTTTTGGGCGCTCCTTTTTTAATAGACGAAACTATTTTAGATAAAATAAATTCTCTTTAATTTTTTGTTTGTATTGAAAGTGTGAGTTTATTTTTTTGTAAGTTTAA
Organism: Brachyspira aalborgi; assembly: GCF_008016455.1. Lineage (NCBI taxonomy): Bacteria > Pseudomonadati > Spirochaetota > Spirochaetia > Brachyspirales > Brachyspiraceae > Brachyspira > Brachyspira aalborgi. Next base: position 627,118 of record NZ_SAXU01000001.1, on the reverse strand, counting down.
GATTTTAAAATTTTTTTATTTCTTATAGGTTTAAGCCTGTGATTTCGCTTATAAGGTTAATGTCTATATTTTTATTATTCATTGCTTTTACCATTGAAATTGCTTTATTTTTTCCATTTTCTTATAAATAAACTATAATTTATGTTATAATATCAAATTATAATAAAAATTACTAAAAAATAAATTTGACATATTTTTTAAAATATTGTATAATTTATTCATTAAAAAATAAGGTGGAGATTTTATATGTTTAGTTTGACACTACACTACACTACACTACACTACACTACACGCCGCATTATAAATTTTTTCGGCGATTTTTTCATTGCAAAGATTTAATTTATATATATGTTTTAATTATTAAATTTTATAATAAGAATAGATTATTATTTATATTCATTTTAGCAAATATTATAAAATCATATTTTACTACTAAATTAAAATCTTCTTTCAAATTTAATTTACGCAAATAAAAAATAAATTAAATAAAGAAAGAAGGAGTAAAAAATGATAATAGATAAACCTGAAAAATTTGAAAATGAAGTATTAAATCAAATCAACGATATTTTAGATATAAAGATTACTAAATCAAAGCTTACTAGCGAAATGACTTATTTAGAAAGGTATTTTTTGAATGGAATAGTCAGACAAACTAAACCTAAAAAGATACTTGAATTGGGTGTGTCAGCTGGCGGGAGTTCGGCTATTATTTTAAATGCTATAAAAGATTTTGATAACGCTAAATTATATTCCGTAGATTATAATACAAAATTGTATTATGATAATTCTAAAAATACAGGTTTTATTATAGATGAAAAATTTAGTAATCTTAAAAATAAATGGAAGTTATATACGGGAGGAACAGCGGCAAAATATATGGAGGAAATCGGGGGAGAAATAAATTTATGCTTAATAGATACGATGCATATAAATCCTGGAGAATTTTTAGATTTTTTAATAGTATTGCCATATCTTAAAAAGAACGCTATTTTAATATTGCATGACATTGCGTTGCATTATAATGGCAATGAAAGACATAGTATAACAAATTGTATATTATTTAGCTGTTTAAGAGGCAAAAAATTAAGTTTTAATGAAGGTTTATGGAATAGATTTGCTAATATCGGCGCTGTAATTTTAGACGAAAATATAAAAGACAATATTTTAGATTATCTATATTTATTAACTTTGCCTTGGGAATATTTGCCTACCGATAATGATATTTTGGAATGTCAAAAATTATTTTCTAAACATTATAAACAAGATTTAGTAGATAAATTTATAAATATAATGCTAGTAAATAAAAAGTTTTTTATTAATGATAAAAATTTAATTGAAAGTAGAAATGATAAATTAGATAGATTAAATAAATTAATTGATACTTTAGCTTGGTGGATTCCCGTTAGAAAATGGCGAGATAATTTTAGAAATAAATTTAAAATTTAATATATTTAATTTAAATATTTGCTTTAAAATTAAATAATATATTTGCATATTATTCAAATAATTTATATTGTAAATTAATAGAACTATTGAGATTTTATTGAATTCTGAATTATGTTTTGGAAGTTATACTTCAAACCCTTCAATATTTTTAGGAGCGGTTTTAGGAAAAGAAAAATTTATAGAAGTAAATTCGCTTGATTTTAGAATTCTTTAATTAAGTGATAATAAAAATTATTAAAAATATTTTATCCGTTTCCGAAAAATTAACATAATACTTTATAAATTAGAAAAACATAATTAATAAAATTTGGAGAATTTTTTAATGAGAAGAGAAAATTTTGAATTACAAAACGCTGATATGCAACAGGAATCTTGGCGTATATTTAGAATAATTGGAGAGTTTGTCGAAGGTTTTGAAACTATGTCTTATTATAAAAACGCGGTTACGATTTTCGGAAGTGCAAGAACTAAAGAGGAGCATCCGCATTATAAAGCGGCTTATGAAACTGCAAAATTACTCGCTAAAAATAAATACGATATAATAACTGGAGGCGGACCTGGAATAATGGAAGCGGGAAATAGAGGAGCTTACGATGCGAATGGGAATTCAATCGGATTATGCATAGAACTTCCGCATGAACAAAAAACAAATCCTTATGTTAAAGAAGAAATTAAATTCAGATATTTTTTTGCAAGAAAAGTTATGTTCGTTAAATATGCAAAAGCTTTAATAATATTTCCAGGCGGATTTGGAACTATGGATGAAATGTTTGAAACTTTAACTTTAATACAAACTAAAGTATTGCATAGAATTCCCGTTATAGTTTACGGAAAAGAATTTTATAACGACCTTTTAAATTGGATAAAAAAAGATATGATTAACGAACAGTATATAGATGTGGAAGATTTGGATTTGCTTAATTTTATGGAAACTCCAAAAGACGCTTTAAATATAATTAAAAAGTTTTATAAAAATAAAAAATGAAAATTGTAATAATAATTTTATTAATGGGAAATATTTTATTCGCTCAATTTCTTCCCGAACTTTTTGAATTAAACGGTTATAAAACTTTAAAATTTGGAATGAGCGTTGAAGAAACCGAAAATAAAATTACTAATTATAATTTAATTTTGTTTGCCGATTATTTTGAAACAATAGAATTAAACGAAAATACTTTATTAAATATCTATAAAAACGATAAAGAAGAATTGGCTTATTATTTATATTTTTACAAAGACGCTTTATATAGAATAGAAATTTGCAATCATATAGGATACAGTTATAATAATCCAAAATTTTCTTATCCCGCAGAAGGCTCGAAGATAGACGATATAAAAGAAAAATTAAAAATGGAATACGGAGATACTTCAAAAACCGACATTAAATATTTTTCATATTATAACAAACCTTTTGAAGAATATATTTTATGGTGGACATCCGATTTGGTTTCAATATCGTTATATGTAAAACCCGATTTAGATACTTTGGATAAAACAATAAAAAAATATTCTTATAGAATTTCTTTTTACGATGAAATTAAAATGAAAGAAATTAATAAAGATTATAAACGACACAAATAAAATAATCTATAATATTGATAATTTTCATTTTCTATAATAAACTATTTTCTATGATTTTTACGATTTTTTATATTTTAATAAATATTATATTTACCATATTAAATTTTATAGCGGTATTTGTTTTATATATTTTTGTCCGTCCTTTTAGCAAAAAAAAATCTATAATAATAAGTCATTCGATTGCAAAATTTTGGGGAAGAAGTTTAATGAAAATGGCTTTTATAAAATTTGATTTGGAAAATAAAGAAAATTACGATTTGAAAAAAGTTTATTTGCTAACTCCAAATCATCAAAGCGCTTTTGATATATTCTGCAGTTTCTGTATATTCAAAGGTTTATACGCTTTCGTTTCAAAAGACACTTACGGAAAAGTTCCAATGGTTGGTTTGGGAATGAAACTTGCAAATTATATATTCGTTAAAAGAGGAACTGTAGGAGCCGTAAAATCGATAGAAGATATTAAAGAGAGATTAAATAATAAAACTAGCATTGTTCTATATCCTGAAGGCACAAGAAGTAAAACGGGAGAGATAAATATGCCAAAAAGAGGAATTTTAAAAGTAGCCGATAAATGTCCCGATATTCCAATTTTGCCCGTAGTTATATACGGAACTAAAGATATAATGAAAGCGAGGAGTTTTAAAATAAATCCTTTTAGAAAAATTAAAGTAAGATTTTTAAAACCTTTTTATTTTAAAGATATCGAAGGAGATGAAAATACTAAATTAAAATATTGGCATGATATTATGACAAAAAATTATAATGAATTAAAAAATAAGGATAATAATGAATAATAATAAATCTATAGCGCTTGCTTTATTAGCTTATATTCTATGGGGACTTTTGCCTATATATTGGAAAACGGTTCAAAATTTTAATTCCGCTTTCGTTTTGGGAATTAGAGTTATAACGACTTTTATATTTACTTTGATAATAATAATTTATAAAAAGCCAAAATTAAACAGAGGGAAAAAAGCGTTATTACAAACTATAATCGCGGGAATTCTTGTTGGCATTAATTGGTTTTTATATATTTATACCGTAAATTCGGGAAATGTTTTGGAGGCTGGACTTGCGTATTATATATGTCCGATATTAAGTATTTTTATAGGAATAGTATTTTTTAGAGAGAAGAAAAAACCTTTGGAATATTTGGCTATAATTTTAATGTTTACGGGAATGATTTATCAGACAATAACATTAGGCAAATTTCCGATTATGGCTTTTTGTATAGCTTTAACTTTTTCAATTTACGGAATACTTAAAAAATTTACGGTTTATTCTGCTTGGGAGAGTTTATTTTTAGAGACTTTTGCAATAATAATTCCTTCTATAATAATCGCTAAAATTTATTTTCCGCAACATCCTCAACCGATTTCAAAATGGATAGCTTTAATGTTTTCTGGCATTGCTACGGGAATTCCTCTATACTTATTTGCAAAAGCCGCTAAAGGACTTCAAATTTCTATGCTTGGATTTTTGCAATTTTTAGTTCCGTTTATGGCTACTATTCTTGCAATATTCGTTTACAAAGAAGAAATTAATATTAATAGAGCGATAACTTTATGCATTATAATATCCGCTTCAATTATTTATTCTATATCGATATTTAAAAATTCGCATACTAATAATAGTAAAAATTAAATTTATAAATTCCGATTATATTAGTATATTGACTTTTTTATAAAATTTGCTAAATTTATATATATAAATAAAAAAAATTAGGTTTATAACAATGAAAAAAATATTTTTAACAATTTTATTAGTAATTGCAGTTTATTCGCATAATCTTAAGGCTGTAAGTTTGTCTATGGGATTTTTAGGACAATTTGCAATAAGCGGAGCGTCTACAAATAAATCTATCCCGTCAGATTTTAGAGATTTTGATTCTGGATTTTCTTTTTTAATCGGAGTAAATCAAAGTTTAGTTAATACATTATCCGTATCTATTTTAGCGGAACTCGGATATTATCATGATTCTTATGATTTCAAACATAATATGTTGGGAGATAGAATAACCGAAAATTATCAGTTTGATAGTTTTCTTATAGGAGGATTTGGAAAATTTCATTTTTCTTTTTTCTCTTTGGGTATAGGCGGAGGAATAAAAATTCCAATTTCGGCAGTTTATAAAAAAGAAATTAACTCAAGCGCCAATAGATATTATTTAAGCAGAGGAGATATAAAAGATATTTTTCAAACTTCTATTATTCCGTATTTAAAAGCTTCGCTTGATTTTAGTATATTTAATTATGCATTATTCGGTTTATATGTTAATTATGATTTTCCAATAAAATTTCAGAAAAATAATTTTATGGATAATATAATAGTAAATAAAAATTATATGACGGGATTAGACATAGGAATTCAACTTGGATATTTCGTCAATTTTGAAAAATATAATAGATAAAAAAAGGAGTTTTATTTATGAGAAACAAATTTATTATATTTACGATTTTATTTATAATTTCTTTTTATAAATTAGACGCTGCAAATTTTGTAGTCGGTTTTATGGGACAGTTTGGAGCAAGCGCCGCAACTACAGAGAAAGGAAAAATATTTAATTCCGATTTTAGAGAATTTGAAAGTTCTTTTTCTGTTCAGCCTGGAATTTTCTTTTCTTATTACGATACTATATCTTCAGCAATATTTTTAGATATTGGATATGGAAAAGACAGATATGAATTTAGACATGGAGAAAGCGAAAATAGAATAATTGAAAATTTTAGATTGAATAATATTTCTATCGGACTTTTACCAAGAATTAATTTTGGATTTTTATCTATTGGAATAGGCGGAGGCGTTAAATTTCCAATTTCAATGACTTATTCAAGAGATAATGAAAAGAAGTATAAATTAGATTTGGGCGATATAAGAGACACTTTGAATAATTTTTACTATCCTTATATTAAGGCTTCAGTTGATTTTTTAATCAAAGGCAAAAACAAATTTATGATGACGCTTGGAGTTTATGCGAATTATGATTTTCCTTTTAATTTGAAAAATAATGGAATATTAAAAGATGCATATAGTAAAGAAAATATTGCATCGTTTGATATTGGTTTTCAAATAGGATTTTATATTATAAATTTATAATTTTTTATAATTTTAATATTATAACAGAAGCGGATATTTTTTTTAATTAATTTTTCATTATAAAGAATTTAATTATTTACTAAACTTTAATTTAAGCATTTAAATTCATAATCCTACTTTATTGGGATATAATAATTTATAATCTCTTTCGCGTCCCGCTTTAAGATAATCTTCGGGAATAACTTTCCAATTATTCAATTTTTCAACCATTATACTATTAGTTTGCTCTTCAAACCATTTCATCATATAAAATCTTAAATCTTTATCGGTAGATTTAATTACCAAATCCATATTTTGCAAAGTTTTCAAATCTATTTTAGCTCCTTGCGTCAAATGTCCTCCGCCTCCGCTTCCTCTATAGGAATTAATAGCTATTTTATATTCTTTATTCAAATCAAAATTAGAACCGTCAGACATAGAAATTATATTTACTCTCTCGCCATAACCTTTTCTAACATCGACAATATAATTTAATCCTCCAAAGCTTTCATAATTATAAGTTTGAGTTAAAGTATCGTAAGAATTATATCTATTATTAAAAATCAAATTTCCGCTTGCGTCTCTTTTAAAATATATCAAATGTTCGTTAATATTCGTCATGCGATTAAATTGTCTGCAATAAGAATATTCCATAATATATTTTATTTGCTTTCCTGTAAGTCTCATTACATAAAAGAAATTTTCATAAGGATACAAATTAAACATATCTCTAACTTTAACTTTTCCAATATTCAAAACGGCGTCTTTGCTTAAAGGCGCTGCAAAAGAAATATCCGCTTTCTCTCCAAGTTCTTTTTTAGCTATTTCAAATTGCAAATTATGAATAAAACTTAAAAAATAACTGTCTCCAAATATAGCTTCGTCTGAAGTTAATTTTGTATTTAACTCTCCAATATCTCTTTCAACCCAAATTTTAATTTCGTCTTTATAATCATTAAATCTATTTAAAAATTCTTTATCCGCTTCAAATTTTGAAGGTTCTATTAATTCTCCATTAAAATCAATATTCCATTTTTTAATTTCTTTATCGTAAATCATTCTAACATCTACCGAAGCGATTAATCTTGCCGCGTTTACTCCTCCGTATATCGGAACAATTTTATCGCTCGGACTTTTAACATCTTTAGTTTTTTGTTTTGTAATTTCATCGTAACCTTTGCCACTCCATCCTTGATGGTCATGCCCTACAAATATTATATCGAAACCGTCAACTTCTTGAGCTACCAATTGACTTGCATTTTCATTTTTATATTTTTCTTTATCTTCCGTATAATTTACTCCCGAATGAAAAAGCCCTATAATTAAATCGGGTTTTTCTTTTTCTTTTATAATCTTTATCCATTTTTTAGCGCATTCAATCATATCTTCAGCTATTATTCCTTCGTATAAAATTTTTGGAAGTTGTCTTTCTATCGCAGGCTCAATCATCCCTAAAACTGCAATTTTTATTCCGCTTTTCTTTATAATCGAATAAGGCTTAAAATAAGGCTCTTTAGTTTTTTCGTTTATTAAATTAGCGACAATAACAGGCGCTTTAATTTCTTTGACAATTTTATCGTAAACTGTATGCCCCGCCTCAATATCATGATTTCCCATAGTTATAATATCATAATTCATATAATTTAAAACTTCAGCCCAAATATGTTTTTTATTTGTAGCGATAAAATTATAATAATAAACCGTAGGCTGTCCTTGAAGAGTATCGCCGTTATCAAGCAGTAAAACCGTTTTTCCTTCGCTTTTCAATTTTTTAATATACGAAGAAATATGAGCCATTGAAGTATTTTCTTCTCTGTCTGTAATAAAATTATATGGAAAAATCATTCCATGAATATCGGTAGTTTCGACTATAGTAAAATTAATCTCGCCTTTCGGCTTGCATGAAAATAAAGATAATAAACTAAATAAAAAGTTAAACATTAATAAAAAACCTTTTCTCATAAAATAAACTCCTAAAATTTAGGCTATATATAACATTGTAAAAAGAATTAAATAAATATTTTATTCAATTCTCAATACTCTTTTAATAACTTCAATATTATTAATTATAAAACAAATTGAATTAAAAAGATATATCGAAGTTATTAAAATAAGCGCAAATAAAAATATTCTTTTAATAATAGTTTTCGATTTGCTTTTTTTATCTTCTTCCCAAAATAATTCAATTATGTCTTTCTTTTTATTATTTGGTTTTTTAGAATTATTATTTTTCTTAAAAACTATTCTAAATATAACGGATAATATTAAATATAATAAACAAATCGCTATAATAAAATTAAATATTAAATAAAGCGTAATTATTTGTTCTATATTATTTAAGTTAAATCTATTCAATTTATAACTCCATTTTATTTTATATATTTTAAATACTAATTACAAAATTATCTCCATATTATAATTAATAAACGATAAAGTATCGGAAGAAGAACAACCGTTAAAGCTCCCGCCAAACCTATTGCAAGCCCCGACATAGCGCCTTCGGTTTCTCCCATTTCTATTGCTTTGCTCGTTCCAAGCGCATGCGAAGAAGTTCCTATTCCCAAACCTATTGCAAAAGGAGATTTTATTTTAAATATTTTACAAATGAAAGGCGCGACTATAGCTCCCGTTATTCCCGATAATACTACCGATAAAACGGCTATAGATTTTATTCCGCCTATGCTTTCGGCGATATCAACCGCTATTGCCGTAGTTACAGATTTTGGAAGTAAAGATAAAAGTATATTGTCGGATATTCCAAATAATTTTGACATTATAAAAATTCCTATTATTCCGATTGCGCTTCCTATGGCTATACTTATTAATATAACGGGCAGATTTGCTTTAAGGATTGGAAGATTTCTGTATATTGGAAGAGCCAAAACTACTGTGGCTGGTCCTACTAAAGCGTTTATAAATTTTCCGCCGCTTTCATTGTAAACGCTATAAGGAATATTCATAAAATATAAAGAAAAACCAACTAAAACGGCGCTTGTCACTAAAGGCGTTAAAATCGGCAGTTTTGTTTTTATATAAATAGCGTATGAAATAATATAAGCTATTAAAGTTATAACTATTGGTATTATAGGATTTGATTTAAATAATTCTATCATTTTTTATTTTCCTTTCTTAATTTATTAAATAATCTTTCTAAAAATTGAGCTATTAAACCCGTAGAAACCATTATAACGATTACCATAAATATGCATATTATTAAAAATGGAATAACATATTCTTTTATATATTTATATTCTTCCATTATCGCCAAAGTTGCGGGAACGAATAATAACGCCATATTATTTATTAGAATATCGCTCGCTTTATCTATATGATGTTCTTTTAGTATTCCCGTTAAAAGAAAAATAAAGAGCAAAAACATGCCTATAACATTTGCGGGTATTGGTAGTTTTAATGATTTTCCTAATATATCAGAAATTGAATATATTGAAAAAATAATTGTAAATTGTTTTATTAATGCCAAAATTTATGCCTCTTCTTAATTAAATTAATAAATTTTATTAAAGATTATATATATAATATTTCGTTTTTCAATGCTTTATATTATAATTTTGCAAAATTAATTAATTAAACGCTTGCTATTTTTTATATTATTGTTATAATGCATTTAATTTAATAAATTTAATTAATAGGAAAGATTATGAATAAATTATTTTTCATTATATCTTGTAAAATGCTCATTCTACTTTTCGATGCATTGGCTTTTCCTCATATCTAAAAATTAGTAATCCGTGAGATTATAGAAATCAAAATTCAATTTGAAAAACAATAAAAAATAAATATAAATTATAAATTATAAATTAAGGAGTTTATAATTATGGAAAATTTAGAAAATAATAATAAAATAAGTAAAAAATCAATAATAGAAAAAGTAATTCTATTAATAATAATAATCGCTTGTATATTAATTTATATATTTGTTCCAAAAGTTAATTCTACGATTAACGATATATTTAAAATGTTCGCAACGGGCGATTTTCAAGTAGTTAAAGAATTTGTAGCTCAATACGGAGCTTACGCTATGGCGGTTTCGTTTCTTCTTATGATATTGCAATCTGTTATAGCGCCTTTGCCTGCATTTTTAATTACTTTTGCAAACGCCAATTTATTCGGCTGGTGGCAAGGAGCTATATTATCCTGGTCGAGCGCTATGGCTGGAGCGGCGGTATGTTTTTATATAGCAAGAATATTAGGAAGAGATGTCGTTGAAAAACTTACAAGCAAAACGGGATTAAAACAAATAGACGATTTCTTTGATAAATACGGAAAGCATAGCATATTGATAGCGAGATTATTGCCTTTCATTTCTTTCGATATAGTAAGTTATGCGGCTGGTTTAACTTCTATGGGATTTTGTGGATTTTTTATAGCTACGGGAATAGGACAGCTTCCAGCTACTATAGTTTATTCCTATGTCGGCGGAATGCTTACGGGAGGAGCGAGATTATTTGTAACGGGACTTTTAATATTATTCGCTTTATCAGTTTTGATAATTTTAATTAGACAAATATATTTAAGTAAAAAAAATAATAATAAAACAAATGAAAATGAAAACTAAATATATTAAATTAATTATCTTTATAGCGCTTGTTATAATTATATTAATATTAAATCATAATTATAAGCTATACGAAAAAATTAATAATTTAGATAATTTTAAATTTATGATAAACGAAAATATTATTAAAGCGTCTATTATATATATTATTATAACGGCTGTAGGAAGTTCCGTTTTAGCTTTGCCTGGCGTTACTTTCGCTTTATTTTCTGGAATATTATTCGGTCCAATATTAGGTATGATTTTATGTTCAATATCGGCTACAATGTCCGCTTCAATATCTTTTATTATATCGAGATTTTTTCTTAAAGACAGCGTTAAACCTTTGATAGAAAAAAATAAATATTTAAATAAAATATTATTTGAAGACGGAAACAAAAACGCCATTATGCTTTTAATGATAACAAGATTAGTGCCTTTATTTCCTTATAATATACAGAATTTTGCCTATGGGATAACCGATATAAGTTTTACTTTATATACAATATACACTTTTATATTTATGCTTCCAGGAATTTCGCTTTTTACAATAGCTTCCGCTGGCATTATATCTCAAGAAAATAGAGCTTTATATTTTTTAATAGCGGGAATTATATTTGTATTCGTTTTGATAATATCAATATATTTAAAGAAAAAATATGTTAATAATAAATCTATATAAAATTATAGATAAATTATAATAAAAAAATTTTTTACAAAGGAGTAAAAAAATGACAAACAAAATTATTTTAAGACTGCTTGCGATATTTACATTGAGCGTTTTGGCTTCATGCTCTAAAACTTCGCAAACGGAAGAGTTAAAAAACTCTATGGGAAGCCCAATATTAAGAGATAACGGCGCCGTTCCCGTTATTATTGACGCCGAAAAGAGAGAAGTCATAATAGAGGCTGAAGTAAACGGAAAATACTTTAACTCTCCTACGAGACATGGCGTAGTATTTAAAGGAGGCTCAAACGGAGATAAAGCGGTTTTAAGAGGACTATGCGATGAAAGAGAATTTTATCAAGCTTTAGTCGACATAGGAGCGAAACCAGGAAACAATCTCACATTTGAAGATATGAAGCTTGGCAAAACGGTTGAAGGCGAAAAATTAGATGTTTTCGTTAAATGGGACGGACTTGAAAAAGAAATACCTTTCGCCGATATAATCAAATCAGCCGATTATAGAACTATGGACTTAAGATTTGGCGGCAATTTTGAAAATGCAAAGTCAAAAAGAACGGGATGCATATTATGTCTCGATAGTTGCGCGGTTGGTATTGTAAGCGATGCAGCCTATGAAACAGGCGCTGTTGAAATAAAAAAAATAGACAGATTCGGCAGAGAAGATATTTTGCCTAAAGACGGAACAAAGGTTTTGGTTATATTTAGAATATCTTCTAATAATTAATTAAAAATAGGAAAATAAAATGAAGTTTTTTACCGTTCTATATAATACGCTTTTTTGGTCGTTATTAGTATCTTTTATTATGTTTAAAAATACATGGATTGAGATGCGTATTAATATAGGAACGGTTTTGTTTATATTATGGATATTGTTTTTTATAATATTTTATAAATTATATTTTATCAAAAATATTTTTAAATTTTCAATTATAAATCTTATAATATTTGCAATTTTAAGTTTAATAATATTAAAGCCTAAAGGATTAATTTATATTCCGTCCTCGATTATAAGAGAAGGATTGCATTTAATTGGAATACTAAATTTAAATGTCGTTAATGCGGTTTTAAGTATTTTTATAATATCGGGAATATTACTTATTTATATTTTTAAAAAATTAAAGAGAGTATAATTTGAGTAAAAACGGTTTAATAATATTTACAAGAATACCAGAAGCGGGCAAAACAAAAACAAGACTTCAAAGCAAATTATCTAAAGAAGAATGCGCTAATTTGCATAAATGTTTTTTGAAAGATATTTACGATATATTTTTAAATTTAAACGATATTGATATTATTATTTGTCATACCGAAGAAGGAGATTTAAATATATTAAAAAATATTTTTTATAAAGAGAATTTATATATTAAGCAATACGGAAATAATCTTAATGAAAAAATGTATAACGCTATAAAAGAAGTTTTGAGTTTAAAATATGACAAATGCGTTTTAATAGGAGCAGATATACCAGAAATTAACAAAGACGATATAATAAACGCTTTTAATTTACTTAAAAATAACGATTTCGTATTTGGAGCAAGTTATGACGGCGGATATTATCTTGTAGGCATGAAAGAAGCTAACGATATAATATTTAAAAGCGGAAGCGGAAATTTAAAAGATATAATTAATATTGTAGAAGCGAATAATTTAAAATACGGATTAACGAATAAAAAGCATGATATAGACGAATACGAAGATTTAATAGATTTATCAAAAAGAATAAATATAAATGATAATAAATTAAAAAATACAAAAATATTTTTAAAAGAGATTGAAGTTATATAATTATGGCAGTATCGATAATAATACCTACTTTAAACGAAGAAGAAAATATAGAAAATTTATTAAATAATTTAAAAAGTTTAAAAGGAGATTTTGAAGTAATATTTTCAGACGGAGGAAGTTTAGATAAAACCATAGAAATAATTAAAAATTTTGGAGATTATAAAATTATAAAATCAGAAAGAGGCAGGGCAAAACAGTTGAATAACGGAGCTAAAGAAAGCAATAAAGATATATTATTATTTTTACATGCCGACAGTATTATAGAAGAGGATGTTTTAATAAAAGTAGAAAATTTTATAAAAAATGGGAATAAAGCGGGTTGTCTTAAAATAAAATTTGATAGTAAAAAAATTATTATGAGATTATTTGCAATTCTTTCAAATTTGAGAGTGAAATATAGAAACATAGCTTTTGGAGACCAAGGAATATTTATAGAAAAAAAACTTTTTGAAGATATAGGAATGTTTGACGATATTCCGATTATGGAAGATTATAAATTGTCAATAAAATTAAAAAATGTATTTCCTATAAAATATATAGATTCTTATATTATTTCTTCTTCGCGTAGATTTGAAAAAAACGGAATTTTAAAAACGGCTTTACTTATGCAGAAACTTCAATATATGTTTAGAAGAGGAGTTTCTATAGATAAGATTGCAAATATATATAACAGTATGAAATAAAAAATATTTTAAGGATAATTTTATGCAAATGCCAAATAATGTTAATGATTGTATTCATTGTAATAAATGCGTTAAAAAATGCGACTTTTTGACAAAATATAATATGGACTTACATGAATTTTCAAAGAGAGACGATTTAGCTTATAATTGTTTTTTATGCAATGATTGTAAAATAGTATGTCCTAAAGATATAGACGGCTCTAAAATATCTTTGGCTTTAAGAAATAGTTGGAAAGATAAAAATTATATAGAAAAAAAATATAAGGCTCTTTTATTTGAAAAGAAGAATTATATTTTTAAAAATTATAAACATTCAAATACAAAATCTATACTTTTTCCAGGTTGTAATTTTTCTTCGTTTTATCCGAACGCCGTGAAAAAAATTGCCGATATATTTAGAAAAGAATATAATATAGGAATAGCTTTCGACTGTTGCGGTAAGCCTATAGCGGAATTAGAAATTAAAGATTATGAAGAGAATATAATAAAAGAAATAGAAAAGAGTATGGAATTATCTAAAGTTGAAGAGATAATAACTTTATGTCCAAATTGTTATTATTTTCTAAAGCCAAGAATTAGTATAAAAATTGTTACGATATACGAAAAGATATTTGAATTAGGAATAAAAATTTCAAATGTAGATTTTTCTAAAGAGATAAATTTATTTTTGCCATGCCCAGATAAAGAATCAAAATTTATTAAAGAATCGATATTAAAATTAATTCCTCAATATAAAGATAATATTAAAGAAATAAACGATATTAATTGCTGCGGACTCGGAGGATGCGCTATAGTAAATGAAAGAGATATTGCAAAAGGATTTATAGAAAAATTAAAATCTAAAAATTTAAATAACTTATATGTTTACTGTGCGACTTGCGCGGGAAATTTTAATAGAAATAAAATAAATAATGTCAGACATTTATTATTGGATTTTCTTAATATTAAAGAAAATATAAGCGATAAAACTTCGCTATTAAATAGAGCAAAATTTAAATTTTATTAAATAAAATTGCTATTTATTGCATATAAGAAATAAATAATATATAATTTAAATCAAGCAAATAAATCATATTAATTGCTAATATTAAATTTCGGAGTTGATTTTATGAAAGAATTAACTAAAGTTTTAACAATCGAAGACGGACACAAAATGTTTACTTATACTTTTATCCCCGAAAACAAACCTAAAGCGATAGTTCAAATAGTTCATGGACTTGACGAACATGCGGGAAGATATAAGGAATTGGCTAGAAAATTAACCGATAACGATTTTTTGGTATGCGCAGACGACCATAGAGGATTTGGAAGAAGCGCTATAACTAAAGAACAAATGGGAGATATGGGAGAAAACGGACATGAACTTATTATTGAAGATTTAAAATATCTTATGGATAAAACTAAAGCCGAATACGGAGATTTGCCTTATTTTATGTTTGGACATAGTATGGGTTCGTTTTTGACAAGAGGCTTTTTAATAAAATATCATTCATATTTAAACGGCGCTATAGTAATGGGAACGAAAGGAAAATTTAAAGGATTTGAAAAAAGCGGAAAAATTATAGCGAATATTCAAAAAGCAATTTTCGGCGGAAGCAAGAGAGCAAGATTTTTAGCAAAATTAGCTAACGGCGGATATGGAAGAAAATACTTTCCCGAAGATAATTCCTCTTTCGCTTGGATGACTTCGGATAAAGAAGAAATAAAAAAAGTTAAAGAAGACGAATATTTTTCAAAAATTCCTCCGAGTGTGGAAACTTATATTCAAATATTTAATCTACTTGAAAAAATTTCAAACTCAAATAATTATTCCAATATGAATAAAGATTTTCCTATTTTACTAATGTCGGGCGACAAAGACCCTGTTGGTAATATGGGCGAAGGCGTAAAATGGGTTTATGAAATGTATAAATCTTTAGGACTTACCGATATTAATATTAGTTTGTATAAAGACGGAAGACATGAAATATTAAACGATTTTTGTAGGCAAGATGTAATGAACGAAATAGTCGAATGGCTTAATAAACATATTAAAAATTAAATTGAATTAAATTTTAAAAAATTATCTATTCGTTAATATTGCGTTTTCAAAATCGCTATAATTTACATTATTTAAATTATAAATTTTAATAAAACCGTTTGTAGCCATTATGCTTGACGCTATTGTAGACCTGTTTCCACTTCTGCAATATATTAAATACTCTTTATTTTTATCGAGCAATTCTGTTTTTGATTTGAAATCGGAATTTAAAACATCAATATTAATTGAATTTGGAATATTGCCCGATGAATATTCTTCCGCGGTTCGCACATCTAAAAGAATTAAATTTGTTGAAGTATTAATAGTTTTTATTGCTTTTTTTAGATTAATATTTTTATAACCTTTATTTGAGCATGAAATAATAAAAATTATAAATAACGATAAAATAAAAGATTTTCTTATATTAGGCATAATTAAATATCCTTAATAATTTAATTATATTATTTGGAAATATAAATATCATTCAATGCGCTAAAGCATGTAAATATTTATAATTACCGTAGCGCATCAAAAATAATATATTTTTAATTAGCGTTCTTTTTCTTTCTGTTGCTGTTAGGGTTTCTTTTATATGTTAAAGTAGGTTCTAAACCAATTTCAACATATTCGTTTATAACATTGACAACCGTATGATATGTAACATCATATTTTTTAGCGATATCGGTATGACTTAATCCCGTATTCTTCTTATTGTCAAGTTCTAAAAGTATTTTTGCTCTTAAAATTAATCTTTGAGATTTTACTTCTTTGTTTAAGAACTCATGAATTTTGTTTTTTTCTTCTTCGCTTAAAGATATCACATGTTTAGTAGGTATACTCATTTAAACCTCCTCTTAATATTTAAAATATAAAACTACTAAAATTAACAATCATAATTAAATAAAATTTTAAAAAATAATTATTATTTATATTGTCAAAATCTCATTATAGTTAATATAACATAATATTAATAAATTGTCAATACGAATAAATAATTTTTTTCATAATAAATTATAACTAATTAATATTATTTATGTAAAAAAATAATATTTATTTTATGTTAAAAATATCTAATTTTTTTTCTATATTTTTATAATAATATTCTATTTTTTCTATATAATGCAAACTATCTTTTTTTAATTGAGTTAAAAATAAATTGTCGTCAATTAACGGAATATTTATATTGATATTTAATACAGAACCTTTTGAAGCTCCGTAAACTAAAATGTAAGCCGAAGCGATATCGGTTATAACTCCAACATTTCCATATTTAATAATCGTTTCAAATAAAGGCATTAATTCATAACAATATTTTAAAGTATTAAAAGGGCTTTCGGTTGCTTTAATTGAAGCTTTTGAAATAGCGTCTTTTCTGATTAATTTTTCTTCTTCCGTATTTTTGGGCAATTTTACAGCTTCCATAAATATATTAAAAGCATCGGCGTCTTTATCGACTATTTCCATTAATTTAATTTTTATTTCTTTAATATTTTCTATAGCTTTATTGAAATCATTTTTTTCATTATCTGATAATTCTTTAAAAACTTTTTTATTAATCGTTAAATGTCCAACCATTCCCGCCAATGCGCAAGCTAAACTTCCGACTACTCCCATTACGCTTCCGCCTCCTGGCGCTGGAGATGAAGAATCCACTTCGTTAATATAATCTGAAAGTTTTTTATCGATTAATTTATTCATAATTTTTCCTCGTTTTCAATTTGACTATATTTTTATTTTATATTAAAACGATATTAAAATATATATTTGTTATTGATTTAATTAATATATTTATTTAGATAAAATTTCAACGCCGTCTGTGGCATACTTCTGCAATTGAACCGTAGCAACTTTAGGATTTTTCACAACGCAAGGACCTCCAACGCATCCGCCTTTGCAAGCCATAACTTCCACCAAATTAGGAGTGTCGTCTTGAACGGGCAATTCTCCCGATTGAATCTTGCCGAAATTTTTAAGCTGTTTCATTCCTTCTTTATCCAATCCGTCAATAACGGTAGGCTTAACTTTTTCGGGATGTTTTAATCTTATTTTTACCGCTTCGGCTACTCCTCCGCTCATAGCGTATTTTCTTCCCGAAGAGGTTGGAATTACATCTATATTTAAATCTGGTTCTTTCATTACATCCGTTCCTGTGGCTATAAATAAAGCGTCAAGTTCTTCCATAGACAAACAATAATCAACCAAATCATCGTCTATGCTCTCTCTTCTCTTTGCAAGGCATGGTCCTATAAATACATTAATCGCTTCCGAATCGTCTTCTCTCATCATTTCCGCCGTATAATGCATCGGAGTTCTCGTTTCAGACACGCATGGAATAAGCTCGGGAACATGTCTTCTAACGGCTTTAACATAAGCGGGACAGCATGAAGTAGTCATAAGTTTATCGCCTTTCTCCATTCTCTCTTCAAATTCATGAGCTTCTTTGTCGGAAGTTATATCCGCTCCCAAAGCCACTTCCCAAACTTTACCAAATCCGATTTTAAGCAAAGCGCTTTTTAATTGTCCAGGTTTTGCATTGAATTGAGAGGCAATAGAAGGAGCATACATTACATTAACTTTTTTATTATCGTCTTTCAAATGTTTCAATACATCTAATAATTGTCCTTTATCCATCATCGCGCTAAAAGGACATTCTCGCATACAATTTCCGCAAAAAATACATTTATGATAATCTATAACTTCTTTTCCAAATTCATTTTTATTAATAGCTCCTACGGGACAAGATTCTTCGCAAGGAACAGGAATATAAATAATCGCATGATAAGGGCAATTTTTTAAACATAATCCGCAGTTTATACATTTTTCGCTGTGAATAAAAGCTCTTTTTTCGTCCAAAATATCTATAGCGTTTTTAGGACAATTTACCATACAAGGACGCGCCAAACAAGCCTGACATGCGTTTGTTACCATAAAGTTTGCTTTAACACAGGCATTACAAGCCTCGTCCAAAACGGTAAGCATGGGCCAAGTTGGCTTTTCTCTTTCCAAAGCCAATTTTGCGTATTGCGATAAAGGTATTCCGCTGTCTTCTTTTCCTTCAACGCTTATTCCTAGTCTCGCTAAAATTCTATTTTTTATAATCTCCCTGTCATGGTGAATGCAGCATCTTATAGATTTGCTATCTCTTGGTATTATTTCTATTGGCATTTTATCTATATCTTCCAAAAGCCTATCTTCAATAAAAAGTGTCGTTATTCTTACAAGAATATCTTTTTTTAATTGCGCGGCGTTATTATTTATATTCATTCTATTATCCAAAAATTTTAAGTGATTTTTATTAATATAAAATAATTTAAATATATTAATATTGATACCAATTATAATATAAACAAATATTTTTGCAAGTATTATAAATAATAAAATAGCAAAATTATATTGTTTATTGATATATAAAAATAATTGACTTCTGCAAGTCTTTGTCGTGTTATCAAAAAAAGGAATATTTTAGTTATTTTCTAAAAATAATAATATTTTTTGTTTATTTATTATATGCATAAAAAAGGAAAAAATTACATCTTGAAAGAATAAATTATTTAATATATCATTAATATAATTTAAATCAATTTATTATTTAAATCAAAATTAAAAAAATAAAAAATTAAATTAGGATAAAATAAATGAAATATAAATTAGACGAAAATAGAATAAAAGAAGGAGTCGGCGGGCAGGCTGTTATAGAAGGCATTATGTTAAGAAATAAAACTCATTATGTAGTCGCCGTTAGAAAACCAAATAAAATTATAGACTTTATAAAATATTCAATTCCAGAAAATAAAAATAAATTAAGCAAAATGATTTTTTTTAGAGGAATAATTAATTTTGTAGATATGATGAAATTAGGATACAAAACTTTAATGTTTTCGGCAAATACCGCGGGTTTGGAAGAAGAAGTTGAAAATAAATCAAAAACTGAAAAAGAAGAAAACAATGAAAAAAAACAAAATATGGCTATGACTTTAAGCATGTTAGTTTCTTTAGCTTTTGCAGTCGGACTCTTTGTAGCGCTTCCATATTTTATAGTAAATCTTATCGGTATAGAGGAAAAAAGCCATGTTATTTCTTTTAATCTTCTTCGAGGAGCGGTTAAATTATGCATATTTATAGGCTATTTGCTTGTAATTTCATTTTTTAAAGATGTTAAAAAAGTTTTTCAATATCATGGAGCGGAACATATGGTTGTAAACGCATACGAACATGGACTAAATCCAAATAAAGAAAATATAAGAGATTTTACGACAATTCATCCAAGATGCGGAACTACTTTTATGTTTTTAGTTTTAACAGTTTCGATTATTTTGTATATGTTTACAAGTTATTTCGTTTATTCTTTTATATATTCTTCTTTTATTCCGCCGAAAATTATAGGAAATATTACCGTTTTAATTATAAATATATTATTGCTTCCTGTAGTTTCGGGAATATCTTACGAAATATTAAAATTAGGTTTCAGATTTTATAATTTTCCTTTAATGAGATTAGCTATACTTCCAGGGCTTTTGCTTCAAAAAATCACTACAAGAAAACCTGAAGATGAAGAGATTGAAGTCGCTTTATTCGCTTTAAATAAATTATTGGATTCTTCAATTGAAAAAAGAACCGAAGACGAAGTAAAAGCGGATATTGAAAAAGAATTAAATAACAGCGAATTAAATAATAATTAAAATGAGTATAAAAAAACGACTTATAGAAAATAGCGATTATTATGAATATTCTTCCGATTATGTCAAAAAATATATTTTAATAGCTTTTATTATATTAATCGTTGCAATAATTATTTTTCTTTCAATTTATTTGCCATATAATTTAGTGCCGAAAAAATCTTTTATGAAAAGTAATACTCCGACAATAATCGGCGATAATATTATGAACTCTAAAGGAATTTATTATACGGGAACTTTTACCAATATTCCAAAGTTGATTCCTATAAAAGAAGATATGAAAGAAAATTTATATTTGTATCTCTTTCATGATAATCATGCAGTTTTATGGAAACTCTACAAATACGGAGAAAAAAGATATTTTTCTTACAACGCTTTTAATATATTTGACGGCGATAAACAAAATTTTTCAATAAAAGAAGAGAATAAAGATTTTTTAGATTATTATGACAATTTTACGAGAGCGCAATTTAGAAAAACGGCATCTAAATTAGATTTGGAGATTCCCAATTTTTACAATACTTTAATTAATTTTGAAAATTCAATTACAAATATATCGGATTCTAAACTTAATTTTAGATTTACAAATTTTAACGCTTCTATGATTAATTGGGGAAAGAATAGAGGACTTTATTTGGCAAATTATTATTTTGGCTATCCAAGAGGTTATTTGATTGTTCCTGGAAGCGATAATATAATCAATTCTACAAGTTCGATTTTGGCTATAAATACGGTTGGAAAAATTCCGTCAAGATACGAACATAATATTATTGTCGGATTAGTATATATTCCATACGCGGTTAAGCCAATTCCCGTTTTTATATACGATGCAAAACCTCAATCGCAAAATTCAAAGATAATAAAATTTTTATATAATAATAAATGGTTTGTTTACAATGATTTTATTTATCATGAATCTAATGAAAGCGTAGATTTTTATTCAAAGGCATCGGGATTTAGTTTCGTATATACTATTAAAAGCAAAGATTTTGAAGATTCTTTTGGAACTTTTAATAAAATGCATAATCAAATTTCTTACGGAATTTTAACGGGATATTTTACGATAGACTCGGAGCAGTTTAGTATAAGCGGAAATGCGATTAAAGAATTTATTCATTATGTTTTTTAATAAAATATTGAAAAAAATTATAGAAAATTATTTAAATAAAGCGATATTTTAAGTAAAATTATTATAAAAAATATTTTTAACGCTTGACTTTTTTTTTATTTATTGTAAAATATTTTGAAACCGATTTATTGGTTAATCTTTCCATAATTGCGAAATGTCTTAAATTAATTTTTAAGAAATTTAATTAAAAAGACATTGTTATCTAAACGATAATAAAAGCGTTATGATTTATAATAATAACGAATTGAGTTTATGGATAGAGCGCCTGAAATCGGGACTCTATTTTATTTTTAAAGGATATTTTTATGTCATTACCAGCTATGAAAGATTTGCTTGAAGCGGGAGTTCATTTCGGACATCCGACAAGAAAATGGGACCCAAGAATGAAGCCTTTTATATTTCAAGAGAGAAACGATATTTATATTATCGACCTTATGAAAACTCTTAATTATGTAAGAAAGGCTTTCGATGCCGTTAAAGAATTGGCAAGAAACGGAGGCAATGTTCTTTTTGTAGGAACTAAAAAACAAGCCGTTCAAAGCATTAAGGAAGCCGCGGAAAGATGCGATATGTATTATATAAACAATCGTTGGCTTGGAGGAATGCTCACTAATTTTGCGACTATTAAAAAAAGTATTGCAAGATTAAAAAGAATAGAAAAAGAGGAAGTTGACGGCACTTTTGATAAACTTCCTAAAAAAGAGGTTATACTTCTTCTTAAAGAAAAGGACAGATTGGAGAAAAATTTTGCGGGAATTAAAGATATGGAAAATCTTCCCGATATGCTTTTTGTAATCGACCCTATGCAAGAGGCTATAGCCGTAAGCGAAGCGAGAAAATTAGGAATTCCCGTTGTCGCCGTTGTCGATACGAATTGCAATCCCGAAATTATCGATTATCCAATTCCTGGAAACGATGACGCTATAAGAGCTATAAGTTTATTTGCGGGCGTTGTGGCTTCTGCGGTTATAGAAGGACAAAACGAAGCGGGAAAAGAAACTTTGGCTAAAAGCGAATATTCTTCTGAAGAATCTTCTTCTGGAGAATCTGCAACAGAAGAAGCGTTTGATAATAGCGCAACAGAAGCCGCCGAAGCTATTGCCGAACAATATGGCGTTTCGGACCAAGAAGAAAATTAATTAAATAGAATTAATTAATAATAAAAATAATTTTAAAATATAAGGATAATTAAATGGCAAATATAAGCATGGATATAATTAAAGAATTGAGAGAGCGAACGGGAATAGGAATAATGGATTGTAAAAAAGCGCTCCAAGAAACTGATGGCGATATGGATAAAGCTATTCGTCTTCTTAAAGAAAAAGGAGCTATTACCGCCGCAAAAAAGAATGAAAGAACGGTTAAAGAAGGTTCTATTGGTTTTTGCATTAATGACGATAAAACTCAAGTCGCTTGTATAGAACTTCAATGCGAAACGGATTTTGTCGCTAAAAACGAATTATTTATTAACTTGGCTAAAAATATTTCAAAAACGGCAATGAATCTTAACGATATTTCAGTTGATGCTCTTTTAAACTCTAAAGGAGAAAATGGCGAGACAATTCAAGCTATGATTAACGAAGGAATTCAAAAATGGGGAGAGAAAACCGTTTTAGCCGATGTTAAAGTTATGAAGACAAGTGGATTTTTTGGAACTTATGTTCATTTCAATAACAAATTAGTAAGCGTTGTAGAATTCGATGTAAAACCTAAAGGCAAATGTTTAGAAATTGCAAATCAAATAGCTATGCATGTTGCGAGCGAAAAACCTTTGGCTTTGAATAGAGAAGGAATTGACACAGAAGCGGTTAAAGAACAAAAAGAGATATTTGAAAAGCAGATAAGAGAACAAGGAAAACCAGAAAATATGATTGGAAAAATCCTTGAAGGAAAAATGAATTCTTGGTATTCTGAATCAGTTTTAATAGACCAAAAATTATTTACGGATAATAAAATAACTATTAAAAGTTTAATTGACGAAATATCAAAAGAAGCGGGTTCTACGGCTACGATTAAAAACTTTTCAATAATTTCTTTAGGGTTATAAATAATTTTTTTATATTAACGAAGCAATCTTTAAGAAAGTGTTAATTTTTTATAGATTGCTTCAATTTATTGGCTATCAATTAGATAATTTTTATACTAAAGTTTGCTTCACTCTGTGGGTAGTAGTTTTAGTGAAAGTATTAGCAGTTTAAATTTAAAATTCAATAGATTTGTGGTTATACCGTTTTTTGAAATTTTATTAAATCAAGAAACGGTAGTCTTATTTCCTTACCGCAGAATTCATTAACTTCATTATAAATTTTTTATTTTATTAAGAATATAGTCATTATGAGTGAATGAAACTAACGAAGCAATATGAAATAAAAAAGGCGCCACACTAACACGATACCTTTTAATTATTCTTTTCTTTTATCTCTGTAATTACTGTTTAGTTATAGTTCCCGTATATGTAACCGTATAATTTACTTCACTATTAGAACTACCAAATATATATTCGACTTCTGCCTTCGTAGGATTTTGGGCATTATCTAAAGTTAATTTTATATATTCTCTAATAGTGGTAGTAATTCCTTCTGATACTTCTACTAATTCGCCACTCGCCGCAACTATATTACCATCGCCAAATAATTGTTTTCCTGAAGCAAGCGCTCCTAAAAGAGTTTGTGCTGTAGCCTTATTGTTTGCTATTACCACTTGAAAATCTGGATAAGTAGTATCTGGTGCAATTAATTCGCCTTGTCCTGTTGTTCCAGTGCGAGTGAGATTGCCTTTTAAGGTAACATTTCCTACACTAGCAGGATTACCTGAAGCTGTAGGTATATTCAAGCTACCGCCTCCTCCGTTTCCTGTTTTGTCGTCATTTTTGCAACTTATCGCAAACAGGATAATAAACGATAAGAGCATAATAATAATTTGTTTAGATTTCATTGTGAAATCCTCCTTTAAAAAATTTTTATTTATAACTAAACAAGGATTTTTAATTTTCCTTGATAAGTTATCGAAAGTAAATTTGATTGAAGTTAAAAAAGATTTAACTAAATTTGTATTTAATTTTTGCAATAAAATTGAGGCATTTAAAAATTGCGATATATAAAATTTAAAATTATTGTTTTAAAAAATATTCAATTAAAATAAACATGCAAAAATTAAAGCGACCTTCGTCCGCAACAAACGAAAGACGCCAAAATTATAGGAAATACAAAGGATTTGAGAATAATCCTCTATATAAGTAAAGATGCAATTTAAATTTTTACTTTATTGCTATGCTCACCTTCGGTGAAAAAAACAAAAAAACATTAACAATTTAAATTTAAAGTATAATATATATGGTTTGTATCATTATTGTGAATTTTATTAAATTAAGCAACGGGGAATTTTATTCTCTTATATATAGAATTTATTAACTTTATTTAAATTCTTTACTTTATAAAAAAATTGTCATTGTGAGCCTATGCTGTGATACTTATCTTCCTCACTTTGTGGACTGCTGCATGAAAATCGCCAATACAAGATAATTTGTTTGTATTAAGTAGCTTGCCCGAAGTGGGTGTGATTATTTTTTTATTGTATTTATTTTTTTACTTATACTTTATAATTGACAAAAGATTTTCATTAAGTATAATATTTACAATTCAAATTTAAGGTTTTAATATGAAAAAAATATTAATAATATCTTCAGAATACACAGGACATGGACATAAAAGCGTTCATACCGCATTAATTCAAGGTTTTGAAAAATTATACAAAGATAAAATAGAATGCAAAGTTGTAAACGGTTTCACTTTTGGCGGAGCGGAATTTATAGCGGCGGAAAGACTTTATAATACTTGCGTAAAATATTTCCCTAATTTATGGAATAAGATTTTCAGATTTTCTTTTAAGAATAAAGATTTTTTAAATAAAAATAATTCTTTCAACATAAAAAGAAGATTTTTGAAAATTATTAAAGAATACAAGCCTGATTTAATTATAAATGTTCATCCTCTATTTAGCGGAAGTTTATTAAATATAATAGAAAAGAAAAAATTAAATATAAAATTTTTTATAATAATTACGGATTTGATAACGATAACTAAAATTTGGTTTGACAATAGAGCGGATAAAATCATAAGTCCTTCAAAAGAAGCTTCCGAATATATGATAAAAAACGGAATTGACAGAGAAAAAATAGAGACTTTCGGTTTGCCCGTGCGAGAAGGATTTAATCCAAAAATAAATTCTAAAGAAAAAATAAGAGAGAATACAAATATAAACTGTAAATTAAAAATATTAATTCTTAATAATTCTGAAAAAAATAAAAGATTAATTTATATAATAAAAAATCTGTATTCTAAATTTAATTGCGAAGTTACATTAATTTGCGGAAGAAATAAAAATACTTTTAATAAACTTACAAGTTTTTTTTCTTCAAAAAGTTACGCTCCTAAAATAATAGGCTATACTCAAGAAATTCCAAAATTATTTTCAGAAAACGATATATTGATAACGAGAGCGGGACCTACGGCAATAATAGAAGCGGTTAATTGTTTGATACCCGTAATTTCAATGGGCGCTTTGCCAGGACAAGAAGAAGAAAATCCTATATATATTCAACAAAACGGTTTGGGTTATAGCGCCGATTCTACGGACGATATTTTTAATAAAATAGAATTGCTTTTAGAAAATAACAGAGAGAATTTGGTAAAAATGCGAGAGAATCAATTTGATTATTACGGTAGAGATGTTAGAGAGAAGATAGTTGATTATATTGCGGAAAGTATTTTATAAAGTAAAGTATTGACTTTTTATTTCAATTAGAATAGTATTTTAATTGAAATAAAGGATAATAAATGGCTAAAGATAATAAAAAGCATCTCGTTTTACTTGATTTATATAATCATAATAATTCTATTTTTAATAATATATTGACAATGAACCCTGTATGCGGTTGCAATATAGGATGTCCGTATTGTTATGCTCGTAAAATTAATCAAAGGTTCAAACATATCCCAGATTTTAATAAACCTCAATTAAAATTAAATAGGCTTGATAATTTAAAAGAAAATCGAATATATTTAATGACAAGTATGTCGGATTTTTCGTCTTGGTGCATAAATAATTGGAAAGATAAAATATTTGAAAGATTAGATTTAAAAAATAATATTTATTTATTTCTAACTAAAAAACCAGAATTATGCCATATAGAAAAATATGACAAGAGATATTGGTTTGGAGTAAGTATTACTTGTAAATCCGATTTGCATAAAATAGAAGAGTTAAGAAATAATATAAAATCAAATAATTATCTAATTACTTTTGAACCGTTAATGGAAGATTTGGGAAAAATAAATTTAGATAAAATCGGGTGGGTTGTAATAGGAAAAGAAACGGGCAATAGAAAAGGAAAAATAGTTCCTGAAAAGAAATGGATTGAAAATATTTACAATCAATGCGCCGAAAGAAAAATTCCAGTATCTATGAAAGATAAATTATCCGACATATTAAAACCTATTCAACAGTTTCCCGAAGAATTTAGGAATTATATATAAAGAATTAATTTATCGTAAAAAATTGAAAAATAATACTGCAAAACTTTATTATCAATATTATTCTTTATACGATTTACAATCGATATAACCAAACGATATATGCAAACTAATAGACAATAAATATAATCTTTATTAAATATACGAATTTATTTTTTATTAATTATATGTTAATATTCAAATAATTATTGTTTTAATTCGGAAAATTAAATAATGATAAACTTAAAAGAATGCAATTTAAACTCTAAACCTTTCGTAAAATGGGCGGGCGGAAAAAACGGATTAATAAATTCTTTAATTTCGTTTATTCCAAAAAATTTTAATTCTTATTTCGAGCCTTTTGTCGGAGGCGGAGCTTTATTTTTTTATCTTAAAAATCTTAATATATTAAATTCTAAAAAAATATATCTTAATGATAAAAATACCGAATTAATTAACGCTTATAAACAAATAAAAATTAATCCTAATAAACTTTTGGAAGAATTAGAAATTTTGAAAAATAATCATAGTAAAGAATATTTTTATAAAATTCGTAATCTTGATAGAGATTTTGATTTTTATTCTTTAAGCGAAGTTTTTCGAGCCGCAAGATTTATTTATCTTAATAAAACCTGCTTTAACGGACTTTGCCGATATAATGCAAAAGGAAATTTTAATACTCCAATGGGAAGTTATAAAAATCCTAAAATTTATGATAAAGATTTAATTTTTTCAGTTCATGAGGTTTTAAAAAATGTATCGATAACAAATAAGGATTTTGAAGTCGTATCGCTTAAAGCTAAAAAAGGAGATTTTGTATATTTTGACCCGCCATATTATCCGCTTAATAAAACTTCAAGTTTTGTAAGCTATACTGATAATTTTTCTGCAAACGAACAAATAAGACTTTATAAATTATTTAAAATGCTTGATTGTGAAGGAATAAAAGTTTTGCAAAGTAATTCAAATACCGATTTCATAAAAGAGCTTTACAAAGATTTTGAAATAATAGAAGTAATCTCAAAAAGAGCGATAAATTGCAAAGGCGATAAAAGAGGAAAAATAACGGAACTTATTATAAGAGGAAATTATGAGTAAAAATAATGGAAGTTGGGAGAAAATCTATAACGATTTACAAATAAAAAATCATGATTTTAATAAATATCCGTTTATTATTACGGCGGAGCAAATTAAAGTTTGCGTAAAAGATTTTAATAAAACTTCAGAAAAAGAAGTTCGAGTATTATGCAAGCAAGATAGTCGAGAAGAGCGTCCTCAAATTTTTATTGATAATAATCTTTTTATTTTGCCTATAAAAAACGGCGAGTATATTATTTGCAAAGGAGACGGTTATATAGATATTCCAGAAATTAAAACGCAATCTTTAGAATATGAAAGCAAATTAGATTTTGAATTAAAAAGTTCTAAAATTGGGAATTCTGAAATGCAACATTTAGATTTTGCTTACGCTTCTTCGCTTATTCGTAGTTTTTTGAAAGACGATAGTTTAGTTTTAAGTATTAGAGGAAGAAAATATACGCCGCAATTTAATTTTAATACCGATTTATATAAAAATATTAATGTAGTATCCGTTCAAACCGAAGTCGATGCGGGGTTTGAAGGACGAAATAAAATAGTTTTAATTGAAGCTAAAAATTCTAATACAAAAAATATTATTATTCGTCAACTTTACTATCCTATGCGACAATGGAGCATTCATACTCAAAAAGAAGTTATTACATTATTTTTTGAAAAGAGAGAAAATGAATTTTTAATATGGGAATTTGGATTTAACGATATTTTAAATTATAATAGCATAATTCTTAAAAATAGCGCCAAATTTCAAATAAAGAGTAAAAATATATAGGGTTTTATTAAATAAAATATTTGCATAGTAATTTATATTTATATATAATATTAAACTAAAATTAAAACTAAAAATTAAGGAGTTATTTTGAGATTAGAATTAATGCTTGGTATAAGATACCTAAAAGCTAAAAAGAAATTTTCATTTGTTTCGGTTATCACGGTAATATGCATACTTGGAATTTTAGTCGGCGATATGGTAATGATAACGGTTTTATCTGTAATGAATGGTTTTCAGGATGATATAAGAGATAAAATACTTGGAATGAGAGCGCATATAAATATTAGCGCTTATAGCGACCAACCTTTAACAGATTATAATTATGTAATCGATAATATAAAAGATAATAAAGAAATAACGAGTTTATATCCTTATATTGTTTTGCCTTGCATAATGCGAACTTATAGTTTTACTACTTTAATAACCGTTCGTTCTTTTGAAGATAATATATTTACTACCGATAAAGATTTTATTAAATATTTTAATTTTATAGAAGGAAATAATAAATCTATGGCGAGCAACGAAGCTCTTATAGGTTCGGAAATGGCTTTCGATTATGCGCTTTCGGTTGGAGATACGATTGATATAGTTTCGGCTTCGGGCAGTTTTGAAAAAGGATTTCGTCCTCAAAAAAACACTTTCACTATAAAAGGAATATATAAAACGGGTTATTACGAATATGATAGCAGAATGGTAATCGTGCCTTTGAAAACGGGACAGGCTATGGTTGGATACGATAACGCAGTCACGGGAATTGCAGTTAAAGTTAAAAATTTTTTTAACGCAGGTAAAGTTGCAAAAGATTTGGATTTAACTTTGAAAGAATTTTATAATGTAATGCCTTGGATGTTATTCGACAGAAATTTTTTTCAAGCTCTTCAAACGGAAAAGTTGATGCTTGGTTTAATTTTATCTTTTATTATATTGATAGCCGCTTTAAATATAGCATCAAGCCAAATAATTTTTGTAAAAGATAAGAGAAGAGATATAGCTATAATAAAAACTTTAGGATTAAGACCTTCAAATGTTGCAAAAGTTTTCTTTTTGGAAGGAGCGATTATCGGAGCGATTGGAACTGTATTGGGAGTAATTTTTGGAATACTTCTTGCCAATTATGTTAATGAAACTTTAGAAGCGATTAGATTTATATCTCAATTTATAGTTAATATTATATGGTTTATTCCTTCGCATATAAACTCTTCTATATCTATTCCAATAGTGCCAGATTTTTTCCCTTCCGATATTTATTATGTGAGCGGAGGACTTCCTTCTATAATACATATTAATCAAGTTATTATGGTAGCTTTGATTTCGTTTTTGCTTTCTGTTATATTTGCAATTATTCCCGCGTATATAGCGAGCAAATATAAACCTGCGGAGGTTTTGAGGTATGAATGAAGTATTAATAAATATAGAAAATCTTAAAAAAACTTATATCGGTCCGCCGAAAGTTGAAGTTCTTAAATCTTTGAATTTGAAAGTATATAAAAACGAAATACTTGCAATAACGGGAGAATCGGGAAGCGGTAAAACTACTCTTTTAAATTTGATTGGAGGAATTGACAATATAACTGACGGAAATGTAAATATTGACGGAAATAATATTAATAAAATGAACGAAGGACAACTTGCGCATTTTAGAAATAGTTATTTAGGTTATGTTTTTCAGTTTCATAATTTGCTTGGAGAGTTTAGCGCAATAGAAAATGTAATGATTCCTTCTTTAATGCTTAAATACGATAAAAAACTTGCAAGAGAAAAAGCTGAAAATCTTCTTGAAACAGTCGGATTAAAAGACAGAATTGAACATAGAATTGGCGAGCTTTCAGGCGGAGAAGCGCAGAGAGTCGCTATTGCAAGAGCTTTAATAAATAATCCTAAATTGATTTTAGCGGACGAGCCTACGGGAAATTTAGATAAAAAAAATGCGGAAATAGTGAGAGAACTTTTATGGAATATGACTAAAAAAACGGAAGCGTCTTTAATAATAGTAACTCATTCAATTTCAATTGCAAATATTGCGGATAGAAAATTAAAACTTGAATATGGAGAGAATCTATCCGAATATTGAAATATTTAATATAAAGATATAAAATTAATTATGTAAATTCTATAAATAAATTAGGATATAATTGTAATGATAAAAAAAATAAAAGAATTTTTTAAAAAAGAAGAAGTATCTATTGATTACGGAGCATTAACTGAAGAGCATTTAAAAAAATATTACGGTAAATTAGAACCTCATCCTTATAAAAGAATGTTCTCTTACGCTATGAGGCATAAAAAATTATTTATACCTTCTTTTGTTATAAGCATATTTTATACTATTATAAATATACTTCCTCCATTTTTTGGACAAATGGCTATAGCTATTACGGGCGGTAAAAGAGTCGATATATTAGAAAAAATTCCTTTTATCAATGAAATTTCTAATATAAACCTAGGGCAAATAACTAATCATTTTCTATCTGCGGATTCTTTGGTAAATCCCGTTATAATAGCTCAATTCATTTTTATTATACTTTTAGGTTTTATATATCTTGTTTTTCGAGTCGGATTTGATTATATAAAAAGTTTTCTTTTTTCTTTTACCGCTCAAGAAATAGGAAAGGATGTTCGAGCGGATATGTTAAAAGGTTTAATGAATACGGATATAGGATATTTTAAACAAGAAAAAGAAGGCGATATAATAAGCAAAGTTTTAAATGAATCTGGGACTATAGAAGGTTTTTTATCTAGCACTTTGCCTAATCTTATAACCGTTCCTTTAACTTTAATATTAACTTTATGCGCGTTATTAATTTTGAATGTCAAACTTACTTTAGCATGTTTTGTAGCCGCTCCTTTAATAGCTTTAGGCATAAATTCAGTTTCAAAACTTATTAAATCGAGAGTGACAACGCAGCAAAGAGTATTGGGCGATATGACTTCTCTTATTCAAGAAGATATAAGGGGAATAGAAGTTATAAAAATATTTTCTAAAGAAGACGAAGAAGTCGACAGATATAAAAACGCTTATTCGGATTATATTAAATTAATTAGAAAAATGTCTTTATTGCAAGCTTTAAATAGACCTATGACGGAGCTTGTAATGATAGTAGCGATGCTTACGATTTTAGCTTATGGCGGATATTTAATTTTTATAGGCGAAATGCCTTTTGAATTTTTATGGGGATTTTTACTTTATATGTTAAATATCTCCTCTCCCGTTAGAGATATATCGGGAATATTTATGGGATTGAAAGTAACAAAAATTATAGCTTTAAGAGTATTTCAAATAATAGATTTGCCAGCGGAAAATGTAGACGATAAAACCAAAAAAGAAATGAAACCTATTGAAAGCTCAATAACTTTCGAAAATGTGCATTTTGAATATCCTAAAAGAAGCGACAGTCAACCTTTTCATTTAGGACCGATTAATGTCAATGTAAAAAAAGGAGATGTTGTGGCTTTCGTTGGAAATTCTGGAGGCGGCAAAACTACTCTTATAAGTTTAATTCCAAAATTATTTTCGCCAACCAAAGGCGTTATAAGATTTGACGGAATAGATATTAACGAACTAAATACAAGAAGTTTAAGAAATCAAATAGGAGTAGTTTCTCAAGAAAATATATTATTTTACGGAACTGTTAGAGAAAATATTTTATATGCCAACAGAGAAGCGAACGATGAGGATTTAATCAGAGCGGCAAGAATAGCGCATGCGGATGAGTTTATAGTCAAACTTCCAAACGGCTACGATACGCATATAGGTCCAAGAGGAATAATGCTTTCGGGCGGACAGAGACAAAGAATTGCTTTAGCGCGCGCGGTTTTAAAAAAGCCTTCTATACTTATACTTGACGAAGCTACAAGCGCATTAGATACGGAAAGCGAAATGTATGTTCAAAAAGCCTTAAACGAAATTATTAATTTGCAAACCACTTTCGTTATAGCTCATAGATTATCGACAATAAAAACCGCGACTTATATTTGCGTTGTTGAAAACGGAAAAATTATAGAATCGGGAACGCATGAAGAGTTGATGAAAAGAGGCGGAAAATATCAATATTTGTATTCTTTGCAATTTAGAGAATAATTATTATTTAATATAAATTAAATTATTGACATTTTTTATTAAATATTATATCTTTTAAAAATAATAAAATTATAATTATTAAAATATATTTAGATAGTTTAAAGAGGATTATTATGCTACCAAAAAGAGAATGTCCGCTATGCGGAAATAAAGAAGTTGAGAAAATTTATTCTTTAAATTTTCCAAACAATGAAGAAATTAACGGATTGCCTAATAATTGTGATATAGTAATTTGTAATAATTGTAAGTTAGCTTATTATGATTTTGATTCCTCTCAAAAACAGTTTGACGATTACTATAATAAAAATTCAGCCTATAGTCAGCCTCATCATATATTTTACGATGACGAGCATAGTAAAACATACAAACAGACTTTTAATTTTATCAATAAATATCTAAACTCTAAAGAAAGTAAAATTTTAGAATTCGGATGCGGAACTGGAGAATTATTAAAAATATTTCATAATAATGGATATTCTAATTTGTTAGGGATAGACGAGTCTAATGCATTCGATAAAATTAAAAGAGAATATAATATCAATTTTCAATATGGAAATATTTTTTCAGGCAAGGAACAAATTAATGATACCTTTGATTTAGTTATACTAAGTCATATGTTGGGGCATATTTATAATATAAAAGAGCCAATTAAAAATATAAAAAATTTATTGAACAAAGAAGGTTATTTATATATAGAATCTCCAGATGCGCAAAGATACAAAGAGATTTATATGGCGCCTTTATTTTATTTTAATTATGAAATTATATCTCATCTTTCTAAACCAGCTATTATTAATTTAGCCAATATTTATGGCTTTGATATAGTTTCTATAGAAGAATGCATGAGAGCATCTAGCATTCCTTCATTCAGGGTATTATTAAAAAATAATCCTAATAATAATGATATAAAAACTTCGCTGAATCAACATATAAATGATTCAATTGAAGATATAAATAATAACATAATAAAAAGACTTATATCGTCTAATGAAAAAGTTATTTTATGGGGCATAGGTTCAACTACTTTACATTTATTTTCTTTAGGATTAGAAAAATTGAATATAGTCGATATAGTTGACGCTTCCACTAAAAAGCAAGGAAAAACTTTATTAGGACATAAAATAATTTCTCCGAATGAAATTAAAGATGAGGATGCAACTATATTAATACTTCCAGTTGTATATTACGATAGTATATATAAACAGATAAAAGAAATGGGTTTAAAAAATAAAATATATGCTATAGCAGAGCAGAGCAGAGCAGAGCAGTAATGTTTGAATATGCTTATCGAAAATCGGCATAGAATGTATATTTATTATCGGAAAATATTAATTTAATTTTTAAGGAAAATATTGATGGAATTCAACATTTATAAACTTTACGAAGAACATAAAAAGGAAATCTATGATATAGATAAAATAATAGAAAAAGAAGGCGTTTCATTATTTGGAGCGGGACAATATGGCGAATTTGTTTCCGAATATTTAATTAAAAATGGCTATAAAATTAATTGTTTTATCGATAATAACCCAAATAAACATGGAACTAAAATTAATAATATTGAAATAGTTTCTAAAGATTCCGACCAATCTAAAAATTCAAAAGTTTTATTTATAACCGCCAGGCATACTGTTAATGAAATAATAAAACAAAATAAAATTAATTATAATAAATTAATATTTTTTGATAAATATTTTGTAATTAAAAATTTTAATAAATTATTGGATTTTAGAAACGGTCTATTTGACGATAAATCAATAAAAGTTTTTGATGTATTAATTTACTCAAAAATATTTGGTGACGGCTCTTATCTTAAAAATGTAAATGAAGATAATCAATATTTTTGTCTGTCTAAATTTAAATCTTTTAATGATAAGGATATATATGTGGATGTTGGAGCTTATGTAGGTGATACAATTGAAAAATTTATTTATTTGAATAGCGCAATATTTAGCAAGATATACGCTTTTGAAATAGGTAAGAAACAATTTAGAGCATTAAATACAAGAATCAAAAGACTAATAAAAGAATGGGCTATAGATAATGATAAAATAACATTAATCAATGCTGGAATATCAAATAAAAACGGGAGTATGTTTATTAATAATGATAGTATTATAACATCTAATAGTTTATCGAGCAGAGGAAATTATAAAGTCAAGGTATTTTCTATAGACGACTACTTAAAAAACAAACCTATAACATTTTTGAAAGCCGATATAGAAGGCGAAGAATTTAATATGTTAAAGGGGGCGGTAAATACAATTAAGAATTATAAACCTAAAATGGCTATAAGCGTATATCATAAACCAGACGATTTATTAACGATACCTGAATTTATTAAGAATTTAGTTCCAGAATATAAATTTGCTTTGAGACATCATAATATAACTTTTAACGAAACTGTTTTATATTGTTGGATAGAAAATACGAGACGAGACGAGACGAGACATCTTGTAATGTTTGAATACTGCTTTATGGAAGCTGCATAGAATGTATATTTATTATCGGATAATTTCGGATAAGATTAAATATTAAAGTATTGATAAATATTATATAAAATATACAATTATTCGACATAGATATTACGATACTTATGCAGCTATAAAATATAAGGATAATTAGTTAAAATGTTAATAAAATTTTCAATATAAAATTATAAATCTATTTATGATAAACTTGATTTGGATTTTTAGAATAATTCTAATAAAAAAGAAATATAATTGTAAACCGTAAATTAGGCGACCAACTTTTACTTGGAAATCAAAATAGCGATTATTTGGCAGACATTATAACAGACCATGATAGAGCACCGCTTTATTCCTTTGATGAACTTAAAAATATATTGAGAATTAAATAAATAGATTAGTAAATGAGTATCGTTCTATATTTTTATATAAATTAATTCATAGATTTATATTTTTGCATAAAGGTTTTAAAAAAGACTTAAAAAGTATAAAAAATGAAGTAAAGAAGGATATAAAGAATGGATAAAATACTATTTTTAAAAACCATAAAAAAGCTGTAGATAATTATTATGAAATGACTAAATATAGTAACTCTGTAGATAGTTATACAGAAATAGGTAAACAAGAATAAATCCCTTATTCTGATTTTCCTTACTTTTTTGAATTTTTAGATAGTAAGTATAATGCTGGCATACTAAATTAATTGTAAAGTTTTACTATTTATAGATTTAAAATTTGATTCGATGGATGAAATGTTATATAAAATGGATAATATGGATAGATATATTAAAGTTTTGACGGAGTAGGTTAAATTAATAATTGACTTTTTTGTTAAATGGTGTATAATAAATATTTATAAAAATTGGAGGTCGATTATGACTGATAAAGATTTTGATAATAAAAATGAAGAAGAACAAAATTCTAATGAAAAAGAGGTTGAAATAGTTAATTCAGGTTTATAATCAAAGAGTATGCCTAATTTATATATCGATTCTTTGGATAAAGCAGTTTATATTATAACAAAATATTCTAATGAAAATCTAAAAACTTTATTGGAAAATAGTGGTAATTTAGAATTTTTAAAAGAAATTTTAGAAAAGGCAGAATCTTTACCAAAAGATAAAATGGAATTGATTTTGGAATTTTTACAAAGAAAGAAATAGGAACGAAGAAGCCAAAATGGATAAGTGGTTAATTGGTGGTGAAATAGGGGTAAGTTTTTTAGCAATTTTAGCAGCGGCTATTTTATTACCTAATGACAATAATTCTTCTAACAACAATAAGTTAAAATGATTTTATTTTGATATTATATTTGTAGGATATATTAGATTAGATAATTATATTTAGTTTAATACCTCCTCTTATTTTTTAAGTTATTCGTAATTATTATTTTCTATTCGGTTAATTCCATCTATATAATTCGCATTCAAAATTAAATGCTTTTAATAAACGCTATAAGCAAAGTTTTAAGCGAGAATAGAAGATTTAAATATAATTCTATTAAGTGAATAAAGAAATATATTCTAATTCAAAACCATTAATAGAAATAATATATTAAGAATATCAATATTAAATTAATTATATACTCTTGAATATAAATAAAAAATATTGTATAATTATCGCATAAAAAATTAA
The DNA here is from genome assembly GCF_008016455.1 of Brachyspira aalborgi. NCBI lineage: Bacteria > Pseudomonadati > Spirochaetota > Spirochaetia > Brachyspirales > Brachyspiraceae > Brachyspira > Brachyspira aalborgi. Next base: position 589,922 of record NZ_SAXU01000001.1, on the reverse strand, counting down.
TCTTTTGGAGTAAATTCTATGAATAATGAAATATTAGCAGCTATTCAGATAATGCTTATCGGTATGGGAGTTGTAGTTTTATTTTTAATTATATTAGTTTATGTAATGAAATTTGTAAGTCTCGTTATAGCTCAAATAAATAAAATAATGCCGCCTCAAGAAGAAGCGATTTCGTCAGCGCCCGTCCAATCGGCAAGCGGAGATAAAATGAAGGCTATAGCGATAGCTTTGGCTCATATACATAGCAATAAAAAATAATAAATATAAAAAATGTTTTTAATTAATTTAAGGAGAAATTAAATAATGTCAAAAAAAGAAATTAAATTTATGATAACGGCGTTTAGAGACGGCTTTCAATCCGTTTACGGAGCGAGAGTTTTATCTAAAGATTTTATGCCAGCCGTTGAAGCTTTCGTTAATGCGGGAGTAAAATATTTTGAATCGGGAGGCGGTGCTACATTTCAAAGCGCTTTTTTCTATAATAATGAAAACGCTTTTGATGTAATGGATTCTTTTAGAAAAACCGTAGGTCCCGATGTAGATTTGCAAACTTTAGCGAGAGGCGTTAATGTTGTGGGATTAGAATCTCAACCAAGAGAGATGATTAAATTGCATGCAGATTTATTCAAAAAACATGGCGTGACTACTATTAGAAATTTTGACGCGTTAAACGATGTTAATAATTTGATTTATAGCGGAAAATGTATTAAAGAAGCTGGACTCAAACATCAAGTTTGCGTTACTATGATGGCTCTTCCGCCTGAATGTAAAGGCGCTCATGATTCCGAATTCTACGCTAAAGTTTTAAAACAAATTATGGATAATGTAGAATACGATTCTGTATGTTTTAAGGACGCTTCGGGAACTACAACTCCTCAAGTTGTTTACGATACGGTTAAAGAAGCGAGAAAATTACTTGGAAGCGATATTCGTATTCAAGTTCATAGTCATGAAACTGCGGGAATTGGAGCATTGCAATATAAAGCGGCTATCGAAGCGGGAGCGGATTATATAGATTTGTCTTTAGCGCCAGTATCGGGCGGAACTTGTCAAACCGATTTAATAGTTATGTGGCATGCTTTAAGAGGAACGGATTATTATTTTGATATAGATATTGATAAAATAAGAGACGCAGAAGAAGTATTTAAAGATTGTATGAAAGATTATTTCTTGCCTCCAGAAAGTAGAACAGTAGAGCCAATGATTCCTTTCGCTCCAATGCCAGGCGGAGCTTTAACTGCAAATACTCAAATGATGCGCGATATTAATGTTATGAATAGATTTCCTGAAGTTATTAAAGCTATGACGGAAGTAGTTGAAAAAGGCGGATTTGGAACTTCGGTAACTCCAGTTTCTCAATTCTATTTTCAGCAGGCTTTTAATAATGTAATGCAAGGAAATTGGAAAAAGATAGCGGACGGATACGGTAAAATGGTTTTGGGTTATTTTGGTAAAACTCCGACTACTCCCGATGCCGAAATAGTGAAAATTGCAAGCGAACAGTTAGGATTGCAACCGACTACAGAACTTGCTATGGATATTGATGATAAAAATCCTAAAAAAGGCAGAAAAGCCGCGGAACAAGCTCTTAAAGACGCGGGAATTGACGATTTATCGGATGAAAATGTATTTATTGCGGCAGCTTGTAAAGAAAAAGGAATTCAATTCTTAAAAGGCGAGGCTAAATTAGGAATAAGAAAGAATGTTGAAGAAAGCGCTAAAGCGACAAGCAATGAAGTGACTATAACAATCGGCGGTTCAAGTTATGGAATAAAAATAGAAAATGGAAAAGCGATAGTTGACGGCATAAGTTATGATTATTCTATTAAAGACGGAATATCTCAAACGATTTCGACTCCTACTCAAGCTACTTCAAGCGGAGCGGCTACTCCTGTAACGGCGGGACTTCCTGGAACGGTTGTAAAAATAGTTTCTCCCGTTGGAACTCAAGTTTCTGACGGAACTACAATATTGATTGTCGAAGCTATGAAAATGGAAGTTGAAATAAAATCTTCCGTTTCTGGTTCGGTTAAAGAGATTAAAGTTAAACCTGGCGATTCGATTGTAGCGGGACAAGAATTAGCGATTGTCGGTTAAGCGTAGGTATTTGAAAAAGGAGAAAACACAAATGAAAAAAATATTTTTAGTATTTGCGCTTATATTTATGACGGCTTCAATTTTATTTCCTCAAAATAATTCTACGGAAAAGCTTGATATGAAAGAAGCGGTTATTTCGCTTTTAAGAAATACGGCTTTCGGAGGATTTTTTCCTAAAAGCGAAGAGGATAAAGCTGAAGAGCGGGCAAAACTTGAAAAGAGCATTCAAGAAAAATACGAAATAAAATTGCATGATATACAAATAAAATCTGTTCCTTTATGGCAAAATATTATAATGATTTGCGTAGGGCTTGTTTTGGTTTATTTGGCTATTGCAAAAGATTTTGAGCCTTTGCTTTTGATTCCAATCGGTATGGGAGGCATTTTGGCTAATATACCAGTCGCTAATATTGCCGCAATTCCTGTAGTTCAGGTTATTAATAATATTCCCGTTACTATAAGCGCGGGAGGATTTTTAGGACAAGTTTATACTTTCGGAATAGAAGCGGGTTTATTTCCATTGTTTATATTTATGGGAGTCGGAGCTATGACGGATTTCGGTCCTCTTATTGCCAATCCTAAAACCGCTTTGCTTGGAGCAGCCGCACAAATAGGAATATTCGGAACTCTGCTTGGAGCTATGCTTTTATCGGCTTATGTTCCCGTTATAACATTTACTTTAAAAGACGCCGCTTCAATAGGAATAATTGGCGGAGCTGACGGTCCTACAGCCATATTTACGGCTTCAAAATTAAGCCCTAGTTTGCTTGGCGCTATTGCCGTTGCCGCATATTCTTATATGGCTTTAGTTCCGATAATTCAGCCTCCTATAATGAAACTTTTGACTACTGAAGAAGAGCGAAAAATAGTAATGAAACAACTCCGTCCCGTAAGCAAGAGAGAAAAAGTTATTTTTCCTCTTACTGTTATTATATTAATCGCTTTACTTTTGCCTGATGCGGCTCCTCTTATTGGCGCTTTAATGTTTGGAAATTTAATAAGAGAATCGGGAGTTACAGAAAGGCTTTCAAAAACTGCTCAAAACGAATTTATAAATATAGTGACGATTCTTTTGGGTTTGTCGGTTGGAAGTAAATTAGCTGCGGAAAAATTTTTACGATTTGAAACTATAGGAATATTGGTTTTAGGGCTTGTCGCTTTTTCTATGGGAACTGCGGGAGGAGTTTTGCTTGCTAAATTAATGAATCTTTTTAGCAAAGATAAAATTAATCCTCTTATAGGTTCTGCGGGAGTTTCTGCCGTTCCTATGGCTGCAAGAGTAGCAAATAAAGTCGGACAAGAAGCAAATCCTCAAAATTTCCTTTTGATGCATGCTATGGGTCCGAATGTATCGGGAGTTATAGGCTCTGCGGTTGCGGCGGGAGTTTTGCTTGCGATATTAGGATAATTAAGTTATAAGATAATAAAATATAAATTAAGAAAAATAAATAAAAATTTTTAAGGAGAAAAAAATGACTACACTAATTAAAAAATACAATGATGCGAGAGTTTATTTGATTAACGATGCAGGCATAGTTCAAAAAATGGCGCTTTCAATACTTTTTGCCATTATTTTAGCGGTTGCCTCTCAAATAAAAATATTTCTCTCTTTCACTCCCGTTCCAATTAATCTTGGAACATTTGCCGTATGTATGGCGGGTATGACTTTAGGCGGTTTCTGGGGATTTGTTTCGGTTGCAATATATATGTTAGCCGCAGCCGTTGGGCTTCCCGTTATCGCTGGCTCAAGCCTTATAGGAGCGACTACAGGATATATAATCGGTTTTGCTATATGCGCTTTCGTTTTGGGAAAATGGACGGAAAGAGGCAATATAAAGAAAGATAGTTTTGTAAAGACTTCAGCCGTTTTATTTATATTCCAAATAGCGATTATTCATATATGCGGTATGATAGGCTTATATATATGGTCGGTTTCAACGGGTTCGCCTTATACTCTTACTCAAGTTATAATGAAGGGAACTATTCCGTTTTTATTTGGAGATAGCATAAAGTCAATAATTCTTTCGTTATCAATGGGTTTTATTCTTAAAAAATAAAATAATAGAATATAAAAATCTACAAGAATAAAAGAGTTCGTAGAAATACGGGCTCTTTTTTTTATTTGAATTTGATTTTAAGATTTTATGTTTTTTTTGTTGTTCTGCGTCCCTTTGATAAAAGCATGCAAAATTACACTTACTTTTTTAATAAAAAGCAATAATAAATTTTTTATAAGAAATTAAAAATATTCACTAATCCAAATTAATTAATTCTAATTTATATTCTTTGTTATTCAAAAATATATTCAAAAGATTTTGAGCTTTATTTTTATCATTTAAAGTAGAGTATATAATAAATTGATTTCTTTTGCCTTCATTTAAAAGATTATTTTCTTTCAAATATTTTTTTACCGATAAAGCGGTTTTATGGCTCGCATTTACAATATTTTTTATATTCTTTTTATTTTGCTTCAAAACTTTTTTTATATCTTTAATTATTAAAGGATAATGAGTGCAAGCTAAAATTAAAGTGTCAGAATGCAAATCTATATTTTTTATATAATCGTTTAATATTTCAAATCTATCTTCGTAGTTTTGCCAATTATTTTCTATCATTGGACATAATTTTTTGCAGGCTATCTGTTTTATCTTTATGTATTTATTATATTCTTTTATTTTTTTTAAATATATTTTTGATTTAACCGTAAAATCCGTAGCCATAATCGATATATTATTATTTTCTGTTTTATTTATAGCGTCTTTGCATGCATTTGAAATTACTTCTATTATTGGAATATTATATTTTTCTTTTAGTACTTTATAAGCGGATGCGGATATTGTATTGCAAGCTATAACTAATATTTTGCAATTTTTATTTATAAGAAATTCCGCCATTTTTGAAGACAATTCTACAATTTCTTTTTTTGATTTATCGCCATAAGGAATATTTTTATTATCGCCGAGATAAATATAATTTTCATTCGGCATTAATTTTAATAACTCTTTCAAAATCGTTATTCCGCCAAATCCCGAATCGAAAACTCCTATAGGCTTAATATTCATAAATATAAACTCTGAAATTAAATTAAAATTATTATATAAAAAAATAATATAAAATCAATTATCTTTGTAAACACTATAAATAAGTAAATATAATATTAAATTTTTATTAATTAAGTATAAATTTATAATTTAAGTATTGACATTTTTTATTAATATGTTATAATTCTTTTAAAGTAATTGTTAAGTGTAAATTATATTGCTTGACAATTTTTTATAAAATATGTATAATATTGAAAAAATTGATTGTAATTGTCGAAAAAAGGAGAGCATGAAAAATGAGCGGATGTAAATTCTACAATACAATACAATACAATACAATACAATACAATACAATACAAGCCATTATTATAATTTTTGGCTGTTTTTTCATTGCAAAACTAAAGAATTATTTGAAACATTATAATTATCTATTTGAAAAGATAAAAAATAACAATGAAGAATATATAAAAATAATCGAAAAATATTTTGATAAATCTATTATTAATCAATATTTGCATTTGCAAAAATATAACGAAATAGAAAATAATAATTTAGAAGAATTGAATTATAAACTCTCGCCATATTTCTTTTATATGATTTTTATAGATTACAAAATAATAATTAAATTATTCGGCATTAGAATTGTTATAAAAAATAAAGAATGTTCCAACAAAATAATTGTAATAAGTTTGAGTAATTTTTTGAGGCGATTATTTTCTATAAATACAAAAAAGATTGAAGGGAAGAAAATTACTTTTTTAAACTTGTTAGGATTTAATTTTAAATTTTGAAATAAATTAAGGATTTGTATTATGTCGATTTTAAATAAATTATTTAGCTACAATGAAGATTATAAATATAAAGTATGGAAAATATTTGGAATAAGATTTTCAATAGTTAAAAAATATAAAGCTAAAAAAGTAAATATATACGAAGAGATAAAGAAGCATAATATTATTTCTTTCGATATATTCGATACTTTACTAATTCGTCCTTATGTAAAGCCTACCGATTTATTTTTGCATATTGAAAAATTATATAAGATTAAAGGATTTCATAAAAATAGAATAATGGCGGAAAAATCGGCGAGAGGAAAATATATTGATAAAGAAGAAGTTACATTAAACCAAATCTACGAAGAGATTGACGAAAAATATAAACGATTCAAAGAAATTGAAATAGAATTGGAAGAGAGAATATTATCGACACATAAAGAAAATAAAAAAATATACGATTACGCTTTAAGTTTGGGAAAAAAGATAATCATAGCATCCGACATGTATTTGCCTAAAAATGTTATAGAAAAAATACTTATAAAAAATAATTATACGAATTATTATAAATTATATTTGTCTTCCGATTTAATGCTAACAAAAGCTTCGGGCAATTTATATAAATATATTATAAACGATTTAAATGTAAAACCTTCAACTATAATGCATTTAGGAGATAATTATCATTCGGATTTTGAAAATGCAAGATTATACGGAATCGATGCATTTTTTATATAAAAGATAATTGATATTTTTTTGAAAGATAATATAAGAGCGGAAAAATTATTGCATAAAGATAAAAATAATATCGGCGTTTCAATTATGCTTGGATTATCCGCTTTTAGTTGTTTTAATAAAAATGATAAAAATAAAGAAAATAATTATTGGCGTAATTTTGGATTTATATACGGAGGTCCTGCCGTCTTTTCTTATATGAATTGGCTTGCGGAGATAAAAATTTTATTATTCCTATAACCGTAGCTATAACTTCAATTTTAACTAATATTAATAAATTGAGAATAGCAAGATTTTTCTTAATTACTACAGATTTTAGCGACAATGAAATTAACACGATATTAAAATTAAAAAAGAAATATAATTTTGAAATTATAAATATTGATATAAAAAATAATATAAATATTTTTGATAAAATAGATATTACAAAAAACAAAATACCTTATGTGTCTTTAGCCGCTTATTACAGATTATTAATGTTTAAAGTATTACCAGAAAATGTTGATAAATGTTTTTATATAGATGGCGATATGATTATTGATACTGATTTATCAATTACATACGATAATTTAACCGAAGAAAAACTTGCTTCCGTAATCGTTGAACCTTTGGCTATGCAACATAGAAAAAGTATATTATCTCATTGTTATGAAATTGATGATTTTAAAAATGACGCTTTGGAATATCCTTATTTTAATACGGGTTTATTTTTAGTAAATATAAAACTTGCAAACGAACTTAATATATTTGAAAAAATGCTTGACTTTTTAAATAGGTATCCAAATCTTCCTTATGTAGATCAAGATATTTTAAATGCCGTAATCGGACAGCAACATTCGGATTTGATAAATTATTTAGAACCTTCATATAATGTATTTTGCGATATAGATTATGAACAACCTTTTAACTATGCTTTTTATAACGAAGAAATAATAAAAGCATCTTTCAAAAATCCAAAAGTTTATCATTATGCGGGAGCTAATAAACCCTGGATTAATACGAAGGTAGCCAATTATTACGATATATGGTGGAAATATTTAAAATTATCGCCGTATAGAAAAATGAAAAATCCTAAAGATAAATATAAAATGGCAAATATAAAAAATAAAATATCTAAAATTTTGAGTTTCATTTTTTATAAAAAGTCTGAAGGAATATACAATATAATAACAATATTTGGAATTAAAATAACTCTTAAAAACAAATTTACTATAAAAATTAACGATATTAATAACAGAATTAATAGAGAATTAGAAAATATAAATTTTCAACTATTCAGAATAACTCCAAAAGCGAATATAGATTTTGTAGAAATACATTTGACGGAACATTGCAATTTAAATTGTCAATGTTGCTCTCATTTTTCAAATTTAGCCGAACAAGAATTTACAGATATTGAAATATTTGAAAGAGACATTAAAAGACTATCCGAATTATCCAACGGCGAAGTTAATATAATTCACTTAATGGGTGGCGAACCGTTATTAAATCCGCATTGCGAAAGGTTTTTTGAATTAACGAGAAAATATTTTTATAAAACCGAAATAAAATTAATCACAAACGGCATTTTATTATTAAAACAAAATGATAGTTTTTGGCAGTCAATGAAAGATAATAATATTACTTTAGCTCCGACAAAATACCCGATAAAAATAGATTGGGATAAAATAAAAGAAATTCGTAAAGACATGAATATAAAATTAATTTTTTTTAACGGTGAGGATGTTATTAAAATAAGTTTTTATAGTCCGCTTAATTTGGAGGGGATGAAAATCCCGAATGGAATTTTAGAAATTTTTTTTTAGCAAATAATTGTTTAATATTAGAAAATGGCAGATTATATATTTAGTAGGCAATATTTCAAATTTACCATAGTCACTTCCAGCACTACATAATATTCCTATTCTTAATAATGTTCTAGAAGTATTAGCTACCACAAAATAAAGAATATATATTATTATTGGTAGTATATAAAAATATAGAATCTGATGTTATTATACATTTTATAAATTTATATTTCTTTATATGACTATATACTATGTGATAGGATCTCAATATGTTGCTTTTTAATTTATCTGGATTTTTTATACTAAGATAAGATGCTACTAATAAATCCAAATAAAATATATAACCTTCCATAAATATACTTCCAAAAATATATTTTTAATAAAATTCCATTTATTATCTATATCAAAATTCATAATAAAATTAAAATCGACCTCTTCAACTTTATTACAATATGTTAAATCGTAATTAAATTTATACGAATGCCAATTTCTATTAAAATTATCAAATTTATCTTTATCAGAAAAGTCCATTCTATCTTTAGATGAAAATGGAACCATATAAATAAATGAAAAGTTATAAAAAATAAATTCTGAAACTAAATAAGGAAATTCTTTTGACACATTTTCTTTTCTATAAAATAAACTTAAAAAGACAGGTTTTTTTTCATCGGCACTAATATTTTTATTAAAATAAGTTATTATAAGCGGTAGCTTTTTATCTTTCAATTCACCATTATAAATTTAATAGTATTTGGAAAGTCTTTTATAATTACGACTATCGGATACATTATATGGTTTTTTTCGCCGTATCAATCTCATATAGCATAATAGAGAGAAAAAATATCCATAAAATTAGCTTCGATTTTTTTATATTATCCTCACTTTCTATACCAGATTCTTTTTTTAGATGTGTCATAGTATAAAAAAATTCTTTAGCTGTAACTTTATCTTTACCAGGAAAAATACAAAAATAATCACCTATATGAATTTTAGCAAATCTTATAATCAATCCTTGAACAAATTCATTATCACCATTTTTTTTTTATAAAGTATTTTCTAACAAATTTTTTAATCTTACCACTTAATTCTTCAGTCATTTGATGCGTTACCAAAAAATTTATTTTATGGGTTCTATAACTATTTCAGAAATAATATCTATTAAATCAAATATGATACATTGGTATATTGTATTTAATGTTAATGAAAAATACACTCCAGATAGAGATTGGATATACATCTTATATTCTTCTACTTTCTCAAATTTTACAGACATATTAAAACATCTTTCAGCTTCCTCATTATTTCCTAATTTTTGTAATGAAAGCCCCTTATTTTTATATGCACTTGTATTATAGGATATAATTTTATTGCTTCATCGTATTTTTTAATTTATTCTCCATAGTTATTTAAATAATAGTTGGCAATACCTATATAATTTAATAAATCAGACTTTAATTTATTACCGTTATATTTTTCAGAAATATTTACTTTCTCTATAGTTTCAGTAGTAAAAGCTATTATCTGGTCATAGTCCTTTAATTTAAATAAAGAAGATATTTTATTTATACTGATGTCTATTATACTTTCATCATCATTTTTACTGTTTACTAATGCAAGCGCTTCATTAAATTTTTCTAAAGCTTTTTCATTATCACCCAATTTACCATAACAAGCACCTATATCTTCAATAGCTTTAATATTATCTTTATCTTTTTTCAAAATTTCTTCAAATATTAAGATAGCTTCATTAAAATTATTCTCATCATATTTATTTATAGCTTCATTAAATAACTCTTCTATTTTATCATTACTTATAGTTATCATAATTTATTCCTTGAAAATTTATATTTAACATAAGTTAATTGTAGCAAAAATCCTAAAATTGTCAAATACATCATACTTTATAAAAAATTTCAAGTAAAGATACAATTTGAAAGTTATAGAACAATATGGCGAAGATACATATTCTATAGACAAAAACTGTTTGGTTACGGGAACTTTAATCGAGGATAAAATGAAGATTATAAAATATTATAACGAGCAGTTTATGATTTATATTTTGAAAGTTGTTAAGGAGTGATTATCTTTTTTAAGACTGAAAAAGTTATTGATAAAATTTATATGGGTTGTGGAGATGATTATAAAGATGGTTATGTAGGTTGCGATGTCCGAAAGACAAAAACCGCTAAAATTATTTGCAAGGCTTGGGAATTATCTAAATATTGCAAAAATGTTAATGAAATATATTCAAGGCATATGGTTGAACATTTGACTTATACGGAATTTAATGAAACATTAAAAGATTGGTGTAAAGCATTAACGGGGGCTAAATTGCATATAATTTGTCCCGATTTAGATTTTTATATAGAGCAGTTTAAAAATGCAATATTTGACGAATAAAATTTTAATAATAAATGGTCGAATTTTTCACATGGAGTAGTGGGATTGTATAGTTGGCAAAGAGAATGCGATATTGATAATAAAGATATAAAAACGAGATATTGGGATGTTCATAAATCTGTTTATAATAAATAGATTATGTATTTTATTTAAGCAGGAATGGATTTATTGATTTTATGCAAATTATCAGAATTAGTTATTAATTGTATGTATCCTATAAAAGCATTTTTCTGTCAATGCTATACCACATGTATTTTTGTCATGCGATATTAATTATTCGCTTACTAATTGATTTATAGATTTATTAAAATATAGTTTTTTATATTTGAATCTAAATCACCATAATAAAATAATTAATTTATGTTACATCTTCTTTCTTTATCTTAATCTAATATTTTAGAATTTATTTTATTTATAGTATCATCTTTATCTGAAATAATTAAATTAAATCCTTTTTGAGTTAAAGCTATATTATGACCATTGCATAATATTAATTCTTCATTTATTAATTTATTTATAGTTTTATTAAAATATAATTTTTCATAATAACTTAATTCTTGAATATATATATGGCTATAATCAAAATTTTCATTAATTTTTTATTATTTGTTACTATTTCAATTAAAATATCAGAGCATACCTTATTGATAATTTCTATGTTCATCATTTCTAAATCAAATTTTTTGTCAATTAAAATGATTTTTACAATTTCATATCTTATTATCCTTCTGTTATTTAATTCATCTAACACATCTTGACAATATTTTTTAATATAGCTTTTGTCACGAAAGATATGGTATTTTTCTTTTGGTTTAATATAATATGAACATTCTTTATATAGTTTTTCCATATCTAATTACGAATTATTATCAATATCTTTAAGTTTATCTAAAATAAATATTAGCATTTTAAACTTTTATAAATACTTACCATAATTTAATACCTCAATTAAATGATAATTTATTTACCTGTAACTATAATATAAAATAAATTTAAATCAACTACTTCTATATAATAAAAATAATAAATTTTTGAATAGTTTTAATACATAACCACTCCCAAAACATCGAAAATTAATATGATAACTATAATAGTAAGTTTATTAATTTTTAAAAATATTAGGGCTTGAAAAGTATTAAAGAAGATTTTGTAAAAAAGTTAAAGAGTTATTAAAAGTATAAATTGGTAATAGAATTTTATATATTTTATGGATAAAATCAATTTTAAAAATAATGTTGATTTTTTATTAGAAACCTAATTTACTTAAGTCTAAATTATTGAATTTTCTGTTAAAATTTGTTTATGTCTTTCTAATATTTCTTTTACAGTGTGAGAATTATATACTTGAGTGTTTTTATTAAAAGCGGATAAAATTATTTTCATTTGGAATTCGTCTATTTTTTATAAAGGCATACATAATATATTATTAATTGCTTTTATAAAGCCTTGACTATTTTCAAACACTTTGCATCTTTTAGTAATCTCTTCATAATATATTAAACTGCTTATATTTTTAAATTTTTCTAGTTCGGATAATTTTGAAGCATAAAATTTATCAAGCTTTTTAGATACTAAATAGTCTTTTATTAATTTTAATCCATAAAAATAATTATAATCTTCTAATAATAAAAGATCTGTATTTTTAAAAAATCAATACCGTAAGTCTTCATCTATATTAGATAGTATTTGAGCATTAGCTCTAAATATAATAATAGATAATATTGTATATTTCTATTATTACTATTAGAGATTTCTTATCTCCCTATATATATTTCTAAAGTTTGTATCAGAATTTCTCTTTTTTCACTATATAAACTAGATATTAAATATTCAATCTTATAAGTCTTACCATGAGCCGCATTATTTATCGTATTTTTATAGTTCTTACACATTAATTGCAATTGTGATTTATTAGGAAATATTATTTTAAGGTTATTATTATTTACAAAATCCATTAATTATTTATCCCAATTATTCTCATTAATTAAATCATATTTTTCAAATAGAATTTGACTGTTTAATTTTTCTAAAGAATTCTTATATTTTAATATTCTATCTCTCATAATAGTATCAAATCCTATCATAGCCATAACTATAGCAGCTCTATAAGCACCAGATTTATAGCATATTATAGATTCTTCAAATACATTTTTTATTTGCCCTATATTATTAGCTTCAGACGAAAGAGATTTATTCTCGCATTTTATTTCAAGCCATTTTTCAAAATTATGTTTCATATAATCGATTCTCTTTATATTATATAAATACGAAGACAAAATAGAGGACTTTCTGGTATATTATTATTTTGCATTTTTGTGTAATTCTCCTAAATCTATTTGATTTTCTTTATATTTCCATATGATATATGGAGAATGAGTAGAAATTATAATACTTATATTCTTATTTTTTATTATATTAAATAAATCGTCAATAAATCTTTTTTACCAAGCTACATGCAAAGATAATTCTGGTTCATCTATTAGCATCATTATGATTTTATCAGTAGAAAATATAAGTTCAAAAAATAATATAATTTCCTGTTTTTCACCAGAAGATAAATCGCTTAATTTTATTTCATTATCATTATCAGAAAATATTTGTATTCCATCATTTTTAGAAATCCTTATTTTTTTATAATATAATTTTTTATTAACTATATTAGTAAAAGTATCTAATTTTTCTATAAGTTCTTTGTATATGTTATATTTTTTATCAAAGTCATCAAAATATACCTTTAATGCTCCAGAATATTTCTTTTTAAACTTAAAATTTATTTCGTCTATATTACTAAATAACCCATAATTATATAATATACTTAATTTTTTATTCATATCATTTTTTTATCTTCAAATTCTTTATTAGTTATTTCTTCTTTATTTCTAAATAGTCTAATTGGATAAGTGCTATCTACTCTATATATTGTTTATTAAATAATCTATCATCTTTTATATAATAGATTTTTTCTATATTTTTTCAATTCGCTTAATATATTGCAATCCAGAATTGGCTTTTTGTGCTTTTACTTCTTCCTCTTTCACTATTAAATGTTTCCGCCATAGTATAAAAACCCATAGAATTCTTTTTTCTTTTTTTCTACACTTATATTATGAAATTTTATTGCATCTTTCAAATTATCAATCTTATCTTTATTATAGCTTATTATCATATTTATTCCATCTTTTAATAAAATAAAAGAATTAATGTTTATTTGTATTTCTTCAAATTCTAATTTATCAAAATATTCAATTTTATTAATATCAGTAAACACCTATAAACATTTTAATATGGTAGTTTTACCAAAACCATTGGGGCTAGTTAATATGGTAATCCTACTTTTTTAGTTTAAATTTGTAATTAAATTTACCAAATAACTTTTTAACTTCAAATGACAACATTATTTTTTTCTTAAATAATTTTAACTATAATATAATATCATTTTATAAATAAACACAAATATTATTAAATTAATATTTTTATAAAATTATAAAATATATACCAATAAAATTTATTATAACAAACTCTTATCGTGCGACATATTGGATATTTTAATGAAAAGAAAAGTTATAACAATGGAATATTTACATTCTAATAAATTCGATTATTTTAAATATCTACCACAAAATACACTGGAGACATAATTAACGATATAAATAAAGCTAAAATATACAAATACGCATTTGCCGAAAGAATTGATTTAACGCTTAATTATTTTAATTAAATAAAAAATTATTTGAAAGAAACCAAAGCAATTTATATTATATTAATTATGATTTAAGTGAAAAATATTATAATGATTTTCAATTTATAAATCGTTTAGTAATTATATTATTGAAGATAAAAATAATAAATTAGAAAAAATGATAAATAATATTATTTCAATTTTTAATGAGGTTATAAATAGGATTACTTGGTTTATTACCGATTAGAAAATGGATAGATAATTTTAGAAGTAAATTTTCTAAATAGTAAATATTAATTAATAAATTTATTTAAAAATAGAATAATTAAAAAATATTTTTTACAATATCATAGGCTAAAAAATACTACATAAATTCAATAATTAATTTTTATTCTATCATTTAACTATTGACATTATTTTATTATATAATATAATTTATTCTACATAAATTAAAAAATACTCAAGAGGGAGTAGTTGACGCAATTAATTTTGCGTGGCGAAGTCAACAATCGCAGCCCTTGAAAAGCAGGGTTTGGCTAGCCTTAATTAATGAGACTCGGGTATAAATAAGTTTGTAAATTATAATTTGTAAGCTTATTTATATTTGAGTCTTTTTTATGCTTAAAAATAGTTTAATTAAAAGGAGAATTTTTTATGAATGAATTTTTAGGAACAAAAGAGGATGTATTAAAAGAGCTTAATATTAATCCTAAAATTGGACTAACGGAAGAAACAAAAAAATTAAGTTTAGAAAAATACGGGAAAAACAGTTTTACAAAAGAAAAAGGAATTTCATTATTTGGCAAAATATTGGAATCTCTAAAAGAGCCTATGATATTAATGCTTATATTTGCAGGCTTAATTGCAATCGGAGTAAATACGGTTAATTATTTAAATGGCGGGCATTTTGATATTTTTGAATGTTTGGGAATATTTATCGCCATTTCATTATCCGTAATTATAACCGTAGTAATGGAAGGCAAAAGCGCAAAGGCGTTTGAGGCTTTAAATAAAATAAACGAAGATATAAGAGTAAAAGTTATAAGGAACGGAAACTTGGAAATAATAAATCAAAAAGATTTGCTTGTCGGAGATATCGCTTTTATAGAAACGGGAAATAAACTTCCAGCCGATGGCAGGCTTCTTGAAAGCGTATCTTTGCATATAGACGAATCCGCGCTTACGGGAGAAAGCGAAACGGTTGAAAAAAATTGCGATGCTATATTTACAGACGAAAAAGTTCCCGTTGCCGAAAGAGTAAATATGGCTTATTCTGGTTCTTTTGTCGCTACAGGAAACGGTAAAATGGTAATAACTTCGGTTGGCGATAGCACAGAGTTTGGAAAAATCGCTCGAGAATTATCGTCTACTAAAAAAACTTCTACTCCTTTACAAGAAAAACTTGCAGAATTAGGAAAGAAAATCGCTTTAATTGGAATATTCGCAGCCGCTATAGTTTTTATTATACAGTTGATTAATTTTATTAGAATAGGCGAAGCTAATTTTGTAAATATATCCGAAGCTTTTATTACTAGCATAGTTTTAATAGTCGCTTCAGTTCCCGAAGGTTTGCCAACGATTGTCGCCGTCTCTCTTTCAATAAATATTATTAAAATGGCTAAACAAAAAGCTTTGGTAAAAAAAATGGTTGCCTGCGAAACTATCGGAAGCGTAAATGTTATATGTTCCGACAAAACGGGGACATTGACGGAAAATAAAATGACTTTAAATAAATTATATATAAACGGAGAATATATAGAGCCTGAAAATATAAAGAATCAAAAAATAATAGAAAATTTTTGCATCAATTCTACAGCGGATATTAATTATAAAGATAACGCTATTAAATTTTTAGGAAATCCTACAGAATGCGCTTTATTGGTTGGAGCGAATAAATCGGGTTTTAATTATAAAGAGATAAGAGAAAAATCAAAAATAATATTTGAATATCCTTTTTCTTCAGATACAAAAAATATGACTACAGTATCGGAAATTAACGGAGAATATTTTGTATTTACTAAAGGAAGCCCCGAAAAAATAATTTCTATGTGTAATATAAACGAAGAAGAAAAAAAAGATATAGAAAAAACTATTGAAAAATTTCAAGACGAAGCTAAAAGAGTTATCGCATTCGCTCATAAAACGGTTTCGGAGTCCGTTGAAAATAATAGAGCGGATTTGGAAAGCAATTTAATTTATGACGGTTTTGTAGCAATTTCGGACCCCGTAAGAAAAGAAGTTTATGACGCGGTTAATCAATGTAGAAGCGCGGGAATTAATATAAAAATGCTTACGGGAGATAATATTGTAACGGCAAGAGCGATTGCAAGAGAGTTAAAAATGTTAAACGAAAATAGTTTAATTTTTGAAGCTAAAGATATAGAAGCTATGAACGATGAAGAGCTTAAAAATAATATCGATAAAATATCGGTTATAGCGAGAAGCACGCCAACTATAAAAATGCGAGTCGTTAATACTATAAAAAGTATGGGAAATGTAGTCGCCGTTACAGGAGATGGAATAAATGACGCTCCCGCGATAAAAAACGCCGATGTCGGAGTCGCTATGGGAATAACGGGAACGGAAGTTTCAAAAGAAGCGAGCGATATAGTTTTGCTTGACGATTCTTTTGCCACAATAGTTAAAGCGGTTCAATGGGGTAGGGGAATATACGATAATTTTCAGAGATTTATTCAATTTCAGCTTACGGTTAATTTTGCTTCGGTTATTGTAGTTTTATTATCGACTTTAACGGGACTTAAAGCTCCATTTACTGCAATACAATTATTATGGATAAATATAATTATGGACGGACCTCCCGCAATAGCTTTGGGACTTGAGCCTATAAGAGGCGATTTAATGAATAGAAAACCGACAAAAAGAAACGCTAATATAGTGACTAAAAAAATGTTTGGAAAAATAATATATTCGGGAATCATTATGATTATATTATTTATGATTCAAAGCAAATTAAATATATTAAATGTGGCGGAAAACGAACGCTCAACGGTTTTATTTGTTATGTTTGTTATGTTTCAAATATTCAATTCTTTCAATAGCAGAGAATTAGGATTTGACAGCATATTTAAACATTTTTTTGATAATAAATTAATGCTTTTTTCTATGTTAGGAACTTTTATATTGCAAATACTCGCCGTTCAATATGCAGGCGGATTTTTCAATACGATTCCTTTAAGTTTTAACGCTTGGATAAAGATTATAGGAATGGCTTTTATTGTTATAATAGCTTCGGAAGTATTAAAAATATTTGAAAGATTTGCATCAAAAAAGTAAAAAGTTATTAATCTTACTTTTTTAATTTTTATTAATTAAATAAATAAGAAAAATTATAATATTGAAGTTTAGATTTTCTTAACTATAATTTTGTCTATTCTCGCTCCGTCCATATCGACAATTTCAATATTTAAATTTTTCCATTTTATAGATTCTCCTTCTAAAGGAATATGCTGCAATATTTCAAGTATAAGTCCGCTTATAGTATTATAATTATTTGAAACTGTTTCATCGTCAATTTCAAAATATTCTAAAAAATCGTAAATCGGGCATTGTCCATCGACAAACCAACCTCCGTTTTTTCTCTCTTTTATATCTTTGTTTTCTTTGCTTTCGCTAATCGAACCGACTAAAGCGTCAAATATATCGCTTTGAGTTATCATTCCGTCAATATTTCCAAACTCGTCAGAGATAAATCCTATTTTTATATTATTCTTTTTCATTTCTTCTAAAACTAAATAAACTTCCATATTGTTATGAAAGTAATTAACTTTTTTAGCGAATTTTTCTATTTTTATTTTTCCGTTTAATTTATCGAATATATCGGTTATTCTTAAAATTCCAATAATATTATCCAAATTTTTATCTATAAGAGGATAATTTGAAAATGGATTTTTAGATATTATTTTTTTAATTTCATCTACACTCATATTAATATCTAAACAAACTATATCGCTTCTGTGCGTCATTATCGATTCTATTTTTCTATCTCCTAAAAAGAACGCTCTCTCTATAATATCTTGCTCGACTTCTTTTACTTCGCCTACTTGTTTTCCTTCTTCAACCATAGATTTAATTTCTTCTTCGGTTATAGGATTTTTATCGTCTTTTATTCCCAAAATTTTTGAAACTATTAAAGCGCTTTTTGAAAGTATCCAAACGAAAGGAGCGCCGATTTTCGACAATATATTCATTGGACTTGCAACGGCTTTTGCTATTTTTTCGGGCATAATCATTGCGAGTCTTTTTGGAACTAACTCTCCAAATATTAAAGTGAGATAAGTAACAAGAGCTACAACAATTATTTTTGATATTGAAGAAGCGTAAATTGTAGGAATATTTATTTTTATTAAAATATTTGATAATTCTTTTGCAATCGTATCTCCCGAATAAATTCCCGTCAATATTCCTATTAAAGTTATTCCTATTTGAATAGTCGATAAAAATTTGTCGGGTTGATTTGCAAGAGAAAGAGCGGTTTTTGCATTTTTATTTCCTTCTTTGCTTTCTTTCATTAAAGAAGATTTTCTTGCCGATATTATGGCTATTTCCGACATAGCAAATACGCCGTTTAAGATAATCAAAATTATTATAATTAAAAAATCCATAAATTAATTTTTATCCAAAAAATCGGATATTTCATTTGATAAGTTTTCCATAAATAATATTTTTTTATTTACCGCGTTTACAAAATAATTATAAAATACAACCGAAGGAATCGCGATTATAAGTCCAGCCGCCGTAGTTAGTAGAGCGTTTGCTATTCCCGAAGCCAAAGCAATAGGGCGTCCGCTTCCAACGGTAGAGATAACGGCAAAAGATTGAATCATTCCAAGTATTGTTCCAAGAAGCCCAAGCAACGGAGCTACCGTAGAAATTGTAGAAAGAGCCGCTATAAATCTTTCTAATTTTGGAAGTTCTTTATTTGCCTGACTTTGCATATATTCTTTTGAAGCTTTTGAATTATTTAATCCTGCGATTATAATATTCGATAGAGGAGATTTACTCGTTTCGCATAAAGCTATAGCCGTTTTTATTTCATTTTCTTTTATAAGAGAGACAATTTTTTGAGATAAAGAATCGTCTAAAGATTTTATTTTTGTGAAATAAATAAATCTATCGACTATTATCGTTAATGCCATTACGGAAGAAATTAAAAGTCCTATCCAACATAGAGTCATAGCCGCATTTATTAAAGTATCCGCATTAAAAATACCGTTCATTTATAAAATACTCCAATTATTTATATAATGCAAATATTTTAATTTAATTAATGTAAAAAATCAATAATTGATATTATATTAAAATTCTATTAAAACATAATAAAATTTTATTTTAAGATTGACTTTATTTAAATACGGATTGCAATGTTTTTTAGAAATAAAATTTATGTTATTTTTTACAAAAAGGAAGCCCATCATAATCTCCACCATACCAACTTATTCCATCGGTATGAGGAAAATATAAATAATAAATATCATATTTTCTACACGCTTATACACAAATACTTCTAAAGTAAGTCTTCCTCTTCCGCCTGGCGTTAATTCTCCTATCAATTCTATATAATCTGGCTCTTTAACGCTCTTACATGCAAGAATTAATAAACAATAAAAAATTATTATACATATTTTTAATTTCATTTTAAACTCCTTAAATTTTTATTAATAAATATAAAAGTTAATTTAATGTTATATTTTTACCTAAATAATCTTTATTTGTAAGATTATTTAATTTATCAATATCCGATTGAACCATAATGCTATATTCTTTGGTATCGACTTTAAAGCGTCTATATGGATGTTTGATTATATCATACACTGAAGGCATGTAATTATTAATAATTAACTCTCCTGTATAATTTGAATAAACGGGATAATTGGAATAAACTGGCTGCAGGGTCTGTGGGTCTTCATTGCTTTTACAAGAAACCATTTGAAAATAAAATATGCTTAAAATAATTGTAAAAATAATGATAGATAATTTAAATTTCATAATTTATACTCCTTTTATGAAAATATTAATTTTTTTATTTATAAACAGTCGAGAAATATTTCCAGATAGGTTATACAAAGTTAAAATTGGATTAACTAAATGTAGAATATATTTCTTATATAGATAAAATATAGAATTTATAAATTGCAATAGAAAAAGGACAGAATAATGCCATGTCTGTCTGGAATTTAATGCAAAATTTATTATTCATAAAATTAAACTCTTTAACTAGTCTATTTATAAGATAACAAAATTTTAAAAAAAGTCAAGAACTTTTTTTATTATTTTTTTTGAACTTCTACTCGTCATTGCGAAGTATCTTCTGAAGTAATTAATTTTTAATAAAATCCACTTATTTAATATTTTGCATTTTTATCTTAAATAATCTATAATAAATGCAAAAAATATGAGGAATTTATTAAGTGTATAAATATAATTCGTATATATCGGGAATAATCATATTAAGCGTTTTAAGCGCGATACTTTTAGCTTTCGCTTTTCCGCCTTTAAATCTTTTTCCAATATCTTTTATAGCTTTAACGCCTTTAATTATAATTATATATAAAGCGGAAAAAATCAGATATTATATAATATCGTCTGCAATATTCGTTCTTATTTTTTTTGGTTATTTGCTTATGTGGGTATCGGCTTTTATGTTAAAAGAAACCGAAGCGGTTGTAGCTTTTTTAGCTCTATTTACAATTCTTTTTTTACTCGTCCTTTTATTTTATTTTCCTGCAATGTTATTAAGCGGCTTTATATCGAAAAGACTTCCTAAATTTAGATTTATAATCGTTCCGATAGTATTTACTTTTATGGAATATATGCGAAATATCGGATTTTTAGGATTTCCTTGGGGAATAGTCGGATATTCTCAATGGAATTTTCTTCCGTTTATACAAATAGCCGACACAATCGGACTTTTGGGAATAAGTTTTATAATATATCTAACAAACGCTATGATAAGTCATTATATACTTTTAAATGCCGAAAAAATAAAAAATAAAAATCATTATTTGCCCGCTATAATAATGGCTTCTTCTTTAGTGTTGATTATAATTTATGGAGCTATAAAATTACATCTTGAAGAGTCAAAAAGATTAAGAGCAAAAAAAACTAAAATCGCTTTAATACAGAAATCTTTTGACCCTAATAATTATTGGAATAGCATTTATACAGGAGAGCCTTTTAGAAAAAATTCGGGAGGAATTCAAGGATTTGCAGAAAACTTTTTACTTAAATCGGATAAATTTAAAAGCGAAGAAATTCCAGACGGAATGACTCAAAACGGAACTATATCAGTTAATAGAATAGCGAAATTATCGCAAGAAGCGGCTTTATCTAATCCTTCTTTGATAGTTTATCCAGAATCGGTTACTATGGATTCTTACGGATTTTATATTGCAAGAAATAGAGAATTATACGAATACGGATTAGCTTCCAATTCTACATATCCAGCCATATACAATACTTTTATTTTATACGATATGATAAAAAAAACTCAAACCTATCATCTTTTGGGAACTACGATAATAAAAGAAAATACAAACGAAAACGCTTATAATCCTTTTGAATATTATAACGGCATGGAGTTTATAGATTATAACGGGAATGTTTTAGAAGAATATTCTAAAATAAAACTTGTTCCAGGCGGAGAAGCTTATCCTTTTCAAGATAATGAATTTCTTTTAAATACTTTTCCTTTTAAGAATATTATTAATTTTATGTATCAACAATTTGATAAAGCGGGAGCGAGTAAGTGGAATAGAGGAAAGAAAAAAACGGTTTTTAATCATCCTAAAGGTTATACTTTTTCGGGACTTATATGTTATGAAAGCGCATTTGGAGATTTTGTAAGAGATTTCGTTTATAATGGAGCGCAAATTTTAGCGGTAATAACGGAAGATGCATGGTCTTATAGCGATGAATCTTTAGTTCAACATTTTTATATGTCGGTATTTAGAGCGATAGAAAACAGAAGAGATTTAGTTCATAATGGAAATTCGGGAGTAACGGGACATATTTCAAGTTCGGGAAAAATTATATCAACTATTCCTTTTTGGAAACCTGATTATATGATAGCTAATGTTTCTTTAAACGATAAAATTACAATATATACGAGATTCGGCGAATGGTTTGTATGGCTTTGTTTTATCTCAATATTTGTATTTTTATTTTTCTCTATAAAAAAAGATATGATAAAATTAAGAGTTTATATAAAAGAAAAAATCTCAGCCGTAAAATTAAAAAAAAGTTTAATAGAAAATAATAAAAAGCCTTCCGCTGAAAAAGTTAATTCGTATATAAATAGCGATAATGTAGAAGAGATTCCGAGTTTGGACGATATAGAATATTCCGTTAAGAAAAATAATCCTTATAATATTTTTGAAGAGCCTAAATCGGATATATATTCCGCTTTGGACGATATTATGAACGAAAATAATGACGATAAAAAAATATAATTTTAATTTTAGGAATTGTTAATAAATGAAAAAAATATTTATAATAATATTATCGATTTTATTTATTATAAACGGATGCGATAAAAAGAGAGATTCAAATTCGGAATTCGGAGTTTATGAATTTGAAAAATATATTTCAAAATTAATTTCAAATAGAGACGCTTTGGAGTTTACATCAAATTTTCTTTTAAATTTAGATTCTAGTTTAATTGAAAAAATAAATCAAATGACAATTATATACGAGCTTAATCCGATAGAGATAATAGAATCTATAAAAAAAAGAGGCGCTTTGTATCAAAGAATATTTTCAGATAATGAAGATTCGCTTTGTAATTATTTGCCTAAAGAAGGCGGTTATTATGATGTGAGCGTAACTTATAGAAAATATAAAGATATAGCTATAGCTCAAATAGAATATCCTTCGTTTAATGTAATATCAAAAAATTCTATTGAATTTGTGGCGATATATTTAGAGGGTAAATAGAAAAAAATTCAGAAAACTTAAAAGATATATTAATTGAAAATGAAGATTCTATAAAAAATTTAATCTCTTCAGAGGACGGAGAATATTCGGCAACGATAAAATATACTATAGGAGAAAATGCAAACTATAATAGAGGATATTTTATAATAAGAAATACCGATTATTTGCCTACTTATTATTATATAAGATTGGTAAACGAAGAATCGATTAAATGGAAAATAGAGAATATATATAAATTGCCTTTAGAAAGATAAAATATTAATTGAGGTTCGGATTTAATATTTTTAAATATCCATAATTTTTTTATATAATTCGTCAAATATTTCTATATTCTTTTTATTTTCAGAAATATTAGATAAACATTTTTCTAAATCGTCATATTTTATAGAAAGAAATTCGTCAAAAAATCTTTTGCCTCTTCTTATATTCGTTTTTTCGGGTATGTAATTATTTCCTTTCATTTTTTTATTTGTAAAGTAAAATAAAATAGGAATAATGGTTTCTTTAAAGTTTTTATTTTTTAATTCTGTAGCTATCGCTCCGTAAGTTGTGATAAATTTTTTATTTATATTTACGAATTTTCCCGTATCATGGTCATCGTTATATTTTATTTCTAAATAATATATATTTTTATTGCCATAAAAAATTAAATCAATATCGCATTTAACTTCGATAAAATTATTTCCTTTATTGTTTATTATCTCGTTTTGTAATAAGCGAAATTCTTTTTCTAAATCCGCGGTATGTTCGTATTGGCATTTTGCAATATAATCGTCTATTCTTTTTATATTGGTATCCGACAAATAAAATTTATTATTCTTTTTTTCCGTTATATTCTTCTAAAATTTTAAATTTATTTTCGTTAGATATAATTAAAGCTATAAGCTCTTTAATGAAAGTTTAAAACCTAATATTTACGCTTTGAAATAATAATTCTAATACTTTAATAAAATGCATTTCATTATTATGATTATACTTTTCTTTTAACTTTTTATAAGAGATTGAATTCTCAATTATATCTCTAACCGCTTTAATTATAATATTTTCCAAATCGTTTTTCATTTTTTAAATTAACCAATTATTATTTTTTAGTCCGTTTACTACATGCTCATAGGTTTCTATCATTTCATCATAATTTACAAATTTAAAAAAATTCTTTTTATCTTGGTAAATTTCAAGTTCTAATTTTTGTTTAAATTTTTTATAATGAATTTGTGGCGCTACTATAATAAATTTAGTGGCAAATGCTTTGAGTTGCAAACAACGATTAAAAGCTCCGTTAAGAGTATTAACGCTATCGACTACTTCAAAAGCGCATTGCGGAAATGCATATTTTGCATTATTAAACCATAAAACATCAATTCGTCTAATTTCGTTTGTAATTTCTTTATAAGTAAAATTTGGAACAGACTTTAAATTTGCAATATCTTTCAAATAAACATTATCTCGATAAAGTTTTGACGGGTCGGCTGTATAAGTCAAATAATTTCTTGCATTTCCAAGTTCTAAACAAATTCCTTGCATAAACGAATGCATTTTAACTTTTTCGTTAGATTTTGGTAAAGGATTTTCTTCATAATCTTTCAATGCGTAAATACTAATTCCTATTTTCTTAAATCTATTTCCTTCTTTAATCTCTCTATAAAGAACGCCTCGAATTCCAGCTTCCCATTCAGAACTTTGTTTTGCTTTCGGATAAAACTTTTGAATTTTTTCATAAATAGTATTTAAATTTGCGCTTCCTCCATTTTGTTTTAAAACGCATTCAATAGCTTCTACTTTAGTCATTTTTAAAATCTCTAATAATTTTATTTTTAATATCGTTAATAATATACATAATTAAGCCTATATAAATTATAAAATTAGTATAAATAAAAATAAGAAAAATGCAAATTATAATATTTATTTTTATTTGAATTTTTTAATTTAAAATAACGATTAATAAAATATATAATGCATTTAAAATAAAAATCGATTTACAAATTCCAAAATAATAATAAATAATAAAATAAATAAAAAATCGAACGGTTATTAAAAACCATTCGATTATTAAAAAAATTATTTCAAAACCTCTTTAACTTTTTCAAATACATTTTGAGCAGAAACTCCGTATTTTAATTTAAGTTCGGTAGATTTTCCCGATTCTGTGAAAGAATCTTTACAGCCTACTATTCTTAAAGGAGCGACATCTTTATGAGCGGATAAAACTTCCGCAACGGCGCTTCCCAATCCTCCAATAACGCTATGATTTTCTAAAGTTATAACGCATTTAACTTTTTTAGCCCATTCTATAATATTGTCTGCATCCAAAGGTTTTAAAGAGCGAACATGAATTAAACGATATTTTATATTATTTTCTTCAAGTAAATTGACGGACGCTATAGCTTGCTCGAAAGAAGAGCCGTCAAAAAATAAAGCGACATCATCTCCCGTAGAATATAATTCTTTATTTTTTATGTCGAAATTTGCTTCTTCGGGCGAATTATAAATTATAGGAACAGGTTCTCTCGCCACTCTAACATAATAAAGCCCCTTATTATTCAAAGCGTAGCTGATTGCCGATTTAACATCGTTTTCGTCCAAAGGCAAAATGACATTCATATTTGGAATGCATCTCATTAAAGCCATATCCTGCGTAGCCTGATGACTCGCTCCGTCTGGTCCCGCGTCAAGTCCAGGGTGAGTGGCTATTATTTTAAGATTCGCTTTCGCGTAAGCCGCTTGCCTTATTTGCGTCCAAATAGTTCCGCTTGCAAATATTGCAAAATTAACATAAACGGGAAACATTCCTTCCAAAGCCAAACCTGTTGCAGCGCTTAAAGAACTTTGCTCGCCAATTCCCAATTCCAAAAAGTTTTTAGGAAAAGTTTTTTCAACATCCGCAGAAGAAGTTGAAGTTCCCAAATCATTGTCTATTACTATTATTTTATTATTTTTTTCAATTAAACTTGTTAAATGCTTTCCGATTACTACTCTCGGAGCTGAGCTTTTTTCTATTTTTATCATAATTTATATTCCTTATTAAATTTTATTTTATATCCAAATCTTTTTTAGCTTGTTCAAAATCTTTATCGCCGATTGTCAAAGAATGGCAATCAGGATTATTTTCTAAAGTGGAAACGCCTTTTCCTTTAACGGTTTTCATTATTATCGCTACGGGTTTTCCGCTTAATTTATCCAATTTATCCAAAGCCTCGACAACTTCTTTCATATTATTTCCGTCTTTAACGGTTATCGTATTCCAATTAAAACTTTTGAATTTATCTTCCAAAGAACCCAAATCTATAACTTTATTCACGGGGTCATGAGAAGAGAGTCCGTTATTGTCTATAATAGCGACAAGATTATCCAATTTGAAATGAGCCGATTGTTGAACGGTTTCCCAAATTTGTCCTTCATGCAATTCCGCGTCTCCGCATAAAGCGAATATTTTATTATCGTTATTTGATAATTTTCTTGCATAAGCCATTCCCATAGCAACGGCGAGTCCTTGTCCTAAAAGTCCCGTATTCATTTCGGTTTCGGGAATTTTATTAATATCGGGATGTCCTTGCAAACGAGTTCCTATTTTTTTAAGAGTGGTTAATTCTTCCATAGGAATTATTCCAAGTTCGGCAAGTATAGCGTATTGCATAACGACTACATGCCCTTTTGACAAAACAAAACGCGCTCTATTTTTGTCTTTAAAATTTATATATCTGTCGTAAACGGCAACCGCCATATCCATAGCAGACAAAGAGCCTCCGACATGAGCTACGCTTTTTGATTCGTAAACCATTTTCAAAAGTATCTGTCTGCATGCTTTAGCTTTTTTTTCAAGCTCTTCTACTGAACTCATAAAATTTATTCTCCTTTCAAATAAAACATTATTTTAAAAATTATTTATTAAAATTTACTTAAAATTATCTTTAAATTATATCACTTAATATTTTAAAGTCAAAAATATAAAATTTTACTTAATTATATATATTAGGTTTTATTAATGTGTTTTGTGATTTTTGAACGATATAGAATTATTTGTTCATACCTCCGATTAAGATGTATTTTGAGGGCTGTTGTCATGGCAGTCCTCTAATTAATTTAAAGAATAATTAATAAGTTTTTATAAGTCTAACCAAAATATCTTCGTTTTCCATATTTTCAAAGCTTCCTTCATAACCGTATTTTAAGCATCCTCGAATAACGCTTTCGCAACTTGAATGTCCGCTAACCAAAACCTCTATAACTGTATTTAATTCTGTATTATTTATTGCGACTAATTTAGCTTGAAATGAAGCTTGAGAGCATGACATTCCTCTAGTATCGACTTTAATGATTTCAGGCATAAATAATCCTTAAATATAAAAAATTAACGGTATTTAGATATCAAACTATTATAAAATTATAATTTCTATTTTTATAACCTCTACCGCCGCTTTATATTATCATTACCGATTAAGTTCTAATAATATAAAGTAACGGTAAAGTTCGTTATATAATCTTTATACCGTCTACCTTTATAAAAACAACTCACGGTTGCATATTTACGAATATATCAATTATTAGTTTCTTTCATCGTAAACCCAATAATAATGCAGAATATTAAACCGATTATAACGGCATATATTCCGTATATTGTAGGACCCGCAGTCGAGCTTGCCAAATTAAAATTATGAGAAAATCCAGCGCCAACAAGCATTCCCAAAATAAAAATTAGACTATCCATATTGCCTTCTGCAGATTGTATTAATTGTCTTCCAGGACAACCAGCTCCTAAAGTGAATGCAAGTCCCGTTAATATCATAGAAACTATATTCCATAAAATATTCGTATGAGCTATAGGCTGATTTTCCATAGAAATATGAAATCGGCTTGTCGCTATATTGACTATAATCGCAGCCACTATAAAAGCGATAACTCCTTTAGTCATGTGAAAATCTTTCATAAATATTCCGTCTCTTACTCCTCCGACTGTGCAGAATCTAGATTTTTGAGCTATGAAACCTATTATAATAGAAACTATTAAAGATATTATTATAGGCGCTTTCATGCTTCCAGGTCCAGATTCCGAAAAGAATATAGCTCCGTTTTCAGAAAATTTTATTTTGCTTAATAATAACGCTAAAAGAATCAAAGAAATTATAATGGGAAGCAATCCTACAAATTTATTATTATAATTTTTTGACGCTCCCAAAGAATAATTTTGTTTCCAAAAGAAAACTCCAATTCCTCCGCCGATTATTATTCCTATAAGCCCGAATATTCCGTTAATATCTCCGCCAGCAATTCTTAAAAGCGTTCTCCAAGGACAACCCAAGAAAACCAAAGCTCCAATCATAGCGAAGAAACCTAAAAAGAATCTTATCGCTGGAGAGCTTCCGCCTTTAGAAACAAACTCTTTCGACAAAACGGACGATATTGTAGCGCCGATAACGATACCAATAATTTCGGGTCTTATATATTGCACAGCCGCCGCTCTATGCAATCCCAAAGCTCCCGCCAAATCTCTTGTAAAACATGCTATGCATATTCCCATATTTGCGGGATTTCCTTTTACGGACAAAAAAGCGGCTAAAGCTCCTATAATCGCTCCCGACAATATAATGCCCGTAGAACTTGTGAAAAAACTTTTCTTCATAGTTTTTACTCCTTTTTTAATAAAAATTTATTTGATATTATTATAATAAAAAATATTTTATTATCAATATTTTATGCATATTTTTAATAAATATTATATTCTAAAATGTATTAAATGTATCATATTTTATAGATAACGATTAGTAAATCATAATAATTCTTAATAAATATTGATAATTATCATATTGACTTTTTTATTACTATAAGTAAAATATTTTAATATATTTTTTAATTTAATATTTATTTAATATTTTAAATATTTTAAGGAATATAGATTATTATGATGCGAGAAGTCATAAAATCGAAGATACATAGATTAACCGTAACGAGAACGGATTTAAACTATAAGGATTCTATTACAATAGACGAAGAGCTTATGGAAAAATCCGACATAATGGAAGGAGATAAAGTATCGGTTATAAATATTAATAATGATAATAGATTTGAGGCAATAGTTATAAAAGGAATTAGAAAAACGGGAATAATTGGAATAAACGGCGATTTAGTTAACTATGCCAAAATAGACGATATATTGGTAATACTATCATATTGTTATATACCCGAAGAGAAAATAGAAAATCATAAAACAAAGATAGTATTCGTTAATATTCATAATATGGCTATAGATTAATTTTTATAGCTTTTAATATAGAGATTTATTTTAAAATACTTGGAGATAATAATTATGAAAAAGATATATAAAGCTGGAATAGATATTGGTTCGACTACGGCAAAAATGGTTGTTTATGACGAGTTCGACAATATTATATTTAAAACTTATGTTAGACATAATGCCGATGTAAAGGAAACTTTATTATCGATTCTTGGAAATTTGCAAAGCATACATGGAGATTTAAATTTATCGCTTGCTATGACGGGAACTGCTGGAATGGGAATAAGCGAAAGAACGGGAATAAGTTTCGTTCAAGAGGTTATAGCTTCTTCAACGGCAATTAGAAAAATTTATCCTTACGGAAGAACTTTAATAGATATAGGCGGAGAAGACGCTAAAATTATAGTATTTGACGATAATTTCAAAGCGGATATAAGAATGAATGGGAATTGCGCGGGAGGAACGGGAGCTTTTATAGACCAAATGGCTACTCTTTTAAATGTTCATCCTTCCGAACTTTCAACTTTATCGGAAGAAGCGACTTCAATTTATCCTATGGCGAGCAGATGCGGAGTATTTGCAAAAACAGATGTTCAAACTTTAATAAGCAGAGATATTCCAAAATCCGATATTGCAAAAAGCATATTTCAAGCTGTCGCCGTTCAAACTGTCAATACTCTTGCAAAAGGTTTTGAAATTAAACCGAAAATACTTTTTACGGGAGGACCTTTAACATTCTTGCCCGATTTGAGGATGACATTTTTAACTCTTTTAAATGCCACAGAAGACGATATGTATACGATTGAGCATCCCGAACTTACGGCGGCTATAGGAGCGGCTTTTGGAGAAAAAGAAGATAAAACTATAATATCCGTTTCGGCTTTTACAAAATTGGTTCAAAATATTTCCGCTGAAGTAAAAATAACAAATTCAAAACATAGAGAAGCTTTATTTTCAAGCGAAGAAGAATATAATAATTGGTTTGAAGAACATGCGAAAGATAAAGTTAAATCCGCCGATGTAAAAACGGTTAATGGAAAAAATACTTTTTTAGGAATAGATTCTGGCTCAACGACTACAAAAATAGTTATAATAGACGAAGAGGGAAAAGTAGTTTTAAGACATTATAGAAATAATAACGGAAATCCTGTAGGTGCTGTTGTGGAAGGATTAACCGAAATAAAAAAGGAACTTGAAGAAAAAAATATTAATATAAATATCGCTCGAACTTCTGTGACAGGATACGGAGAAGATTTAATAAAAGCGGCTTTCAATATGGATGAAGGAATTGTCGAAACTATGGCTCATTATAGAGGAGCGAAAGCGTTTGACGAAAAAGTAAGCTTTATACTCGATATTGGCGGGCAGGATATGAAAGCTATATTTATTAAAGACGGAATAATAGAAAATATAGAAATAAACGAAGCTTGTTCTTCGGGTTGCGGTTCTTTTATAGAAACTTTTGCGCGAGGAATGGGTTATAAAGTTGCAGATTTTGCCGATATTGCTTGCGAAAGCGTTAGTCCATGCGATTTGGGAAGCAGATGCACGGTATTTATGAATAGCAAAGTTAAACAATCATTAAGAGAAGGCTCTTCAGTCGCGGATATTTCGGCAGGACTTGCAAAAAGCGTCACTTTAAATTGTTTTACTAAAGTATTGAAAATTACCGACACTTCAATTTTGGGAGATAATATAGTCGTTCAAGGCGGAACTTTCAAAAATTCGGCAGTTCTTCGTTCGGTTGAAAAATTCTTAAATAGAAAAGTAATTCGTCCCGATATATCGGAATTAATGGGAGCTTACGGTTGCGCTTTGCTCTCTTTAGACACTTTCAAAGTTAAAAATGAAAAAACTACTTTTATAGGTTTAGATAATTTACAGGAAGCAAACGATTATGAAAGAAGACAATTAACTTGTAAAGGTTGTGAAAATCTATGCACGGTTACAAGATTAAAATTTAAAGATTCAAAATCTTTCTACACGGGAAATAAATGCGAAAGAATATTTTCAAATAAAGGAAATAAAGAAAGAAAATACGGAATGGATATTACGCAAAAAAAACTTTCTCTTCTTTTTGAAAGACCTTTAGCGCCAGCGACTGACAAAATAAAGGGCGTTATAGGAATTCCAAGAGTTTTAAATATGTATCAAAATTTTCCTTTTTGGGCTACGATACTTACAGAATGCGGTTATAGAGTTCAATTATCCTCGCCTTCAAGTATGTCAATTGCAGAAAAAGGTTCGGGAACGGTTATGAGCGATAATATATGTTTTCCTGCAAAAATAGCAAACGGACATATTTACGATTTAATAGAATCGGGAGTCGATAGAATATTTTATCCTTCCGTAGTTTTGGAAAAAAGCGAAGAGGATGGAAGCGTTAATAGTTATAACTGTCCCGTTGTGACAGGTTATCCCGATGTTATAGATAGTTCTATAAGTCCGCTAACAAAATTCGGCATTCCTTTTGACGCTCCAATAATAAGTTTTTTAAATGAAGATTTATTATATAAAGGATGCAAAGCCTATTTCGTTAATATTTTGGCAATAGATAAAAAAGATTTTGACAAAGCGTTTAAAAAGGCTTTAAAAGAGCAAGTTAGAGTAAAAGAAGAATTGAAAAAAGAAGGCGAAAAAATAATAAAATATGCTAAAGAGACTCAAACTCCGACAATTCTTATAGTAAGTCGTCCTTATCATATAGACCCTTTAATAAATCATAAAATACCCGAAACTATAGCGTCTTTCGGAATAAATGTTTTGACTGAAGACGGTTTAGATATAGACCAATCTCTTGCCGATGTTCAAGTTTTAACTCAATGGTCTTATCCTAATAAAATGTTTAAGGCTGCTTTATGGGCGGCGGCTCAAAAAGACTTAAAACTTGAAGTAATTCAAATAAATAGTTTTGGTTGCGGACCAGATGCCACTACTTCGGACGAGATAAAATCAATATTAAATTCTTATGGTAAAAATCCAACTTTAATTAAAGTAGATGAAATATCAAGTCCAGGAAGTATAAGATTAAGAATTCGCTCTATGATAGAAAGCATGAAAATGAAAGGCAATTTTGTTTATAGAGAAAAACCAGAAAGAACATATATTAAAAGATACGAAAAGAATGAAAAAAGAAAAATACTCGTTCCTAAATTCGGTTATTTTTACGACCCAATGATTCTAACTTTGCTTGAAAGGAGCGGTTATGAAACGATATCTTTGCCTGACCCAGATATTGAATCTGTAGAATTGGGATTAAGATATGCAAATCAGGATATTTGTTATCCCGCTACAATAGTTATAGGCGATATAATAAGAGCGGTTCAAAGCGGAAAATATGATACGGATAAAATTGCGGCGGGAATTT
Organism: Brachyspira aalborgi; assembly: GCF_008016455.1. Taxonomy (NCBI): domain Bacteria; kingdom Pseudomonadati; phylum Spirochaetota; class Spirochaetia; order Brachyspirales; family Brachyspiraceae; genus Brachyspira; species Brachyspira aalborgi. The sequence continues at coordinate 556,862 of NZ_SAXU01000001.1, read as the reverse complement.
CTCAAACGGGAGGACAATGCCGAGCAAGTAATTACGCTTCTTTAATAAAAAGAGGATTGATAAACGCGGGCTATCCAGATGTTCCAGTAGTAACGGTTGGTTTGACGGTTATAAACGACCAGCCTGGATTCGAGCTTTCAAAAATGGATATGATGAAAGAGGGAATTGTCGCTATGCCTTATGCGGACGCTATTTCTACAATGTATTATTACACGGCGGTTAGAGAGACAAAAAAAGGAGAGGCTTTAGCTTTGGCAAATAAATATATAGCCTTGCATCCAAAAGATTTTTCTCTTAAAGCTACCGATAAATTATTAAAGCAAGCCGTTGTAGAGTTTAACGCTATTGAAACTAAAGATTTATATTTGCCTAAAGCTGGATTAGTCGGCGAGATATATGTTAAATACAATAATTTTGCCAACGGAGATGTTTGCGATTGGCTTATGGCTAAAGGAGTGGAAGTTATAGTTCCGCCTGTATTCGATTTCTTCGTTCAAAAAGTTATAAGCGAGCAGGTAAATAAAGAAAAACATGCGAGAGAAGTTTCGTTTTTAGGTTATTACGGTTCTAAATTATCCGAAAAACTTATTGACGCGAGAATAGACTCTATAAATCAAATTATGTCAAAATTTAAAGGTTTTCGTCCCGCTCATCATATAAGACATATAGCCGAAAACGCTTCAAAAATTATTTCTTTGACGAATCAATTTGGCGAGGCTTGGCTTTTGCCAGGAGAGATAGCGACTTTTGCCGAAGAAGGCGTTAATAATGTGCTTTGTTTACAGCCTTTCGGTTGTATTGCAAATCATATTATAGCGAGAGGAATTGAAACGAGATTAAAAACGAGATATCCCGATTTGAATCTTCTTTATTTGGATATGGACGCTGGAGCAAGCGAAGTAAATACGATTAACAGATTGGAATTTTTCGTTCGTTCGGCTAAAGATTCTATAAGCGACAAAACCGTAGTTTTATACGATGAAAAAGAAGAATATTTTGAAGAACGCGGTTTTATTAAAATGGGAATATAGAAAAAATGAATAAAAAAGAATTTAAGATAGCTGTCGCAGGCTACGGACATGTCGGAAAAGATACGGTAAAAACTATTATCGAAAATAATCAAACTATAGAGAAAAGAACGGGAATAAAATTAAAAATAAAAACCGTTTTTAGTAGAAATATAGATAAAGTAAAAAACGACAAATATCTTGATTCTATAGAAATAAAAACTAAAGATTTAAACGATATATTAAACGATAAAGAAATCGATATAATTATAGAAGTTTTGGGCGGAATGGATACGGCTAAAACTTTAATAATGGAAGCGAAAAAAGGAGTCGTTACGGCAAATAAAGCTTTGCTTGCAAATTGTTTTTCGGAGATTGTGGCAAATAGAAAAACCGACATAGCTTTTGAAGCTTCGGTTGCGGGCGCAGTTCCTATAATAAAAGCGCTTAAAGAAAGTTTGGTTTCGGATAAAATAGAATCGGTTTACGGAATATTAAACGGAACTTGCAATTTTATTTTAACGAATATGACTAAAAATAATCTTAATTTCAATGTCGTTTTAAAAGACGCTCAAGAGAAAGGATACGCTGAAGCTAACCCGACTTTTGATATAGACGGAATAGACACGGCTCATAAATTATGCATATTGTCGTCAATAGCTTTTTCAAATATTATAGATATGAATAAAATATTTATAAGAGGAATAAGAAATATCGAGCTTTCCGATATAGTTTTTGCTAAAGAATTTAACTATACGATAAAATTAATAGCGGAAGCTAGCATAGACAAAGATAATAATGTTTTTATATTTGTAATTCCAACTATGCTTAAAGAAGATAATATGCTTTCAAAAGTCGATTACGCTTTTAATGCAATTACGGTTGTGGGCGATAGGTCGGGAGATAATGTATTTTACGGAGCGGGAGCTGGAGGACGCCCGACAAGCAGTGCAATAGTTTCTGACGCTATAACAATCGCAAGAAATTCTATTATAACCGACAAATTAAGAATTCCAATTTTAGGATTTGTAGAAAAAAATAACGATATAAAAGTTAAAGATTTTAAAGAAAAAAATGAAATTTTTTATATAAGATTTTCTTCTTCAAAAAATAATTTTGAAACTTTTAATAAATCTTTTGTTGAAAATAAAATTATAATAGAAGAGTCAAAAGAAAAAAACAATAATTTTATGTTTATATTGAAAGAGGCGAATATAAATAAAATAACAAAAGCGATTGAAAATATAGAAAAAATAGAAAATATATTTATAGCGAGAATAAAATCGTAATAATTTTTTATTGATTTTTTAATTCTTCTTCAAACTTCTTTTTTGCAATTTTATTCAAATTATATTTTTTATATTTTTCTCTCAAAGTTATAGAAGGAATCCACCAAGCGACTGAAAAAACTTTTTTCTTTATTCTTTCAACTTTATACAAATAAATATTATAATCGCCGTTCGTTTTCATTATATGGCAGGAATAAGCCTCGAAAGGATGTTTATCTTTGTCTATTTCGACATTCAAATCTTTCATTAAATCATGGCATTTTTTATAAAATTCATTTTTATTTTGAGCTTTATAATTATTGAATACAAAAAGAAAAGAATTAAAATTATAATAATTTGCATCTTTCAATAATTCTATTTTTTTTTCTTTATAAATATTAAATATATTTTTGAATACCGATAAAGCGTCCGTAATCATTTGATTGTCTTTTTCTATAGAATGCGTTAAAGATGATTTTCTTTGAACATAATAATATTTTGCTTCGTTATTATAAAATTTTTTCGGAGAATATAATAAATATTTATAAAAAAATTCCGTATCTTCCGAAACGATATAATTTTGAAATTTCAAATTATTTTTTTCTATAAAATCTTTTTTAAATATTTTATTAACCGTAGAAACTAAAGGATATTCGGGAGTATTTTCCTTTTCGGGAGTATTTACATTAAAATCACTTATTCCTTCTTTCCAAGTTTCATTTTCTCTAAATTTCTTTTTCCAAATATTTATTCTGTTATGATAATAAGGTTTTATTATTTTATCTCTTACTATATTTATATTATTTGTAAAAACTATATCGGCTTTATTTTTAATCGCCGTATTATATAAAATTTCAATATAATCTTTTTCGATATAATCGTCAGCGTCTATAAAAGAAATATATTCTCCCGAACTTTCATTAATTCCAATATTGCGAGAAAAACCAATTCCATAATTTTTTTCATTATTTATGATTTTTATTCTGCCGTCTTTTTTTGCATATTCTAAAATTATATTTTCGCAGTTGTCGGCGGAGCAATCGTTAATGCATATTATTTCAATATCCTTAAAAGTTTGATTTATAACGCTATCTAAACATTTTCTTAAATATTTTTCGACATTGTATATTGGCAAAATTACTGAAACTTTCGGCATTATTTTTCCTTAATTAAAAAATTCAGCAGTTTAATTTTTTCCGTGAGCGCTTATATTTTGGATTTCTTTAATTGTTAATCCTGTAGCTTTGCTTATGGATGCATCGTCCATGTTCATTTGTTTTAAGGTTTTGGCTATTGAATATTTTTCGTTTTTTATTCCTTCAAGTTTTCCTTTTTTCATGCCTTCTTTAATTCCTTCTCGCCTTTTATCTTCAAGCGATATTTGTTTATCGTATTGATAAAGTTCTTTTTTCTCATACTCGGTCATCATTAATCGGCTTCTTATAAAATTATTATACCTCTTATGCGCTTCTTCCATTATAGGTTTTTCTTTTACTATTTCTGACATATAAGCCTCCATGTTATTAGTTGTAAAAAATCCAAGCCAATAATTTAAATCATTTTTTAAATCATTATCATTAAATTTAAATTTCTTTAATTCTATTATATGTATTTGCAAATGGTCGGTTAATAGATTTTTATTTTTAGTATCATAAATCATATAACAGCTATGCACATTGCTATTCTTTTTATTCAAATTAAAATTAAGAAGATTGATACTAATCACAGGCGTTAAGTATTCATACTCTTCGCCTTTCTTTAAAAGTTTACTATAATTTGCAGACCAATAATAAAGTATTCTTTCGGGAAATCTTGAATTGCCCGATAATTGAACTTCGATAATTACAACCGTTCCGTTTTTGGTTATACATTTCACATCTACAATAGTTTCTTTATCTTTATAATGTCTTTTCAAATTAAACGGATTAAGAATTTCAACGGCTTTAAAAGTTTTCATGTCTGCGCTAATCATAACGGCGTTTATAAAATCAAGAAGAACTTTTTCGCCTCCTTTATCAGTAAAGAAATACCGAACAAAACAATCGTTTAGTGGATTAAATGGTTTGTTATTCATAAGATTATTATAACAGAATATTTTTATTTGTCAAAATTTAAATTATAATTAATCTAAATTAAATTGTATAAAATTTTATATATACTAATAAAATAAAGATTTAAGCCAAAACCTCTATGTTCAAAAGAGCATAGGGGTTTTTATTTAGAAAAATTTTCACTTTGATTTTCTTATTATTACTTTTAAAGGCTTTTTTCTTACATTTCTTTTAATAGGCGATTTTTTATTTTCGATTTTTTGAGATTCTAAATTCTCTTCTATAATGTCTTTAATTTTATTATCGTTATTATCTTTTTTAATATTGATTTCATGGCTTTCAATCGCCAAAACTAAATTTCTTACTTTCTCTATTTTTAAGTTTAAATTATTTTCAGCGTCTTCAATATCGGATATTATAAGTTGATTAAAATTATTCAAATCAAATTTTATTTTAGAATCTTTTGAATTAATTAATTGCATAAGTTTATTTGTATCTATATGCGAATATTTATCTAATTTAACATATAAGCAATTTTGTCCTTCTATAACCGATAATATTCTCGCTCTCTTCAATATTACTTTAAGTTTGGCTATTTCAAATATATCTTCTATTACTTTAGGAATTTTTCCATATTTGTCAGTCATATATTCTTTTGAAGATTCTATATCTTCATCGCTTTGAGAACGAAGAATTAATTTATAAACCGATATTTTTTCTTTAACATCCGAAATATAAAAATCGGGTATATATAAATCGTATTTAAAATCTATAACCGTATCAAAAGTGACTTCTTTAATATCGCCTTTAAATTCGTTAGTAGCCTCTTCAAGCATTTGAGTGTATAATTCGTATCCTACTTGATAAATCATTCCCGACTGCTCATCTCCTAAAATATTTCCTGCTCCTCTTATCTCTAAATCTCTCATCGCTATTTTAAATCCAGCTCCCAAATCTGTATGTTCCGATATTGCAGATAATCTTTTATATGCAATTTCGCTTAAAGACAAATTAGCGGGATAAAACATATAAGCGTAAGCCTCTCTATCGCTTCTTCCGACTCTTCCTCTTAATTGATAAAGTTCCGACAATCCGAAAGTATGGGCGTTTTCTATTAATATAGTATTGGCGTTTGGTATATCTATTCCGTTTTCTATTATCGTTGTAGAAACCAATATATCGTATTTATAATCTATAAAATCTCTCATTATTTTTTCTAATTGATTTCCCGACATTCTTCCATGAGCTACGCATATTCTTGCTTTTGGACATAATTTTTTTATCATAAGCGCGAAAGAATCAATTCCTTCGACTCTATTATATAAATAAAATATTTGTCCTTTTCTTTTAAGTTCTCTATCTATCGCCGATATTACAATCTCTTCGTTAAATTCCATTACAAAAGTTTTTACGGGAATTCTATTTAAAGGCGGAGTTTCTATTACGCTTATATCTCTTATTCCCGTTAAAGCCATATTTAAAGTTCGAGGAATCGGAGTCGCCGATAAAGTTAAAACATCCGTTTCTAATCTTAATTTTTTTAAAGTTTCTTTATGTTTTACGCCAAATCTCTGCTCTTCGTCTATTACTATTAATCCCAAATTTTTAAATTCAATATCTTTTGACAAAAGTGCATGAGTTCCTATTATTAAATCGCATTCTCCGTTTTTTAAGCTCTCTTTATTTTCTTGAGCTTGTTTCATATTTACAAATCTGTTTAAAGCGTTTATCGTTATCGGGAAATCTTCAAATCTTTTTTTAGCGTTATTATAATGCTGTTGAGATAAAATAGTAGTCGGACATAGCATGGCGCATTGTTTTCCCGCCATTATTGCCTTAAAAATAGCTCTAAAAGCGACTTCTGTTTTTCCAAATCCCACATCTCCGCATACGAGCCTATCCATCATTTTACCGCTTTCCATATCTTTTTTAATATCGTTAATCGCTCTTAATTGGTCTTGAGTTTCTTCGTATTTAAATGAAGCTTCAAAATCGTCCTGCCATTGAGTGTCATGTCCGTAAATATTTCCCTGAATATTAGACCTTATTACATATAGCCTTATCAAATCTCTTGCCGTAGTTAAAGCGTCCGCTTTAGCTCTGCTCTTTATTTTCTCCCAAGCGCTCGTTCTTAAAGAAGTTAATCTTGGAGTATGTCCGCCTCCTGAAATATATTTTTGAACAAAATTCATTTGCTCTACGGGAATATATAATTTATCGCCTTCCAAATATTCCAAAGTTAAATAATCTTTTTCTTTTCCGTTGGATGATTTTCTAGTTAAGCCTAAATATTTTCCTATTCCATAATTTACATGAACTGCATAATCGCCGACATTTAAATCGACAAAAGTGTCTATTATATTTTTATTTACTTTAGGAAGTTTTTTTATCTTTTTTCTTTTTCTTCCAAATACTTCCCAATCGGCTATGAATATAGTTTTTATATCTTCTTTTATAAATCCTGAAGAAGAAGGAGCGGTTATAATATAGAAATTATTTTTATTATTTGATAAATCAAGTTCTCTATCGTTGCTTGCTATAATAATTTCCGATTTTTCTTTTATGTTTATATCGTCTTCTGCTCCGATTATAGTCGGTTTTAATTCTCGCGTTATTTTATAAAATCTATTTGCCTGGTCATAATGTCCCGTTGATAAAATTATTAAATAATCTTTTTCTCTGTAATCTTTTATATAATCTAAAAAATCCGTTAATCTCGATTTGAAAGATTCTCCTTTGCTAAAATTAAATTGATATGTATTATTTTCAATTATAAAATGAGTTATATTGATTGATTTTTTTATTATTTCGTCAAAATAATTAGAGTCTATATATAATTTATTTGGACTTTCTATTATATTAAAAATATTATCCGCGCTATTAAAATTTTCTTCTATAGAATCAAATATATTTATTAATTTATTTTCTAATTTTATATAATCGTCTAAAAATATTATTTTATCTTTAAAATAATCAAATATAGTTTCCAAGTCTGAATAAAATAAAGAAAGTAAATTTTCACTTCCTGCAAAATATTTATTTTTAGATATATTTTCTTTAAGTTCCGCCTCAATATTTTCTCTTTTTAAAAATTCTTCTATCATAGAATCGCTATATATAGCTTCTCTAACGGGATAAATAATAATCTCTTCCAAATTTTCAAATGAACGCCCGTCTTCTATCTTAAACATTCTAATACTTTCAATATAATCGTCAAACATTTCTATTCTAATGGGATTATCATATCCTACGGAAAAAATATCTATTATGCTTCCTCGAATAGCGGCAGTTCCTTTTTCTGAAATATCTATATCTATTATATAACCCAAATCGTTTAACTTTAATCTTAAATCTTCTAAATTAATTTTGTCATTAACTTTTAAGTTTATATATAATTTTTCTAAATCTTTTTTGTTAGGAATTTTTTTAGTTATTGAATTTATAGTCGATACTATTACGCATTTTTCTTTATTTATAAGTTTGTATAAAATATTTATTCTCTCTTGAGCGATATCCGTTATCGGCGACATTTTTGTAAATGGAATGCTATCGTAATCGGGAAAATAATAATTTGGAATATTATAAAAATTTAGAGACTGACTTAAAAGCATAGCCTCGCTTTCATTTTCTTTAATTATTAAAAAACTTTCGCCTTTATCTTTAAAAATAGAGGCAAAAAATAAAGCATCGCTTCCGCCTTTAAGCCCAAATATATTTTTTACATTATCTATATTTAGAGATTTATATTCTTCGCTTTCTATAAATCTTTCTATTAATAGATTTGCAATATCAGAGTTTTCCATTTTCCTCTTTTTTTATATTGATTTTTTATAGATTTTATAATATAAATAATATCCAATTAAATTGCAATAGTTAAGTTATAATATTAATAGTCGAAAATATATTATAAGGTTTTTAAAAAGGGGTTAGTCAATAAATGAAGTCATATTTTATTTTTATATTATTATTTTTAATATCATGCGCTTCAAATACAAAAGTTTATAATAAAAATTATGACAATATATGGATAAATAGAGTTAAAGGCAAAAGCGTTGTCGCTCCAAACGGTTATTTATATACTTTTATGGATAACGGAAGCGTAGAATACGAAATAAACGGAAAGAAAAGAGGAATCGGATTTTTCATTTATGCAGAAAGCGAAACGAATGCATATTATTATGAAAAAATGTCTTTAGATTATGTGGCTCATAATGTTCAAGGAATATCTTCAGTTCCAAAAACAAATATTAGTATGTATGTAAGTTTTGTTCTTTCAAATGACAATTTAAAAATGACTTCGGGATATACAAAAAGTTATTATAATAGATTATCCGATTGGAAAAAAAATAATTTAAATATGTTTGGAGCATTAAAAGACGGAAAAGATATGTCGGAATATCCCGTTCCTTATTTGGAAGAGATTAATTTTAACAATTTTATAGAATTTGGAAAATTAAAAGCGTATAAAAATTAAAAATCGATTATAAAAATTTCTAATTGTAAAATATATTCTATTATTATAATTATAATTTTATTAATTAAATTATTTATTCAAATTAAATTATTTATTCAAATTAAATTATTTATTCAAATTAAATTATTTATTCAAAAGTCTTGACATTTATTTTGAAGAATGCTATAATTATGCTATGAAAATTATTAATAATCGTATAAATTTTGACTGCTGCAGTTCAGTTCAGTTCAGTTCAGTTCAGTTCAGTGGCTTAACTTTAAATTTTATTCAAACTTATGTTTATTTACTAATTATAAATCTAGGATAATATTATGGATTCTAAATTAACTATGCCGTTTGAAAATGAATTAACAAACGAAGAAATAACTTCTATAGACGAATATGTCGAAAGAACTTATGAAGAACACAAAAATAACCATAAAGAGCTTACAAGATTAGGAATGCAGGCAAGCGCCGCGGTTGCCGCGGGAAAAGCAAGAGCCGCAGAATTGGCAAATCAAAGCTTTTTAAAAAATTTATTGGGAAATATTACGGGAAAAAATAGAAAATTAAGAGGCGAGATAGACAGAGATTTTGCAATATCGCAAGAAGCAAGTATAAAAATGATTGCTAAATTGGCTCAACAGGGAAAATTAACTTTTGACGCAATTATGGGAGTAAATGTAAAATTAAATTCTTTGAGTAATCAAATAGATAAAGAATTTAACGAAATATATTCCCAAATAAATAAAATGATGACTATGGCAATGAGTTCTTTAATAAGAGAATCTCAAAGAATAGATAAATTGGAAAGAAGTATGAATGTCGTTCATTTAGAGTCGACTATTGAATATTTGGAATTCGGAGGAACTTTATATAAAGACTTATCAGACAATGAAAAAATATTATGCATTATATCCGATTTCTTTTTAGCTACGAAAGGAAATTATTCTATAAACGATATTATGATGTTAAAGCCAATGATGGATAAAATAGGAGTTAATCCGAAAGATAAAATATCTATGTTGAGTTTATACGAAACTTTAAATTCAAATGACAAAATAGCGAACAAGTTATTTGAAGCTTTAGATAAAGCTAAACTTAAAGAATTAGACGATATTTATATACCTTTACTTGGCAATTTACAAAAAATAGAATCTTTGAAAAATGAAGAAAAATATATTGTCGACAGCGTAGTAGAAATATCAAAATCGCCCGAGCAAGATGTTCAATTTAGTTTATTAAAAAGCTATGCAAATAATAATTTAAATATGGATTTAGAAAAAGAGAATTCATATTTTGATTTGAGCGTTGCAATAATAAACGAGCTTTCAAATATTGATAATGTGGAAATTGCGGAAACGGAAGAAATTAATATAAAGAAAATTCCCGCATCCGCTCAAAATTATTACGATAATGCGATTGAATTGATTGGAGAGGAAGATTTTAAGGGAGCTTTATTTTTGCTTAAAAAGGCTTTAGAAAACGGAATGGATAATTCTGAAATATACGAGAGTTTAGCGAAAGCGTCTTTATCTCTTGGAGAATTTGACGAGCTTCCAAATTATTATAAATTGGCGATTGAAAGAGGAAATGCAACTTATCAAAATTATTATAGATTTGGCATAAGTTCATTTATTAAATTATTTGTAGAAAAGCAAAAAGAAAATAATTATGAAGAAGTAATTAAAGCGTTAGAAAAAGCAATAGAACTTTCGGATAAAAGCGTTTATATCTATATTAATTTAGGCGTAATTTATAGAATGTTGGAAGATTACGATAAAGCCGTAGAATATTACGACAAAGCTATAAAATTAGAAAAAGATAACGCTTTGGCATATTTTAATAAAGCTGATGCGTTAGGTAAAAGAGATGGTAATAAAAATAGATTTTTGATTGAAGAATGTTTAAATAAGGCAATAGCTTTTGACCCTCGATATGAGGGACAAACAAAATATTCTTGGGGAGAATACTTCAACGATTTATCAAAATTAGAATGCGATTTTGATACGAATTCGGAAGACAAATTTGAATTGGAAATGCTTAAAAGATTAAATTCTTTCATATAATTTTAAAAATAAAATAAAAAAGAAAATGAACAATCAAATTAAACTAATAATTTATCGGGCATTTTTAGTAATTTGGGAGTAATTTTAAATGCGAGTATAAATGAATTTAATAAGAAAAAGGAATAAATAAAATGGATAAATTAGGAATAGTATTGGACGGGGGCGGAGGAAGAGGCGCTTATCAAATAGGAGTTTGGAAATATTTAAAAGAATCTAAACTTTATAACAGCATTAGCGCAATTTCGGGAACTTCCGTTGGAGGATTAAATTCTTGTCTTTTTGCATTAGACGAATACGATTTGGCTGAAACTATTTGGACGCAGAAAATACAGGATAAAATTTTAAGTATCGATATAGATATAAAAGAAATTTGTGGTAAAATAGCTTTGCAATTTGGAATACAAAATTTTGTTCCAGGGGCTTCTATAATATCTTTTTTTACAATGTTATCGACAAGAGGATATTTTTCAAGAAAAGGATTGATTGAAATAATAGACGAATATATAGATTTAAATGAACTTTCAAAAATGGAATTTCCTATTTACGCGACTTGTGTTGAGCTTCCGCTTTTTGAAACTAGATATTTTAAGTTAAACGGTTACGATACTGAAACTATAAAAAAAATTCTTCTTGCAACATCGGCGATACCGATTATATTTCCAAAAGAAGAGATAGAAGGAAAATATTATTATGACGGCGGAATAAAAGACAACTCTCCAATAACTCCTCTTTATGAAGAAGGATGCAGCGATATAATAGTAATTCATTTAAAAGCGGACGAGATTTTAAAAGACAGAAGAGAAGGCGTCAATATATACGAAATATGTCCGCAAGAAGATTTGGGTAATTTTTTCAAAGGCACTTTAGATTTTTCTACCGAAGGCGCTTATAGAAGAATAGAACAAGGCTATAGAGATGCAAAGGAAATATTGCAGCCCGTAGTAGATATCGCTAAAGCTGGAGCTGGAATAATAAAAGATTTGGATATGATGCGAGAACATGAAAAAATATTTAAAGAAAACAGAAAAGCGCTCCTTGAGGAAAGAAAACTTTTAAAATCAAATTTAAATGATAATATGGAAAAATTTGCAAATATTGAAGAAGCTAAAAAATTTTATTTGGAAGAAGAAAAACGGAAGAATATAAAATAAAAATTATGAATAATTTAAATTAAAGATTTTATACTAAAAAATAAGAATAATTTTTAAAATAATGATTATTGAAATAACATTTTTTTATTATTTATTTATTTTAGAATTAGACTTAAGATAATTTTTTTATAAAGTAAAAAAATTAAGTAAGATTTTTATATTCATAAATAATGGGAATAAAACTCTCGTTGCAAAATAGATAAAAATTTAAAATATATCAAATACTAATAAACTACAAATTGACGGTATAAAAAAGGACATAATATTTTTATTTACACGCAAAGAGCAAGAAAAATAATTTTTTATACTTAAATTCCATACAAATAAAATATTTTATAGTTAAAATATATTTGAAAAAATTCAAAATTTATTATATAATTTGCAATTAATAAAAATTATAAGTAATGGGAGTAAATAAAATTTAGAGGTAAGAATTTATGTTCGATTACATTATAAGAAGATTATTTATATCGATATTAACTTTATTCGTGATAGTTACTATAACTTTCTTTTTAATGCATACGGTTCCAGGCGGACCTTTCGTTGGAGAAAAACCTTTAAGCAAAGTCGCTTTAGAAAATTTAAATAGAAAATACGGATTAGACAAACCTTTAATAGTGCAATACGGAAATTATCTTAAAAATGCAATTAAAGGAGATTTGGGAACTTCGCTTACAAAAATAGGACAATCGGTTTCAGGCACTATAAAGAGAGCTTTTCCCGTTTCTTTTAGGCTTGGTATTTTCAGCATGTTTATATCTACAACGGTAGGAGTTTTATTTGGAATAATCGCCGCTTTAAGACAGGGAAAAGTTATAGACAGAGTCGTAATGGTTGCCGCCACTTTGGGAATTGCCGTTCCAAGTTTTGTTGTCGCTACGGTTTCGATTATTATATTTTCCGTTCAATTAAGACTTCTTCCCGCTTACGGTTTTGATTCTTTTAGTCAATATATAATGCCAGGATTTGCTTTAAGTTTCAGTTCTTTAAGTTTTATGGCAAGATTAATGCGAAGTTCAATGCTCGATGTTATTCATCAAGATTATATTAAAACTGCAAGAGCAAAAGGAGTTTCAAGAGGATTTATAATATTTAAGCATGCCTTAAGAAATGCGATTATTCCTATTGTCACTTATTTAGGACCTTTATCGGCGGGAATACTTACAGGTTCTTTTGTCGTTGAAAAAATATTTAATATTCCTGGTTTGGGAAGATATTTTGTAGAAAGCATTACTCAAAGAGATTATCCAACGATACTTGGAGTTACGATATTTTATGGCGCTTTTTTAATAGCAATGAATTTTTTAGTAGATTTGTCTTACGGAGTTATAGACCCAAGAATTAAAATTCAGGAATAATTTAATAATTAAATTTAATTAAACAGATAGAAGGAATAAAATGGAAATATTAGATAAATCATTATTTGAAAAGGCTACCGAAGAAGAAAAATATTCCGTAGAAGTTCAGAGAGAAAGCGTAACTTATTGGCAGGATGCTTATAGAAGATTCAAAAAAAATAAAGTCGCTTTAGTTTCAATTATAATAATAGGAATCATAGCCATTCTTTCAATATTTATTCCTATTTTTTCGGAATATGGATACGCTCAAATAAATAGAGGAGTTGAAAATAGTTTGCCTACTTTTGAGCATCCTTTTGGAACGGATACTTTGGGAAGAGATTTGCTTGTTAGATGCATGATAGGAGCGAGAATTTCTCTTTTAATCGGAATAGTTTCGGCTACATTAGTAGTTATAATTGGAATCGTTTACGGTTCAATTTCGGGATATTTTGGCGGAATGCTTGATAATATTATGATGCGAATTGTCGATATTATAAGCGCTGTCCCAACTCTTTTAATAGTAGTTTTGCTTTCGGTTGTATTAAAAGCTCCTATGGATAAATTATTTTTGCAAAGCGAATCTTTAAGAGGAATCGGGCTTTTAGGACCTGGTTTATTTAGCATATTTATAGTTATATCTTTATTATATTGGACAAATATGGCAAGAATGACAAGAGGACAAATTTTAGCTTTGAAAGGACAGGAATTTATAACGGCTGCAAGGGCTTTGGGAACTCCGCATTTAAGAATAATATTTAAACATTTAGTGCCAAACGCTATGGGCGCTATTATAGTTTCGGCTATGGTGCAAATACCGAATGCAATTTTTGTTGAAGCGTTTTTAAGTTTTTTAGGGCTTGGCGTAAGCGCTCCTATGGTTTCGCTTGGCTCTTTAACTTCAAACGCCGTAAGCGGAGTTTATTCTTATCCTTATCAATTATTATTTCCTGCGGCATTGATTAGTGTTATAATTTTATGTTTTAATTTGGTAGGAGACGGTTTAAGGGACGCTTTAGACCCTCGTATGAAAAATAGATAAATTAAAAAAGGAAATTAAATGAATAGCAATTTATTAGAAGTTAAAAATTTGAGCGTATCTTTTTTTACTCCATCGGGAGAGGTTAAAGCGGTTAATAATATATCTTATAAACTCGATAAATCAAAAGTATTGGGAATCGTAGGAGAATCGGGTTCGGGAAAAAGCGTTTCTGCATATTCTATTATGGGACTTATAGAAGAGCCTGGAAAAATTATAAACGGAGAGATTTTTTTTGAAGGAAAAGATTTAATTAAACTTTCAGAACATGAAAAAAGAAAAATCAGAGGCGATGCAATCTCAATGATATTTCAAGACCCAATGACTTGCTTAAATCCCGTATATACTATAGGAAATCAACTAACCGAAGCTTTAACTACTCATCAAAAAATAAGCAAAACGGCGGCAATAAATAGAATAATAGAATTATTAAATTTAGTCGGAATAAACGAACCTAAAAGAAGAATGGGACAATATCCGCATGAACTTTCGGGCGGAATGCGTCAAAGAATTATGATAGCTATGGCTTTGGCGGGAAATCCTCAAATACTTATAGCGGACGAACCTACAACGGCTCTCGATGTTACTATACAAGCTCAAATATTAGAACTTATAAAAGATATTCAGAAAAAAATTCAAATGGCTGTTATTTTAATTACGCATGATTTTGGAATAGTCGCGGATATGGCGGATGATATTATAGTTATGTATGGCGGCGGAATAGTTGAGAGAGGAACGGTTTTCGATATATTTGAGCGTCCAAAACATCCTTATACTTTAGGACTTTTGAAATCGCTTCCTAGAATAGATATTAAACAAGATAGATTAATTCCAATAGAAGGAACGCCAATAGATTTGTTAAATATGAAAGCGGGATGTCCTTTTAGCACAAGATGTGAGGAATGCATGAAAGTTTGCATTGACAATAAACCGCCGATAGTTCAATTTGAAGAAGGGCATTTTTCGGCTTGTTGGCTTCATGAAATGCCTAAATGATTAAGAATTAAAAATTAAATTAAGAGAGATATTTTTAATGGAAAATTTAACAAAACCTTTAATAGAAATTCAAGACTTAAAACAGCATTTTAAGATAAAAGGCGGACTTTTCGGAAGAGCGACTCAAACCGTTAAAGCCGTTGATGGAGTTTCATTTAATATATACAGAGGCGAGACTTTCGGATTAGTGGGAGAATCGGGAAGCGGAAAAACAACTTTAGGAAGAACATTGCTACATCTCTACAATCCGACAAGCGGAAAAATATTTTTTGACGGCGAAGAAATTAATAAAGAAAATTATAGAAATTACGCGAAAAAAATGCAAATAATTTTTCAAGACCCTTACGCTTCTTTAAATCCGCGTATGACGGTTGAAGATATAATTGGCGAAGCTTTGGATGTTCATAAATTATATTCCACAAAAAAAGAAAGAAGAGATAAAATTATAGAACTTCTTAAACTTGTGGGATTAAACGCCGAGCAGGCTCAAAGATATCCTCATGAATTTTCAGGCGGACAGAGACAGAGAATTGGAATAGCGAGAGCTTTAGCGGTTAGCCCTGAGTTTATAGTTTGCGATGAGCCTGTTTCGGCTTTGGATGTTTCTATTCAAGCGCAGATTATAAATATGCTTTACGATATGCAGCAAGATTTGAAATTGACTTATCTTTTTATCGCTCATGATTTGGCTGTAGTTCGTCAATTATGCAAAAGAATAGCCGTTATGTATTTGGGAAATGTAGTTGAGCTTACCGAAAGCGAGTCTTTATATACTAATTCGCTTCATCCTTATACGCAATCTTTAATTTCTGCAATTCCAATTTCAGAACCTTCGGTTGCAAAAACTAAAAAAAGAATAATACTTTCGGGCGAGATTCCCTCTCCAATAAATCCGCCTTCGGGATGCAAATTTAGAACGAGATGTCCAAAAGCGGAAGCTATATGTTCTGAAAAAATTCCCGAGTTTAGAGAGATTGAAAAGGGACATTTTTGCGCCTGCCATTTTGTTTGATTAATTTTTATTTATAATTAGTTTTAATTTATAAAATTAATATTTTGACAAACTATTAATTTTTTGGTATAATATAGTTATGAAGAATAATAAAGAAAATATAGAAATAAAAAAATTAAGCGATTTATTTGCCAGATACTTATTCGGCAGAAATGGTAATGAAGATTTGCTTGAAAATTTAGTTAACGCAACTTTGAGAGATTTTAATTTTGAAGAAGTTAAAGATTTGGAAATAATCGACCCATTTAATCTTTCGGAAAATATTGATTTAAAAGAGTCAATAATTGATGTTAAAGCAAAAACTAAAGATAATAAAATTGTTATAATTGAATTTCAACTTTGCGGAAATAGAAATTTTTTAGATAGAATTTTTTATTATATCTCAAAAAATATAGTTAATGAATTACATAAAGGCGAAGATTATCAAAGAGTTCAAAAAATAATTAGCATTAATCTACTCGATTTTAATTTGGATTTTTAAGACGAAGGCAAACCGCACCGTTGTTTTAAATTAATAGACACAGAAAACAAAAATATAAGTTTAGATTATATTCAAATGCATATAATAGAAGTTCAAAGATTTATTAATATATTAGAAAATTCGACTATTGAAGAATTGAAAAATAATAAATTGTTGACTTGGATGAAATTTTTTACAAGCAATAATTTAAAAGATATAGAAAAAGAACTTAAGGAGGCAAACCCAATTATGACAAAAGTAATTGAAGAATATAAAAGATTTACTTCTGACGATAAACTTATGCGAGCTTATACCGCCCGAGACGCATTTTTGCTAGGACAAAAAATGATGCTATCACTTGAAAGAGAAGAAGGAATTAAAGAAGGTATAAAAAAAGGTAAACTTGAAGGCGAAAAAAATAAATCAATTTCAATAGCCAAAAATCTAAAAAAATCTGGCTTGGATATGAAATTTATAAGTGAAAATACAGGCTTACCTATTGACGAAATCGAAAAACTATAATTATTTTTAAGATTTATTTTTAATTTCCTTATTTAATATTACTAAATAATTTTCATTGAAAATTGAATATTATATGCTATAATAATAAAAATTAAATAATAATCAGGCAGAATTATGGATAAAGAACAATTAATTAAAATTTTAAAAACTAAAAAAGATATAATCCCAGAAGAACATGACGGAGTTTATATTTTAATTCCTAAAGTCGTGGAAGAATTATCAAAGATTGAGCAGAATTTGGATAGTTTGGATTTGGATTACACTGATTTAAACGCAATATATTTTTTATGTATTGGAACATGGAAAGTAGGCTTCAAAAATAGAATAGAGCGAATAAATGATTCTCATTTACCAGAAGAAACTAAAAATAATATAATTAAATTGATAAAAGAAATAGAAGAAGAAACTAATGACAGTAAATTTAATAATAAAAATACTCTTGGAATGTTCGGAACTCCAAAAATGACTTTTAATATGAAACCTATTCCCGAAAAAGAGCAAATAATTAAATTTTTCAAATTAATAATAGAAATAAATAAAAATAAAATAGAAATAATTAAAAACAAAGAGGATATTAATAATATAATTGATATTATGCAAAATAGTCAATTTCAAATGGCGGGATTAAAAAAAGCAATGTTAAGCCAATTTCTACATTGCCTTAAGCCAAATATTTTCCCAATAGTTAACTCTCGGGGAATAAAAATATACAATAAACTTGAAGTTAAAATAGATAAAGATGATACAATTAACGGTTATATAAACGATATAGAAACTATAAATAAATTTGTGAAAGAAAATAAATTTAAATTTAAAAACTATAGAGTTATAGATTTATTAGATACTGATATTAATGTATATGTAATTAAACAAAAGAAACAAATAATACTTCAAGGAGCGCCTGGAACGGGCAAAACTTATTCAAGCTCCGAGATTGCCGTAAAATTAATAGACGGAAATGCGCCGTCCGATAGAGCGGAATTAATGAAAAGATATAAAGAATTGGTGGATAAAGAGCAAATATTTTTTACGACTTTTCATCAATCTATGGATTATGAAGAATTTGTTGAAGGAATAAAACCAGGGACAACTAGCGATAATAAAATAATATACAAATTGAAAGACGGGATTTTTAAGGAAGCATGCAAATCGGCTGAAAATAATAAAGTCGTATTAATTATAGACGAAATAAACAGAGGAAATATTTCAAAAATATTTGGCGAGTTAATTACTTTGCTTGAAGTAGACAAAAGAAAAGGTAAAGAAAATGAAATTGAAGTTATTTTGCCTTACTCAAAAGAAAAATTTTCTGTACCTGATAATTTATATATAATAGGAACTATGAATACGGCAGACAGAAGCATTGGCTATATAGATTATGCTTTAAGGAGAAGATTTGCTTTTATATCAATTAAAGCGGATAAATTGGCAATTGAAAATTATTACGATAATATTAATAAAAATTCTGATTGCAAAGATAAAGCTATTAATTTATTTGACGATATAAAAAATTTAATAGACAAAAATATAAACGAAGAATTTGAATCTGACGATATAATGATAGGGCATAGTTATTTTATGGCTCAAAATTTTGAAGAATTACAAAATAAATTAGAATACGAAATAAAACCTCTTTTATTAGAATATTTGAAAGACGGAATTTTGAAACTAAATAAAGATTTAAAAGATACGATTAATAATTTAAACTATGAATAAATGCGAATGCGATTTTTGTAAAGAAAATATATATAAAGAACATGAAGAAATAAAATGCGATTCTCTTAAAAAAAGTATAAGTAAATCTAAATATAGAAATAAACTTTTAACTCATTTTGATGGCAAAAAATTATTTTCTTATTTTATCGGCGCTTTTTGGCTTAACGACAAAGAAAACAAAGAAGAACATTATACCAAAAGCGTAATCATTAAACCTAAAATAGAAAATATAGATTTCATGAAAATGTTTTCAAAATGTTTTGAATATTCTACTATAATAAAAGATTTTAATGAAATATATAATATTGGCTTTGACGAAAAACCTATAAATCATAAAGATAATAAATTAATAAACGATTTGGATATTTTAATCGCGTTTCATTTTTTGAGAATGCTTGAAGTCGAACTTCATAACGGACTTAAAAAGAATTTTATAAGAAGAGAAGAAAATCTGCAGTCTAAAATAAAAGGTAAAATTCAATTTTCAAAACATATAAATAAGAATATAATCAGAGGAAGAGAAGATAAAATTTACTGTTCGTATTTGGATTATGATATAAATTGTTTAGAAAATAGAATATTAAAGAGAGCTTTAAAAATATGTTTATCGAAAATACAAAATATAAAAAATTCTCTTTATTTTTATTGCATATCGTTTTTTAACGAGGTTTCAGACGAACTTTATTATAGCGAATTAAATCATATAAAAATAAATCCGCTATATAAAAGATATAAATTATTAATCGAGCTTGCAATAAAAATAATAAAATTAAAAAGATATAAAGATTCTTGTAATGAAAATGAAGCGCCGCCTTTTTGGATAGATATGTCTTTATTATTTGAAAAATATGTTTACGCTTTAATGTTGGATAATATTGAAAGCAAAAATATATTATATCAAAAACAATATATGCATAGAAATTTTAAACCAGATTTTATAATAAAAGGAAAATATAATTATATTGCCGATACAAAATATAAAATAAAATATCAAAATAATAAAATCAATAAAGACGACTTTAGACAACTTTCAGGTTATTCAAGAGTAAGTAAAATTGTCAACGAATTTAAGAAAACGGAAAAATATATTCCTAAATGTTTAATAATATTTCCAAATAATGAATCCGATAGCAAAATTTCTTTTAAAGATAAATACAAAATAAAAGGTTTAGTAAGATTTTATAAATTAGGAATTAAATTGCCAGAAAAATAAATTATAATATTTAAAAATAAAATTTTTAAAATAAAAAGAGCTATTATATTTATAATAACTCTTCTTTAGTTTATATTTTGCTTTTTAATTTTTTAAATCAATATCTAGTTTCATAAGGCAAAAGCGCAATATTTCTCGCTCTCTTTATAGCCTTCGTAACCATTCTTTGATGCTTTGCGCAAGTTCCATTTAATCTTTTAGGAACAATTTTACCGCTTTCTTTGACATATCTTTTCAAAAGTTTTATATCCTTATAATCCAAAATATCAATATCGTTTTTACAGAAAAAGCATATTTTCCTTTTAAAGTATCTTCTTCTTGGATTGCCGATTATAGGATTTCCATCTTTATCTTCTCTATTGTAATAATGTCGTCTATCGCTTCTATAAAATCGATTTCCTTCTTCCGAATTGTTTTCACGATTTTCATTATTATCGTTATTTTCATTATTCTCAATATTGCTTTCGGCATTATTATTTTCTAAATTATTATCAATGTTTTCATTTTCTAAATTGTTATTTTCTAAATCCATTTTTATTCTCCTGATAAAAAAATTTTCTTTTATAAATTAAATTAATCAAAACGGCACTTCGTCATCATCCGAAAAACCGCCAATATCTACGCTATTCCCCATAGAAGAAGGCGCATAGGTAGCGTCCATATTTGGACTACTTGCTCCTCCGCTTCCAGAGGAAGAACCGAGCATTTGCATAGTATTCATTATAATTCTAATTTTAGACCTGCCCGTATTCGTATCTTTGTCTTGCCATCTTTCTTGTCTTAAAGTTCCAGATATTGCAATCTGTTTGCCTTTAGTAAGATATTTTGCAACTGTTTCTGCAGATTTACCGAAAGCTACTACATCAAAATAATTTACTTCGGTAGAATTTTTACTGCTCATATAATAATTATTTGCTATTGAAAATTCTGCGACAGCCATCCCGCTTGGCAAATATTTTTGAGTAGGGTCGGATACAAGTCTTCCTATTAACATTACATTATTTAAATCTGTAGCCATAAGATTCCTCTTCTTCGTTATTATTATTTTCTCTGTTTCTTTCTCTCATTTCCGCTCTATTTTTTCTTCGTATAGCTTTTTTGCTGTCTTGCTTTTCTATTATTTCATCCAACCTTACGATTATAAATCTTAATATGCTAAGTTCATAACGCAATTCTTTTTCGATAGCGGATAAACTTTTTCCATCGCATCTAAAATGATAATAATAATATTTACCTTGATTTACTTTACGAATAGGATAACTCAAAGTATAGATGCCGTATTCCGATTCGTCAAATATTTCGGCATTGTAATTTTGAAGAATTGATTTTACATGCTCTTTTGCTTTTTCATGCAGAGAATCGTTTATCTCTGTTACAAATAGAATCTCATATTCTCTCATTTTTTAACTCCTTGGACAAAGCCTCTTTAATTTTTTATTAATTATTAAAGAAGCGAAGTATATTTTTTTATTTTCAAATATTATATACTTTATATTAAAAAAAGTCAAGTTTAAATTTTATATTTTATAAAAAAATTCCGATAATAAATATACATTTTATGCCGTTTTTCGATAAGCATATTCAAACATTACTGCTCTGCTCTGCTCTGCTCTGCTCTGCTCTGCTCTGCTCTGCTCTTATGTTATCAACAAATAATAAAACTTCTTCCCATTCTTCTTTATTCACTTGTTCGGCTGGCAATATTTGTTTTCCTTGCGTGCCATAACAATAATAGCATGCTTCAACGGGAGGTTTTTCTTCGGCGAATTTCAAAAATTTACTCGGATTAAAATTATCTCTAATATAAATTCCGCATTTATCTGAAAATTCAAAATTTTGAACTATATGCGCTATGGTAGCTCTCGAACATATAGAAACAAAACCATTTTCTAAAGTTAAACATACTTTTGCAAAAATGCAATTATTATATGAATTCATCATTTCTTTATAACTTAATCTTTCCATATTAACATCTCCGCAATATGACCACATATAATCTCCTGTAGCAAACTTATGATAAGAGAAAGGAATTTTTAATTTTTCTAATTTATCTTTTAATTTGATTGCCGTATTATTATTAATCTTACCATAACTTGATATTCTAATATGTATTTTCTTACCGCGTTTTATATTTTTAAGAATATTATCTTTTGGTATTATAATGCCGTTGGTTGCAAGTGTAACGGTTTTAATTCTTTTGTTTATAATTATATAATTTAATATTTTCTCATATTCGGGATGAACAAAAAATTCTCCTCCCTGTATTTGTAATTGCCATATATTCATGTGTTTAGTTATAGTTTTCAAATCGTTAATTAATTCGTTTGCTTTATAATACGGTATTATTTGACTTAAATACGGCGAAAAATTAGCGCAGTTTTTACATTTCAAATTGCATTTTTGATTAGTTATAAAAACTAAATTCGGCAAAGTAGGAATATCAATTTTAGAATGCATATAATTTCTAAAATTATCTCTCCATTTTCTAATCGGTATCCACCAAGCTATATTGTCTATAATTTTTTTATTCATTGTTTTTTATCCTTAAAATTAAATATTATCTCTTGTCTTTATAAGTATCTCGTTAATCAAAGTCGAACTTGTGCCTTTTGTATATGGAAAATAAATTACTCTCACATTAACCTCTTTAAATTTATTCTCCATAATTTTCCAACTATCCGATTCATACCAATCGTCTCCAACAAATAAAACATCAAATTTTATCTTTTCCCAAACTTTAAATTTATCTATTTCGTATTGAGGAATTGCAGAATCAACATATTTTATATTTCGCACTATTTCTATTCTCTCTTCAAACGGTATAACGGCTTTTTTATTTTTATATTTTACAAGTTCGTCTACTGAAACGCCTACTATCAATTTATCGCATAAACCTCTCGCATTTTTAAGCAAATTTAAATGCCCTATATGAAATAAATCGTAAACTCCCGAAGTATAGCCTAATATCATTATATAAATCCTTAAATTAATTAAATATTTTTATTTTTTCCCATAGTTCTTTTACTTCAAAATCAAGGTATTTATCATGGTTATTAAAAAAATTTTCATTCTTTTTATTATTTATAAAGACTTCTATATCTTCAATATTTATAGAATATTTTTTTATAAAATAATTTAGATAGCTTATGCCATACGGATTAATCCCCATATATCTTGTGGCGACTATATCCGCTAATAATAAATCTTCGCTTGCCAATAAAGTTTTAGAGTTTACGGAATTGGGACAAAAAGGTCCTTGCCCTTCTCCTCCCATAATTCCGTCTATAATAGTAAAATTTTTTCCTTTTCTATTTAAAAAAGCTTGATATAAATCGCATACCATACGCCATATAGTATCGTTCCCTGGCCACGCCCCGCGCTCTTGAATTTTTTCTTTTTGCATTTTTTCATAAATTTCTTTATTAGGATATTCGTCACCGCCTATATTTGGATATCCGACTTTCCAATGCACAAGCTGATTTTTATTTATTATTGAACCTACTAATCCCTTCAAGTTTAAAGTAACGCCCGTTTTATGATGAGTTTTTAGTTTTGGTATAGATATATAAAGGTTAGAATTATAAATACTTGATGAAAAAGTATATAATTGATTATCTCCGCTATGAGATTTTATCGTTTCTTCTCTCTCGTCAAATACTCCTCTAAATAATGTCGGGTCCATTCCATAAAAAAGAGATTGTTTTTGTAAATTTATAGTAGTTCCCCCGTTAGGGTCGCCCGTTTGTTTTTTCATTAAATCTTTTTTTCCATAATTTTTTAAATCGTCACAAAATAATGGTCTTAAATCCAATATTTCCACTAAACCTTTATATTTAATCTCAAGTCGTTTTATATTGGTTAATTCCATTAATTCGTTAAAATTAGCGTCTATCGAAGGATTATCTCCTATATATATTTTTCCTTTTCCATCCAAAGATTTTACAACTCTATCGCATACCGCTTCTATCAAATTATGGTGAGTAATAACGCAGTATATATCGTCTTTATGTCCGCAGGATTCTCGCCACTTTGAAGCTACCCAATTAGGTTTAATAAATACGCAATCATTAGGTTTTATTAAATCTTTAAAAGGTTTTTCTTTATCCATATTTAAATCTTCAAATAAGCTATCTAAAGATTTATTAATATCTTTCATATCATAAGATTTTGATTTCGCTATAGAAACTTTCATTTTAATTCCTTAAATTTTATAAATTATTTATATTCATAAACCATTCTAAACAATATACAAGCCATTTTTGGTCGCCAGATAAAGAACTTATATTTTTACTTATAAATTCTTCTCTTATATTATTTCCGTTATAATCCGAAAGCCATTTTTCCATAGGTCTTCTAAACGGTATTTTTTCGGCTACATTAAAATTAGGGTATCTTTCTTTAAATAATTCTCTAATTAAATATTTACTGTTCCCATTTCGTATTTTATCTAAATCTAATTTATCATTTAAATACATATTTTCATAAGGTTCTATAGCTTCTATTCCCGCTAATGAAAAAGCATTTTCAAAAGCTTGAATTATACCAACGCCGTGAACCTTATTTAAAAAGCTTAAATAATCTATATATTCTCCTTGTCTAAAAGGCTCATATATATAATCTATATTTGAATATTCTTTAAGAACATCGTTAGGCATTACAAAAGTATATCTATTAACAAATTTATAAAATAGCCAATCTTTTGAAAGCAATTTATCCATACCTCCAAAATTTGAATCCGCTCCATTTCCAACTATTAATTTATTTATATTATCTTTTTTAGCTTCTATACCAGCTTTATATAAGGCAACTTCTATTGCATGCAAAGGCGCTTTCTTGTGTTCCATAAGTTTAGGGGCAAATTGCAAATAATCTTCCCAATATACATTTACTGTTTTATGCTCTAAATCATAAACTTTACAATATTCTTTAGCTTTTATACTCTCGTTTATTGCATTTTCTGCGCTGAAATATATCGTATAAGCTTTAGTTCCTTTTGGTAAATATGAAGCTAAAATTGCCGAATCTATTCCACCGCTTAATAATATGCCTGTATTTTTATCTATTTCTTTACTTAAATATTCTTTTAAAAATCTATCTATATCTTTTGCGTTTTTTACTGGATATAAAGATTCTTTTCTTAAATCAGGATATTTTGGTATCAATAAATCATTAAAACCGTAATCTTTTTTAGGTATATATCTAAACGCCAAATATAAACTCATAGCTTCTTTTTTATCTATCATAAAATTCTCCTTTTATTTATTTACAAATATATCGCTTAAATATTCCGTTATTATTTTTCCCGCAGAACCTATATTAATAAAACTGTCTTTTATTAAATTAAGCCTTTTATCTTTCATATAGTCGTTTTCTTTTATAATTATTTCGTTAAAATATTTATTTATATCTTCTTCGTTATAACAAAGATAATAACTATTTACTATTGGCTTTGCAAAATCGTTAAATGTATTTTCAATCAAATTTTCCTTTTCGGGATTAATAAGATAAATGCATGGATTTTCGCTCGGTAAATATTCGGCTATAAAAGAACCGCTATCGGTAATTAGGCAAGAACTTTTTCTAAACAAATCAATATATTCTCCATCCGAAATATATATTCCGTTATTTGAATTATTCCATTCTTTTATATAATTTTCATAATATTCTATATCCATAATTTTATAATCAATAATTCTATCTCTTAAACTTGGATGAGGCTTAAAAACAAAATTTATATTAGGATTTTCTTTAAGTAATTTCATAAAATATTTATGATATAAATTAAAAGTTCCTAATCTAATAAGCGTATCGGTTTTGCCTATAGTCCAATGAGGAGCATAAATAACTATTTTATTGCCATTATCTATTTTTTTAGGAATAATGCATTCTTTTATATCTTTTTTATAACTATCTAATTTTGGATATCCCGTTAAAACCGTATTAAATCCGTTATTAATATTCATATGTTTCTTATAACAATAATAAGTTTCAGCAAACATTTTATAACAAGTATTAATACTTGAATTGTTATAATGATAATCATCTAAACTAGCTACATTAATTGAATAATTTATATAACAAGTTAAATATTTTAAATTGATATTAATGTTTTTAAATACGCCAAGAGAAAACATATTTGGATTATTAATAAATATTATATCGGGCTTAAAATTCTCAATATCTATAGCTTTCATATTTTCCATATTATAAGCGAATAAAGTTCTATATCCTCTTTCTTTAAATAAATTGTAACTTTCAATAGCTTCTTTAAAATATGTTTGATTTTCATCAAAAAAATTATCTCTCGGATGAACTACAAGAATATAAGGGTCAAATATTTCGCTTTCAAGCATAGAATAGTAAATTGATTCCATTCCAAATTTAGCGCTCTCAGGTATTAAAAATATAACTTTAATTTTTTCTCTATTTTTAGATTTTTGTTTTAATAATTCTTCTTTATACTTATTAAAATTATAAAATGAATATTGCATATTAGCATTAAAGTATTTAGTATTATTATCAAGCTTTCTATTAATTTCATAATAAATATTTTTGATAGAGTCTCTTAAACTTCTAATCGGAATCCACTGCGCTATAAAATCAATATCAGATTTTGAACTCTTCTTTCTAACACTAATTTTTATAAATAAAATTTTTATTATTATATATTTTTCGTCTTCATGCTTTTCAAAGAGTTTAATCATTTTGAAAACTCCTTAATAGAAAAATAATTAGATAATTCTTTAATAAATAATTTTCTGCAATGAAAAAATCGCCGAAAAAATTTATAATGCGGCGTGTAGTGTAGTGTAGTGTAGTGTAGTGTAGTGTAGTGTAGAACTAAACATATAAAATCTCCACCTTAATTTTTAATAAATAAATTATACAATATTTAACAAAATATGTCAAATTTATTACAACGAATTAATTAAAAAAACAAAAAAATTATAATAAATATTTTACCTTATTAAAAAATTAAGGTTTTATATAATAGTATTTTTCATAAATAATCTCACCCTCTTATTCAATTTTTCACAATGATTAATCATAATATTGAATAAGAGGGCTTTTTTAATCTTCTATTACTGATTTATTTCTGCCCGATTGCTTTGCTTTATAAAGAGATTTATCCGCTTTATCTATAAAATTATCTAAAGAAATATTTTCTTCTTTAATCGCTCCGCCCAAAGACGCTGTAGCTTTAAGAGAATATTCTTCTGTTGAAAAATCTGTTTCGTTAATTTTATTTCTTATAAATTCCATAGAATTAAAAAGTTCTTTTTTATTATTTATATCGAAAACTATAATAAATTCTTCGCCTCCGTATCTTGCGAAAATTGATTTATAAGATAATTTTTTTAAAGAGTCTTTTATAACTTTGACGGCGGTTTTTAAAATATAATCTCCGACATTATGCCCGTAGCTGTCGTTATAATGTTTGAATTTATCCAAATCAATTATAGCTATAGAATAAATTTCTTTAGATTTTTCTTTATTCAATAAATATCTAAAAACATATCCTCTATTATAAATTCCCGTGAGTTTATCTCTGTTTGCTAAGAAAGATAATTTTTCGCTGTAAAGTATTAAAGCAAAATGATTGATTAATAAATATAAATATTCTTTTTCAATATCGCTTTCTATTATAATAAAACCAAAATTATAATTTCTTGCAATTAATTTATATTCGCATCCGTTTTTTAAATCGGACTTATTATTTGAAACATACCATAAAATTGTCTCTCCGTTTTCTTTATTAAAATAAATAGAAAAATTTTTAATTAATTTTTTTGAATTATTTTCAAATATTTTAATTATTCCATCAACGGAAAAAGGTTCGGGAATCTTATTCAAACTTTTAATGATTTTATTTATTTCTTTTATTATTTCTGTTTCTTTCATTTTACTTAAAATAAAGGCTGTTAATAATATTTTTTGCAAAAGATATTAAATAAGCGCTTATATAAACGCTCGAAGATAAAGTTAAAATAATCGATTCTTTGTTTTTAATCGCAATCGCCATAGCGTTGAAAGTATAATTATTTTTAATTTTTGAAGTAAATATAATGTTTGCAAAAGTATCGTTATATTCTTTTCTGTTTTCTATAGAAAGAGGCGAAACTATAGAATATATCTCTCCGCATTTTTTCTTAAAATCGTTTATTATATTATTTATCTCTTCGTTTTTTAAATTTAAACTCTCATAACTAATCATAATCGATATTGAACTATTTTCATTTTCTATTTTTAAAATTCCGTTTTCAATTTTAGCGTTAAAATTTTCGGGAACGAGCAAATTAAATCTATCGGGATTTGCTTGAATAGGAGTCAATTTTCCCGCATAGAAATTTGATTTTTCTTTTATAATTTTTATATCGTTTATTCTACTTAAAATATTATTATCTTTTTTTACCGTTAAAGCTCTTTCTAAAATATTTATCGCATCGTCATATAAATACATTGCCTTATAAGTTATTGACATATTAATCATAGAAGCGATATCGTTATAATTTAGAGAAATCGCTTTTTTATATTGCTCCAAAGCTTCTTTATATTTTCCTTCCATAGATAAAATAACGCCAAATTGTCCGTAAATTGAAGAATTTGCATTTCCTAATTTTATTAAATTGTTTATTACTATTTTTGCCTCTTCGTATTTATAAAGACTCGTAAGCGCTTCTATTTTATTTTCAAGCAAATCTTTATCGTTGTTTATATAATTTAATCCTTTATTTAAAATATCTATAACGGCTTTATAATTTTCTTCCTCGTAATAAATATCCGACAAAACCAAATAAGCTTCTTTATATTTCGGTTCTTTTTTTATCAATTCTTCCGCCAATCTTTTCGCGTATTCAAAATTATTAATATCCAAATAATTATTAATTTTATCAATAATATTTTCTTTTTTTTGAATTTCAACTTCTTTTATAATTTCCGTTATATTTATTTCATTTTCTAAAATATTATCTTTCATTTATTATCTCCATTTTACAATTAAAAAACCTTCGTTATTATTTAAAATATATTTCCTAAATTTATTATTCGGATTAACGCATATTTTAGTTTCGGCAAAATTTAAAAGCGGTAAATCGCTTATTGAATCGCTATAGGCTATATTTTTATATTTATGATTAGGAAAAATATGCTCGGTAAATAATCTATATCTTTTTGCAGCTCCATAGCAATTTTTACCATACATATAACCCGTGAACTTTCCTCTAAATGTCCAAAGTTCCGTTCCCATACATTTATTGAAACCTAAATTTTTCGCTATAAATTTTGCATATAATTCAAAACTCGCCGTAACCATAATAAGAGTATAACCTTTGCTTTTAAGTTTTTTTATTTCTTCTAAAGCGTCTTTGAAATATAAATTTGTAATTATAGAATCTGCAAATTCTTTTCCTATTTTTTCTCCAAATTCTATAGTTATATTTCTGAATATTGACGCTATTTCATATTTTATTTTATTATTGTCTATAATTTTTAAAAAGAATAAAATCAAATAAGGAATTAATCTTATATAATATATTATGCTTTTAGGATTTTTTTTTAAGTAGAAAATCATAAACGGAATTATAGAATCTTTTTTTATAATAGTTTTGTCCAAATCGAAAAATGCAATTCTCATAATTATTTTATTCTACTATAAAATTAAGTTTTGTCAAAGCAAATTTGCATTTTATTATCGTTATATTTTTATTAAAATAACTAAAATTAAAAAATTAATCTAATCGTATCTTTTTATACTCTTATAAGGTTCTCTTAAATTAAAATTAATTATATTTATATACCAATTATAATAATCAAAATCTTTTACTTCTGCCATTATAGAATGTCTTTCAAGTTCATGAATATCGTATTTTGCAAAAATCATAGCTACGGTTTGAAGAATATAATATTCAAATATATTTAATAAAATTTTATTATCCAAATATTTTATTTTTTCGTTTGAAAGCAAAGGATAAAGGCTGATAATAGCAAGAGATTTTGTAGGATTAATTTTTTTATTTTCTAAAACCAATCTGTCTATAAGTTTGTCATTTGAGTTTATAGGAATATTGACTATTATTATATTATAATTTTCAATCTCTCTTCCGATTATTTTCCAATATTTATCGGAGTATATAATATTTTCAAACGATAGATTTTTTTCTTCAAATAATTTCTTTTTTTTATTCAATATATTTCTATTTGATTTATAAAAACCTTGAGGACTATTTCCTGAAGCCAAATTATATTTTATTTTATAACCTAAAATTTTATAAGTTAAAAAAGGCATTCTATTATTAAAAATATTCATAAAATCCATAAGCTCAAAAGAAGCCAAATTATCGTCTTTAACATACATTATATTTATAGAATATTGAATATTTTTATTAAGAGGTTTTATACTTTTTTGACATGATATTATAAATAAAATAGAAAAAATGAAAAAAATTGATTTCGGCATATTATTCGGGTATCTCTCCGCTAACTCCGTAAGCCTCTATTTTTTCCGTTTCAATATAATATTTTATTTCTCTTCCTCGAACAATACTCTCGCCTTGTTTCAAATAAGGAGTTTCGCCCCATAATCTTAAATATTTTCTTCTATCAAAATAAGTAGCCCAAGCGCTCCTCGAATTCATATCTTTACTTTCTACAAAAACATCGCCGTTCGCTCTTAATTTTTCATCGTCATTAAACATTTGCATTGTGACAGAAATTATTTTTATACTTCTATCTTCAACATAAGCGCAAGGCTCTCCGCTGATTGTGGCTATTTTAGTGTCTGGGTCCAAATGCAATAATTCTCCTTCAAGCGACAAACTCTCGTCATAATCGACAAGCACTACATCGTTATGAAAAATAATATCTTTGAATTGGTTAGACTCGCCGTCTTTTTTATATTCTATCCATTCTCCAAAAGCTATGATTCCTCTATTTGGTATTCTCACTGAAGGCTCTTGATACATATACATATGTTCGTTTTCAATTTCATATTCAACATATCCGCCTTTAAGAATCATATTCTCTTCGTAAAAATAAGCCGTAACATTTCCATAAGCGTATAAAGTTCTTGTTTGTCCATCCTTTCCTGCATAATCATTAACGACTATTCTATCGGCGGTTACTATATTATAATTGCTAAATTGACTTTCATTATTAGTTTTTGTTCCTTCGACATAATTATTAGTTTGAAGAATATATATTTTTCCTCTTCCCATAACATTCGCTTCTGAAATTTTAGAATTATATTCTAAAATTTCGCCTTCTATTCTATCGTTTCCTTGATATAATCTCGGATTTCCTTTT
Source organism: Brachyspira aalborgi (assembly GCF_008016455.1). NCBI lineage: Bacteria > Pseudomonadati > Spirochaetota > Spirochaetia > Brachyspirales > Brachyspiraceae > Brachyspira > Brachyspira aalborgi. Next base: position 525,267 of record NZ_SAXU01000001.1, on the reverse strand, counting down.
AAGACAGATACTTGAGTGTCCATATTATATGATAATTCATCCGCATAACCATCCGTTTTTTTGTCGTTTTCTTTATCTATATGAGTTAAATGAACATTGCTTATAGCTTTTGCCATCGGAGTATTAAAATCTCTTTCCATATAAGAACTTCTTATTGTAACATTATTTGTAGTAGACCTTAAAATGGGTTTGTTTCTTGCATAAGCGTATTTAGTTTTTCCGTCATAACTTGCATATCCTGCATTTATTGTAGAGCCGTTAGTTTTGCTATAAAGTCTAACATTCCCGCTAAAAGTTGCAATTTCCGTTTCTTTATAGAATGTCATTACATGGCTTGTTATAATCGCCGAAGAATCTTCCATTTTTGAATTTCCCGTATATTGAAAAACTTGCCCTTTATTATCGTAAGTAAATTTATCGGCGCTTCTTCTTGAAGGCGAACGCGTTTCCGATTGAGAAAATAGCGAAGAAACTATTATAAATAATAATATAAATATTTTATTGTTCTTCTTCAATTGGCACTCCTATAGCGTTTCCTTCGTCAACTTCATTATATATAATTATATTTTCCATAGACATATCGCCTATCATACTACTTCCCGTTAACCAACTTCCGTCTTCTTGCTCCACTTTAACGGGACCGGGACTCATAAAAAGTTTATTTTGATTATCCCATTGAATATGCTTGCTGTATAAAGTCGTATTATTAGAAGATTTTGCTACAACATTTGTAAATATATCGATAAATAAACTATCTTGATTTACATTAACAAAATCTCCCGATACTCTTGCGGCAACTTTTTTATTTGATTCATAAGTATAAGTTTGCATATCGTAAAGCTCTATCATTTTTCTTTTTTCGTAAAATTTAGCGTTCGTTGCAAATAATTCCATCTGCTTAAAATTTGTATTATAGCTTTCTCTTCTAAAACCGAAAAATTCCATTTCAGGCGGAGGAATAAATTCTTCACTCATATTATTATTGTCAATTTCGTTAAAATTCGTGCAAGAAAAAATAATAAAAATTATAATCAAATTAAAGCTTGCAAATTTCTTTAATAACTTCATTATAAAGCCCCTTTGCTTTTAAAATCATATCTATAACCTCTCTCACGACTCCATCGCCGCCTTTTTTATTTATCGTTATAGTAGCCAATTTTTTAGCTTCTTTAATTGCATTTTTAGGAACAAATGAAACTCCCGCATATTTAATAGGCGCTAAATCTATAATATCGTCTCCTATATATGCCAATTCCTCTTTATTTAAACTATATTTTTTAATTAAAGTCAAAATTGAAGGCATTTTATAATCTTCTCCAAGTATTAAATCTTCAAAATTATGCGCTTTAAATTTATCGAATCTTTCTCTCACGCAATTAGCTTTTCCTCCCGATATTATAGCAATTTTTATGTCGGATTTCAACGCCATAACTATTCCCATTCCGTCTAAAGTATTAAAAAATTTACTCTCGACTCCGTTATCGTCAAATATAATTCTTCCGTCAGTCATTACTCCGTCAATATCGGAAACTATTAGCTTTATCTTTTTGAGTTTATTAATATTAAGCAAGTATGAAATATGATTTTTTATAGTCATTTTTTATATCTCATAATTCAAATATTTTTTAAATTTAGACATAATTGGGGCTTACAGGACTCGAACCTGCCCACCCGGTTTAGGAAACCAGCGCTCTATCCAGATGAGCTAAAGCCCCGTATAAATTCGGAAAGTGTGGGACTCGAACCCACATGGGTGTTAGCCCGGCGGTTTTCAAGACCGCTGCTCTACCAATTGAACGAACTTTCCACTAAAAATTATAACATATTTGAAATTTATTGCAAGCGTTAAATTGTAATTAATTATAAAAAATTATTTTAACGATTTATTTCAGTATTGTAAAATTATGTTTTTTGTAAATAACTAAAAAATTTTATTTTAATTTGTCAAAATATTATCTATATTACCTTTATCAAATCGCTTGTTTTTAAAATAATATATATTATAATTTATAGCTATGAATAATTTAAAAAATATAAAATTAATAGCCACAGATTTGGACGCCACTTTATTAAATAACGAAAGTGAAATAAGCAAATACAACAAAGAAATTTTTGAATATTTAATGAATAACGGAGTAGAAATAATTTTATCTACGGGCAGACCTTTTGAGGGAATGATTCGCTATAAAAATTATTTAAATAATAAAAACGAGTCCATAGTTCTTAACGGTTCTTTAATTGTCGATGACAGCGGAAAATTTGTTTATAACGAGCCTTTGGAAGAAAAAACCGCTTTTAAAATAATGGATATTTATAAAAAATACGATGTTTATTTGCATGTTTATTGCGGAAATAAATATATAGCCTCTGAAGAAGATTTTTATTTTAGAAGATATGTTCAAAAAGAAAACCTTAAAGAAATTTTTATAGGTTTACATAATATAGAAAAATTTGAATTTAGCAAAATGCTTTTTATAGGCGATAGAGAAGTTTTGGAAAAATTGCAAGACGAAATAAGAGAAACCGTTAAAGTTCATACTTCTTTTTCGCATACAAATTTTTTGGAAATATTGAGAGACGGAATAAATAAAGGTTCTGCCCTAAAATGGCTTTGCGATAAAAAAGGAATAAAGAGAGAAAATGTAATCGCTTTCGGCGATAATTACAACGATATTGAAATGATTGAGTTTGCGGGAGTCGGAGTCGCTATGGAAAACGGAGAGGAAGAACTTAAAAAGAGCGCCGATTATGTAGCTTTAAATAATAATGATGACGGCGTTGGAAAATTCTTAAAAGATTTTCTTGATTTATAATATTAAATATAAAATTTTTTATGAGATTATTATAAATTATATAAACAAAATGAAATCTTTTACTAATAATGAAAATGAAATATCCGACAAAAATTATAATACTTGTTTAATTTAAAGATTAAATTATTTTATGAATATTTCGGTAAAATTGCATAACGCTTTAAACAATGATTTGAATAATAAAAAAAGCGAATACAAAATAGAAAAAAATACAGACGGTTTTATTATAGCTTATAAAAATAATAGAGCGGTTCATAGCAAATATAATATTGAAAACGAATGCAAAAGAGCTTTAGAAAAAATCAATAAAAATAAAAATCTTCTTATAATTTACGGCTACGGTTTGGGTTATATTATTAAATATTTGATTGAAAATATTGAAAATTATTTTGATAAAAAAATTTTGGAAAGTTTAAAAATAATAGTAGTCGTAGAAGACGATTATTTATTTAAATATTCTTATTATAATATTTTTAATACCGACAAAAAAAATATTTTCTTTATTTATGCCGAAGACAATATTGATTATATAAATAAAATTGTAGATTACAAAAATATAAACGGAGTAAGTTTGGTTTTGCTTCCGTCTCTTACAAAAGAAGAAAAAGATAAAGCTAATAAATTTTACGAAGAGATATTAAATAATATTGAAAAAGAATTTTCAAATATATGGACGAATTTGTATTTTGAAAATATTTGGACAAAAAATATAATTTTAAATAGCGAATATGTAAATAAATCTTCCGATATTTCTGTTTTTAAAAATGCGTTTAATGGTTTTAATGCTTTGCTTATCTGCCCTGGTCCAACTTTAATAAATTATATAGAAAAAATTAAAACTCATAGAAAAAATTTAATAATAATATGCGTTGATACGAGTTATTCGGTTTTATGCAAAAATGGAATTATTCCCGATTTTATTATAACTGTTGATGGAGGATTTTTTAATTCTTTAGATTTTGTATGCGAAAATAAAAAATTTCCTTATTTAGTAATGGATATAGCTTGCAATAAAATTATTCCAAAAATTATTTATGATAGAACAAAAATTATAAGATTTACTTCAACTGACAATTTAGGAATTGTTGAATATTTAAAAAAGTTTACCGATATATCTTCGCTTACGACTTCAAGCACAGTTGCGACTACAATGATAGATTTCGCTTATTATACTAATTTCGACAAAGTTCTTTTAATCGGTTTTGACAATAGTTATCCTTACTATCAAAGACATATTAAGCATGCTTTATCTTACGAATATATGATTAATAAAACGAGCAAATTAAAGACTATGGAATCTTATTATTTTGACGCTATAAAAAATAATTCAAATGTAAATGTTTATCCGCCTACCGAATTTATTTTTGAAAACCAAATTGAATATTTTAAAGAATTAAAAAATAAATATTCAAAAATGTTTATAGGAAGAATAAAATCCGATGCGATTGATATAAATTCTTTTAAAGAAGATATTATAGAAAATTTTTTAGAAGATAAAGCGAGAGAAAAAGTTTTAAATATAGCGGAAAAATTATATAAGATAGACAAAAAAGACGATATAAAAAAAGCCTACATTGAATTAAAAAATATTTTAGAAGAGTTTAGAAATATTTTAATAAATTATAAAAAAAACGATTATAACGAAATAATAAATATAATAGAAAAATATAAAGAAAAAGCTCCGATATTAAAAAATATTTTATCCGCGGTTATTATAATGAGCGAGAGAGTAGAAGCCGATATTAAAAAAAGATTAGATTTTTTGCTTTCGGAAAGTTTAAAAAATGTTAATTATTTTTTAAAAAGAATTAATATTATTATTGATAGATTATAATTTTACAAATGCCAAATTATAAGATTTGTTTTATTAATAAAATATCGCATTATTTCAAATAATTAGAGAGTATTAAATAAGCGCCGTATTCAAATCTTTCATCCGCATTTCTGAAATTTATTTTTATGTTAATTTCTTCGTCATTATAAGCGCCGTAAAAAATGCCCGAAGTTATAATTTCTAAATAAGCCTCGTTATAAGTGTCGAATAAATAATAACCGTATATAAATCCCCCGTCTCCGAATTCCGTTTCTAAACATAATTTTGAAGCCAATCCTCTAATTGTTCGAACTGTGACAACTGAAGGAATTTTTTTTATTAATTCTTTTTTTGTTTTTGTAGAAAGTTGATTAAAAGGTTGAACTATCTCATAATCGTTTAATTGTATTTGCCACTTTTCTATAATTTTTTTATTTATCTCTATTGGACTTATTAGTCCGATTAAAATTTTATCTTTTAATTTTTTATCTTCTAATTTTATCTCTTCATCGTCTTCGTTATTAAAAGAACCGTCTTCCATATATCTAAAAGTTTTTAATAATTTATTTTTTTTATCGTAAACACCCCATATAAGTTTTATTGCAAAATCTTTTATTAAAGGATTATTAAAAAATATTTCTTTCCAATCTTCAAAACTCCATTTTCTACCGTCCAAAAAAACATATTGCAATCTTTCCGTTTGTATTTTTAAAACTCTGTTAATTTCGCTCTTTAATTTTGAAAGTTCTTTTTTATCATTTTCGGGAAAATCTTTAGGAAAATTTTTAAACTCTTTATTTTTTTCTTCATCAAATATTGAAATGCTAAAATCATTTTTTAAAGTTATTTTGAATTTTTTATTTTCTGCTTCAACTATTCTTATTCCATCTTTATCAAAATCAAAATCGGGAATTATTTTATCTGCAAAAACTTCTACATGAATTCCAATTTCTTTTGCGATTAAATTCAAAATAGCCTTGCAAGTAAATCTAACGGTTTTTTGTTTTAATTTTTTTGAAGCTTCGTAAACCAAATTCAAAGCCGTTTTCGTTCCGTTTAAAGCTATAGCCTCAAACATAAATGACGCATATTTAGACCTTGAGCTTGCAATTTCTTTAGCTTCTTTATACAAATTATTAATCTGATCGTTTGAAGCGAATATGCAATAAGGATAAAGTATATTTTTAGTTTTATTGTCTTTTTTGCTTGCAATATAAATTTTTTCAAGCGCTTCTCTAAAAGAATTGTTATCTAAAGAATAGCCGATATTATCGACATTATCCAATCTCAAAATTTCTTTTAAGTTTAAATATTCTCCAATAATATATTTTATAACTTTTGGAGAAACTTTGACGCTTTTATCTTTTATAAAAACATTTGAAATTTCAGAATCTTTTATAAACGCGGTAATTTTATCGTATTTATTATTATAATTTTTTTCTACGATATCGTTAATTTCTTCGATACTTAAAGGCAATTTCAAATTATCTTTCCTTAAATTATTTTTTAGACAAATAGAATAATGCGAATTTATATATAAGTCAATAATATAAATAAATTAAGTTTTTATATAATTATAAAAGATAATAGAAAATTAATAAGATTCTATTTCATTTAAAATTTGACTTTAATTAATAGATACTTTTTATAAAAAGTGCGTAAAATTATTCATTATTTATTATCGATAGTAAAAAATAAATTTTACTTTACTTCAAAATAAACAATAGGCTTTATTTATAAATTTAAAATCATTAAATAAATTATTAATTAAACAAAGCCTATTATAATTGTATTAAAATATTAGAATTTATGAATATCTACATTTTTCTCCAATCTATCCAATTCGCTTTTCAAAAAGTTTTTCCATTCGTTTGGGCGGAATATTGGCGAGGTTATAAAAATATCTTTATCTCCTCTGCCCGACATATTAACTATAATAACATCGTCCTTATTATAATTTTTTGCATATTCTATAGCTTTTGCTCCCGCATGAGCGCTTTCTAACGCGAATATAATGCCTTCGTTTTTAGCGAACTCTTTAACGGCATTAACGGTTTCTTCATCTGTTGCATAAGTAAACTCTATTCTTCCGCTTTCTCCCAAATATGCAAGTTGAGGTCCAACTCCAGGATAATCCAAGCCCGCCGATATTGACATAGTTTCCGCTATCTCTTCATTTTCTTTTAATATAAATTTACTTCTATAACCTTGAGCTGTAAAATCTTTAGCGTAAGGATTTTTCATTCTAACCGCATTTTCTCCAAGATTCATACTTATTCCTCCGCCTTCAACTGCGATAAGTTTAGGATTCTGTTTTTCTATAAAAGGCTCAAAAAAACCTATCGCGTTAGAGCCTCCTCCAACGCATGCAATCAAAGCTTTAACATTTAAATTTTTTTCTTTAATTTGTTTTTCTAATTCTCTGCCAATTACCGATTGAAATGTTCTCACAATATCGGGATAAGGACTAGGTCCTACCGCGCTTCCAAGCAAATAATGAGTGTCGCTCAAATCTTTAATCCAATCTTGAAGCGCCATATCTACCGCATCTTTTAATCCTCTTCCGCCAATTTTTACAGGCACGACTTTAGCTCCGTATAATTCCATAGAAGCTACATTCGGTTGTTGTCTTTTAACATCGATTTCTCCCATATAAATAGAACATTCGAGTCCCAATTTTGCGCATGCCGAAGCCGTTGCAAGTCCATGTTGTCCCGCTCCCGTTTCGGCAATTACTTTTTTCTTGCCCATTTTTTTAGCGAGTAAAGCCTGTCCTATCGCGTTATTGATTTTATGAGCGCCCGTATGAGCCAAGCCTTCCAATTTGACATAAATTTTAGCTCCGCCAATTTTTTCGGATAGATTTTTTGCAAACATTAAAGGAGTCGGTCTACCTATAAAATCGTCTCTCAATTCGTTTAATTCGTTTAAAAAATCTTTATCGTTGATATAATGCGAAAATGCTTTTTCTAATTCGATTAAGATTTTTTCTAATTCTTCAGGAACAAATCTTCCGCCAAATTTCCCAAAGAATCCATTATTACTATTTGTCATTTTTAATCCTCCATAATTTTATTAAACAATACTATAAATAGTAATACATATTTGAAATTTTGTCAAGCCTAATTTTTAATTTTTTTCAACTAATTTAAAAATTAAAAGTATTTTATTTTTAAAAAATAATTTATAATATAGCAAATAATTTAATTGGAGTATTTATGAATAATTATACAAAAATAATAATATCTTTATCGATTTTAATTTTAATATTTTTAATTCTTAAATTAGAAGATTTATTAACTCCTAAAGAAAAACGATTTTTGAAAGCAGCAGAAGACGGAGATTTTAAAAAGATTAAATCAATTATTGATAAAGAAGTAAATATTAAAAGTTTGATTGAAACTAAAGATAAAGAAAATAACACGGCTTTAATTTTGGCTTCAAAATTCGGATATATCGAAGTAGTAAAAATTTTAATTGAAAACGGAGCAAATATCAACGCTAAAAATAACGATAATTCAACGGCTTTAATAGAAGCTTCAAGTTTTTATTATGAAACGGTTAAAATACTTGCGGACATTAACGCTATAGAAAATGGGAAAGATAATGTAGGAACTACCGCTTTAATGAACGCCTCGACTGAAGACGATTATATAAATTACGAAATATGCAAATTACTTATAGAAAATGGCGCTAATGTTAATGATAAAGATTTGCAAGGAGCTAACGCTTTAATATACGCTTCTACTTTTGGAAATTATGAAACGGTTAAACTTCTTATAGAAAACGGAGTTGAAATCAATACGCAAAACAAGGACGGCTACACGGCTTTAATGGAGGCGGCAATATCGGACGATGAGGAAATCGTCAAACTTCTTATAGAAAACGGAGCGGATATTAATATTAAAAATAACGATGGAAAAACCGCTTTAGATTTTGCCGAAGAAAATGATTATAAAAATATAATTGAATTATTAAAAAATTCTATAGATAAATAAAATTGATTTAAATTAAAGCTTAATATATGCGGATTATAGAATTTATTTAAATTTTAAACTTAATTATTCTTGTTCTAATTAATAGGATTTGGTTCATTTATAAATATTTGATTTTATTTATATTACTTTGACTTTGTTTTGAAATATAATAATTTGAAGATTAAATTTTAATAAACTTATAGAATTTATAATTTTATAAATCTCAATTAATTAAACATAAAAATCAAAAATATTTATAATTTTTTATATATAAGCATTAAAGTGGAAATTAAAATTTTAATAAATTTACGAATTTTATTTTTCTATAAACTTAAAAATATGTATAAAATGTATTATAATTAATTTAAAATAAATAATTTTTTCTAAATTTTTCTTATTTTTATAGTTTTGTCCCTTGTTTTTTTTTTTTGTATGTAATATCTTAAATAAATATTGAAATAAAATTAAAGAGGTATTTTTTATGAGATTTTTTATAATATTGTTTATAATGATATTTTCAAATAATTTATTTTCTGCAAATTTTGAATTCGCTTTTGGAGTTGGAGCTGGAGCTACTACAGAATTTAGTTATGCATTAGATAGAGAAGAAAGTATTATCTCTAGCGGTGATAGAGTAGATAGCGGTTTATCTGTGACGGCTTTTTTAGATATAGGGGCTAATTTTGAGCTTCCAAACAGCAGGGTTTTAAGTAGCGTAAGCGTCCTATTTGAAACGGGATATAATCATTATATGAGAATTAGAACATTATATAAAGAATATCCTGAAATGGCTAAACATAGATTTATTTACCATAGTTTAATATTGGGGATAATGCCTAAACTCAATTTTGATTACGGTATCTCTTTAGGGATAGGAGCGGGTATTTTACTTCCTCTATATAGCCAATCGGGTAAAGGAAAAAATGAGGCTAATTGGGGATTAGGAAGTTATCATAATGACGGTTTAGGAAGTTATTATGATGGCGGTTATAAAGAATTCAACTTTAAGAGAATATCTTACATGTATAAAGTCCCCGTAATGCCTTATGTAAAATTGAATTTGGAGAAAAATTTTTATATGTCTGAGCTTTGGGCTTTTAAGATTGGAGCAAATTTACTTTATAATTTCGGTATGGAATTTGATATGGATAAATTGGGAGAAGGAGGCGCTAAATATTACGCTTGGGACAAATATAAATTTTCTTCATTAGTTTTTGAGGTTTTCTTTGGTTTCGGTTTCGGACGCCCTAAATAAAGTATTGGTTTTAAACTATTAATGTTTTACCTCCTAATAAAATACCCCGTAAAAATGCGGGGTTATTTTTTATGTATTGTTATTGTGCGGATTTTTAAAATTCTCATAATGATGATATTATTATGTGAGATAAAAAATATAAAATTTCAATATATTCATTAAATAATATTTCTATAAATCTCATTTAATGGAATTTCTTTCTCTTCACCCGTATCCATATTTTTGAGTTTGCATGAATTTCGTTTTAATTCGTCTTCTCCCAATATTAAAGCGAATTTTGAATTTCTTTTATTTGCCGATTTGAATTGATTTTTTATAGATTTTCCTGAAAAATCGCAATCGCAACTTATATTTGAGGCTCTTAATTCTTGCATAACTTTCAAAACTTCTTTTTCGGTTTCTTTGAAGGCAATTACAAAAATATCAAGTCTGTCTTTAACTATATTTTGATTATTTTCAAGAACTATTAAAAGTCTTTCAAGTCCCATAGCGCTTCCAAGCGCGGGAATATTTTTTCCCGAATTAAACAATCCTATAAGATTATCGTATCTTCCGCCTCCAAGTATAGCGCTTTGAGAACCTAAAGCGTTTGTTTGAACTTCAAATACGGTTTTTGTATAATAGTCTAATCCTCTAACGAGCATAGGCTCTATTATAAATTTCTGATTTATTTTATTAAGCTCTTCGCATAATTTATCAAAATGTTCTTTACATTCTTCGCATACATAATCATAAAATTTTGGAATATCTTTCATTATTTCTTTGCATTTTTCGTTTTTGCAATCTAATATTCTTAAAATATTCGTTTCGTATCTTCTCTTACAAGTTTCGCAAAGTTCTTCTTTTCTGTTTCCAATCGCTTCTTTTAAAGCTTTATTATAATTTGGTTTGCATTTAGGACAACCAACTGTATTTATAATAAGATTTGCATTTTCTATTCCAAATTCTTTTAAGATATTAATATTTAAAGCTATAACTTCGGCGTCTATCAATGGCGAAGAAGTTCCTATGCATTCCATACCAAATTGATTAAACTCTCTATATCTTCCTTTTTGAGGTCTTTCCGCTCTATACATTGTGCCGATATAAAAAAGTTTATTTATAGAAAATTCATTTTGCATAGAGTTTTCAATATAAGCTCTAACTACCGATGCCGTGCCTTCAGGTCTTAAAGTTAGCGAGCGTCCGCCTCTGTCTTCAAAAGTAAACATTTCTTTTCCGACTATATCCGTATCTTCTCCTATTCCTCTTGTAAATAAATCTGTAGATTCAAATATTGGCGTTCTTATTCTTTCATATCCGTAAAGTTTAACTATATCTTTTATTTTTTTTTCTATAAATTCCAATTTAGAAGCGGATTCGTAAAAAAAATCGTTAGTGCCTCTAGGTTTCTTTATATTAAGCATTTGAATATTCCTGTTATAAGTTAATTGAAATAATAATTTTATTTTATATTTTCATCTTGAACGACTATAGAAAGTAAATTATAAGCTCCTTTTGAAACATTTACTCTATTAGTATATTTTTTTCCTAAAAACGATACTAAAACATCATAATCGCCTTGATTTAATTGAATAATAAAGTTAGTCGAAGTTTTAGTATTAAAAGTTCTTCCCGCTATATCTATTCTTACATTATTATTAGCGACTTTATCAACCGATATATTTAAAGATTCAGAACCTGAAGCTATAACGGTATTGATAAAATTCGTATCTCTTGCAGGTTTATTTGTTTCTACTATATTAATATTTGGATTATTAAAAATCTCGTTTGTCTTTATAGGTTTTGTATCAAATCTTTTTTTGCTATCGGAATATTCCGATAATATACTATCTATATTAAAATTTGAACTTACAGATTCTTTAGGAGGATATTCTTCAAAAATTAAATATTGATAAGTAGAACCTAAAGTAGATTTATCGTCTTCTGGAATTATTGGAATCATACTTTTTATAGTCGCAAATAAATCGGCATTTTCAGGTATTCTTCCGCGTTTATTTTTATTCATATTTGCATTATCTAATCTTCTTAACATTTCAGATATACTTTTATATTCGCCCTTAAAATAATCGTATATTACCGGTCCATCGTATATGCTATTTTTATTTAATTTTATTAATTTTTCATAATAAAAATTATAAGTATCTTTATTTATATATCCAAGATATAAACACCAATATATTGCAGTAGGGTAGTTTGGGTCAAATTGTTCGCAATTATCCGCATAATATTTAAATATTCTAGAAGCTAATTCTTTATCTCCTTCTGAAATAGTTAGTATTCCCGCAAGATATAATAGCGCTCTATCGGTATATAAATATTTTATATCGTAAGGAATATCTAAAGCTAACTTAAAATCTCCCGCCGCTTTGTCTAAATTTTCAACGGGACCGTTATATTTAACATAAGAATCGTATCTACTAATTCCTCTATAAAATGCAAATATAAGTTCGCTTACTCCATAAGTTGGAGAATATGCATTTTCTTCAAACCATTCAATCGCTTTCAACGGCACTTTGCTTTGAAGATTTTCCATATATTCGGGGAAAGTATATCTATATTGAGACGCTAAAGGTAAAGATAAAAAGACTAAAGCTAAAATTAATACAACAAATACAATTTTTTTCATCAATTCTGTCCTAATTTATTATATTTTTATTCTATACCGTTATCGGCATTATATAAAAAATTTAAAGTAATTTAATTAACATATCATACAATATAATTTATATTTTTCAAGATAATTAAAAAACTTATATTACTATTCTGTCGTTCCCGTTTCTTTTTAATAATTTTTCTCTCTCTAAAGCATTTAACAAAGGAATAACATATTTTCTTGAAAGTTTTGTTTTTTCTTTTACAAAAGCTATCGTTATAATATCTTTAGGTTTAGCGTCTTTCAATATAAGATTTTTAGCCTTATTATAGCTTTCTATATGATAATATATTCCATCTTCGAGATAAATTGCAAGTTTTAAAGCGGATAAAACTTTAATATCTTTAATTCCATTTGTAAAAGATTTTATTATTCTTTCTTCAAGTCCGTTTAAATCTTCTTTTTTTAATTTTTCGAGCAAAATTTTTTGAGAATTATTAAGTTCAATATTTTGATTATATTTTTTATATATATTATTAAAAGGCATTATCATTTTAATTTGAATCAAATAATCAATAAAAGCTTTTGTAAATGCGTTGTCAATATTAAAACTATTTCTTATATCTTCAAATGAAATTCCGTCTTTTTTAGAATCTATTAATTTTTTAGATTTTTCTAAAATAGAGTTTAAATAATCTTTTTTAACGAAATAATTTGAGATTTTTACCGCATAATCGGGCAAATTTCCGATGGCAAAAGAATAACCGTTAACCGACATAACCAAATCGGTATATGCCATCCTTTTAACATTTCCCAAAAAATTTGCAGCGTTATCCATTATATTTTTTCTAACTGACGGAGTAGTTTTTGTTCCCCAAAATACATTTCCCGTCCCTATTATAGCGCTTCCGCCATGACTTATTAATATTCCTCTTTCCTTCCAAAAAACTGATAAAGGTTTGTCAAATTTTAATCTTATAAATCTTTTATCTATTTCTCTTTCTTCAACATTATTTTTTATATTATTATTGTCTTCTTTATAAACGGGCTTTTTGTATAACGGAATAATTTGAGCGACTAAACATTCCGTGCCTATCGCAAATTCGGCGTTTTTTATTTTTCTTAAATATTCTATATCGCTGTCTCCTACCAATTCTAATATTATTTCGTCCGTTAAAAATATAGTTTCTTCTTTATCGCATAATAAATGTCCTCTTCTAATTTCTTCTTTTTTGATATTTTTCAAATTAATCGCTATACGAGAAGTCGCATATACTATTTCTCTGTCTTCATGATAAGATTGTATATTTCTTATATAAACTTCTCTTTTGCTTGGATAATGTATTAAAGAATCGTCTTTTTTTAAGCTTCCGCCTTTAATACTTCCCGTTATTGTAAGTCCCGCTCCTTTTACAGAAAATACTCTATCTACATAAATATGAGTTTTTATATCTTCTTCAAATTTATCTTTAATCAATATATCTGTTATTCTTTCTTTCAAAAAATCTATATTGTCTCCTATAACGGCGGACACTTTTATAATTTCTATATCTTTTTTGAATATTCTTATTAAATTTTTCTTTATATTCTCTTCGCTTTCTTTTAATTTGTTTTCGTCTACCAAATCTATTTTATTTATTACGCAAATTATATTTCTTATTCCAAGAGATAAAGCGACTTTTGAATGTTCTTCAGTCATATTCATCCAACCTTCATTTGCGCAAACTACAAGCATAACTAAATCCAAACTCCACATTCCTGCAACCATATTTCTTATAAATCTTTCATGTCCTGGAACATCTATAACTCCTATCGTAATATCTTCTTTAGGTTTAAAAAATCCAAATCCTAAATCTATTGTCATTTCTCTTTTTTTCTCTTCGGGAAGTCTCATCATTTTAATGCCCGTTAACGCTTTAATTAATTCCGATTTCCCATGGTCTACATGCCCCGCCGTGCCTATAATTTTATTCACTTTAAAATATTCCCCCTTTGTTTTTAATATTTATTTTTTATTATAAAGATTATAATAAGTTACTCTGGACTATTTTATTTAATGACTCTTTAATATAATCTATATCTTTATCGTCTATAGTTATAACATATAAAAGTATAGAATCTTTTTTTACTTTAGGAATAATTGGAATTTCTAAATTATGCATAAATTTAACCGATTCTTTTATATTTTTAGGCTTAAAACTTATTGCGTAAGACGGAAAAAATATATCAGCCATAGCGCCGCCGCCCGTTTCAATATTTTCTTCAATAACATTAAAGACTTTTATATTTTCTATAATTTTTAAAGCTTTTTCTTTAATAATTTCGGGCTTTATTGAAAGAAGCCTTTCGCAATATCCTTTAAATTGTTCCGTTGAATTTAATCTTTTTATAGCGTATTTTTCTAAAATTGACAAAACCGTTTTACCGCATCTGAAAGCTCTCATTAAAGGATGCTTATATATTTTAGAAATAAATTCTTTTTTGCCTACTATTATTCCCGCTTGAACGCTTGAAAACATTTTATCTCCCGAAAAACATACTAAATCCGCTCCGCTTTTTAACGCCGATTTTATATGCTCTTCTTCCGACAAACTCTCGTCAAATATTCCCGCTCCTTCGTCATAAACAAGAGGAATATTTTTGGGAATAGCGTCTCTTATATTTTTTAAAGATGGATATTTTACGAATCCTCTTATTCTAAAATTAGAAGCATGCACTTTTAATATCATAGCCGTATTTTCCGTAATCGCTTCCTCATAATCTTTAATAGTTACTATATTTGTAGTGCCAATTTCGACTAAATTTGCTCCAGCTTCTTTTAATATTTCAGGTATTCTAAAACCTCCGCCAATTTGAACTTGTTCGCCTCTTGAAACTATAACATCTTTGCCCGATGCGAATGTCTTTAATATTAAAAATACTGCAGCGGCATTATTATTAACGACTAAAGCATCTTCCGCTCCCGTTAATTTTGCTAAAAGAGAATATAAAAATTCTCCTCTTAATCCTCTGCCTTCGTTATTAATATTATATTCAAGATTATTGCTATAAATATTTAAATTTTTTACTTCGTCCCATATTTCAGAATCGATTGGCGAGCGTCCCAAATTAGTATGCATTATAGTGCCTGTCGCGTTTATTACTCTTTTAATTGGCAAATTCGATTTTGATTTTATTTTTTTTTCGCATAATTTTATTATATCTTCTTTAGATAAAGATAAATTTGAATCGGAATTTTTTTTAAAATCATATCTTAATTTATCCAAAGTTTCGCGAATTATATCCGCTATTATCGGACGAGAAAGAATTTTATAATACGGCTTTATTGATTCATGTTCCAATACCGCATTTACTTGTATTAAATTAAATTTGTTATCCATTAGCTCTCACTTAAATTATAATAAGATAAGAGACTATTAATTATTGCAAAATGCAATAATTTATATAATCGCTTATTTATCGGAAGAGGCAGGAGTTGAACCTGCCAATGTTTCTATAACATCCAACGCTTTTGAAGAGCGCGAAGCCCACCGGGACTTATCTACCTCCAAGCGATTTAATTATAACATTTAAATATTTTATGTCAAACTTATATATTTTTTTATTATTTATAAATAATACTCTTTACAGTTATTATATTTAGATATATTATATTTTTAAAAAATATATTGATAATTCCGATATTTAATTAGCAGGAGTATATCTTAAATGGGTATAAGATTTCGTATTATTTTAATAATAATAATTGTCATGAGTATGATATCTTTAAGCGTCTACTTTTTAGGCGATAATGTAAACACAAGAATTTTTAGAAATATTATTAATGAAAATATTAATAATAAATTTACGGTTATAGCGAACGAATTTGAAAATAATATAATAACGGCGCGTGAAGAGGTAGAAAAATTATCTTTTAGTTTGTCGGCTATGTATAATAATTTAAATAATAGAAGCAGAGAATATTTATATTCGTATTTGCCTAATTTTTTATCGAGTTCCGTAAATAATTTAAATTATGAAAGAGAGATAAGTATATTATTCTTTCAACCTTTGGCGGGAACTTATCGATATTCGCCTGCAGATAATGAATTTGTAATAACAGAAAGAAACGATATATTAAATATTCGTAATTTTAAAAGCTCAAGAATATATATGAATTATGATTCTGAAAATAATTTAGTTTTTAATATAGATAGAGCTATAAATAATGTAAACAATAACGCGGTTATAGGAATCGTAGGAATATCCATTCCTTTAAGTTATAATTCTGAAAATATAAAAAATATTTTTGCAATAAAAGAATCCGACATACTTATAATAAATAAAAACGATTTGAGTATTATTAATTCAAAAGAAGACGCTTTAAATAATTTGAAAATAGACGCTTTATATCCCGATGATTATGAGCTCTTAAATTCAAATACTGAAAATAATAATATTTTAAATAGCGATATTATAGTAAATAATTTGAAATTCACTGCTTATGTAAAAACAATATCCAAAGATTTAAATATGGTAATGTTTATTCCCGAAACTTATTATAATTCTGAAATGAAAGAAATGAATAAATCCACAGTTTATATGGTTATTGTAGCTTTTTTTGTCGCTATGATGATAATCGTATTTTTAATAAAACTTGTATTTAATTCTGTAACGAGAGTAACCGACACTATAGGAAATTCGATAGACGATAACGATTTGAGATTAGCAATTCCAGAAGTTTCGGGAAGCGATGAAATTGCCGAAATGGCTAAATGGATTGAAGTTATTAATAACGGATTTCAACATACTTTATCAAATATAAAGAAAAATGTAGCTATATTTAAAAGACAAACCAGCGCTTTTCCAGAAAAAATAAGCGAAAATGTTAATACTATTTATAGCGTTAACGAATCTGTAGAAAATATAAGAAAAAATTTAAACGAAGAATCGAATCAAATAGATATTGCAGAAAATAATAATAAAAATATACAGGAATATATAGAAAGCAATACGAGTAATATAAACGCGATAAATATAAACGCTAAAAATTTGCAAGATAAAATATTAGAAGAAAGCGCGAGCATTGAAAAAACCGTATCCTCTATAGAAGATATGATTAAAAATATAGAAAATATAGATTCTATTATTGAAAGCGCCGAAAATAAAACTAGAAATCTTTTATCCGCTTCGTCTAAAAGTAAAGAAAAAATTAAATCGGCTACAAAATCTACTGAAGATTTAATAAACTCTTTAGTTGCAATTTCAAATTTCGTAAGTTCGATTAGAAATATTGCAAGACAAACAAATTTACTTGCAATGAATGCGGCAATAGAAGCGGCTCATGCGGGAAAATACAGCACGGGATTTGCAGTCGTTGCCGAAGAAATTCGTATTTTGTCGGAAACTTCAGACGAACAAGCCGATAATGCGGATAGAATTTTGCAAGAAATTAAAGATAGAATTTCAACCACAAGCTATGATTTATCGGATTCTGCAGAACAATTTTCCGCTCTTATAAAAGATGTTTCTGAAATTACGGATTTAATGGATAGCGTTCATAATTCTTCTTCAGGACAATCGAAAATAACAAATGAAATTTTACATTCTATTACAATGATGTCAAAATTAAGCGAAAATATTAAATCTCAATATATTAATATTACCGAAAGATTGGGCGAGATAAAAAATAATATAGAATCTTTAAGTTCTTTATCTTTAAATAATTCAAAAGCTTTATCGAGCATAAGAAATGTTTCGGGAAATATAAACGAGAATATTGAAAAAATATCGGTTAATTCGGGAAATCTTTATGCTTCTGTAAATAATATGAATAAACTTGTATATGAAAATAGTTCTTTATT
This sequence comes from Brachyspira aalborgi, assembly GCF_008016455.1. Classification (NCBI taxonomy): domain Bacteria; kingdom Pseudomonadati; phylum Spirochaetota; class Spirochaetia; order Brachyspirales; family Brachyspiraceae; genus Brachyspira; species Brachyspira aalborgi. The sequence continues at coordinate 506,970 of NZ_SAXU01000001.1, read as the reverse complement.
AACGGACATTGAAGGCGAAATTTCAAAATATAAAATTAAAGATATAAGAGTTCAATCGAATATTACGCAAAGAGTAAGAGGAATGAATTTAATACTCTTAAAAGAATTTGTTAAAAATAAATTTGGAGAGGACGGATATCAAAAATGGATAACGGCAATGCAACCTTCTTCTTCGTTAATATTTAAAAACGATATTTTAAGCAACGATTGGTATCCTTATATGACGGCTTTTCATAATCCTTATAGATTGGTATGCGATTTATTTTATGACGGTTCTAATACGGGAATAAAAGAAATTGCAGAATATAGTTATAATAGAATTCTTCCAAAATGGACTAAAATATTTTCGATTTTTATTCCTAAATTTTTTATATTAAGCTACGGCACGGAATTTATATTTAAAAATTTATTCGACCCTGTGAGTATAGAAATAATCAAAAGTAGAAAAGGAATTTTAATCGCTCATATAAAAGACTTTAACGAGGATTCCGATGTTTTGGAATTATCGATATTATATTGGGCTTCTTCTTTATTAGAATCTATTAATAATGTAAAATCTTCGATAGAAATAACAAAATCTATGAAAGAAGGAAACGCTTACACGGAATTATTATTAAAATGGTAAATTGATTTTTAATTTAAATTTAAAATCTAATTTATCAATTTAAATTAAATCTATATTGCAAAGCTTCCGTTATATGTTCTATTCCAATTATATCTTTATCTTCCAAATCGGCAATCGTTCTTGAAACTTTTAAAATTTTATCGTAACTTCTTGCGCTCATAGAAAATTTTTCAATAGCCAAATTAAGCAGATTTTTCGCCTTATCGTCCATTATGCAAAATTTTTGAGTTTCTTTTATTCCCATTAAAGCGTTTGAAAATATTTTAAGTCCGTTTTCTTTGAATCGTTTTTCTTGTTTTTTTCTTGCATCAATTACGACATTTCGCATAGAAGCCGAACTTTCGCCATCGCATTTTCCAATCATTTTATTATAATCAACCGCTCTAACTTCGATTGAAATATCTATTCTATCTAAAATCGGTCCCGATAATTTTGCTATATATCTTTTTCTTGTCATTTCAGAACATCGGCAAATATGTTTTTCGTCTCCGTAATATCCGCAAGGACAAGGATTCATTGCGGCGATTAAAGTAAAATTAGCGGGAAAACTTATGCTTCCGTTAGCTCTGCTTATAGTTATTACTCTCTCTTCCATAGGCTCTCTTAAAGTTTGCAAAGCGGAACTTTGAAATTCTACAAATTCGTCTAAAAATAAAACTCCGTTATGAGCTAAAGTTATCTCGCCCGCTTTTATATTTCTTCCTCCTCCGACAAGACTTACATAAGAAGAAGTATGATGAGGAATTCTAAAAGGACGCTTTTTTACTATAGGCATATTTTTTGACAAAAGTCCGTAAGAAGAATAAATTTTTGTCACTTCTAAAGCCTCTTCAAAAGTTAATGGCGGAAGAATAGTTGGAATTCTTTTAGCGATTAATGTTTTACCGCAACCTGGCGAGCCAATCATAATAAAGTTATGTCCGCCCGCAGCCGCTATCATTGCCGCTCTTTTTGCATATTCTTGTCCTTTAACATCGGAAAAATCTATATTCTCTTCTTCGTCTTCTTTAAAATTAAATTTTCCTTTTGAAATTATAGGGCTTTTCTTTCCTTCGATAGAATCAATCGCTTCTTTTAAGTTTTTTACTGGATATAAATTTAATCCTTCGACTATATCGGCTTCTTCTAAATTTTTTAACGGAATTATCGCGCTTTTTATGCCGTTTTCTTTTGCATTTAATAGCATTGAAAAAATTCCTTTAATTTCTCTAACGCTTCCGTCTAAAGCAAGTTCTCCAAGTATAATAGTTTTTTCCATAGAATCGTCAAAAAATATTTGAGCGCTTGAAGATAATATTCCTAAAGCAAATGCCAAATCGTATAAACTGCCCGCTTTTTTTATATCGGCGGGTGCAAGATTTATTGTAATTCTCTTCGGCGGAAAAAATCTACCGCTATTATTTATAGCCGCAATTACTCTCTCTTTAGCTTCATTAACCGCTTGGTCGGGAAGTCCAACGACATCAAATTTAGGCAAACCTTCCGAAATGTTAACTTCTATTATTATTGGTATTCCGTCAATTCCGTAAAGAGATTCAGAATATATTTTTGTATGCATATTAACTCCAAATAATCTTTTTTATTATAATATGCATTAATTAAACAAATTTTTTGTAAAAATAAGCCTAAAATACTTATATTTTTAATAATTTAATCAATTAATTTTGATTATTACATAATTTATAATTAAATAGCTATATTTTTATACATTATATTATACAATATTATTGATATTTTAGACTTTTTAGTATATAATCTATAATATCTTAATTAAAATTATTTATAAGCCTTAAATATCGGATTTTTAATAAAATGGAAAGACTTAAAACTTGTTATAATGAATTTTTAGAAATTCTCGGAAGAAACGAAGAATACAAAGCCGTAGCGTTGCTTAAAGGTTCGGCATTTACGATAGACACAAATAATAAACCGACTATAGTATGCTCGGGAGATTTTGCAGCCTCTCATATTAAAATAAATTTTCTTAAAAGAATTGAGGATTTTTTTAAAGATAAATGCGGAGATAATATAGATATAAATGTTATAGTCGATGCAAAATTTGTTAAAGAAAATAACATTGAAGAAGAAATTATTATTGATGAAAAAATTACAAATGAAAATATTATTAAATCTAATAATATAAACATAGAAAAAAATATTGAAAAATCTAATTTAAATAAAAAATTTCGTTTTGATAATTTTATTCAAGGCAATAATAATAAATATGTTTTTGAAGCTGCCAAATTAGTATCTTCAAAACCTGGAATAGAATATAATCCGCTTTATATTTATGGAAGCGTTGGAATTGGTAAAACTCATATACTTCAAGCGATAGGAAATAATTATTTGGAAATAAAACCTAACGCTAAAGTTTGTTATATTGACGGAAGCGGTTTTAGAGACGAATATATTCATGGACTTCAAATTAAAAAGCCCGATATTTTCAAAAGAAAATATAAATCTCTTGATATGTTTTTGCTTGACGATTTACAACTTCTTGAAAGCGCTCAAGAAACTTCAAAAGAGCTTTTTGAAATTTTTCAGGTTTTAGATAATGCGGGAAAACAGATGGTTTTTGTAAGCGATAAACCGCCGAAAGAATTGAGAAATATTGAAGCGAGACTTAAAAATAGATTTGAAAAAAGTTTAATATTGTCGATAGAGCCTCCGCAATATGAAACGAGACTTGCAATTATAGAGAGAAAAATTAATGATTTAAATACTTCCATTGACGAAGAGATTATGAAATATATGGCGGAAAATATTACAACCGATGTTAGAAAAATCGAAGGCGCTATAAGAAGCTATTTATCGGTTAGAGATATAATGAAAATAACTCCAAATATTGAACAATGCGAAGAGATGAATATTTTTAAAGATTATTTTACAAGCAAACCAAAATTGCAAAACGCCACTATTAGAGAAATAAAAAAGCGAGTTTCAGATTATTACGAAATAGAAATTTCTTTACTTGACAGCAAGGACAGAACAAAATTTATATCGAAAGCGAGACATATTGCAATGTATTTGGCATGCGAATATTCTAAAAAATCGGTTACAGAAATTGGATTAGATTTTAATAGAGACCATGCTTCCGTAATTCATGCAAGAGATAAAGTTAAAGAAGAATTAAAGGCAAATACTCATTTATCGGTAGAGATTGACCAAATAATATCAAGTTTTAATATTAGTAGATAAATATAATATTAAATTATAAATTGAATTTTGAATTGATTAAATTTTATAGAGGTTATAAATAATGGGATACGATAAAAAAATAGCCGAAGAAGAATTAAAGAATAAAGTCGCAAGCGATTATTTTACGACAAAAAATTTTGATTCCACTCAAATAATAGGAAAGATTGATTTTTGTATAGCGAAGAAAATTAATAAAAAAGATAAATATTTAAAAACTCAAAATAACTTTAACGATAAAGAGTTTGAAGCGGAATATTATTTATGGGCGGAAGCTAAAAAAGGAAATAAGCATGACTTTATCGAATCTTTTGTTCAATTAATTCTAACAATCGGAAAGGGAAGAATCTACGATAAACATTTGCCACCCGCATTTTTGGGAGAGTTTGACGCCGAGCAAATAGCTTTTTTGCCGTATCATAAAATAATGGATGTTTTCTCTCAAAATGATTTTAATTGGAATGTGACGCCTTCAAATCATAATACGAAAGAGTTTAAGCAACTTTACGAAATGGTAAAAAATACTTTAGAAGAAGAGAGTTTTATTTTTAAGTTTGGAAAAGACGACAAAGAGATTGAAGATTTTATTAAAAATAATTTTGGCAAGACGGGAGTTGAAAATAATTTATCGAAGACTCAAATTGATAAAAATAATTTTGTTAATATTTATTCAAAATGGCTTGTTTCGGTAAAAAATTCTATTTCTGTAGATTGGGATATGGCTAAAAAGAACGGAATAATAGACGCCGATTTTTATTTGGCTGATTTATTAAGCGAAAATAATTTAACATTAATAAAAAAACTTTTTGTTATTTTGAAAACCGACCATTACGAACTTGACAGAAAAATAGACGATATGGGACTTATTACGAGCAAGCAATCACATTTTTACGACAATCAAAAAGCGCATAAAGAATTTTGGAAGAGATATCATAGACCGCCGAAAACGGAATATTGGGATTATATTATAAACAGGCGAGATTTACTTGTTCCTCCAGATATACGCTCAAGAAAGGGTTCATTTTTTACTCCACAAATTTGGGCGGAAAAGTCGCAAGGATATTTGGCTTCTGTTTTGGGTAAGAGATGGCAGGAGGATTATCATATTTGGGATTTGGCTGCTGGGACTGGGAATTTACTTGCGGGATTAACTAATATAAATAATATTTGGGCATCTACAATTGACCAAGCGGATGTTGATATAATGCTTGCAAGATTGAGGAGCGGGACGGGAATGTTTAGAAATCATATTTTTAAGTTTGATTTTTTGAATGATGATTTTTCTAAATTACCGAAAGAATTAAAGAAGGTTATTGAGGAGAAACCCGAAAAACTTATTATTTATATCAATCCTCCTTATGCGGAAGCGGGCGACCAAAAACAAGCTACGGGAACTGGAAAAAATAAAACGAAAGTGGCGACATTAGGTAAAGTTTACGAGAAATATAGCGTTGAATTAAATTTAGGACTTTCGATAAGAGAGATTTTTACTCAATTTTTTATTAGAATTTATAAAGAAATTCCAAACTGTTTTTTAGCTTCATTTTCAACTTTAAAATATGTAAATTCAAGCGGCTTTATAAATTTCAGAGAAGAATTTAAAGCGAAATTTTTAAAAGGTTTTATTTGCCCCGCAAATACTTTTGATAATGTTCGAGGCAATTTTCCAATAGGGTTTTTAATTTGGGATACTTCTAAAAAACAAAAAATAAAAAGTATTAGCGTAGATGTTTTCAATGAAAAAATAGAATTTTTGGGAAAAAAATCATTTTCTTCAAATATATCTAATAAACAAAAATTAACTATAACTCAATGGATTACAGGATATGAAACTAATGGAGAAATTCTTGGATATACGGGAAATAATGGACCCGATTATCAAAATAATAAATTTTTAAAAATTAGTAGCATACAAACAAAAGTAGCTGGCGGTAATTTAAATAATGCGACAAAATATAAAATAACAGCAACAAATTTAATTCAAATTTCTATTTATCTATCCGTTCGATTATGCATTGAAGCGACTTGGATAAACGATAGAGACCAATTTTTATATCCAAACGATTTATGGGAAGAAGATTTAGAATTTCAAAGCGATTGTTTGGCTTTTACTTTATTTCATGGACAAAATAGAATTACAAGCGAAGAAGGAATTAATCATTGGATACCTTTTAGCGAGGCGGAAGTTGGAGCGAAAGATAGTTTTGAATCGCGTTTTATGAAAGATTTTATAGATGGGAAGATAAAACCAAAAGAGACGAAAGAACTTTTAACGGAACGCAGAAGCCTAAAGCCAATAAAATTTTCAAAAGAAGCGAAAGATATTTTTGAAGCGGGCAGAGAGTTATGGAAATATTATCATAAGCATGATTTGATTAATATTAACGCGTCATATTATGATATTAGGAAATTCTTTCAAGGAGTAGATTCAAAAAGCGGAAGAATGAATAATAAAAGTATTGACGAAACTTATAATAAATTGATTGGAAATTTAAGAGAGAGAATGAAAATTTTAGCCAAAAAGATTGAGCCGAAGATTTATGAATTTGGTTTTTTGAAGAAATAGAGATTTATAAAATTATAAAATTTAATAATATTCTTTATTTTTCTTTATTTTTTTAGTATAAGGTATTGACTTTTTATATAGATTTATTTATAATTTATATACTAATTTGCAACTTATGATATTGATATAGATTTTTTAGAACCTCCTTATTTTCCCACTGCGGTTATTCTCAGTGGGATATTTTTTTATTTTATATTCTGCAAATAATATTAAATATTGTTAAAAAATAATACAATTAATATATATTTTAATGTTTAATAATGATACATACTAAATTTTAATGTTTAATAATTAACATAATTTTATTAAAAAATATATCTTATTCTATGTAATTTTATTAAAACTTTTAAAAATAATTGGCATATTTTTTGCATATTAATATAGCAAAGGATTTGATAAAATAAAAATTTAAAAAAATAAATAAGTTAAATAAAGTAATTGAAAGGAGATTTTGCGATTAAATGGAAGAAGCAAAAATGGAAAATAGCGAAGAATTGCAAGAAGTAAACGAAGCTATCGAAAAATATAAAAATATTGAAACCGAAGAAGAATTAAAAAATAATAAAGAAAATAAAGAAAATGCGAACGAAGATGATAATAATGAAGAAAACGAATTAAGTAAAAAAATTGAAGAATTGGAAAATCAAAACGCCGATTTGAAAGATAAATATATGCGAGCTATGGCGGAAACTGAAAATATTAGAAAGAGAGCGGCGAAAGAAAAAATTGACACTATTAAAAGAGCGAATAAAGATTTATTATTATCTCTTTTGAATTTTATGGATAATTTTGAGCGAGCAATAAAAGCGGGAGAAAATAATAACGATATACAAAATAGCGAATATTATAAAGGAATAGAATTGATACATAAACAGTTTATAGATTTTATTCATGATAACGGAGTCGAGGAAATAGAATGCTTGGGCGAGGAGTTCGACCCTAATTTGCATGAGGCTTTGACTGTGATTGAAGTTCCCGATTGCGAGCATGAAAAAATTGTAAAAGTTTATGCTAAAGGATATAAATTAAACGATGAGCTTTTGAGAACGGCTAAAGTTATAGTCGGAAAACCGAAAGCTAAAGAATAAAATTGTAAAAAATTAAAATAAAATAAATAAAAATAAAAAATTAAAAATAGGAGATTTTATGGCGCATATTCAACTTTTTAGGGCTTATTACGAGCCAAAAGCTGCAGACAGACAGCATATTAATACCGTTTTGCAAGATTTAACGGATAAAATTAATAAGCATATTGAAAATAGGGAAGTAATAAATGTTGACCTTAATACTTCTCATTTGGGAAACGGTCACACAGAATATATTGTAAGCGTTCTGACAAAAGATTAGTTTTAATTTTAGTTTAGAATGCAAAATTTAAAATTTTATTAATTAAGGAGATAATACAATGAGTAAAATAATAGGAATAGATTTAGGAACTACGAATTCATGCGTATCCATAATGGAAGGCGGAAAACCCGTAGTTATAACGAATAGCGAAGGAAATAGAACTACTCCTTCAATAGTCGCTTTTACCAATAAAGGCGAGGTTTTAGTCGGACAACCAGCTAAAAACCAAATGGTAACGAATCCCGAAAATACTATATTTTCAATAAAAAGATTTATGGGAAACACTTATAATGAAGTAACCGAAGAGCGTTCGAGAATGCCTTATACCGTTTTAGAAGAAGACGGAAAAGTAAAAATAAAAACTTTAGAAGGCAATTTTACTCCTCAAGAGATAAGCGCTAGAATACTTCAAAAAATGAAACAAACGGCGGAAGAATATTTAGGAGAAACAGTAACGGACGCCATTATTACCGTGCCAGCTTATTTTAATGATAGTCAAAGACAATCTACAAAAGACGCGGGTAGAATTGCGGGGCTTAATGTTTTGAGAATAATTAACGAACCTACCGCAGCCGCTTTGGCTTATGGAATAGAGAAAAAGAAAGACGAAAAAATAGCCGTTTACGATTTGGGAGGCGGAACTTTCGATATATCTATATTGGAATTGGCTGACGGTTTATTTGAAGTAAAAAGCACAAACGGAGATACGCATTTGGGAGGAGATGATTTCGACCATGCGGTAATCGATTGGCTTATAAGCGAATTCAAAAAAGAACAAGGCATAGATTTAAATAACGATAAAATGGCTTTGCAGAGATTAAAAGAAGCCGCAGAAAAAGCGAAAAAAGAACTTTCAAGCTCATTACAAACCGATATTAATTTGCCTTATTTGACAGCGGACGCGTCTGGTCCTAAACATTTGAATGTGTCTTTGACTAGGTCTAAATTTGAAGAGCTTATAAGAGATTTAGTTGAAAAAACTAGAATCCCTTGCGAAAAAGCTATGCAAGATGCGGGATTAACTTTAAACGATATAGACGAGGTTATATTGGTTGGAGGTTCTACGAGAATTCCTTTAGTTCAAGAAACCGTTAAAAATGTATTTAATAAAGAGCCAAATAAAAGCGTAAATCCTGACGAAGCGGTTGCAATGGGAGCGGCAGTTCAAGGCGGAATAATAAGAGGCGATGTTAAAGATGTTCTTCTTTTGGATGTAACTCCTCTTTCTTTGGGAATTGAAACGGAAGGAAGCGTAATGACTGTTTTAATAAATAGAAATACAACAATTCCTACGCATAAGAATCAGGTATTTTCAACAGCGGCGGATAATCAGCCTTCGGTAACTATAAGAGTTTTACAAGGCGAAAGAAAAATGGCAAACGATAATAGAGAGCTTGGCAGATTTGATTTGGTTGGAATACCGCCAGCGCCGAGAGGAGTTCCTCAAATAGATGTCTCTTTTGATATTGACGCTAACGGAATAGTGCATGTATCGGCTAAAGATTTGGGAACGGGAAAAGAGCAGAAAATAAGAATAGAATCTTCAAGCGGATTGAGTGAAGAAGAAATTAACAGAATGGTGCAAGACGCAGAAAAACATGCAGAAGAGGATAAAAAGAAAAAAGAAGAAGTTGAAGCTAAAAATAACGCGGACCATATGATTTATCAAACGGAAAAATTATTAAAAGAATCGGGAGATAAATTACAGCCTTCGGATAAATCCGAAATTGAATCTAAAGTGTCGGCTTTAAAATCGGCAATAGAATCAAATAATACGGATAATATTAAAAAGTCTACGGATGAACTTCAGGCTTCTTGGAGTAAAGCGTCAGAAACTCTTTATAAACAAGGACAGCAAGCGGGAGGACAAACCGAACAACAAAGTCAGGCAAATGAAACTACGGAAGATACGGGAAGAAAAGACGAATCCGTTGTAGACGCCGATTACGAGGTTGTTGACGATAATGATAAAAAGTAAAAGTTGAATATAAAGCATTTGGCGGTTAAAAAATAATAAATAATTTTAGCCGCCTATTTGATTATATTGTTCTTTGATATATAATTATACAAATCAATTATAAAGGTTTTGATTTTGATTAATAAATTATTAAAAAAGAATATTTCAAAAAAAAGTAAATCGAAAAAAAATATTTTATCTTTTCTAAAAAAGAAGAAAGAAATTCATACTTTGGAAACTATATATATAGCCTCAATGCTTTCTATGGTTTGCGGTTATGTGGACGCTTATACTTATATAACGAAAGACGGAATTTTTGCATACGCTCAAACGGGAAATATAATATTTCTTGCAATGAATTTAGCGAAAGGCAAATTTTATGACGCTATAAATTGTCTGTTTCCAATATTGTCTTTTATATGCGGAATTTGGTTCGCTCAATTTATAAAAAAAATTACAAACGAAAAGCATATAATAGAATGGGGTTATATTATTTTATTAATCAATACGATTATACTTTTTATGGTTGGAATGTTTTCAAGAAGTTTCCCAAACGCTTTAATGGTTAGTTCCGTTTCTTTTATATCCGCGGTTCATATGACAACTTTTAATAAAGTAGAAGGGCTTTCCTATGTTTCGACTATGTGCACGGGAAATTTGCGTTCTGCTTCGGAGCATTTATTTGATTATTTATTTAGAAAAAATAAAAATAAAAAAGAAGAACATATTAAAAGCGTAAAAAATGGATTTATTTATTTGACTATTATTTTGTCTTTTACTTTAGGCGCTTATTTAGGTTCTTTATTTACCAATAAATTTGGAACTAAATCGGTTTGGATTGCTGCGGGAGTTTTAATGTTTGTAAATAGTTTTATGTTTTTTGAAGAGGTTTGAAATTTTTAAAAGATTTTTTGGAATATTTAAAGTATAATTATATTTTTATTTAATTTAAGTTAAAAAGGATATTTATAAATGGCTGATAAAAGAGATTACTACGAGGTTTTGGGAGTTTCAAAAACTGCCAATGTGGATGAGATAAAGAAAGCCTACAGAAAATTGGCTATGCAATATCATCCTGACAGAAACCCTGGAAATAAAGAAGCGGAAGAAAAATTTAAAGAAGCTACGGAAGCTTACGAAATATTATCGGACGAAAAAAAACGCTCTCAATACGATAAATTCGGATTTCAAGGAGTTCATAGCGATTTTGCGGACGCTTACGGAAGAGGCGGTTTTGATTTTTCTTCAATGTTTGGCGGCGGAGGATTTGGCGATTTAGACGATATATTTAGTTCTTTTTTTGGAGGCGGATTTGGAAGCAGAAGTTCTACAAGGCAGAGAAGAGGAAACGATATAAGATACGATATTAATCTTTCTTTGGAAGATGCGGTATTTGGCAAGAAAATGGAAATTAAACTTGACAAAAACGATATTTGCGATGTTTGTCATGGAAGCGGAGCTGAGCCAGGAACAAAAACCACAACTTGCCCGACTTGTGGAGGAAGCGGAGAGATAAGAAGTTCGCAAGGATTTTTTAGCGTTAGAAGAACTTGCAGTAGATGTCATGGAAGCGGTTCGATAGTGACAACACCTTGTAAAAATTGCAGAGGAGCTGGAACGATTAAAAAACCTAAAACTATTTCGGTTAATATTCCAAAAGGCATAGACGATAATACTCAACTTAGAGTTTCAAAGGAAGGCGAAGCGATTGCGGGCGGAATTCCAGGCGATTTATATTTGTATATTAATGTTTTGCCTCATAAATATTTTATAAGAGATGGAATTGATTTGATAACCGAAGTAGGAATTAATATAGTTCAAGCGACTTTAGGAGCAGATATACTTATAGAAACTTTGGATAAGAAAAAAGTAAAAATAAAAATTCCAGCGGGAACGAATAGCGGACAGGTTTTCAAATTAAAAGGCGGCGGAGCTACAAACTTAAATAGAGGAGTTAGAGGCGATTTGCTTGTGATAGTTAATATCGATGTTAATAAAAAATTGTCTTCAGAAGAGAAGAGATTATATAGCGAATTAAAAAAAGTTATTCCAAGCAATGACGAGCCAGAATTGAGAAAACCTAATAAAAGCATTTGGTGATTATTCTTTATTTAATTTAATATAATATTTATTTTTTATATTGATTTATAATATATAAATTTAAATTAAATTTATTATTTAAAATTTAAAAATAAACGCTTGACAATTACTACTAATAGTATTATAATATTTAAGTATTTTAAGCTAAATTTTATTATTATAAGTTATAAATTATGAATATTGAAAATATAAAGAAAATAAAAAATTTAAACGATTATAAACGAGTTCCTATTTGCAAAGAAATTTATTCCGATTTTATTACGCCTATAGAAGCTATGCGTATTTTAAAATCTAAAAGCGTTAATGCATTTCTTTTGGAGAGCGTGGAAGATAGAAAGGTTTGGGGAAGATATACTTTTTTATGTTATGAGCCTATACTAGAAATAAACGCAAGCAAATGGAATGTAAATATAAAAGACAAAAACGGACTAAAAACTATTAAAGGAAATCCTAAAGACATAATAAGAAAAATTTTGAAAGAATATAAAACGCCAAAAATTGACGATATGCCTACTTTTACGGGCGGACTTGCAGGATATTTTTCTTACGATTATATAAGATACAACGAAAAAAAACTCGATTTTGAAGAATACGATAATAAATTTTACGATTTGAATTTGTTTCTTTTTAACGATGTTATAATTTTCGATAATTTTAAACAGAAAATAATATTAATCACTGGAATAGAAATTTCAAAGTTGGATTTTCAATACGATAAAGCTTTAGAAAAATTGGACTCTATAGAAAAACTTCTTAAAACAGAAAGCAAAAAATATAAAAATAGTTTTGAAAAGTTTAGTTTTAAATCGGAAGCGAAACATAGTTTTTCAAAAGAAAAATATTGCGATATGGTAGAAAAGGCTAAAAAATATATTTACGAAGGCGATATTTTTCAAGTCGTTCTTTCAAATCCGATATACGCTAAAGCCGAAGGGAATTTATTTGATGTTTATAGAGTATTGCGAACAATTAATCCGTCTCCTTATATGTTTTATTTTTCTATGGGCGATATAGAAATAGCGGGTTCTTCTCCCGAAACTTTGGTTAAACTTGAAAACGATAAATTGCATACTTATCCTTTGGCGGGAAGTCGTCCGAGAGGAAAAACTTTAGAAGAAGATTTAAAATTGGAAAAAGAGCTTTTAACTGATAAAAAAGAGCTTGCAGAACATAATATGCTTGTCGATTTGGGAAGAAACGATATTGGAAAAATAAGCAAAATAGGAAGCGTAAATGTAGAAAAATATAAATTTGTAGAAAAATATTCTCATATAATGCATATAGCTTCTACAGTATCGGGAATCATAAGAGACGATAAAGACGCTTTGGATGTTTTGGATTCTATACTTCCAGCGGGAACTTTATCGGGCGCTCCAAAAATAAGAGCTTGCGAGATAATAAACGAACTTGAAGGAATATGCAGAGGAATTTACGGAGGCGCTATCGGTTATATTGATTTTTCGGGCAATATGGACACTTGTATAGGAATAAGATTAATATATAAAAAAGAAGACGAAATATGCATAAGAGCGGGAGCGGGAATAGTTTACGACAGCGTAGGCGAAAAGGAATATATAGAATGCATAAATAAAGCGGCTGCGGTATTAAAAGCTGCTAAAATGGCGGAGATGGAATTATGACTTTATTAATAGACAATTACGATAGTTTTTCTTATAATCTTTATCAACTTATAGGACAATTTGATAAAAATATAAAGGTTGTAAGAAATGATGAATATAAAACGGAAGATTTTAAAGAAATAGAAAAGTTAAATCCAAATATTATAATAATATCGCCCGGACCTGGAAAACCCGAAGATGCGGGAATATGCATAGATATTATAAAATATTTCTATATTGATAAAGATAATAAAAGTAAAATAAATCCCATAATATTTGGAGTTTGTTTGGGACATCAGGCAATATGCAAATCTTTCGGAGCGGAAGTTAGTTATGCAAAAAAGTTGATGCATGGAAAAACTTCGATTATTGAACTTTCTAATAATTCTATTTTATTTAAAAATCTTCCTAAACAAATCGAGGTTGCAAGGTATCATTCTCTGTCAGCCGTCAGAGAGAGCATGCCCGATTGTTTAAAAGTAACTTCTTTTTCAATAGAAGATAAAGAAATAATGTCTATAGAGCATAAAGAATATCCGATATACGGAGTGCAATTTCATCCCGAATCGGTTATGACTAAAGACGGATTTAATATTATAAAAAATTTATACGAGGTTATAATATGATTAAAGAAGCAATTTTAAAATTATCTAAAAAAGAAAATTTAAATTACGAGGAAGCCAAAGAGGTAATGAATGAGATAATGTCTGGAAAAGCTACAGTCGTTCAAATGTCTTCGTATTTAACTGCGCTTTCAATGAAAGGCGAAACTATTGAGGAAATAACGGGTTCGGCTGCGGGAATGAGAGAGAATTGCATAAAACTTTTGCATAATATGGAAGTTCTTGAAATAGTCGGCACTGGCGGAGACAATTCTAACTCTTTTAATATTTCTACGGCGTCTGCAATAGTTATAGCTGCGGGAGGAGTTGCGGTTGCAAAACATGGAAATAGAGCGGCGTCTTCAAAATGCGGCGCTGCGGATGTTTTGGAAGAATTGGGAATTAGTATAAATATTTCACCCGAAAAGAGTCGCGAAATTCTTTCAAAAATAAATATATGTTTTTTATTCGCTCAAAATTATCATATAGCTATGAAATATGTCGCTCCCGTTAGAAAAGAACTTGGAATAAGAACGGTTTTTAATATATTAGGACCTTTATCAAATCCAGCTGGAGCTAATATAGAACTTATGGGAGTTTATGACGAATCATTAATCGAACCTCTTGCAAAAGTTATGCAGAATTTGGGAGTTAAAAGAGGAATGGTAGTTTACGGAACGGATAAAATAGACGAAATATCAATGTCGTCTGAAACTAAAGTATGCGAAATTTTAGATAAAGAAAATTTAAAATCTTATACGATATCGCCTAAAGATTTTGGATACGATTTTTGCGATAAAAAAGAACTTGAAGGCGGAAGCGTAAAAGAAAATGCGGAAATTATAAGAAATATTTTTAATCTCAAAGATAATGGAGCTAAAAGAAAAGCCGTTTGTATGAACGCTGGAGCTGGATTTTATATCGCTAAAAAAGTTAAAAATATAAAAGAAGGCATCCAAATGGCTGAAAATCTAATAGACGAAAAAAAGGCTTTTGAAAAATTGGAAGATTTTATAAAAGAAAGTAATAGTTAATATTATAATTAAAATTATATAGGTTTGTCGATAATGAATATTCTTGATAAAATATGCGAAACTACAAAAGAGCGTATAGGAAAAGAAAAACAAAAAATCTCTTTAATCGAAGTTAGGAAAATTGCCGAAAGTATAAAAAGCGTAGAAAAAGAAAATTATTTTAATTTTGAAAAAGCGATTGGCAAAAAAGAGAAAATTAATTTTATTTGCGAAATTAAAAAAGCCTCTCCTTCAAAAGGAATAATAACAGAAGAATTTGATTATATTGAAATAGCGAAAGATTATCAAAAAGCAAAAGCCGATGCGATTTCTTGTTTAACCGAACCTCATTATTTTATGGGAAGCGATAAATATTTAGAAGAGATTAAAGAAACGGTAAATATTCCAATACTTCGCAAAGATTTTATAATAGACGAATATATGATATATAAAAGCAAAAATATAAAAGCGGATGCTATTTTGCTTATTGCCGCCGTTTTGGATAAATATAAATTAAAAGATTATTTTGAAATTGCAAATAGTTTGGGTTTATCTTCTCTTTTTGAAATTCATAACGAGGAAGAGCTTGAAAAAATATTAAATTTAAATCCAAGAATAATAGGAGTAAATAATAGAAATTTAAAAACTTTTGAAGTCGATATTAATAATAGCGTTCGTTTAAGAAAATTGATTCCAAATAATATAATTTTTGTTTCCGAAAGCGGAATAAAAAATAGAAACGATATAAAAATTCTTGAAGCAAATAAAACTAACGCCGTTCTTATAGGCGAGACGCTTATGATTAAAAAAGATAAAGAAAAAGAAATAAAAAAATTAAGAGGAATAATAGATTAATGAAAATAAAAACCTGCGGATTATTTAGAGAAGAAGATATAAATTATGCAAATAAATTGAAACCAAATTATATAGGATTTGTTTTCGCCGAAAGCAGAAGAAAAGTCAAATTTGAAGAAGCCTGCAATTTAAAAAATAAACTCGACAAAGAAATAAAAGCCGTTGGAGTATTCGTAAACGATAATTTTGATTTTATATTAAATTTGATTAAAGATAAAATTATAGATATTATTCAATTGCATGGAAGCGAAGATAATGATTTTATAGATAATCTAAAAATAAAAACTAATTCTAAAATAATAAAATCCGTGACGGTTGAAAATGAAAATTCTATATTAGAAAGCGTTAATATATTTTCCGATTTTATACTTTTAGATAATTTTAAATGCGAAGTTGGAAAAACTTTTAATTGGAATTATTTGAAAAAGGCTTTTAAGTTAAATAAAAATTTCAAAAATATTTTTAATGAAAAGTATTTTTTGGCTGGAGGATTGAATAAAGAAAATATTAACGAAGCTTTAAAATTTAATCCTTACTGCGTAGATTTGTCGGGCGGACTTGAAACGGACGGAATAAAAGATTTTGATAAAATGAAATATATTATAAATATTACGAAAAATTATAAAGAGGAGAGAATATGAATAAAGGACATTTTGGAGTTCATGGCGGAACATATATTCCCGAAACTCTTATGAATGCGATTATAGAACTTGAAAAAGCTTATAATTTCTATAAAGACGATAAAGATTTTAACGAAGAATTAAACGATTTATTTAAAAATTATGCGAATCGTCCTTCTATGCTTTATTTTGCAAAAAGAATTACTGAAGATTTGAAAGGAGCAAAAATATATTTGAAGAGAGAAGATTTGAATCATACTGGCGCGCATAAAATAAATAATGTTTTAGGGCAGGTTTTACTCGCTAAAAAAATTGGGAAAAAAAGAGTTATAGCCGAAACGGGAGCGGGACAGCATGGAGTGGCAACGGCGACTATAGCGGCGCTTATGGATATGGAATGCGAAATATTTATGGGAAAAGAAGATACCGAAAGACAGGCTTTAAATGTCTATAAAATGAAACTTTTGGGAGCTAAAGTTAATTCTGTGGAAAGCGGGACGGCAACTTTAAAAGACGCCGTATCGGAAACTATGCGAGAATGGACTAAAAGAATAGACGACACTCATTATGTGATTGGTTCGGTAATGGGACCTCATCCTTTTCCTACAATAGTGCGGGATTTTCAAGCTATTATTTCAAAAGAGATTAAAGAGCAAATTTATAATATTGAAAAAAGACTTCCAGATATGATTGTGGCATGCGTAGGCGGAGGTTCTAACGCGATAGGTTCTTTTTATCATTTTATAGAAGATAAATCGGTTGAGCTTGTAGGATGCGAGGCGGCGGGAAGAGGAGTTCATACTTTTGAAACGGCGGCTACAATATCTACGGGAAAATTAGGAATATTTCATGGAATGAAGTCTTATTTTTGTCAGGATGAATATGGACAGATAGCTCCCGTTTATTCCATATCGGCGGGACTCGATTATCCTGGAATAGGTCCCGAACATGCATATTTGCATGATATTGGAAGAGTAAAATATATTCCGATAACGGACGATGAAGCGGTTAAATCTTTTGAATATTTATCGCGTATGGAAGGAATAATACCCGCGATAGAAAGCGCCCATGCTTTATCCTATGCCATTAAAGAAGCGCCAAAAATGAATAAAGATAAAATAATAGTAGTAAATTTATCGGGTAGGGGAGATAAAGACTGCGTATCGATAGCAAAATATAATGGGGAGATAATCAATGAGTAATATAAAAAATGCATTTTCAAAAGGAAAGGCTTTTATTCCTTTTATAACTTGCGGACAAATTTCTTTGGATATAACCGAAAAAACTATATACGAAATGGAGAAAAATGGAGCTAATTTAATAGAACTTGGAATTCCTTTTTCCGACCCTGTAGCCGAAGGTTCTATTATACAATCGGCAAATAGCAGAGCCTTAAAAAATGGAACTACAACGGATAAAATATTTTCTATGTTAGAGTTGGTTAGAAAAAATACCGATATTCCAATGGTTTTTATGACTTATGCAAATATAGTGTTTTCGTATGGAATAGAAAGATTTGCAGAAAAATCTAAAAAATTAAAAATTGACGGAATTATACTTCCCGATGTTCCTTACGAAGAAAAAAAAGAATTCGACTCGATATTTAAAAAGTATGATATTGATTTTATATCTTTAATAGCGCCTACATCCGAAGAGAGAATATCGGCAATAGCAAAAGATTCTAACGGATTTATATATTGCGTTTCTTCTTTAGGCGTGACGGGAATAAGAGAAAATATAAACACGAATATAGAAAAAATGGTTAATCTTGTAAAATCGGTTAATGATATTCCTGTCGCCGTAGGTTTCGGAATATCGACTCCAGAGCGGGCAAAAGAAATGAGCGAATATGCGGACGGAGTGATAGTCGGAAGCGCAATAGTAAAATTATGCGAAGAATACGGAGAAGATTCGCCAAGTTATGTTGGAAAATATGTTAAAGAAATGAAAAACGCTATATTATGATTTTCTTTTAATAATCTTTTTTCTAAAAATATTAATGAAAGATAAAAAATCATTGTTTTTTAAAATTATATTTATTAAGCAGTAAAAAATTATTCCTGCAAAAATTATTATAAAAACTTTTAATACAAAAAAAGCTTTTGAAAATTGCGGAACGGATAAAAAATAATATTTTAGAGAAAAAACAAACATTCCCATTAATAAACTTGATAAAAAAGTTTTGAAAATATCGATTTTTTTATTGATTATGGATTTCGTTTTAATTTTTTTCATTAATAAAATATATAATATGCAAAAAGAAATTATATTTGCAGAAACGCTTGAAATTGAAATTCCGATTATATCGAATTTGAAAATATAAACGCATAAATAATTGCTTAAAGCGTTTATTACAAATGAAAAAAAAGCCGTATATACGGGAGTTTTCATGTCTTTCATAGCGTAAAACGATTGAACAACTATTCTATAACTTGCCACAAAAAATAAAGATATAGATAAATATTTTAAAGCGCTTGAAACTAAAAAAGTTGAATTTGAAGAAAAAGCTCCGTATTGAAAAATTGAGGCTACAATTTCTCTTCCTAAAATAATAAATCCGAAAGTAGCGGGAATAGTTATTAAAGCGACTAATCTTAAAGAATAGCCTAAAGTGTCTTTTGCCTCTTCTTTTTTATCTTCGGCTATCAATTTGCTTAAAGTCGGAAGCATAACAGTCGCTATACTTACGGCAAAAACTCCCAAAACGAATTCATGAATTCTGTTTGCAAAAGTAACCGCCGAAACTCTGCCTTCTCCAATCGCTCCCGCAAAAGCCGTTGAAACAAGCAAATTAATTTGATAAACGCTCGCTCCAAAAATTCCAGGCGCAAATAGTTTTATCATTTTTATTACATAAATATCTTTAAAATTAAAACTTGGCTTAAAAGTAAATCCGAATTTTTTAACAAAAGGCATTTGATAAATAAATTGAACGAATCCGCCGATTAAAACCGCTATTGCAAAAACATAAGACATATTTTCAAAAACATTTGGAAAAAAGAAATAAAAAATTAAAGCTGTAGTTATTATAATAGTATTTAAAATAATCGGACTTGCAGCCGAAATAGAATAATATCCTCTTATATTTAAAATTCCTTGCATCAAAGCCGCTAACGATATAAACAAAAGATAAGGAAACATTATTCTTGACAAATTTGTAGCCAAATCCAAAGCTTCTTTATCTGCCGATTTATATAAAA
Organism: Brachyspira aalborgi; assembly: GCF_008016455.1. Classification (NCBI taxonomy): domain Bacteria; kingdom Pseudomonadati; phylum Spirochaetota; class Spirochaetia; order Brachyspirales; family Brachyspiraceae; genus Brachyspira; species Brachyspira aalborgi. The sequence goes on along the minus strand of NZ_SAXU01000001.1, from coordinate 487,271 downwards.
ATTTAACGAGTAGAGGAGAGATTATTATCCCTATTAAAACGATTAGAATTAATATTAAAGTTAAAAGCGTAAAAATTGCTCTAAAAAATTTTTTTGATTCTTCGATTCCTTTTTCTTTTTCAAGTTCGGTAAATACGGGAATAAAACTTGCAACCATATTTCCTTCAGCGAATAATCTTCTTAATAAATTAGGAAGAATAAAACCTATTGCAAAAGCGTCCGCAATAAAAGTTGTTCCAAGTAAAGCCGCCTGTATTTGGTCTCTAACAAGTCCGAATATTCTACTAATTGCAGTTACTATAGACATTTTCAAAGACGACTTTGTAATTTTTTCTTTAATTTTTGTATTATTTGAATTTTCCAACATAAGAATCTCTAAAATAATTTATGATATTATATATAAAAAATAAATTTATGTTAATATTATAATTAATCGTTTGAGTTTTTATTGATAATAAATATTTAAAATTCGAAGAGTAGCCAAGCAAATAGACTACTCTTCTTAATTATGATAATTTAAATACTGTGTTAATATTGTATATTATAATTAATTAATGTCAACACTTTAATACTTGAAAAATTGCTAATAATCTATATAATTATAAAAAATCAATTAGGAATTTATTTTATGAAAAAATTATTAAAATTAAAAGAATTAAAGAAATTATTTTTATTGTCGCCAATTTTATTATTAATATCCTGCGCCGTAAAAGTTAAAACTGTTAACGATAGTTTTTACGGAACGCAACATTATGAAACCGATTATATGACAATAACGGGTTGGGATACGACAATTAAATTAAGATTTAGTAAATTGGTAAATACTGACAATGTAATTTTAGACGCTTTATATGTAAGTAGCGCAGCTTTTACTATTTCAAAAGGAAATAAAATAATTTTAAAATTTAGTGATAATAGTTTTATAAATCTTAATTATACAAGCGAAATGTCAAAGATTGATAAAGGCGAAATGTTAAGCACATATAAATGGCTTTTGTATGATGCAGATTCTTTTGATACATATACTATAAATGCAAATGCGAGAGTTGATAATATAGGAAATTTAGTTGCAATAAGAATTGAAAATAGCGCGGGATTTAAAAATATAGAAGTAAAATCAGATTTTTCTAAAAAATTTAAAAATGCTTTTGAAGAAATAAAAAATAAATAAATAAAAAATCTTATTTATTAAATTGACAAATTTATATATATCTATTATAATTAATTTATAATTTAACAATTAGGAGTTTTTATGAAGAAAATTATATTTTTATTTTTAATGTTTTCGGCAATGCTTTTTGCTAAATGGGAAGTTGGCACTGCATACACTAAAAATGGAGAACCTTTAACTACTTTTACAACTTATGATTTGGGAGATAGTGGGGCTTATATATTAATAGGCGTTAATGTAGATTCTCTTGGATACTCTGTAATAGCGATTTTTCATGGAGATATACAAAAAGGGGACAATTTAATTTTAGTTATAACCGATAATGAAGGCAATGATATTAATAGCACTTTTCATTCTGACGATTTTAAATCTGACGATATGGGATGCTATGGTATAAATGTGCCATCCAATAGAGCTAGCGTATTAACAAAAATGCTTTATAATGGCAAATCCGCAAAATTAATGAAAAACTTTGAACCAATAGCCACATTTGATTTAAGCGGAATAAAAAAAGTTATGCAAAAGCATGTTGGAAATTCTTATTGGTATAAATATAAATTAAATGATTAATTAGATTTTATTTTAATAAATACTAATTAATATTTTATATATTGACTATTGACTATATTTAATTATGTAGTATAATATTTAAATAATTATTAAAAATATCCAAATTTTAGGAGAAAAATATATGCCCCCAAGGTCAAAATTAGGCGAAATACCAAGACAGGATATGCCTACAAGAAGCGCCGAAGAACGCAGAATGGATTTTAAAGAAGTTCCTTTAGGTTATACCGAAGAACAGGCTTTAAAAGAAGCTTTAAGATGTTTAGATTGCAAAGTTCCGCATTGTATGGAAGGTTGCCCAGCGAAAGTAAAAATTCCCGAATTTATAGGATTAGTCGCTGACGGAAAATTTTTAGAAGCGGCTAAAAAGATTAAAGAAACTAACGCTTTGCCAGCCGCATGCGGAAGAGTTTGTCCTCAAGAAACTCAATGCGAAGAGAGATGCGTTGTCGGTAAAAAATTCGAGCCTGTAGCTATTGGAAAATTAGAAATGTTTGTAGCCGATTACGAAAGAAAAAATTCGGAACATGAAGATTTAAAAGTCGAACAAAACGGAAAAAAAGTTTGCGTTATTGGAGCGGGTCCTGCGGGTTTGGCATGCGCGGGAGATTTAATTAAATTAGGTTATGATGTCACAGTTTTAGAGGCGCTTCATACAATCGGCGGAGTTTTAATGTATGGAATTCCAGAATTTCGTTTACCTAAAGAATTGGTGGCGCATGAAGTTGAAAATCTTAAAAGAGACGGAGTTAAATTTAAAATAAACGAAGTTGCGGGAATATCTATAGATTTTGGAGAATTAAGAAAAGAATATGACGCCGTATTTTTAGGAACGGGAGCGGGACTTCCTTTATTTTTGAATGTTCCAGGCGAACATTTATGCGGAGTTTATTCTGCAAACGAATATTTGACGAGAGTCAATTTAATGGGCGCTTACAAATTCCCAGAAGTCGACACGCCCGTTATAAGACATAAAAAAGTAGCGGTTTTGGGAGGCGGTAATGTCGCTATGGATGCATGCAGAACCGCGGTTAGACTTGGAGCTGAAAAAGTTTATATAGTTTATAGAAGAACGGAAAAAGAGCTTCCTGCAAGATTAGAAGAAATTCATCATGCTATAGAAGAAGGCGTAGAGTTTAGATTTTTAAGAGCGCCTTTGGAAGTTGTAGGAGATGAAAACGATAATGTTGTCGCTATAAGAACTCAAGTTATGGAATTAGGCGAACCTGACGAAGACGGAAGAAGAAAACCAATAGCAGTTGAAGGAAAAATTGAAGATATAGAAGTTGACGCCGTTATTATAGCTATAGGAACTACGCCTAATCCTTTAATTGCAAGAAAAGTTCCCGAGCTTAAAATAAGCAAAAAAGGAACTTATGTTATAGACGAAGAAACGGGCGCAACATCAATGGATGGAGTATTTGCAGGAGGAGACGCTGCAAGAGGTGCTGCTACTGTTATACTTGCTATTGGAGACGGAAAAAGAGCCGCTTACGGAATAGACAAATATTTATCTGCAAAATGATTCTTTTTTACATCAATATTTTAATTTCCTAAAAGCCTAATGTTTTTAAAGCATTGGGCTTTTACTTTTTAGAATTTTTCTTTTTATTTTCTATCGCATCTTGAACTATAGGAACTAATATGTCAAAATCGAGAGGTTTTTCTATAAGTCTAAAAACGCCTTCGGCTATTATCTCTTTTACCATTTCCGTATTTCCGTAAGCTGTGATTATAATAATCGGAATCGAGCTTTTTCTCTTTTTCATTTCTCTTATTAAAGCGAGTCCCGTCATTGTCGGCATAAGTAAATCGGTTATAATTACATCTATAGGATTATTTTCCAATATAGTTATAGCCGCTTTTCCGTTTTCAGCCGTCATTACTTCGAGATTATGCTCTTCAAATGTATAAGTTATAAGATTTCTAATATTTTCTTCATCGTCTACAGCTAATATTAAAGGTTTTCCGTTTATCATATTTTTCCCTTGTTAAATATATTTGGATAATCTATATAAAATATTATCTTTACCCAAAAGCTCGCAAATATGCGAAAGCTCCGTTCCAGCTTTGCTTCCCGTTAAAACATATCGAATAGGATGATATAAATTTGGTCCTTTTAAACCCGTTTCTTTTTGAGCCGATTTTATTAAATTTTTCATATATTCGTCTGTTATTTCATTTGCATTTTCTATATTGCTTTTTATAAATTTAAGCAAATTTTTACTTTCTTCTTTATTTACAATTTCTTTCATTTCGTTATCCAATTCAAAATCGTTTTCAAAAAATACGGGAACATATTTATTTATATCCGATAAAACTACGCAATTATGCCTTATTACCGAAACAAGTTTTTTAGCCCAATTTTTTTCGCTTTCCGTGTAATTTTCTTTTAAGAATCCGCCTTTTATTAAATATGGAATAAATAATTCAACCGCTTCCTCTAAATCGATATTTTTTATATGCCAAGCGTTTAAATGTCTTAATTTAGCCGTATCGAATATCGCGGGACTTTTTGAAAAACGAGATAGAGTAAAAGCTTTTATCATTTCTTTATCGTTCATAGTTTCTATAGCTTCGGGATGCGTCCAACCGAGCAGAGCTAAAAAATTTCGCATAGCTTGAGGCAAAAATCCTTCTTCTTTATATTCCATAAGAGTAGCGGCGCCATGTCTTTTCGATAATTTTTTTCTGTCGTCTCCAAGTATCGAAGAAGTATGAGCAAATTTCGGAGGTTCGCTTCCTAACGCTTTATAAATTAAAATCTGTTTTGGAGTATTTGAAATATGGTCTTCCCCTCTTATAATATGAGTTATTTTCATTAGCATATCGTCTATAACTACGGCATAATTATAAGTTGGAAAACCGTTTTCTCTAACGATTATAATATCGCCAATTTCATCGCTATTAGTTTTTACCGTTCCTCTAACGAAATCTTCAAAAATAATTTCTTCGTTTTTAGGAACTCTGAATCTTATTTTTGCCGCCTCTCCGTTTGCGACTCTTTTTTTAGCTTCTTCTAAAGGAATATCTTTACATTTTCCATCGTAAATTATTGGCTGATTTAAAGTTTTTTGCATGTTTGATTTTTTTTCTAATTCTTCCGAAGAGCAAAAACAATAATAAGCCTTTCCTTCTTCCATAAGTTTTTCTGTATATTTTTTGTATATATCTAATCTTTCCGATTGAAAATAAGGTCCATAATTTCCATTAACTTCTGGTCCTTCATCCCAATCGACTCCAAGCCATTTTAAAGATTTTATTGCCATATCAACCGCTTCTTTTGTGCTTCTCTCCTGGTCGGTATCTTCTATTCTCAATATTAATTTTCCATTAACCGACTTTGCATAAAGCCAATTAAATAATGCGGTTCTTGCATTTCCTATATGTAAAAAACCCGTTGGTGACGGAGCGAATCTGACTCTAATATCGGACATAAATTTTCCTTAAAAATTAAATTATTTGTTAATTTTATTTTGAATAAAGATATTATACATTAAAATATAATAAATATCAATAAATAAACATAATATTGCATAAGATATTTTTATAATATATATTATTGAATTATTTAATTTTTTCTTATATAATATTATTTATGTATATATTAGAATTATCTGAAATAGCTAAAGAAACCGTTTGGGGCGGAAGTTTGCTTGCATCTTTATATTCAAAACCTTTTGAAAGCGATAAAAATATAGGCGAAAGTTGGGAAATATCCGACTTAAACGAGGAAAAAAGCATAATCCTAAACGGAGAGTTTAAAGGAAAAACTTTATCATTTTTAGTAGAAAGATACAAAGAAGAATTTTTAGGTTCTAATTGCATTGAAGCTTTGCAATTGATATCGGCAAAAAAAGAAAAATATTTTCCGTTATTAATAAAATTTATAGACGCAAAAGATAAACTCTCTATACAAGTTCATCCCGATGAAGAATATGCCTACAAAAAACATAAAAAACATGGCAAAAATGAAATGTGGTATATTGTAGAAGCGAAAAATAACGCTAAAATTTTATTAGGTTTAAGAGAAGGAATAGATAAAAATATTCTTAAAAAAGCGATTGACAATAATATAAATAATATAGAAAGTTTATTTAATTATTTTGAAGTTAAAAAAGGAGATGCTTATTATATTCCAAACGGATGCGTTCATGCAATCTTGGGGGATACAATGATAGCAGAAATACAAACTTCAAGCGATATTACTTATAGATTATACGATTGGAAAAGAATCGATAAAGACGGAAAAGCGAGAGAATTGCATATTGAAGACGCTTTTAATGTTATAGAAAATATAGACGCTTATCAATTAAAATCTGAAAAAAGAAATAAATTTAAAAATAAAGATTTAGAAATTAACGAAATATTTTCAAATAAATATTTTACGGCGGAAGAATATTTTATTAAAAATAAATTCTCTTCGCAAACAAATTCTAAAACTTTTGAAATTTTTATTGATATAGAAGGAGACGGATTTATAGAATCGGATATAAAAGATAATAATATAAAATTAAAAGCGGGTAAAACCGTTCTTATTCCCGCATGCATGGGAAATTATAGAATTAAAGCGGATAATGAAATTAAATTTTTGAGAATTACCGTTTAGAGTTTATAAGGTTTTTATTAATGAATATTATAGAAATGAAAGAAGTATATAAAAGTTTTGGCTCTCAAATTGTATTGAGCGGAGTTAATCTTATAGTTAATAGAGGAGAAACTTTATCTATTATAGGAAATTCGGGCTGTGGTAAAAGCGTTCTTATAAAACATTTGATTGGATTATTGCAGCCAGATTCTGGAACTATAATCGTTGAAGGACAAGATATTAATAAAATTTCGGATAACGAATTAACGGAAGTTCGTAAAAAATTCGCTATGGTTTTTCAAGGAGCGGCGCTTTTCGATTCTTTAAATGTTTACGAAAATGTAAGTTTTGGACTCCGAAGAATAAAAAAAGATATGCCCGAAGATAGAATAAAAATAAAAGTTGCGGAAGTTTTGGATATGGTTGGAATGCCAAATATAGAAAAAAAAATGCCATCCGAACTTTCTGGCGGTATGAAAAAGAGAGTCGGTTTGGCAAGAGCGATTGCTATGGACCCAGAGATTTTACTTTATGACGAGCCGACAACGGGATTAGACCCGATTATGTCTAGAATAATAGACGATTTGATAATAAAGATGCAAAATTTACTTAATGTTACGAGTATAGTTATTACTCATGATATGACTAGCGTTTTTAGAATGGCTGATAGAGTCGTAATGCTTCATAATGGTAAAATTATTGAAGGAGGCGCTCCAGAGCGTTTGCATGAAATTGAAGAGCCTCATTTGAAATTTTTCTTTATGAGTAGTATTGCTAAAAAAGGCGAGGATATAGAAACTATAAAACCTGCGGATGCGGATTAAATGATTAAATTGAGGAAGGTAAGATAAAATTATGAGAAAAAAAATAAAATTAGGAATATTCTTTATATTGACTATAGCGTTATTTTTAATTTCTATAAGCATATTAGGAAATTTAAAATTAAAAGGAAACGGTTATAGAATATATGTAGATTATGTATTTATAGGCGATTTGCTTGTAAATGGTAAAGTTTCATATAGAGGCGGCGGAATAAATATAGGATTTATCGAAGATATATCTATTAATAAAGACGGAACTATAAGGGTGACTCTATTCATAACCGATAGAAATGTCGTTTTGCCCGAAGGAACAAGATTTACAATACAAACTGTTGGTTTGGGATTAGGCGAAAAATATATAATGGCAACTCCGCCTACAATAACTACCGAAGGACTTAAAAGTTTGCCTCCCGAAAGCGTAGTTAAAGGAGTAGAGCCTTTTAGTTTAGAAAGTGCTTTAGGTTCTATTGGCGATATAGGTAAAGACCTTAATTTTGAAGAATTTACAAGCATAATAACAAATATGTCGTCTACAATCGAGCTTATAACAAAATTAATAAATACCAATGAATCTGAGATTGGCGAAATAATTTCAAATGTTAATGAAAGTATTGCAAATATAAGCGTTATAAGTAAAGATTTGTCTTTTATAATTCGAGATGTTGAAAGCGGAAAAGGAATAGTTGGCAGTTTAATGAAAGATACGAATTTACAAACTAATGTTTCTCAAATAATTTCTAATTTAAAAATATTTAGCGAAAAGGTTAGAGATAATCCTTCCGTTTTATTATTTAGGGAAACTCAAACAAATAAATAAATTTTAATTTTAACGGAGTATTTATTATGAGCATATTTAATTTTAATAAAAAGAGCAAAACTAAAGACGAAAACGATAAAAAATATAGATTAATAGAAAACGAGATTAAAAAATTTTCAAAATCTAAATTAAATAAATGCTTAAAAGACGCGGAATATATCGCAATAAAAGCGGGCAAATATTCTTTAAAATATTTTGGCGCTCCAAGAAAAGTTTCTAAAAAAGGAAAGACGGATTTATTTACCGAAATCGATTTAAAAAACGAGGAAACTATTAAAAAATATTTATTAAAAAAATATCCTAAATTCGCATTTTTAGGCGAGGAATCAAATAATTTTGAAGATAAAGATTTTTCTTGGATAGTCGACCCTATAGACGGAACGAGTAATTTTATTCATGGCTATCCTTTTTATTGCGTTTCAATAGGTTTGGCTTATAAAGGTTATCCAATTTTGGGAGTTGTTTACGCGCCTTTAACGAATACTATTTATAAAGCGCATGCAAAATCGAAAGCTTATAAAAACGGAAAAGTTATTAATGTTAGCGCAACTAATAAATTAATAGAATCTCTTATTATTACGGGATTTTATTACGATACGGCTACTAACGATAATTTTTTAAATGATAGAATGATAGATTTTGCAAATATGGTAAAAAAGAGTTTATGCGTAAGAAGAGACGGTTCTGCAGCTTTAGATATATGCATGGTTGCAGAAGGAGCCGCCGATGGATTTTTTGAATTTGGACTTTCGGCTTGGGATATTTGCGCTTCTACAGTTATATTAAAAAGAGCTGGCGGACTTATAACAAATATAAATATGAAAGAATATGATATTTTTTCAAAAAAACAGTATATAGCGAGCAATAAAAAAATACATAAAGATATGGTAAAAACTCTTGAATAAGTTTTTAATAAATATAAAATATAATAATAAATTTTTGAATATTGATTTTAAGGAATAAATTTTATGATACTTGAAAGCGAAATTAAAAGAGGAAAAGTCGTTCAGGTTGTCGGTTCTACTTTAGATGCGGAATTTGAAGAGGGACATTTGCCTGAAATATTAAACGCTCTTTATATAGACAAAGAAGTCGAAGGAATTCAAAAACATGTAGTTTGCGAAGTTCAACAACATTTAGGCGGCGGAAGAGTTAGGGCAATAGCTTTAGAATCTACAGACGGAATTTCAAGAGGCGATAATATTATAGACACGGGAAAGCATATAATGGTGCCTGTCGGAAACGAAACTATAGGAAGAATATTTAATGTATTGGGAAAAACCGTAGATAAAGGCGAACCTATAGAAGCTAAAGAATATCGCTCAATACATGCGCATGCTCCAAGATTTGACGCTTTAGAACCTAAACTTGAAATTTTTGAAACGGGAATAAAAGTTATAGATTTGCTTGCGCCTTATATTAAAGGAGGAAAAACGGGATTATTTGGCGGAGCGGGAGTAGGAAAAACGGTTTTAATAATGGAACTTATTCATAATATAGCTAGCGAACACGGAGGCTATTCTGTTTTCGCGGGAGTAGGCGAGAGGACGAGAGAAGGTAATGATTTATGGAGCGAAATGAAAGAATCGGGAGTTATTAACAAAACTTGTTTAGTTTATGGACAGATGAATGAGCCTCCAGGAGCGCGTTTGAGAGTCGCTTTAACCGCTTTAACTATGGCGGAATATTTTAGAGATTCTGCAAATTTAGATATTTTATTATTTATCGATAATATTTTTAGATTCACTCAAGCGGGAAGCGAAGTTTCGGCTTTGCTTGGAAGAATGCCGTCTGCAGTAGGTTATCAGCCAACTTTGGCAACGGAAATGGGAGCTTTACAAGAGAGAATAACATCTACAAAACATGGCTCAATAACTTCAATTCAAGCGGTTTATGTTCCAGCGGACGATTTAACCGACCCAGCGCCAGCTACGGCTTTTACGCATTTGGATGCGACAACGGTTTTATCGAGAGATGTTAGCGAAAAGGGAATTTATCCCGCTGTGGACCCTTTGGCTTCCACAAGCAGAATATTAGACCCTTTAGTTTTAGGAAATGAACATTATGAAGTTGCAAGAGCCGTGCAGAATATTCTTCAAAGATATAAAGATTTGCAAGATATTATAGCGATACTTGGAGCGGATGAACTTTCCGAAGAAGATAAATTAATAGTTTCGAGAGCTAAAAAAATAGAACAGTTTTTAAGTCAGCCTTTCTTTGTCGGCGAACAATTTACGGGACTTCAAGGGCGATATGTAAAAATAGAAGATACAATAAGAAGTTTTAAGGGAATTTGCAATGGAGATTATGACGATTTGCCCGAACAAGCTTTTAGATTTGTAGGTTCTATTGAAGAGGCGATTACGAAAGCAAAAACTCTAAATGTATAAATTAAATATAAAATTAAAAAAAATATTATTTTATACCGATAATAGAAAAGATAGAGATTAAAGATAATAAATTTTTATAGGGCTAAAATATGATATTTCAAGAAAGTGAAAATATTTTACTGAAAAGGTTAAAAGTTCTTTTGCCTATTTCTTTTTTAGTAAATGGTATCATTACCGTATCGACTTATTCTTTTATGTTGAATTATCTTTATAGACAATTTACTCCTATAAGAAAATTTTCGTATTTCTTTATTATGCTTATTACTGTTGGAATAATGATAAGCATATTTTTCGATTGCCTTAAAGTTGAAAGAGGAAAATTCATAAAGTTAGGATTTAGATATATATTAAAAACTTTAATCGCTTTTATTGGAGTAGCTTTAGTAACTTATCCAGTGTATATATATAACGGCACAATGACTATATTTGAAGTAATGAATATACGATTTGTAGTAGTAATTTTATTTATGAATTTTGGCGCTTCTATATCCGCTTTATTTTTTATTTTATGGAGTTTGCCTTTATATAAAGCGACAGGAAGAAAAGAATTCCATCTTTCAATGGCTTATATAATAGCGCCGCCTTTATTAACCGCCGCTATCGGAGTTATTGCCGTAGTAAACGGACTTCATTATAGAAACGCTTTTGAATATTACGGACAATATAATGATATTGTAGATAGAGAATATGTAAGCGATGCATCTTCAAAAATTTATGATGCGATTAACGAATATGTAAAATTGTCGGAAAATTTATCTTTTTATTTGGGATATCTTCCAAGATTTGGATATAATTATAACGAATATAGTTCTCGTTTGACGGATTATTTAAGAAGTAGATTTGGAGGTTATAATGATGTAAACGCTTTTTATGTAGTTTTTGACGATATTAGAAGAAGCGGAATTAATTTTGAAAATGAAAATACGGCTTTAGGAAATTTGAATATATTTTTAAGTCAAAATAACGATTTTAATTTTGTGGCTACAACAAACGCTTCGTTGAATATTCCGCCTGCAGATTTGGAAGGAAAAGAACTTTTTATAGATTTAGTTAAAGATTCTATATATTTTTATATTTACACTCCAATAACTTATAACGGAAATAGAATAGGTTATGTCGCCGTAGAAGTTAGAGAATCTGCTTATACAAGATTATTTGAAGAATATATGAATATTAATATTTTTGTAGTCGATAAAGATTATGAAGTTATAACTTATAATAGAATAAATTTATTAGGAGAATTTCAAAGCATATTAAATAATCCAAGAACTTCTTCGGATTTAAAAAACGAAATTAATGATAGTTATTTGAATAATATTTTAAACTCAAAAGTAATTTTAGATAAAAATTATAATTTAAATATAGTTAAATATTTATTATTCGACAATCTTTATATAATGGGCGCTTGGGAGAATATAATTCCATATAAGCAAAATATGACTTTCAGAAGAACTATTCTTACGGCTTCAATTACGATATATTTGGGAGTTATTTTCTTTTTAGCAATAGTTATAACGCTTATTCTTGTATTTAGAAAAAGTATAGTATCTGCAAGAAAAGTATCGGATGCTTTAAGCGAAGGAGCGGGCGATTTAACTATTCGGCTTCCTGTTATTAATATCGATGAAACGGGAGATTTGATTCATTCTTTCAATAGATTTTTAGATAAAATTCAAAGCATTATTACAAACATTAAAGAAAATACTTATGTTTTGACGGGAAATATTCAAAATATTCGCTCTTCAATAAATATTGGAGTTAGCGATTTTGAAACTTTAAATAAAGAGTTTAAAGAGGAACTTATTAATTCAAATAAAATTGCAGAATCTTCAGCGAGCGCTTCGAGAGTGAGTTTTATGCAAAGAACGAGAATAAACGCCGTAAACGAAACTATAAGACAGCTTTTAGATAATATAAACGAAATTAGCGAAAAAATGAAATCTCAATCGGATGCGGTTAATAGAACGAGCGTATCGGTTCAGCAAATGATGGCAAATATTGTTACGGTGAGTCAAGGTTCGACTAGAGCAAATACTTATTCAAAGATTCTTGATGCGGAAGCGAGAGACGGAGGAAATATATCAGAATCGGTTGCAGATTCTATTCAAGGAATTAAAGATTATTCAAAACAAATAACGAATATTACTCAAGTTATTCATAATATTTCAGAGCAAACAAACCTTTTGGCAATGAATGCGGCAATCGAGGCGGCTCATGCGGGAGATTATGGACGAGGTTTTACGGTTGTTGCCGAAAAAATAAGAAAACTTGCAGAAGATACGGCGAATAATTCTACAGTAATTAACGATTTAATCGAAGAGACGATTCAAGCGATAGAGCAAACCGTAGCTTTGGTTTCAAAAAGCGCCGCTTCAAGCGATAAAATTCTTGAAAGTTCGGTAATGCTTAGCGATGTTATATCTTCAATTTCTATGGCAAATGAAGAGCTTGATGTCGGAAGAAAAGATATATTAAATAATGTTTCAAACTTAAATATCATAACCGAAGCGGTGCAAGAGCTATCAGTTAGGCAGATGCAAATGAGTTCAATGGTAAGTCAGAATATTGCGGGAGTAGATAAATTAGCCGAAGATGTAGTTAATGTTGTTAATAATACGGAAAACGATGTTAAAGTTTTGCTTGGTTCTATTGAAAATGTAGCCGAATTATCAAATACTACAGTCGACAGTATGGAAAGTATGGATAAAAAAATTAAAGAATTGCAATATATTTTCTTGCAATTATATAAATTGGTTATATCTTTCAAAACAGAAAAAACAGAAGAAGAATTAAGAACGGAAATTAAAAAACGAAGTCTTGTCGATAAAATCAGAATTAAATTGGAAAAAAGAGCAAAAAAAGAAAAAGCTAAAAAAGACAAAAAGAAAAGAGAAGAAAAAGAAATAAATCAATTATGATTAAAAAATTATTTGTTTTAATATTTGAAATTATTATTTTTAATATCTTTTTTGTTAATATTCTTTTTTCGGAGGTTTCGCATAAATTTTATTGGAATTTGCAAACGGGAAAAAGAATAGAATCGGTAAAAACCGCGGATGTAGAATATTATGAAAATGGAATTTTAAAAAGAGTCTATAAAGAAAGAAATATTGTCGATTTAACGGTTATAGCAATCGCACCAAAAGGCGGTTATAGAGTAAGCGGTTTATTTAAAATTTTCAGAATGCTTAAAGGCGATAAAGTTTTTCATTTGGATGAAGAATATCAAAGCGATTTTATAATTTGCTCAAACGGAAGATTTGAAGTTCCTAAAGTTCATTTTATGCCGAATGTTAGACATATTCCGACATTTCCCGAAAGAGAAATTAATTTAACGGAATCTTGGAATGCGGAAGCGATTGAAATTATAAAAGTAAATAACGCTCCAAATTTAACTATGGCTTTATCTTCCGATTATCTTTTTGCTAATATCGAAACTAACGAGGAAGGAAAGAAAAACGCTATTATTCAATATCATATTATGACGGATAAAGATTTGCTTCAAGCGGGACTTTCAAGACAAGGCTATCCGCAGAGAATTTACGGATTTAATTACGGGACATTTTTATGGGATATGGAAAAAAATATTCCAATCTCTCAAAGCGAAAGATATCAAATACTTTTTGGATACGGAAAAGAATTATCTTATTCAAGTTTGCAATATAAAATGAATATTGTAAGCGTTTATAAAATTTACGATTCTATTTCAAAAGAAGAAGAGGATAAAGAGCGAAAAAAACTTGAAGACGATTTGGGCGATAATATTATAGTCGATACAGTCCCCGAAGGTTTAGTTTTAAGGCTTGGCGAAATTTTATTTGATACGGATTCTTATAATTTAAAAAGCGAATCTAAAGAAACTATTGACAATATTATAAACGCCATTAAAAAAAATTATCCCGACAGAGAGATAATAGTTCAAGGACATACGGACAATACGGGAAGAGAAGATTATAATAAAACTCTATCCGAAAGAAGAGCTAAAACCGTAGCGGATTATATTTTGCCTAATCTAAATCATGATAAATTATCTTATAGCGGATTTGGAGATAAAGAGCCAATCGCCCCGAACGATACGGCGGAAGGCAGAAGAAAAAACAGAAGAGTCGATATTATAATTAAATTAAGATAATTTTTTTATTATAATTCTTTAAGATAATTTTTAATATCCGAAACTATATCGTTTATGGAATTCTTGCTTAAATAATCTAATTTTTTGCCGTAATTTTCTAAAAATATTTTATCGTCTTCGGTTTGTATATTTTTTGTAGCTAAAATTTTTCTATTCATAAGCATCATTAATGCATGATGAATTTTTAATTTTGTAAAATCAATCGCTCCTCTTAAAAAATAAAAAGTTATATTTTCTTTTTCTTTACTTTTAAAATTTTTATTTATAGCATATTCGTATAATTCTTTATGTTCGGGATTTCCGATTCCTACTATAACGCAATAGATTTTTTTATTTTTAATTAATTTTTTATATAATCTCTTAAAACTTTTATAAACTGTTAATTTGCTTGCGTATAGAGAGCCTGCAAATATTATTACTTGATAATTATTTAAACTTTGAAACGAAATATTATCCGCTTCAAAAATATCGGCATGAAGTTTGTCGGCTATCCATTTTGCGTAAGTTCTTGTAGCTCCATATTTGCTTTTATATACTACGGCAATATTATTTGGCATAATTTTTCCTTTTTTGTATAAAATGATTTTATATTAATATAATAGAATTTTTAAGTAAAAATTTCAATTAATAAATATTAAATTAGTATTGACATTTTTAAAAAATATATTATCATAAATTCAAATTAATTTAAGGCAATTATTATGAATACGAATTATAAAAAAATATTGCATTATATATTCTTATCTGCAGATTCTTTCAGGCGTTAATCGTCCGCATTTAAATTTTTCAAAAAATTAATCTATTAAAATAAAGACTAAAAATTTTGTTATTAATTGGAGTTTTAAAATGATAAAAGTGTCTATAATAGGAGCTACGGGATATGCGGGAGCGGAATTGGTAAGACTTTTACTCTCTCATCCAAAAGTAGAATTAAAAAATATTTCTTCAAAAAGTTTTGTCGGCGAAACTATTGATAAAATATACAATAACTTAAATAAATATTGCGATAAAGTATTAATTGACGAAAATAATATTTTTGAAGATTCGGATGTTATATTTGCGTCTTTACCTTCGGGTTTAAGCGAAGAGATTGCAAAAAAATGTTTTGAAAAAAATATATTGTTTATAGATTTGGGAGCGGATTTCAGACTTTCAAACGAAGAAGATTATAAAAAATGGTATAAAAAAGATTATAAATATAAAGAGATTCATAAAGAAGCGATTTATTCTATTCCCGAAATAATTAAATATGATAAATTTTATAATAAAAAATCTTTGAAAAAAGCTAAAATAATTGGAAATCCAGGATGTTATCCTACTTCAATAGCTTTGGCTTTATCGCCCGCTTTAATAAATAAAATAATTGAAAAAGAAGATATAATAATCGATTCAAAATCGGGCGCAACGGGAGCGGGACGAGAATTAACTTTAAATACTCATTTTACGGAATGCAATGAATCTTTCGCTCCTTATAAAATCGCGGAACATAGACATACTCCCGAAATTGAGCAGACTTTATCGAATATATACGGAGAGGAAATCAAAATTACTTTCGTTCCTCATTTACTTCCGATTAACAGAGGAATTTTATCAACGATATATACAAAATTGAAAAATAAAAATTCTTTGGAAAATATTTATAATTTATATAAAGATTTTTATAAGGATTCAAAATTTATAAGAGTTTTAAATATTGGAAATATTGCAAATTTAAAAAATGTAAAATATTCTAATTATTGCGATATTTCTATTCATATTGACGAAAGGACGAATAAATTAATAATAGTTTCGGCAATAGACAATATGATTAAAGGAGCCGCGGGACAGGCTATACAAAATATGAATATAGCTTTGGGTTTTGAAGAGGATGCGGGATTAAATATGATTCCGCCCGCTTTCTAATTTTTGATTTATAATATTAATTAAATAAAATTTTAAAAAATAAAAAAGGATAATAAAATGAAAAACGAAAAAAATGATAATAAGAAAAAAAATAATAATATGAATAATATAAAAGAAATTAAAGGAGGAGTATGCGCAGCTAAAGGATTTTTTGCAAACGGAATTTACTCTGGGATTAAAAAGAAAAAAACTTCTAAAGATTTAGCAATTATTTATAGCGAGAGTTTATGCGCTGCCGCTGCAGTTTATACTCAAAATAAAGTTTGCGGAGCTAATATTATAGTAAGCAAAGAGAACTTAAAAAATGGAAAAGCAAAAGCGATTATATGCAATTCGGGAAATGCAAATACTTGCAATAAAGACGGAATTGAAAAAGCAAAAGCAATGTGCGAAAGCGTGGCTAAATATTTGAATATAGATAAAAAAGATGTCGCTGTCGCTTCAACGGGAGTAATCGGAGTTCCTCTGCCTATAGAACCGATTTTAAAAAACATTAAACCTTTAATTGATAACGCTAAAAATTCTAAAGAAGCATCAAAAAATACGGCAAACGCGATAATGACAACCGACACTTTTATTAAAGAAATATCTTTTTCTTTTGAGATAGACGGAAAAGAAATTAAAATCGGAGGAATTGCAAAAGGAAGCGGAATGATAAATCCGAATATGGCTACTTTGCTTGCTTTTATAACGACAGATGCGAATATAAGTCAAAAATTACTTCAAAAAGCTTTGAGAGAAGATGTTAAAAATACTTATAATATGATTAGCGTTGATGGAGATACTTCAACAAACGATATGATTGTAGTTTTATCGAACGGAGAAGCTAAAAATAAAATCATAGATAAAGAAAACGATAATTATAAAATATTTTGCAAGGCTTTAAATATGGTTAATACTTATTTATCTAAAGCGATAGCGAAAGACGGAGAAGGCGCTACAAAATTGATTGAATGCGAAGTTATAAACTCTAAAGATATTGAAATTGCAAGAAAAATTTCAAAATCGGTTATATCTTCAAATTTATTAAAATCCGCTATTTTCGGTTGCGATATGAATTGGGGAAGAATAGCTTGCGCGATAGGTTATACGAATTGCAAATTCGATATTAATAAAGTGTCGATAAATGTTTCTTCAAAATTTGGAGATATGGATGTATTTAAAAACGGATACGGTTTAAAATTTGACGAGAATAAAGCTTTGAAAATACTTAAAAAAGACGAGATTAAAATAACAATAAATATGAATTCTGGAAATAAAAAAGCTTTAGCTTGGGGATGCGATTTAACTTACGATTATGTTAAAATAAACGGCTCTTATAGAAGTTAAAAATTATTATGAGGATTAAATAAAAATGAATAATATTGATAGCATAGAAAATATTGAAATAAAAAATAAAGACAAGGCTTTTATTTTAAATCATGCATTGCCCTATATTCAAAAGTATAAAGATAAAACGGTTGTAGTAAAATACGGCGGAAGCGTTATGGAAAATCCCGAACTTAAAAAAAGCGTTATGCATAATGTAGCTTTGCTTTCCACTTTGGGAATTAAAGTTATAGTAGTTCATGGCGGAGGAAAAGATATAACCGAAATGTTAAAAAAAATAGGAAAGGAATCGAAATTTATAAACGGTTTAAGATATACCGATAAAGAAACCGCCGAAATAGTAAAAATGGTTCTTGCGGGAAAAGTAAATAAAGATTTGGTTTCGCTTCTTCAAAATTGCGGAGGAAAATCAATCGGAATTTGCGGAATAGACGATTATATGTTTAAAGTAAGCAAACATAAAAAAGAAGACTTGGGATTTGTCGGAGAGATAGACGATATTGATACAAATTTAATTGAAACAATTATAAATAATAAATATATACCTATAATTGCGACAGTAGGATGCGATAGTTTAGGAAATATTTATAATATAAACGCCGACACGGCTGCTGCAAAAATAGCGGAAAAAGTTAATGCAGAAACTCTTATATTTATGACGGATACCGCGGGACTTTTGAAAGATAAAGAAGACGAATCAACTTTAATAAGCAAAATCGAAGTTAACAGCATAGACAAATTAATCGACAGCGGAAATATTTCTGGAGGAATGATTCCTAAAGTTCAGCATTGCATAAACGCTGTAAAAAACGGAGTAAATAAAGTTTTTATTATTGACGGCAGAGTTCCTCATTCTATTTTGATAGAAATGTTTACTGACGAAGGAATTGGGACTATGTTTTATAAAGAATAAATTTTAATTTTAAAAAGGATAATTAAAATGAAAAATAAAAGCGATAAAAAAAATAATATTAAAAAAAAATATATAAAAAAAAGTAAAAAATATGTGGCGAATACTTATGCAAGATTTGATTTATTACTTGAATCGGGAAACGGTTCTAAATTAAAAGATTCTGACGGAAAAGAATATATTGATTTGGGAAGCGGAATAGGAGTAAATAGTTTAGGTTATAATAATAAAAATTGGATAAAGGCTATAAATAATCAATTAAATAAATTGCAACATACTTCAAATTTATACTACAATAAGCCTTATATAGAACTTGCCGAAAAATTATGCTCTATAACGAAATTCGATAAAGTATTTTTTGCAAATTCTGGAGCGGAGGCAAACGAATCGGCTATAAAATGCGCAAGAAAATATTCTTTTATAAAATATGGAAAAAACGCTAAAAGATATAATATAGTTTCTTTAAAAAATTCTTTTCATGGAAGAACTATGGCTACAATTTCGGCGACTGGACAAGATGTATTTCATAATTTCTTTTTTCCTTTTTTGGAAGGATTTTTATTCGCTGAAGCAAATAATTTGAAAGACACGATTTCAAAATTAAAAAATAATTCCTGCGCGATAATAATGGAGCTTATTCAAGGAGAAGGCGGAGTAATTCCTTTAAATAAAGAATATGTTAAAGCCATTAGAGAATATTGCGATAAAAACGATATTTTAATTATAATAGACGAAGTTCAAACTGGAATCGGTAGAACGGGAAAATTTTTATGCTCGGAGCATTATAATTTAAAAGCGGATATAATAACTTTGGCAAAAGGTTTGGGAGGCGGACTTCCAATCGGAGCTATGCTCATGAATAAAAAATGTTCCGACACTTTTACGGCTGGCGACCATGCTTCGACTTTTGGCGCTAATCCCGTAATTTGCTCGGGAGCTTTGGAAATTCTTAAAACTTTAGATAAAAATTTTCTTAAAGAAATTACTAAAAAAGGAAAATATATAAAAGATAATCTAAAAAAATTAGATAATGTAAAAAGCGTTGACGGAATTGGGTTAATGCTTGGAATTGAGCTTAAAGAAGGATTAAATGCAAGAGAGATTGTCGAAAAATGCATTTCAAAAGGAATAATTCCGCTAACGGCAAAAAATAAAATAAGATTGCTTCCGCCTCTTAATATTTCTAAAAAAGATTTGGAAAAAGCGATTAGAATTTTGAGCGAAGTTTTGAGATAATATTTATTTAATTTTATATTCTTTAAAAGTTAAATATTGTCTATTGCTATAAATTAATCGCATTCCTCTATAATCAAATTCTTTATAGAAAGAACTTATTAAATAATATTTGATAATTTAACTATTAAAATAATGCCAATAAATATTGAAAATATAATAAGTATTATATAAAATAATCAAATTTGATTGCTTTATGATAAAAGTCTAATAGCCGTTTTTTATAAATTATTATCTATTGACTTTTTAATCGTTTTAATATAATATTAACTATATAAAAAGTATAAGGCGGTGTAGCCAAGTGGTAAGGCGGGAGTCTGCAAAACTCCTATTCATCGGTTCAAATCCGTTCGCCGCCTCATTTTTTCAATTATGAAGGATATTCAATTAATAAAGATTTTTATAATAGTTTTTTTTGTCGCCACCATTGCGATTTTTATTAAGCTAATTAATCTAACCGTAATAAATGCAAAATCGGTAGACACTTTAGAGATTTCAAATAAACCAAGAGGAATAATATACGATTCTAAAATGCAACCTTTAACTATTAATATTCCCGCATATACTATATATATCGATACTCAATCGGTAAAATTAGACGGAAAAGCCGAAAAAGATATTAACGAAGGATACGATAAAATATTTGGAATTATAGGAATAACGAGAGAAAAATTTAACGAATATCTTAAAACTAAAAGAAGAACTATAAAATTAATTCAAAATTTATCTTTAGATTCTTATAATAAAATGCGAGAAGTAAAAAACGAATATGGAATAAGAAGCATTTACGGAATAGAAAGCTATAAAAGATTCTATCCTTATAACGATATTTTCGCTCATGTAATAGGTTATATGAATAAAACCGAAACGGAAGGTTATGCAGGATTAGAAGCGAGTTATGAAAATATACTTTCTGCAGAAAACGATAATCCTAAAGATTTAATATTGACTTTAGACAGAGATATTCAAACTATAGTTAGAAATGAAGTTTTAAAAACAGTTGCCGAAAAATCGCCGCAGTCCGCTACTATTATAGTTTCGGATGTTGAAAACGGTTCTATAATAGCGAATTATTCTTATCCTTCTTTCGACCCGAATAATCCTTTTATTTATGTTAATAGCGAAAGACTAGATAGAAGTATAATGAGCACAATTTATCCAGGCTCAACGATGAAAATATTTGCAGAAATTGCAGCAATGGAGCAGGGAGTCGTTAATAGAGATGAAAGATTTTATTGCAGAGGTTATTACGATTATAGTCCGCAAACGAGGATTCACTGCGATTATCCGCATGGAAATATAGCATTTGACGATATATTAAAATATAGTTGCAATGTAGCGATAGTCACAATAGCCGAAAGAATAGACAGAAAATTTTTTTACGATTATTTAAGGAAGTTTGGTTTTGGAGAGAAAACGCAAGTCGGACCTTATAAAAACGAATGGAGCGGAATTTACCATGAATTAAATAAATGGCATAGATTTTCAAGAGGATATTTGGCTATAGGATACGATTTAAGCGTAACTCCAATGCAAATTGCTTCGGCTTATTTGCCTTTATTAAACGGCGGTTATAAAGTTCCTATGCATGTTGTAGATTCTATATACAACGGAGTTGAAAAAATAAGGTTAACCAACGGATTAAAAAGAGAAAGAATAATAGAGGCTCAATATTCGCAAGTAGCAAGAGTTCTTTTAAGAAAGGGCGTAGAATCTGGCTCTACGGGACATAGGGCAAATTTGCTTAATATCGATGTCGTTGGAAAAACGGGAACTGCAATAACAGAAGTTTTTAGAGGCGGTTCAGAGAATAAACCTGAAAAATATTATCAATCAATTTTTGTCGGCGGATTTCCTTTAGAAAATCCTAAAGTTTCAATATTAGTTTTGCTTGAAGACCCGCAAGGAAACGGAGCGAGAGCGGCGGGTAGGGTAGCGACTCCTCTTTTCGCCCAAGTTGCAAATCAAATAATTCCATATCTTGGACTCGTTGATGGCGAAGTGCATACTATAAATACGAATGAATTTTTATCTTTAATTCCTATTATAAACGAAAGCGTTTCTAATATTATGCCCGATTTAACAAAATTATCTTTGAGAGACGCTTTAAAAGATATATCATATATTGTGACAAATAATAACGCTAAAATAATTATACAAGGCGAGGGATATGTTTCGGAATTTTCGCCGCAAGCTGGAAGTGTTATAACTAACGATTCCATAATAAGATTGATACTTGAAGCGCCTAAAAGAGTAGAATAAAATAAAAAGGAGATACAATGAATAATATACTTGTTTTTGGAGAAATTTTATACGATATTTATGACGATGTCGCGGTTATTGGCGGAGCGCCTTTTAATTATTCCGTTCAATTATCAAGGCTAATTTCTAAAAACGATAATTTGAAATTTATAACCGCATTGGGAAAAGACAATTTTTCAAAAGACGCATTTAAATTTATTGAAAATGAAAATATAGATTCTTCTTTAATGCAAGTTCTTGATAATTATGAAACGGGAAAAGCTACGGTATTTATGAATGAAAATAAAATTCCCGATTATATAATTCATGAAAATGTAGCTTGGGATAATATTGAATTTAATTCTGATATTGAAAAAGCCTTAAAAGAAAAATACGATTTATTTTATTTTAATATTCTTTCATGCAGAAGCGAAAAATCTTATAACACTTTAAAAAATATATTTAAAAATATAGATTCAAAATATAAAGTATGCGATGTCACTTTTAGAAAAAATTATTATACAAAAGAAAAAATAAAAGAAGCTTTAGAGTTTATAAATATATTAAAAATTAACGATGACGAATTGGCTATTATAAAGAGTTTATTTTATCCTAATTTGCAAAACGATAATGAAATATTATTAAAAAATTTGAATAAAGATTTTAATATAGATTATATATTTTTAACTTTAGGAAAATCGGGAGCGTCTTCGTTTTATAATAATCAATATATTTTTAAACCTTCAAATAAAATTAAAGTTGTCGATACGGTTGGAGCGGGAGATTCTTTTTGCGCCGCTTTAAGCTATGCGATATTAAAAAAACTCGATATTAAAAAAGTTTTGGATTTTGCTTCTGCGGTTTCGGAAGAGATGATTCAAGTTAAAGGCGGAACTGCAAAATATAATATAAAAGCCATAAAAGAAAAATTTAATATAGAATAATTTTTAATTTATATTTTCATTTTGGAATTGAAGTTTGAAGTCTTATAAAATCTCTATCGTTTGGAAATAATTTTAAAGCTTCTTCCGATATCGTATAAGCGTTATTATATCTTCTTGAATTATATTCGCTAACGGCATAATTATAATAAGAAACTTTAAGATTTTTTTCTAAAACATTTGCATTTTCTCCTATATCCATTAATCCTTTTTTATAAATTTGTATTGCGTTTGGAAAATCTTTTTTTCTTAAATAAGCCGTGCCTATAGCGTTATAATAATGAATTATATTATTTTTAGTCATAGCGCTAGAATTATCAAAAATTAAAGCTTCGCCCAAATATTGATAGGCTTCGTCATATTGAGTTTTTTTTATGCAATCTAAAGCCGCTCTATTAAAAGCGTTTACCAAATTATCTTTATAGATTTTAGTGTTTGGCGATAAATAATAGGCTTTCTTTGCCATAGTAAGTTGTTTTTCTAAATCTCTTTCTATTTTTCTTAAAGATATAGAATTAGGATATAAAGTCGCTATTAAAGTTAAAATATCCACTTCGTTTCTGTTATTATAATTTTGTCTTGGCACAAAAGTTATTATTGTCGATGCGCCCGTATTTCTTATTTCTTTAGTTCCAGGGTCAAATCCTTTTGCTACGGTAGTTTCGACATCTATATTTCCTCTTTCCGTATAAACTACGCAAAATGCATGGTTTGAAGTTAAAATTCCTTTAACTTTATAGCCGAATTCCGTATAAAGAAGAGAATATAATATGCTTGAAGTTAGACAATTATATTCGCCTTTATATATCATATCTTGAAATAAAGTAGCCGTTTCAAAATATTTTTTTAATATTCCTTTTTCGTAAATCCATGATAATAATCTTTTGCCAAACTCATAAGCTCCTTCGTTTATATATTGAGTAAGCTCGATTTTTGCAAGATTTCTTATTTCGTTTAATTTTTCTCTGTATAATTTAAACTCGGTTTCATCCGTTATTCCCGAAGCGATTATAAATCCGTCATAATGCAATTCTATATCGTTTGTTATTCCTTTGTCGATTTTAGTAAAAAAATCATATTCCAATTTTGTCACTTCGTTTGAATTAAATTTTATTTTATCGGAAGGTTTGCCGTATATTATTGAAGAAATTATTAATAAAAGTAAAATAATTTTAAAATATTTTTTCATCTATCCTCTATTTTTTAATTTTCTAAATTATTAAGATTATTAAGCTCATCTCTATATTTTGCGGCGTCTTCGTATCTCTCTTCTTTTACCGCCTGCTCCAATAATTTTTGTATCTCTTCTTTTGTTTTAACGCCATTTTCATTATTTAATTTAATATCTCTTCTCTTATTTTCGGAATTAGCTTCTTTATCAAACACTTGATAATTATAAGGAATTCCGCTTTTCATTTCCAATTCTTTTGAGCCGTTATCTTCAATTATCATTCCCGCTTTTTCTATAACATGCTCTTCTACAAAAATTGAAACTTGAAATCTCAAAGCGAGCGCTATTGCATCCGATGGTCTAGCGTCAACAAATTCATTTTTTCCATTATGTTCTATCACAAGTTTTGAATAATAAGTATCCAAATGAACATTATCTATAATAATATTTACAAGCCGAATATTGCACTTTTGAAATATGCTGTTTATAAGGTCATGCGTTAGAGGTCTTCCCATTTTATAATTAAACAATGCCGTTGCCATAGACTGCGCTTGCAAATAATCTATAAATATAGGTATAACTCTTTCGGAGTTTATAGGTTTAAGCATAACGACAAAACCTTTATCTGTAATAGCCAAACTGTGAACTTTTGCTTCAATCACTATTAAGTCCTAATAAATAATATTTATAAATTATATTCATATTATATATATTGTCAAGTATAGAATTATATAATTATTTCTATTAAATGATTTTTTTAAAATTGACAAAATCTATTATATATATTATATTGTATAATAATTAAAAAAATTAAAACGAGGATAAAAAATGAAAAAGATAATTTTCAAAATGATAATTTTAATGACTATTTCAATAATTATTTCATGCTCAAATGAAAATTCAGGAACTAAAAAAGAAAATATTCAATTAAGCGAAAACGAAAGATTAGAAATAAATGAAAATTCAGGAACTAAAAAAGAAAATATTCAATTAAGCGAAAACGAAAGATTAGAAATAAATGAAAATTCAGGAACTAAAAAAGAAAATATTCAATTAAGCGAAAACGAAAAATTGCAAGTATTCGATATGCGATATTTGACAAGCGAAAACGGAGAATATTTATATTTAAATGTAATATTGGAAGAAAATTCTAAAAGCGTCTTTGTAGATTATGTATTTTACGAAAATCAATCTATTAATGCATTTATATTTGATACGGAAATTAACGAAGGATATATAAGCGCCGACTATATTGAAGGCAATTTATCCGATTCGGGATTTAGCGGAAAAATATACAATAGAGAAGTTAATTTTGTAAACTCAAAATCTCCTCTTTCTGACGCAAAAATTGTCCGATATACATACACAAATATCTCTACAACAAATGCATCCGAAGAAGATATAAAAACTTTTGAATATTATTCCTCAATATTTTTATTTAATAACGATAGTAAATCGGCAATAATAGATAAAATCAATTTGGATATAAATTCCGAAATAACGAACGCAAAATTGGATATAAATAAATTGTCCGATATAAAAAATATTTTAAGCAATAATATGCTTCCGTTTTATAACGATTGGCGGCCTGGCGAAGGCGAATATGGATATAATTACTATTCAATATCCGAATACGGAATAGATTATTTAAGCGAAAAAATAGCTTCTATAAATGAATATTTTTACGAATATACGGGCGGAGCGCATGGAGTTCACGGAAAAATTTATAAAGTTTATTCTTTATCAAACGGCGAAAGATTAAAAATAGAAGATATTTTAATTGATGTAAACAATTTGGATTTAATAAATAAAGTCAAAGAAAAACTTTTATCAAATGCGGACGAGGAAAGCTATTTTAATTTGGACGGACTTTCATTACAAGAAAATAATTTTTATATAACTTCAAAAGGTTTGACATTTACTTGGGGAATATACGAAATCGCTCCTTATGCTACGGGCGATAGCAAAGTTTTATTTTCAATAGACGAAATAATGCCTTATTTGAAAGACGAATATAAGAGTATTTTTGAATAATAATATTTTGAATAAAAAATATAATTATTTAAATTTGTAAAATTGTTTTAAGTTTTATTAAATTATATTTATTAACAATTATTTGGGAGATTTTTACATGACTTATAAGTTTGTAAAAGAAGATAAAGATTTTAGAAAATTAAAAAAAAAAGAAATTGAATTTTTGAAAAGTCAGGGATGTATCTCTCAATCTTGGGATAAAATACTTATAAAAAATGTAGACTTAAACAGAATAAAGGATGTTTCGTTTCATGGAAAAATAAAAATAAAAGAGCTTAACGAAACGGTTAATTATCATAATAAAGTTAAAGTTATAGCTTCGATTACGCGAGCGGTTTTAATTGATGTGATTATAAATGGAGATGTATATATAAATAATGTCGGACGATTTATAGCAAATTACGAAATAGAAAACGGAGTTATAATTGAAAATGCGGGTTCTATATACATGGAAGGTAAAAGCAGTTTTGGAAATGGAGTCGAAACTTCGCCAATTATGGAAGGAAACGGAAGAAGCGTTAAAATATTTAATAGGCTTAATTCTCATATAGCTTATATAGTCGCTATGTATAGACATAATTTTGTTATGCGTAAAAAAATAAATAAAATCATAGACGATTATGCTTCTTCAAAACTTAGAGAATTCGGAACTATAAAAAAACATGCTAAAATAATAAATGCAAGATTGATAAAAAACGCGCTTATCGACCCTTATACCACAATAGAAAATACTGACGAAATAAATAATGCTACAATAATAAGCGCAAAAGAATCTCCTTCATATATAGGAACTTCGGTAATATTAAAAGATTGCATAGTTTTGAAAGGCGCTCATATAGTTGATGGAACTGTTATAAAAAAAGCGTTTATCGGAGAGGGAGTGAAATTGGGAAGACAATTTTCATGCGAAGATTCTTTATTATTTGCAAATTGCGAAGGCGAGCATGGAGAGATGTTTTCAATATTTGCTGGACCTTATACCGTCACTCATCATAAAGCGACTTTACTCATAGCGAGTCATTTTTCTTTTTTTAACGCGGGAAGCGGAACGAATCAAAGCAATCATATGTATAAACTTGGACCTTATCATCATGGTTTTATGGAGCGAGGATGCAAAACGGGAAGCAATTCTTATATTCTTTGGCCATCTAGAATCGGAGCTTTTTCAACGGTTATAGGCGCTCATTACGATAATATAGATTCTTCAAATTTTCCTTTTTCTTATATAACGGAACATGGCTATCATCAAACGAGATTAATTCCCGCTTTAAATCTTTTTGGCGTAGGGCTTGCAAGAGACGAAAATAAATGGATTGAAAGAGATAGAAGAACGGGCGATAAAAAAGATTTAATTATATTTGAAGTGTTTAGTCCTTATACAGTTTCAAAAATGATTAACGCCGAGAAAATATTAAAAGACATTATAAAGAATAAAGACGAAAATAATAAAAAAGGAGATTTTATTGTTTATAAGAATATGATAATAAAAGGCGCTTCGTTAAATAAATATTCTCAAAGATATTCTATTGCTATAGATTTGTATTTACGAAATAAATTGCTTTCTTATATAAAAGATTGCAAAAATATAAACGATATAATTGAAAGTTTAAAATCCGAAAAAGTATATAGCGATTGGGTTGACGTTGGCGGGCTTATTTGCGCAAAAGAAAGATTAGATAATATTATTAAAGATATTGAAAACGAAAAGATAAATAATATAGAATCAATTTTAAATGCTTTTAAGAGTTTATACGATAATTATTATTCTGATGAAAAATCTTGGGTTATCGATATAATTAAAAAAAGATATTCTATAAAAAATATTAATAAAGAAATAATAATAAAAATATTAAAAGAATATATTTCGCTTTTAAAAACTTCTTACGATATTTTATATAGAGATGCCGAAAAAGAATACGACATTTCAAAAATGGTTAGCTGCGGAATAGACGATAAAAATTTTATGGAAGAAGATTTTAAAGCTATAAGAGGAACTGTCGAAGACAACTCTTTTGTAATTCAGTATAAAAAAGATATGAACTCAAAAATAAACGATATTAATAAAATAATAGATTTGTTATAAATATAATAAAAGGATTTTTAATGAAATTATATTCTATTTCTTTTAAAGTGGAAATTGGATTTGAAGATATATTTGAAGCGATTATTGAAAACGGTTTTTTGGATATATTAGGTTATAATGTGGAATATCCAGCAAAAGAAAATTATGCGATAATAAATATATATAATGAAACAAAAGAAAAACTTGAAAATAATTTTAAGATTATAAAAGATAAATTAGATATTAATTATAATTATGAAATAAAAGAGCTTGATTCTGAAAAATATTTAACTTCTTATATGGATTATTTAAAGCCTTTTAAAATAGGCGATATAACTATAGTTCCAAATTTGAGAGATTATTATAAAGACTTGAAAGAACCCGTTATTTATATAGCAAAACAATACGCTTTTGGAAGCGGAACGCATGAAACTACATATTTAGCTTTAGAAATGATTAATCAATATTCATTAAATAATGATATTAAATTAAAGAGCATTGCAGATATTGGTTGCGGAAGCGGAATATTATCTTTATTTAGTTATAAACTTGGAGCGAGAAATATAACTTCTGTCGATATTGATAGCGATGCCGTTCATTGTTCTTTGGATAACGCGAAATATAACGATATAAATTTAAATAATGTTATTTTAGGAAACGCGAAAGATTTGAATAATATGAATTTAAAATTTGATTTAGTAGTTGCAAATATAGAAACTGATATTTTAATTGAAATTATTGCAGACTTGAAAAGATTGTTAAAAGAAAATTCTTATTTAATATTATCGGGAATTTTGTTTGAAAAAGAATCTTCAATGAATAATGTTTTAAGAGAGAAAAAATTAAAAATTATTGATAGAAAGCGAAAAAACGATTGGCTAGCTTTAATGTTGAGTTTATAAGAAATTTAATTATATTAAAAAGTATATTAATATTGACTATAAAATATGCTATGATATAATAATTTATAATATGCTTGATTTATGTTTAAATCGTAGGGGTTTTTGTGGATATATACGAAATAGTTAATGAACCTGAAAAACAACTTGAAATATTTTCCGATATAATCAAAAAAATGAATAATATCGGCGATTATGAAGAGACTTTAGTAAATATAATATCCGAAATAAAAAACATAATGCTTACCGATACGATTTTATTGTATTTGATAGACCAGGAATTATTTAATTTAAATTATGAAATGTCTATAGGACCTTTGGGAAGCAAATTTTTTGGCTCAATAATAGATGGAGAAAAACCTTTATCGGTTAGAGCTTATACGACTTCTTCGTCTTTATATTCAAATAATCCGCAGGACGATTCAGCGTTTATTCCGATAAAAGAGATTTTGGGCGAAGATTTAAAAAATATATTATTTGTTCCTCTTAAAGCGAGAAAAAGAAATATCGGCGCTTTATTTTTAATAAATAAAAAAGAAGGAAAATTTATAGAAACCGACACTATTATAATGTCTATGTTTTCAAATATAGTTTCTTTAGCGCTTATAAATAAAATGACTTACGATAAAGGACAGTCGAGAGCTTATGAAGTCGGCGCTTTATATGAAATGTCAGTTTCAATAAATAAATGCGAAACAATAGACGATATTTTAAATAATAATATAAGTATAGTTTGCGAGGCTTTTGAGGCTCATAGAGTTTCTATAATTTTGAAAGACGAAAAAGGAATGTTTAGATTTAGAGCGGGAATAGGAATAGACGAAGAGGTTTTAAAATACGGAGTAATAACCACCGAAGACAATGTTTTGGGAGAGATATTAAAAACGGGGAAGCCCGTTTATTCTGTAAATGTTTCGAGAGATTATAGATTTAAACCGAATAAATCTTTAAGATATACTAGAGATAGTTTTATCGCATCGCCTATAATGGGAAAAGAAGACGATATAATAGGTTTTTTATGCGCAACCGAAAGAAGCGTAAATAAAGCTTTTAATTTAAGCAATTTAATGCTTCTTGAAATGCTCGCTCAACAGATTTCTGAAAATTATATGCATGTCTTTTTATCGGAAGAATCAAAAATAAAACAATCTCTAACCGAAGAAATTAATTATACAGAAGAACTTCAAAAGAGCATACTTCCTACTGAATTTCCAAATAAAAAATTATTTGATGTCGCAGCCGTAAGTATTCCAAGCAAAACGGTTGGAGGCGATTTTTACGATTATATAAAACTTAAAGACGGAAAATACGCTTTGATTATAGCGGATGTTTCGGGCAAAGGATTAAAAGCTGGTTTCTTTATGGTTATGACGAGAAGCGTTTTAAGAGTTTATTCTTCTCAAATTGATAATCCCGCTAAAATATTAGAACAGACAAATAAACATATATTTTACGATTCAAAAAAAGGTATGTTCGTTACATGCTTTTTGGCTATAGTAGATACAAAAAATAAAAGTATTACTTATTCAAATGCTGGACATATTCCGCAATATTTTATTAAAAAGTCGGCAATGAATAAGCCCGAATATTTAACTGAAATGTATATTCCAGGAAAGCCTTTGGGATTTGTAGAGAATGCTTCTTATAAAAATAAAAAAATATCGTATTCAAAAGCGGATAAAATAATTATGTTTACGGACGGAGTTACCGAAACTTTTAATAAAGATAACGAAGAGTTTGGGGAGAGCAAATTAAAAGATATTCTTAAAAACGAATACGACAGTTCAAAAGAATTATTAAACGATATAGTGGAAGAAACCGTTTATTTTAGAGCGGACGCTCCGCAATTTGACGATATAACGCTTTTAATAGCTAAATTTTTATAAAATAAGGTGTTGACATTTTTTTTTAATATGTTATAATAAATTCAATAATTAAATAATTAATTAAAAACATTCCGAGATAGCTCAGTCGGTAGAGCAGGTGACTGTTAATCACCGGGTCGCAGGTTCGAGCCCTGTTCTCGGAGCATAGACAAGCCCCGCATTAGCGGGGTTTTTTGAAATTGATAGCGTAAAAAAAATAATAAAATAACGCTTGATTTTTTTTTATATTATAGTATAATTATTGCAATTCTCTATAATATATGTTTAATATATGTTTAGGCATATTTGTATATTTTAACTGGATATCTTATGGGTAAGATTATTGTTATTACGGGACCTTCGGCGGCTGGTAAAACTACTTTAATAAAGAAATATATATCGAACCATCCTGAAGTTCTCTTCGCCGTTTCGCATACCACGAGGGAAAAGAGAAGCGGAGAGATTGAAGGAAAAGATTATTATTTTATAGATAAAGAAAAGTTTGAAGAAATGATAAACGAAGGAAAATTTTTAGAATGGGCAAATGTTCATGAGCATTATTATGGAACATCTTTTGAAGAAATTGATAAAGCGAATGATAAAAAATCCGTTTTAATACTTGATATAGATATTCAAGGAGCTTTATTTCTTAAAAATAGCGGAATAAAAGCAAAATATATATTTATAGACCCGCTTTC
The DNA here is from genome assembly GCF_008016455.1 of Brachyspira aalborgi. Taxonomy (NCBI): domain Bacteria; kingdom Pseudomonadati; phylum Spirochaetota; class Spirochaetia; order Brachyspirales; family Brachyspiraceae; genus Brachyspira; species Brachyspira aalborgi. The sequence continues at coordinate 455,500 of NZ_SAXU01000001.1, read as the reverse complement.
AATAGAGGACTTGAAAAATAGACTTGAAGGCAGAAAGACGGAAGATGAAGCGAGCATAAAAATAAGAATTTGGAATGCTAAAAGAGAATTAGAATATAAAGATAATTTCGATTTTGTAATAAAAAACGATGAAATAGAAAAAGCTTATAAAGAGCTTGAAAAAGCCGTTAATTCAAAAAAATAATTTATGGAGTTAAAAATGAGCATAATACCTTTAAAAAAACTTATAGAATATAAAGGAAATCGCTACGAACTTAGCCGAGCTATGATAGAGTTGGCAAAATCTGGCGGTAATTTATTAAGAAACGAAACTAAATACAGAAAAGGAAAATATATACAAACCGTTATTAAAAATATACTTGACGGAAATATAAAATACGAATACGAAGACGATACTAAAATGTCTGTAGATGCGGACGCTCCTTTTAAGAGTTCAAAAAGCGAATACGATGCCGAAGCTTATGCGATTGAAGAGACTAAAAAAGAAGAAGAAATTGAAGAAACTTCAGCGGTTATATACGATGATGACGATGAGGAAGAAGAGACGCCAAGAAGAAGACGAAGAAGAACTAAAAATCAAGAAAACAACCAAGAAGACGAAAAAGAATAATTTTATTAAAAATTAAATTAAAGTGAAAAAAATTGTTTTTATATCGGGAGCTACAGCGTCTGGTAAAAGCGATTTCGTCCATAAACTCATAGACAATTATTTTAACAACGGCGTTATAATATCTATAGATTCTATGCAGGTTTATAAATATATGGATATAGGTTCGGCAAAACCTTCTTACGAAGAGATAAAAAAATATAATTATAAAATGATAGATATTGTAGAGCCTTCTTTTAATTTCAATATTAAAGATTATCTTGAAATATTTAAAAATGTTATTGAAAATATTGATATTGATAAAGCCCCGATTTTTGGAGTCGGCGGAACGGGTTTTTATATCGATTCTATAAAATACGGAATATTTGACGAAACAAACGACAATAAAGAAAATTCAATTAAAATCAGAAAAGAACTTTATCAAAGAATAGAAAACGAAGGATTAGAATCTTTATATTTAGAGCTTTTAAAAGTCGATAAAGAATCTGCAGAAATTATAGATAGATATAATTCAAGAAGAGTAATAAGAGCTTTAGAAGTTTTTTATAATACGGGAAGAAAATTTTCGGAGTTAAAAAAAGAAAGAAAAAAAATAATCGATTTGGATTATTTAAGTTATATAATGGATATTGAAAGAGATACGCTTTATAATAATATTAATAAAAGAGTCGATTTAATGTTTGATAATGGGCTTCTTGAAGAGGTTAAATCAATAATAAAAATGAATGTAAATATAAATTGCACTTCTATGCAGGCGATTGGCTATAAAGAATGCTACGATTATTTAGTTAATAATTCTATGAGTTTTGAAGAGCTTAAAGAGATTATAAAAAAACGCACTCGAAATTTTGCTAAAAGACAATTAACTTGGTTTAGAAGAGAAGAGCATAAAAGAATAAAACCCGAAGATATAGAAAAAGTAGCAAAAGAGATAAAAGATTTTTATAAATCATAAACTAATCATTAAAGTTCCCGCTATAATAAAAATAATTCCTATAATCGTTTTTAAGGTTATAGTTTCTTTTAAGAATATAAAAGCAAGAATAATTGTGAGAGCTATTGAAAGTTTATCTATAACGGCAACTTTTGAAACTTCGCCAATTTGAATAGCTTTAAAATAAAATATCCAAGACAATCCTGTAGTAATGCCCGAAATAATTAGAAATATTAAATTTTTTGAATTAATCGATTTTATATTTTCAAAAGAATTTGTATAAAAAACTATAATCCAAGAGATAATCAAAATTATTATAGTTCTTATAGCCGTAGCAAAATTTGAATTGATATTAGACAAACCTAATTTTATAAATATTGCCGTTAGAGAAGCGAATATTGAAGATATTAAAGCGTAAATTAAATACATTAAAAATCCTTATAATTTTTTTATTATATTTTAAATTTATAAGAAAAAAAAAACAACGATTAATAAAATTATCGTTTTAAAAGCGAATAAAATATAAAATTTATAATCAATAATCTAATTTGATTAAATAATCTAATTTATCGACTAATCTCTTAAAAGGTCTTTGAACATTAATCATAGAATGCTCCGTATCGTTTCCGTTTTCGTCAAGAACATATATATCGTAAAATATTTCTTTATGGTCGTCTTCATTTTGAACTATTAATCTAATAAATATAAAATTGTTAATATTTATTCTGTCCATTTTAGGCTCGTATTCCAAATGTTTAATTTCTTTGTTTAATAATTCTTTTCCCAAATTTTCAACCACGACATTGTATATAGAATCCAATTCTTTCATTATATAGTGAATATTATTGTCAAACATATTATTGCTCCTTAAAATTAAAATATTTAATAGTAAATATAACATATTTAATTTAAATATCAATTATTATTTTTTAAAAAGAAATTCTTTAGATATAAATATCGTAAATACTATTAATATTATTCCGCTTATTCCCGCGCTTATATAAGGAGATATAAAAGATATTAAGAGAGGAATTATAGCGGTAATAACAATAGAAAGTATTATTATAATAATTTCAAATATTATAAATAAAAGAATTTTCTTTTTATCTATCGGTTTTTTCTCTTCAGGTTTTTTATAAGGTATCGGTTTTCTCATAATTTTTTCCTAATTTTATTTTTTTAATAAAAAGTATCTATATCAAGCGAAGCTCTCGATATCCAAGTTTCCTCAATATTATTTACTTCAACTTTTAAATATCCTTCTTTGGTTATATCTTTTACAAAAGCCTCGATTTCTTTTCCGTCTTTTTTTGCTTTTATTTTTTTTCCTATCATTTCGTTATTTTCTCTAAAAAGTTCGATTAATTTTTTTTCGCCTAAATAAATTTCTTCAAAATAATAAATAAATTCTTTATAAAATTCTTCTAATTTAATTTTTATTCCCGTTTCTAAAAATAACGAAGTCGCTTTATTTATTATATCAGAAGAAAAATCATTTTTATTATGATATAAATTAATTCCCGTTCCCATAATGCATGCATTTTTATTATTTATATTTATAATTTGAATTAGAGTTCCCGATATTTTTTTATCTCCGACAAGAACATCGTTGGGCCATTTTATATGAGCTTTAATATTATAATTTTCTCTTAATAATTTTGTTAAAGCTATGCATGGCAAAAAAGTTAAAACTTCTTTATTAAACGGAGAATATAACAAAACGCTTAACCATAATCCTAAATTATTATTAGAAGCCCAAGAATTTCCATAACTTCCTTTTCCTGAAGTCTGTTTTAAGGCTATATAAACCGCGCCTTCTTGCAAGTTAAAATTGTTATTTAAATCTTCAATCATTTTTTTATTTGTGCTTTCAATAATTTCAAACAGTTTTAAGTTTCTGCCGTATATTTTTGTTTTTAAGTTATCAGTCCAATTATTTTGTAATATGTTAACTTCCATGATTTTATTATATATTAAAAATTTATTATATCAATAGGAAATAAAATATTTACATAAATATAACTTTTTGCTATAATTTTAAAATAGGCAATATTTATAATGAAAGCGGAAAAAATTTCGGCAATATTAAAATTTATCTCAATAGTATTCTTTGCGCTATTTATTTTATTAATGATATTTTCAATAGTTAGTTATACTAATAAGAAAATTTTTATAACTTTATTAACATTATTTTTACTTTTTATAATTCCGTTTTTTATTTTTTATAAATATAGCGTTAAAATTTATTCTAAAAATTCTTATAAAAAAATAAAAGAAAATAAAGAAAAATTAAATCATATATCTTTAAATTATTCTATATTAAAAGATTATCAAAAAGCTATTTTAGAATTAAAAGAAAAAAATACTTATATACTTGGCAGATTTGATGTAATTTATTCTTTAAATAAAAATTATAAAAAAGACATGAAAAGAGCGAGAAAAATTCAAGAGGCAATGATAAATAAAAAGATTTTGAAAAATAAATTTATCTCTTCGGCATGCTTTTACGAACCTTTTGAAATTATAGGCGGAGATTTTTTTGATTATGTTTATATTAATGAAAATAGAATTTTATTTATTATGTCGGATGTAAGCGGGCATGGAGTTGAGGCTGCAATAGTCACTTCAATGCTTAAAACCACTTTTAGAAATTTATCTAATTCTTTTAATTCTGTCAGTTCTTTATTATTTGAAATTAATAATTATTTAGTCGACACTTTACCAGCGGATTTTTATTTGACAATGATAATTGCCGATATAGATTTTGAGAGTAAAAAAATTAATTATTCAAACGCTTCTCATACTCCTTTACTTTTAATAAAAGATAAAGAGATTATAGAATATTCTAAAGGCGGAACTATAGTAGGACTTTTCAAAAATGCATTTTACGAAGAGGATATTATAGAATTAAATAACGGCGATATATTTTTATTTTTCACTGATGGAATAATAGAAGCTTCGCAATCAAAAAACAAATACGATATTTACGGAATTAATAAACTTAAAAAAATTATTTCGACAAATAAAAATCTCGATGCTGACGCTTTAATGACAATTATAAAAAACGATTTTTACGAATATCTTTCCTACAGAAGCCCAGACGATGATTGCTCTATGTTTTTATTTAAGCTTAAATGATAAGACGCCCTTTTTGAGAGCGCCTTAAACAGTTTAATTAAATGAAGGTTATAAAATATATTGTATAATTTTAATATACAAAATAGTTTGCAAATTCAATATTTTCTTTGTTATTGTTAGCTTATTCTAACATAATGTTTGATTTAAATCAATAGTTTATCGCAAATTTTTTTAAAATTTTTTTAGAAAAAAAGATTAAAAATTATTATAAAATGATGCTATATAATATGAAAATTTAATAAATTTTAATATTTTTTATGGATTTTTAAATAAAACACTTGACTTTTACAAAAATAAATGGTAATAAAAATTTTAAAATATGCGTTGACGAATATAGAGATAAAAATAAAAATAGTTTGGAAAACTCGCCATTTAATCATAAGTTAGTTTTTCAAAGTTACAAAGAAATATGGAGAGGCGGACAACCTTATATAAGAACAGAAGAATTTATAAAAGAATTCAATATTCAGAAATTTTTAGAAAAATATATAAAATAAATTCTAATAATTAGGCGCTTTAGAAGTTATCTTCACATCATGCACATGACTTTCCGCTAAACCTTGATTTGTTATTTTTACAAACTCCGCTTTTTCTTGAAGTTCTTCTATATTTTTAGCGCCAACATAACCCATTCCCGCTCGAACTCCTCCAATAATTTGATAAATTACATCGGCTACATGTCCTTTATATTCCGTCACGCCTTCAATTCCTTCGGGAACGAATTTCGATTTATTAATAACTTCGCTTTGAAAATATCTGTCTTTGCTTCCTTGAATCATAGCTCCAACCGAACCCATTCCTCTATATGGTTTATATTTTTTTCCGTCTATAATTATTACATCTCCAGGCGCTTCATAAGTTGAAGAAAATAATCCGCCCGCCATAATCGCATCCGCTCCGACTGCGAAAGCTTTAACTATATCTCCAGAATATTTTATTCCGCCGTCAGCTATAGAACCGACATTATTTTTTTTAGCGATTTGAGAAGCGTCTAATATTGCCGTAAGTTGCGGAACTCCGATTCCAGCTATTATTCTTGTCGTGCATATTGAACCAGCTCCAATTCCTATTTTTATAGCGTCAACTCCAGCGTCAATTAAAGCTTTAGCTCCTTCAGAAGTCGCAATATTTCCAGCAATTACATCTATGTCGGAATATAATTTTTTTATTTCTTTTATAGCTTTCAAAACATTTTGAGAATGTCCATGCGCCGTGTCAATAACTATTATATCTACTCCAGCTTCAATAATTTTTTCTATTCTTTTATATCTATCTTCTGAAATTCCTATTGCCGCAGCAACCAATAATTTTCCGTTTTTATCTACGCTTGATAAATTTTTATTTTCTATTTCGTTAAAATTTTTTACCGATTCAACTTCTTTAGCTTGCATCTCCAAAGGCATGTTTTTGTGAACGACTCCAAGCCCTCCGCATAATGCCATAGCTATTGCCATTTTATGTTCTGTTATCGTATCCATTGGCGAACTTATTAAAGGAATTTTTAAAGTTATTTTTTTAGTTAATTTTCTTTCTAAATTTACATCTTTCGGCAAAATATCCGATTCTTTCGGCACTAATAAAACATCGTCAAAAGTTAAAGCCCCTCTTATCTTCATAAAATATCCTTTCAAAGTATAATGTTTTATTATATTTCGTATATGTATAAAAAACAAGTATTTATTACGATTTTTATATATTATTTATAATCCAAATTTTTAAAATTTTTTTATTTTTTTACTTGACTTTTTAGAATAATTTAACTATATTATTAACATAAAATATAATAATGTTAATAGATAATACTATTAACGAGGAGTGATTATGTTTAAAAATTTAAAACTCAAATATCCGTTTTTATCAATAATAGCGGTAATAATCGTAGTTTGCTTAATTGCTATAGCTTGTAAAAAGAAAGCTACCGAACCAAGTTTTACTGTTGAAGTAGAAAAAGTGCCAGGAGTAGAAACGCCAAAACCTGGCGATGTAATGCCTTTTACGGATGGCGAAATGTTAAAACAGTTTAAAGGCTATGTATTTAAATCTGGTCCTTATTTTTACGATAGCGATTATACAAAATTTTATTATTTCTGGGCGGAAATAGTAGACGAATATGAATCAGCTGAAGGAACGGAAACTTATATAAAATATACTCTTAAAGACGACGAAGGAAATATAGCTGGAAATGAAAATATTAAATTCTATGTAGACCCTAGATATAATAAAGCTCCTACTTACGAGTTAGAAGGCATTAGAAATGTTGTCTATGAGAATACGGTAACTCCTAATAAAAATAGAGCGGTAGCGACATTTAGTAGAGACGGTTATTTAGTGGTAAAGTATAATAATATAGGCGTAGATATTACTTATTCTTTATATTCTATAAACCTAGAAACTGAATACAAACCTACAAACTAAAGCAATAAAACATTTATTAAATAAGTCAAATTACGATTAAAAAGGGGAATGTAAATTATGCATTTCCCTTTAATTTTTTAAATGAAATTATTTTTAATAAAATGTTTTAATCAATAATTAATTTTATCTATTTCTTAATTTTGGATGAAGAATTTTATCTAATGCAAATCCTAAAAATGCAAAAGACATTCCCAAAACTGCAATTAAAATTCCAGGCGGAATTATCCACCACCAAAGTCCAGAAAGAACCGCCGAACCTTTCATCGCGTCATGTAAAATTTGTCCCCAAGTGACTATTGTCGCATCTCCAAAACCAAGAAGCGATAAAGAAGATTCGTAAACTATTGCAGAAGGAACGGCTAAAGCCATAGACGCAAAAGAAAACGGAAGGAGTAGTGGAGTTAAATGATTAAATATTATTCTAAAATGTCCAGCTCCAATAGTTCTTGCAGCTTCAATATAAGTTTCTTCTTTTAATTGCATAGCCATAGAGCGAACAGTCATAACCGAACCCGTCCAAGAAAATAATATCATCATAGCAATCATTGTCCAAATGCTCGGTTTGAATATTGCGCTCATTACTATCATAACGGGCAAAACGGGAATTCCTATAAATATTTGATAAATAAATTGCATAAATCCGTCAACGAAACCTCCTAAATATGCAGAAATTATTCCATACATAACGCCAATTATTACCGCTATAAAACTTGTAGCTATTCCTATAAATAAAGCCCATTTCAAACCAGATATAAGTCCAGAAAAAATATCTCTTTTCATGTTATCAGTTCCCATTAAACCCGACATTGAACCGACTAAAACCATATAAGGATTATCGACTTCGGAGTTGGAATCCGAAATTTTTCCCATTATTTCAAATTTATAAATTCCTTTTAACGATAAAAAATTTTCAGCCATATCGTTTTTTTTTGTATTAAATAATATTGTCATTGGGTTTGTGGTTATAGCGTCTAATTGTCTCGCTAAAAATTTTGGCACAGATTCTCTATAAAATCTAAATATTCTATTTTTTGAATCGTTAAAAGCCGATATTCTTAAATTTCCGTAAGCGTTATATAAACCGTCATAAAGAATTATACTCTCTTCGTCAGGGCGAATAACTTTCCAAATTAATCCCGTGTTTCCTTTAATATTCAAATGAAAAATTAAATCTACAGGCGGTTTGTCAAAATTATAATCGTATTCAAATAAAATTTTATAATTTAATTGATTGTCTATATAATTTGTTTCAAAACTTATAGCCTCAATATTTGCAGTAATAGAAGCTTTTTCTTTTTGAAAAAAATTAATCCAAATCGGAGGAGCGGAAGTCGGGTTATCCTGCCAATAATTAATATCTCGCCATCGTTTCGGCGCTTCTTTATAAGTTAAAATTAAAGGCTCAAATAAAGATATTAAAATCGAAATAATAAGAATCGATAATCCTATCATTCCCGTTTTATCTTTTTTGAATTCATTGAAAAAATCTATTATAAGATTTTGTTTTTGCGGATTTAGTTTTTTATTTTCCATTTATAATTTTCCTCCGACTTTTATTCTTGGGTCCAAAAATCCATAAGAAATATCAAGTATAACGAGTCCTAATTGATATAATGCCGTAGTTATAGCTAAATTTCCCATTAAAACGGGAATATCATTTTGTTGAACGGCTATCCAATATAAATTGCCTAATCCTGTCCAAGAAAAAATGCCTTCAAATATTATTGAACCCGCTATTGAGCCAAGAAGTCCAAGCAGAGTAATCGTCACTATCGGAGGCGCTGCGCTTCTTAAAGTATGCCCGAATAGAATTGATTTTTCGGTTAATCCTCTCGCTCTTGCAGCCATTATATAATCTTCTTGCAAAGTATTTAAAACTATATTTCTAACTACAAATGAAATTCCCCAAAAACCTATTAAAACCAATGTTATTAAAGGAAGCGACATATGCCATAACATATCTAAAAAATACATTATTCCATCGGGAGTAGGCACGGAATGAACTCCGCCCGAAGGAAAGAGATTTAATTTATAAACGAATATCATTATAAGAATCATTGAAAGCCACCAAGTAGGCATGCCGTAAACTATCATAGTAAAAATGCTTGTCGTTCTATCGAATATGTTTCCCGCTTTTCTTGCCTTTATCAAACCTATAGCTAAACCGATAATTATTTGAATTATAGCAGCAGTTGTAAATAATATTATAGAGCGAGGCAAAGCTTCGCCTATTATTTTTATGACGCTTCTGTCTCCGTTTGAATCCATCATAATGCTTGATTTTCCAAATTGAAAAGTTATAGTATTAATCGCTCTTAAAAATATTCTCTCGCCTTTGCTTCTGTTAAGCCAATAAATATCGTAATAATAGCTTCTTCTTTCTTTAATAAAATTGTCTATATCTTCCGTTCGCATATTAACCAAACCTCTAACTTCGGCGTTAATATTTTCTTCTATTTGCGCTTTTAAAGTTTTTTCGCTTACGGTATTAAATATTGCCGAAGACATAAACATAAGTATTATAAACATTATAATACCTTTCAATATTCTTTTAATTACAAAATAAGTAAACATAATAATTTATTATATAAGGATTCTTATTAAAAAGCAATAAGGAATAATTTATAATTTTTTATAGAGTTAAAATAAGAAATAGGCAAGATATTTTTTATAACAAAAAAAAAGAAACAAGACTAAAGCACGCTTTCAGCGAAAACATTAACACTCTGAATTTTAAGTCCAATGGTTATGGTTTATATTTTCTTTATTTAGATTTTATTAAATTAAGCAACGTGAGTTTTACTCACTTGTATCTGAATATAAAATTTTATTTAGATTTTATACTTTATAAAAATGCTGTTTTTAGTCTAATTCTGAATTTATTAATTTCATTTATATATATTCTTTATTTTTTTAATTTTATTGTCATTGAGAGTGATACTAAAGCTCGCCGTTGGTTAACGAACGAAGCAATATACTATTAATAAAGTTAAATTTTAAAATAGAATTTTATTAATTTTGGATTAACATACCTTCGGCTTGCAATGACATTTTTTTATTTTGGTCATCATTGAAACTATTTTTTATAATTAAATAAACATATAAATAACATTAATTTAAGAAAATTACTTTATTCCATAGCATTTTACATTTGACTTTTTTTACTAATGATATAATATTATATAAAAATATGTATTTAATTATAACAGCATAAATGAAAAAGACGATTTTTTTATTTTTTATAACAATTTATACTTGCTTATTTTCTCAAAGTATCAATAAAGAAAAAGAAATAACGGATAGATATGTTAAAGAAAATATTGCCGTTTTTGAAATTGAAGATGTCTCAACAGAATACAGAAAAGATTTAAGTAAAAAAGTTACTAAACTTATTGAAAATTCATTAACGAGAATGAACAGATTTAATATTGTCGATAGAGCTAATTTAGATAAATACTTAAAAGAAATGGAACTTCAATTAACGGGAATTACGGAAGAAGAGGTTATAGAAGTCGGAAAAATTTACGGCTATAGCAAAGCGATAACGGGAAAAATAACTTCGGCAAATGTAACTTTTGATTACGATATAGAATTAGGAAGCGGAAATATTTACGCTAATGTCGATTTAATTTTGCAAATAGTCGATGTCGAAACTACTAAAATATTATATTCTTCAAAAATATCTGGCTCAACTTATTATACGATAACAAAGTATCCTTCTATGGCGTTGAGAGAAGCCGCTTTAGATTCCGCTTGCAATGATTTGGCTATTCAAGTTGAAAGCAAAATGAGAAATATTTTTAAGGTTATTCTAAAAATATCGGATATGAAAGACGGAAACGCTATTTTATTTGCAGGAAGCGAACATGGAATAAATAAAAATACAAGATTTAAAGTTTATTCAAAATCGGAAGATACAATTTTACCATCTGGAAATATTATAGAAGGACAATATAAAGAAAAAGGAACTTTAAGAATAAAAGAATTGGGAAGAGATTATTCTATAGCGAAAATATCGAGAGGAAAAAATATTAAAGCTGGAGATATAGCGAAAGAAACTCATATAGGAAATTTTATAGTCGGTTTAAATATAAATTATGCGGAGTATAAAATAAAGTCTTTTCAAAAAACTTATAACGGTTTTACTAATAAAGGACAATTAAATATTAATTTAAATAAAAACGATTTCGCTTTGGGAATTCATTTTAAAGTCGGATACGATAATAATTTATTTTCTCCAAATTTAAGTTTTGGATTATTATTTGGCGACTTTTTCAAATCGAGCTACGGAATTGATATGAGATTTAATTTTGATATTAATGTTAATATTTATCAGGAAGTCGTTAAATTTGTATTCGTGCCTTATTTAGGAATAGGAATAACATTTACAGATATAGGAAATATAAGCGGAGGCGATTATTATATAGACGCTAATACTTCTATACCGAATGGCTCTAAAATAAATTCAAGAGATATTATGTTTGGTATTGGAGCTTTGGCTATTATACAATATAATATAAAAGACACTTTAGGATTTAATTTTGGATTTGGTTATAGACTTTATACTAATCCTATTAATTTAGGAACTTATTATGACGGAAACAGTTTTGAATTGCCCGAAAAAATAAGAACGGTTAGTTTAATGGGATTTGAATTTATGATAGGAATATACGGACTTTTATAATATGAGATTTTACAGTTTTATAATAATAATATTTTTGATAATAAATAGATTTGCTTTTTCGGATTTTTATTTTGCGGATACGGCGAAAGAATTTGGAACTAATGAAGCTATAAAGTCGCCTATTATTGAAGATGAGCAAGAATTGGCTTCAAAATATTCAACAGACACAAATAATATAAATTCGTTTTTTCAAATGCAAGGAACTAATATTATAAATCAAAGAGGAGTTACTAGCTCTTCGATAATATTCGAGCCTCCTTATAAATCGCATCCTTTTAGATATACGGAAGTTACTTTTATATTATCAAGTTTTTTATCATATACTTACGCTTCTTTTTTAGTATTCGGTTTGGACGCTTTAGAAAATACTTTCGTTCAGCCTTCGACTACAGGACGAGCGAGATATAAATCTTTATGGATTTCGGCTACAATATTTGAAGTAACAGCTGGAGTAATTTTTGGCGCTGCTGTAGCTTATGACAGTTATCAGAGAATTTTTGGAAAGAAAAAAGAGGGAATGAGTTTTAATTTTGTTCCGTATTACGAGCCGATAAATAAAGACGCGGGATTTATGTTTTCTTTAAGTTATCCTTTAATGAGATAATTAACCGTTATTTATATTTTGATTTTGATTTGAAGAAGAATATTTTTGCCTATTAAAATATATAATAAATAATAGAATAAAAATCACGAGAGATAAAATAATTATTCTTTTAATATTTATATCTATTTCTTTATCTGAAGAATATTTTTGAATTGGAGCGGGCGACAAATCTTTAACCTCTTCGTCTTTTATAATTTTAATGATTTTTTCATTTTTTGAGCCGTCTAAATATCCGAAAGTTTTTGCATAAGAAATTATATATTCTCTGTCGGTTTTTAATCTTTCAATATTGCTTGTAATTTGTATTTTTTCTCTATTTAATTCCGCTATTTTTTCTTTTCTTATTTTTAAAAGTTCTTTTTTTGAATCGAGATTTCCAAAACCTTTAGGGCTAAAAACAAATATAAACACGGTAAATATTATTCCAATTAATATTATTCCGTAAAAAATTCCCGCTTTAACCCTAATCTTACAATACATAAACTATAACCTTATAAAATCTATGGTTTATTATCGGAAGGTTAGAGTTTAAAATTAAGCGTAGATCATTAATGTTATATTGACAAATTTTTTTATATATGTTATATTTATCTAACAATTTTTTTAAGGTTATTTTATGAATAAGAATTATGTTTGGGTTAATCCTGTTATAATGGTTCAATACGATATAGAATATTTAAAATATATTCTATCAAAAAACGGTTTTGAGATAGTATTGCCTAATAAAAACTGTTCCGATATAGTTAAAAATAAGTATAGAAAAAAATATTTAAATTCTGATAAATGTATAATTGATTCAAGATGCCCTAAAATTTATGAATATATAGATAATAATGATAATAGCTATGAATATGCTAATATTAATCCTATTTTAATAGAAACTGCTATAGAATTAAAGGCTCAAATTGAAAATAATATAATTATAATAACACCTTGTGTTGCTTTATCCAATTTTGGAAATTCATTAAATATAGAAGGATTAATTTTTAAAACTTGGATAGAATTTGTAAAAGAAAATAATATAATATTGGATGAAAATAAAAAAAGAAAACTAAATTCGAGTCCCATTCCTCTTGGATTTTTTAAAGGATTTGAAAAGGTTTATTCTGTCACAGGAGAGGATAATATATTGAAAGTCTTTAAAAATAAATTATACATGAACAGTAAAATTTTAGAGGCTCTTTACTGCGATAACGGTTGCCATAACGGAGACGGTATAGATAAAAAATGAAATTTATAAAATCAAATATGATATTAATTATAATTATAATACTCTGGTTTATAGCGAGCAAATCTAATATATGGAGTGAATATGTTCTTCCATCCCCTCAAAAAGTATTAAAAACATTCTATATAGAAACTATTAACGGCAATTTAATAAAAAATATTTATGTAAGCCTTTTAAGAGTTTTAACTGGATTTTCTATAGCGTTTATTTTAGCTTTTGTATTTGGAATGATACTTGGGACAAAACCCCAAATATTTATATATTTTAAGAATATAATAGAATTTATGAGAAATATACCGCCTATAAGTTTAATAGCAATATTAATATTATGGTTTGGCATAGGCGAAAAATCTAAAATTATAATTATTGTTCTTGCTTCATTTTTTCCAATACTTATTAATATAAGACAAGGTATATTTTCGGTTGATAAAAAACTTTTAGAAGTTGGATATTCTCTTAATTTCTCAAAGTTTAAAATATTTTTTTGTATAATTTTACCGAGTGCATTACCTGAAATATTAGCGGGAATGAAAATAGGACTTGGTTATAGTTTTAGGGCTATTATAGGAGCTGAAATGATAGCGGCTTCAAGCGGATTAGGTTATATGATACTTGATGCCCAACAATTATCAAGGTCGGATAAAGTTATAGTTGGAATAATTACAATAGGTATTTTAGGTTATTTATTAGATAGAATTTTTTATTATTTTATAAGAAAATTTACTTTCTATAATACTGAAGGAGTTAATATTGATAATTAGAACGGAAAATATTTCCAAATCATTTTTTGTTAACAATAAAAAAATAAAAGTGATACAAAATATAAATTTTGAATCCTTTCCCGAAGGTATAACCGTAATACTTGGAAAGAGCGGATGTGGTAAAACTACATTTTTGAGATTATTAGCTCAATTAGAGATTCAAGATAGCGGTAAAATAATAATCGAAGATAACGCTAAAATATCTATAGTTTTTCAAGAACATAGATTAATGCCTTGGCTTAATGTGTTTTCAAATATAACTTTTGGAATGAATAAATCGGAGAAAAAAGAATGTAAAGATAAAATATATAATCTTATAAATATGATTGGATTGAACGGTTTTGATAAGGCTTATCCTTATCAGCTTTCGCTTGGAATGATGCAAAGAGTAGCTATTGCAAGAGCTTTGGCTAACGATAGCGATATAATATTGATGGACGAGCCTTTTGCATCTTTAGATTACTTTACTAGGGAGACTTTGCAAAATGAGACTATAAATATTTGTATGAATAGTAAAAAATCTATAATATTTGTCACTCATAGTATTGACGAATCTTTAATTTTAGGAAAGAAAATAATTATATTTGAAGGAGGTAAAATAAAAAAAGAATATGACTTAAATCATGAAAACTATGATAGAAATATACTATCACCTTTTTTTATAGAATTAAAAAAGGATATTTTAAATTCGATTAAAAATTAACTTTTTAAGGAGCAAAAAATGAAAAATATTTTAAAATTACTATTATGTATCATATTAGTTTTGAGCTGTAAAAATAAGTCTGATTTTTCAGTTAAACAAATAGCATTAACTTATGTTAAATCACCTTTAAATGTGCCTTCTATGGTAGAAAGAGATAAATTTATATTTAGCAACGCTTTTAGCAAATATAATCTTCCCGTAGTATATTCCGAATTAACTACTGGACCAGACCAGACGCAAGCGCTGGCATCTGGCGATATACAATTTTTATATGCTGTCGGCTCTACTTCCGTTATACTTGCAAAAGCAAATGGAGCGGATATAAAAATAATAAATACTTATAGCAGGTCACCTAAATCTTTTGTTATATTTTCTAAAAATATTATAAAAGGCTCTAAAGATATTATAGGAAAGAAAGTTGCTGGTCCTAAAGGAACTATACTACATGAGCTTTTAGCCGCTTATTTGAATTCTTTGGGGTTGAAAGAATCGGATATTCAATTTATATCTATGGGAATTCCAGAATCTTATGCTGCATTATCAAGCGGTTCTGTAGACATGGCGCTATTGGCGGGACCTTCTGCTTATAATACGGCGAAAGAAGGATATAACATAGTTACTACGGGAGAGAGCCTTATAGAACCAGTAGTTGTTGTGGCTACAAGCGAAAAATTCTACAATAATAATAAAGAGTTAGTTGATACATTTATTAATGCCGAGATAGAAGTTTTAGATTATATGAATAATAATTATGATGAGATAATTTCTATATCGGCAAGAGAAACGGGATTAACGGAAGAAGCCGTAAAAGAAATGTATCTTATGTATGATTTTAATATAGATATAACTGATAAAGATATAACTTCAATAAGAAAAACCGAATCATTTATGAGAGAGAATAAAATGATAGAAAACGAGGTTGATATTAATGATTTATTTATAAATTAAAATATTTTGTTTTAATAAAATCCTATAGCTTTTTAATAAGTTATAGGATTTATTAATGTTAAACTAACGATAAAGCCACTTCCATCATATTAGTAAAAGTTTTTTCTCTCTGTTTGGGCGTTGTCGCTTCTTTTGTAATTAAAGAATCCGAAATTGTCAATATACAAAGAGCGTTAGCTTTTCCATAAGCGGCGTTCATATATAATGCGGCGGCTTCCATTTCTACGGCAAGCACTCCCATTTTTGCCCATTCAATCGTGGAATTATTCGCTCCGTAAAATACATCGGAAGACAATATATTTCCCACATGATAATTTATTTTCATGCTTTCCGCTTTGTCTACCGCTTTTTTTAATAATTCATAACTTGCTATTGGCGCAAAAGTTCCGTCTAATTCGTATTGACTTGCAAAATTTGAATCTGTGCAAGCTCCCATTCCTATAACCAAATCTCCAATTTTTAATTTGTCTAATAAAGCTCCCGCCGTTCCTATTCTTATAAGATTTTTGCATCCAAAAAAATGTATAAGTTCGTAAGAATATATCGCGCAGGAAGGCATTCCCATTCCCGTGCCTTGAACCGACACTTTTTTTCCTTTATAATTTCCCGTATAACCGAACATATTTCTTACGGAATTATATTGAATAACATTTTCTAAAAAATTTTCCGCTATAAATTTTGCCCTCAAAGGGTCGCCAGGTAAAAGTATAGTTTCCGCTATATCGCCTTTATTTGCCTCTATATGCGCCGTTGACATAATTCTCTCTCCTAAAATAATAAAAAATTTAATATTTAATTATTATATATTAAATAAAAATAATTTGTATATTTTATGCTTGACATATTTTTAAAAATATTGTATAATTTAATTATTAAAAATAAGGTAGGAATTTTATATGTTTAGTTTGCAACTACACTACACTACACTACACTACACTACACTACACTACACTACACTACACTACACTACACTACACTACACTAACGCCGCATTATAAATTTTTTCGGCGATTTTTTCATTGCAAAATTAAAGAATTATTTTCAAATAGAAAAATACAATTTTATATTCTATGGTTAATCAGAGCCATATTTGACGAGGTTATATTATGAAAAAAATTAAATTATTTTTAAGAAATACGGCTAAAAAATTATTGCCAAATATGTCGGCGGAACAATTATATTTTATAGAAAAAATTTATTCGCTTTATGCTAAATTATCAAATTTGTTAAAATACGGAGATTATAATTTTTTAACGGGAATTAGTATAGAAACTTCAACCTATTGCAATAGAAAATGTCATTATTGTCCAAATTGCCATTATGAAACGCCAAAATTATATGCCGATGAAAAAATAATTTATAAAGCTATAGACGATATTTCAAAATTGAATTTTAGCGGTTGGATTAATTTTAATTTTTTTAACGAGCCGACTTTAGACGAAAGATTAATAACTTTTATAAAATATACGCATGATAAAGTTCCGAAAGCTACAATTATGATGCATAGCAACGGAGATTTTTTGAATATTGAAAATACTAAAAAATATAAAGAAGCGGGATTAGACCAATTTATAATAACTATACATGATAAAAATCCCGAAAAATTATTTGCAAAATTATCCGAGATACAAAAAGAAATCGGAGCGTCATTTCATATACAAACTTTAAATCTAGAAAATCTCAGCACGAGAGCGGGAGCGATTGAAGTTAAGACATTGAAACCTTTTAAATATTGCGATAGCACAAGAAACCCAGTTATAGATAAAGACGGAAATATACTTATTTGTTGTAATGATTATTTTAGAAAAAGCAAAATGGGAAATATAATGGAAAAATCAATATTAGAAATTTGGAATCAAACGGAATATAAATCTTTAAGAAAAAAATTAAGAAGCGATTTGGCAAATTCCGTTAAAAATAAAACCGTTCCCGAAGTTTGTCAAAAATGCTATTATAGTTATAAATAATATCGATATTTAAATTAACTTATATTTTATTATATCTTTAAAACTCTGTTATTATATATAATATATTGATAAAAGATATTTTTTAATATAAAATTACTTTATTAATAATGAAGAAATAATTATGCATATTAAATATTTTGTCATTGCGTTTGCATTTATATCATATAGTTTTTTGCATTCTTTTGGCGGAAAACCGATTTCTATGGAAGAAGTTCGTCCTTATTATACGGCTTCAGACAGAGTAAAAATAGACATTTACATTTATAGTAATTTAAGCGCAAATACAAATTATAATTATTTAACTTTTACGGTTGCCGATGCTATTGCAAATCAACTTGATTATAATAAAACTTTAAAACTTCAAACGGAAACGAATTTAAATTTAACTCCCGTAAATTTTGAAAGAGCTTACGATTATAAAGTATTTCAATTTACAAATATAATTTATTCTGCAAAAGAAGGAAGCAACGAAACTATAGCGACAAATTACGAATATACTTATTATACGAATTGGGGAGGAGTTCGCAGTAATGTAAAATATGTCGGACCTGAAAGCAAATATTTTTTCTTAAATGACGATGAAATTATTATAGAATACAAGGGAAGTAATGTAATAGTTAAAAATACAAATGACTTTTTGCAAAAAATCGATACGGGATATAATTATTATGAATATTTTGGAAAAGATATTAAAGATTATGTTTTTACAAGAGACTCGGATATATCTATTTTTGGAACTGTAGAATATAAAAGACCAAATATTATAATTACTACTTATGTCGCTTATATAAAAGAAAGAAAAATTAATTCTTATAAAGTCGAACTTTCGGAAGCGGTAATAGACGAGCAAATTCCATTATACGCTTTGGATATTGCAAATAGAATAAGTCATTTAGATAAAACGGGAGTAATATCAATCGATGTAGAACCTGAAAATTCTTTTATTTATATAGATAATATTTTAATGGGAGTTAGCGGAGATACTTTATATATTCCAGCTTTAACTACAAATAGCCATAGATTTACTATAAAAAAAGATATGTATGAAACCATTGATACGATGCTATCATTTGAAAAACCAAGCGAAGATATAGAATTAAATTTTTCATTAAGCAGAATGACTAATATTGCAAGAGTTCAAATAGAAATTCCAGGAGAAGAAAAAAGCGCCGTAGTTATTAACGGAATAAGAGAAAGCCCTTCTCCAATTATAGATAGAAATTTTGGATTTGGCACTTATTCAATAAAAATAACAAATTCAAATTATATGGATTATTATGGAGTTTTTACTGTTGATAGCACTAATTCTTTATTTTTAAAGCCTACTATGAAACAAATTAAAATTCCTACTTTGGCTGATAGAATATTTAAAAACTATGAAAGAAATACAAAAGTGTTTTTAGGATTAACGATTGCGGCGGGAGTATTTACTTTAGGAAGTTATATTTTTGCCGAAGAAATTTTAGATACGACTATGGTTAATTATTACGATAAATATAAAAATGCTCCAAATAGTCCGCCAATAGATTTGAGTCGCTATAAAACCGCTTATAATTTCTATATTGCGGGTATGGTTATAACGAGCGCTTTTGCTTTAACTACGGGAATATATTATATGCTTTGGATAAATGAAAATAATTTTAGCGTTGAAAAATTGGCTTTTAATATGGGATTAGGAGGAGCAAATTTAACTTATTCGTATAGATGGTAATTTATAAAATTTATAATAGATAAAAAAATTTAGTTTAATGTTTGACAAATATATTTTATTTTAATATACTATTAATATAATAAATATTTTTGGAGGCATAATATGTTTAATATTATTTTTATCGGAGCGCCTGGAGTAGGCAAGGGAACTCAAGCGGCTTTTATACATAAGGAATATTCTATAGCTCATATTTCAACGGGAGATATGTTAAGAAAGAATATTGAAGACGGAACTGAACTTGGAAAAATGGCAAAATCTCATATGGATAAGGGAGAATTAGTGCCAGATATTTTGGTTATAGATATGCTTGCAGAGAGAATAAAAAAAGACGATTGTAAAAACGGTTTTATGCTTGACGGTTTTCCGAGAACTATGAAACAAGCCGAAGAGTTAGATATAATATTGAATAAATTAAATCATAAAATAAACGCGGTTATAGATATTTACGCTTCAGAAGATATTATTGTAGAAAGATTATTAAAGAGAGGAAGAGCGGACGATAACGAGGCGACTATAAGAAACAGAATTGAAGTATTTGAAAAACAGAGCAAGCCCGTTTTAGAATTTTACAGAGATAAAGACAAGGCGAAAATAATAAAAATAGAAAGCGTTGGAACTCCTGAAGAAGTTTACGCTAAAATAAAAAAAGAATTAGATAGTATGAAATAAGCAATAATTTATAAATTAATTAAATATAAACTATTGACTTTTATAATCATTGATATAACATTTAATATTATACTATAGGAGTATTTATGAAGTTAAAATTATTAATTTTTATTTTGATTTTTGTAATATCTTGCGGCGAAACTATGCCATTAAAAGAGTATAAAGACGCTTCAAGTTTGAGAGAAAAAGCGGTTAAGTATGAATTGCAAGATTATTCAAAAGAGCAGTTCGATATAGCGGAAGCGAGTTTTTCCGAAGCGGTTATATTGATAGACGATAATAATAGCAAAGAATCTAAAAAACTTGCTAACTTATTGACTACGGCGTCTAATTCTTATCAAACCGTATTAAATGAAGGACTTCCAAAATATGCCGAAACTTTAAAAGAAGAAATTACTTTAGAAAGAGTATATTCAAAAGATATAAAGGCTTATAAAATTGATAAGGAAAATTACGAGCTTGCCGAATTATATTATATTAACGGAGTGGAAGCTTTTGGAACAAATAATTATGAGGAAGCGGTTAATTATTTCTTGCAGGCTAAAAAATTGCATAATAAGGCTTATTTTTCCACAAAAGGAATATTTGACGAAAGTTCAAAAAACATAAAAGAAGCGGAATTAAAAATTAAAGAGATGGAAGAAATAGAAAAATATTATACTAATAATTATAATAATTAATTTTTAGATTTTAAATTTAATTTATAAATTGGAGTAATTAAAATGAAAAAACTATTATTTTTATTTATTTTTTCTTTATCATATTTGGCTTATGGACAATCTCTCACTATAGAAGAAGATTATAAATTAGCTCAAAGATATAGAGAATTGGCGATAGAAGCGCATGAAAATGGAGATTATGAACAGAGTATAGAATTTGCTAAAAAGAGTCAAGAACATTCGCAGAGATTTATATCTAAATATAAAGTTTACGGATATCTTTTAAATAGTCAAATCGATGCCGAAAGAAAATTAAGTTTATTTAAAGGAATAGGCGGCAACACTAATCAAAAAACTTCAAACCTTTACAAGTTAGCCGTTGATGATATAGAGTCCGCTCAAAGTATATTTTCTATAGCTTCAAACGATAACGATTATAGCAACACGATAATTAAATATGAGGATTCCGCTTTAAAATCTCAATTAGGTTATAATTTGCTTTCTATAGATTCAAGAAGAGAATATTTAATAAAAGAATCTGTTTTAACCAACGGAGACGATAACGATACGGAAATTTTAGATTTGCAAAATGGCGCTTATATCTATTTGGGAGAGGAAGATTGGATTAACGCTTCATCGACTGCAGCTTTTGCGGTTAGTAAATTGGACAAATTGGAAGCGCCTCTTGCTTATGCAAAAGCTCAAGAATCATTAAATAAAGCTAAAGAAAAAGGTTATAATAATTCAAAAGCCGATATATATAACGAAGCTTCAAAATCTTTGTCAAATGCTAGTTATTCTTTGAAGGCTGAAGATTATTCAAATTCTTTAATGCATTCAAAAAATGTTATCGCTCTTGTTAATACAATGGGAACTACGGATTCTAAAGGCATGAAAACTGCGGAGACTAAAACCACAAAAGAAACTATTTTTACGGGAGAATTCCCGCAATATTATACGGTTGTGGAAAGAACTAAAAATACAGATTCTTTATGGCTTATTGCTTCTTATGATTTTATATACGGAGACGGAAGATTATGGAGAAAAATATACGAAGCAAATAAAGATAAAATAAAAGACCCTAATATTATAATAAAAGGACAAATATTAACTATACCGAGTTTGAAAGGCGAGACAAGAAAAGGAACTTACGACTCAAAAAATAGTTATGAAAGTATAAATAAATAATTTTGTCGATATAAATTTTAATAAAAAAATTACGATTATTAATTTATATTATCGTTTTTTATGATTAATAAATAAAATTAGCGGGAAGGGATTTTAATGTTAAAAAAATTAAAAATAATTATAATAGCGGTTTTGTCTATAGCGGTATTTACGACTGTGCTTATAGCTCAAAAACCTAAAACTTCAAACGAACATTTATTTATAGAAACCGATTTTGGAACTATAGAGATAGCGTTTTTTCCAGATAAAGCTCCGAAACATGTTGAAGCGATTAAAAAGTTAGCAAATCAAGGTTTTTATAATGGAACGCTTTTTCATAGAGTTATCCCGGGATTTATGATTCAAGGCGGCGACCCTTTAAGCAAACAACCGAATAGAGCTTTGCATGGCACGGGCGGACCGAATTTTGTTATTCCAGCGGAGTTTAATGATATTTCGCATAAAAGAGGAATTTGTTCTATGGCAAGAAGTCAAAGTATAAATAGCGCAGGTTCGCAATTTTTTATTTGCGTTGCCGATTCCACTTTTTTAGACGGACAATATACGGTTTGGGGCGAAGTTGTAAGCGGAATGGATGCGGTTGATAAAATAGTGGCGTTAAAAAGAGATAGAAACGATAATCCTTTAGAGCCTGCAAGAATGAATAGAGTTTATATAAAAACTATTAATTAAAATTTAGAGAGATTAAAATGAAAGAGCATTTATTTATAGAAACCGATTTTGGAACTATAGAGATAGCGTTTTTCCCAGATAAAGCTCCGAAACATGTTGAAGCGATTAAAAAATTGGCAAATCAAGGTTTTTATAACGAAACGCTTTTTCACAGAGTTATACCAAATTTTATGATTCAAGGCGGCGACCCTTTAAGCAAACAACCAAATAGAGCTTTGCATGGCACGGGCGGACCAGATTTTAATATTCCAGCGGAGTTTAATGATATTTCGCATAAAAGAGGAATTTGTTCTATGGCAAGAAGTCAGCATAAAGATAGCGCAGGCTCTCAATTCTTTATTTGTGTCGCTAATGTTCCTTATTTAGATGGACAATATACAGTTTGGGGCGAAGTTATAAGTGGAATGGATGTCGCCGATAAAATAGTAGCTTTAGATAGAGATTATAACGATAATCCTATAAAGCCCACTAAAATGAATAAAGTTTATATTAAAGAAGTTTGAAAATATTCTAAATAAAAATCGATTATCATAATACAACTTGAAAATTTCTTAAAATCGTTTATTATTATATAACAGTTTATATTTATTAATTTGGGTTAAATAAATTGCATAAAGAATATATTAATAACAACGAAGAATATAACAGTCCTTTGGGTATATATTTAAAACAGATGGGAGAAATTCGCAGACTTTCTAAAGAAGAAGAATTAGATTTATGGCAGAGACTCGAAGCATGCAGAGAAGAGAGAGCAGAGTTGGAAGAAGGATGCGAAAGAGCTTTTTTACTTGATAGAGAAATAGAAGCGATACAAAATAAATTGGTAAAATCTAATTTAAGACTCGTTATAAGCGTTGCAAAAAAATATTATAATAGCGGAGTTCCTTTCATTGATATAATAGACGAAGGAAATATAGGACTTATAGAAGCCGTAAAAAGATTTGAATATAGAAAAGGATTTAAATTTTCAACTTACGGCGTATGGTGGATAAAACAAAGCATAGTTAAAGAAATATCAAGCAAAAAACATATAGTTAGATTTCCTATGCATATAGCAAGATTAATTAAAAAGAGCGTTCAAATATCTAAATATTTAAATCAAAAATTAAATAGAGAGCCTACAATTGAAGAGATAGCAAAAGAAATGAAAATAGACAGAAAAATATTGTCGTCAATAACTATGTTTACTCGGGCAATATATAATTCGGATATTATTTATAAAGATTCTAATGACGATATAAACTCTTATAATATAAATTCGGCTATAGAAGATAGAGATTTTCCTTTTCCTTATCAACAAGTATTTACAAATAGTTTGCAAGAAACTTTAACCGAAGCATTAGAAACATTAAACGAAAAAGAAAGAATTGTAATTATTTCAAGATTTGGTTTATATGGAAAAGAGCCTAAAACTTTGGAAGATACGGGAAGAGAATTAAATATTACGCGTGAGAGAGTGAGACAATTACAAATAAAAGCGTTAAAAAAGTTAGCGGATATTGATTTATCAAAGGAACTTAAAAATTTTCTTTGCGAACAATGATTTTTTATAATATTTTTTATAATATAATTTTTTATTTATCCGATTAATTATACATATAATTTTAAATTTTGGATGTGAATTATGCCTATTGAAATCAGAGCAAAATTAAAACCTTTTATAATAATTCTTATAATTATTACTATTTTAGTGGCGGGATTTTTTATTACAAGAAGTTTTCTTAATAATAAGAGATTTGAAGCTGTAAGCGGTATAGATAGCGAAAGTTTCAATAATGAAATTGAAAGCGACACTACTATAGACGATATATTCGGAGATAATATAACGAAAGAAGAAAAAGATTTTTTATCGACTAACAATAATATAGCGCCGATTGATACAAATGCGGCTATCGATACGAATTCTTTACCTTATCCTATTCAATTAGACAATAACGGATTATACGAAGTTAATACTAATAATATTCCCGATATCGCTCCGACTAAACCTAAAGTCAATACTTTCCCTAAAAAAGATTCGCCTTATGTTTACGATAATACTTCTTCGACTGTAGATAATCAAAATGTAAGAATAAGTTCTTTTATTATAAATTATAACGACAGATTTATAGCTTCAAGGAGCAATCCTCTATTAATTACATTAGCCGTAAAAACTCCGCCTCAAGGAAAATTTGCAAGAATAAGAGTTTACGCTAGAAGAATAGACGATAATTATAATATTTTAAGCAGAAATTTAATATTCTATTTACCTAAAATATATGTTATAGACGGACAAGCTCAAACTCAATTTTATTTTGCGGGTAGAAGTTCTTCTATCGCTGGAGCTAGTTATTTGCCTAAAGGAAGATATATACTTTACGCGGAAGCCGAAATTACCGATATAAACGGAAGAAGCGTGGGAAAAACGGGAAGATATCCTTTGCCGAAATGGAATTATATTATAACCTTAAGATAACAAATAAAAAAGCCTTAATATTAATTTATTAGGGCTTTTATTTTTTGTCAAGCATTTATTAGATTTTTTTTAATTCTTTATTAATTATCAATTATACAAACTAAAAATTTTATCTATCTTTTTGAATTATTATAATCTTCCAAATCTATTATAGCCTTAAATATCATATTTTTGTCAATTTTGTATGGGCTTATATTTAAATCTTTAGCCGACATTGCGCCATCTAAAGCTGAATTTAATTCTTTATTATCTAAATTTATATCTTTAATTCCAATATCTTTTATCGAGGTAGGCAATCCTAAAGATTTATTAAAATCAAAAACTTTATCTCTGTCTTCAATTTTATTATCTAAAGTAAGAAGAAGTAATATACCATAAGCTACCATTTCTCCATGAAATAAATTTTCCGCTATTGATTTTATTTTAGTAAGTCCGTTA
The DNA here is from genome assembly GCF_008016455.1 of Brachyspira aalborgi. Taxonomy (NCBI): domain Bacteria; kingdom Pseudomonadati; phylum Spirochaetota; class Spirochaetia; order Brachyspirales; family Brachyspiraceae; genus Brachyspira; species Brachyspira aalborgi. The sequence goes on along the minus strand of NZ_SAXU01000001.1, from coordinate 429,719 downwards.
TACATAGCATGAGCTAAAGATATATGATAATCGTCTTTCATAGTTACTGAAGTCAAACCTGTAGTATATATTATATGAAGTATAACTCTTTCAAGTATATCGCTCGATTTTTTATTTCTAAAATCATTTAAAGATTGAATGGCATTTTTTATAATATCGTTTGAACAATTTTTTATTATTTGATATCCGAGAAAATTATTATAATCTAAATTTTCGTTTCTTATTGAAAATTCCGTTTCATATTGTTTTGAAGCGGCGTCTCCTATGCCCGCTATAAAATATCTTTCGGGAGAATTCAATATAATATCGGAATTGATAAAAGTATGAATTGGAGGTTTCTCTTGATGAAATAAATCTTTAAAAGAACCGTCTTGATTATACATAACCGATAGACTTGTCGCCGAAGCGCAATTTGAAGCGAGAGTTGGAAAAGCGAATAGAGGTTTATTTATAGTTTCTGATAAAGTTTTTGAAGTGTCTATAGATTTTCCTCCGCCTACTGCAAATATTATATCTGCTTCTTTAACTTCTTTTTTATTTTTTAGAATGTCCACATTTTCGTAGCTTGCTTCTCCTCCATAATACAATATTCCGTTAATTTTTATTTTATTTAGATTTTTTAAAATACTGTCTTTTGATACGGAAATAGATTTTTCGCCTCCTATAATCACAGCTTTTTTACCGTAATTTATACATATTTCTTCAATATTTTTATATGCGTCAATTCCTATTGAATAATTCGGCAAAATAAGATTTTTAATATTCATTATATTTATCCTCAATTATGATTTTATAATTATATTGTATATATGCAAATTGTCAAAATAGATTTGAATGATTGACTTTAAATATAAAGTATAATAAAATAATATTATAAACTTAAAAAATTAGTGGGGATGTAGCTCAGTTTGGGAGAGCATCACGCTGGCAGCGTGAGGGTCGTGGGTTCGAACCCCATCATCTCCAATTATAATATAAAAAATAACCGTATAGTTCCGATAATATCAATATTAGATAAAATATAAGAATTAATACGATTAAAAATAAGCGGAGGCATTATGGCAGACTTGGAACAACAGCCTATCGAGAGCGAAGATATTGAAAAGGTTGATGTCGAAGAAGAATCTACCAATTTAGTTACTTTTAGATTAGGAAGCGGAGAATATGCTATAGATATTATGCAAGCTAAAGAGATAATTAAAATGGAAAAGATTACTCTTATACCAAACGCTCCGTATTTTGTAGAAGGCGTTATTAATTTAAGAGGAAATATTATTCCTATAATAGATTTGAAAAAAAGATTTAATTTAGAAGAATCCGAAGGCGATAAAAATACGGGAATTATAATCGCTAAAATAGAAGATGTAGATATGGGAATTATGATAGACTCCGTTTCAAAAGTTGTATCTATATCAAATTCGGATATTCAGCCTCCTCCGTCTATGCTTCAGGGAATAGGGCAGAGATATATAAAAGGCGTAGGTAAATTAGAAGATAAATTATTAGTCGTTTTAGATTTAGATAAATTATTTACTAATGAAGAAGACGATGACAGCGAAGAAGAAGTTCCCGAAAGTTAATCCGCTTTTATTACTTTATTCTCGCTTATAATTATATCAAGCATTTCATCGTTATTATCTTTTGGAAGATTAGGCAATATTTGATAATCGTAAGCTAAACCTATTCTTAAAGCTTTTTTATTCAATTTCAAAATATTATCGTAATATCCTTTTCCAAATCCTAATCTATTGCAATATTCGTCAAAAGCCAAAGCGGGAATTATAAACATAGATATTTCTTTTATTGACGCATTTTTGCAATAATCGAAAGGCTCGCCGTTTCCGAATTTTGTATTTCTATTAATATCTTTATCGTAATCTTTTATATATTTTAATTTCATTTTATATTTGTCTACTATATAAGGAATCGAAACTTTTATATTATTTTTAATGGCGTAATTTATTATATTTTTTGTAGAAACTTCGTTATCAAAGTCGACATATACGCATATAGAATTGAATTTATTTAAATTTACAATTTTTAAGAATTTTTTATAAATTATAGCGCTTCTTTTTTCAACAAAATCAGGCTCTAAATTTTTTCTTAAACTTTTGAATAAAGTTCTTATTTTATTTTTTTCTTTCGTTATAATTTCCCTATATTTATCAGGAGAAGTTTTCATCTTTATATTCTATTAATATTTCTTGTAATAATTTATCTCTTATAATTTGGTCTATTATCTTTTGAGATGCAGGTCCTATATCTATAAATTGAACTGCAAAACCTTTAGGAAATTCAGGCTTTTTATTATCATCGTTTACCCATACTACTTTTGCTTCGGTAAATAATTTAAAATCCTTAAACGATATTGTTAATCCGAGCATATCGCCTTTATCGGGAATACTTGTATCGGAACTTATATAAGCCCCGTTTCCGCTAATAGATAAAATATTTCTGTCTATTGAATTTTTTATTTTATCTTTATAACCAATTATAACATGCAAAGGCCAATTGACTCTTGAATATTGTCTTCTTTTTTGATTATCGTCTATATTTTCTATATATTTTTTAATGCTTGAAACTATATGTTCAGCGTCAATTTGTTTTGTAAATATTAAGGCGTCATTATATTTTTTTTCGTCTAAAGCGCCGTTTTCAGATTCTATTATAACTAATTTTATTTGAGGATTTATTTCTTTTATTTTATCTGCAAAGAATTTTACGCTATCTTCGTTTTCGTTAGAAATTCTTACCACATAAAAATAAATATTTAAATTATTTTCTATAATATAACTCAATGAAGAGTTTGAGTCTTTAAAAACAGTTATATCAAATGATTCATCAAATGAAGTTTTATATTTGCTTAATATAGAAGAATCGCTTTCTATAAATATTCCTTTTATCTTTCTCATTTTTTTCTCCTTAAATAAAATGCTATTCTATAATAATAACATATTTATATATTTATTCAATAGTATATTTATAATTTTTTTTATTATGCTATAATGTTTTAATTAAAATTATTTTATAGGAAGTTTGATTTGTTAAAAAACAATAATTATAACGATTATAGCAAAGATATTTTTGAAAAGAGTATTAAATATTGCAAAGGCGTAGGCTCAAGATATGCAAATATACTCGCTAAAAAAAATATATTTACAGTTTACGATTTAATAACTTTTTTTCCAAGAACTTACGAAGACAGAAGAAAAATATTAAGCATATCCGAAGCTTTTAAAAATAAAGGAAATAATAGCGTAATTTTAGCCGAAGTAATTAATATTGCGGCTTTTGTATATAGATTTAGAAAAAAACCTTTATTAATAGTTAGCGATGGCGAGACTATGTGCGAAGTGCCTATTTATAGTGGAGCGCTTCCTAAAGATATTTCTAAAGGAGATAAAATATATATAACGGGAAAATTTCTTAGAGGAAATAAAGAAAAAGTTCAATGCAGAATGATTGAAATGGAAAAACCTTCTTCAAATTCCACATCTTACGGAAAAATTATTCCGATATATCCTTTAACGGAAGGACTTTCTCAAAGAAAATTAAGAAATTTAATAGTAAACGAACTTATAACTTTTGAAAAAAATATGAAATACGATATTCCTTCAATTATAAAAAATAAATACAGACTTAAAAATTTTGTTTCTTCAGTTATGGAGATGCATTTTCCAATATCTTTTGAAGCTTTAGACGAAGCGAGAGAAAGTTTAGTATTTGAAGAGTTTTTAACATTTCAATATATTCATTTAAGCGAGAGAAGACCGAATATACTTATAAAAGAAAAAAGATACAATTCTTTTGATTTGCTTGGTAAAGTTAAATCTAATTTAGGTTTTGAACTTACTCAAGACCAAAATACTACGATAGACGAAATAAAAAAAGATTTATTTTCAGAAAAGCAGATGTTTAGATTATTGCAAGGAGATGTAGGAGCTGGAAAAACTATAGTTGCTTTTTTAACGGCTTTAATTCCATGCGAATCGGGATTTCAAACTGCATTTTTAGCGCCTACGGAAATTCTTGCATTGCAGCATTTTTATTCGTTTAAAAAAATTATAAAAAAATCTGGACTTGAAGATATTATAAAAGTCGATATATTAACTTCTTCGGTTAGCAAGAGCGAAAGAAATTATTTGCTTAAAAGATTAAGAGAAGGAAAATGCGATATTTTAGTCGGCACTCATTCTATACTTTATGACGAGGTTATATTTAAAAATCTTTCTTATGCGATAGTTGACGAACAACAAAGATTTGGCGTAGCTCAAAGAAATAAACTTTTATCTAAAGGCAAAAATGTAGATTATTTGCTTATGACGGCGACACCGATTCCTCAATCTTTGGCTTTAACTTTATTCGGAGAGTTAGATTTATCGACTATAAAAAGTATGCCCGTTGGAAGAAAAGGAGTTTTGACTAAATATAAAGAATTATACGAAAGAGACCATTGTTATAGATTTTTAAGAAGCAGAATATTAAAAGGAGAGCAAGGTTATGTAGTTTTTCCTCTTATAGAAAATGCGGATTTTAATTTTATAACTTTAACGAGCGAATTTGAAAGAGCTAAAAAAGATTATTTTCAAGATATAGAAATTGAAATTATACATGGAAAAATGAAAGATGCAGAAAAAGAATATATAATGAATAGATTTAATAATGGAGAGATTAAAATTTTATTTTCGACTACGGTTATTGAAGTCGGAATAGATAATCCAAACGCCACAGTTATTCTTATAGAAGGAGCGGAGAGATTTGGACTTTCTCAACTTCATCAATTAAGGGGTAGAGTAGGGCGAGGAGATAAATTAGGATACTGTTATTTAATTATTCATTGCGAGCTTAACGACACTATAAAAGAAAGAATAAATATTATTTGCGAAACTACTGACGGATTTAAAATATCCGAAAAAGATTTAGAATTGAGAGGCTCGGGAGAATTTTTAGGAGATAGACAAAGCGGAATTCCTGATTTCAAAATTGGAAATATAGTTAAAGACGGAGAGATTATGCGAAAGGCAAAAGACGAAATGAGAGCTTTATTAAAATCGGAAAAAGAAAAAGAACAGTTTTTAAGAGATAATGAAATTTTTATTTTTAAATCCAATTATTTAAAAAAATCTATAATGAAAGAAGATTAATTAAAATAATTTATGATAAACAAAAAACATATTAAACATATTTTAGAAATAATATCGGCGTCTTTGCTTGCTATATTTATTGCGGGTTTTATAAGAATATTTTTTTTCGACACTTATATCGTAACAAATAAATCTATGTCGCCCACTTTAGACGAAGGAGACGAAATACTTTTAATTAAAAAAAGTTTTATATTAAACAGAATAAAAAATTTCGATATAATAGTTTTTAGAATGGGAGAAAATAATTTGGTAAAAAGAGTTATAGGAAAAGAAGGAGACAGAATTGAAATTATAAACGGAGAGATATATTTAAATAATAATCTTTTAAAATACGAATATTATAATTTTGAAGAAAAAGATAATATAAGTTATACTATCGGACATAAGCAATATTTTGTTTTGGGAGATAATGTTTTTGTAAGCGAGGATAGTAGAAGTTTTGGACTTATAAACGAAAGCGATATAATAGGGCAGGTTATTTTGATATTCAGCCCTAAAAATAGATTTAAGTTATTTGGTAATTAATTTATGATTATTTTAATTATAATAAAAAAGAGACTTTAAATAAATTAATAATTAATATTTAAAGCCTCTTACATTTTAATAACTCAATTATCATTATTTGAAAAGTCTTTTATAACCAAACCATAATTGTATCGTTACTATTCCGTATAGAATTAAGCCGCTTCCTAAAATTATGCTTAAATAAAGCGTTCCAAGTAATGGGTTGAATGTTAATATTATTCCTGCTATTATAGTTAGTATTCCGCTGAATAATGTCCAGCCCCATTTGTCGTATCCTTGCTTTTTTAAATCTATTGAGGAAGCTATTGAAACCGCACCTCTTACTATTGTAAATATTGCTACAAAGTAAGGTATAGTCGCAGCGCTTATTAATAAATTAGAAATTATTATAATACCGCAAATAGTAGAAACTATTCCGTCAAGTAAAATAATTCCCGAACCTATTAAATGTCTTAAACTTACAAAATAGAATATAGAACTTATGCCCGAAAATATCATTAGAAAACCTATAATATAAGCCAACATTACAACCGTTTCAAGCGGATTAAATATTGCGATTATTCCAGATATTATAAGCGCTATTCCAAATATTAACCATAAAACTCTGCTAAATTTACTCATTGTTTCTCCTTTTTAATTTTACAATTTATAGCAAAATTAAATTAACTTAAATTTTTATTTATTATTAAATATAAATTATACATTATTTTTTTATATTTTCCATATCTATAACTATATCGATTTCGGTTATAGAGAGATTAAGTTTTTTTGAAATTTCTTCTTTTGAAAAACCTTCTTTATAAAGTTTAATAATATTTTCGTTAATAGTTTTTTGATTTTCAATATTATCGTTTTTATTTTCAGTTTTATCAATTTTATTATAAATATTTTTTTTAAATGCAATATCAAGTTTATTTTTTAATTCTTCTCTAAAATCTTTATTTAATCCGCTAGTAAATTCTTTAATATTTTCTTTTTTAGTTTCATTTTTATTTTCTATAATTTGAATTTCGTTTTCTTTATTTCCTATTTTATTTTCAATATCTTCTATTTTTATATTCAAATTATTTGTATGATTTTTAGATTTCACTTCATTATTATTATCTTGATTGTCGATATTCATTTTTTTTAATAATTCGTCCGCTCTGTTTATAGCGTCTTCAAGTATTGAAATTCTGCTTAAAGCTATATTATTAAATTCTTTAACCAAAGCTTCTATTTCTTCTCTCGCTTTTGAAGTAGTTTCTCTTTCAAGTCTTTCTCTCGCTCTTGAAACTATATAAATATAAAATAACGGCAAAGCAACCGCCAATATTATTATATTAATTATAACGCTTATTAAAATTTGCATACAAAATTATTTAACCGAAAATATCTATTTTAGAACCTTTCACGGATTCTCCAATTTCTTTTATTTCTATAGATTCAATTATAGAATTATCGTTATTGTCGTCTAAAATAATATTTCTTCTATTTTTTTTTCTATACGAAATATAACCTTGTCCTTTTTTGCCTCTCTGTTCGTCTTTTTTTTCTTTAATTTTATTATCTTCCGAAACATTTTCCGATTTTACAACCGTAGAATCCTTTATAAAAGATTCTCTATGAATATCTTTATCTTCCGATTGCATGGCTATAGTTCTTGCCGCCATTCTCACATGCTCCATACGACCAATATGGGATTGTTGCATGTATAATTGTTGTAAATCTAAAGGGGCTATAGGCATTATTAAATCTCCGTATTTATGCCTTAATTTTATTACTAAATTTAAATATATATTTTTTTTATTTTATTGCAAGTCGATAATATTGATTAATAATTACAATATTGAAAAATTTAAAAAAATAATTATACTAATTAAACGGGATTTAAAATGAATAGAGATTTAATATTTCAAAAATATAATAATATAAAAAATAATATCAATCGCATAAAAGAAAAGTATAATATAAATTACAATATAGAAATTGTTGCAGTTAGCAAATACGCGTCTTTGAAAAATATAAAAGAATTTTTGAATCTTAATTTAGATTTGCCTTTAGCTGAAAGCAAGGCGCAAAGTTTAAGAGATAGGGTAGGGGAGCTTGAAAAATTTAATAAAAATCTTAATATAAAATGGCATTTCATTGGACGAATTCAAAGCAATAAAATAAAATATATCGTAAAGTTTGCCGATTTAATTCAAAGCGTTGATTCTGTTGAAATTGCAGAATTAATAAATAAAGAAGCTCAAAAAAATAATAAAATTCAAAATATATTATTGCAATTTAATATAAGCTTTGAAAATCAAAAAGGAGGATTTAATTTATCCGATTATAAAAATATTTACGAACAAATTTTAAAAATGAAAAATATAAAAATTAAAGGACTTATGGGAATTGCTTCAAATAGCGAAGAGAAAAATTTAATTGAAAATGAATTTGAAAAACTTAATAAAATATTTAAAGATATTAATTTAAAATTTGATAAAAATAAAATTTCAATACTTTCTATGGGTATGACTTCCGACTATGAACTCGCTATTAAACATGGCTCAAATATGATTAGAATCGGGAGCGGTTTATTAGGCAGTTCTTAATATTATGTTAACTTTATTGAAATCTTCTAGGTCTATCTATTGTTATAAGATAATTCCAAACATAATAAAAAATTGTCTCTTCAGTAGTAAAATGTTCAATCGCTTCGTCTTTTTTAAGAGAAAACATAGAGTTTGAAAATTCTTCTTCTTTTTCAAGCTCTTTTATATTTAAGGCTAAATTATCAGTATGAATTTTAACTTTAATCATAAGTTCTGTTGGTAAATTTCTTTCGTAATTTCTGGCGGTTAAAGTTTCTAAAGCGTATTCGATTTTATCGGGCGTTATTCTTGAAGATATTTCTTTTACTGCTAAATCTTCATTATTAATAGTATTAGTAGTCCAAGTATTAAATTCGTTTATCCATTCTTTATACAAATCGCCGTATTTTTCAGAGTTAACATAATAATCGTTTTTTATATCGTTAGGCAGAATGTTAATAAAATTATTATATCTTTTATGCATAGCGTAAATTGAACCGCCATCTTTACCGCAAGATATTATTGCAAGTATTATTGATAAAATTAAAATTATTTTTTTCATTTTCATTTTTTAAAATCCATTTTTATTTTTTATTTTAATTAAAAATTTATTATATTATATATATTAAAAAAATCAATTATTATAAAGAATACAAGGCTTATTATTAAATTAATAGTTTATATTAAATTATCATATTTTTTGTATTTATTAACAATTTATATATAAGTTAACATAATAAAATATATGCAAGTTAACATAATATACATTATCGGAACATAGATTTTGATTATTATTTAACAATATTAAAATGCTCTTCCACTATTTCGTTTAATTGTTTTTTAATATTTTCCCATTTTTTATTTAAATCTAAAATTCTAACGGAAAAATATTTATCTTGGATTTTATAATCAAATTTTTCTTTTTGATAATTTTTATTAATTATTTCATTTGTTCCCGCATATAGCAAAATTCCTTTTATATTTCCTTTAAATTTTATATTATTCATATAAGCGTATATTTGGTAAATATGCGATGGTCTTATCATTTTTTTGCCTTTATGTTCTTTCAAAATTTCTTTATAATATTTAGTGTCAATTATTAAGCATTTTTCTTTATTATAAATTGTAATATCGGTTTTCATATTTGGTATAAAATTAAAATTATCATTTTTAATTTGCCATTTTATCGGTTTAGATTTAACCGTAAAATTTTGATAATTGATTTTATAATAATTCAAAACAAATTTTTCATATATTCTATGCATGGTTTTATTTTCATTTTTATCTATATAAAATCGTCCGCTATTTTCATTGTAATTTTTATCTAAAATCAAATTATTATAAACTAATTTGCATATATTAATTATAAATTTATAGTGTATATTATTTCTATGATATTTTAGCGATTTGAAATTATTATTATTAATTTTTATATCTTTTATTTTTATGAAATATCTATTTAAAATTATTAATTTATTTTTCAATTCTTCGTCTATATTTTTATAATTTATAAGTTTATTTAGCGTAGATTTTATTATTTGATTGAACAAAATATTTGTAGAAAGAATATCATATTGACATATTAATCTTTTTTGATTTATAACATTAGTTTTTATTGACTTTGAAAAATCAATTTTTCCTTTAAGCATTGATAAATCTTCTTCAATTAGAATATAATTTTTATAGAAACCTCTTTTTATAAGTTTATTTAAAAAATAATCTAATATTTTAGCCATTAAATTATAAATATTTTCAAATTTTTCATCTCCAAATTCTATATCGTTAATTTCGTCAATTATATTCCAAGCATAACAGAGCATATAATAAATATTTTTTATAGGTATATTATTCATAATCAAATATTTAATAATTCTTTTATTTCTTTTTCAGCTTTATCTTCGTTATCAAACCAATATTCCCTTAAAGTCGGCGCTATTTCATAATTTATAATATCTTCGTAATCTTCTTTACTCAAATTTTTTCTATTACAAAAATAACTATGTCCGATAGTATAACCTTTGCCTAATGTTTTATCGTTTTTAATTGTTTCGTTTAATTTTGTAAATTTTTCGATTATTTTATTTATTAAATCTTTATCAATATTTTTACTTTCCAAATCTTTTCTAAATTGAGGTTTATTAAAAGCTGGCTCTATATCTATAAATATAAATCTTCTTCTCAAAGCATAATCCAACATTGCCAAACTTCTATCTGCGGTATTCATTAAACCTATTATATAAAGATTTTCTGGGACAAAAAATTTTTCATCGTCTTTATAAACCAATTCTAAAGCGTATTCCTCGCCTCTTTTATCGTTTTCGATTAACATAAATAATTCGCCAAAAATTTTGCTTATATTTCCTCTGTTTATTTCGTCTATGATTAAAAAATAATCGTTTCCTTCGTCATTTCTTGCATCTTCGCAGAATTTATAAAAAACTCCTTCTTTCAATTCAAAACCGTTTTCATTTGGACGATAACCCATAATAAAATCTTCATAAGAATAACTTTGATGAAATTGTATCATTTTTACTCTTTCGTTATCTTTTTCTCCGATTATAGAATATGCCAATCTTTTTGCAGCGTAAGACTTACCTACTCCCGCCGAACCTTGCAATATAATATTTTTCTTATCAAGTATTAAATTTTTAAGTTTATCGTATTCTTTATCGGTCATATAAACTTCTTGTAAGAATTTATTTTTATCATATTTTGAAAATTGCCAAGCTTTATAAGATAATTCTGGGAAATCTTTAATATTAATATTTTTTATATCTTCAAGCAAATTATCGCATAAATTAATATATTCTTTACCGTTAGGAAGTTGTTTTATATTTTGACTATGATTTGGCAGTTTAAATTTTATATATTCTCTATTTGTTTTATCTAAATTTACATACTTAAATGGGCGTATCCAAAAAAGTCCCATTGTTAAACTCCAATTAACGCCTTTTATATCTTTTGCCAAATTGTAATATTTAATAAATGCCTCTCTATTTTCATTGGTATTATTATCAGCGTAATTAATAGAGGCTTCAAAAATATTCCATAAATTCTCAATATCTATTTTTGCTTGTTGCCCTTGAGTATCAAAAAAGCGTAATTTATATATATTCATTGCTGGAATACCATCAAAATTTTTCGGCGTTTCGACTTCAATTTTGAATTCGTTTTTTATACTTTTAAGTATATTTATTTTTTTATGGTGTGCAATTCCTTGATAATTAAATAATGCAAAGATACTAAAAGGGGCTATATCGTCTCCCATTGTTATTTTTGAAATATTAATATCTTTGATTAATTTCATTTTATCAATTAGTTCTTTACGATTATCTTTATACTTTAATAATTCGTTAGCAAATTCCATGTAAAAGTTAGTCCATTCAAAATTCATTTTTATTCTCCTTTCAAATGTTTTTTATGTATGCGTAAATGTTCCGTATATTCTTTAGGCAAATCTGCATTTTCTATATCCACATATTCTATTTTCATTTGGCAATTTTTAAATACCGCTTCTTCCCAATAATCAGTGCCTGCAAAAGTATGGATTTCTAATTTTATTTTATTTTCTTCTTTTTTACTATAACGGCTATAATCATCGTCAAAAATTATATTAGCCGAAAGTAAATGAGCGTAAGGATAAGGAGCTATAAAAAGCAATTTATAATTATCTCTCGATACTTTTATCAACTCTCTACTATGCTGTAAAGTGTTAAGTCCTTTATAAATATTATCCATGTGTTTGCTTTTAATGGTAATAACCTCTAACGGTTTTGTAACATTTCTATTTACGCAATATATTTTTAATTCTGCCATAAAAATCTCCTTTTTATTTTAATTTATATTTTATAATTTAATTATATATAATTATAAACAATTTTATTAAGTTTACCGCTACCCTACTTTTATTTAGTCATTAATATTAATTTTCCTTTTTTATTATAATATATATTATATATAAAATAAATTTTTTATTTTTGAAAAATTTTATTTTTAATTTGATTAAAAACCGCCTCGCCAAATTATTATCTGTTGTTCCACATCCCAATTAAAATTTTCTATCGTTTTTTGCCCTTCGACTATATCGTCATCATACGCCTGAACTAAACAATCAAGCCGTGCTACGCAACTTGGTCGCATTTCCATTCTATCGTCATACACTACACTGCGAACGGGATTATCAATTAAATATTTTCTCAACGCTTCATAATCCTTAAACTCCGACTTTTTTACATTTTCATGTATATTATGCAAAATATCTTTTTCTTCGTCCATAACTATATTTTTTTTACAATACTCATCACAATTTTTTATTTTTGTTATATCAAATTCTTTTGACATTATTTTTCCTCCTTTCATATTCTTTTATTTTTCAATCTATATTATATCATAATCGTTTTTAATAAATTTGCCATACTATCTTCAATAAATAAGCCTTCAATATTTAAAGAATTCAAATTTTCAATATTATATTTTGCAGTTTTATGTTTAGAATTTATCCTTAATGCTTTATTAAAATATTTTTTAGCTTCCTCGATTTTATTAATTTTTGCCAAAGCCACGCCATAATTATTTAATATATCGCAATCGTTAGAATTAATTTCAATTCCTTTTTCGTAATAATTAATGGCGTTAGAATAATCTTTTAAATATAAATACGAATTGCCAATATAATACCAAGTTTCAAAATTATTGCCTCCTAATTGATAGGATTTTAAAAGACATTTTATAACATTTTTATATTCCTTATCAAGATAATAGTATTTCCCTATAGTTAACCAACTGCTCGCATCGTCATAATCAAAACCTCTATGTTTTAATAATAATTTTCTTTGATTTTTTATAAGCTCTTCGTCTTCTAATTCAATAGATTTTAAATAGGCTTATATAGATTTTTTATATTGCTTATCGCCAAAATATGCATTGCCAATATTAAACCAATAACCGCTATTTTTAGGAGATAATTTTATGGCTTTTGCAAAAAAATCTAAAGCCTCTTTATGTTGTCCGTTTTCTTCATAAATTAAACCAATGCTATCCCAAATAATAGGGTCTTTAGAATTAAATTCGATGGCTTTTAAGTATGTGGCTATGGCTTTTTTAGGTTGATTATTAAAATAATACGCTTTGCCAAGAAGTCGCCAATAATGATAGCTGTTAGGCTCTTTTTCTATAGCTTCCAAACATAATTTTATAACTTTTTTATATTGTTCGTCCGCTAAATATGTTGACTCTAATAAATTTAATATTGATTTATTATTAGGATTTAATTCAAAAGCTTTTTTAAAAGATTTTATAGCTTGTTTATATTGCATAATTCTTAAATGAGATTGTCCTAACCAAAACCAATTATCAATATTATCAGGTTGTAATTTCGTAGCTTTTGAAAAAGTTTTTATAGCGTTTTGATAATCTTTCTTTTCAAAATAAGATTTCCCAATCGAAAGTAAATCTTTTTCGTTTTTATTAGTTTCTTGCATTTATTACTCCTATATTCTACTATTTTTTATTATAATGTATTTGTATATTAATTGCAAGTATTTAATTTAGTAGATTTATAAAATAGTTTGGCGATTATCAACTTGAAAATTTTAAATTCTATAACGGACTAAAGTTTTTTAATTTCGTCTATGGTTAAGCCTGTATATTTTGAGATTAGGTTAATATCCGCTCCGTCTTTTTTCATTGCAGTTGCCATTGCTTCTTTTTCCTCAAGTCTACCTTGTAATCTCTCTTCGCTTAAAGTTAGCATTTTAAAATAATTCTCCTCCCACTCGGTATAGCCTTCGGTTAAATTATCGTCTTTTACAAACTTATTGTATTTGTCATAAATTTCTTTCATTATGGGATTTTTTTCAACTAATACTTTCATTTTATCCTCCAAATTTTCTTTTATACTTAAAAATTTAAACCAATCTGAAAGCGGTTCGTATAATTTTGATTTTTCATTAAATTTTTTTAATTCAAGAAAATGCATTTCAAAATGGTTTGTTAATATTTCGTTTGTATCAAATTCTTTTATAAAATAGCAACTATGCGGTTTGTCTTTATTTTCCGTTAAATTAAAATCGACTATGTTTATACTTATTACGGGATTTAAATCGTCATATTTTTTACTCTTTTTCAAATTCGCGGCATAACTTTTTGCCCAATAATAAATTCCTCGATAAATAAAAGCCTTATTTCCCGCTCTTTGAATTTCAATAATTACAGTTTCGCCGTTTTTAGTTTTCGCTCTCACATCAACAATACTTTCTTTACCGTTTATTGATTCCTTTAAATTAAAAGTGTTCAAAATTATAATTTCTTCAAAAGGTTCTTGTCCTGCATCAATTCTAACGGAATTAATTAAATCTTTCAAAATATTTTGACTATCTTCTTTTGCCAAAAGAAACCGCATAAAATAGTCGTTTAATACAATAAAATCTTTTTTAATCATAAAAATATTATAACAGAATAATTTTATTTGTCAAAATTTAAAAAATTTAATATACTCCCCTACTCTATTTTTGTATATGCAAATTCTCAATATCCAAATACGAATTTAAATTATTAAGATTATCTTTAGCCATTTCATTATTAGGATTTATCTCTAAAGCTTTTTCAAAATATTTTTTAGCTTCTTCAATTCTATTAAGATTAGCCAAAACCACGCCATAATTATTTAATATAGAACTATCATTAATTACGACTATAGCGGACGAATCATTAATATCAATTCCAGATTCTTTTAAAATATAATCATTATTTGAATTAATCTCAATACCTTTATTAAAATCAATTCCTTTTTCAAAAGAATGAAAAGCGTTATAATAATCTTTCAATAATAAATAAGAATTGCCTAAAAATCGCCAAGTTTCAAAATCGCTATCTAATAATAAAGACGATTTTAAAAGATTTTCCGAAGCTTCTTTATATTTTTCAATTGTATAATAAGCCATCCCAAGCCATTTATAATTAATAGAACTATTTTGATTAATTTCAATCGCTTTTGATAAATATTTTATAGCTTCCTCATAATCGCATATTTTATAATAAGTATTTCCAAGCCAATAATAATGATTATCGTTTTCAGGTTCTAATTCGATAGTTTTATTAAAAGATTCAATTGCTTTTTCGTATTGTTTGCTTTTATTATAAGAGATGCCGAGCCAATACCAATTACCGACATCTTCCGAATTTAATTCGTTAGCTTTAATTAACGCTTCAATCGATTTTTCAAATTCTCCGTTTTTATTGTAAGAAATTCCAAGCCATTGCCAATTAAAATGATTTGAAGGGTTTAATTCTACTGCTTTCAAAAAACTCTCTATAGATTCTTTATATTGATTATTTTCAAAATACGCTTTCCCCAATATAAAATAATTCGTAAAATCTTCCGTAGAATTTTTAGCGTCTAATTCAATCGCTTTAATTAAGGAATTTATAGATTCTTTATAATTTTTATTTTGAAGATACGAGCCGCCTAACCATTGAAAATTTTTACTATCGCTTGGGTTTAATTCGATTGCTTTTAATAACGATTTAATCGCTTCTTCGTATTGTTTGCTTTCATGATAAGAACAACCAAGCCATTGCCAAGATTTGCTATCGTTATTGTTTGATTCGACAGCTTTTAATAAATATTTTATAGCTTCTTCATATTTTCCAA
Organism: Brachyspira aalborgi; assembly: GCF_008016455.1. Taxonomy (NCBI): domain Bacteria; kingdom Pseudomonadati; phylum Spirochaetota; class Spirochaetia; order Brachyspirales; family Brachyspiraceae; genus Brachyspira; species Brachyspira aalborgi. The sequence continues at coordinate 413,841 of NZ_SAXU01000001.1, read as the reverse complement.
TTTCAAAATAATAATAACCCAAACCGCTCAAATTTTCAGGGTTATTAATATCAAAACCGATATTTTTTAATATTTGTTCTATAAACTTTTTATATTCTTCATTTTCGTTTAATATCATAGCTCTTAAAAAAGCTTTCACGCCGTTTTGAAATTGTTTCGTTTCAAAGAAAATGCTTCCCAAAAGTTGCCAATTAAGATAATTATTATTGTTTAATTCAATCGCTTTAGAACATAGATTTATAGAATTTTCATATTCTCCGATTTGAAAATAAGAATTGCCAATTTCTCTTAATAAATATTCTATATCGTCTTTAGCTTCTTTACTTGGGTTTAATTCTAAAGATTTTAATAAAGATTCTACCGCTTGTTTATATTGAAAACTTTCATAATAAGAAGCTCCAAGCCAAAACCAAGTCGAAAAATTGTCAGATTTTGATTCAATAGATTTTAATAAATTTTCTATCGCCTCTTTATATTGCTTATTTTTACAATAGGAAATTCCAAGCCACTCAAAATAATTATATTCATTTTTGTTTAATTCAATCGCTTTCAAAAAACATTTTATAGCGTCCGCATACCGTTTATCTTTATTATATAAATGTCCTAAAACAACCCAACTATTTGCATTATTTTCATTAAAACCAATATCATTTAATAACGATTTGAGAGTTTCTTTATATTCGTTTTTATTGTTAAATTCTATAGCTTCGATATAACATTTAATTGCATTTTCAAATTGTTTATTTTTATGATACGAAAGAATTAACCAATACCAATTACTGCTATCTTCTTTATTTAATTCTAACGCTCTTTTAAGAGATTTTATAGCTTGTTTATATTCTCCGATTTCGTAATACGAACAACCAAGCCAATTATAATTAGGATAATAATCAAAATTCAATTCTATGGATTTTAATAAAATTTTTATAGCATTTTTATAATCTCCAATTTCAAAATATGAGCAACCTAACCAATGAAAATTTAAAAAATCGTCAGGATTTAATTCAATCGCTTTTAGTAAATATTCTATTGCTTTATCGTATTCTTCATTTCCATAATAAGAACATCCTAACCAATGAAAGTTAAGATATTCCTTTGGCTCTAATTTTATTAATTTAGACAAAGTATTTATTGCCTCTCTAAATTGATTATTTTTACAATATGAACAACCAAGCCAATATAAACTATAATCGTTATAAGGTTCTACGGTTTTATTTTTGCTATTTAATTTTATAGCTTTCGATAAATATTTTATTGCCTTTTTATATTCGTCATTTTCAAAATATGAGCGTCCCAACCAATGCAAAGCAATATAATCGTTTGAATTTAATTTTATAGACTTTAATAAATATTTTATCGCTTTATCGTATTCGTCTGTTTCATTATACGAACGCCCTAAATAATATAAGCATTCGGAGTTATTAGGATTTAATTTTGCAAATTCTAAAAGAGTTTTTATAGCTTTTTCGTATTCTTTATTTTTGCAATATGATTTGCCGAGCGAAAGTAAATTATCTTTTTTGTCATTATTGTTTTTAATTTTTCTCATACTTTAAACCTCAAGTATTTTTATTACTATTTTTTAGTATATTGTATTAATATATATTTTTCAATAGAAAATTTTAGTGAGGTTATTAAAAAAATAAATTTGATACGATTTTATGAGTTTGTAGTTAAACTCAAGCTATAACATATCTATATAAAAACCAATAATGAGAAAATGAACCCATTAAAACAAATATATGAAAAATATCATGAGTAAATTGTTTTGTCTTATCATTAAACTTTTTTCCCAAAGCGTATAAAAAAGCTCCTATTGTGTAAAATATTCCGCCCCAAATTAGCCAATTTAATTTTAATATTTCAAATTCTTGAAGCAAAGGTTTAAAAGCAAACGCTATTATCCAACCCATTGAAATATACAAAATTATCGTAAGAATTGGACTTTTATAAATTAAAATTGTATTTGATATAACGCCGATTATTGCGCATGTCCATATAACTGTTAAAATCAAAAGTCCAATATTTCTTGGAAGTGAAAAAACGCATAATGGCGTATAAGTCGCCGCTATAAAAACATATATGCTTATATGGTCAAATTTACGAAAAATATTTTTAGCTTTTCCGTTTGGCAGAAAATGATATAAAGAACTGAAAGTATATAAAAGTATTATTCCGACTCCGTAAATTATCACGGGAAGAATGGCATTTTTATTACTATAAACTTTTATAATCATAAGGACAAAGCCCGCAATCGAAAGTAAAGCTCCCGCTCCATGCGAAATTCCCGAATAGAGTTCGCCTATTTTCTTTTTTGCCACTTTTGACTTTTTAGATTTTTTTATATTATCTTCTACATTATTATTATATAAAATACTATTTTCCATTTTAATTATTCTCCAAAAATTTAATTATATTTTTTTATTAACTTTAATTATAACAAATAATAAAATATTTAAATAAAATTGGAATAAAAAGAAATAACTATATTTACTTATTTTACATAGATTATTATAACTATATAGGCAATTTTATACTACATATAATACATATTTAAATAATCTCTCCAAGCATATATAGATTATCCCAATCAATATCGTCTTCGGTTGGCAGAGGATATGAATTCCAATCGGCATTTAAAATCGGATACCATTCTTCATTTTTAAAATATCCGTTATTTTCAAACCATAAATTAAGTTTATCTTTATAAGCGGAAGAATAATTTTTTGCTATATATAAAATATTATTTTTTAATATCAATCCTATCGCTATATAAATATTTTTATTCTTAAAATTATTGTCGAAATATTTATTTTGATTTAACAAATTAAATAAACTTTTGCTTGAGTTGATTTCATAAAGATTAAAATTCGGCAAAACTGTCATTATATAACTTTTTAAACTCGTAATCGTATAATAAAAAGCTCTGTCGTTTTTTATTTTAAATAGTTTATATTTTATAGCTTTAGAATAATAACCATAGGCAAATACATTCATATCGGCTTTATAATTAAATCTATAAATATTTTCGTATTCGTCTATAACGGTTTTATTTTTAATATTTTCAATCCAATTTTGAGAATTATCGTCTTTCAAATCGGCTTTCGGAATTGACAAGCATGATAATAAAAAAAATAATATTGGAATTAATAAAAATAACTTCATAAATTATAATACCGCTTAATTCTTTAATAAGTATAATATAGTATAAAAAATATTTATTCAATAAAAGATTATTTATTAAATCCAATTCTCAACTTTCAAACCTTTTATACGCTTAAATTCTTTTATATTGTTTGTAATAAGGGTAAAATTTTTCGCAAGCGAGCAAGAAGCGATAAGCATATCCATACAACCTATTATTTGTCCTTTATTTTCAAGTTCCGCTCTTATCTTTCCATAAGCTAAAGCGCATTCTATATCAAATTCTATAATATTAAACGGAGATAAAAAATTATTCAAACTTAATAAATTTTGCTCTTGTTTAGAACTTTTATAAGCTCCGTAATAAAGCTCGGAAACTGTAATGCTCGATATTGCAATTTCGCCAAAATTATAACTTTCAAATTTTTTTCTAACATTTAACGGTTTATTTTTAATAATGTAAATACAAATATTAGTGTCAAGCATTAATTTTTTCAAAATAAATCCTCTCGTTTTTGATTATTTTGATTAATTTCTCTGCTATCTAAAATTTTTGTAAAATCTTCTGAAAATTCCTCCAAATTATCAAACCAATTTTTCCATATATTTTTATCTTGCGACATAAGCAAAACTCCATTTTCAACTTTGCGAATAATAACCTCTTTGCTTTCAAAACGAAATTCTTTTGGCAAACGAACGGCTTGAGAATGTCCGTTATTAAAAATTTTAGCTTTTTGAAACATATTAATTCCTTAATTAAATATATATTTATTAGTATATACTTTTAGATTTATAAGTCAATATTAAATTATAAATAAGAATAGATTAAAATTTTATTTTTTCGTTTTTATAAATATAATCTATTCCTCTGCCTTTGTAATTCTTGCATAAAAATATATGATAGTTGTCCAACAGTCTGATTTTTCCGTTTAATGTTTTTCGCTTCGATTGAAAATTTGTAATATATTCGCACTCTTCAAAATATTGAGAAATTAAATCGGTATTATCCGAAGTAGAAATATAATAAAAATCATTGCCTATAAAATCTTTATCATTATACCAAAAATCAAAAGAAGTTGGATGATAAGTGTCCCAATTCAAACAAACTGCTTCCTTTTCGGGCTTGACATAAAAATTAATCATCGAAGGAATTTGATAATTAAGCGAAAAAATTCTAATATCTTTATTCATACTATTTTTATAATAATCTTTAATATCATACCTTATAGCGTTATAATTAAAATATCTGTCAGTTGGGTCGCCTTTTATAGGAATTATTGGAATAAAATATTGAATAATTATTATAGATATTGCCGTCATACAAAAAATTATATTTCCAAAAAATAAATTTCTTATATATCTTTTATGCCAATTTTGAGAGATAAAAAACGAAACTAAAAATAATCCGCCCGCATACATAAACAAAGCCCAATTTGCCTCAAGTTTATTTTTAAAAGATTTTTGCAATATGTATAAAAATGGAATTAACGATATAAATGCAAAATAAAAATCTTTTTCGGAAGTTTCTTTTTTAATATATTTAACTGCAGTTTTAATTATCAAATAGACGAATAATATAAAAAATAAAGGACTAAATAAACCGATTTGAGTGCCCCAAAAATCTAAAGTCCCGTTTATACTTCCTGATTTGCCAAGTCTTTTTATTATATAAATAATGGGAGCAAAATTTGTATCAATAATATAAACTATAAAAGGCAAACAGAAAATAATTATAATTAAAAATGATAAATAGAATTCTACTGATAAAAATATTTCCCTTCGTTTTGAAGAAAACAATATAAAAACTAAAATTGAAAATATTATAAATACGGAATTTATTTTAGATAATATTGAAAATCCAATTAAAGCTCCCGACAAATAAAAATATTTCTTATCGTAAAAAATACTTTTGTAATAAGCTATTATAGAAAATATAATAAAATAAAACATTGGAGTATCTATCGTAACTATCAAAGAAAGCCCAGAAAAGAATGGGATTATATTAAATAATATTATCGAAATTATAGCGGAGTTTTCGTCTCTTTCATTTCTTATAAACTTATACAAAAATACGGAAACCAAAATTGAAAATATAACGCTTCCTATTCTCACTCCAAATCCGTTATAACCGAAAATCGTTAAACTTAATTTAAGGAAATAAGCTATTCCCGCTCCATGGTCGAAAAAACCAAACGGCAAATGATTTGTCCATAAAACATAATAAGCCTCATCGTCTATTAAAGTAGTAAACGATATTAATATGATTTTTACGATATAAACAAAAATTATAAATATAAAAGAAATTAGAAATATTTTATTTTTTATTATTGTTTTTAATTTATTGTAAATATTTAAATAATACAATTCAAATAAAGTATTAAATAACGATTTTTTATTTTTCATAAAATATCGCCTTCAATATTTAGTTGTGATTTACGCAAGAGAAAGCGTTTAAATGTTTCAAATAATTCTTTAGTTTTGCAATGAAAAAATCGCCGAAAAAATTTATAATGCGGCGTTAGTGTAGTGTAGTGTAGTGTAGTGTAGTGTAGTGTAGTGTAGTGACAAACTAAACATATAAAATCTCCACCTGTTTTTTAATGATTAAATTATAACATATTGATAAAAAATGTCAATACTTAAATTATAAATTATAATTAATTTAAAATAATATAATCTTCATTTTTTATAAATATAATATATAATAATTTTATTAAAAGTCTATTTTATACTATATATTCCGAAAATATTAAAAAGCGGAATTGTATATTAGTTTATAGGAAAGATATGCCTGCGAGCGAAGAAATTAAAGAAAATAATATTGAAAGTTTAGAACCAAAAAAAGCTTTAAAGAAAAAAGTTTTGATTAAATCTAAAGACAAAGTTAAAGATTTAGATTTATCTAATTACGGTTATAGAACTCAAGCGAGAATATACGCTATTATGTCTTTATACGCTTATGAAATGAATAAAGGAGATATGAATCTTGAAGAAGTTTTATCTTTCGATTATGAAGATAAGAATATAAACGATTCTATAAAACAATTTGCAAAAGAACTTATTGAAGGAACTATAAATAATTTGGAGAGAATAGACGCTATTATAGAAAAATATTCTAAAAATTGGGACATAAAGAGAATACAATATGTGGATAAATCAATATTAAGAATGTCAATTTATAGTTTGATTTATTTGAAAGAAAAAATATCAAAACCTATAATTATAAACGAAGCGGTGGAGATAGCGAAAATATTTGGCGATAAAGATTCTTATAAATTTGTTAACGGGATTTTAGATGGCATACAAGAAGAAGACTTATAATAAATTATTGTCAAAATACAAAAACCTGAAAATCATTGTATTTATTTTATGCGTAGGAGCTTTAGGCATTATATCTATTATTTCTTTAAATGTCGCTATAGTTCAAGGAAAGATAAGATTAAATTCAAAAATTATAGACGAATATACTTTAGCCGAAGAATATTATAATAATAAAGATTACGGAAAAGCTAAATCAATTTTGAAAAAAGAGATTAATTCTACTATCGACCCGAAAAAAGAATACGACGCGAATATACTTCTTGGAAAAATCTATAACGAAACGGGCGATTATTTAAATGCTATAAATCTATTTAATAATATGACTAATTCGTTGTATTTGGACGAAAGATTAAAATATAATATGGCAATATCCTATTTGAAAAGCGAAATGCCCGAACAGGCTTTATATTATTTGGAGCAAACTTTAACCGTAAACTCGAATTATATCCCTACCCTACTTACTTTGGGACAATTTTATATGGATAGAGATTTGCCTCGTTTGGCTAAAGGTTATTACGAAAGAGTTTTGAGATTGGAAGAAAATGACGAAGCTATGTTTTATGTCGGAATAATCGCTTTAAACGAAGGGTTGCAAACGGTAGCTTACGACACTTTAAATAAACTTGTTAGAACGAGCAAAGGAGAATATGCGGACAAAGCGGCAGGTATTTTGGGAGACTTTTATGTAATATCGGGCGACACCGACAGCGCTATAGAAATGTATTTGAAAAGTTTGGCTAACTCAAAAATGCAATCGGACTCGGCGGGCAGACTCGTTAGAGTTTATCAGCAGACGGAAGATTACGATTCCATAAAAAAAGTTTACGAGCAAATTTTGGAACAGAATCCTTACGATGTCGAAACGATTTTATCTCTCGGAGAATTATACGAAAAAGAAAACGCTTACGATAAGGCGATTAAATATTATTTGAGATTAACAAAGATTAAAAATTACGAAAATACTTACGAAGCGGTTGGAATGCTCGCAAACGCTTATTATAAAGGTGCGATGTTAAAAGAAGCGGAAGCGAATTATAAAAAAATATTGATAGTCGACAAAAAAGACGATTTATATATAACGGCTTTGGAAAGACTCGGAGACATAACTTACAGAAAAAAATCTTATTTTGAATCTTTGAAATATTATCAGCAGGTTTTTGCTATTGAAACGAATAATTTAATTTTCATGCCTCGACTAGGAGAATTGGAATTATATTTTGGCAACTCCGACAGAGGAATTAGATTGCTTGAAAATTCTATTAAAGCGGAAGTTGGAAACGCTTTTCCGAGTAGAACTTTGGCTATTTATTATGAATCGATAGGAAATAATAACGAAGCTATAAATTATTATAATTATACTTTGTCGAAATATCCTAAAGATAGAGAAAGCATTTATAGAGGCGGAATTCTTTATTATAAAACAAAAAATTACGAAAAGGCAAAAGAATCTCTATTAATTGCGGCAAACGATGAAAATAATACTACTTTAGTTAGAGAAACCGCTTGGGTGACTTTATGTTCTATGATGGAAGAAATATCTTCGTATAATGACGCTTCAATTTATTATAGACAATTAATAGAAATGTCGCCTAAAGTTGAAAATTACAAACTTTACGGAGCGTTTTCATACAGAAGACTTCAATATAATGACGCTATATATTCCTACAACGAAGCATTAAATATAGCGACAGATAAAAAAGATATGTTTGAAATAAATTTAGCTTTAGGAAAATGCTATTATAGAATGAATGAACTTGATAATGCAGAAGAAAGTTATAGAAACGCTTTAAGTTATAACGGCGGAGATTCTCAGGCAAAAGAAGGTTTAAAGCAAGTTATGTCAAAAAAGAAGTTGATATATAATAAATAATTTTAGTCTATTCAAAATTGAAAAGGAATTTCTCTCGTAAAATCGGGCAAATAAGTTTCCGAACTTTCCATTTCCTGCGATAAAATATTTTCAAATCCCAAATCCAAAGCGTAATTAATCAAATCGTCATATTCTTTAAAATATAATTTTCTGTTTATATATTCAAAATCTTTAGCTTTAAACTCGGGATTATATTGAGACATAAGTGAAATTGTAGTTTTTAAAAATCCTCTCTCTTTTAATTCTATCAATATATCGTAAGAATCCGATTGATTATTTGGCAAAATTAAATGTCTTATTATTATTCCGCTTTTTGCAATGTTGTTTTTGTCTACAATTAAATCACCGACTTGATTTTTCATTATCTCTATAGCTTTAATCGATACATTAAAATAATTTTCGGCTCTCGAATATTTTATTGCCTTGTCGTCAAATAAATATTTTAAATCGGGCAAATAAATGTCGACTATTCCGTCTAAACAATCTAATAATTCTTTTGTGTCGTATCCGTTAGTGTTATAAACGATTGGCAAATTGAGTTCTTTATTCAAAGCGATTTTCAAAGCTTTCAATATCGGATAAATTACATGGCTTGCGCTTACAAGATTTATATTATTTGCTCCTTTTTCTTCAAGTTCTAAAAAATATAAAACTAAAGTTTCAATGTCGATTATCTCTCCTATTTCGTTATGACTTATTTGATAATTTTGACAGAATACGCATTTTAAATTGCAGTTTGAAAAAAATATTGTTCCGCTTCCGCTTTTTCCAACTAACATAGGCTCTTCTCCAAAATGAAGATTATGAGAAGCGACTTTTATATGGTTATTATCTTCAAAAATTTTGCATATTCCAATTTTATTTTCGTTTCTATTTACTTTACATAAGTGTCCGCAGCAAACGCAATTATCATAAAGTAGTTTTGCTTTTTCAATCGCTTTGTCGATATTTTCCAAATGTTTTTTATTATAATTTATTTTATAATTTTTCATTGTCATTGCTTATTATTTTTACTTCGGGTTTTAATAAAATTCCTTTTTGATTATAAACTTCTTCTTTAACTTTTTTCATTAATAAAAAAATATCTCGTCCCGTAGCGTTTTTATAATTAACTATAAAATTCGCATGATATGGCGAAACCATAGCGCCGCCTAATTTTACTCCGCGCATATTAATAGAATCTATAATTTTTCCCGCTATCATATTAGTTTTATAATCGTTTAAAAATACGCTTCCCGCCGAAGGATATTTAAATTGATTTTTTTTCTTTCTGTCATTTAAATATTTATTCATTTCGGGCTTTATTAATTTTTTCTCTTTTTTATTTAATTTAAATTTTACATCTATAATAATATAATTTTTATTTTGAAAAACGCTTTTTTTATAATGATAATCGCAATCTTCAATTCCAATATGATTATATTCAAAATTATCGTCTATTATTCCAACGGTTTCAATAAATTCCGAAATAGAATGCTCATAACATCTTGCATTCATATAAGCCGCTCCGCCGACTGTTCCAGGCAATCCAAATAAAAATTCCAAACCGCTTAAAGAATTTTTATAAGCGCATTTAATTAAATCAATAATTTTCGCTCCCGAATATCCTAAAATTCCGTCCGAATAAATTTCTATTCTGCTAAAAAATCCCGTATATATTATTGGAATTTCTACAATTTCATCAACAAATAATATATTGCTTCCGCCTCCTAAAATAATATATTTTTTTTTAATGTCGTTTAAATATTTAAGCAAACTTATAAATCCGTTTATATTTTCGGGAATATAAAAATTTAAAGCTTTCGCTTCAATTTTAAAATTATTATATTTTTTCAAAGAAATATTTTTTTTATGCAATACGGAGTTTAAAGATTTATTCATTTTTATTATCTTCTGTAATTATAGAATTTTCTTCTCTTTTAAAAACATAAATTTCTTTAAATTTAGTTTCCTGCTTCAGTAGAATTTCTTTTTCTTTAACCATTTCCAAAATAGCCAAAAAGAAAGTCACCAATTCTCTTTTTGTCACTCCGTCCTTAAAAAGCATAATGAAAGGAAATATTTTATTTTCAGACAATTTTATTCTTATCATATCTATAGCGTTATCAATATGGAAATTCGACATTCCCGAAAGAACAGCCAAATCGGTTTCGGGAACAAATTGAATTTTTGCAAAAGAATAAACCAAATCGTAAAGTTTAATATCTTTCCAAGCGATTTCATTATCGTCAGAATTATTATTTTGAAAAAAATTAACTCTCTCCGTATCTTTTCTTTCAAAAATAGAATCGGAAATTTCTTGCAATTTATCAAGCTCTTCTGAAACAATTTTATATCTTTGAAATTCAAGCATTTGTTCTACAATTTCAAATTTTAATCTGTCGGTAAATTTATCTTCGTCCATATCATGAGGAAGAAGCATTTTAGATTTATACAAATGAAACTCCGAAGCGACAAGCAAGAAATCTCCCGTATAATTTAGATTTAAAGCAGCTTGCCTTTTCAAATATTCTATAAATTGGTCTATAATCTCCAAAATCGAAACTTCGTATATATTTTTTTCGCTTCTTTTAAGCATATCGAATAAAATCGACAAAGGTCCCTCGTAATCTATGCTCGATAAAGAAACTTTAAATTCTTCAAAATTAGTCTTTTCGGTATTTTCTATTTTATTTTCCATAATTATTTATATTATTATAATATAGGTAAAAATTCAAGTTATTTATTTTTATAATAGATATGCAATATTAAAATAAATTTAATATTGATAGAATTACTATAATAACTTTTTTATATCGTCAATCTCTTCGTTAATTATAAGCCAATCGTTTTCCGTTTTTTCTATAAGTTTTTTTATTTCTAATAATCGTTTGCTTTTCTCTTCGTCATAATTTGTAGAAAGTTCAAAAAATTTTAATATTTCTTTTTCTTCGTTTTTATAATCGTTAATCTGCTTTTCGTATTCTTTTAATAGATTTTCGCATTTTGAAAGTCTATTTCTTATTTTCTTTCTATCTTCATAACTATTTTTATTTTCGCTTATTATATTTTTATTATTATTTTGAAATTTAATTTCCTCCTCCTCTTCTTTTAACGCTTCAAGTTTTGCCTTATAAACATAAGCCTCGTAATTTCCCGAATAGAGAGAGATTTTTTTATCTTTAATTTCAATAATCGTATCGGCAAGCAAACTTGTAAAAGTTCTGTCATGCGAAGTAAAAAATATAGTTCCTTTATAATCTTTCAATGAATTAGCTAAAGCTTCAACGGTTTCAAAATCTAAATGATTAGTAGGTTCGTCCAAAATTAAAACATCGGCGCATTGAGTGATTGCAGACAAAAGAGATAATCTTGCCATCTCTCCTCCGCTTAAAACTTTAATGTCTTTATTAATATCGTCTCCAGAAAATAAAAAACTTCCAAGCAAAGTTAAAAGTTCCTGATGCAGTAAACCTTGTTTTGCATGCTTTTTCAAAAAAGATAAAACGGTGTCGTTAGCCGTTATATTTTTATAAGTGTCTTCTCCGAAATATGCAGTTTTTATTCCTTGCGCATAATTATAATTTCCAGAGAGCGGTTTTATTATTCCCGATATCGTTCTTAAAAAAGTGGTTTTGCCTTCTCCGTTTTGTCCTAAAACTGCGACTTTACATCCTCTAAAAATTTCAATTCTTTTACTTTTTGCCACGATTTTTTTATCGTATCCTATATTTAAATTATCAGAAATTATAGCGAAACCTTTTTTTTCTTCGACTGCGGGAAGTTTTATTCTAACGCTTTTTGAAGGATGAGATATTTCTATAGTTTTTAATTTTTCCATTTGCTTTATGCGAGATTGAACGGCTTTCGCTTTAGTCGCTTTATATCTAAATCTCTCAATAAATCTCTCCAAATGCGCTTTTCTCTCTTCGATATTTTTATTATATTTTTTTATTGACGCTTCTTTTTCTTCTTTATATTCAAAATAATCTTCGATGCCTGACGGAAAATAAATTATTTTGCCTTTATCAATTTCTATGGTTTTTTCGCAAGTAGTTTTTAAAAATTCTCTATCATGCGAAACGATTAAAAATCCGCCTTTATAATCAAGTAAAAAATTTTCTAAATCAATTAAAGTATTTAAATCCAAAAAATTTGAAGGTTCGTCAAGCAGTAAAAAATTTGGTTCTTGAAGCATCATTTCGGAAAGTTTAATTCGCATTCTATAACCGCTCGACAAATCGCCAATATTATAATTTATTTTTATATGGTCAATTCCAAATCTACTCGCTATTTTATAACATTCCCAAGATTTTTTATTAGTCGATTTTATAAGATAATCAATAACTTTTTCTTTTTCGTCAAAATTTGCTCCTTGCGATAAATAACCGATTTTTATATCGTCAGAAAAAATTATCTCGCCATCATCCGCTTCCTCTTCGCCCATAAGTATTTTTATTAAAGTTGTTTTTCCCGCTCCGTTTCTTCCAATCATTCCGATTTTTGATTTTTCTTCTATAAGAAGATTCGCTTTATCAAGCAAAATTTTATTAACAAAACTTTTTGATATATTAACTATATTTATAACGCTTTTTGCCATATTTTAATTTATTATTTTCTTGATTTTTTGATTAAAAAGATTTTATATTAATTATAGAAAATATTCAAATAATAAAATTTTTAATTTTTAAACTTATAATAATTTTTATATTCAATTTATATATTTTTTACAGCTTGATTAATATAATAATAAATATATAATTAATGAAATTAAATAATTTTGTTGGCTTATTACAAATGAATAAAAAATTAATTATACTCATTGCGATTATAATACCTTTAATTATAGTTTTAAGTTTTTATTTATATTTTAAAAATTCGCCTAAAAGAAAAATAATTAAATTTCAAAAAAATGTCGAAGAATTATTAAAAGAAAATAAATATAAGGAAGCTTTTGTATTTATATACTCAAATAAAGATATCAATAAACTTAAAATTTCAAATGAAATAAAAATTAAAGAATATAATAATTTAATAACTTCTATGATTGATAAATTATATTTTCTATATGGCGGAAAAATAAGTTACGGAAATTATAATTTAATTTATAAAACTATTATTCCAATATATTCTCATGCTTCAAATCAAATAAGTCAAATTAGCGAAAAAGAAATTTATGATAAATATAAAGCAAGAAAAATTATTAATCTATTTATAAATAAACAATATGTTTATTTGCAAGAAAATGTAGACGAAGAGATTAATTATCTTTTGGATATTGAAGAATATAAATTTGCTTATAATAGATTGTCTAAAAACGAAAATCTTATTAACGCTCCGAATAATATAAAATTTGAAATTCAAAAAGAAGAATATATTAATATTATAAACAAAGCTATGAATAAACTTGAAAAAATGAGTTTTAATAAAATCGACACTGAAAAATATAAATTTATATATCAAAATATTTTAATCGCTTATGAGAATTCTATGATAAAATTAAACGATATAAAAAATTTTTATTCGATTAATAATAGAATGAATAATAGAGAAATTGAAATTAGTTCGGATATGAGAAAAATTAATTTAAGATTTAATAATATAATGAAGTCGATTGATTTACAAAGACATAAATATTTGGAAACTTTAATAAATAATATTGATAAAATGAATAATTCAAAATATACAAACGAATTAGAAAGCAAGATAAACGAAATATATCATTATTCAAAAAGATATGTCGCTGAAAATAGAATGCCGATTATGAAATATGTCAATTTGGATAAAGATATTACAAAAAAATCTTATCATGATTTATGGGAATATATTGGAAAAATCTATAAAAGAGAATTGAAAAGTTATAATATTTTTATTTATAATCATTTGCAAAATTAAATATTATTTTTCAATTTATAAACCAAACTTTTAAAATATTTTCCTCTCTCTTCGTAATTTTCAAAAGCGTCAAAACTTGCGCAGCCTGGCGAAAGCAAAACTATATCTCCGCTAATTGCAAAAGAAGAAGCATAATTAAAAGCGTCCGTAAAATCTTTTATAATTATTTTATTTTCAAAATTAATCATATCGTTAAGAATTTCAGAAGCCTCGCCGATTAGAATAAGTTTTTTTACTCTTTCTTTAATAATATCATTTAAAGGGCTAAAATCTATATTTTTATTTCTTCCGCCCATTATAAGAATTATATTTTTATCAAAAGATTTTAAAGCGCTCATTACAGAGTTCATAGAAGTGGCTTTTGAATCGTTAATATACATAACATTATTTATAGTATCGACTAATTCTAATCTATGTTCGATTCCGTTAAAATTATTTATTGCATTTTCAATATATTCTATTGGAATATTATTTTTCAAACATATTAAAATTGAAGCTAAAATATTTTCAACATTATGCATTCCGAATAATTTTCTTTTTTTTATTGAAAACAATTTTTTATTTTTATAAAATATTTCTTCGTTATTATAATAAATTGTCGCATTTTTATTTTTAGTAGAAAAAGTTAAAATATTAAATTTTTCTTCTTTATTTTTTTTCAATTCGTTAAAAAGTCTATTTGTAAAAATATTATCGTAATTAAGAATTAAAAAATCTTTGCAATTTTGATTTTTATAAATATTTTTTTTAGCGTTAAAATAATCTTCAATATCTTTATATCTGTCTAAATGGTCTTCTGCAATATTCAATATCGCGCTTATATGCGGATGAAAATTTTCAATAGTTTCAAGCTGAAAACTCGAAAGCTCTAAAATTATATCTTCGCCTTCTTCAATATTTTCAATTTCTTTAGAAAATGTATTTCCGACATTTCCCAAAAGTCTAGCCTTTTTATAAGAACTTATAATATTATAAATTAAATTAACTGTCGTAGTTTTTCCGTCCGTTCCCGTTATCGCTATATAATTTCTTTGAGGAAGTAGATTATAAGCAAACTCAATCTCCCCTATTATTTTTATTTTTCTTTTTTTTGCTTCTTTAATTAACGAAATGCTTTGAGGAATTCCTGGCGATGTTATTATTAAAGTTATATCGTTTATAATAGAAGAATTTTGATTTCCTAAAAATAATTTTGCATTTTTATCTTTCAAATCTTTTAAATTAAGTTTTTCTTTTTCTTTGCTGTCGCTTAAAGCGTAATTAATATTTATATTTTCCGATTTATTAATGTCGTAAATAACATTGGCGATACTTATTCCGCTTCTTGGAGTCGCTCCGAGTATTAATATATTTTGTTTTTTAAGAAAGTTTATATAATCTTTATTTAACATTTGCATGCCGTTAGTAATTTTTATTTTATATTATATCATATTTTAAATAAAAATTATTGATACCTATCGCCCGTGCTGTAATAATAAACCCACTTAGCTATATTTTCCGCATGGTCGCCCATCTTTTCAAAATATTTCGCTATCATCATTAAATATATAGCTTGGTCGGAATCTTCAGCGCCGCTCTTTATCAAATCAACCATAGAATCTCTAACTTTATAAAATAATTTGTCGACTTTATCGTCAGCTTCTATAACTTTTTTCGATAATTCAAAATCTTTTTTACCGAAAGCGGATAAAGAATCTTCAACCATTTCTTCTATTATATTTGACATTTCGATTATTGTATCCATTTTGTCTTTATAAATATTTCCTTCAAGCAAAAATTTTAATAAATCGCAAATATCTTTTGCTTGGTCGCCTATTCTCTCCAAATCTGTCGCTATTTTCAAAGTCGCGGAAACTATTCTTAAATCTGTGGCTACAGGATGCTCGAGCAAAAGAATTTTCAAACAAGCGCTTTCTATTTTATAAGAAATTCTATTTATATTTCTATCGTTATCTATAACTTGATTTGCAATCTCCATATCGCCGTTTATTAAAGAGACTCTCGCATTTCGCAAAGCTTCCAAAATCATATCTCCCGCTTCGATAACATATTCTCTTAAATTATTTAATTCTTTATCAAATTTTATCATTTATTTACTCCATAAAATATTATTCTAATTTTAATATATAAAAATTTTTTAACCAAATCTTCCCGTAATATATCTTTCGGTTCTTGCATCTTTAGGTTTATAAAATATCTCTTCAGTATCTTCGTATTCCACAATTTCTCCAAATAAGAAAAATGCAGTTTTATCCGAAACTCTCATTGCCTGTTGCATATTATGAGTGACTATGACAATCGTATAATCGTTTTTAAGTTCGTTTATAAGCTCTTCTATTTTTCCCGTGCTTATCGGGTCAAGAGCGCTTGTAGGCTCATCCATAAGAAGTATTTTCGGATTAACCGATAAAGCTCTTGCAATGCATAATCTCTGTTGTTGTCCGCCCGACAAACCTAAAGCGTTTTTATTTAATCTATCTTTTATCTCGTCCCATAAAGCCGATTTAATCAAACTATATTCTACAATATCGTTAAGCTCGGATTTCTTTTTTATTCCAAAAGTTCTAGGTCCGTATGCAATATTATCGTAAACGCTCATTGCAAACAAATTTGATTTTTGAAAAACCATCCCTACATTTTTTCTTAAATACGAAACATTAATATTATTGTCGTATATATTGCATCCGCCAATTTCTATATTGCCTTCTATTTTGCAATTTGGAATTAAATCGTTCATTCTATTGAAAGTTTTGAGTAATGTCGATTTTCCGCAGCCCGAAGGTCCTATAAAAGCCGTCACGCTATTTTTATTTATATCTATATTTATATTTTTTAAAGCCTGAAAACTTTCGTAATATAAATTTAAATTTTTCGTCTTAATAGCTATATCAAGATTAAAATTGAAAATTAATTTTTTATTAGTTAATTCTTTAGTCATATTAAATCCTCTTAATAATCCTTTTTTAATTTATTATTTAAAACAAACAGCAAAGCGTTAAGAAATATTACAATCGTTAATAAAATGCTTGCCGTTGCAAATGTCTGATTTATATAAAGTCCTTCGCTTGAAAACATCCACATCATAACCGCAAAAGAACTTCCCGCATTAAGATAACCAGCGGGCATATATCTAACCGCTCCAGAAGTATAAATTAAAGCGGCGCTCTCTCCGACTATTCTTCCGATACTCAAAATAATTGCCGTGATTATTCCAGAAAAACCGCATGGTAAAACTATTTTAAATATCGTCCTAACTTTAGAAGCGCCCAATGCCAAACTTCCCTCTCTTAAACTTGCAGGTATAGATATTAAAGTCTCTTCCGTTTGCCTTATTATCGAAGGAAGAATTATTAAAACCAAAGTTAAAGAACCAGCCAAAACGCTTCTTCCTAAACCGAATAAATCTAAAAATATTAGCATACCAAAAAGCCCAAAAACTATAGAAGGAATTCCCGACAAACTATCCGTAAATATTCTTATTGCATAAATTAATTTTCCATTAGCTTTAGAATATTCTGTTAAATATATCGCAGAAAAAACTCCTATAGGAACGGCTATTATAAGCGACATAAAAAGCATCATTGCCGTTGAAACTATTGCGGGAAATAATGTCATTTGAGAATTATTGCTCTCTCCAAAAAGCAGATTAAAATTAATATAAGGAACTCCTCTTATTAAGATAAATAAAACTATAAATAATAGAAATAAAGTCGATATAATCGTAGCGAAAATTGAAATATATTTTAATATGTCCGATTTTATCGAAACATTTTTCATTTTTATGTTTTTAAAAGAGAATTCGTTTATATTTTTCTTTATGTTTTTTATAAAAAATAAATCTTTAATAGAAGCTATAAAATCAAAATTAATATGATTTCCTTTTATTAAATACAAAATTATATTGAGTAATAAAATAAATAAAAGCAAAACAAATGCCGTAGCGATTAAAGAACTTCTATGAATTCCCGTAGCGTATCCCATCTCCAAAGCTATATTTATAGTCATAGTTCTGAAATAAGAAAATAAATCTTTCGGAATAAAAGGCGCGTTTCCAGCAATCATCATAACCGCCATTGTCTCTCCTATAGCTCTACCCATTCCTAAAACCATAGCGGAAAATATTCCCGACTTTGCCGCTTTAACTATAACGCCAAAAATTGCCTGCGAATGAGTGCTTCCAAGCGCAACCGCTCCGTCATAATAATATTTATAAACCGCTTCCAAATTATATCTGCTTATAGATGTTATAGTGGGAAGTATCATTATTCCTAAAATAATAGAACTTGCCAAAACGCCCTCGCCTACTCCGTTTGGAGAGATATTTTTTAAGAAAGGAACTAAAACTATCATTCCAAAAAATCCGTAAACTATTGACGGAATTCCCGCAAGCAAATCTATTATTTGAGATAAAACTATTTTTAATTTTTTAGGACAAAACATTGAAATATAAATTGCCGTAAATAGTCCAAAACCTCCGCCAATTAAAGTCGAAAGAATCGTGACATAAAGCGAACCTACAATCATTGGAAAAATTCCGAATTTATTAAACGAAGGCTGCCAATCCGTTCCAAATATAAATTTGAAAAATCCCGCTTCTTTAAATAACGGAATGCTATAAATAAAAATAAATATACAAATTGAAAATACGACAATAACCGCAAATATAGAACATATAAAAAATATATATTTCATAACATTGTCGACTATAGCGTTAAATAAATGTTTATTAGAATTTTCTTTCATAATTTCTTTTAATTTTATTATTTTTTTACTCTTAAATAATTACTAAACAAATTGATTAAAAAAGTCGGCATACAAAATTAATTGTAATACCGACTTAATCATTTTCTAATTTGCCACATACCCGCTTTCATTGATAACCTGTTTTCCGACATCGCTGTCAATGAAATCTAAAAAAGCCTTTGTCCCTTCGCTCATTTCTTTTCCCTTTTTAGTGAAAATATAAAACGGACGATAGAGTTTATAATTGTCGCTCTTTATATTATCAACCGAAGGCTCTACATATTGATTTTGAGATTTCGCTTTATAAGAAAGCGGTTTAATCGTATCGTCTATAGAACCTAAAGAGATATAGCCTAATTTTGAAGAGTCGCTATTAACTGCAGTTTTAACTTTTCCCGTGCTGTCTAATATCTCAACCGTATTAGGAAGAGGCTCTTTTTTGCCTATTAAAGTTAAATCGGTAAATGCGCTTCTCGTTCCCGAACCGTCCTCTCTCGATATGGCTTTTGAAATAGAACCGATAGCCGTGTTTTTAATATATAGATTATATAATTCTTCTTCGCTTATTTGTTTTATTGAAGAATCGTTATTCGCTATAATCACTATTCCGTCCTGACATAAAAGATAAGAATCTAATTCTGGCGACTCATTTTCTTTTAAGTTTCTTGAAGCCATTCCTATATCGTTTTTTCCGCTTATGGTATCTTGAACTCCGATAGTAGAATCCGAAGTCTCAACCGTTACGCTATAGTTAGTATTCGCTTCTTCAAATTTTTCAGCCAACTTAAACATTAAAGGCGTCACTGAAGAAGAACCCGAAACTAACACATTTTTTTTAGAGGCGCTTGAATTACCTCCGCAACTTATAAACAAAAAACTGTTTATAACAAGCAATGAAATTATTATTTTTTTCATTTTTTATTCTCCTATGAATTAATTTTACGCAGACTTTATATAATAAATAAAAATTAATGTCAATACAAATTTCAAAAAAAATTTAAAAAATTTGACAAAAAATAAATTAAAATCGTTGTTTATAATACATTTAATACATATTTTTAAAGAAAACGAATTTACAATTTTAAGAAAATTAAAATTTAACGCTACTTTATAATAAAATAAAATTATTTATATTATTTATTTTGCTTATTATATCATTAATTTTTTTATTATAATAAGATTTTTTAACTGTTATGCGTAGAAATTTTTCATTTTTAGAATTATATAATCAATATTACTTAAATATTTATTTTTATTAATTAAATTTCTTCAGTATCTAAATCTTCTTCGCTTTTTATATAATATTCAATTCCTCTCATAGAAGCGTCATACACGGAATAATCAACCTCGTAAATAATTCCGCTTTCTGGTTTAACATATACTTTATTGTCAATATCGTAAACTAATTGATAAATAATTTTTGTATTATCTTCAAAATATAAAATAACAATCGCGTCTGGAGTTCTAAAAAGTCTCTCAATTCGCGGCGAAACATTATAAACGAAACCCGAAGCCTTTATTAAAGATAAAGTTGAAAAATCATTATAAGCTTTTTGCAGATCGGTTTTATTTTCTATAGTTTCAACAACCCAATTAGTTCTATTTATTTTTTTTATAATATTCGTATGATTCACTGCAGAAATTACAACTGTTTTAACGGAATCTAATGATATTGGATTATTAAATATTTCTTTATCTCGCAACATATCGACAGTTTTTTTCAAAGCGTCAATATAAATTGATTCAACGCTAAAGTATTCGTCATTATATTTTACATAATATCTCTCTTCATCAGCCGTTTTATCTCCGACAAATATTTTATATTTTTTATTTCCTTCCCAAATTGTAAATTCGCTTGAAGGATTTTCTAAACCGAAAGATTTAACTTCGGATAAATTAGTAATTATCATATCGATATTTAAAGTATTAAAATTTTTAACATTTGCAAACGCTTCAAGTTGGTCAACTTTATAATCGCTCGCATTTAACGGAGAGATTATTTTCCAAACATTATTTATTTTTTCAACTATTGTAGGCTCGCTTTCAAATATCAATTCGTATTTATTGGCGTTAGTTTCATTAAGCTCAAATATTTGAGTTCTTGGTTTATTAGACGCGATTTCGGCGCTTCTTTTTTTTGTTATATAAAAAGCCGTAAAACTTATAATTAAAAGTATTATAACTAAAATCAATAATTTAATAATATTTTTATTCTTCATATAAATTGCAAATCCTATTTTCTATTTTGAAGAACTATATTAGATAAATATAAAAATATAGTCGTTATCGATAAGAAATAAATAATATCTCTTAAATCCAAAACTCCTCGCGAAATGCTATTAAAATGATAATCTCCGCTTATAAACTCCATAACATTTGAAAGCGAAGGAAACAATAAAGCTAATAATTTTAAGAATATATTAAAAAATACGGTTATAGCAAGCCCAACCATTAAAGCTATTATTTGGTTTTTAGTTATCGAAGAAGCAAATATTCCAATCGAACATAAAGCCGATATTAAAAATACGCTTCCAATATATCCGCAAATTACAGGTCCTAAATCCAATCTTCCTAAAAATAATAAAGTTATCGGATATAATAAAGTCGGCAAAAGAGCAAAAAGCATAAATATAACCGCAGATAAAAATTTTCCAATTATAATTTCAAGAGTCGAAACCGATTGAGTAATTATAAGCTCGTAAGAACCACTTGAAAATTCGCTTGAAAATAATCCCATAGTTATTGGCGGAACTATAAGAGATAATATTACAGGTAAAAGCAAAAAATAATCTCGCATATCGTTTTGAGATATAATAAAAAATCTTGAGAAAAAATATATTCCCGAAACTACTAAAAATATAGCCGAAAAAATATAAGCTATCGGCGAAAGAAAAATATGCTTAAGTTCCTTTTTTAATATTATTAATGATTTATTAAAAGAAAAAATATTTTCCATTATTCGTCTCCTTTAGTTAATGTATGGAATACGGTTTCCAAATTCTCTTTGACTCTCGTCATTTCGTAAATTATCCAATCCGTGCTTTTTATAAATCTATATATTTCATCTCTTGGCTCTTCAGAATTTGAATATATAGTTAATTCTTTTATATTATTAAAATTATCTTCAATTTCAACTTTATAAATATCGCTAACGCTTAATAATTTTTCTTTAACGCTTTCTATATTGTCGTTTGTTTTAATAGATATTTTTATAGTTGAAGATTTATTGTTATTTCCAAAATTTAAACTTAAATTTTCAGGCGTATCGTCCGCTATAATATTTCCTTTATTTATTATAATCGCTCTTGAGCAAGTGGCTTCAACTTCGCTTAATATATGAGTGGAAACCAAAACGGTTTTTTCTTTTCCTAATTCTTTTATCAATTCTCTAATTTCAACTATTTGATTTGGGTCAAGTCCGTTTGTAGGTTCGTCTAAAATAAGAATTTTAGGGTCATGAATAATAGCTCCTGCAAGCCCTACCCTCTGTTTATAACCTTTAGACAATTCTCCTATTGGTTTTGAAATTACTTCTTTTAATCCGCAAACATTAACTACATAATGAAGTCTTTCGTTTAATTTGCTTCTTTCTAATTCTTGTATATCAGCCATATAAACTAAATAATCAAAAACGCACATATCGTTATAAAGCGGGGCGGATTCGGGAAGATAACCGATTATTTTTTTTACATTATTTTCTTCGTCTAATATGCTTTTTCCGTCTATAATAGCATCTCCGCTAGTAGGATTAAAATAACAAGTTAATATTCTTAAAGTCGTGGATTTTCCCGCTCCGTTTGGTCCGAGTATTCCGACAATTTCTCCCGATTTTATTTCAAAACTTATTCCTTTTAAGGCTTGAAAATCGCCGTAATATTTAGTCAAATTTTTAACAGAAATCATTATTATTCCTTATAAATAATTTAATAATCAATTTGAAATATTATAATATAATTAAAATAAAATCTCAACTATTTATTATGCATATTTTATTCAAAAAAAAATATATTTATAAATTTATCTTAATAAACTAACTATATCGCTATAGCCTTTTTCTCTTGCATACATTAAAGCCGTTTTTCCGTCATTATCTTTTATATTTCTATTTGCTCCCGCATTGACTAATAATTTGACAATATCAGAATGATTATAAAACGAAGCAAGTATTAAAGCGGTTTTTCCGTAAATATTTTGAATATTTAAATTAGCTTTAGCGTCTATAAGTTGTTTTGCAACTTTATCATAACCTTGCCTTGAAGCGTCTATTAAAGCCGTGTGTCCGAAATTATCTTGCATATTCAAACTTGCATTAGCGTCTAATAATATTTTTACTATATCGTCTTGTCCGTTAAACGAAGCTTTTATTAATGCCGTATCTCCAAATTTATTTTGAGCGTCTATATTTACCGATTTATCATTTAAAAGGCTCTTTATTCCGTTTATATCGTCTTTGGCATAATCTATAAAATTCTGCTCTTTTGAATTGATAGGACAGACAATTTCAATAATATTTAAATAATCGTATCCTTTTCTTATAACGGATAATATATCTTTATTTTCTTTATTCTTTATACTAATATTAGCTCCAGCCTCGATAAGAATTTTAACTATTTTATTTTTTTTATTAAGAACGCTTAACATTAACGCCGTATTTCCGTCTTTATCTTGTCTATTCAAATCGGCTTTTGCAGATATTAAACTTCTTACCAATTCTTCATTTCCATTTTCAGAAGCTATCATTAAAGCGTTATATCCGTTTTTATTTTGTTTATTTAAATTAGGTTTTCCTCTTATCATAGCTTTTACTCCGCCGACATTATTATTTTGAGCGGCATATATTAAAGCC
Source organism: Brachyspira aalborgi (assembly GCF_008016455.1). Classification (NCBI taxonomy): domain Bacteria; kingdom Pseudomonadati; phylum Spirochaetota; class Spirochaetia; order Brachyspirales; family Brachyspiraceae; genus Brachyspira; species Brachyspira aalborgi. Next base: position 390,043 of record NZ_SAXU01000001.1, on the reverse strand, counting down.
GTATTTCCATCTCTATCTTCAACATCCAAATCTGATTTTGCAGATATAAGCGCTCTTATTGTCGCTTCATCTCCATCGGAAGCAATGCACATTAAAGCCGTATATCCTTCGTTATTTTGAATATTTACATTTGCTCTTCCGCTTATAACCGCTCTTATTTTTTTTAATCTATTTTTATCTTCTTTTCCAATTGCAATATTAATTAAAGCCGTATTGCCGTTTTTATCTCTTTCGTTAATATTTACGGAACTAATCATATTTCTTATACTTCCGCTATAATCATAATCGTATGCATTTTTAGACAAATATAATAAAATATTTTCATTATTTATTTTTATTTGTAAATCGGCTTTCGCTTTTATTAAAGCGTCAGCTATATTATAATGTTTATTATAAAGAGCGTTTTTTAATGCAGTGTCGCCTTTTTTATTTGCAATATTTACTTTAGCTTTTCCGTCAATCAAAATTTTTGCTATTGGATATCTTCCCCAGAAAGAAGCTACTATTAAAGCCGTATCGCCTTTTTCGTCCTGTTGATTAATATCGACTCTTTCGTTTATCAATACTCTTGTTAAATAAGAATCGTTTTTTGAAGCCGCATAAATTAAAGGATAATCTCCAAAACAATTTTTTACATTTTTATTGCCTTCTTTAATTTTTCTTATCAATTTATTTCTTATTTGACTTGGAGCGAGCATTAAAGCCGTTTGTTTTTGAGAATTCATATATTCTAAATTTGCATTTTTACTCATAATCATATCGATTATCTCGTTATAATTATTATAATTTTTTCCGTTTATAGTTTCAAAATTTATTGCAAATACGCTTTTCATTATAGCGGTTTCTCCAACTTCATTTCTTATATTTACATCGGCTCCAGAATCTATAAGAACTTTAACAGTGTCTTTAAATCCCAAATCTGCAGCGTAAATTAAAGCCGTATTTTTCATGCCGTTTGTATCTGTGACATTTATATCTATATTTTTTTTCAAAAGTTTCTCAATATTTTTAGTTTTTCCCGTTTTGGCATAATCTAAAAACGCTCTTTCGTCTTTAGTCAATTTGTTATCTTGAGCTAATGCCGATAAACTTGAAAATAAACTTATAAAAATAATAAATAAAATCAATCTTTTAATATAAAAAAACATAATCCTCTCTTTAATAAAAAAATTAATCTTCTTATTAATGATACTATATATAATTTAAAAATCAATAATAAAAAATAAAAATTACATATTTTTTATTATTGTAAAAACTTGACTTATTTTCTAATTTGTATTATAATATTAATATGATTAATAGATTAGTTATTGTAAAATCGCCAGTCGCCAGTCGCCAGTCGCCAGTCGCCAGTCGCCAGTCGCCAGTGGGAGAAATTTCTATTGCAAAAAATTTTGGAGTAGTCAATTGCAAAAACTTGAATACTCTAACAAATATATATTTATAAAAATAAAATTAATAATTCTAATTAAAAAAATAATATTACATTTTTATAAATACATTAATTTTTATAAAAATAAAAATAATTATATTATAATACATCTTAACAAGGAGAAATAAATGACAATTACAAACACAGAAGAAGAAAAATATTATTGTAAATATTGCGGGAAGTCCTCTTCAAGCGAAAGTTTATTATGGCAATGTTTATGCCAAAATAATCCCGAAGGCAAAAATCATGTCGCTTACGAAGGAAATAAAAAATCTAAATATCAATGTGTATATTGCGGAGAAGAATATTGCAGTATAAACTCTCTTACAAAAGTTTTATGCGAAAAGAATACGGAAGGAAAATATCATGTTCCTTACGAAGGCAATGAAAAAGAAATGTATTCATGCAAATATTGCGGCAGTTCTTATTATACTATAAAAGAATTGACTTCGGAATTATGCTTAAGAAATCCTAAAGGCAAATTTCATGTTCCCGCTAAATAAATTTATTATATAATATTTATAATTTATAAAAAATATATACAAATATTTAAATCTAATATATTATAAATATTAATATATAGATTTTATCGTTAGGAGAATTTTGTGTTCAAAAGATATATTAAATATAGAATAGATAGAATTTTTAGCAAAGGTTTAACTCATCAATTAGTAGTTTTAGTATTTGTAATAGTTATAATTCTTGCAGTCGTATCAATATTTATGAAATTAGTTTTTGATTATCCAATAACCAAAGGTTTTTGGGATAGTTTAATGCAATTTATAGATACGGGAAATATATCCGCCGTTGAAGCCAATTTAGGAATAGTTGTAACTTTTTTAAGCGTTACATTTATAGGAGTATGCGGTTGGGGACTTTTAATAGCTATGATTAATAACTCATTGCAAGATAAGATAAGTAATCTCAGCAGAGGAAACGCTTTTATTATGGAAAAAAATCATTCTATAATATTAGGATACGGAGAGGAAGCTTTAACTATAATTGAAGAATTTATAAATGGAAGAGCTAAAAAAATAGTTTTGTTATCGAAAACTGACACAGATTCTATAAAAAAGAGAATATCGTTTTTAAATAAAAAAAGAAAAGTGGATATAATAGTAAGACAAGGAAATCCAAATATTATAGAAAATCTCAAACTTTTAAATATAGAAAAAGCTAGTAGCATATCGGTAATAAACGATAATGACGCCGATTCCATAAAAATATTATTATCGCTAAAAATGATATATAACGAAGCCAAAAAGAAATCTGAAAATATAAATCCAATGAATATATGCGTATTAGTTAATAATAAAAATAGCATTGAATTAATAAAATCTATAGAAGAAGAAAATTTTATAATACATATAGTTTATAAATATGGAATATTATATAAACTTATTGCGCAAAGCATAATTTATACGGGATTAAGTAGCGTATATGAAGAACTTTTTTCTTATGAAGGTCCCGATATAAAAATAGAATACAAACATAATCATAGTAATTCTAAATTTGTAGATGTAGCTTCAAAATACTTATCGGATACTATTGATAGTAAAGTTTTATTAGGGATTATTAAAGATAAAAAATCAGATATTACAAATTCTGATTGTAAAATAAAAAGCGAATATAAAGAATTATATATTCCTAATCCTAATTACAAAATAATCGAAAATGACAAATTAGTTGTTTTATACACAAATTATACTGAAAATGAAAAAAAACTTGATATAAGCAAACATATAGCGGAAAAAACATCTCATAAAAATAATATATTATTAATTTGCAACGATAAACAAAGCAATGAATTAATTGATACTATTAAAAGTTATAATAATGAAGAAGAAACTAATATTATACAAATAAATTATGATAAAGTAGATTATAAATCTGATTTTATATCTAAAAAATTAAACGAAGAAAAAATTACAAAAATAATATTAATATCCGAAGATATCGAAACGGATATAAAAGCGATAAATACTCTGTTAATAATAAGGCAAGTTATAAAAGAAGAAAATCATCATATACCCGTATTATCGTTAATAAACTCTATAGAAAATAGAGATTTAATTCGCTCCGATGACTTAAGAGATTTTATAGTTAGCGGAAACTTAATAGGCATGCTTATGGCTCATGCGTCATTTAATCCAGATATGCTATATATATTTAATGAATTATTAAGCGAATATGGTAAAGATATAATAATAAAAAAATATAATATAGGACATGTAAATAAATTTAAAGATACTTATTTAAAGCTATTAAATAATAATGAGATTATTATAGGTTATAAAAAAGACGATACAATTATATTAAATCCAAAATCAAATGAAGATTTAACTAATGAAATAATTGTAATAACAAATAATAGCGATTAAAAAATTATTTTCCTTTTTCTAATTTATTTTTAACGAAGGAACTTAAAATATTTAATTCTTCTATAGTTGATTTTGAGGCTTCTAAATTTTCGCTTTTTACTTCTTCGTAAACTTCTTTTCTAAAAATTTTAACGCTTTTCGGAGCGTTTATTCCAAGTTTAATTTGGTCGCCTCTTATATCGACAAGCATTATTTCTATATTGTCTCCGATGACTATACTTTGATTAATTTTCCTCGAAAGCACAAGCATATTTAATTTTTTCCTTCATTATCATATTTGCAGTCATCTTCAGACAATATAAAATGTCTAGTATTATATTTGTCGCCTAAAGCGGCGCATTGTTTTGCCTTATGATTCTTGATATTAAAAACTATTGGCGCTATAAGATTTGCCGTCATAGATTTTAAATCTCCGTTTGGAATGCTCACGATAGTAAGCAAATATATATCCGATTCGTTTTCTATACTCAATGATTTTATATCTTCGTCATGAATATCGGGCTGATAATCTTTAAAAACTAAAAAAGGGTCTATAAGTATAAAGCAAATATTTTTATCGTCTTTAGATTGAAGAATCTTAAAAGTTCCCTCGCCGTCCATATTGACAAGATAAAATTCATCGTAATCTTCAAAAGCCAAAATGCTTCCGTTAAGGTGATAAAGCGAATTATCCGCAACTTCAATTTTACCCAATATTCTAGATTCTATTTCAGGCATAAATTATATTCCTTTAAATAAATAATGAATAAAGCAAATAACGATTATAAATATTTATTGTCTTAAATAATCCATAAGAGTTCTGCCTAATAATCTTCCCGCAGTTTGCAAAGAAGCGGTATGAGCGTATTGCCACATATTAAAGTTTACAATCTCTTCGGAATAATCTATATTTTCATTTTTTGCCAAAGCTTCCTGTATCGCTAGTTTTTGGTCTTCAAAATTTGTAAATCCCATATCCAATCTTGTCACTTTTGAAGAAGCGTTAGCCTGAACCGTTGTCACATTATCAATGGCGCTATCGATATAACCTAAAGCCTCGCTTCCAATCGCTCTAACATCGTCATTAAGCATAGCGTCTCTTAAATAAATTAAAGTTTCAAATATTGATTTTCCCGTTACTAAAGCGCTTGGCTCGTAATTATTTTCATAAGTATTGCCAGCTCCCGCTCTAACCAAACCTATATCTTGCAAAACAGTTCCGCCAGCCAAATCTTGCAAAAGTATTTTATGAGGAGTCGAAGTTCTTAATTGTATTACTTTAGCGCCTCCTCTTAAATCTCCTATGCTCGCTCTAACATCTCCATTGGCATCGTTTATTCTTTGAACTATAGCCTCAATATTATCGCCTTGTTTTATGCTAATCGTCATATCGTCTATCATAATATCTTGATTTTCAGACGCGATATAAGCAGAAGCGTCCATAGTCGACATTATTTCCATATTAGTTCCCCAGAATATATAATTTCCTGGCGTTCCTACATTTATATATTGTCCATTTTCAACTTCTCTATTTTGTTTATTTGCATCTCCTTCATACATAACGGATTTTATTATAGAGCGTCCAGCCTTTTCGTCATGAGAGTAAAAAGCTCTAAACGGTTCGGTTTTTATGCTCGTTCCTGAAAATATAAATTCTCCCTTGCTTTGAGTTTTTGAAATATCGTAAACTCTTTCAAGCATTTCTTCTATTTCCATTGCCATTTTATTTCTATCTTCTGCGGAATAAGTGCTATTCGCTCCTTGAACCGCTAAATCTCTCGCTCTCGCTAAAGCTTGAGTTATAGAACCCATAGAATCATGAGCTATATTTAATCTTTCTTTTCCTTCGATTATATTATTTTGATATCTGTCTAAAGATGACATTCTCGTTCTATAATAAATAGAATTAATTGTAGAAGTAACATTTTGATGAGGATACTGAACTCTTTGTCCAGTAGACAATCTTGTTTGGGAAGCTTCCAACTCGGTATAATTTCTTTTTATCGTGCTAACTGTTCTATTAAATTGGGCTTGTTCTGTAACTCTCATTTTTATCTCCTTACGCTTTTTTATATTAATTAAAATAAGCGAAAAATATAATTATTCTTTTTTATTTTCGTAATAATTAAAAATCGCTTTATTATTTTTATTTTAGAAAATTAAAAATTATTTAATTATTTATATAATGGAAAATGATAATTTAAATTCTTATTTTTTTTGATGACAAAAAACAATGAATTTCGACTTAACAATTTATAAACTTTAATTTTTTACATTAGCGCCGTTGTCCAATAAAAACGATGCAATTTCAAAATGTTTATTCGCCAAAGCCTTCATTAAAGCCGTCCAACCGTTATCGTCTTCGGCGTTAATATTTGCTTCGTTTTCCACAAAATATTGAACCAATTCCAAATTACCGTTTTCCGATGCAATCATCAATGCCGTTTCTCCGTATCCTTCGTCTATATCCGCTCATAGTTTTAAACTATCTTTAGCGTTAATATTCGCTCCATTTTCAACTAATAGCTCAACAATGTCAAAATTTGATTCTATAGTGGAATATGTTAAAGCGTTATCTTTATATTCGTTGGCTATTATATCAATATCCGCTCCGTTTTCTATTAAAAGTTTAGTCGAATCGTAATTTTCATTGTATAAAGCAAAACTTAACGGCGTGATTTCATATTCATCATCATTTATCGTCACTTTAAATTTCTCATTAATATCCGTATTGCTTTGAATTAATATAGAATTTAGTTCTTCAATATCGTTATTTGCTATCGCATCCATTAAGTTTTTATTATTTTTGTTACCATTATTCTTATTATTATAATTTTCTATATCATTTTCATTATTTTCTATTTTGTCAAATTTATCAAATTTGGAATTTTTATTTTCATTTTCCGTTATATATTCTGTTTCTACGATTTCTTTTAGTTTTTCGGTTTTATCTGGCGATTCTATTTGAGGTTTTTCTAAATTTTCTATAATTGTTCTATTTATATTTAAAATTTCTTCTTCAATTCTTGTATTTTGAATATTATTAATAATAATTTTAGAATTTTGTTCTAATTTTTTTATATTATTATTATTATTTGGATTATTTATATTCTTTTCTACATTGTTAGATTTTCTCAAACAGGCAATTAAAGATAAAACTAAAATAATTACTAATATTAATTTTTTATGCATTTTATTTCTCCTTAAAATTTTAAATTAACATAATAATATTATAGCATATTTTTTATAAAAAGCCAAATAAATTTTTATATTTTTTAAAAAAAATAGAAAATTAATAAAAACTCCAAATTATTAATTTTTTATAAACTCCAAAACCAAATCCAAAGCAAAAATAACGCTATCCTCTCTTATTTTATCTCTATCGCCAGAAAAAATATTTTTATAAGCTTTAATATAATTATCGAAATTGATATTTATAAAAATTAAATAGCTTAAAAAATAATCTTGTATTTTTAATTAATAGTAAAAAGACAATATGAAAAATAAATAAATTAATATTATATAAAGTAATATTTTATGTAAATATAAAATAAAATTTAATAAAAAACTAAAAAAATACTTGACTTTTTTTTTTTTTTTTATATCTTATGTATGTAAGATAAATAAATCTTGCAAAACAAATTTAATATGTCAGGTAGGACAACTTGGCAGAGGAGTTTTTTATGTCCACAAAATCAAGATACGCCATAGTATGGCGAGTGGCTATTATAATGTTAATAGCCGTTTTTAGTATCGCAGGATTAACTTCTTGCGGAGGCGCTGCAACTGAACCGACATCATTTTCTTCTTCAGGCGGAAGCGCTGGCGGAGGCACAGGAGATGGAACAGGCGGCGGAACAGGTTCTGGTGATGGAACTACTAGCGGCGGAGGAACGGGAACAGGCGGCGGAACAGGTTCTGGTGATGGAACTACTAGCGGCGGAGGAACGGGAACAGGCGGAACAACTACAAAACCTACTTTCCCAGAAGACACATATTACACAATATATGCTCCTTTCGTTAATTGGGCAGACAAATCGGAAGTTCCAGCAGAAAACAGAATTAGAGTTAGTTGGCAAGATACCAATACCGTTAGCGAAGTTTGGAAGAAACAAATTGAAGGCGGAAAAGATAACGATGGAAAAAGATTTATTATAAGAGATGCAAATAATAATCAAAAAGAACCTCTAACGGGAAGTTATTACTTTTTCGATAAAAACTTTAATATTGTATATTACAGACAAGGCAAAGGTTCGCTTTTGGTAAGAAGATTTGTAATGGGTATAATAGTAAATTATAGTAACTATATTGGAGGCGTAAAACCAGACGGACAAAACTGGGGAATAGGCGGAGTATATCAAACCGTATTAAGTAAAGATGAAATTACGGCTAATAATTTTGACCAATTAAATATCTTTATGGGCGATAGAGATATGGGAGCGACCAGTGGCAATTTAGAAGTTTTAATTCTAAATACGGGCTATAGATTTGATAATGATACTGAATTCGGAGTTACCTTTATTTATGGCGATAATGTTAAAACAATATATAGGGAATCTACTCCAATTAAGGGAATAAGAAATCTATCTTGGGACCCAGGATATGTTAACTTTAAGTTTGTTTCCGTTGACCCTTATCTTTGGCATTTAGAAGACCATTCTAGTCAACAAGGTTGGAAAAGAGAATAAAGGATAATAAATATAGAGATATACTAAAGACTTAAACATATGATATTTCTGTTGGTAAGGGGTTTATCCTAAAGGGTAAGCCCCTGCCTTTTTTAAACTTTATTAAAGTAGATTGCTTCGCTTTCTTTTTTATGCCGTCCTAATAAATTAATGATTATGATTTGATAATTATAAATGTTTAATTAAAAATTATAATTCTAAATTCCGATTATAAATAATAATAGAGCGTATTACTATGAAACTAACAAAAATACTTTTTATAATTCTTATAACATATATTTCGGCATATTCCAACGATATTTTACATTATTATTCAAAAGTAAACGATAGAAACATAAATATTGAAATAGGAAGCGTATTCGTTAAAACAAACGATTTTATTAATAAATTAGACGACAGTTCAAAATTGGAATTAAACAATAAATTAAACGATGCAAAAAGATTGATAGATAATTTCAAATTCTTTGAGGCGATAGCTTTATGCAATGAACTTGAGCCGATTTATAGAGATTATTATATGCTTTATTATATAAGAGGTTTAGCATATTATAAAACGGGCGATATTTATTATTCTACTCTCGATTTTAATAAATTATTGACAATGTATTTTAACGATAAAGAAATTTACGAAATTGTCGGCGGATTTTTCGATTCTATAAACGATTATGAATCTACTATAAAAACCTATCTTATCGCTTATAAAATTTATAATGAAACTTATTGGTTATTTTTAGCGGGAAAAACTTCTTTAAAATATAACGATATAAAAAGCGCAAACAGTTATTTTGCTTATTGTTTGAAAGTCGGAAGCGGATACGGATTTGAAGGTTTTGCAGATATTAATCTTTTGCAAAATCAATATGCTGATTCTTTAAATAATTATAGCAACGCTTATAAATCTTATTCAAGTTATGGAAATAATCAAACCGATATGCAAAGATTAAATTCAAAAATTTCAAATGTTATAGTTCAAAGCGAATTATATAATTGGAATTATAATCTTGAAAACAGAGAATTTGAAAAGGCTACAAATATTTTAAATAATTTATCCGCTTATTCAAAAGATTTTCCCGAAATAAATTTAGCTTTGGCAAAAACTCATTTTAGAATTGGAAATTATCAACTTTCAAAAAATATGTTAAACAGATTTATATACGAAAATAAAACTTTTGACGAAGCCTACGCCATTTTGGCGCAAATTTATTTATACGAAAATAACGAAAGAAACGCCATTAAAATTTTAGAAAAAGGTTTAGAATATTCTTATAATAAACCGAGATTATACGAAACTCTTGCAAATATGCTTTATAATTCGGGATATTATTATTATCCGAATAAAATTATTTCGCAGATAATCGATATATATAATATTTCAGACGAAAATAAAATAGAATATTCTAAATATTTAATAAGCAAAAAAGAATATTATAAAGCGAGAGAATTATTAAGACAAATTAACTCTTACAAATCTACGGCAGATGAAATTTTGGAATTGATAGGATTTAATATTATTTTAGATAAAGCAGAGTCCTTAAACGAAAACGGTTATTATGTCGATATTATGGAACTTCTTTCAGGTTATAAGTTTAAAGGATACGAAGAGCAATTAAGAATAGGCTATATTGCAAATTCTTATTATAAATTGGGTTCTATAGATAAAGCTATAAATATTTTAAAAGAATTATTTGATGCAAATTCTATAAGTATAAATAATGTAGTTCTTTTAAGAGATTTACTCAAAATAAGAATATCTAATAATAATTACGCTCAAACTCAAAAAGATAAAGATATGGCTTATATACAATCCACTATATTTTGGGAAGAAGATTTAAATTCAAATACTCTATTAATAACCGACAAAATATACGATTTTATAAAAAATAATAAATATGACGAAGCTTTAGCTTATATTGAACAGCTTAAAATTAAAAATTATGATATCGATTATATTAAAAAAATTGAGTCTATAGTTTACGGATATTACGCGACTTTTTTGTATGATAATAGACAGTTTGATAAAGCAAAATCCGTTTCAAATCTTGCAATAAGAAGAAATAAAGATAATTATGACGCTATAGCAATAAAGAATCAAGTTTATGTTGATATTTATTTAAACTCCGTTGGCAATTATAATAATATAGACGCTTATGTTAAACTTTCGGATATAAGAAAAGAGATTTTAAATATTTCGCCCGCATATATAGAAAATATGATAAAATTAGCAGAAGCTTTGGTTTACGAATATAATATTGAAGGCTATGATATAATAAATAATATTTTCAAATATATAGATATAAACGGAGCGAGAGATTCGCTTTTGGGAAGAATATATAATAAAAGCAGATTGTATAATTATTCGGCTAACGCTTATGGACGAGCTTCAAAATATATCGGAGTCGATTTATTAAACAGAATCGAGAGCGTTATTAAAATTGATAATTATAATATATCTTCAATTAATTTTAATCAAAAAAGAAAAGCGAGAGATTTTTATGCATTGTCTAAATTATATGTTAAAATTAATAATTATAGAGAAGCGATGAATTCTATTCAGTATGCTATTTTAAATGATAATTTAAATTTAGATTATCGCTATCAGCTTGGTATCATTAACGAGAAAATGGGAAATACAAAAGAAGCTTTAGATTATTACGAATATGTTATTAAAAATAATAAAAATCATGCGGCGGCTAATTATAGAGCGGCTATTATATATTTAGATTATATGAGAAATTATAAATTGGCTTACGATTATGTTTTAAATTATATTTCTTTACTTCCAAACGATTATAGCGGATACGAATTATTAGGCAAAATATACAAAAACAGAGCGGAAAGTCTTTTAGAAAATAATATAGAAAATTTATTAAATAATTCTTTAGTATCTTATAAAACGGCGTCAGATAAAGCGATTTGGGGAAAAGATAAAGATGCAAAGAAAAATATTGAAATAGAAATTCAAAATATTTTAAATAAATTGTTGAAGTAAATTATTAAAGTAAATTAAGTCTTTTTTCTATAGCGATTCCAAATAATCTATCGTCTTTTTCTTCAACCGAAGCCTTTACCGAAGAATAAACAAATTTCGTAGCTTTATTTAATGCCTTTTCTATAGAGTTTCCGTTTAATATATATCCTAATAACGAAGAGCCAAAAGCGTCTCCCGTTCCTGGCATGCTTATATCAATTTTATTATAATATTTCGTTATAATTTTATTTTCACCAAAACATAAACAACCTAATTTATTTTCTTTTTCAACGCTTGTAACTATTACGGTTTTAGGTCCAATTTTAGATAATTTTTTAGCCATTTTTTCAATTTCTTTTTCATTATATTTTTTTGACGGGTCTTTATCTAATAAAACTGCAAGTTCCGTTATATTTGGAGTCGCTATCGTGGAATATTTTAATAATCTCTTCATTGATTTTACATGTTCGTCAGACATTGAAGGATATAATTTTCCGTAATCTCCAAGTATTGGGTCTAAAAGAACGGTTTTAAAATTAAAATGCTTTATTATATCGATAACTATTTCGGGTTGTTTTCCTGAAGATAGCCAACCTATATAAAAAGCGTCAAATTTTGGTTTTCTTAATTTTAATTCTTTTACTATCGCTTCTAATTCTTCCGTTAAATTAAAAGCGCAAAAAGTTTCAAAAGCAGTGTGATTTGAAAGTAAAACGCTTATAAGAGGCGAAACCTTTATTCCAAAAGCCGACAAAACGGGAATATTAACCGTTAAAGAAGCTTTTCCGTAAGAGCATAAATCGTTTATAATTAAAACGCTTAAATCTTTTTTATTCATAAAATACCGCTTGTTTTTTATAAGATTAAAAAATCGTAATATATGCTATATGATATTTTTAATTTGTCAATGATTAAATAAGCAGCGAAAATTTGACTCCATCAATTTTAATTTTTTGACTTTACTTATATTTTTTTACTTCATAAAAAAACCGTCATTGCAATACTACTTTTTGCCGTCATTGCGAGGCTATTTATAGCCGAAGCAATTCACATTTGAAAAGTTAAATTTAGAAATTTAGTTTTTTAGTATAATGAATTCTATTAAAAATAGATTATTTAGGTATTTTCAATATCTTACAATGACAATAAAAAAATTAATTCTAAAATAAAAAAAATTCTTGACTTTTTTAAAATATTTATTATCTTATAAATATAAGGTTAATAAAATCTTATAAAATAAATATTTAAAGTCGAGGATGGAAACCTTGACGAGGAGATTCTTATGTTTAAGTCAAAATTATTGTGGAGAATGGCTGTTATAATTTTAGTAGTTGCATTCTCTGCAGCAACGATTGTTTCTTGTGGTGGCGATACCCCAACTCAATCGACTTCTTTATCTACTTCTAGTGGTGGCGGAACAGGTTCTGGTGGCGGAACTACTGGCGGCGGAACGGGTTCTGGTGGCGGAACTACTGGCGGCGGAACAGGTTCAATTACTCTTCCAGAAGAAGCTGGCTCAGTATATACGGTTGATGTTCCTTTTGCAAGTTCTCAAAAAGTTTCAGTAGACTACAGAGATTGTGCAAAACTAAATCAATTATGGCTCGACCAAATTAACAGAAAAGCCGCTAATGACGGTAAAGTTTTCGCAATTAGAAATGGTAGAAATCCTCATGGACCTAATGATTTCCAAAAAAGCTTACCAGCAAAAGACGAAAAAGGAAATCTACAAGATTACTACTATTTTGCTTCTAACGGCGATATTTACTATAAACCAGATAACAGATTAATCAAACAATTTGTAGGAGCGGTTATAGTAGATTATGTAAATTGCACTGCAAAGAGATATGGATGGGCAGATAGCGTAACGCATGAATATGCTCATACGGGACAATGGACAGTTGGAGCTATTTATAAAATGGCTATAGGCGAAGGTGACGCTGAAAGAATATATGGAAAAGGCGGAAGCGCTAAAAACGCAGTTCATACATTTATAGAAGCTAATATAACTTTGTCTAAATTCTGGAATGGCGTTTATCATGAAGAGATATACTTTACGAGACAGTTCCCAAGAGGTTATTTAGAAGTTTTGGTTATGAATCCACAGGCTAATGAAGGCTTAAGCGGTTGCGCAGGCGTTGATTCTTACTATTGGTGGTGGGAAGGACCTGACAGAAACCAAGATAACAGATTTGAAAAAATGCAAGATTATAGACTATATTTAGGTAAAAAACCTCAAGAATTAGTTAAAACATTTACAAGATATGTAAAATTCACAGATTCTTGGAATACGCCTTGGTGGAATTACATGTTCATACCAGGAAGTCCTAATTAATTTGGGAATATAATTTTAAGGGGTTTATCCGAAAGGGTAAGCCTCTTTTTTTTAACTTTATTTTTTCTTATCACTACGATGCATTGAAAATGTCAAAACAATACGCTTACTCTGTCATTGCTAGGACGAAGTCAGCGACATAGTCGGAGAGAGTTAATTTTTAAAATTTATACAAAGCTAAATATTTTATATATAGTAAAAAAATATTTTTATGTTATAATTGTTAGATAACTTTAACAATTATAAAAAATTATTTTTGGAGATATAAAATGAAAATGACATTAAGAATAGGCGGAATGCATTGCGCCGCATGTTCGAGAGCTGTTGAAAGAGCTTTAAAAAAAACGGAAGGAGTAAAAGAGGCAAATGTAAATATAGCGACAGAAAAAGCCGTTTTGGTATTTGACGATAAAAAATTAAAATATAAAGATATTGTAAATACGATAGTAAAATCAGGTTATCAGGTTATCGGTAAAGAAGAAGATATTTCAGAAAAAAAAGCTAAAGAAATTAAAGAGCAAAAAATAAGATTAATTATTTCTGCAATATTTTCAATTCCTTTATTTTATATTTCAATGTCTCCAATGATAAAATTTATAAAACTTCCGCTGCCAGAAATTTTATCGCATCATTCCAATCCTCAAATATTTTCAATAGTAGCGATTATATTATGCATTCCCGTTATGGTTTCTGGTTATAAATTTTATACTTTAGGATTTCCCGCTTTATTCAGAGGCTCGCCGAATATGGATTCTCTCGTTGCAATAGGAACTACGGCGTCTTTTGTTTATAGCGTTTATTCAAGTATTTTGTCTTTTATAGGACTTAATCCGCATGGAGATAATTTATATTATGAATCAGCGGCGGTTATAATTACTCTCGTTCAATTTGGAAAATATTTAGAGGCAAGAAGCAAAGGAAAAACGGGAGAAGCTATAAAAAAACTTATGGGACTTCAACCTAAAATGGCAAGAGTAATTGAAAACGGAGAAGAGAAAGAAATAAAAATTGAAGATTTAAAAGTCGGAAATATTTTGATTGTTCGTCCTGGAGAGAAAATTCCCGTTGACGGAGAGATAATTGAAGGCTATAGTTCGGTTGATGAATCTATGCTTACGGGAGAGAGCATTCCTATAGAAAAAAATATTGGCGATAAAGTAGTTGGCGCTTCAATAAATAAAACGGGAACTTTTAAGCTCAAAGCTACAAAAGTTGGAGAAGAGACGGCGCTCGCTCAAATAATAAAATTAGTAGAAGATGCACAAGGTTCAAAAGCGCCGATTTCTCATATTGCCGATGTAGTTTCGTCATATTTCGTGCCAGCCGTTATAACGATTGCTTTAATTTCGGCAATAGCTTGGTTTATAGCTACTCATAATTTTGTTTTTTCTTTAACGGTATTCGTATCAGTTTTGGTTATTGCTTGTCCATGCGCTTTGGGATTAGCCACGCCTACCGCTATAATGGTTGGAACGGGAAAAGGAGCGGAACTTGGAATTTTATTTAAGAATGCAGAAGCTTTAGAATTATCTCAAAAAATAAACGCCGTTATGTTCGATAAAACGGGAACATTAACGGAAGGTAAACCTTATCTAACCGATATTATTTCAAATAATAAAGAAAGATTATTATTACTTACGGCAAGCGCAGAAAACGGAAGCGAGCATCCTTTGGGAGAAGCGATAGTTAGAGAAGCGAAAGAAAAAAATATTAAACTTTTGCAAGTGGAAAATTTTAAAGCTTTATCGGGTTTTGGAATAGACGCCATTATAGACGGAAAAAGAATTTTAATCGGAAATAAAAAATTAATGGAAAAAGAAAGTATATTGGTAGAATTATTTTTAAACGAAGCCGAAAAACTTTCAAAAGAAGGAAAAACTCCAATGTATATAGCCGAAGACGGAAAACTTTTAGGAATAATAGCATGCGCCGATAAATTAAAAAAAGACAGTATTGAAACTATAAACAGACTTCATAAATTAAATATAAAAACGATTATGATAACGGGAGACAATAAAAATACGGCAAACGCAATTGCAAATGAAACGGGAATCGATATCGCTCTTTCTGAAGTTTTACCCGAAGAAAAATCAAAAGAAGTGAAAAAACTTCAAGAAAAAAATTGTATTGTGGCTATGGTTGGAGACGGAATAAATGACGCCCCCGCTTTAACTCAAGCGAATGTTGGAATAGCGATTGGAAGCGGAACTGATGTCGCTATTGAAAGCGCCGATATAGTATTGGTTAAATCTAAAACAAAAGATGTTGTGACCGCGATAGAATTAAGCAAGGCTACTATGCGAGATATTAAGCAGAATCTTTTTTGGGCTTTTTGTTATAATGTTTTGGGAATACCCGTTGCCGCGGGATTATTGCATATATTTAGAGAGAGTTTGATTAATTCGTCAATCGGCAATTTTTTAGTAGCGATAATGGGAAAAGATTTATTATTAAATCCTATATTTGCCGCGCTTGCTATGAGTTTAAGTTCAGTTTGCGTGGTTGCTAACGCTTTGAGATTAAATTTTTTTAAGCCTAGTAAATAATATTTAAATTAATAAAAGTCGCAAGCTATATTAAAATTAATAATAGTTTACGACTTTATTTATTAAATTTATTAACTAATTATTTATCCGCCGTTCCCAAAGCGTCATCAATATTTTCATTCTTTTCAATGCTTTCAATATCTTTAGCCGCGTAATCTTTTAACGGAATTCTATTTCTTATAGCCGCATAAACTGTAGGAACTATAACCAAAGTAAACATTGTAGAAATTGTAAGCCCGCCTAATAAAGCCAAAGCCAAAGGTCTATACATTTCATTTCCGCTTCCGCTACTTAAAGCCATAGGCAAAAGCCCCAGTATAGTGGTTAGAGAAGTCATTAAAACTGGACGCAATCTTCTTGGTCCTGCAATCATAGCGGCTTCATCTCCGTTTATCTTTTTCTCTTGCATTAATTGATTCATATAGTCGATTAAAACTATTCCGTTATTAACTACAACTCCGATTAAAACTATAATTCCAATTCCGCTATAAACGCTCAATGTTTCGCCTCCTATAAGAAGTAAAATAAGAGAGCCAGCAAAACCGAAAGGAATTGCTAAAGCTATAACGAAAGGCGCGATATAAGATTCAAATTGAGTTGCCATAACCGCATAAACCAAAACTAAAGCCAAAATTACAGCTTGTAAAAGTTGTCCGAAAGCTTCCTGCATATCCTCGTAATCTCCAGAATAATTTATACTAAATCCAGAAGGCATAAAGACTTTTGAATTGATAGCCGATTGAACATCTTCCATAATTTGATTCATAGGACGCCCATAACCCGAAGCCGTTACGGTAGTTATTCTGCTATCGTCTTTTCTATCAATTACCGTAGGTCCAAAAGTTTTATCTATGCTCGCTATTGAAGAAACGGGAACCATTCCAGCCGAAGTAGGAATAAGCATTCTTTTAACATCGTCTACATTTATTCTGTCTCTTTCGTTTAATTGAACTTGAACATCGATATCGGTATTTGCCGAACCTTCTGGCGTCATTCTTGTGGCTTTAGTGCCTCCGAAACTCGTTTTAATAGAATTGGCAACCGTGCTTATATTTAATCCCATTTTTGAAGCTAAATCTCTATTTATAGAAATATTAAGCTCGGGACTTGAATCGTCTCTTTTCAAACGAATATCTCTCAATCCTTTAACATCTTCCAAAGCCGCTATAATATTATTTCCCAAATCTACCGCTCTGTCTAAATCTTCTCCTATTATTTCAATATCTATTCCTCCAGAGTCGCCTCCGCGTCCGCCCATAGTATTATTTACGGTATCGACATTAATTTTAGCGGGATAGCTTATCAATTTATTTCTAACAAGCTCGACATATTCTTTAGTTTCAATTTTTCTGCCTTTATCCTTATCTATTAATTTAACTCTCAACTCTCCTCTATTAGCCGAAGAACCGTATCTAACTCTCGTCTGTATTCTCTCCATATCGTCTCCTAATACATCCATTATATCTTTTTCCATTCTATCTATAAAAGAGCCTGTTTGTTCTATTCTCGTTCCAACAGGCATTGTAACATTTGCTTGAAATTGTCCTTCATCGGCTTCAGGAAAACCTTCTTTTCCTATAAATATAAGTCCTATAACTATTATAGCCATAATTATGCTTATAATTGGAATTAAAACTCTATTCTTATGTTTTACCGAATAAGTCAATATTTTATCATAAATATTATTAACTTTTGAATGAAAATGTTTATCAAAGAAATTTTCAAATTTGTATAAATGTTTTGATTTCTTGCTCGTTATTAATCTTGCTCCAAGCATTGGCACTATAGTTAAAGCAACCGCCAAAGAAGCAAGCAAAGAAACCGTAACCGTAATACATAAATCTCTAAACATCTGCCCCGTCATTCCTTCAACGAATAAGAAAGGCAAGAAAACGGCTATTGTCGTTAGAGTTGACGCCGATATTGCGAGCGCTACGGTATATGTTCCGTCTATTGCCGCGGAATATTTTCCGTATCCGCTATTTCTATAGAAAAATATATTCTCCAAAACAACTATAGAATTGTCTACCATCATTCCTATTCCCAAAACTAGTCCCGAAAGCGAAACTATATTCAAAGTAATATCCATAAAATACATTAAAGTAAAAGTCACTATTATAGACATAGGAATAGATATAGCAATTATGGCGACTGTTCTAAATTTCCATAAATAAATCATAAGAATTATTACTGCAAAAAGTCCGCCCTGCCAAGCGGCGTCCAATACTCCCGCAATAGAATCATTAACCGTATCGGCGGTATTAAAAAGAACTTCGTATTTAATTCCTTCGGGCAAATTCAAATTATCTAGCTGTTTTTTAATAGAGTCAGAAACTCCAACGGTATTCGCTCCAGATTCTTTATTTATCGAAACAGAAACGGCGGGCGCTCCGTTTACTTTAACTATATCCATATCTTCATCGTAGCCTTCGTAAATATTCGCTATATCTCTTAATCTTATAGGAGTATTATTTTCTTTTAACGCTACAACAACCGTTCCGATATCGCTTACCGTTTTAAACTCTCCCGTAGTTCTTAAAGTATATTTATAAACTCCTTCGTAAGTTTGTCCTCCCGCCAAGTTTTGATTTTCGCGAGCAAGCGTGGACACAATAGTATTAATATCGAGTCCGTAAGCCTGAAGTCTATTCATATCGACATCGACTTTTATTTGAGTTTTTAGTCCTCCCCAAATTTCAGCCATTGCGACTCCGCCGACTTGCTTTATTCTGTTTAATATTTGATTGTCTACCAAATCGTATAAAGCGGATAAATTATCCGTTCCGTAAAAAGCTATAGCCATAACGGGAATATTGTCGGTAGAAAATTTATAAACAGCGGGACTTTCCGCATCGTCTGGCAAAGAACTTCTTATTCTGTCTAAAGCTTCTCTTATATCGGCGGTTGCGCTCGATAAATCGCTTCCCCAATTAAATTCTATAAAAACGCTCGATATTCCCTCTCTTGAGGAAGATGTTATTGTTTTAACATTATTAATTCCCGAAACGGCACTTTCGATTAATCTCGTTACCGATTTTTCAACCTCTTCTGGTCCCGCATTATCATAAGTCGTCCTCACGCTTATAAATGGAAGTTCCATATTTGGCAAAAAGTCTACGGGCAATCTCGATAAACTCACTATTCCCAAAATTACTATAGCGACAATACCCATGCAAACCGCTACGGGCTTTTTTACTACTAATTCGATAAAACTTCTCATTGATATTCTCCTTAATTATTATTTATTTTATAACTAATTAACCGCCTACGGAATAAACTTCGTTAATCTCTTCGTTATTATTTGTATTCGTTCCTTCTACTATATCCGATTTTAAAGAATTAGAATTATTAATATTATTGGTGCTTAAATTATTCGTATTATTAATAAGCGGAGTTTGAATAACATTTTCTTTTTTTGTTTTTTGAGTATTATTTTGATTTGTAGAACTATTTTTTTGTTTTATAGTTCTATCGTTATTAACTCTATTATTCGTATTTGCTGAAACTTGCGCATTATTATTTGTTGAGGCATTCGTTATTATTGTATTTGTTTCTATAGAATCTGAAGGAGTTATATATTCCATAATCGTAGGGTCGTTTTCTATTCTATTAACTAAAGAACCGTCTTTTAAGAATTCTCTACCAAACATAACGACTTCCTCGCCGTCTTCAAGTCCGCCGCTTAAAGCCACTTTATCCTTTGAAACAAATAATATATTTACCTCTCTCGTATAAGCTCTATATTTAGAGTTAGTATTTTCGCTTTCTGTAATATTTCCGTCTTTAGGAACTACGCTATCTCCTTTTACTACATATATATAATTTTTTCCCAAATCATCGCTAAATACCGCGCTATTTGGTATAACGAATACATTATTTGCAGAATTTAATAAAATAGAAACATCGGAAAACATTCCAGGCAAAAGTAATCTGTCTTTATTGTCTATTAAGGCTTTAACCATTAAAGTTCTTGTTGAAGGATTAACCGCATAATCTCTCTTTGTTATTTTAGCCTCAATCTCTTTATTTGGAGAAGAAGGCACTCTTATAAATACCGACTGCCCTAATTCTATTCCCGTAATCGACCTTTCGGGAACTTGTATTTCAACTTCTAATTTGCTAATATCCGCCACATTTGCAATTGGAGTTGAAGCCGCTATTGAAGCGCCAACAGCCATATAAGTAGTTGTAACATATCCCGCTATCGGAGTTCTTGCGGGAGCGTATGCATAATTTGCGCCTATTACGAATCTGTCAATTAAAGCTATAGTGTCTCCTTTTTTAACAAAACTTCCTTCATATTTAAGAATATTTGCTATTTTTCCAGGAACATCGGAAGATATTTCCACTTCTTTAATAGCCTTAATTTCAGCCGACAAATCCAAATATTCGTTTAGATTCTGTCTTATCGGAGCTGCAACCAAAACGCTTATAGGATTTTCTTTTCTTTGCAAATCTTCTTTTTTCTTACAAGATATAAATAACAATGTAAAGAAAACGAAAAAAACTAAAATATTAATTTTATTTTTTAAACTCATAATTTTTAATCTCCTAATTAATAATATTAAATCGTTTATATAAATCTAAATTCCTAAAAGTTTAAGAACCTGAAGAGCGCTTGACAAATATTCATAAATAGCTTGCAAATACGAAAGTTGAGCGTTCAAATAAGTTACTTCCGCATCATTCACTTCAAGCATAGAAATACTTCCGCCTCTATATTGTCTCTCTGCCATTTGTAATGCATAAGCCGCCGTCCTTGCATTTTCAGCCTGCGATTCTAAATTCAATGCTTGCGAGCGAGCCGTTGATATTAAATCTCTGCTGCTAACCTCTATAGTGTCTCTTAACTGCGAATAATTTAATTCCATCTGTTTTATACTCAAATCTATCTGTTCCGCCGCCTTTGCCGTTGAAGAAAAAGGAAGAAGAGAATCGAGATAATAATTTAGAGAAAAACCAACTCCCCAATTAAATTGTCCTTTTCTATCCGCATAACCTTTATAATCTCTTAATTTATCCGCTTTGCTTACTCCGACTGTCGCGTTTCCCGTTAGCGTGGGCCACAAATAACTTCTTGCAACTTTTTTATTATATTCGAGCATTTGCAAATTATTTTCCATATTGTTTAATTCTACATTATTATTCATTATAATAGTAAGCAAATCGTCATATTCCATATCGGGAATTATTATATTTGTAGCGTCCAAAATATTTCCTATTAATTCAACTTCATCCGCAATATTGGTAAGTCCTATTTGTCGGATAAATGTTAATTTTAAACTTTGGTATTGATTGCTTAAAGTAACAACTTGAGGTTTTGTATTTTCGTATTGAACTTTTGAATTTAAATATTCGTATTCTGAAACCTGCCCATTTCTATATTGAATATAATTATAATTCATTCTATTGCTATAATTTAATTGAGATTGCAAATAAACTTTATAATTTTCTTGAGCTATAAAAGTGTTATAAAATGCAAGTTTTGTATTTAAATCTACGCTTTTAGCGTTATCATAATAAGTGTTTTTCTTCATTTTTAAATTTATATCGTTAGCTTTATCCGTATTCCAATTTTTAAATCCCGTAAAAAGCGTTTTCGATAAAGTGGCGTTTGCGCTCCAAGTCGTTGAACTTGAAGAAAGTTCCGAACCCAATTCTTGCTGTTCGCCTAAATTAACGCTTCCGCCAACCGAAAGAGAAGGCAAAAATAAATCGGAAAAAGAAGCGTCCTTTTGAGCTTGAGCTATTCTAACATCGTATTCCGATTGTTTAAGCGTTTTATCGTTCTCGGAAGCTATTTTTAAGGCATCTTCCAAATTTATTCTTACTTTTATATTATTTGTATTTGCAGAAGTTTCATTAGTATAATTGTTATCTTGAGCGTATATAATAAAACTAAAAAGCAAAAATAAAAATAAAAATAAATAAAATCTCACAATAAACTCCGTTGTTTAAGGATAGTTTACAATATTTAATAAACGATTATTATAAACTTCAAATTAAAAATATCAATATATAATTTTCTATATTTTATTAGACGAATAACTTTTAAAAAAGTTCCCTATCTGATTTAATAACAAAAATTTATATTTTTAGTAAAAATCTATTATTCTCCAATATCTCCTAAAGCGTCTTCAATATTCGCTTTATTTTCAATGCTTGCCGTATCTTTAGCGGCATAATCTTTAAGCGGAATTCTATTTCTTATCGCAGCATAAACGGTTGGAACTATTACCAAAGTAAACATTGTCGAAACGGTAAGTCCGCCTAATAACGCTATTGATAAAGGTTTATACATTTCGTTTCCTTCTCCGCTCGCCAAAGCCATAGGCAAAAGTCCTAATATTGTAGTAAGCGAAGTCATTAAAACAGGACGCAATCTTCTTGGTCCTGCAATTAACGCCGCCTTATCTCCGTTTATTTTCTTTTCATGCATTAATTGATTCATATAATCTATTAAGACAATTCCGTTATTAACTACAACTCCGATTAAAACTATTATTCCAATTCCGCTATAAACGCTTAAAGTTTGTCTCGTAATTAATAATAACAAAATTGAACCAGCAAAACCAAAAGGAATAGCCAAAGCGATAACGAAAGGCGCAATATAAGATTCAAATTGAGTTGCCATAACCGCATAAACTAAAACCAAAGCTAAAATTATAGCTTGCAAGAGTTGAGCGAAAGCGTCCTGCATATCCTCGTAATCGCCCGAATAATTTATACTGAAGCCAGAAGGAATAAAGACTTTTGAATTAATAGCCGATTGAACATCAGCCATTATTCTATCCATAGCTCTTCCCTCGCCCGAAGCCGTTATTGTGATTATTCTGCTATCGTCTTTTCTGTCAATAGCCGTAGGTCCGAAAGTCTTTTTTATATCGGCAATCGAAGATATTGGAACTATTCCAAATGAAGTGGGGATAAGCATTCTTTTAATATCGTCTATATTTATTCTATCTCTCTGATTTAATTGAACTTGAACATCCAAATCGGTATGAAGAGAACCGTCTGGAGTCATTCTTGTAGCAGTAGTTCCGCCGAAACCCGTTTTAATAGAACTAGCTACAGTTTTCATATTAAGTCCCATTTTTGAAGCCAAATCTCTATTAATAGAAATATTAAGCTCGGGATTTGAATCGTCTCTTCTTAAACGAACATCTTTAAGTCCTTCCACATCTTCCAAAGCGACTAAAATTTTTTCAGCCAAATCTATTCCTCTGTCTAAATCTTCGCCGACAATATCGATATCTATTCCATCAGAAGACGAATTTCCCATAATTTTTGTTGAAGTTATTAATTTTAAGCTTATTTTCGCAGGATAAACCGATAATTTTTTTCTTGATAAACCCATATATTTTAAAGTAGATAATTTTCTTCCTTCAGATTTATCTCTTAATTGAACTCTTATCTCTCCTTTATTTGCCGAAGAACCGTATCTAACTCTAGTCTGTATTCTCTTCAAATCTTCTCCTATAGCCTCTTCAATATCTTTGCCCATTCTTTCTACAAAAGATTTAGTTTGTTCTTTTCTCGTTCCAACGGGCATTGTAACCTTTGCTTGAAATTGTCCTTCGTCAGAAACGGGAAAACCTTCTTTTCCTATAAATATTAAACCTATAATTATAATAGCAAAAACTATGCTTAAAGTAGGAATTAAAACTCTATTTTTATGATTAACCGAATAAGTCAATATTTTATTATAAACAAAATTAACTTTAGAATGAAAATATTTATTAAAAAAGTTTTCAAATTTAGCCAATCTTTTTGATTTCTTACCCGTGATTAATCTCGCTCCAAGCATTGGAACTATAGTCAAAGCGACTCCAAGAGAAGCTATCATAGAAACCGTCACAGTAATGCATAAATCTCTAAACATTTGTCCCGTTTGTCCTTGAACGAATAGAAAAGGCAAAAATACGGCGATTGTAGTTAAAGTTGACGCTAAAATAGCAAGAGATACCGTAAAAGTTCCTTCTATTGCCGAAGAATATTTTCCATAACCGTTATTTCTGTAGAAAAATATATTTTCCAAAACTACAATAGAATTATCAACCATCATACCAATTCCTAAAACCAATCCCGCCAAAGATATTATATTTAATGTAACTCCCATAAAATACATAATCGTAAAAGTGATTATTATCGACATTGGAATAGAAATCGCTATTATTGAAACCGTTCTAAAATTCCATAAATAAATCATAAGAATTATTACGGCAAAAAGTCCGCCCTGCCAAGCCGTATCCAAAACTCCCGATATTGATTTATTAACCGTGTCGGCATTATTAAAAAGAATTTCATATTTTATGCCTTCGGGCAAATTTAGTTTTTCAAGCTGCTTTTTTACCGCTTTTGAAACGGCAACCATATTCGCTCCCGATTCTTTATTTATTGAAATCGAAATTGCAGCCGTTCCGTTTACTTTAATTATATCCATTTTATCGTCATAGCCTTCGTAAATATGGGCTAATTCTCTTAATCTTATTGGCGTATTATTATTTTTTAAGGCGACTACGACAGTTCCTATATCGTCTATAGTTTTAAACTCTCCCGTAGTTCTTAATATATATTTATAAACTCCTTCGTAAGTTTCTCCTCCAGCTAAATTCTGATTTTCTTCTCCTAATGTTCTTACTATCGCATTAATATCGAGTCCATAAGCCTGAAGTCTATTCATATCAATATCGACTTTTATTTGACTTTTAAGTCCGCCTTTAATATCAGCCATCGCTACTCCTCCAACCTGCTCTATTTTATTTAATACATTATTATCAACCAAATTATAGAGAGCGGATAAATTTTCAGTTCCGTAAAAAGAAATTTCCATAACGGGAATATTATCAGTAGAAAATTTATAAACAGTCGGACTGTCGGCGTCATCAGGAAGATTTTTTCTTATTCTATCAAGAGCTTCTCTTATATCTGCCGTCGCGCTCGTCAAATCGCTTCCCCAATTAAATTCTATAGTAACTTTAGATTCTCCCTCTTTTGAAGAAGATGTTACAGACTTTACATTATTTACGCTCGAAACTGCGTTTTCAATCAATCTTGTCACGGATTTTTCAACCTCTTCTGGTCCTGCATTATCATAACTCGTTCTAACCGTTATATAAGGACGCTCGATATCGGGCAAAAAGTCAACGGGCAATCTCGTTAAGCTTATTACTCCTAAAATAACCAATGCGACTATTCCCATACAAACCCCAACGGGCTTTTTTACTATCAATTCAATAAAATTTTTCAAAATGAAACTCCATATTTTTTATATTAATTTCTTATAAAAAAAGGGGAATAAAAATATTTACTCCCCTTTACGACTTTTAGATATTAATCTAATTTTTCTCCCAAAACCTCTCCGTTATTGGATATATAGATTTCTCTTCTATTATCCAAACTTATCTCATAACTGCTATATTGTTTTTGAATTTTCAATATGCTCGCTTGCGGATATTTTTGTTTAAGAGCGTTTGAAACGGCATTAGGCAATAAAGTTTGAGCCAAAGGTTTATAAGGAGACGATATTTCTTTCCAATCTCCGTTTATAAAAAACTCAATCTCAATTCCGCTTTCTAAAGCGGCTTCAAAGTCGTTTCTGTTTTGTTCCGCATAAACTATAGGGTCGTTCGGAAAAGACTTTTTAATAAAATCTTGCGCCGCTTTAGGCAAACCCGAAGGTTGTATAACCACTCCAGCCAAAGCGCTTATGCTCGTTACGGATATAACCGTAATCACTAAAAATAATTTTTTTATTCGATTTGTCATAGCAAATCCTCCTTAATGTTTAATATATTTATATTATAAACCATTTAAAAATAAATGTCAAGTATTTTTACACTTATTTTTAATAATTTTTAATTATTTTTACTTAATTTATATAATTTAACAATAATTATAATACATTTAATACAAAAAATTAGATATTTAAAAATAAATTATAAATATTTTTTGTAATTCTTGATTAATTCATAGATAAATGTAAAAAATATATGTAATTTTAATA
Organism: Brachyspira aalborgi; assembly: GCF_008016455.1. Taxonomy (NCBI): domain Bacteria; kingdom Pseudomonadati; phylum Spirochaetota; class Spirochaetia; order Brachyspirales; family Brachyspiraceae; genus Brachyspira; species Brachyspira aalborgi. Next base: position 363,708 of record NZ_SAXU01000001.1, on the reverse strand, counting down.
ATAATTTTGAAAAAATGAAGTATAAAATCGTAAAATATTTAAAAATTATTTTTTAAAAATAAAAAATACCGCAAGAATCAAACATAAAAAACCTATAAAATGATTAAGCTTAAAAGTTTCGGTTTTAAAAAATATTATAGTGAAAATCGTAAAAATAGTTAGAGTTATAACTTCCTGTATTACTTTAAGTTGCAAAAGCGAGAATGGACCGCCATTTTCTGAAAATCCTATTCTATTTGCAGGAACTTGAAAACAATATTCAAATAATGCAATTCCCCAACTTATTAATATAACTAAAGGAAGAGCCAATTTATCAAATCCTTTCATTCGATTAAATTTTAAATGTCCATACCAAGCAAAAGTCATAAATGTGTTTGATAAAATTAATAAAAATATTGTAATTATTCCTTTCATTATTTCAATTATCCTTTTTATGATTTATATTAATAGTTATTATCGGATTAAATTTTATTCTTTATATATTTTAATTTTAAATCTATTTCTAAAACTTGAATAAACCGCAGGAATTATAATAAGAGTAAACATTGTAGAAAATATTAAACCTCCGCAAACCGCAATTGAAATTGGTTTATACATTTCGTTTCCGCTTCCCGTTTCAATAATCATAGGAAATAAACCTAAAATTGTAGTTAATGAAGTCATAAGAACGGGACGCATTCTCCTTTTGCAAGATTCCAAAGCCGCAACTTCCCAACTTATATTCCTTGCCAAAAATAATTTATTCATATAATCAATCAATACTATTCCGTTATTAACAACTATTCCAATTAACATTATTATACCAATTCCGCTATAAACATTTAAAGTATTGGAGCTAAAATATAAACATATTAAAGCTCCAAATAAAGCGAAAGGGACGGCTAAAGATATTACAAAAGGAATTATATAAGATTCAAATTGCGCCGCTATAATAGCGTAAACGAAAATCAAAGCCATTATTAAAGAAATTAAAAGTTGATAAAAAGCCTCTTGCATATCTTCGTAGTCTCCAGAAAAATTAACCGAAAAACCGATTGGAATATAAATATTATTAATTTCTTTTTTTATATCGCTTACTATATCGTTCACGGGTCTTCCAAAAGAATCGGCGCTTATTTCTATTATTCTTTTTTCGTCTTTTCTGTTTATTTCCGTAGGTCCCATATCTCTATTAATATTAACCAAAGAAGATATTGGCACTATTCCATGAGAAGTCGGAATCATTATTTTATTAATTCCTGAAATATTATTTCTGTTTTTATTCTCAAGTCTAACTATAATATCCGCATCAAAATTAATAGAATCTTTTAATCTCATTTTACTTGCGACATTTCCGCTAAAAGAAGTTCTTATAATATGAGCGATTTCATTTACATTAACTCCCATTTTTGAAATCAAATCTCTATTTACATCAAATATAATCTCTCTATTTGAATCGTCTTCTTTTATTAATACATTTCTAACGCCTCGCACTTTTGAAACGGTTTTTATAATAGAATCGGAAAGATTATATCCTCTCTCTAAATCATCTCCCACAAGCTCGATTATAATTGAACTATAATTTTTAGGTTTTCCAAAAGCTACATTCTCCGAATTAAGCTCTATTCTTCCAGGATAGCTATTTACTTTATTTCTTATAGTTTCGACATATTGATTTATTTTATATTTTCTACCGTCTTCTTTATCGACTAATTTTATTCTAACTTCTCCATGATGCTCGTTTCTTCCCGTTCTAACTCTCGATTCATAATAAGCCATATTATTGCTTAAACTATTTTCTATATTCTTTTCCATTTTACTAATAAAAGAATCCGTAAATTCCACTCTCGAACCTACGGGCAATCTCAATCTTGAAATTATAGTTCCTTCGTCAGATACGGGATAACCTTCTTTGCCTATTAAATTTAATAATAATATCAACGAAAACAATAAAGAAGAACCTATAAAAACAAATGCTTTCTTTTTATTTTTAATAACTATTATCAAAAGACTCAAATAAAATTTTTCTACATTTCTATGAATATTATTATTAACAAAATTTTTTATTTTAGAAAATATAATATTTATTTTATTATCGTTTTCATTATTTTTATAATCGTCTGAAATTAATCTCGAAGCAAGTAACGGAACTATTGTTATAGCCACAAATAAAGAAGTTAAAAGCGATATTGAAACGGTTATGCATAAATCGCTAAACATCTGCCCTATTTGTCCTTTAACAAATAAAAAAGGCAAAAATACGCAAACGCTAGTTAAAGTTGACGCGGTTATTGCAAGAGAAACTTCGCTTGCTCCAAAAATTGCAGATTTAAAATTTTGTATTATTCTATAATTATTATTTAAAAGATTTAATTTATTTTCTTTGCTATATTTTAACGAATAATAAAAAATATTTTCCAAAACAACGATAGAATTATCAACCATCATACCAACGCCAAGCACCAAACCCGAAAGCGAAATTATATTTATAGTTATATCGAAAAAATACATAAGAATAAAAGTCGTTATTATAGAAATTGGGATTGATATTCCTATTATGAATACGCTTTTAATATTCCATATATAAATCATAAGAACTATTATAGAAAATAAAGCGCCCTGCCAAATAGCGTCCGCAACATTTTTAATTGAATTTTTTATAGTCTCTGAACTGTCAAATAATATTTTATAATATAATCCTTCGGGCAAATTAATATTTTTAAGTCTATTTTCAATATCTCTCGCTATTTTTATTATGTTTCCGTCCGACTCTTTTGTTATTGCAACCGTTAAAGCTTTATTCCCGTTTATTCTAACAATTTCGGCTTCGTTATCATAGGATTTATAAACATAAGCTAAATCTCTAACTCTAACGGGAAATGTATTATCTTTTAATTCTACTACCACATCTCCAATATCTTCTATATCTTTAAACTCTCCCGTAGCTCTTATTCCGTATTTATAAACTCCTTCATAAGTTTCGCCGCAAAAAATATTTTTATTATCTTTTTCAATAGCTTTCATTATATCGTTTATATTAATTGAGTATGCATTTAATCTATTCAAATCGACATCCACGCAAACTACCCTTTTCAGTCCGCCGCGAATTTCAGTCTGCCCTACTCCGTCTATTTGATTCAAACTTGTAAGAATTTTATTATCTACTAAATCGTATAAATATCCTAAATTATCAGAACCAAAAAAAGCTATTTCCATTATTGGCGTTGTGTCGGAAGAGAATTTAGATATATTAGGATTGTCGGCATCGTCAGGCAAAGAATTTCTAATCGTATCAATCGCTTCTCTTATATCGTCCGCAGCCATTCTTAAATCAGTTCCCCAATTAAATTCTATTTCAATATTTGATTCCGATTCTTTAGATTTTGACTTTATAGTTTTTACATTATTAACCGAAGAAACTACTCCTTCTATTAATCTCGTTATAGATTTTTCTACTTCTTCGGGACCCGCGTTATTATATTTAGTTTTTACGCTTATAACAGGAATTTCCATATCGGGCAAATAATTAATATCCAATCTTGATACGCTTATAAAACCTATAATAAATAAAGAAGCCAAAATTACAACTACTGCATGCGGTTTGCTTACTATAAGCGTTATAAATTTTTTCATAATCTACAAATACTTTTAAATTATATTATTCTTTTTTATTTGATTTATTTTTATCGTATAAATTTTTTATTAGCAATACCAAAGCGACTATTATTAATATTTTAATTATTGAATTTAATATTCCGTCAAAATGCAAAAAATTAATATGCGGTTTATAAACTCTGTGAATTGCAGGAGCGCAAGAAAACAAAAATAATGAAGATAAAATAATCGATAAATATTTTAACATAATTTAATCCTTTTTAAAATAATTCTTTTTAAATTAGACGAATATATAATCAAAAAGTTCCCAAAATAATTATAAAAAAATATGATTTCTATAGCAAAAAATTATGCATTCTATATTATTGATTTTGTTTTCTTTTAATAATTTTATCGCTTCTTTTAATGTAAATCCCGAAGCAAAAACATCGTCTATCAAAAGAATTTTTTTATTTATAAATTTTTCGGGCGAAATTATATTAAAAGCGTTTTTTATATTTTCTTCTCTCTCTTTAAGAGTTTCCAAATATTTTTGTTCTTTTACTTCATTATTAAAAATTAGCGCATTTTCTTTTTTTATATTTAATTCTTTTGAAATATTATCCGCGAAAAAATTCATTATATTATTATTTTTATTTGAAGGAATAAATAATAAAATATCGGATTTTAAATTTGAAGATTTATAATATTCAATAAACGCATTTAAAATTTTTTTAGGAAAATTAATTTCTTTTCTTTTGAAAGCTCTTAATTCGTCTCCCAAATCTTTATCCAAATCGCCAAGAGCGGAAACTTTAATATCGTCAATATAAAATATTTTGTATATAATGTTAATTTCTCTTATCTTTGAATATTAAATAAATTAAAATGGCAAATAAAGAATTAACTATAATTCCTTTATATCCTTTTAAAAATCCGTTAAACCAAATTTCAATATTTGACTTTAATAAAAATACAAGCAAAATAGAAGATAATCTTGCAATTATAAAAGATAAAGGCGCTAATATACAAAAAGAAAATTTATTTTTAAGTAAAGAAATTAAAACCGAAAAAGTAAAACCTTCAAATATTAAAAAATATAATATCGGAACTTGAGGCATTCCCGTTATTATCGAATTAATTAAAGGCGAGATTATTGCAAGAGTTATAAGCGAAAGCGGATTTAAAATATAAGAAGCTAAAGATAAAGCGAAAAATATTGGCAAAAATTCAGTTCCTTTTAATCCGAAATAATGAACGGCAATCGGCGAGACTAAACTTATTCCTATTAAAAGTATAAATGCAAGTATTTCAAAAAGTTTTGTTTTTTCTTTAGTTATATGTTTTATCATAATTTACTCCTATTTTTTTATTTACAAAAAATTAATTTACTTTTAAAAAATATCAATTTATAATAACTCGTCTTTTATCATATCTTCAAAACTCTGCTCTTTTCTTATAATATAATTCTTGTCTTTATCAACCATAATTTGAGCGATTAAAGGACGGGAATTATAATTTCCAGCCATACTATATCCATAAGCGCCAGCGTCAAGCAAAGCCACATAATCTCCCGATTCAAGTAAAGCGCATTCTCTATCGCTTGCAAATATATCGGAACTTTCGCATATCGGTCCAACAAAATCATAATTTGAAAAACCTTCTCTTTTAATTAAAGGCGCTATTTCGTTATAAGCTTCATACATCGCGACTCGAATATAATCGTTCATGCCTCCGTCTAAAATAACATATTTTCTGTTTAATTCTTCTTTTATATATTCTATTTTCATTATTAAAGCGCCAGCTTCGGCTACAAAATATCGTCCAGGCTCAACAGTTACGCTTAATGCCATTTCTTTTAATAAGTTAATGCTTTCTTTTTTAAATTTATCAAAATCAAATCCCGAATGGTCTCTATTATAACGAACTCCAAAACCTCCGCCAATGTCTATATTTTTTATATTAAATCCCATGTTGTTTATTTCTTCGATTAAACTTTTCATTACAATTATTGCTCTGTAAAAAGGTTCTGCATCAACCATTTGCGAGCCAATATGCATTGATAAAGATTCTATTTCTATATTGTCCAAACTTTTTAATAATTTTGAATTTTCTCTTATGGTTTTTATGCTCACTCCAAATTTATTTCCGTTTATTCCCGTTGTAATTTTTTCATGAGTATGAGCGTCAACATTCGGATTTACCCTTATAGAACATTTTACTTTTCTTTTTAATTCTTTTGCAATATCGTTTATTCTTACCGCTTCGGGAAACGATTCTATATTGAATCTCTTTATATTTAATTCTATAGATTTTTTTATTTCTTCTTCGCTTTTAGCTACGCCCGAAAAAACTATATTCTCCGCTTTTCCTCCAGCTTTTATATATTTTAAAATCTCTCCAATAGAAACTACATCGCCTCCGATTCCTTCTTCTATCATAAGTTTTAATATCGATAAATTATTTTCAGCTTTTATAGCGTAAACTATAGAACAATCTTTCAATTCGGAAAATATGTTTTTCAGATGTCTTATTTTTTCAAGAATATCATTTTTTGAATAAACATAAAAAGGCGTTTTATAAATTTTAACCAAATCGGAAATTTTAATATCTTCGCACATGAGAATATTTTTATTATAATAAATCATTTTCAAATCCGTTTTATTTATAAAATTTTGTTATATTTTAGTATAAATGTTATATTTTTTCAATCGTTTTTATATCAATTTTAATTAATCAATTATAAAAATAAAAAGGATTATCTAAATTAATAGACAATCCTTTTTAATGTGAAATGATTTTTAATTGTTTAATTTATTACCTTTTACCAAAACGAAGCCCTATAGTAGCATTAGCTCCTATTGAATGATGCTGATTTATATTATAGCCTGCAAATAATCTGTTTCTATCGTTTTTATCGAAAAACATATATTCATAATAAATGTCAAATCCCGCAACCAAAGATATTTTTTCAGTGGTATAAATTCTATCCTCAAAAAATAATTTAACATAAGGCGAGAAAGGAACTTTATTGGGTTTTATATTGAAGTCGTCAATAATCGGAATAAATTTTACGCCCGAAGCTACGCCGACAGCCAAATCGACTATAGAAGATGGATTTTTACTTAAAACAAATTTAAAAGCCAGCCCCGTATATACTCCGCCAGCCTCTATTTGATTTATTTTATAATTTTCGTTAGGGTTTGCTATAGAAAGCATATTTGCATCAATCCCGAAATCGAATAATAAACCGAAACCTTTGAATAAGCCTTTATTTACGGGAAATTCATAACCCATTTGCAAATTTATATTTATTCTTGGCTCAAATACGCTTTCAGTTAAATCCGTCCAACTGTCTGCAAATCCAAGTTTAGACAAAAGCTCGAATTCAAAAGCGGGAAATAGAGCGCTTGAAATCGTTAAAAAAGAAGTTATTATAAAAATTTTTAATTTCATTTTGTTATTCCTTAATTTTTAAATTTTGTTTTAATATTTTTAATAAATCATTAGTTTATTAAATTTTATTAGCTTGTATCCATAGCAACCTCCTTATATAATACAAAATCATTATAATCATAAAATATAATTATAATAATATATAACCAAATTAAAATAAAAAGATAAAATATTATAATAATTAATTTATTTTATAATTATTAAATATAACCATTATAAAAAATAAAAGTAAAATAATATATTAGTAATTATATATGACTATTATGTTAAAAATTTATGAATGTATCTATTTATTAATGATTTTAGTTATTTCATTTTGCCATATTTCAGCATACGAGTTTAAAATTTTTATAAAAGTTTCAATATTTTCTAGCCCAATTCCTTTTATAGTTTTATATTCGCATTCTTGAAATTTTAGAATAATATTTTCTGCATATTTTTTGCCTTCTTCAGTAAAATGAATAGTTTTTTCTCTTCGATTTTCTGGATTTTCAATTAATTTTATATAACCTTTTTTATAAAAATATGTTATAGCTATATTTACAGTTTGTTTTGGAAGCGATAGATTTTTGCATATAATAGTTTGAGTGCAATTTTCAGTTGTAAATATAGAATATAAAATAATAAAATTTACATAAGAAAGCCCGAATGATTTTGCATAACTTTCAGATATGGAATTAAATAACTGCATACCTTTATAGCCTTTATAAAATTTATCTAAATATTGTTCAAATTCTTCATCCATAAAATTCTGCTCCAATTCGATATTATTTTATACGATTAATTAATAAAGGTATTATATTAGAAATTTGATTATTGTCAATAAAAAATTATTAAAATGTTAATTTCAAAAATTTTGGTTATTTAATTAAACGAGTTTTATTAAAATAAAAAATAAATCAAATTAAACTATTGCAATTTATACAAAATAATTATAATATATTATTCATTAAATAAATAAAAAACGGGAGATAAATATGAACGCTTTTGAATTTACGAACGAAACAAAAAATTATCGTTCTTTAAATTATTTTAAAAAATATAAAAATCAAAATAATGTCATTTTATCTATTATCGTCAATATTCTGTAATATCGTTAAACTAATCTATAATTAAAATTTTAAATAAAAAATTTAAAATAAATATAATTAAATTAAACATAAAGGAGTTTTAAATGAAATTAAGATTATCAAAGAGAGCGTTAAAAGAAGATTTTCAAGGGCAATTTGTAAAAATGATGTTGGATGTTGCGGCAAAGGGAGATTTAATATCTTTTGCAGGCGGACTTCCAAATCCTATTTCTTTTCCCGTTGAAGAGATTAAAGAAGCATGTTGCAAGGTTTTAGATAATAACGGAATTCAATCTTTGCAATATAATAATGCGGACGGATATTTGCCATTAAGAGAGTTTATAGCAAATAGATATAAAATGCAGGGAGCGGATATAAAAGCGAAAAATATTCTTATAACAAACGGTTCTCAGCAAGCTTTGGATATAATCGCTTCGGTTTTGATTGATGCGGGAGACGATGTTTTGGTTGAAGACCCTTCATATTTAGTGGCTTTGCAAACTTTTCATATTTATAACCCGAATATAAGAACGGTTAGTTTAAACGAAGTCGGAGCAAATTTGGAAGAGTTTAAAGAATCTATGAATAAATATAATCATAAATTATTTTATTCTGTTCCTACTTTTCAAAATCCTACGGGAATAACTTATACGAGCGAAGTTAGAGAAAAAATAGCCGAAATAATGAAAGGAAAAGACACTTTTTTTATTGAAGATAATCCTTACGGAGAATTGAGATTTAGAGGAGAGCATCAAAAATCTTTTTATAATTTGCTTGGCGAACAGGCAATACTTATGGGAACTTTTTCAAAAACTTTTTCGCCTGGTTTTAGAATGGGATGGATAGCTTGCGGAGTTGACGAAGTAATAAATAAAATGAAACATTATAAACAACTTGTTGATTTTCATACGAGTATATTTAGTCAAATGGTTGTAGCTCAATATCTTAAAGACAATGATTATGACGCTCATATAAAAAAGATTACCGATTTATATAAAAAACAATGCGATTATATGCTTGAAGCTATGGATAAATATTTTGCTAAAGATATACATTGGACGCATCCTGAAGGCGGAATGTTTATTTGGGTTAAACTTCCTAAAGGAATTGACGCCGTAGAACTTGGAAAAAAAGCCGCAGATAACGGAGTCGCTATCGCTCCTGGAGAGCCTTTCTATGAAAAGAAAAGAGGAGAAGGAACTTTTAGATTAAATTATACTAATTCGTCTCCTGAAATGATAGATAAAGGAATTTCTATACTATCAAAAGTTATAGAAGAAATGAAAAAAAGTAAATAAAATCGGCTTGTTTTATTTGTAAAAAAAGTTTAATATTATTCTTATTCATTGATTTAAGAGCTTAAAATTAAGGTAAATTGTATAATGAAAAAAACTGTATTATTAAAAATTTCAGGCGAAGCTTTACTTGGACAAAAAGATTACGGAATTGACAATAATGTAGTCGATAGAATAGCTTTGGAAATGAAGGAAGCGGGAGGCGACACTCAAATAGCGGTTGTCGTTGGCGGCGGAAATATTTTCAGAGGAATGCAACTTTCTAATAAAACGGGAATGGTTAGAGCGACTGCCGACTCAATGGGAATGCTTGCAACTATAATGAATGCTATAGCATTGAAAGATAGATTTATGGCGGCTGGAACTCCAACTCAAATTCTTTCTTCTTTTAATATTGAAGGTATGATTGAAGGATTTGAAAGAGATAAAGCTATAAGAATACTTGAGAGAGGAAATGTTTTAATAATAGCTGGCGGAACTTCAAATCCTTATTTTACGACAGACAGCACCGCAATTTTAAGAGCTTTAGAAATAGGAGCTTCAATAGTGCTTAAAGGCACAAATGTTGATGGAGTTTACGATAAAGATCCGAAAAATAATGAAGACGCTAAAATGTATAACGAAATTACTTTTAGAGAGGCTTTAAATAAAAATCTTCGAGTTATGGATATGACGGCTTTCGCTATGGCTAATGATAACGATATGCCTATAAGAGTTTTTAATATGAATAAAATGGGAAATATCACAAAAGCGATTTCGGGAGAGAGTATAGGAACTTATGTGCATAATTAATTAAGTATATAAATTTATAAAATAAAATAAAAAACTTAATGGCGCTAATATAATTGTAGCAAGTTATGATGAGAGTAAGATTAAAGAATATAGGGCAAAATTGAAAGAGCGTCTTAATAAAAGCCTTAAGTTTAAAGATAATATAATAGAATATTATAAATGGCTTAAAAATCAAAATTAGGTAGGTATTATTAAATGAATAAAGTTATAGAATCATATAGTAGAATGTTTGGCAAAGGAAAATTAAAAATTTGCCATCAAAGTAATAATTTTATTTTACTATCCACTATCGGCGATATGGGTGAGCTTATGGAAGATATTCAACCAACCAAGGATACTACAAATGAATTATATATTAATAGTTTTGCTACTTATAAGGTAATGGGTAAAGATTTGGCAATTATACGCAATAAATTATTATGCTTCCCAGAATTTCAATTATTAAGCGCTAATACCTTAATAGCTGATATGCTATTTTATAAGGGTGAAAATGTATTTATAATACCTACAAAGAGTTATAAGTTACTTTATTTACCGGGGGTAAAAATATTAATAGAATAAAACATTGGTTATAAGGTATATAATATAAGAGGTAAATAATATGTTAAAAAAACCAGAAAAAATAAATGAGAATTTTTGGAATAATCTATCTGAAACAGGCAAAGCCAATTTACTTAAAAGTATGTTAAATATTGATAATGATGAAATAGAAACAAATAAATATGGCAGATGGCAATTAAAGAGGTTTGCCGAGGATATAGCTAATTATAAGAATTATCATTTAATAAAAAACAATATACAAAATACCATAGGATATAAGGCAGGAGATAATAAAATAAGACCAACTTGCTTACCAGGTTGGGATTTTTTAGTAAGGGAATATACAACGGAATACCCAGAAACAGTAGAAGATTTTAATAAACATTATGAGGATATGATGAGTAAGTGGATGTAAAAAATGAAATAATTTTTAAGAGTTATTGCTTATAAAGTTTTAGATGGCTGAAAGCAAAGGATTTATAGACAAAAGAGAGTAGGTTTTGGAAGATATGCATAAAGATAATTATGGCAGATATTTTTTAATATATAAGCCGCAGGAGTAATAAATATGTTAGAATTTATAGATAAATCAGTATTATTAAGTTTATGTAAAAAGATAGTTAAGATATATAAAAAGCATACAAAGCCAAATAGTTTATTTGTAAGGAATTGGGTTATGAGGAATAAAGATAAATATAATGATAAATTCTATAATTCAAATAAAAATTATAAATATATAGATGCTATGTTAATAGCTTTATCATATCATAATTTAATAGCTATTGAATATAAGAATAATAGTAATATAATTACAGATATAATTGAAATAAATAATGAAGTAGAAAAAATGCTTGACGAAGACTTTGATGATAGCGATTTTGATAACGAAGAGGATATAGAGGATTTAGAAAACTTATCAATAGAATAGGTTAATAAACTTATAGATGAAAATAATTAATAAAAAGGGATTACTTAATATTAAAAAAATATATATATAAGTTATGGAAATAAAAAATAAAGTAAAATTAGTATTAAATTAAAAAATAATTAAGGAGATTTTATTATGTATGATATTTTATCTTTAGGAGGATTCAGTATGATTCCAATGTTTATAGGAATAGTTATTATATTAATTATTCTGCTTATTTTCTTGCGTTTTTTCCCAATCGGACTTTGGGTGACGGCTTTGTTTTCGGGCGTAAGAATAAGCATAATAACTTTACTTACTATGCGATTAAGGAGAGTAAATCCTTCTTTAATAGTTTTGAATCAGATTAAATTATGGAAAGCGGGATTAAAAATAGGAAGTAACGAACTCGAGGCGCATTATTTGGCTGGAGGAAATCCAACCGCTGTGTCGGACGCTTTGATTGCCGCAGATAAAGCCTCTTTGAATTTATCATTTGAAAGAGCATGCGCTATAGATTTGGCGGGACGAGATTTAGTAGACGCGATTAGAACTTCCGTATCTCCAAGAGTTATAGCCACGCCTTTAATCGCCGCGGTTGCGAAAGACGGAATTCAGGTAAAGGCTACGGCAAGAGTAACTGTTAGAACGAATATTAATAGACTTGTCGGAGGAGCGGGAGAAGAGACAATAATCGCGAGAGTGGGAGAAGGAATAGTCACCACAATAGGAAGTTCGGCATCTCATAAAGAAGTTTTGGAAAATCCCGATAGAATCTCTCAAGTAGTTTTGGCAAAGGGTTTGGATTCTGGCACGGCTTTTGAAATTTTATCAATAGATATTGCGGATGTTGATGTCGGAAACAATATCGGAGCGGTTTTGCAAATTGACCAAGCGGAAGCGGATAAAAAAATAGCTCAAGCTAAAGCCGAAGAGCGAAGAGTTATGGCTATAGCGAGAGAGCAGGAAATGAAAGCGCAAGTTGAAGAGATGAAAGCTAAAGTTGTGGAAGCTGAATCTCAACTTCCTTTAGCTATTGCGGACGCTTTGAAAAAAGGAAATATTGGCGTTTTGGATTATTATAATATGAAGAATATAATGGCTGATACGGAAATGAGATATAGTATTTCTGGTTTAGATTCTTCAAGTAAAGATAATCCGAATAATGCAAAATAGCTAAAATTTCCGCATATTGTATTTAATTAAAATAAATAATATAATACGAATAAAAAAATTACGGCAGAATTATATATGGAAAAAGAACTAATTTATTCGGTCGAAGACGATATTAATATAAGCGACCTTATAAAATATACTATTGAAGAGTCTGGTTTTAATATAAAATGTTTTTCAAACGGCTACGATATGCTTGAAGCTTTGAAAATGAAAACTCCGAATTTAATTTTACTTGATATAATGCTTCCCGATATTGACGGAACAGAAATCTTAAAAATCATAAGAACAGAATATTCGCATCTTCCTATAAAAGTTATAATGCTTACGGCAAAATCAAGCGAAATAAATATAGTAACGGGATTAAACGCTGGAGCTGACGATTATATGCCAAAGCCTTTTTCGGTTTTGGAGCTTATAGCAAGAGTAAAGGCAAATTTAAGAAAGAAAGATAGAAGTTTAGAAAGCGAAGAATTGATATTTGGAGAGATAAAAGTTCTTGTTAGAAAAAGAGCCGTATTTGTAAATAATAATCAAGTTGTTCTTACTCAAAAAGAATTTGATTTATTAAAATTATTGGTTGAAAACGCGGAAAATGCAGTATCTCGAGAAACTATGCTTGAGGAAGTTTGGGGCGTTGATTATTCTATGGAATCAAGAACCATAGATATGCATATAAAATCTATAAGACAAAAGTTAAATCTTCAAAAAGAAAATATTGTAACCGTTCGCGGAATGGGTTATAAACTTACGGAAGATTAACGAAATCATTTTATGATTAAAAATATTTTTTATAAATCGCTGTTTATTCTTATTTTAACAAGCGCTTTAATGTTTATAGGAATTCTTTTTACCGTTCAATATAATAATATTAAATATAGTCAAGTAATGATTATGAATATTATGGAAATGCTTGAAAGTGAAGTTGATATTTACGACATGAAAACGGAAGAAGATTTTAGAAGATTTGTTTTGCAGTCGGATAAAAAATACTTAAGAATAAGCGTTATAGCGACAAATGGAATCGTGATAGCCGACACTACGATTAATATTGCGCTAAATCCTATGGCAAATCATACAAATAGAAGCGATGTTATAGAGGCATTGCATAGCTCGGGCGATAGAACATTTTTTTCGATTCATATTTCGGCTAGTCAAAAAATTCCGTATATATACGCTTCAAAAAAAATAAAAGCGGAAGATTATAGAGATTATATTTTAAGAATTTCTATGCCTATGGATTCCGTTAATAAATATTTAATAACTTTTTTATTTACCGCGGTTATGGTTATAGGAATTGTAATTATAATAATGGCTTTAATTTTACCTTCTACGGCAAAAAGCATTATGATTCCGTTTTATTCTATAAAAGAAACTTTGGATAATATATATAAAAATAAATCTCAAAATATAAAAAATTTGACGGGCTTTAACGATATTAACGACATATTATACGATATTAACGAGCTTGCAATAGATTTGAATAATAATATTATAGGCTATCAAACCGAAAGAGAAAAATTAAATTATGTGCTTGAAAATATAGCTCAAGGAATTGTGGCGATTAATAAAAATAAAGATATATTTTTTATAAATCAATTCGCTCTTGAACTTTTAAACTCTACAGATAGCGATATTAAAAGTTTAAATGAAATTATTAAAGATAAATCCGTTATAAAAAAAATAGAAGACGCTATTAAATTAAATAGATTTTCAAAATTCGACATAAAAGAAAGAAATATGGATATTGAGATAAATGTTATTCCGATATTAAACAATAAAAATATATCCGCTTTAATAAAATTTGAAGATGTTACCGATATAAGAAAAGTTGAAATTGAAAAGCAAGATTTTTTTATAAACGCTTCGCATGAATTAAAAACTCCTTTAACTTCAATTTTGGGTTATTCTGAACTTCTTATAAATATGAGCGCTAAAGATAAAAATGAAAATAAAAAAACTGATTTTATAAAAAGAATTAACGCGGAAGCTTTGAGAATGAAAGAGCTTGTTTTAAATATGCTAACTTTAAGCAGAATGGAAGCTAATTGGCAGGAAACTATAGACGAAAAAATAGATTTAAAAGATATAATTTTAAATGTTTTTGAAAGCAATAAAATAAAATCTCAAAAAAGAAATATAAATATAGAATTGGATATAGAATCTGCAATTATAATAGCAAATAAAGAAAAAATAACCGAAGTAGTTAATAATCTTGTAGACAATGCCATAAAATATACTGACGATGGCGGAGAGGTAAAAATCATTTTAAAAAACAACAAAGATAAAGCGATATTTACCGTAAAAGATAACGGTTGCGGAATTGAAAGCAAATATTTAAATAGAATTTTTGAAAGATTTTTTAGAGTTAAAAATGAAAAATATTTAAAAGTTCAAGGCACGGGTTTGGGTTTGACTATAGTAAAAAATATATGCGCGCATTATAACGCCGATATATATATAAACAGCGAAGAGAATAAAGGAACTGAAATTTCGGTTGTTTTTAATTTATAGGAATTTTAAGCGGTTTTATAAAATTGTTTCTTTTTTACAAAAATATAAATTTGTATGCTTTTACAAAAATGATAAATACATTATAATTAAAATCTAAACTCTACAAAATGAATTATTACAAAATACAAAGGATAAAATAAATAATGAAGAAAAAAGTTTTAATACTCGGTTCAACGGGTTCTATAGGAAATAATACATGCTCGGTTATAAGAGAGTTTAATAAAGATTTTGAAATAGCGGGAATTTCTACAAATTCTAAAATCGATATTTTGCAAAAACAAATTAAAGAATTTAATCCTAAAATAGTTCATATATCTTCAAAAGAAGCTTTAAATAATTTTAAAAATACAAAAAATAAAATTAATGTTCACGAAGGAAGTATTGCAGAATTTGTTAGAGATTCTGATTTTGATATTCTTGTAAACGCTTTGACGGGATACGCTGGATTTTTACCAACAATAGAAGCAATTAAAAAAGGAAAAACTATAGCTTTAGCAAATAAAGAGACTTTGGTTGTCGGAGGCGATATAATAAACGAATTATTAAAAAAATATAACGCGAGTTTAATTCCGATAGATAGCGAACATTCGGCAATATTTCAAATATTAAGGCATTTCAAAGACGCTCAAATTTCAAAAGTTATAATAACAGCATCGGGCGGTCCTTTTTTCAAAACTCCAAAAGAAGAATTAAAAAATGTAACGGTTGAAATGGCTTTAAAACATCCTACTTGGAAAATGGGCGGAAAAATTACGATAGACAGCGCTACTATGATGAATAAAGGTTTTGAAGTTATAGAAGCGCATCATTTATTTAATTTGGATTACGATAAAATTGAAACTATAATTCATCCTCAAAGTTTAATTCATTCTATGGTTGAATTTGTTGACGGTGAGATTTACGCTCAAATTGGAAAAAACGATATGCGTCTTCCGATTCAACATGCTCTAACCTACCCCGAAATTAGAAATACGCCTTTTGAAAAATTGAAATTGCATGAGCATTCTGAAATTAATTTTTATAAAATGGATTTTGAAAAATTCATTATGCTTAAACTCGCTTATGAGTGCGGTAAAAAAGGAGGATTATATCCTTGCATTTTGAATGCTGCAAACGAAATATGCGTTTATTCTTTTTTAGAGAAAAAAATTGGCTTTACCGATATATTCGATATAGTTCATAAAATATGCGATAGAGAAATAAATATTCCGCTTACAATAGAAAATATTATAAAAACTGACAGAGAGATAAGAGAAGAAACTTTGAAAGAAATAGTAGGTTAATAAAAGATTTATGTTATTTATTTAAAAAATTTTGTTTAATTAATAAATGAATTTTATTAAAAATGGATTGCTTTGGACTTTTTAAATTCTCGCAATTACGATTTTTTTATTGAATAAAAATTTCAATAACAATATACAGTTTTCTAATTCTAAAAAGCATCAGTGTGAATAAGTAAAACAAACAAAATAATCTAAATAAAATTTAATTATAAACGGTTGACTTATATATATAATTTTATATTATTAATATATAACAATTAAGGATTTTAATTTTTTATGAACGATATTAAAGAAACAAAAGAGATAAAAGAAAAAGAAATAAAAAACGAAAACAATAGCGAAAATACGCTTTCAATTTTAGAAGATAAACTTCCGTCAAAATTAATAATAATTCCCGTTATCGGAAAGCCTTTATTTCCAGGTCTATACGCTCCGTTTCCAATTCCGCCAGCTTATGCGGATTCTGTAAATAAGGCGATAGAAGAATCAAACGGATTTTTAGGACTTAATTTATTTATATCCGACACTCCAAAAGAAGACGGAAAAATTTCTACAGAAGATATATATAAAGTCGGAGTTATAGTAAAAGTATTTAAAAAATTGAATCTTCCTGACGGCGGACTCAATTTGCTTATTAATTCTATAAAGCGATATAAAATAATTAGGTTTATAAATGTTGAGCCTGTTTTAAGAATAGAGCCTTTGTATATGCCCGATATTAATAATTCTTCAAGCAAGGAAGACGAAAACGAAATTAAAGCTTATACGAGAGCTTTGATTTCTGAAGTTAAAGCTTTAAGCGAAAATAATCCTTTATTTACTGAAGAGATGCGTCTTACTATGATTAATGTCGATGACCCTGGAAGATTAGCGGATTTTGTCACTTCAATGATAAATGTTGAGAGAGCAAGTCAGCAAGAAATTCTTGAAACTTTTGAAGTTAGAGATAGATTAGAAAAAGTCCTTTTACTTTTGCAAAAAGAAAGAGAGATAACTAAAATACAGCAGAAAATTCAAGGAAGTATAAATTCAAAAGTTCAAAAACAGCAGCGAGATTATTTCTTAAAAGAACAATTAAAAGAAATAAAAAAAGAATTAGGATACGATAGCGACCCTAAACAGAGAGATATTGATAAATATAAAAACATTCTTAAAAATCTTAAAGTAGTTGACGAAGTTAAAGAGAGAATGCAACAAGAAATTGAAAAAATTTCTTCTATAGATAATCATTCTCCCGAATATACGGTTTCTAAAAATTATTTAGACACTTTATTTTCTCTACCTTGGAATGAAGAAGCTAAAGAAAGAGAAGATATAAATAAAAGCAAAAAAATATTGGATAGAGACCATTATGGGCTTGAAGATGTTAAAGAAAGAATATACGAATTTTTAGCCGTTCGTAAATTAAACCCAAATAAAAAATCTTCAATACTTTGTTTTGTAGGTCCTCCAGGAGTTGGAAAAACTTCAATAGGAAAAAGCATAGCCGAAGCTTTAGAGCGTCCTTTTTTTAGATTTTCTCTTGGCGGTATGAGAGACGAAGCAGAAATTAAAGGACATAGAAGAACTTATATAGGAGCGATGCCAGGAAAAATAATAGAAGCTTTGAAAATAGTTAAAGTTAAAAATCCCGTTTTGATGCTTGACGAAATAGACAAATTGGGTATGAGTTATCAGGGCGACCCTTCAAGCGCGTTATTAGAAGTTTTGGACCCGGAGCAGAATTCGGCTTTCAGAGACCATTATTTAGATTTGCCTTTTGATTTGTCAAATGTTCTTTTTATAACTACTTCAAATACTCTCGATACGATTCCATCTCCTTTGCTTGACAGAATGGAAATTATAAGACTTTCGGGTTATATTATGGAAGAGAAATTAAAAATCGCTTCAAAATATATTATCCCGAGACAAATTAAAGCTCATGGACTTAATATAAAAAATATAAGATTCACAAACAGAGCTATAGAATATATTATTAACGGATACGCGCGCGAGGCGGGAGTTCGTAATTTTGAAAGAAGAATTGAGAGAATATGCAGAAAAATTGCGGCGGATATAATTGAAAAAAATAAAAAAACTTACAATATAAATATAGATTCAAAAGATATAGAAAAATATTTAAAAAAACCTATATTTACAAACGATTTAACAGAAAGAGCAATTAAACCAGGAAACTCAATAGGACTCGCTTGGACATCTATGGGCGGAGCGACTCTTACAATAGAATCGATTAAAGTCGCAGAAAAAAAAGACGGCGGTTCAATAAATATGACAGGACAACTTGGCGAAGTTATGACTGAAAGCGTTCAAATTGCTTATAGTTATGTTAGAAGTATCGCTAAAAATTATGGCGTTTCTGAAGATTATTTTACAGACGCTATAATTCATTTGCATGTTCCAGAAGGCGCTACTCCAAAAGACGGTCCTTCGGCGGGAATAACTATGGCTACGGCTTTATTATCTTTGGCAATGAATAAAGTAATAAGAAACGATACGGCGATGACGGGCGAGCTTTCTTTAAACGGAAAAGTTCTTCCAATCGGCGGACTCAAAGAAAAAACTATCGCGGCGAAACGACTCGGATTTATCAAGCATATTATAATTCCTTTTGAAAATAAAAGAGATTTAGACGAGATTCCAGATAAAGTTAAAAAGGGCTTGACTTTTCATTTGGTAAAACAGGTTGAAGAAGTTTTTGATTTTGTATTTAAGATTGATAAATCTAAAAAGTCGAATAAATCAAATAAAAAAATTAAAGTAAAAAAGAGAAAATAGAAAATATTATTATTACCTATACTTTGTAGATAATAGACAGAAAAAAGTTTAACAGCATGAGATATTGCAATTTGCTATTATAAAAAATTAGTTTTTATTTTATGCGTCTATTTTGTAAAAGCATGCAAATCTGTTTGTATTTTTTTATCAAAATCTGAATATAAAAATTTTATTTAAACTTTTTATTTTATAAAAATATAGCCATTAAGAGATGCTTTTATCCAACTTTAACGATGCATTCATACGAAATAATATTTAAGACTATAGCGATTCTTTCAAAAGAACAGAGTTTAATATCTCCAAATTCCCCAAACATCCAAACCAGCGCCAAATCCGTTCTTTATTTCAAATTCGGCATTCTTTTTCATTATGCTTTTGCCTTCTCCATAAGCCGTTAATCCGAAAGTCATATTCTCAACGGGAGTAATTCTTAACTCTCCTTCCATTCCGTAATGAAGATTATATAATCTATCCACTTTATAAATATCGCATTCAAACATTAATCGAGGCATTGCATAAACATATATCGCTCCCAATTTTGCCTCAAACTTTGCAGGAAGCAAAGCGTATATTCTAATGCTACTAGAAGAGCGTCCGCCATTATCGTCATATAAATAATTAGTCAAAGAATCTTCCGCATATCCCGCGTCTATAGTAGCCCATCTGCTTTCGATTCCATAATAAAATGCAAGTTTTACGGGCAAACTTATTTGAACGGGATAATTATCAAATCTTGTAAGCATAATATCGCCAAATAAAGAAAATCCTATAACCATAGGAGCTATTGAAGTTTTCGATATTTCATTAGTTATTGAAGAAAGTTGAATTCCATAATGCAAAGAAATAGAAAATTCATTCATTAAACCGCCTCTAAACATAAAAGAAAATTTAGGAGTCGTGCTTATCGATAATCTTCCGCCGTAATAATTTTTATCGGCAATAGAAACCGAAATTGGCAAATTAAATCTGTATTTTTCCATTGCAATTCCTAAAGCTAAAGAATGACTATGAGCTATCGGCGATTTATTTGAGCTTAAATCGTTATATAAACTAAATTGATAACCGATTCCGAATATTCCATAACTTAAACCTATAAAACCTTTTGGCAAAAAAGCAAATATCCTTTGGTTGCTTATAACGGTTTTGTTATCGACTATATGACTTAAATCAAGCAATGTAAAACCTAATTTAAAAGGCGTATTTTTTTCCATTAATGGCGAAAAATCGTATATCGTTCCTATTCTGTCAGTTCCCGCTCTTGAAGAAGTTACGCCTTCAATTAAATTATACAAATTATCTTTATCGACAATATCGTCTATAGCGAAAGCTAAAGAATTAAAAACTAAAAATATTAAAATCAATAACAATATATTGGCAACTTTTCTCATTTTATCTCCGTTATTATCATTTTATAGATTATTTTTAAAAATATATTAAAAGAATTTATAATAGTTTATAATATAAAATCGTTTTTTTCAAGTATTTTATAATAATTATCTTAAAAATAAATATTGACAATTTAATTATTTTAGTATATTCTATATGATTAAATTACTATATATAATAAAATTTTGGAGATAAAAATGGAGCTATCTAAAAGAATTCAAGCGTTAAAAACTTCGCCGACAAGAAAATTAAATCCTTATGCGGAAGAGAGCGAAAAAAAAGGAATTAAAATTTATCATCTTAATATAGGACAGCCCGATATTGAAACGCCTAAAAAATTTTTTGAAGCGATAGAAAAATATAACGGAAAAACTTTAGGCTATTCTCATTCGAGAGGAAGTAAAGAGCTTATTCAAAAAATACAAGAATATTATAATAAAATGGGACTTCATTACGAAGAGGACGAAATAATAATAACCGCTGGCGGAAGCGAAGCTGTGCTTTTTAGTTTATTTGCAATATTTGACGAAGGCGATGAAATATTGGTAGCCGAACCTTATTATGCAAATTATAATAGTTTTTGCGATTTGCTTTCTATAAAAAGAAATGCCGTTAGAACTTATGCCGAAGACGGTTTTCATCTTCCAAATAGAGACGAAATAGAAAAACATATTACTAAAAAAACAAAAGCATATATATTTGCAAATCCTAATAATCC
Organism: Brachyspira aalborgi; assembly: GCF_008016455.1. NCBI lineage: Bacteria > Pseudomonadati > Spirochaetota > Spirochaetia > Brachyspirales > Brachyspiraceae > Brachyspira > Brachyspira aalborgi. The sequence continues at coordinate 342,226 of NZ_SAXU01000001.1, read as the reverse complement.
TACGGGAGTAGTATTTACAAAAAAAGAATTGGATGATATAGCTTATATATCTAAAAAGTATAATATGTTTATTATAAGCGATGAAGTTTATAGAGAATTTGTTTACGGAGATAGAGAAGCCGTAAGTATGGGAACTTATAAAGATATAGCCGAAAATGTTATTATAATAGATTCAATTTCAAAAAGATTTTCCGCTTGCGGCGCTAGAGTAGGATGTATAATAAGTAAAAATAAAAATTTTATGAACGCCGTATTTAGAGAATGTCAGGCAAGATTATCAATGCCTACTCTTGAAATGATTGGCGCTGCGGCTTTATACGATTTGCCTTCCAATTATTTTGAAAGCGCTAAAAAAGAATACGATAACAGAAGAAAAATATTATTTGAAGAACTTTCAAAAATGGATGATGTGATTGTTAGAGAACCCGAAGGCGCTTTTTATGTTTTGGCAAAACTTCCCGTTAAAAATGCGGAAGATTTTGCAATATGGCTTCTTAAAGATTTTAATATTGACGGCGAAACTGTTATGTTTGCTCCTGGCGAAGGTTTTTACGCTACGGATGGACTAGGAGTAGACGAAGTGAGAATATGCTATTCTTTAGACGCTAAAGATTTAAAAAAAGCTATGAATATTCTTAAAGAAGGTTTGATTAAATATAGAAAAGAAGTTGAAAAATAATATTTAATTAAACGCTAATATAAAACATTCATTTTTAAAATATACTTTCTTGAATAATTTACTATAATTTGATATACTATTGATATTATAGTTTTTTAATTTTATAAAAGCAAAGGAGTTAGTATGTCGGCAAATAGCAAAAATAAAGAAGAAGCTTACAACGGAATTAAAGAGCTTGTAGAAAAATTTAAATCTAATTATAAGCAGTTTCATTCGAGCGAGTATAACGAAACTTTGACGAGGCAAGATTTTATTAATCCTTTCTTCGAGTATTTGGGATGGGATATTTCAAATAAAGAAGGACTTTCTCAAACCTATAGAGATGTTATTCATGAAGATAAATTAAAGATAGGAAAAGAAACGAAAGCCCCTGACTACTCTTTTAGAATTGGCGGGAATAGAGTATTTTTTGTTGAAGCGAAAAAGCCAAGCAGAAATTTAAAAGAAGATGCGGATGCGGCTTATCAAATAAGAAGATACGCTTGGAGCGGAAAATTGGCAGTAAGCATTTTAACCGACTTTGAAGAGTTTGCAATTTACGATTGTTCTAAAAAACCTTCGCCTAACGATAAAGCCTCTATGTCGAGAATCGAATATATAAATTATGAAGATTATTTAAATAGATTTGATTTTTTATACGACACATTTGCAAAAGAAAATGTTTTAAGAGGCTCTTTAGAAAAATATAACGCCGATACAAAATCAAAGAAAGGAACGGAAAGCGTAGATATTGATTTTCTTAATTCGCTTGACTATTTGAGAACAAAATTAGCTTCAAATATAAGCAAGTTAAATAGTTTGTCGTTAAGAGATTTGAATTTTGCAGTTCAACATATAATTGACAGAATAATATTTTTGAGAGTAGCGGAAGATAGAGGAGTTGAGAATTATGGAGATTTGCGGGAGGCTTGCAGTGGAAGTAATTATTATAAAAATATTGTAGATATATTTAAGAAATCGGATGGAAAATATAATTCGGGAATTTTTGATTTTTCTAAAGATAAAATTACGCAGAATATTGAAGTCGACAATAAAGTAATTAAAGAGATAATTAACGATTTGTATTATCCAAAAAGTCCTTATGAGTTTTCGGTAATATCGGTTGAGATTATAGGAAATGCATACGAGCAGTTTTTGGGAAAGACTATAACGATTGGGAAAAATAGTAAGGCGAAAATTGAACTTAAACCCGAAGTGCGAAAGGCGGGAGGAGTTTATTATACGCCCGAGTATATTGTCGATTATATTGTAGAGAATACGGTTGGAGAAAAAATTAAAGGAAAAACGCCAAAAGAAATAGCAAATATAAAGATTGTGGACCCTGCTTGCGGTAGCGGAAGTTTTTTAATAGGCGCTTATAAATATCTTTTAAATTATCATAGAGAATATTATTCAAAACAAGGCAAAAAGAAATTCTTGGGTTCAAAAGAAGACGCAATTACCGAAGACGGAGAGCTTGCATTATGGGTGAAAAAGCAAATACTAATAAATAATATTTTTGGAGTCGACATTGATTCGAACGCCGTTGAGGTTACAAAATTATCGTTGCTTTTGAAATGTATGGAAAACGAAACGCCCGCCTCTATAATGAATAATCAAAGTTTATTTAACGAGAGGGCTTTGCCTTCACTTGACGAAAACATTAAATGCGGAAACTCTTTAATTGGGAACGATTTTTATAGCGGAGGCGATAGTCTTAATATTGACATTGAAACGCAATATAAAATTAATTGCTTTGATTGGGAGAGGGAATTTTCTTCGATTTTTAAGTCGGGCGGATTTGATATTGTTATAAGTAATCCGCCGTGGGGTAGTAAAGAAGTAATATCTAAAACCGAAATGCCATATTTTGAAGAAAAATTTAAAAGAAAAAATAAAAATTTAAATATTTTCGCTATATTTATAGATAAATCAGTTAATATAGTTAATAATAAGTATATTATAGGTTTGTTAATTCCAAAAAATTTTATAAAAACTTCTTCATATCAAGAATATAGAGAAAGTTTTATAAATAATATAAATTGTATAGTTGATTTTGGTAAATTTCCAGGCGTAGCCCAAGAATGCATAGGTTTATTTATAGATTATAATAATAAACCTAATGTAAAAAGAATTATATTTTCAAAAAATGAAATAGAATTTTTATCTGATTTAAATAAATTAAATATAATACGAGATAAATTTAAAGTTTTAACTTTATCTAAATTGTCTGGCTACAATACTATAATTAATAAAATGCAAAAAAATACATTTCTTTTAAGTGAATATTTTACCGTATTTAGAGGGATAGAACATGGAAGAAATGGAGATTTAATAAAATGTCCTTATTGCAATCACTTCTTTGAAAAACCTGGTAAAATAAATAAAGAACTAAAAATTACAAATTGCAAACATTGTAAAAAAAAGATAAAAATAAATACTAATTCTTATAAATTTATACATCAAAAAAAATTAAGAAATACAACACCGTTATTAATAGGTAATTCTATAGATAGGTATTCTTTGAAAGAAACAAAATATTATATAGAAAATAATTTATCTGGTATAGATTATAAAGGATTAAATATTATAGATGAAAAACTATTTTTTATAAGAATTTCAAAATATTTAAGAGGATATTATGACAACGAAAAATTAATATCTTTAAATGCTTTAAATGTCATAATACCTAAAAAATCGCCATATAATTTAAAATATTTATTAGGGATTTTAAATTCAAAATTATATACTATTTATGCCGACATAAAAGTAACAAGCGGAGCAGATTTGACAATAAGATTTTCTAATGAAATAATGAATAACTTACCAATTCCAAAATTAGATTTTTCTAAAAAAGAAGACAAAAAAAAACATGATAGATTAGTTAAACTTGTAGATAATATAATCGCTATTAATAAGAAGTTGGTTGGAGAAAATAACCCTAATACTAAAGAGATTTTAGAGCGGCAGGTTAGAGCGTTGGATGGAGAGATTGACAGGTTGGTTTATGGGTTGTATGGGTTGAGCGATAATGAAATTAGGATTATTGAAAATGGAAGTTGAATTTTGGCAAGCATGCAAGGGGTTTAATTCACTTGTTATTAGAAATGCAAATAAACAATGAGGCTTTCGCTATAGAATTTGATTAATATATAAATTACGAATTATAATAAAAATTCTTTTGTATTATCAAAAGTTTTAATAAGAGCAAATAGCATTAAATCCTTAAAAATTTGATTGATAGATTCGTCTACATTAACCATAAATAATTTTATTTTTATAGATTGTAAATCTTTGTATAATTTGAGAATTTTTGATATTCCCGCGCTGTTTATTTCTTTAACATTTCGCATATCCAAAACGACTGCGGGCATTCTTATCGAACAAGCTTCTTCGCAATCTTCTACGAATTTTTTTATTTCTTCAGGCAAAACGAGATTGGATTCTATAACTATAGATATATATCCGTCATAAAATTCTATAGCCAAAATATCTCCTTTATTTTTATTTTTTATTAAAACTATAAAAAGATTTGGGCAGGGAGGGATTCGCACCCCCGTAGACTTCCGTCGACAGATTTACAGTCTGCTGCCATTGACTGCTCGGCCACCTACCCATTTCATTTGAAAATTTAGAATTATTATAACATATTATTATAAAATGTCAAGCATAATAAAACTATTATATTAAAAAAAACTTGAAAAAAGTATTATAAATGATACAATTAAAAAAACAGTTTAAACAATATTTAAGGAAATTAATAGATGCAAACAAGAGTATATCAAGCTGGTTCTGTGGTATATTTTGCTGGCGACAAATCCGATAGAGTTTATATATTAAAAGAAGGAAAAGCTCAAAGTATATTTTTATCGGAAGAAACGGGATATGAAGCAAGAGAGGCTATAAATGTTGGAGAATTTTTTGGAGTAAAAAGTCTGCTTGGAGATTATCCTCAAGAAGATACAGTTCAATGTTTAAGCGATTGTGTCGTTATAATTATTACTTACGAAGAATTTGAAAATTTAGTGGCTAAAAATAAATCTATAATAATAAAAATGTTAAGAGTATTTTCAAATCAGCTTAGAAGATTAAATAAAAAAGTAAATAAACTTGTAGAAAAAGCGGAAGATGAAGAAGAGACTAATCAGTTAGAAGGATTATACAATATCGGAGAATTTTATTTTAAAAATCAAAAATATAAAGACGCTTTATACGCTTATAAAAGATATTTTCAATATGCGGATGAAAATTCGGCTTTCTATCATACGGTTGAAAATAAAATAAAAGCCTGCAAAGAAAAATTAAATATAACGGACGACAGCGATATAGCTCCGCCTCTCGATATTATTAATGAAAATAATTTTTCTAATAACGATATTAACAACGAAGATTATAATAAGGCTTTAGAATTATACGATAACGGCGATTATATTAATTCTATAAAATTATTTAACGCTTTGCTGAAAAACGAAAATGAAACTATAACGGAAAATTCTATATTTTATATGGGAAAATGTTATTATAATATAGATAAATACGACAACGCTTCTTCAATTTTACTTTCGGCAATAAAAAAATATCCGAAATCTCAAAATGTAAAAGAGGCTATACTTTTTTTAGGTAAAGCATGCGAAAAAACGGGAGATAAAGAAAAAGCGAAAGCGTATTATCAAAAAGCGGCGTCAATGCCTCCTAATGATAATATTTCAAAAGAAGCGGAAGAAAATATATCAAAACTTTAATAAAAAAATAAGGAATAAAAATGGATAATAATATATCTTCGCATACAAAGAAATACGATACTGACGATATTATATTTTTGGAATTTGAAAAAGGCGATAAATTTTATATGGTTCAAAGCGGTTCGGTTAAAATAATGAAAGTAATTAAAGATGTTGAAAAACTTCTTAATATAGTTTACCCTGGAGATTTTTTTGGAGAGATGGCGATTTTGGAAGGCACTACAAGAAGCGCTTCGGCAATAGCTAACGAGCCTACGGTTTTACTAGAATTACAAAAAGAAAATTTTCAAACAGTTCTTGCAAATAATACGGAAATGGCTCTTAAACTTTCAAAAATGTTTGCAAAAAGAATATTCGATTCAAAAAGAAGACTTTTGATACTGCAATTAAACGAAACAGAGTTAAGAATATACGATTGTTTATTGCTTCTTGCCGAACTTCAAAATATAAATAGAGAAGATTATAATAGTCCTCAAGAATTGAAAGCGACTATAAACGATATTGCAAATTGGTGCGCGATAAAACCGATTGAAGTTCAAAAAGTTTTGAAATTGAAAGCGGGAAAAATAGATATAAAAAAAGATACTATATTCGTTAAGAATTTAAAAGAGATTCAAAGACAGATAGATGTAAAGAGAAAAAAGTCTTATAATATTTAATAGATTTTATTTTTTAGTAAAAATATTCTATGAAATATTATAATTAAAAGATTGTAAATAAATAAAATCAAATAAAACACAGTCATTATAAATATAAATCTCTCAAATGTCCTCTCGCCGTTTCTCAAGCTAAAATAAACATAGGCGAAAATTATTAAATAACCGTAAAAAGGATAGAATAATTTATATGCAAGTCCATAATTAAAAGTCAAAACTGCAAAACCTAAAGAAAAACCGAATAGCGCCGCTTTTGGAATTAACGGAATAATCGCTTCGTATCTTTCTGTAAATTGAATTAATATTATCTGTTTTGCAAATATTATTAAAAAAGCCGACAAAAATAAAGACGCCAAAGAATATAATATAATCGAATAATATAAAACTTTTTTCTCTCTATCTTTATTTTTATTTTTCATTGAAATTAAAATATAAGAAAACATAACGGCGGCTATAGGCGCTCCGATATAGAAAAACATTTTTATTATTAAAGCAATTGTCGAATAATATCCCGCGCTTAATTTATCTAAATATCTATTTGCCATAAGAACATCGTTTAAAGAAATCCAATTAAATATAAAATTAATTATAACGACATTTATTATATAATTTTTAAAATCCGACAAATCTTTAACCGAAAAATATTTTTTTAAATTTTTTATTTCTGCATAATACGGAAGATTTTTTTTCTTTAATTCAAAAATATGAATTATAAAATAAATTAAGCAAGAAACTAAAACGCATATAATAGATTTTTCTAAACTTAATCCCGTTATTATAAAAATCGCAAGCAAAATTATTTTTCCAAACAATGTGGATATAAAACTTGCCATGTAATCGTAGCCGATATAATTATTAATCTTTAAAATCGACTGCGAAACTATAGTAAAAACGCTTATAAAAATTGCTATAGAAATTAAAAACATAGCCTTATAATTTTTTATGTTAAATAAAATATCGATTAAAGGAATTGAAAAAACAAAAACTACAAAAATTATAATCGCTATAAAATATCCGTTTGCCCAATATCTTTTTGCATCTTCTTCGTTTTCGTAATTATGCATTATATAATAACTGAAACTTGAAACGGTTAAAATTATTATAGAATATATATTTATTATTCCGTTATAATATGCAAAATCGGATATTGATAAACTTCTATTTATATAAATTGAAGAGATATAATTTAAGATACTTGTAAAACCGTTTAATGCAACCAATAAAATATAATTAATATAATATCCGTAATTTTTATATAATTCTTTTATTTTATTCATAATATTTTAATAAAAAAATTATCTTCTTCTAAAAAACCATATAAGAATTCCCAAAATTCCAAATAAACAAGGCAAACCGATTTGAGCGACATATCTTATAAAATTAGTTTGAGTAGTCGTTAAAGTAAGGTTTCTAACGCTCGCCTCTTTGGGTCTAATAGTTATTTTTTGTCTCGCTTCCAAAAGATAAGCGACAGTATTCATAAACAAATCTTTATTTCCCGCAAAAGCTATATCTACGGATTGCCCTTGCTCGGGATTTATGTAAGCGTTTAACGCAAAAGTGGAATCTCCAAAAACTACAATTCTCGCGGGATTTTCTCTGCCTTCTATTTCGTAAGTTCCGCTAATTCCCAACGGCACTGGTCCCGCAATATCCGTTTGAGGATTGAATCTCGCTCTCGATAAATCGAAAGTCGCTTCTCTCTTTGCGTATCCTTGAGGAGTAGTGGTTATAATATTTTCAAAAACGCCGTTATATTTATTTTCTCCCGCTCGAACGCTCCTTGCCACAACCAAACATGCAAAAACATTTCCCTCTTTTAAGGTTTGAGTTATCGGATGCGCCGTATATTGAGGAACTATATTAACTGGAATTACAACGCTTGAAGATGCGTCTATTATATAATCGTTTCTTGTATAAAATCCCCACTCTCTTAAAAATATATCCAAATTGCTGTTAAAAGCGTTTCTATCCATAAAGCTGTCGTATAAAACGAGTAATTTTCCGCCCGTTTTTATATAATTATTTAATTTTTCTATTTCAAAATTGCTAAATTTTTCTATAGGCGAGGCTATAATTAAAAGCGAAGCGTCAGTTGGAATATTTTCAAGAATAATATTTAATTCTCTAACTTTATAATTTTCATTTTCCAAATAAGTTTTAACGAAAGAAAGTCCTTCTCCGCCTCTATCTTGCAATTGCCTTTCGCCATGCCCAACTGTAAAATATATAACGGAAGATTCCTGCTCTAATAAAGTGTATATTGCTTGAGTAAATTTTTCCTCTCCGACAAATAAAGGCTCTGAAGTAACTTTTGATTGCGAAGTTAAATCTTTTCTGTATATTCTAACCTGTTTATTTTGTCCGTAAGTAAAAACTATTTCTCCGACTTGAGTCATTTGATATTTGCTTTTTGCCGAAGGTTTTTCTATAGGATTTATATATTCGACTATTATATGTTTATTTATTCTTTTATATTGTTCTAATAATAAATCGGCTCTCCAATCGGAAGAAGTCGGGTCGGAACTTGGCGAACGCAAAACTACTATAGAAAGCGGATTATCTATTCTTGATAATATATCCATAGTCTGTTGCGAAACAGTATAAGATTTATTTTGAGTTAAATCAAATCTTAAAGGAAAATTAACGCTTATTATATACAAACCTACAAGTATAGCCAATATTATAATTAAAGACAATATTCCGAAAAACGCTTTATGAACGAAACGCATTCTAAAAAGAGTTATTATGCTTTTTCTCTCAAGTATTACCGTTATAATTGTGATTATTGCAGATATTGAAAGAACAATCAAAAATGTAATCGTAGGTCTTTGAGTAACCGCATAGAAAAATATCCATGCGAAAAATAATAATACCCAAGATGCAAGCATAAGAATTTTTAAATTAAATTTTTTATTAGACATTTATAATTTCCGTTTTTATTTTTTGATTTTTAATTATAGTTTAATTTAAGATAAATTTCAATAGTAATATTCAATATATTTACTTTATAAAAAATTGGAGTGTTTAATTTAAGAGGAATTATTTTATCTAAAATATTTTTTATCTATATCATTTGGAGTTATGAGAATTTTATTTTGATATTTATTGAATATATGAGCGGTTTCGCAAAATCTTCCTTCTGAAGCGATTTGATATTTGCAATTGCTTATTAAATAAAAATCGAAATATCCTTTATCGTTGTCGTTTATATCTACTGCCAAATAATCGTATTTATCTTTCACTAAAGGAATTAATTTTTCTTTTACCCAATCCATATCGTCAGAAAAGAAATATATTTTTAATTTTTGTCTAATTTGTTTATTGATTTTTTCAATCGCTTTTATAAAATAATTTTCGTCTAAACTATATCGTCTATAATTTACTTTTAAATAATCGTTTCTTCTTACATGACAGGCTACAGAATGTTTACAATTTTTAATATCTTCGTAAATCTTTTTATTGTCGTTATCTAATTTTGGAAGAATATATTTGTCTAAATCAAATATTTCGTTAAAATCTAATTGTTTTATACTTGCTCTCCAAACTCCATTATCGCAATAAATAAATTTGTTATACTTAATTATATCCGTTATATCAATATTTTTATATTTATACCCTTCTATAAAATAACAACTTTTAGCGATTGATATTATATTTTTAGAAGCGATTTTAAAAGAAAAATCTTCAAATATATTTAAAATTTCAAAATTACGATTATATTTACCGATATCATCTTTTCCATTATAATTATACCAAGAAATATCATATAAAACTTTCTTTCCATATAATTTTTCAATAGAATATCCAACTCTATATAAATAAAGTTGGTCAGCAAATCCGCCAGTCATTTTTATAATTATGTATTCAAGATTATTATTTTGAGCTAATAATTTTAATAAAATATCATTTTGTTCTTTGATTTCTAAAATTGTATCTACTAATTCTCTAATAAAATCTCTCAATTTTCTTGACGGTATCCACCAGACAATATCGTTTAAGTATTTTTTTAATCTTTCGTTAGGCATAATATTTTATACCTCGCAAAAGATAAAAAATTGCAATGAAAAAGTCTCTATTTTTAATAATAGAGAAAATGATAAAATTATGGCTTGGCTTGGCTTGGCTTGGCTTGGCTTGGCTTGGCTTGCGAATTCTCAAGTTTACTTTATTAATAATACAATTAAATATTGTCATTTGCAAATTATTATACATTAAAATAAATAATTGTCAAGTATAATTATTATTTAATAAAATAAAAATATAGTTGATAATTTTGTTTTTTAATATATCATTAATTAAAATTCGATTTAATAATAAGGAAAATATTATGCGTTTATCCAAACTCTTTATGCCGACTTTAAAAGAAGCGCCAAACGATGCGATTATAGCGTCAAATAAATTAATGATTAGAGCGGGCTTGGCGAGAAAAATATCAAACGGTTTATATTCGTATTTGCCTTTGGGAGTTAGAGTATTAAATAAAATTTCAAATATTATAAGAGAAGAAATGAACGCCATAGGTTCAAACGAATGCATAATGCCTTTGCTTGTTTCAAAAACTTTGTTAACTCCTTCAGGAAGATGGGAAAGATTCAAAAAAGAATTATTTAGATTAAAAGATAGAAACGATATTGATATGGCAATGGGACCGACTCATGAAGAAGCTTTTACGATTACCGCTAAAAATGAAATTCAATCATATAAAGATTTGCCTTTAATATTATATCAAATAGAAACAAAATTTAGAGATGAAATTAGACCGCGCTATGGAGTTATTCGTTCAAAAGAATTTATTATGAAAGACGCTTACTCTTTTAATATGACAAAAGAATCTTTAGATAAAAGTTATAACGATATGAGTAAAGCTTATACAAAAATTTTTAAGAGAATGGGATTAAATACCGTGAGCGTAAAAGCCGACAGCGGAGCTATGGGCGGAGAAGGAAGCGAAGAGTTTATGGTTTTAAGCGAAGTTGGAGAAGAAACAATAATTTTTTGTTCAAAATGCGATTATCGCGCAAATGTAGAAAAAGCGGAAGTTAAAGCGGAAGAGATTGCAAAACATTATACCGATAAAAATTTAGAAGAAGTTTATACTCCAAATATAAAAACGATTAACGATTTGGAAAAATTTTTTAATACTACTGCGGATAATTTTATTAAAACGATTTTATACAAAACGGAAGAAAACGAAATTATAGCGGTTATCATAAGAGGAGATTTGGAAATTAACGAAACAAAATTATCAAACTCTTTGGGCGGACTTGAAATAGAATTAGCAAACGAAGAAACAGTTAAAGAAATTACGGGAGCTAAAGTAGGATTTGCATCGCCTATAGGATTAAAAAAGAAAATTAAAATATACGCCGATTATTCAATTAAATCTATTTCGGATGCTATAGTCGGAGGAAATAAAGACGATACTCATATAAAAAATGTAAATGTTGAAAGAGATATTAAAGCGGATATTTGTGGAGATTTTAGAGAGGCAAAAGAAGGAGATAAATGTCCTCAATGTGGAGAAAAATTATACCAAAAAAAAGGTTTGGAATTAGGACATATTTTTAAATTGGGCGACAAATATACTAAAGCTTTTGATTTTAAAGTATTAGACGAAAATAATAAAGAAGTTTTTCCAATAATGGGTTGCTATGGAATTGGATTAAATAGAACTTTGGCTTCTATTATAGAACAAAATTATGACGATAAAGGAATAATTTTTCCGATAACAGTAGCGCCTTACGAAGTTGTAATAATTGCCGTTGATAAAGAAGGAGAAAATTCTTTTAATAAAGCTATTGAAATTTATAATTCGCTTAATTCTATTGGAATTGAAACTTTATTTGACGATAGAAATTTAAGACTCGGCGTAAAATTGAACGATTGCGATTTAACAGGAATTCCAATGAGAATAATTATAGGAAAAAAATCATTAGAAAAAGGAATTGTTGAGTTTAAATTAAGAAATTCCACACAAAGCGAAGAGATTAAAATTGACGATATTGTTGAATATGTTAAAAATAAAAAAGAAGAATTATTTAATGAAATTAATCGAAGTAAAAAATAATATTTTATTAGGGCTTGATAAATTTGCAAAAGAAAATCAATTTAAAATATTTAAAAAAGATTTTGCAATTAAAAAAAATACAAAAGAATATATTTGCGCTTTCGATTTTACTTATAATTATTGGCAAGATGAAATTCACTTATTCCCGTTTGCTACAATTAAAATAAATCAAATTCATAATATATGCAAAATAAACGGTTATGATTTAAATTACACGGCTTTTATAAATCTTTTGTTTCTTGAAAAATACGCGAAAAATAAATATGACGAAAATACTCGTTGGAAAATGCAATATAATCAAAAAGATAGATTTAAAATTTTTAGCTTAAACGATATCGATAAAATAATTGATAAAACATTAAATTTAATTTATAAATACGGATTAAATTATATTGAAAAATATTCAAATATAAAATCTATCGACAATCTATATAATAAAAATCCGTTTGATTATAATCCAAATTGTTCTGGACTTAATACTCATTGTATAATAGGTTTAATCTCGGCTAAATTATCAAAAAATGAAAACTACGATAAATTGGAAAAAATTTATTCCAAAATAGTAGAAGATAATGATTTTAACGATATAGATAAAGTCGCTTTTGATAAAATTAAAAAATATCTAAAAAATTAAGAATTAAATTGTAATTAATAAAACTTCTTAAAAGCCACTAAACAAAGAAAAGCGAATATAATATTCGGCATCCAAGCGGCAATTAAAGGGTTTATAGTTCCGCCATCTCCCATTGAACGAAATATCATGAGAATAGAATAATAAAGCAAAGCGACAACTATAACCATAACCAAACTTACAACCAATACGCTATGAGTTGAAAATTTTGAAAATAGCGATGCAAGAAGAACGATAATAAAGCCCGAAAAACAATAAGATATTCTATAATGCAAATCTGTTTCCAAAAGCGCCGTGCTCATATGAATCTCTTTGCGAAGTTTAATTAATCTTAACGATTCCGTTAAACTTAAAGTGTCTAAAATCGGTTTCTGACTTAAATGTTCAGGTCTTTCCAACACATCGAGAGGATAATTTTTAATCACTTCAACCGTTATCTCATTTTTATCGCCAAACTTACTTAATATTCCATTTTCTACATACCATTTTTTATCGTTATCGTCCCATTTTATACAAGGCGATGATATTCTAGTTTCTATTCCGCCGCCTTCTTTTAATTTTATTATTATAGCGTTAGTCATATACTGCCCGCTATAAGAATAATTATCTATAAAATAAACATATCTATTACCGCCAAAAATATTCCAAACTCCACTCTCCTCGCTTTTCTGTCGTCCTCTTCCAATATCGTCCGCTTCAAAAGAAATTTTATTTGCTGGAGCTGCCACATATTGCCAAAATATAACTAGCAATAAACATAAAAGTATAACGATTATAAAAACGGGAGAAGAAAATCTAAATAAACTTATTCCCGAATTTTGAACTGCAAGCATCTCTTTATTTTTTACAAAAGTTCCCAAAACATAAGTCGAAGAAAACATAAGCGCTACTGGAAATATATAATACATATTATGCGGAATTCTTGCCACATGATAAATTATAAAATATCTCATATACTCAGAATGTTCAGTATAATAGGATAATTTACTGCTTAAATCGGCAATAGTTACTAAAACTACGAATAAAAATAAAGAGCCGAAAAAAAGAGTAAGGAATTCCGATAAAAGATAAAAATTCAACTTTTTCATTTTATTATTATAAAATAAAAACGATTTTAATTCAAGTTTATTCCGTAAGTTTCGTTTATAGAATTTAATTCTTCAGTTATATTTGTATGCAATTCTTTAATCTTTTCAAGCAATGCGGAAGGTTTAGATTTACTACTTTTCCCCGAACCGAATACTTTGCTTATTTTTCTTTTAGCTTGAACTAAAGTATTTGCCTTAACATTAGGGTCGGGAATAAACTTTGAAGAGTCAAAACCAAGCAAAGCTCCCATATAAAGCATTCCTTCGTATCCAAAATTATTGTCAATATCTGGTCCAAAAGATTTTATTTTATCAAAACTTTCTTTACCATTTTGCATAAACTCTATAGCTTCTGCATACAATTCGCTCGCCTTATATTGAAAGAAAGGAATCAATCTATCGTAATTTTCTTCAGGCGCTATAGCCGATAAATCTTCCAAAACCCAACTTAATCTTAAAGAAGAGAGAGCTTTTTTAAGAGTCGGAGCGACTTCTTTATCATGATATAAATATCCGTCAAGCGCTAAAAAATAACTCGCCGCTCCCGAATATAAATCTCTGTTTTTTTCAAAATCAATCTCATCTCCAAAAAACTCTTCCATATATTTTCTTCTCAACTCTTTTGTTGATAAAATATCGTCTACAAATTTTTTATTAAGAATTGAAAAGTCTTCGTTAAATGAAGCGTATAAACAATTCGGACAAACTACAACGACATATATTAAAGGATAAACCGCTCCGTATTTTTTGCTTTTCTCGTAAGTTCTTCTTAAGTCGTTTCTTAACTCTCCCGCTATTAATCTTCCGCCGCCCGTAAGAAGCATTTCATGATAAAATTCAGTTTCGCATACGGGACAAACTCTCGGATTTTTTTCAAAATAAGATACTTTTACTTCTTCGCCACTCATAAAAATTCCTTCTTTATTTATTTTTTATAAATTCGCATAAGTTAATTATCGACTTTTTTATGTTTTTCAATATCGCTTAATATTAATATGACTTACATTAAGTTTGCTTATTCTTAATTCTTTAAATAAATCATTATAATAAACCATATAAAAATAAGGATATTGAGCGGATGCAATTCTAATATCTCCCTTGCTTTTTCCAAGCGAAGATAAATCTATTGTCTGCTCGTCCATATAAACATATTTATAACCGTTTTCTTTTGTATAAAAAATTATATCTTTCGCCGAATAATCTAAAGTAGAATCTAAAGAAATTATATTTTCGTTTTCCGTTATTATATTTCCTTCAGTAAAATTTCCTTCATAAAATTTTTTATAATCTATAGAATTTCTATTATCTTTAGGAATATATATTACGCTAAATCTATTATGCTCTTCATGATTAACAGAATATAAATAAGCGTTTTCAACTATCGGATTATTATCAAAAAATTTAAATTTGCTATTAGTTTTTCTCGAAGCGTAAAATATATTATCAGTTTGATATTCTTTTATATAAATCGCATAACCGTCTTTTTCGGCTACAGGATAAACTGCATCTATAGTTTTATTAGTATAAATTAAATCGGAAAAAAAATTATCTCTATAAAATCTTGAAACATATAATATTCCTTTATTGTCTACAAAAAAAAGAGCGGGCGAATTGAAAGTTGAAACAACCAATTTTAAGTCTATTATTTTTTGATTTTCTTTTAACTCCATAGGATAATTATTAAAATACCCCGAATTATTATTTGCATACCAAACTTTATTATTTTTCATATAAGATATATGCATATTTTCAGAATTCGTAGCCATACTAACTAAATCGCCAAATTCTCTGTCTTTATCTATAATCTCTCTATTAAATTTTCCGTCCTTTCCGCTAACATAAACGGGAGTTTTCAAAATATTATCATAATAAACAAAATGAATATTATTTTTAGAATCTGCAAAAACTTTGCTTATATAAGTTTCTTTATTTAAAGAAGCGACAGCCCAAGTTGATAAAGATTCAAAACTGCTTATCCTCGTATATTCTCTCGATAAAGGCGGAGCGTCTTTTTTTATATCTTTTTCGTATTGTCCGTTTAATATTAAAAATATTGAAAATAAAAGGATGACAATTTTTATAATTATATTATTTTTTATTTTATTTTTTCTTGCTAATTTTCTTTTTTGTTTTATCTTTTTCATCGTCTATTTTTATAACGGATTCTATTCCTTCTTCTTTAGGTCTTATAAATCTGCATTTAATTATATTTCCATTTTTATCTTTCAAAGCTTTTATATGCGAATAATAAAAAATACAATGTTCGATATAAGCGTTATTGTCGACTATAGAACCGTATAAATAACTTACGCCTTTTATAAGAACATTTTTACCTATTTTTACGGGATGATTATCGCTTCCCGTTATATTAACGCCTCTCTCTAAAATAGTTCCTTCGCCTATATAAACATTTCCTCTTATTTGATTTCCCGAATATATTTTAACATTTTTCTCTAAAATAAGATTTTGCTTTTCAAGACATGAAAGTAAAACATTATCGCCTATAAAAGAGTTTTCGCCAAGCTCTATATTTCCTTCAAGTTTCGCTCCGTTAGATATAAATAAACCGTAATTTATTTTAACGCCTTTTCCTATATAAGCGCCTTTTCCTATATAAATATCTAAAGGTTTTTCGTCTTTGTCTATTTCTAAAATTTGCTCGACTACGCTCTCTTCTATAAAGAAATCCTCCGAATCTTCTATTGTAATTATATTTTTTAATTTATTATACACATTTGATTTTGCGATTGATTCCATTTCTTTAAGAACTGTTTTATCGTTAAAGCCCAAAACGACTTTATTGTCTTTAGGCATAAATGTTGAAACTGATAAATCATTATTAACAAATATCTCTATTAAATCGGTTATATAAAATTCTTTTTGAATATTATTAGATTTTAATTCGCCTATTAATTTAAGCAAAGCTTCCATTTTAAAACCATATACTCCGACTATATATTCTTTAAAACTCTCAAGAAGCTCATCTTTATGAAAAGAAAATTTTTCATCTTTATAAGTTTTATAAAGTTTATCTTCATCTCCCATAGAAAGAATATCTTTATATTCTACAACTCCGACAACATTTCCTAAAGCTTTAAGTTTATATTTGCTCTGTTTTCCTTCAGTAGTTAAGCCTCTGCTTCTTAATAATCTTCCGTAATAATTGCCATCTGCTGGTCCGTCATATAAAGCCGTCATTACTATCATATCCGATTTTGATTTTAAAAATTCTTCTCTAAACTCTCTCATTGTTTCTGCATCTATAAGTCCCAAATCGGCATAAATTACATAGCAATATTTTATATTTTTTAAGTCGCTTTTTTCAAGCCCGATTCTAACTGCATGTCCCGTTCCCATTTGAGATTCTTGATAGGCAAAAATCGTGTTAGGCTGTTTTCCAACCGTATTTGCCACATCTAAAGCTTTTATTCCAACGACTATAGTAACATTGCTTTTTGGAATTCCATCGTTTACCGCAAGACGAACTCTTTCAATACTAGGAATACCCCAAATAGTATGTAGCATTTTTGAAGTGGAGCTTCTTATTCTCTTTCCATGTCCCGCGGCTAATATTATAACCAAAGTGTCATTTTTAGAAAATTTAGAAGATAATCCTAAAAGTTCTTTTTCAATTAAATTATCGCTTTTCTTTTTTTTATCTTTGCTTTCCATAAAGAGAAACTCCTTTTTTGAAAAATTATTTATTAAACCGTTTTTATATTATCATTATCGGCAGAATTAATCTTTTTAAAAACCGCTTTCTTTATATTTGGCTTTTTCTCAAATATTTTATCTTTATTTTCTTTCAATATTTTATCTTCATTATTTATATTATTATCGTTTGAATTATTATAAGTTTCGTCTTCTTTAAGCCATTTTCTTAAAACTTTAACAACCGATTGAGCGAGAATATCCAATTTTTGTTTCGCTCTAACATTTCCGCCCAAATTAGAATCTTCTTTTAATATAAATTTATATAATTGCATTGCTTTTATAATATTTTTTTTATCAAAATTATAATAATCGGCTATTTTTTCTATTCCGCCAAAATACGAAGCGGTTAAATAACATCTATAAGCTCCTTCAATATCTTTTTTATTAAAGAGTTCGTTTCCTTTTCTGATTAAGGCGCTTCTTGTGGAATCGTTTATTTTCATAGTGATAATTATATATTAAATAATATTAAAATTCAAGTATTTTCACAAAATAAAAAACAGATTATTTAATTTAAAGTTAAATAATTTTTTAATATAATTTTTATTTAGAAAATATATATTGTCTTTTTATAATATAAAAATAACAATCAAATAGACAATATCGTTTTAAATGTATCGCCCAATAAATAACTTGATATATTTTGTATAAACGACAATATAGTTCTTAATATTCCAAAAAATAATAAAGCGTATAAAATCAAAAAACCGTAAGGATATATTTTATCGTAAGTATTTTTTCCTTTTGGAGATAAAAAGAATCTCAATATCCATCCGCCATCCAAAGGAGGAAAAGGCAGAAGATTAAAAAACATAAGCATTATATTTATAGTGTAAGACATAAACAACATTGCAAGAAATATTGGAATTATATTTAAAATAATATTCGTTATAACATTATCGTTAGATTGCAAAATTATGATTAATTTATTTATAATAAAAACTCCTTTAATTGGAAATGTAAGAATTTTCATTATTATAAAAGATATAAAAGCTATTATTAAATTCGCAAAAGGTCCCGCAAACGAAACTATAGCCTGGTCTCTTTCAAAATTCTTAAAATTATTAGGATTAACGGGAACGGCTTTCATCCAACCTATAATTGGAATTCCTGTCAAAGCTGCAAGCAAAGGCAAAATTACCGTGCCTAAAATATCTATATGAGCGAAAGGATTTAAAGTTAATCTTCCTAAATCTCTAGCCGTTTTATCGCCAAAATTATACGCAGTTTTTGCATGCGAATATTCATGAGCGCTCGCCGATATTATAAATACAAAATAAGATATAATTCCGATTGATAATCTATTTGAAAATATTTCATAAACCATTTTTTATTTTCCGTTTAATTAATTATTTTTATCGATATTCGTATCGTATTTTTTAGCATAAGTATAAATAAGCATTACAACTCCGACTATAATCATACATATAGAATAAATCGCTCCCGAAGTTATAGGTCCTATAGTCCATTCGGTTATATCTCTTGCAAACTGTTCTATAAAAGCTCTAAATAATCCGTATAATATCATCCAAACCCAAAGCCTCGTTCCCCTTCTTATTTTTTTATTTTTTTGACTTAAATATAAAATAAAATAAGAAACCAAAGCCAAAACCAAACCTTCCAAAATAGCCTCGTATATTTGAGAAGGATGCCTAGATTCAGTATAAGGTCTTATAGCTGGAAACATAGCCTTCCAATTTTCATATCCTCCGACTGCATCATATAAAGGAAATTGCATTCCTATAAAAGAATCCGTTACTCTTCCGTAAAGTTCAGCATTCATAAAATTTCCTATTCTTCCAAAAAATAAACATAAACTTGAAGGCAAGGTTGCATGGTCGCCTATATCTAAAATTTTATAATGATATTTTTTACTGAAAATAATTAAAGATATGCACATTCCTATAAATCCGCCATGAAAGGACATTCCTGCAAAACCCGAAAAACTTATTCCGTTTCCAAGATTTATTCCAAGTATTTCCCAAGGCTTCAAAAAAGTTTGCGGAGAATAAAATACGAAATAACCTAATCTCGCTCCCGCTATCGCTCCGACTGCCGCATAAAAAACCATATCGTAAACTCCGCCGTTGTTATCGTCATTATATTTAATCCAACCTTTCTTTTTTATGCTATTCAAAACCAAACATGAAACGACTATTCCGACTATATACATAAGCCCATACCATCTTATTGGAATACTTGGCGAGATTACAAAAGGCGTAAAAAATTCAGGATACTTCATTATACTTTCCTTAAAATATTAAAATTAATTATGTTATATTATATCTAAATATATATTGTATCAAGTGCAAAAATTTAAAAATATAAATATAAATTGTTTTAATAAAAAATAAACCGTTAAATAAAAAGGACTCATATTCTTAAATAAAAGAACATGAGCCTTAAATCTTTATTCTTGTGGAATTAAAAAATTTTAACTAATTAATCCCCATTCTCCGTCATCGCCACTATTATTGGTATCGCCGCTATCGTTTGTATCTCCGATATCATTCGTATAAACTCTATAGGAAGTGACACTATCTTTAGAATCAGTTAGTCTTTTGTCATCATCCTTCCCACAGCTTACCATTAATAATAAAGCAATTATTATTAATAAAGATTTAGAAATTGTCTGTCTGTTGTTCATTGTGAACACTCCTTTATAGAAATTTTATATAATAAAAAACCTTGACAAAATTGTTAAGTCAAATTTTCACTGTCTTAAATAAATATTTTAAATTTTATTAATGATTAAAATTTATAAAAAGATAATTATTTTATAATTTTTACTTGATTTTTTCTAATAATTATATAAAATTATTTTAATAAAAAATTAAAAATTTTGAGGAGTATTTTATGTTAAAGAATAGTATTCTAAAATTAATTATGATTTCTGCAATAATTTTTATTGCAATTATTGGATGCGAAAAGGAAAATAAAAAATTGTATGTCGGAACAAATGCAGAGTTCGAGCCTTTCGAGTATAGAGAAGGCGGAAATATTGTAGGTTTCGATATAGAACTTATCGGCGAAATATCTAAACTTATAAACAAAGATATTGAAGTTGAGGATATGGCTTTTGACGGATTGCTTCCCGCATTACAAACAAAAAAAATAGATTTAATAATAGCGGGAATGACGGCGACTGAAGAAAGAAAAAAATTCGTTAATTTCTCCGAATCTTATTATAAATCGCAACAGGCTATAGTAGTTAATAAAGACGAAAACGGAATAAATAATTTTGACAATTTAATCGGAAAAGAGGTTGGCGTGGTTTTAGGATATACGGGCGATATAATCGTATCTGAAATGGCAAATGTTAAAGTTCAAAGATATAACGCCACTTCGGAAGCTATTATGGCTTTGAAATCTAAAAAAGTTCAAGCCGTAGTTTTGGATTATGAGCCAGCAAAAAATTACTCCGCTCAAAACCCAGAATTAAAATTAATTGAAACGGATTCTCAAAGCGAAGAATATGCAATAGCTATTAGAAAAGAAGATACTCAACTTTTGAACGATATTAATAAAGCTTTAACCACTCTTAAAGAAAACGGAACTTATGACGCTTTATTAAATAAATATTTTAAATAAAAATATTTTAATTTGTAAAAAGTTTTTATCTTAAAATTTTAATTATAAAAAATTATATAAACGGAAAATTAAATGGAATATTTAGGGCTTCTTAAAGATATATTTTTTACTAACGGCAGATATATGTATATGATTAAGGGGCTTCTATTTTCCATTGGAACTACAGCTTTTGCCGCATTGCTTGGAATCGCGCTTGGAATATTTATAGCGCTTATGGAACTTTCGCATTTCTATCCGTTAAAAAATATAAAAGGATACGAAAATTTTAATCCTATTTCAAAATTGGCTTTTGGATTTGTCAATCTCATAAGAGGAACTCCCGCGGTAGTTCAGTTAATGATTTGGGCAAATGTAATTTTTATCGGTTCTTTAAGAAATACTCCAATATTATTAATTTCGGGAATTGCATTCGGCATAAACTCATCCGCTTATGTAGCAGAAATAATAAGAGCTGGAATTGAAGGACTCGATAAAGGACAGATGGAAGCCGCTCGCGCTTTGGGAATGAATTACGGTTTATCAATGAAAGAAATTATAATTCCGCAAGCTATAAAAAAAATACTTCCCGCTTTGGTTAGCGAGTTTATAACTTTGCTTAAAGAAACTTCTATCGTAGGATTTATCGGAGGAATAGATTTGCTTCGTTCGGCGAATATTATAACAAGTCAAACTTATAGAGGAGTAGAGCCTTTGATTGCAGTTGGAATAATATATTTAATATTGACTTCTATCTTTGCTCTGTTTATGCGAAATATAGAAAAAGGATTAAAGGAAAGTGATTAAAATAGAAAATTTACACAAAAGATTCGGCAAACTTGAAGTATTAAACGGAATTGATATTAATGTAGAAAAAGGCGAGATAATAGCGATAATCGGTCCTTCTGGAAGCGGAAAATCTACTTTTTTAAGATGCATAAACAGACTCGAAGAGCCTTCCGAAGGAAAAATATTTATTGACGGAGAGAATATTTTAAGCAAAGAAACGAATATAAATAAAATAAGAGAAAAAGTTGGAATGGTTTTTCAGCATTTTAATTTATTTCCTCATAAAAATGTTATAAAAAATATCACATTAGCTCCTATAAAAATTAAAAATTATTCTTTGGAATTAGCCGAAAAAAAGGCGGATAAACTTTTAAGCAAAGTCGGACTTTTAGAAAAAAAATACGCTTTTCCAAATCAACTTTCGGGCGGACAGAAACAGAGAATAGCAATTGCGCGGGCTTTGGCAATGGAGCCTGAAGTTATGCTTTTTGACGAACCTACTTCGGCGCTTGACCCTGAAATGATAAAGGAAGTTTTGGATGTTATGATTGAGCTTGCAAGAGAAGGAATGACTATGCTTATAGTGACTCATGAAATGGGATTTGCAAAAAATGTGGCGACAAGAATATTATTTATGAACGATGGTAAAATACTTGAAGACGAAAAACCCGAAGAGTTTTTTAATAATCCTAAACATAACAGAACTAAAGAGTTTTTATACAAAGTTTTGAATAAATAATTATTGATTATAATATTAAAACATTTTTAAATTTTTGTTTTTTATTAAATACTTTTAATTAATATTTTTTATAAAAAATTAATAGGCAATCGTATTATAAAATAGTTTATTGCGATAATATACTTTTTATATAAATTGTAAAAATAATATAATCAATTTGAAACTATCGTATCTTTACTTTAAAAATTAAAGCGCAATTATAAATATCTAAAACTTTTTCTTTACTTTTATCATATATTGCGAAAACAATTTTATAATAATTATTTTTTATTTTCTTTTACATACATATTATATTTTTCAAGTAATTTATTATAATATTCTAATTCTTCTTTATTAAATAATTTTGTATTTATAGCTTTTATATACGGATTGATTTTCGTTACAAAATAATTGACAGTTTCGTCAAAATCAACTTCAATTTTTTCACCGCTAACATATTTAACAGCTAATTTTTTATCCACATAGAAAGCCGAACTTCCTTTTGTCTCTCCTATGCCTTCATACAATGTAGCGACATAAATATCCGTAAAATCATATTTATTATTTTTAATCTTATATTCGCTTATAAACAAATACCAAAAATGAGGATATTCGGGGGATAAAATTAATAAATATCTTATTCCATCTACAATTACGACAATCATATCGCCATCGGACGAAAAAGCATAATCGACATTTCCCTGACTCCATTCTTTTACTATTTCCTTATTATTTCCAAAAATTAAACTATTTAAAATTAGAAATATAATTAAAATTTTTCGCATTTTTATTCTCCTTCTCTTCTTAATATATTTTGTATTAGACGCTCTAAACAATCAGGACATACCGTTTCGCCAATAAATGCAGAAAGCATAATAATATCATTTTCTTCCGCATATCCTTTATATTCCATAATAGTAGTTTCGCCGTCATATTTATCTTTTTCAGTAGGATACTCAATATATAAATAACAATTATAATTTTTACTTACTCCTATATCGGATGCTATAAGATATATAGAATTTACCCAAAGTGTATGTTCCAAATTTTCCGTTACAGTTATTTCTTTACATAACGAAGTCTCACCTATTCTAATTATTATTCCATTTTCTACATTTGATATTATATTAGCATTATAAATATGATGAATATTATCCTCTTTTCCTATAAAATAATTATGTATAATAGCGTATCCCATAAAATCTCCTTTTTACCTAATATTTGAACCATTTTCATTGCATGCTTCTCTAATAAATTCTAAAAAGCATTTATGACACATTTCATTTTCAGAATAAAATAATGACGAAAAAATCATTATAACTTTTCTTTCTGCATAGATATAAGCAGCTTCTTTTCTATTATTGAATTTATATAAATAATAATATAGCTTTGGGTTATAAAGTTTATTACGATATTCTTCTTTTGGAGTAAAAGTAAGCGTATGTTTTTCAAATCTATTAAAATCATTCATTTTAATATATTCATTACACAAAGGATATTTATTTATTTTAATGTCTATATAAATAGGCTTTCCTTTTTTAATGTTTTCGTCCAAACAATTTGTATATAGATAAATATTTTCATTTCTATAATAGATATATTCTAATTTTTCTATATTAATATCTTTTCTTGTTGATTTATAAATATGATATTTGCTATCTTTTTTATTGTATAATAAAGCATATTGCATATAAAACTCCTTTTAAATATTATTCTTTATCTCACTTCAAAAAATATTTTACAATATCCACAACGCCTTTAACGACTTCGGGGTCTACCTTTTTATATACTTCATTCACTGCGTCTATAGTGCTTGAAATTCCAGAAACAATACCGCCATTATTAGAGCCTCTACTTGAATATCCTATATTATTAAGATTATCTCTGGCTATTTCATTATCTGGGTCTATTCTAACGGCATTTGCATAAGCGTTTCTAGCCTCTTCTATTCTTCCTAAATTTGCCAAAGCTACGCCATAATTATTCCAAACATAAGAACTTATTTTAAATTTAATTAAATTTCTAAATTCTATATATTTTTCGTATGAAATAACCGCATTATCATAATCTTCAAAAATAGAATAAGCATATCCTAAATCACCATATCTATTTTCATCGAAATTTCCATTTTCAATAGATTTTTCAGAATATTTTATAAATTCCTCATATTCTTCATTTAGATAATATAAAAAATTCAAAGTGTCACTATAAAAGCTAATATTTGGATTTAATTCAATTGCTTTTTTAATTGCATCTTTAGCTTTATCATATTGGCTACTTTCCATAAAAATTTTACCAATTCCATAGTAAGCATTACTATTTGAAGCATTTAATTTTAAGGCTTCAATAAATGATTGCATCGCATCTTTATATAATTCCATATCATAATAAACCCATCCTAATGAAACAAAATACTCGTCATCGTTAGGATTTAATTGAGTCGCTTTTAGATACGAATTTATTGCGTTTTGGTATTGTTTATTATCTCTATATGCTCCACCTAATTCAAACCAATTGCCAGCATAATTGGGATTTAATTGTGTAGCCTTTAAGCCAGAATTTATAGCATCTTGATATTGGTTATTACGACAATATGCAATACATAGCCTATACCAATACTCTGAACTATCTGGATATAATTGAGTGGCTTTAACTAAAGACTCTATTGCATTTTGGTAATTTCCAGCAGTAATATATGAACGCCCCAACCAACACCAATTTGCAGCATTATTAGGATTTAGTTCTGAAGCTTTTAATAAAGAATTTATCGCTTCTATATTTTTATAACTTTTTGTAATTTTACAACCACTATAAAATCTTAAAATTTCTTCTTTATGTTGTTCTTTATTTTGATATGAACAACCCAACTCAAGCCAATTACCCGCATAATCGGGATTTAATTGCGTAGCCTTTAAACCAGAATTTATAGCTTCTTGATATTGTTCATTATTTTTATATGCAATGCATAATCTATACCAATACTCGGGACTATCTGTAACTAATTGAGTGGCTTTAACTAAAGACTCTATTGCCTCTTTATATTGTTTGTTATCGTTATATGAACGACCTAACCAATAATAATTACCCTCACTATTAGGATTTAATTCTACAGCTTTTAATAAAGAGTTAATAGCCTCTTGATATTGCCCATTTTTATAATATGAGTGTCCTAACCAAAACCAATTTAAATAATCATCAGGATTTAATTCTACCTCTTTTAATAAAGAATTGATAGCTTCTTGATATTGCCCATTTTGATTATATGAGCATCCTAATTCAAACCAACCAAATTTACTATCAGGATTCAATTCTACTGCTTTTAATAATGAATTTATAGCCTCTTGATATTGCCCATTTTTGTAATATGAACTTCCTAACCACTGCCAATTAAATTCATTATCAGGATTTAATTCTACAGCTTTTAATAAAGAGTTAATAGCCTCTTGATATTGATTATTAAAATAATATGAGTGTCCTAAAAAATAACAATTAAATTCATTATCAGGATTTAACTCTACGGCTTTCAATAAAGAGTTAATAGCCTCTTGATATTGATTATTAAAATAATATGAGTGTCCTAGCCACTGCCAATTTAAATAATTATCAGGATTTAATTCTACGGCTTTTAATAAAGAGTTTATAGCCTCTTGATATTGTCCATTTTCATAATATGAATTTCCTAACCAATGCCAATTTAAATAATCATCAGGATTTAATTCTACGGCTTTTAATAAAGAGTTAATAGCCTCTTGATATTGCCCATTTTGATTATATGAACTTCCTAACCACTGCCAATTAAATTCATTATCAGGATTTAATTCTACTGCTTTTAATAATGAATTTATAGCCTCTTGATATTGCCCATTTTGATTATATGAAGTTCCTAACCAATACCAATTAAATTCATCATCAGGATTTAATTCTACAGCTTTCAATAAAGAGTTAATAGCCTCTTTATATTGTTCGTTATCATTATATGAGCGTCCTAACCAATAATAATTACCCTCACTATTAGGATTTAATTCTACTGCTTTTAATAAAGAGTTAATAGCCTCTTTATATTGCCCGTTTTTATTATATGAACAACCCAACCAATTCCAATTAAATTCATTATCAGGATTTAATTCAACCGCTTTTTTAAATATTTCTATGGCTTTATCATATTCCTCATTTTCATAATCAGATTTTCCTTGTTCAAATAAATCGTCATCCTCTTTTTCTTCTTTTTCTTTTATAATCACTTTCTTAATAACTTTTTTCTTAATTTTAATAGGCTTGCCTTGTTCTTGCGTATTTAAACTTTTAGCAAAATTTTCAAGTTCTTTCGCTCTTTCGTCCGAAATTCCGTATTTTTCTTTTCTCTTGTTTAATATATTCCTTTCGCTTTCGTCTATAACTCCATCGTCAAGCATATCGACTAATAAATCGTAATAATCTTTTTCGCCGTCAGTTTCAAATTGCGGAGTTTTACTTTCCAAATATTCCTGCTTTGCAAAATCCTCTATTTCCTTTGCTCTTTCGTCCGATATTTGATATTTTTCTTTTCGTTTGTTTAATAAATCTCTTTCGCTACCGTCTATAATGCCATCGTCAAGCATATCTGCCAAAAGCTCATAATAATCTTTTTCTTCATTAGTTAGGTTTTCCATTTTTATTCTCCTTCTATCTATCTATTTTAATTATTTATTTAGTCACGACTTTAAATACCAACACTACCAAAAGAACTACAATCAATATTGCAATTCCGCCGATTATTAAAAGCCCCCACTTTAAATATTTTATTAATGTCCTTAATGAACTGTTAGCTTCTAATACTCCATTTTGAATGCCGTTAAGTCCTCCTACCAAAAGCAATAAAGCGTCTTCAAACCATCCGACAATCGGAATAAAATCGGGAACTAAATCTATTGGCGAAACTGTATATATTAAAGCCAAAATTAAAGGTATCCATGGTTTTATTCCTTGAGATGCTGGTTGATTTTCGTTATATTCGTTATTATATTCGCTCATAAAAATCTCCTTTATTTTTTAATTTTTTATAAAGCTGGCGCATGTTTACCTTTACAAAATCCATCTGGATGTCGAGGACATGATGAGGCTGTAAGCGGTTGTAGGGAAGAAAATTTCTTTCCGCAATATTTACAAAAATATTGAGACTTTTCGCTTCCTTCGTAAAGTTTATGCTTTCCTTTAGAAAAACCGTCAGGATGTTTAGGACAAAACGAACTTGTTAGTTGCGGTATAGATGTAAACTTTTTCCCGCAATATTCACAATAAAAATTTGACATAAATATATCCTTTCATTTTTAATATATTTTTAAATAAAAGCTTATTGAAGCCGTTATTTTCGTTATATAATAATTTGATTGAATAAACGATTTTATCAAATATGAGCTCAAAATAAATATAATAGTTTTTATAATTAATAAGTAAACATAAAATTTTAAAAAGTTTAAAGTGAAGCTGAGCTGAGCTGAGCTGAGCTGAGCTGAGCTGCTGCAGAATTTATTGTTTTTAGTATTTCATTTTTATTTAACATAGTTAAAATTATACAATATATTAAAAATAAGTCAAGCGTTAAATTAAAAAAAATTATAATTTTAAATATTAATAATTAGGTTAAAGCTATCAAAATAATAATATTTTTATGAATTAAAAAAATTAAAAATCAACTTTTCGATAATTCTTTATCTTCTGCTTTAGCGCACTTAATATAAGAAAACATTAAAGAATTTCCATGACTATCGACATTAATAATATCTCCGTCATCTATATGTCCGAATAAAATCTCGCCGCTTATATAATCTTCAATCTCTTTCTGTATCGCTCTTCTTAAACTTCTCGCTCCGTATTTTTTATCAAAACCTTTGTCGATTATATAAAGTTTAGCTTCGTCAGTTAAATTAATTATTATATTTCTTTCTTTAATCGATTCGTTCAATTCTTTAAGCATTATATCTATAATCTCTTTTAAATCTTCTTTCGTAAGAGTATGAAAAACTATAATATCGTCTATTCTATTTAAGAACTCGGGATTAAAATTCTGTTTCAATTCTTCTAAAGCAAAATTCTTTATATCATTAGCGTCTTTTTCGCTTCCTATGGCATTAAATCCTAAAGAACTTCCTTTAACAATATCTCTCGCTCCAAGATTACTCGTTATTATAATTATCGTATTTGAAAAATCAACCTTTCTTCCGAAATTATCGGTAAGCTGTCCTTCTTCCAAAACTTGCAAAAGTATATTCGTCACATCGGGATGAGCTTTTTCTATTTCGTCAAACAATATTAAAGAATAAGGTTTTCTTCTCACTTTTTCGGTAAGTCCGCCGCCTTCTTCATAACCTATATATCCTGGAGGCGCTCCTATAAGTCTGCTAACGGCGAATTTTTCCATAAACTCGCTCATATCTATTCTTATTAAAGCCTCACTATTTCCAAACATAAATTCCGACAAAACTTTTGCCAAAGCGGTTTTACCGACTCCCGTAGGTCCTAAAAATATAAAACTTCCCAAAGGTCTTTTTGAAGATTTTAATCCCGCTCTGCTTCTTCTTATCGCTTTAGAAATTGAAGAAATCGCTTCTTCCTGCCCTACTACTTTTTTATGCAATTCTTCTTCCATGCCTATTAATCTTTTGCTTTCGGAATTTAATAATCTTTTTACGGGAATATTTGTTATTTCGGATATTACATTTCTTATATCGTCTTCTTCGATTAATGTTTGAATTTTATCTCTTTCGCTCCTCCATTTTTCTTGTTTTTCTGAAAGTTTATCTTGCAAAGAACGAACTTCGTCTCTTAAACGAGCCGCTTCTTCAAAATTTTGGCTTTCTGCAAATTTCTGTTTTTCTTCGTCAAGTTTTTTTATTTCTTCTTCAATATCTTTTAATTCAAGAGGTCTTGTCATATTAATTAATCTCGCTCTTGAGCCTGCTTCGTCTATCAAATCTATAGCTTTATCGGGTAAATATCTTTCGGTTATATATCTTTTGCTTAAAACTACCGCCGCATTTATTGCTTCGTTAGTATATTTTACATTATGATGTTCTTCATATTGCGGTTTAATTCCGTTTAATATTTCAATAGCGTCTTCGATATTAGGCTCTTCTACATTAACAGGCTGAAATCTTCTAACCAAAGCGCCGTCTTTTTCTATATATTTTTTATATTCGTTAATTGTAGTAGCTCCAATACATTGAATCTCGCCTCTTGAAAGAGCGGGTTTTAACATATTGGCGGCATCCAGAGCGCCTTCCGCACCGCCAGCTCCGATTATAGTATGAAGTTCGTCTATAAATATTATTATATTATTCGCTTTTTTTATCTCCATAACTATATTTTTTATTCTCTCTTCAAATTCTCCCCTATATTTTGTTCCAGCGACTACGGAAGACAAATCTAAAGTTAAAACTCTCTTTTTAAGAAGAATATCGGGAACATCGGTTTCCACAATTTTTTCTGCTAATCCTTCGACTATAGCGGTTTTGCCGACTCCAGGCTCGCCTAAAAGTATTGGATTATTTTTCTTTCTTCTTGATAAAATTTGAACGACTCGCATTACTTCGTTTTCTCTTCCTATAACTTTATCTAATGCTTTTTCTCTTGCAAGTTTTGTCAAGTCTCTTGCAAATTGGTCTAAAGTGGGAGTTTTTACTTTTCTTACAACTTCATCTTGATGAGCTTGTTCGTTTGAATTTGTGGCGGCTACTCCTACTACTCCGATTACTTTCATTATTTCCTGTTTTAGAGAATTTAACTCTATTCCTAAACTTGTAAGAACATTATAAGCTACTCCGTTTTCTTCTCTCAATAATCCTAAAAGCAAATGTTCCGTTCCGATATAATTATGTCCGAATGCTTTCGCTTCTTCCGCAGAAAAAGCTATTAATCTTTGAACTCTTGGAGAGGTTGGAATTTGTCCAAATAATTTCGTATTTGAAGAAGATTTAGCCATTGAAGTTTCCAATTCTATTTTAAGTTTATCCAAATCTACTTTTAAATTTCTTAAAGATTTTATGGCTATAGATTCAGGTTCTCGAAGCAAACCCAATAAAACATGCTCGGGAGTCACTTGGTCATGATTTAATCTTTTCGCTTCTTCTTGAGAGTAAAAATCTATAACTACTTTAGCTCTTCTGGTTAAATGAAATTGCCACATAATTGTTATCCTAATTTATAACTTAATCTATTATATATTTAATATATTATTTATTCAAGTAAGAAAATATAAATTTATTATAATTATCGGTTTTAATAAGAAATTTAATATACAAATATTTAAAAACCTATAATTACATATTTATAAATCAAATAAAACTATTATTAGAAATATTAACTATAGGAGCATTTACTCTATTATTTGAAGCCGTATTATTATTTTCATTTACGGCATTTGAAAACAACAGAGAAAACATTAAAGCCACAATTATGGCTATAGATAAAACAAATGAAAGTTTTTTAGAACACATAAAAGAATATAATTTATCTGCAATATTATAATCTTTAATATCGTTAGTTTTTTCAATTCTAGCTATGCTTAAAAGATGCTGCCATTCTCTATCGGGTAAAGTTGGCAACTCAAAATAAGATTTTCTTTTTTCAATTCTGTTTTTAAATTTCATAATCTCATATAGTTTCATAAAAGAGTCCTTTCTTTTTCTAATAAAGATTTCATTTTTTTAAGCGCATAAGAATAATTGCTTTTAGCCGAATCGCTTGAAATATTAAGTATATTTGCAATTTCCTTATACGAATAATTTTCATAATATCTCAATATAAACACATCCCTTTGCTTTCCTTTCAATTTCATAGAAGCGCTATAAATTTTTCCCTGCAAATAAACTCTTTCATATTCTTTTTCCGTGTTATATCTTTTATCGTCAACAATATCTAATTTTTCAAGATAAGGCGATTCTCTTCTATAGGCTTTTGTATACATATTTATAGCCGTATTGCTTATTATTCTGTATAGCCAACCCTTAAAATAATTTCGCTCTTCATATCTTCCTATCGCTTTATAAACGCGAATCAAAACATCCTGCGTTAAATCCATAGCGTCTTCATAATTATGCATAAAGCGATAAGATATATTAAAAATATAATTTTTATATCTCGTTAATAATATATCTAAAGCTTCATTATTGCCTTTTTTATATTCTTCTATTAACTCATAATCTTTGAGCGATTCTTTTTCTTTTATTTCCATCTTCTGCAAACTCCAATTCTAAATTTATAACTTTATTTTCTATCTTGTTTTACTTTCAATTATTTATACTATATATAACAAAAAAATATATATAAAGTAAAATCAAGCCATATAGTTTTTATCGTCTTTTTTCGCAATATTAATATTAGATTTTTTTAATATATCTTCTTTATTTGAAATTACAGTTTCTTTTTTATTAAATACTTCTTCAATATCGTCTCTCGTTAAAGTTAGAGAATTTCCTTTTATTCCGTCCAAATTAAATAATATATTAACCATTGCCGTTTCGACTATACTTTTTAATGCTCTCGCTCCCATATCCATTCCCGAAGCTCTATCGACTATATAATTTATAGCGTCATCGGTTAATATTAATTTTTTTCCTATGCTATTAAAAAAATCTACATATTTTTTAATCGGCGATTCTGAAGTTTTAATTAAAATATCTTTCAAATTATCTTTAGTAAGTTCGTTAAGAGTAACTATTATAGGTATTCTTCCTATGAATTCTGGTATCATACCGTATTTTTCCACATCTTTAACATCCACTTGACTTAATATTCTATTTTTTTGCAATTTATTTTTATTTAAAATAGCGTTAGAACCGAAACCAAGACCGCTTTCGCCTTTCAATCTCATTTTTATTATATCTTCCAATCCTATGAAAGCCCCTCCGAATATGAATAATATATTTTTCGTATTCATAATAATTCCATCGCTCGAATGCATCATTCTTCTATCTCCAAACTCGGGAACTCTTATATCCTCTCCATTCATCATAGAAAGTAAAGCCTCCTGAACCGCTTTATCGGAAGGATTGCCCGTAGTAGATTGATGAGGCTCCGCCTTAGCTATCTTATCAATTTCGTCTAAAAATACTATACCGTATTGAGCCTTATCTAAATCACCGTTAGCTTTTCTATATAAATTATAAAGAACTACTTCGACATCATCTCCAACATACCCCGTTTCAGTAAGAGTGGTAACATCCGCTCTTGAAAATGGAAGCCCCAATATTTCGGCTAAAGTTTTTACCAAATATGTTTTACCGACTCCAGTGGGACCTATCATAAGTATATTCGAGCGAAAAGGAATATCTTTATTTCCGTTTATTCTTAAGCAATGCAAATACGCGTGAACGGATAAAGCTTTTTTAGCTTCGTCCTGCCCTATTACAGTTTTATTTAATTCATTTACAATTTCTTTTGGCGTTAAAATATTGAATTCTTTTGTCGCTTTTTTTCTCGCTCCCGTTTTAATATCTATGATTACAGAATTATTTATATTTTCCGCGTTAATAATTTCAGATATAATATCGTATTTATCTTTTTCTAAAAATGCAAAAACTATTTTAGAGTTAATAAAAGTCACTAAAGTATTTGTTACTTCAAGCAAACCTATACTCGGATAAGGTTCATGCGATAGAGTCAATATTCCTGAAGACATTAATTTTCCGTCATTTTCAAAATAATTATATTTATTTATATAAATGTCGGAGTCGATGCTTATAAGTTCTAAAATTCTTCTAACTGAAATTGCCGACATAGAATCTCCGTAAATCGTATAAACTATAAGGCAATATAATATAAACCTTTCGTCAGTATTTAAATCAATCTCTTCAATAAATCTCTCTATATTAAAATTATATTTCTTAAAAGAATCTATTTTTTTTAAATCTACTTTCAAAGAATTAATTAATAATCCGACTTCGTTATTATTATTATTTATAGTTTTTTCATTATTTGAAATCATCTCTTCTTCATAGCCTAAAGTTCTGTCTATATTATTTGATAATCTTCTTGTCATATCGTTTTTATCGGATATGAGATTTAAAGTATAGACTATTTTTGTAACTGTATCGAAATAAACTCTAAAAGCGTCTTCTCTGCTCGAATATTCGTTATCGTTTATCTTTTTCTTCATTTTATTTAATTTACTCCCAATATTCTTAAAACTAAAATCAATTAATATAATCGCCTATTAAATCGTATTCGGTATTATGTTTTATATCGACTTTAATAATATCTCCCGCTTTTATATTATCATTTCCGTTATAAACTTCAACATATCCGTCAACTTCTGGCGCGTCATAAATGCTTCTTCCTATAAATTTATCGTCTTCTTTTTTTTCAATCAAAACATCTATAGTTTTTCCAATAAATCTTGATAATCTCTCTTCCGAAACTTCAATCGCCGTTTTCATTAATTTTTCTCTCAAAAATAATTTTTTTCGTTTGCTAATTTTAGTTTTATTTATAAGCAAAGCATCCGTTCCGTCCTCTTCTGAATATGTAAATACGCCTACTCTATCGATTTTAGCGTTTTTAATAAATTTTAAAAGCTTCTTAAAACTCTCTGAAGTTTCACCTGGAAATCCGACTATAAAAGAAGTTCTTATAACGGCATTATCGTCAAACTTACGAATTTTATCAATCATATTTCTATAAAATTTATATCCTCTGTTTCCTCTATTCATATCTTTTAATATATTTTTATCGACATGTTGCAAAGGAATATCGAAATAAGGCAAAACTTTATCAATTTTAAAAAAAGATTCTATTATTTTGTCGGTTAAAATAACGGGATTTTGATATAAAACTCTTATCCATTCAATTCCTTCTACTTCCGATAAACTTTTAAGCAAATTGGGTAAAGCCAATTTTTTATATAAATCGTATCCATAATAAGTTGTTTCTTGAGCTATTAAATTAATCTCTTTAACTCCGTTTTGAGAGTAATTTTTAACTTCTTTAACTATATCTTCAATTTTTCGACTTCTATGTTTTCCTCTTATGCTTGGAATGGCGCAAAAACTACAATTCGCATGACAACCATCGCTTATTCTTATATATGCGCTATGCAAACTTCCCGTATTTATTCTTTCGTTATATTCTTTATAAGAAAGATTTTCTTCAGCGTTATGAAATCCGTCTTTTTCTATAGCATCCAATATATTATTAAGATTATGAATTCCTATTGCAGAATCGACTTCTTTGAACATTTCTAAAAAATTTTCTTTATATCTTTCGCTCATGCAACCTGAAACTATAAGCCTTTTGCATTTTCCATATTTTTTATAAATCGAATGCTCGAATATAGAATCAATCGACTCTTTTTTAGAATCTTCAATAAAAGCGCAAGTATTTATTATTATAATATCCGCTTCTTCGGGATTATCTATAATATTATATCCTTTATTTTTAACTATGGCTAATATATGCTCGCCATCAACTGTATTTTTTTCGCATCCCAAATTTTGTAAATATATATTATGCAATATGCTTTCCTTTTGTAATTTAATTTAAATAAAATATAAATAAAAAATTCTATCTCGTATCGGACATAATTAAATTATATTTTGTAGAATCGCCAATATCTTTAATCCATTTTATAGTTTTATTTACAGTCTCGCCCGCTTCTCCGACATTTACAATATTTCCATTAACTTTAACTATAACTTCTCCCGCATTTCCTATAGTAAGCATTATAACATCGCTTGCAGTCAAATTTATAGTTTTTCCGCTTAATAAATTTTGAGTCGCTGGCGCGCCCGAATCTATAAAATATCTAACATAAACAAATTGTTTTGCAGTTATTTCAATTTTAATATCTTCTTTTTCAACATTTCTCATTATATAAGTATCGCCGTCAATTACTTGAAAATTAGAAGCTATAGCGGTTGTATTTTGAATATTATTACTAAAATTATTATTGCTATAGACAATGCCCGCGTTTATCATTTGATTTTCTTCAAGTTTTTCCATTTCAACGGTAGCTAAATTATCGTAAATTTCTATAACGCTAATCTTAAAATCGTCAATTCCGTTTCCGCTTAAATCTAATATTATAGGACTTCCTTTTGATAAAGTTAAATCCTGCCCGTTAATATTTAAATGTATAGCGTTTCCTATAGAATTAAATTTAATATTTGCAGATATTCCAAGAGGTTTAAAATTTATAATATCTCCCGATTTAACATTCTGTCTCGATACGCTATTATTAACTATATTTCTAACTATTTCAACTTCGTTTTTTCTGTTATCGTTATTATTTTTTCTTCCTATTATTCCACTAAAAGATACAAATATAACCAGCAAAATAACCAATATTGCAAGAACGACTATAATGGGAACTATTGGAAAACTTTTTCTTCTACTTCTCAATCTGTCTAAATCTCTTCTTGTTGTTGCAAGTAAATCGGATTCTGCATTACTTATATTGCTTCGTATTTTTGGTTTTACTTTATTAAATTCTTCGTTTACATTTGAAATAGCGGCTTTTTTTATTTCTATATTTGTAGCTTCTGAAGAAGAAATAGCGCTATCTTCAATTTTTTTTTCTTTCTTTGTTTTTGATTCTTTCTCTTTTTTTGTTGGCTTTGCGTTTTTGTCGGATTTATATAAATCTTCTTCAAATCTATCTTCGTTTATTTGCAAATTATATCTTTCTAAAACTTTATCGGAGTCCAACAATAATTTATCGCTTATAGTTTTAATAAAACCTTTTACATATATTTCGCCTGGCAATTTATCAAATTCGTTGTTTTCTAAAGCTTCTATATATCTTGATACTATGCGAGTCTTTTTCTCAAGCGACTCTATAGTAAGTCCTTTTTTTTCACGGGCATTTTTTAATATTTCACCTACAGTTTCCATAAAAATCCTTCTGCTTAACAATTTTTACTTAATTATTCGGAACTAAACCGTCTTTTAAAACTTGCATCTCTTCGGGTATTTCGGGAGTAAAAATCTTATCTTCAAGTTTCAAGTTGTATCTAATCGAAGTAAATAAATATTCTACGGGAGTATTTATAGCAGATATTCCTAATATTCTTATAATCATTCCGTCTCCGTCAACCCATAAATGTATAATCGGAAATCCTGTTCTGTCAACGCTTGCCTGTTTTGGAGTTAAAAGCATGTGATAAGCGAGTCTATTATCTTCCGCCGTATAATAAGAACTATCATAACCCGCTATATTTAATTCCTTCCCGTCAAAACTTTTTACAGGTTTTAATTCCCTCTCTTTATAAAAATTTACATTATATTTTGAAGTTAATCTTGAAATTCCCGCTTTAGTATAAATCGCTCCCGTATCTCCATAATTTAATGTCTGTTCGCTCACTATATTTTTTTTAGGAAATATTATCCATAAAGTTTTACCATCGCAATAAATTTGTTGTCCGTTAGTGCCTGCAGAATATTCCAACTTAAAAAGATTTGGATTTTTTGAAATTATATTTCCGTAATTGATTCTGTTTCCATTTCTTTCGGCAAAAGCGGCGTAAAAATTGTCTATAGTTGCAAATCTATTTGAAATCATACTAACGACTTTTTCAGGAGTCATTATTTGCGAAAATAAATTCATTCCAAATATAATGAACGATATAAATATAAAAAAGCATTCCCTCATTTTTCAACTCTTATGCCAAAGCAATTAATTTCTAAATATAGTTATTATATAGTAAAAAATATAAAAAACAAGCATTTATTTAGATTTTCCTTAAAATTGATTTTTACTATATGCATAATGAAAATTGTCATTTGTCGAAGGCGTCCATTTTGAAACGAGGATTTGAAAGCAATACAGCGAATAGAGATTTTATTATTTTTGGATTGCTTCACTTCGTTCGCAATGACGAATTGGTAAAATTGCAATGAAGAAGTATAAAAATTAGTTTACTTTTTAAAAAGTTTATTATCTTATTAATATATTAAAAGAATAAATTTATTTGACTTATGATTAATATTTAATTTATATAGATTATTATAATTAATATTGAATTTATAAAAATTATTATGATTTGATTTAAATTTATAAAATTATAATCCGATAAATTAAGTAAAAAAAATGTATAATGTTTATAGATTTTTTTTAATTGAAAGAGTGAAAATGTATTAAATGTATGATAAAAATTAAAAGATTTATTAATATTTCAGAAAAATGGGATGGAAAATGAAAATTTGCGCGATAAATAGCTTGACATTTATTTTGTTTATGTTATATTTTTCTCAAATAAATCGCCGAACTAAAAATTCGGAATTGAGGTGTTTAACTTTGAATAATGTGATTGACGCGAGACGCGAGACGCGAGACGCGAGACGCGAGACGCGAGACGCCCTTACTATGTCTTAAAACTTACTTCGCTTGTAGTTTATTTTTTCACTGCAAAACTTTTTATTACAACTTTAACGAAATTATATTTTATTTGGCTTGCAACCTTGCAGGCTTTTTATTTGGTAAATCCTCAAGCTCAAAAGCTTGTTCATTTAAAATTAAATTATAAAGGAGAGTCATCATGACTAACAAAAACATTTTAAAAATTTTAGTAATAATGATAGCGGTATTATCATTATTCGCGGTAAGCTGTAGAAAAAGCGGAGGCGGAGGAGACCCAACGCCACAAAATCCTAATATGAGTATTGGGAATTTGCTGATTATTTCAACTAACGGAAAAGACACGGTTCAAGGAATTTCTTTGCGATTTGATTATGCAGACGCAACTGTATCAGATGTAGTAATCGATGCAACAAACGATATGAATGACAGCATAAAAAAAGACAATTTCTTAATTGAGAATAATACTTTGAAGTTAACGAATGTTGATTTAGATACAAAAAAAGCAGCGGTTTCCAATTTTGCAACTTTAACTTTTTCTCTAACTCCAAATTCGTCTACTCCGATTACTAAATATACCGAAACGGCGAATATTTATATTGGAAAAATGCAAACTAAT
This sequence comes from Brachyspira aalborgi, assembly GCF_008016455.1. Lineage (NCBI taxonomy): Bacteria > Pseudomonadati > Spirochaetota > Spirochaetia > Brachyspirales > Brachyspiraceae > Brachyspira > Brachyspira aalborgi. Next base: position 303,649 of record NZ_SAXU01000001.1, on the reverse strand, counting down.
ATCGGCACTAATGACTTTGCAAAACAATTAAGTGGTGCAGGTAAAATTGACAATGACAAAGACTTGTTTGGCGATAAAAATAAAGAGCAAAAAATTCAATTTGATTTTAATCCCGAACTTAGCAAAGATAGCAATAATTATTTAGTTTTCACTAATAGTAAGGAAGGCAGTAAAGATAATTTAATATCTAAAGACAAATTCTATAGTAACTTTAATGAACTAATAAAAACTACTTGGCAAAGTTTTGGAGATTCTTATTCAATCGAAACTTCTATTGAAGACAAAACTAATGCTATAGTGAAACTTAAATTTGAGCCAGCTACTTTTTATGAACCGTATATGTTTAAGTTCATTATGACAAATGGAGAGTTTGTTTCAACTAACGCAAAGTAAATAATTTTAATAAAATTTTACTTAAAAAAATAAAGTGGGATAATAATTTAGGACAATAATAATTGTAAAATATAAGTCAATCAATTATTAATAAATTTTGTTAAACTCCTCATTGTAAGTAGTTTTTGCTTGCAGTGAGGGTTTGATAAAGTAGTTTATAAAAGTTGAGGGTTTAAGTTGCGGTTTTTAGGTTGCGGTTAGAAAATTCTTTTTTTATATTATTGAAGGAGCTTGTCTGAAATGGGCGAGCTTCTTTTTTTTGTTGTTCGTTAGTTTAAGGTTTTAGAGGTTTTTATTTATATTAAAAAAGTAAAAGGTTTTTATGGGTTGTTTGGCTTTTGCCCGACTTGTCGCATTATCAATTGCAATAACAATTTTTTATAAAGTAAAAAATATAAATAAAGTTAACATTAAAAATTATTTATAAAAACAGTTAAATAAAAATTACCGCAATATTAATAAATACTACGGTAATTAATGAAACATTTATTTTTATTCTTCTTTCTTTTTCTTCGGATTAATTTTTTTCATTGAAGTAGTTTTTTTTATCATTTTAGCAGACTTTTCTTCGTCTTCGCTTTTTTTAACGGTTTTAAGCGGGCTATTAAAAACCTCTTCCTTAACGCTTTTTACATCTCTATCTTGATAATCGCTATCTTCAAGTTCATCCGTTCCTCTTTTAGGGTCCTTTCCTGCATATACGAGTTTATCTTTTACTCTATCAAGTTTAACTTCGCATATTCTCTCTATATCTTCTATATCCAAAGATTCTTTTTCAAATAATTCCTTCGCTAAACTTTCAAACTTATCAGAATTTTCTTTAAGAAGTCTTTGAGTTCTTTCATAAGCTTTCATAACAAATCTATGAACTTCTTCGTCTATTTTTTGAGCTGTCTCTTCGCTATAATCTTTATGTCTTGCAATCTCTTTTCCTAAAAATATAGGCTGTTCTTTCTGTCCAAAAGCGATTGGTCCAAGCTTACTCATTCCCCATTCGCAAACCATCCTTCTTGCCATTTCCGTCACTCTTTCAATATCGTTTGAAGCTCCCGTAGTAACCGAATCTTCTCCAAATTTAAACTCTTCGGCGACTCTTCCTCCCAAAAGTAATGACATTTCGTCTATAGCTTTTTTTCTCTGTAAAGTATATCTTCCGTCAGATGGCAAAGTCCAAGTAGCGCCTAAACTTCTTCCTCTCGGCACAATAGTCACTTTATGCAAAGAATCGGTATTTTGAAGTAAAACCGCCATTAAAGTATGTCCCGCTTCATGATAAGCCGTATTCAATTTTTCTCTCTCGCTTATTAATATGCTTCGTCTTTCTGGTCCCATCATAACTTTATCTCTCGCTTCCTCAAAATCGGGAAGTTCAACTCTCGGTTTATCGTTTCTTGCGGCAATTAAAGCGGCTTCATTAACCATATTGGCAATATCCGCTCCCGAAAATCCAGGAGTCGCTCTCGCTAAATGATACAAATCTATTGAAGGGTCATGTTGTATTTTTGAAACATGAACTTTAAATATTCCCTCTCTTCCTTTAACATCGGGTAAATCAACCACAACTTGCCTGTCGAATCTTCCAGGACGAAGTAAAGCTGGGTCCAATACATCGGGACGGTTAGTCGCTGCAAATATTATTATTCTTGTGTCGGTATTAAATCCGTCCATTTCTACTAACATTTGGTTTAAAGTCTGCTCTCTTTCGTCATGTCCGCCTCCGTATCCAGCGCCTCTCGTTCTTCCAACCGCGTCAAGCTCGTCTATAAATATTATACAAGGAGCGCTTCTCTTTCCCTGCTCGAATAAATCTCTAACTCTCGAAGCTCCTACTCCGACAAACATTTCAACAAATTCAGAACCCGACATGCTGAAAAACGGAACATTTGCCTCGCCCGCAACCGCTTTTGCAAGAAGAGTTTTACCCGTTCCTGGAGGACCTACCAATAAAACGCCTTTCGGTATTTTAGCGCCAAGTTTAGTAAATTTAACAGGGTCTTTTAAAAATTGCACAACTTCGACTAATTCTTCTTTAGCTTCTTTACATCCTTCTACATCCTTAAAAGTTACTTTAACATCTTCTTTAGTCAATAATCTAGCTCGGCTTTTTCCAAAACTCATAGCTCTATTATTTGAGCCTTGAACCTGCCTAAACATAAAAAACCATAATAAAAATCCTATGGCAAGAATCGGAAGCAAATTAACAAGTATTATACTAAAATAACTCGGTTTATTTTCTTCTCCTTTGACTTTTACATTATTTTCTATAAGCAAATCTACAAATCCGTTTGCAGTAAAAGGTATAAAAGAATAAAAACTTGTTTCGTTTATTTTACCGTTAACCGTTTCAAAGGCTTTGCCGTTTCTTATATTTTGGTCGACTATCGTTACTTCGGTTACCGCTCCTTCTTTAACTTTTTGAACTACGGTAGAATAATCCCATTCAACAGCTTTCTCTTGAGGATTTTTTTGAAAATACATAACCGCCATAACTACAACCATAGTTAGAAGCAAAACTATTATTATTTGATTTCCTCCGCCTCCAGATTGAGGCATTGGGCTTTTTCTATTATTATTTTTTTTATTGCTCATATATTAATTCTCCATTATTTAATTCTATTAATTTATATTTAAAATCTAACTTTTTATCTATATAAAAATTAAGGCAAATCTAAAATCGTTCCGTAGCTATTAAAACATTTTGAAGCCAAAGAATCGATTCCTCCGCCTGCCCTTAAATAGCTATTTATAACTTTGCCATTCTTTCTTGCCAAATCGGGATATTTTAAATTCATATATCCTAAAACAAGCCCTTTACTCGTTGATGCATGAATATAAGTTATAGTTTCGTCTTCTTTATCGACATTAACTACTATTCCCGCATGAGTAAGTTTTTTTGTTTCGGAAGTAGTTCTATCAAACATAATAATATCGCCTATATTCGGCAAAGAATTATTATATATTTTTTTATATTTTTCTAAAGTGCCGTATATAGTTTTTACTCCGCTTTCTCCCAAAACCGCTTGCTTTTCAAATACCGCTATATTGCTTGTCCAATAAACCGCGGCTACAAAACCCGAGCAGTCAAAATTAAAATTCTTTTTTTCTTTAGAGATTGGATGCGTCAATTCGGCTTTTTCATTATATTTATAATGTTTATCCAAATAAAAATTTGCATATTTTTTTATATCCTCTCTGACTTTCTTTTTCTGCTCTTCGTTTATTTCAACTCCGCTTTCGCTTAATTGCTTTTGGTATTTTTTATCGTATCCGTAATTTTGAGCAAACGCAAAAGTAGATAATAATATATAAAATATAACAATATTAAAACGCATATCTATCTCTTTTTAATAGAAAATAATTTTATAAGATATTTATAAAAAGTCAATATAATTAATTTATACTATAAGGTTTAAATCGGATTTTTTATTTTAAATATAATTCTAAATATAATTCTATTTGTAAAAATAATTAAACCCCACGCGTCTATGCATGAGGTTAATAGAAACGATATATTATTATTTAGCTCCAGCTTTCCTCAATACTTTTTTTATCTCTTCGGTTTCCGCCAAATCTAAAGCGGTTCTTCCATGATTATCTTTAATATTAACATTAGCCCCTTTTTCTACCAAATATTTAACTATTTCTAAATTTCCATGTTCTGCAGCGTATATTAAAGCGGTTATTCCATAATTATTTTTAATATTAACATCCGCGCCATTCTCTATTAAAAATTTAACTATTTTTAAATGTCCATTAAATGAAGCATTAATTAAAGCCGTTCTGCCAATATCATCTTGAGCGTTAATATTCGCTCCGTTCTTTATTAAAAATTGAACCGTTTCTAAATTTCCATATTCTGTGGCGTATATTAAAGCGGTATAGCCCCACTTACTATCTTTAGCGTTAATATCCGCGCCATTTTCTAATAAATATTTAGCTATTTCTAAATTTGAAACATACATTAAAGCAGTTTGTCCGTTATTATTTTTGAGATTAACATCCGCGCCATTCTCTATTAAAAATTTAACTATTTCTAATTGTCCTTCGTATGAAGCATTAATTAAAGCGGTTTTACCTTCATTATCTTTAATATTAACATTAGCCCCTTTTTCTACCAAATATTTAACTATTTCTAAATTACCTTCTTTTGAAGCATTCATTAAAGCGGTCACTCCGTCTTTATCATTAGCGTTAATATCCGCTCCGTTTTCTACTAAATATTTAACTATTTTTAAATGTCCATTAAATGAAGCGACTATTAAAGCCGTCCTGTCAATATTATCTTTTTCGTTTATATCGACTTCAATATCTTCTATCAAATATTTAACCATTTCTAAATTACCAAATGCCGAAGCCTGCATTAAATCCGTAACGCCGTCTTTATCATTAGTATTAATATCCGCGCCGTTTTCTATTAAATATTTAACTACTTCTAATTGTCCTTCATATGAAGCATTCAATAAAGCCGTTACGCCGTCATCATTTTTAGAGTTAATATCCGCTCCATTTTCTAATAAATATTTAACTATTTCTAAATTTCCACTTATTGAAGCATACATTAAAGCGGTATTACCATTATTATCTTTAGCGTCAATCTCCGCGTAGTTTTCTATTAAAAATTTAACTATTTCTAAATGTCCATTATATGAAGCATTCATTAAAGCCGACTTGTCAATATAATAATCAATCTCCGCACCGTTTTCTACCAAATATTTAACTATTTCTAAATGCCCATTATATGAAGCCCATATTAAAGCCGTCCAGTCAATATTATCTTCAGCGTTAATATCCGCTCCGTTTTCTATCAAATATTTAACTATTTCTAAATGTCCATTAGCTGAAGCATTCAATAAAGCTCCGCCGTTCCGTTCACTTCCAGAATTAATATCCGCTCCGTTTTCTAACAAATATTTAACTATTTCTAAATGTCCTTTTCCTGAAGCAAATTCCAAAGCTGTCCAGTCGTTATCAACTCTAGCGTTGACATCCGCTCCATTTTCTACTAAATATTTGACTATTTCTAAATTTCCATTAAATGAAGCATACATTAAAGAGGTATAACCATCTTCATCTTTAGCGTTAATATTTACTCGTTTTCTTTCTACTAAATCCTTTACGGTTTCTAAATTCCCATTTTCCGAAGCCTGCATTAAATCCGTCACTCCGTCTTTATCATTAGCGTTAATATCCGCGCCATTCTCTATTAAAAGTTTAGCCGTTTCTAAATCTTCATTCCTCGCGGTATCTATTAACGCTTCTCCCGAATTTGAAGAACAGGCTATTACTCCAAAAGTTATAATAGTTATAATAGCAATTAATATTATTTTTTTTATCATTGTTTTTCGCCTTGATTTAATTATTTTTTAAAATTTATGTTAAAAATATAATATATTTGATTAAAAAAGTCATGTAAAATTTCTTATTCTTAAATAAGATAAAGAAATTTATAAAAAATAATAAATTTATGAATAATAGATTGTTTCGGGATAAAGTCTTCGCTCACTCTGTGTGCCTTGCCAATCCCACGCCAAAGTTGGGCAGTCGCAAAAAAATCTAGTCATTGCGAGGCTTTACCGAAGCAATCCAGATATATAGATTGTCACGCTCACACTAAAAGTGGGCAGACGCCCGCTCGCAATGACGGACTTTATAAATATTGCGAAAATGTTTTTACAAGCGGAATAAAGAATTCAAAATAATATCAATATAATTCGCCAATTTTAAACTCTTCCGACTTAAGCCATTTAATTCTATATTGCAAAGGCGTTATAATATTAAAAAAGATTGACAAATATGGAAAAGCGTTTTGAAATCTTATAGATAATCTTGTTTTGAAAAAATAAATATTCTCTTCGTTTAATTTATCGGTTTCGTATATTTCTACTCTGCTTATTTGGTATAAAGTTCTTATTAAAACATAAAAATTTTGACTTCTCGTTTCAAGAGAGGTTTCAGAATTAACTGCTACATATTCTTTTGTAAAAAAATCATAATATATTCTTCTACTTAAATAAACTTCTTTAAGGTTTTCGTTAAAAATCGCTCTCTTTCTTAAAAAATCTATTCTAAAATTCAAAAATACTATAATTCCGCTTTCTACATATCTTTTTATATTTTCGTCTATTTCTATATTTATTCCCGCGTAAACATCGGCGTATAAAATATTATTGTCAATATAGCTCCTTGAATAATGAAGCCTTAATTCATGCGAATATAGAGGAATAGACGATATTAATAATATTATAATTAATTTAATAAAGTTTTTATATTTTAGCATTTGTAAAAGTATATATTTTGTAAGATATATGTCAATAATAGATATTAATTATTTTTTGCAGCTATTATTCTTATATTCCTTCCAAAATTAAAATTATCAGAAATTTTATAATCTATAAAAGCGTTTTTTGGATTAAAACAAATTTTAGAGATAAAATACAAAAAATTTATTGACGATTTAAAATCAAATTTTCCAAGCCATATATTTTTCTTCAAATTATTATCGTTTATATTATATTCGTTATAGCAAATATCCAAAATCTTAAAATTGCATTCTTTCATTAAAAGCGAAATATTCTTTTCGTTAAAATGAACCGTATGCTCGGTTTCAAAAAATATTTTCATGTCGTCTTTTGAAACTATTTTATAATTTGGAGTATATGGAATTTCAATAAATAAGATATCGTTTACCCCCCCCCTATGAAGTTATGAACGCCATTTAAAATATATTTTGGATTTGTAAAATGCTCTAAAATATGCGACATTATAACGATATTATATTTATTTTTATCAATATTTTTATCTTTCAAAAAATCATCTTTCATTTTTATATCGTATTTTTTTAAAGCGTCCTTTCTTGCATTTTCATTTAATTCGTATCCAAAAACATTAAAATTTTCTTTTTTAAAAATAGAAAGCAAAAGTCCGTCCGATGCGCCTATTTCCAAAACATTTAAATTGTCAGTTTTTTTAATAAATTTTTTTATATAATTAAATCTATTTAAAGCTCTTGCATATTTCATTTTAGCGTCAATAAATTTATAAATAATATTATTATTCCTTGCATAAAAATCGCTATTATATAAAAATTTAATTTCGCTTTGAGAAGGCTCGTCTATAAAATAAAGTTTGCAATTACTACATTCGTAAACATTTTTATTATTTTCCCAAATATTTTCTACAATATCGACTATATTATTTTCATTAGCTTCCGCTTCGCATAAAGGACATAATTTTTTATTTAAATTTATATTATTCAAAAATCCGCTCCTTCGCTATTATTCTTATATTTTCTCCATAGCTCCAAATATTTTTATTATCGTCATAGTTAATAAAAACTGACTTCGGATAAATTATAGTTTTTAAGGCGATTAATAAAAAATTAAAAAGATTATCAAAAGAAGGAAAACCGCCTTCAAGCAAACTTATTTTAAGTTTTTCATTATTTTTATTTACATTATAATCGTAATATTGATATTTAATTATTTTAAAGCCTCCGTTTTCTACAAAAGTTTTTAAATTATCAATATTAAAATTAACCGTATGAGTAGTTGTTAAATATTTAATAAGCGTTTCATAAGAACATTGATTTTTTAACGGAGAGTTAGGAACTTCTATATAAATAAATCCGTTTTCGTTTAACATAGATTTTATTTTTAATAAAATTTCTTTAGGCTCTTTGAAATGCTCTATAACATGCGAAAGAATTATAATATCGTATTTTTGATTATCTTCTAAAAAATTTTGTTTTAAGTATATATTATATTTATTTTTTGCATATTCTCTCGCCCTGTCGTTAAGTTCGTATCCGTGAACTTCGCATTTATTATTTTTGAATATATTTAATAATAATCCGTCAAAAGCTCCGATTTCGCATACTTTTTTATTGTCGCAATTTATATTAGCTTTTATAAAATTAAATTGATTTAAGCATCTTGAATATCGCATTTTGCTTTTTGCAAACTCGAATATTTTATTTTTTATGCTATTATGATATTCGTTTTTATACAATAAATAAATTTCTTCATCGCTTGGAGATTCTATAAAATATAAAAAACATTTTTCGCATTGATAAATATTTTTATTTTCTTTCCAAATTCCTTTAATCTCGCCGATTTTATTATATTTATCGCTTTCGCAAACTTTACAAATCATAATTTTATTTTAATTATTCAAAAGAGAGTTCAACTCCGCATTTAGGACATTTTGTCATATCTTCCGTTATTGTAGAACCGCAATTTGGACATTCATAAACTTCAATCTCTTCAACAACTTCTTCTGTAGTTTCGTAGCCTTCTTCGTCAGATTCTACTACCGTAACAACTTCTTTAAGTATATTTATTATATTATCAACCGTATCTTTATCTAAATTTGTTTTTTCCATAATTTCTTCTGCAGATAAACTATAAAGCTCTTCTATAGAATTGATATTGTTATTAATTAAAGTTTCTATAATCTCTTTATCTACTCCAGAAAGAGAATAAAGATTACTTACGACTTCTTTATTTTCTTCTTGTGAGGCTGTATCTTCAGTTTCTTCGGAATTATCGGAGAATATTTGACTTAAAGGAACTAAATCTTTTAATAATTCAGGATTCGATTTAATATCTGTTTCGGTTTTTAAGTCAAAAGTATAACCCGTAAGTTGAGATGCAAGTTTAACATTATAACCGCTTTTGCCAAGCGCTAAAGTTAATTGTTCGTCAGGAATTATAATCATTGCTTCTTTATTTTCAGGCTCTGTGATTATTATTCTTATAGGTTTTGCAGGCGATATTGCTTCGGCTATATATTCTCTTATATCTTTAGACCATTTTACGACATCGATTTTTTCGCCTTCTATTTCTTTTATAATCGATTGAATTCTAATTCCCTTCTGCCCGATGCAAGCGCCAACAGGGTCGACTTCTGGCTTATTTGAGATTACGGACATTTTTATTTTTAATCCTGGTTGTCGGACTATATTTTTTATTTCTATAGTTCCGTCCGCCACTTCTGGTATTTCAAGTTCAAAAAGTTTTTTAATAAAAGCGCCTTTGCTTCTCGTTAAATAAATCGTAGGATGTCCGCCTCTATCGTTTTCAACTTTATAAATATAGGCTCTTATTCTATCGCCAACCGAATAATGCTCTCTTGGAGATTGGTCTTTTCTTAATAAAATTCCTTCCGTTTTGCCTAAATTAACATAAATATTTCCTCTCGTTTCTCTTTGAAAATATCCGTTTACAAGTTGATTTTCTCGTCTTTTGAATTCGTTATAAATAATATTTTTTTCAAGTTCTGCAATTTTTTGAAAGAATGTAGTTTTTGCAACCGTGCTTTCTATTCTGCCAAACTCTTCCACATGGTCGACTAATAATAAAACTTCGTCTCCCAAATTAATATCTTCATCAAGTTTTTTAGCTTCTTCTAAAGAAATTTCTTTTTTATCGTCTTCTACATTTTCAACGACTATTACCGCTCTATAAACAGTCGGATTATTTTTTTCGTCAAAATTAATATGGAAGTTAGTATCGTTTCCGTATTTCTTTTTTAAGGCTAAAATCATAGTAGATTCTATAACCTCTTTAAGAAGGTCAACGCTAATATCTTTTTCCTCTGAAAGTAATTGTAAATAAGTTCCTACATTTTCAAACATTTTTTATCTCCATTTTTTAATTTTTTAGCAGTTTAATCTTGCTTTTATAATATCTTTAATTTTTATTGTTTTTTTAATTTCATTTTCTAATTCTAAAATAATATAATCTTCTTTCGCTTCTTTTAATATTCCGCCTTCCGTTATAATTTTATCTTCATTTTTATATTTTATTTTTACAGGCATATCTTCAAAAAGTTCAAATCTATTTTCGATTTTCCATCTAAAGCCCGCGCTTGAAACGGTAATCGTATAATCGCCTTCGTCATATCCTTCGGATTTTATTATTTGCTGAATTATTTTAGTAGCCTCTATACAATGACTATGCGAAATATTTTCTTTTTTCTTAAAAATCACGGCGTATATTTTTTTATTATCTTTTATAGCTCCGACTTTAAGATTAAGCAAATATATTTTATTTTTCTCCAATATATTTTTGCTTTTTTCAAATAATATTGTCTCGTCTATTATATTAATCGTTTCGTTTTTTCTAATATTATTTTTATTGCCAGCTTTTCTTCTGTTTGCTTTATCTCCTCTTCCGTATTCTTTTTGTTTTTGAATAATTCTTTTATTATTTTTCATATCATATAAAACCTTAATACTATAAAACGGAATTTAACAATAAAAAAAGAGTGTCGGTTTTTCCCATTTTGAAGAAACAAAAACCAACGCTCTTAATTTAATTGAAATTAATTTAAAAGGTGTTCTAATTATATATAACCTAATATTTTTGTCAATAGTTAAATTGATTTTTAATTTAAAAATTATAAAATATAAATATACATTTTATTAAAAAATTACGGAGAAAGAAATGAGCGAATTAAAAATTGATTGCATTAATCTTAATATTTACGGTATGAATTCTTATATAGTGTCCGCCGATGACGAAGCTATGATTATAGATATTTCTAAATTATCTTTTGGATATGAAGATTACGATAAATTACTTGACGGTAAAAAATTAAAAAGAGTAATTTATACGCATGGGCATTTTGACCATATATCGGGTAGCGATGATATAAGAAAAAAATATAAAGGAGTAGAGCATTGCATTCATAGTTTGGATTATGATTTTTTTGGAGACGCCACTTTGAATGCGAGCGGATATTTTGGAAATGGCATAAAATGGCAATCGCCAGAAATAAAATTTGAAGACGGCGAAACTTTCAAATTAAAAGATATTGAGTTTAAAGTAATTCATACGCCAGGACATACGAGAGGAGGAGTTTGTTATTATACCGAAGGACATTTATTTTGCGGAGACACGATATTTGCCAACGGAATAGGAAGAACCGATTTGCCTACGGGAAATTATTCGGAATTAGAAAATAGCATAATGGAAAAATTATTTAAATTAGACGATGAAACTTTATTATATCCAGGTCATGAAGCTTATGGATTTAAATTAGGGCAGAGAAAAAAATTATAATAATAAATACGATAAAATTACCACATTTATAAAATAAGCTAAAAATCGTAACAGTTTTAAGCGAAGGCTATAAAATGTAACAACTTTAAATATTATAATAAAAAAAGTTTATTTAAATCTCATAGAAAAATAATTTTTTATTAAAACTTAAATATTAACCGCATAAGAAACAACTCCGTTAACAATCTCTTCTCTAACCTTATTTTTTTTAATAAGTAAGTCCAACAATTCCTTAACTTTTCTTTCGTTTTCATTAAAACTTTTAGCTATAATATATGCCGTATCAGGTTGGCGAATTAAAAAATTGACAATATCCTCTTCGGTTAATATTCTCGTATTTCCTTTATGATTTTCAGAAATGTTTGGAATATCGATTTCAATATCGCATTTTGAATTAAAATATTTTTTTATTTTTTTAAGCTCTTCGTCAGATAACGCTTTAGCTTTTTCATTTGCCACTCTTCTTGTCGCCGTTATAAGCTGAATTCTGTCGGGTTTAATTTTTTTTACAATTTTTATTATATCGTCAAGTTCGTCTTCGTTATCGTTTATGTCTTTAAGTAAAAATATTTCAAGCCAATATTCGCCTTTGAATACTTTTTTGAATTCAATTAATCCTTCAACCATTTTATCAAAATCAATTTCTTTATTAGGATTATCTATCAATTTAAAAGTTTCTTCATTTCCCGCATCAAGCGATGGAATAATTAAATCTGCCAAAAGCAAATTTGAACGCATTTCCTGTTTGTATAATAAAGAACCGTTAGTTATTACGCATACGGGAATATCTGTTATTTGCTTTATTTCGTAAATAAGTTTTTTCAAGTCTTTATATAAAGTAGGCTCTCCCGAACCCGTGAAAGTTATATAATCGATATTTTTATTATTAAGCAAAGCCTCTTTTAATTCGTAAATTATTTCATCAACGGAATAATAATTTGTTAAATCGGTTATAGTATTTTCTTCAGAACCTAATTGACAATATATGCAATTATAAGAACAAGTTTTATGAGGAATTACATCTATTCCCAAAGAATTTCCAAGTCTCTTTGAAAGAACGGGACCAAATACTCTTTTTGTTTTTAATTTTTTATTATTTAATAATAAAGGCTCTTTATAATTTTTTTTAGTTTCAAAATATCTTAATTCGTTTGCCTTATATAAAGCGTTTGTAATTTTTTCCAATTCTTCTTCATCTAAACTAAAAACAGATATCGCAAATACTTCGGGAATTTCAAAATAATTTTCTTTATTATTTTTATATTCTTTATTTATAACTTTTTTTACGCTTTTAATTTTCTCTTCAATTTCTTTTTTTTCAAGCATATCGGTTTTATTCAAAATAATTATTGATTTCTTTTTTATTAATTCTTTGCTATATAATTTTAATTCTTTTCTTAATTTTAAATAAGTTTCGTTAATATCTTCGTCAGTTATATCGATTACAAAAACTAAAGCTCCCGTTCTCTCAATATGTCTTAAAAATGTGAGTCCTAATCCCGCTCCTTCGCTCGCTCCCTCTATAATTCCAGGAATATCTGCGATTATAAAACTTCTTTCATAATCCAAATAACAAACTCCCAAATTTGGCGTAAGAGTCGTAAAAGGATACGATGCAATTTTAGGATTTGCTCTCGTTAATCTTGCAAGCAAACTCGATTTTCCCGCATTAGGCATTCCGACAAGTCCAATATCGGCGATTAATTTCACTTCAAGTCTTATATTTAATTTATCTCCGTCTAAACCATGTTGAGCATAATCGGGCGCTTGATTTGTAGAAGTAGCGTAGAATTTATTTCCCTTGCCACCTTTTCCTCCTCTTGCAATAGTTTCGCTCTGTCCGTCTTCAGTTAAATCTGCAATTATATTTTCAGTCTCTTCGTTATAAATTACCGTGCCGATTGGAACTCTTATTATTACATTGTCGCCTTTTTTTCCATCGCTTAATCTTGCCCTACCCGACTCGCCATCTCTCGCTTTGAATTTTTTTCTGCTTTTTATTTTTCCAAAACTATTTATTCTCGCATCAACAATTACAATTACATCGCCTCCGTCTCCTCCGTTTCCTCCATCGGGACCGCCCATTGGGACATGCGCCTCTCTTCTAAAGCTAACGCATCCAGCTCCGCCATGTCCCGCTTCGATTTCAAAATTAACGACATCTATAAATTGTTTCATTTTATAATCCTTTTAAGTGATAAATTATATTATAAAAAATTATTTTATCAATTATAATTTATAATAAAAATTATCAAATTTAAACTTGACATAAATTTTAAGATATTGTAAAATATTTATATGTTTGATTTTGTAATGAATAAAATAAATTTGCGCTCTTGCAATTCAATTCAATTCAATTCAATTCAATTCAATTCAATTCAAGCATAATTTTTGCATAATTCCTATTTTCTTTAATAGGTCTTTTTCTATTGCATTTTTTATTATTTTACATTTAGGAGAATTCTATGACTTCAAAAACTATTGATAATATCGTTTGGTTTATTCCATTTAGAAAATTAAGAGATAATATTAGAGATTATATGAATTTTATATACAACTTAAATAAACCGCTAAAAGCTTGGGATGGAGCTACTCATTTTAGAAAAGAAATAAAAAATGACGCTAATTTTTATCAAAAATATTTGAATTTAATTAAAAATTTAGATAAAGAAAGCGTAGAAATTGTTATTGGAATATTATCCAAGATTACAAATTATAATAATATTGAAGACGATATTTATTTTTCGCATAAAGAATCGAAAAGATTAAACGATTTATACGAAGAATTTAATAACAAAATAATAAAAATAAATGAAGAATTATTTATATACGATAAATATATTTTACCAAAGAACCAATTTGAGTTTGAAGCTTTTTACGGAAAATACGGAATGGATTATGTAAAAAATTTAAATCAAGTTAAAAATAAAAATATTATAGACGCAGGCGGTTATATTGGAGATTCTGCAATAGTATTTTCTGATTATACCGATAAAAATGTTTATAGTTTTGAACCATTTTTACAAAATTATAATCTGATGTTAAAAACTATAGAATTAAATAAAAAGAATAATATTATTCCCGTAAATATGGCGCTTGGAAATGAAAATAAAGAAATAAGTATTTATTCAAATAGTGATACAGCCAATAGCGGACTTTCGGTAGAAACAAAACAATCTGATATTAATAGCTTTGAGAATAAAGTAAAAATGGTAACTCTCGATAGTTATGTGAAAGAAAATAATATTGAAGTCGGCTTGATAAAAACCGATTTGGAAGGTTTTGAACAGCCATTTTTGAAAGGAGCGATTGAAACTATAAAAGAACAAAAACCCGTTTTAATAATAAGCATATATCATAATTATAGCGACTTTTTTGAAATAAAACCAATGTTGGAAAATTTAAATTTGGGTTATAAGTTTAGAATAATAAAAAACAGATTAAATAAAGTAATTGCGGAAAATAAATTATTAGCGGAAGTTTAATCAAATAAAAAAATAAAAAATCGCTTTTCTTGTTTATAGTTTATTTATTTCTTTAATGGTTAATCCTGTTATTTCGCTTATAAAATTAATATCCATGTTTTTTGCTTTCATTGATTTTGCCATTGAGATTGCTTTATTTTTTTCGCCTTCTTTTATTCCTCTTTTAATGCCTTCTTCTATTCCTTCGTCAAATCCGTCTTTTTTAGCTCCTCTCATTAAACTATCTTGATAAATTAAGTAAGCCTCTCTCCTGTCATATTCATTTAATAAATCTTTGTTATCCGTAAAATAATTATACTTATTTATCGCCTTTTCAAAAATCGTATCCTCTTTTAATAATTGAGACATATCTTCCTCCTTGTTAGATTTTAAAAATAAAATCCAATTCCTTAATTCTTTCTTAATGTTGCTCTTTTTGTTAAACTTCGGAAGCTCTACATAATGTAATTGTATATGGTCGGTTAGAATTTTATTACTCTTTTTCTCTTTTAGTAAATAACAAGTATGCATTCTGTTATCGGTTTTGTCAAAAAGAAAATCATTTACTAAATTAATGCTTATAACAGGTTTTAGCTCTTCATATCCCTTGCCTTTTTTCAAAACGCTTGAATAATTTTTACTCCAATAATAAAGCGTTCTCTCAAAGAAATTTTTAGTCGAATAAGTTTGAATTTCAATTATAACAATAGCTCCATTTTCTGTGATTGCTTTTAAATCTACAATGCTTTCTTTATTATCTATTTTATCTTTAAGATTAAACGGATTTAAAATTTCTACCAATTTAAAAGTAGCAAAATTTGAATCTATCATTATAGCGTTAATGAAACTTAATAGTAAATCCTCATTCCCTTTACTTCCGAAAAAGAATCGGACAAAAAAGTCATTAGTTTTTATTACTTCTTTTATCATTAAGAATATTATAACAGAATATTTTTATTTGTCAAAATTTTAATAATTATAATTTTTTTAATAAAATATAAAATTATTAGCGGAAGTTTACTAAATTTAATTACCGTTATTTTGATTTTGCATAGCCTCTAATCTCTTTCTGTCTCTTTCAGCCTGTTTCAAATCGGATTGCATTCTATAATAAGAAGCGAGTCTTTCCTGTCTATATTGTTCTATTCTTTCTTTTTCGCTATCCATTCGTTTTTGATTGCTTTCTAATCTCGTTTTTGCAACGGAAATGCTATTATCTACTATTCCTCTTGTTTGCGAATACGGAGTTATAAAATCGTTCATAGTATAAGCGGCTCCCGTATCGGGCAAATTATCTCCCGTAGTATCGTTTGCAAATAATTCTTCTACTCCGTCCATTTGAGTTTCAATTTTATTCATAAATTTTTCTTCTTCTATTTGAAGAAATCCTTTTTTTACTACATTCCAATCCTCGCCCGCATTTCCTCTATTAATTCCTATTTGGTCTAATAAAGCCAATTCTTCGCCGTAATCGGTTTTATAAGAATCCGAAACTATAGCCTTAACTCTTTGCGAAATCGTTCCTACTAAAGTATTTCCGCTAAACACTCCGACATAAAATAATTTTTTTCTTAAATCGGAGTCGCTCATTTCAGGATTAAAACTTATTTGTAAAGTAGTGGCTAAATCGTTCATATCCGTTCTATTCATATCGTCTAAAGAATTTCTAACTTCTTTAGTTAAAGGTCTTTGAGTAGAATCGTTCAAAAAATCTATAAGAGAATTATAAGCGCTTACAAAATTAACTATAGCGTCAACAACTCCCTCTTTATTAATTTCTATAGTCGTGGCAAATGCTTCGGGCGTAGGTTTTATAGCGACTATATTGAGTCCGTTTATAACATCGTTAAATTCATTGCTTTCGCTTAAAATATCTATTCCGTCTATAGAAGCTCGCGCGTCTGTCGCTTCCGATATTAAATAATTTGGAGCATCTTCTTCTTTTCCCGAATCTTCAACTAATAAATCTTTATAAAAAATATTATATTTAGGATTTTTATTTATCAAAACTATTTGAGTTATAACATCGCCCTCTTCAAATTGGCTTCCAATCGGAATATTTAATCTCTGCCAAGAAGAACTTATTGTAGGCAAAGCAAAAAATTTTTCAACCTCGTCTCCCGCTTTATTTATATATTTTACGCCGATAATTTCAGAATTAAATCCTGTTTCGTCTATCGCATCTGGAATTTTCGCTTCAATTCCTTCCTTTTCTCTTCTTTCGCTTTCAAGCGCTTCTTTATATCTTTTTATATCTTCAAAAGTCCTCGAACTGTCGGCTGGCGATAAACCTTCTCCGTATAATTCTACATCTTTAAATTTAACGCTGTCTATTTTATCGAATATAATTCCCGTGTCTGGTATCGACAAATCAACAGTTGGCGGCATTACGGGAATAACGGTTTCTTCCTCATCGTCTAAAGTGTCGGACGCTCTTGCAGTTATTGAAATCGTTATATTTTCGTTTGCTTCCGCTTCTCTATGCAAAGGCATCGATAATTTATTTATACCTTTCAAAACTAAAAAATCATTTTTTATCATATAATTTGTGGTTAAATTATCCGATTCGTCTTTCCATTTGCTTAAAAGTTCTTGATTAAAAATATGCCCCAAATATCTATAATTTCTTCTTGTAAACATATTTAATTCTTTTAATATTCCCGATTCATCGCTTATAACTTCGGCAATATTTTTTGAGCCTGTTTTAACTAAATCAATTGTCAAAACTTGCAAATTTTTCGATTTTTGAGTCACCGTAGTTTTTGCTTTTTTTCCAAATGTTTTGTCAAAAGCTTTTTGCAAATCTACCAAACTTCCGCCCGCAAAATCTATAGAATATTCGTCTTCTCCGACTTTTAATTTTATAATTCCCGCAGGCAATTTATCTTTCATATTATAAGCTTTTGAAGAAAATTTTTCGCTTTTTGCCAATTCTTTAATCGCTATATCGTAAGTTGTAGTATTTGCCATTCTATTTGCCGTAACTGTAAAATAATTTGGAACGCCTTCGCCTCTGCCCGCAAAATTTCTAAAAGGAGAACGAAAACCGTATAATTCTTTTGAGGCTGAAGCTAAAGTATCGAGTCTATATTTCAAATCTTCATAAGCCGATATTTCTCTTTGATAATCTTTCGCGTTATCTACTAAATTTGAAAGCGTGGAACTTCTTTTTATAACTTCCGCATCCACAGCGTTTTTATAAACTTCTTCAAGAAAAGCTTCGCTAGTTGCCATATAATTATCTCCAAATAAAATTTATAAATTAAAACTTTTAATAAACATATTATAAATTAAAAACTAAAAATTTATACATTGCGTAAAATAATTTAAACTATATTCAAATTTTCGGAAAGCTAAAAATTTTTATTAGTTATTTAACATAATATATTTAATTGAAATCGTCTAAAATTCCGCTTTCTCTAAAACTATAAATTGAATCTCCCGCTATTATTAAATGGTCTATCATTTTTATATTTACTATTAAAAAGGCTTTATATAAAATTTTCGTTATTTCTATATCTTCTTTTGAAGGTTTTGAAATTCCCGAAGGATGATTATGCGAAATAATTACATAACTTGCACCTAAAGATAAAGATTTTTCAACTAAATCATTCGGGTAAATTGTAGCGGAATCTATAGTTCCTCTAAAAATTTGCTCCATAGAAATAAATCTTTTATTTATATCTAAACAAATTATTGAAAAAGCTTCAAATTTTAATTTTCCAAATTTTATAATCAGATAATCAATCAAATCTTTTTTATTAAAATGCAAAGTTGATAATTTCAAACGACTTAATAAATAATATTCTAAAATTTTAGGCAAACTTTTTAATAAATCCGCTCTTTTATTTCCAAGCCCTTTTATTTTTATAAGTTCGTTTTTAGAAGCGTTGACTATATTATAAAGATTATAAAATTTATAATAAAGTTTTTCGGTTATCATTTTTGATTTTTCCGCAGAAATTCCATTTGACAAAAGAAAACTTATAATTTCTTTTTCTTTATCGTTTTGATTATCAATATTTTCAATTAAACTATTTTCAAAATCATTAATCATAAATTATCCTTTTTTATTATATTTTATAATTAAACAAATTTTTTTAATTTATAAGCCTTGTTTTATAAAATAAATAAAATATGATTTATCCTACAATAATTAAAAAATGTCTATAAATAAAACTACAATTAATAAAAAATGTCGATTAATTTGTATGAAATGTATTATAATATAAGGCATTTTATTATTTTTTTTAAGAATTTCGCTAAATTTATTAAAAAAAATGTATTATTGCTATTGACTTATTCGATTATTATATAGTATAGTTTAACTAATAATTAATTATTGAAAATGAGGGCATGTTTTTATGAATAGAAAATTTTTAGTAGTTATGCTTTTTATGATAACTTCGATTTTATATAGCTTTGAGGAAGGTTTTATTTGGGGATTGAGAGCCAACTTCAACGGTTCGTTAACTCTTCCTTCAATTAGTCAAGAAGATTTAAATAAAATGGGAGCTGCCTATATGAAAGGAGCTGTCGGTTATACAATGGATGGCGAGGCGGAATTAGGATATTTATTTGGAGCGGAAAGATGGTTTGGAAAAGAAAAATCCGATTTTAGTAAATTCAGCGGAATGAGTTTATATGTTTCTATTGGAGTTGGAAACGGATTTACAGGATTGGTAGCTGGAAATACAATAAACGGAATAAATCCAAATATGTTTATAAATGTTAAATATACTCCCGTAATAAGTTTTGGAATAGGAAGCAAATTATATCTTTTAGAAAGCAGAATGGCTATAGGACTTCAATTAGGCGGTAAATTAATTGCCGATACTTCGCCTGAATATTTGGCTTATTCGGATATGGATTTAAGCGCAGTTTTTACAAATATAACTCTTCCACAAGTGGGGGAAATAATTGTAACCGATTTTATGAAGAAAAATATGAATCCCGTTATGTTTAGTATAAAATTAATGTTAGAATATAATCAACCTATAAACGATAGAGTCGAGGTAGTTTTGGGAATATATACAAGATTTAATATATATAAACCTAAATACATAACTATGCCCGATAGTTTACTTGAAATGATAAAAAAAGGAGCGCAAAAGCCTAATTTTAGTACCGAAACGCCAATGCCTACATATTATATAAACTCATTAGATTTTGGTTTAACTTTAGGTTTACAATTTAGAGGTTAATTAATAATTTATAATAAATAAAATTAAATTTTAAGGATGTAAAAATGAAAATTAAAAAAATATATTTATTTATTTTGCTTATAGTAGCGGTTTTTATGTTAATATATTCATGCGGTAGCCGTTTCAACCCAAGATATTATTATAATAAGAATTTAAACGCTAATGCAGGATATATTGGCGGCGGCGATTTGCCTGACGATTTTGAACCTGAAGAACCAGGCGATACGAATCAAAACGGAGATACAAATCAAGGCGGCAATACAAATAGCGGAGGTTCTACTATAACGAATAGCGATGGTTCTATGACTATTACTAAAACCGTATATTTAGACCCTTTCCAAAATGGAGAATGGAACGACCCTAATTATAGATTTTCAATGAATTTTGATAATATGGTTATACAAGCTTCATTTGATGGAAATAATAGACCTTCTTATAAATTAGTTAACGGAGGTTGGAGTTTAGGAAATGCTAGAGAAAAATCATATTCTTATAATGGACCAAACACTTCGGCTGCGGGAAATAATATTAATTCCGTTCAATATTGGCTTTATAAAGGCAGAAATCCTCTTTTTAAGCCCGATGCAAGATATAATAAAACTAATAGAATTGAAAGATTTTATTTTTATAGATTTAACGGAATGGCTTTGGGATTGGTATATATTGATAATTATTTAATCGCTATAGATAAATATTCAAAATTAGTATTTGGTTTTGCAGTTCCTGTAGAATGGAAACAATATGTCGCGGGAACTCCTAAAGCTCCTGTAAATTGGGGAAGCGTTGAATTAGGCTATGAAATCGATAAAGATAGCGGCGGTAAAGCAAGTTTTAAAGTTAACGGCGCTTCTTATTTCTACGAATACGACCCTGTTGGAATACTTAAATCTGACGGAACTATTGAAATGTATCAATGGTGTTTAGATTCAATCGGTAATAATAGCAGATATGGACCTAGAATTGAAGGAAATAACGCCCGAGATACGAGCAGAGCGATTGCGACTTATGGAAAACCTGGACGCTCTCCTTATATTCCTATACAAACCAATATTACTATAGTAGTTCCTCCTGGCGGAAATGTAGACGATTATATCAATAATGGCAGCGGCGGAGGCGGAATTATCGAAGATGACGGCGAGATAACAAAAGATATAATAACCGTTACGGCTAAAAGTTTTAAAAGTATAAAAGCTTATTCTTGGCATTATAATGTTTATCTATCGGGAAATCTTAAAAGGTCTGTCGGATTTTACAATTATAAAATTGGCGCAGCGATTTATGACGATAGTTTTCCGAGCGGAATTTAATATTTGGCAAGTATGAACGATGTCGGCGGAATAACGCCTTATGAAGATTTGCTTAAATTAGATTGGAATGAGCAAGTAAATTTATCGGGTTCTCAAACTTTTGAAGTTGAAGATATAAGAAATAAGGATGTTTATATAGAATTAGGCTCTGATATAGCGAAGTATAATTTGAATACGATTTATGCAGATACGGGAGGTTTTGGAAGAGACGGAAGCGGTTGGATTGCTCAAAGCGGTTCTCAAAAAATTACTCTTCTATATAATGACGATAAAGGAGCTTTTGAAATATATAGTAAAAGAAATCAAAATACTTTTAGCGATATGAGTATTAATAATAATTTTACGCTTAAAAGAGGCGAGAAAAAAGATTATACTATAAGATATTTATGGAAAGGAATTACGGGCTTCTATGAATGCGCCGATGTAACTTATACTTTAGAGTTCAAATCCGCATCGTAAATATATTAAGATAATTATAAATCGGGCATTGGAAAATAATTCCTCTGTCCGATTTTTATTTTATAATTTTTATTTAATATTTTTTAAGTCTATTTCTTTTCCGTTATGCCATAATTCATTGCAACTAATATCGAGATAATCATTCCAATAAACACCATAACCATGAGCGTCAATTTTTACAAGATTAAATAAAATTTCGTCTTCTAACGCTTCAAAATTTTTGAATTTTTCAAGTAATTGTTTAACATCGTATATTTTAAATATTCCGTTTTCAAATTGTATTAAAAGTTTCATATCGGGTTTTGGTTTAACTTCTTTAATTTTATAAAATTTATAAAACATAATTACTCCGTTTAATTTTAATTTTAGAATAAACATAAATTTAAATCAATAATTAAACGATTATAAAAGTATTATTTTTTTTTAATAAAGATTGCAATAATATAATTTTTATAATAAAATATTAATATTATT
Source organism: Brachyspira aalborgi (assembly GCF_008016455.1). Classification (NCBI taxonomy): domain Bacteria; kingdom Pseudomonadati; phylum Spirochaetota; class Spirochaetia; order Brachyspirales; family Brachyspiraceae; genus Brachyspira; species Brachyspira aalborgi. The sequence goes on along the minus strand of NZ_SAXU01000001.1, from coordinate 281,285 downwards.
AAAATTTTTAAAGGGGTTTTATTATGGCATCTTTTATGGACAATTTAAGGGAAAAAGTTAAAGCTAATCCCAAAACTATCGTGCTTGCCGAAGGTTATGACGAAAGGCATGTTAAAGCGGCGGTAATATTAAAAAAAGAAAAGCTTGCAAAAAGTGTTATACTTTTGGGAGATAAGGCTAAAATCGAATCTTTGGCGAAAGAAAATTCTTTAGAGATTGACGATTTTGCAAGAATATTCGACCCAAAAACCGAATATAAAACCGAAAGCTATATCGAAATGCTTTTTAAGAAGAGAGAAAAAAAAGGAATGACTAAAGACCAAGCTAAAGAGTTAATCGTTTATAATTCCGTTTATACGGGAGCGGCTATTCTTGCCGACAACGGAGCGGACGGAATGGTTGGAGGAGCGGTTTACGCTACGGGCGAAATGTTAAGAGCGGCTTTATTTTTAATCGGATTAAAACAAGGAATAAAAACGCTTTCAAGCACATTCTTTATTGAAAGTCCCGATAAAGCTTTATTTGATGACGGAATCGCATGCTTCGCGGATTGCGCCGTTATACCCGACCCTAACGCCGAACAGTTAGCGGACATTGCGGAATCTACAGCGGAATCTTTTAAGACAATGACGGGAAAAGACCCGAGAGTGGCGCTACTTTCGTTTTCTACAAAAGGCTCGGCTCAACATGAATCTGTCGATAAAGTTATTGAAGCGAAAAAGATTTTAGACTCAAGAAATGTAAATTTTGTTTTTGACGGAGAGTTGCAATTTGACGCGGCTATAGTTCCTAAAGTAGGCGAACAAAAAGCGCCAAACTCAAAAGTAAAAGGAAACGCTAATGTTCTTATATTCCCAAATTTGAATGCAGGAAATATAGGATATAAAATAGCTCAAAGAGTAGGAAAATGCACGGCTATAGGTCCTATGCTTCAAGGAATAGCAAAGCCCGCGAACGATTTATCTAGAGGTTGTTCGGCTCAAGATATAGCGGATTTGTCGGTTTTAACTTCATTACAATAATTAAATAATATTTTAAATTATAAAATAAAAGCCTTATATAAAAAATATAGGGCTTTATTTTTTTATTATTTTTGTTTTTTTATTTTGTTTTATATTTTATTTTTAATCGACTGAATATTCCGCTTCGCTATCTCCGCTTATAATAAATCTATAAGGATTTGATGGCATTATTTTAATTAAATAATTATAAAGCAAAGTCGAACTATGAAGAGTGGAATTGTTTGTATTATAATAAAAATATTTCGGATAATTTAAAACATAATCGTAATAAGGATTATTTTTAGAACTTACAAGCTCCCCTATTTTATTATTTACCTTCCATAAAAAATAAACTGATTTGTCTGTAAAATAATTCGTTTCGGGCTGACTCAAAACATAAGAAAAATAATCTGCAGATTTTAAATAATCGTAATTCTTATAATGATTCATAGCCGATTTATAACTTTCAAATACTTTGTCTATATTTTGAAAATTATTCGTCATATATCTTAAATAACTCCATCCTATTATTGGACCGTAATAAGTATCGTATCGCACTAAAGCCCAATCTTCTCTTTGTCTGTCTTTTGCATTATAAACATTAGTTTTATTAAGCACATTTACAAAATCATAATTATATAATTTAAATAATTGATTTTCATTTCCGTCTATCGCGGGAATTCTATCTCTTATTATTATTCCGTTTCCAATTATATAATAATCTTCTTCAAAAGCGGGGTTTATTTTTTCAATTCTCTCTCTCACGGTTTTAACCGTATTGTCGTAATCCAATTTTTCTCTTTGACTTAATTGAAAAGGCAAGGAATCGGGAAAATAAGATTTATTATTTAATATATTTTCTTGTAAAACGCTCGTTCTATATCTGTCGGAAAATCTTTTTAAATAATTAACATTCGTTATAAAACTTTCTTTATCTTCTTTTGATAAAATATTTTTAAATCTATGCCTTACGCTAAAATAATAAGCGAAATCTTTTAAAGGAAATGCGCTTTCGCTGTCTTGAATTATTCTATCGAAAACATAACCGTTAAAAGAATATTTGCCGTTTTTTTCTATTATTCCCATTTGACTATAAATATTTTTTAAAGCGTTAGTTTGATTTGTTAAACTAACTTCTTTATTGTCCTCGCCTTCCGTTATTCCTTCCGATATTAATTTTTTGTAAAATTCTTCGACATATAAAGGATTATTTTCTATCATATAAATTAAAGCCTGCCCAAGCAAATAAGAAGCCTCGCTTTCATAATAACTCGATGGATAGGTAAATAAAAATCTCGCCAAAGTTTCAAAACCTTCTTTATAATTTGAAGCAAGTATTTCATTTCTTCCTTTTAGAAAAGTGTTTATTTCATTATAAGGAGTTTGAGCGTTTTCCTGCTGATTTTTTGGAAGAGATTTTAAAAAATCGCTTAAAGCTCCATAATCTTCGGTTTTTTCTATCGTTCTTAATTTTTGCATTTCGTCTATAGAATCTTTTACTTTACAAGATAATACAAACATTATAACAAACGATATAATAATTAAATAATTTATTTTTCGCATTAATTACCTTCTACTATATATTCATAATTTTTAATATTTATTTTATTCATAAAACTATTTAAAATCGATTTTGAAAAATTATTGTCGTTTTTCTCAAGCATCGCGTTTATCAAATCTTCGCATTCTTTAATTGAAACGGCTCTAATTGTATTTTTTATTTTAGCTATAGAAGTAATAGACATTGAAATCTCTCTTATTCCAAGCCCTAATAAAACGGGCGCATATTTAGATACGCTTCCCATCTCTCCGCATATAGCGACTTTTTTATTCGCTTTATTAGTTACATCTATTATATGTTTTAACATTCTCAAAACCGATATATCTATAGGATTATATAATCCGCTTAATTTTTCGTTAGTTCTATCGCAAGCCATCATATATTGAACTAAATCATTTGTGCCAATAGAAATAAAATCCGCTTCTTTAACTATTAAATCCATAATAATCGCAGCCGAAGGAGTTTCTATTAAAGCGCCGATTTTTATATTTTCGTTAAACTCTACATTTTCATTTTTAAGTTCTAATTTTATCTCTTCAATAAATTTTTTAGTTTCCGTAAATTCTTCCAAAACGCTTATCATAGGAATCATTATTTCAATATCGCCAAAAGCGGAAGCTCTTAAAAGCGCCTTTAACTGCTCTTTAAACACATTTTTATTTGATAAACAGAATCTTATAGCTCGCCATCCCAAAAAAGGATTATCTTCTTTCTTAAAATCCATTAAACCCAAAGCGGGCGACATTTTATCGCCGCCTATATCTAAAGTTCTTATAATAATTTTTCCTTTTATTTTAGAAGCTATATTTTTATATACTTTAAATTGAACCTCTTCGCTTGGAAAAACCGAATTCTCATTTTCATTTATGTCGGAAAAAATATATAAAAATTCCGTTCTGTATAAACCTATAGAATCAATTTCGTATTTTAACAAACTTTCGGTTTCTTCGGGAATATCTATATTGGCGTTTACTTTTATTTCTATTCCGTCTTTTGTTATCGCTTTTTCTTTAATATCTATTATCGATTGCTCTTTATACTTTTTTATGTTTTCGGTTAGTATCGTATAATTTTCTATATCTTTTTTGCTCGGATTTATTATAACTATATTACTTCTACAATCGACAATTACTTTTTTTCCGTTTTTTATTTTATTTAAAATATCCGAAACATTAAATATTGCCGTTATTCCAAAAGATTTTGCAAGTATAGAAGCATGCGAAGTAAAACCTCCGCTTTCTACTATAAAACCATTAACTCCCATAGCGTTAAATTTTAAAACATCGCTCGGCTTTAGAGTTTTCGCTATAACTATGCAATCTTCGGGAATTTGATTAGAATTTTCCGAAAATGGCTGAATCAAATTTTTTATAACTCTCGATTTTATATCTACAATATCGCTCGCTCTCTCCGATAAAGTTTTATCGCTGAAAGAAGATAATTTATCCAAATATTCAGAAACTATATTATCGTATATATATTCCGCGTTATATAATGTTTCTTTTATTTCGTTTTTAATCCGCTCTATAATAACTCTATCTTTAAGCATTAATATATGCATTGATAAAATATTTTTAATATTATTATCCGCATGTTTTTGCATATCTTCTATTTCTTTTACCGATTTATCTATTGCAAAGTCTAATCTTTTATATTCTTCTTCAATATCTTCTTTTTCTATTTTGTATATAGGAATATCAAGCGAATCCACATGTAAAAAAGAATTTCCTATAGACACATAATCGCCTACTCCATGTCCGTTTAATATGGTTCTTTTATCTCGCATAATTCTCCGATATACGATAATTTATTTTTACGATATGAAAATTATATTATAAATAATAATATTTTCAATAGTAAATTTTAATAGATTTAAGTTATTTCATATTTTTTAGCATTTCAATTACTATTTTTGTCGAATTCTCCGAAGCTTCAACTACGAATTTAGGAAAATCGACTATCGCGTTACTATCCGCTTTATCCGATAGAGAACGAATAACTACAAAAGGAGTTTTAAACATTAAAGCGACATGTCCAACCGAAGCGCCTTCCATTTCTATAGCTCCCGCTTTAAACTTATCTCTTATATATTTTACTTTCGCACCATCTCCTATAAATTGGTCTCCCGTAGCAATAGTATCTATATAAACTTTATTATTTTTAATAACTTTTTCGGCGGACGATTTTGCAAGCTCAATTAAATATTTGTCGGCAGGATAATAATTTTTATCATAGCCTTTAACTAAAACGGTTAATTCGTCTCCGTCTAAAGCGCTTGTATCAAAATCATGTTCTATTAAATCTTTTGAAATTACAATATCGGCTATATCGTAATTAGGATTGCAAGAGCCAGCAACTCCCGTAAATATTATTTTTTTTGCTTTAAATATTTCTATCGCTATCGTAGTCACTACAGCAGAATTGACTTTTCCAACTCCCGATTTTAATAAAACTATATCTTTATCGCATAATTTTCCTTTATAGAAAATAATTCCCGCTATTTCTATCTCTTCTATATTTTCGATTTTGCTTTTTAAGTTTGTTATTTCAGAGTCCATTGCTCCGATTATCGCTATAGTTTCCATTTGTCTTTTCCTTAAATAAAATAAAAATTTAATAAAAAATTAGCGGAGCTATAAGCCGAATTCTGTCTTGGATAAACATTTATCTTATCATTATATCGCTATAATGATTCAGCGAGCCACCTGAAACTTTGAAAAGGGCAATCTATATCGTTTCGTTTTGCTCTTGCCTCTCATGGGGTTTGCACTGCCATCTATGTCGCCATAAATGCGGTATGCTCTTACCATACCTTTTCACCCTTACCCAAACGGGCGGTATATTTTCTGTTGCGCTTTCCATAGACTTTCGTCTTCAAGCCGTTAGCTTGCATGAAGCCCTTTAGAGGTTCGGACTTTCCTCGATATTATTAACTTAAATACCGCGTTTATCCGCTCCGCATATTTATTTTTTATTATAATTTATATAAATAATTTATATTATATAGAGATTAAAAAGTCAATAGTTTATTAAATTTTGTATTTTCAGACGAATTGGAAATTTAACTAAATTTAACTATTGATAAAGAATTAAAAATATTTTCATTCGCTCGGCTTACAGCCCACAGAATGTGCGTTAATGCTGGAGCGAGCATCTTTAAAGCGTGGTAATCCAAAATTAATAAAATTCTATTTTAAAATTTAACTTTATTAATAGTGGATTGCTTCGTTCGTTTCACTCATTCGCAATGACGATTTTTTATAAAAAAAGATTATAAAAGATTACAAAGTGGAAATAAAATATAAATAAAGTTCTTATTCTTTCGGTATAAAAAATAACAGTGAATTTTTTAAAAAAATTTTAAAAAAACTATTGACAAATTAATTAACATAATATATTATTATGTTAATTAAAAATAAATTCGGAGATTTGTATGTTCCCTATACTCAATTTTGCATTAATGTTTATAATACCAATTATAGTGGTTGGAATTGCCAAAATTATTGATAATAAAAGAAATTCAAATATTGGAAATTTCAATAATATTTTTGAAGAAGAAAAAGCGGCGTTAGAAGGAATTATAGAAGAAAAAATTTCCGAAGTGAAAGACAATGCTATAGATTTAGAAATTGCCGTTAAAAAAGCTGGATTTATAAGCAAATCAATGGAAGAAGATTTAGCCAAACTTAATACTAAAATTGAATCTTATAAAGATTATAAAGCCGCAGTTTCGCAATATCAAGAGCAAGTTGATTCTTTGGAAGAAGCTTATTTAGATATTTTAAATAAAGTCGATACGGTTTTGAAAGAAAGAAATACTATAGAAAAAACTTATAAAAGAATTTCCGATGTAAAAACTAAAATGATAGAATTAGAAAAAAATGTTTCTACAGTTCAAGATAAGCTTATAGATTCTTATAATTCTAAATTCAACGATTTTGAATCCGAATTATATAAAAGATTTGACGCTCTCACTTCTAACCTACTCGCTAGAGACGCTCATTATATAGATATGGCGGAACAAGAGAAAGAAAAAATTTCAGCATTAACCGAAGAGTTTAAACTTCATGTTGCAAAGAAAGAAGAATTATTTACGAATCAACTTACGCAGCTTGCGGAGAGAACGGCAAGAAATAATATAGAACAATTAGCGGAATTATTTGAAAAGAGCAGAGAAGAACTTATTAATAAATATTCTTTATTTGCAGATGAAATTGATTTTAAATCAAAAGATATTGAAGAGAGATTTGAAGTTATAAGTCAATCTAAAGACGGACTTGAAAACGAATTAATTAATTTAAGAGATACGATTCATGATAGATTAAATTCTATAACAGAATCGAGCATTTTAGAGTTTAAAGACGAAATGGAAAAAACTAAAGAAATGTTATATTCTTCTTTAAGAGAAGGACTTGAAAAAATAACTCAAGATAAAGAAGAGTTTTTAGAGTCGATAGAACAAAAAGCGGTTTCTTTAGAGCAGTCAATAGATTATATAAAAGATAAGGCGGATTTTATTTCAAAAGATTATGAGGAAAGAACGGGTCAATTAGATTCTGATTTTGTGGCGCTTAAAGACGATATAAACAGAAGATTATTAAACGAAGTTGAAGCGTTTTCAAATAATATAAGAGATGTTCTTGAAAATGAAAATAACGGAATAATCACGCTTTACAGAAATAAAACAAAAGAATTGTCCGATTTAATTATCGCTTTAGACGGAATGAGCGAAGAAACTTTATTAAAAGCCGAAAGCAGATTTGAAGAAATTTCAAACGATATAGAAAAATTGAAAAACGATATTTTATTAAAGACTCAAGACGACATGGAATATTCTATAGATAATGCGAGAGGTTCTTTAATTGCCGAAATAAACGAACTTAGAGCGGATGTAGAAGGAGAGACAAATTTATTAAAAGAAAAAATAGAGGAAATACATTATCAAACTTCTGAATTTTCTTCAATATTGACTAATAAACAAGAAGAAATATTAGATTCTTTAAGTTTAGAAAAAGAATATTTGTATAAAGATTTAGAAAATCAGGCAAATAATAGAATGCAGGAACTTCAAAATCAATATAATTATATAAAAGATAATTTGGAAGGAAATATAGATAATTATATTAGAAATACGGCTTCAGAATTGGAAGATATGGATAATAAATTGTCTATCTTAAAAGAAAAATATAACGAAGAATTTAATAATATAGATTCTTTAAGCAAAGATATGGAAAATCATATTAAAGAAAATACTGAAAAGCGTATTGAATTAAACGATATGATTAATAATTTGGAATCTTCTTTAGAGGATTTTAAAAATAGAGTTAATAATATTGTAAATGAAAATATTAAATACAGCGAAGATAATAAAAAGAATATAGTCGATATGCTTCATAACGAATTGCATAAAGCTACCGAATCTTTCAATTCTCTTTTAGAAGGCAAAAGAGACGATATGAATAAAATAAGAGACGAGCTTGAAGATATTATGCATAGATTAGAGATTGGAAAAGAATCTTTTGAAAAAACTATAAACGGCGTTTACGAAAAAGCGGATAATAAAGAAAAAGAATTAGTTTCTGATATAGAAAATAAATATAATAATTTAGATAAAAAAATAGAGACTTTATTTGATGAAAAGAAAACCGATTTAAATAATATGAGCGCAAAATATCATTCTATTATAGAAAATACTTTTGCAGAATTAAAAGAAGAATACGAGCAGTTAAAACATCATTCCGATATAGTCGCTGACGAATATAAAGTTCGTATGGATACTTTGGTAATGAAATTAAATGAAATTTCTTCAAATGCGGATAATATAAAATATAGCATAGACAATAAAATGGACTCTATAGAAGTTTATATTAACGATAAAAAAGCTTTAGTTGAAAGCAAGGTTGATAATATATTTAACAATGCCGAAGAAGGAATAAATAAAAAAATAAACGAGCTTAAAGATTTAATAGAAAGCTCCGTAGAAAAATACAGAGAAGAGATAAAAGAAATTGAAACCTATAGACTTGAAGAGAATAAAAATATAATTGAAGAAGTTGAAAATATTGGAGTTGAAATAAGAGAAAATTATGAAGAATATATTAATACTCTTGAGGATATTTATAACAATGAGAAGGTTTCTTTAAATGATTATGCGAATCGATTAAGAGAGGAGATAGAGAAGAGCAGGGAGGAATCCGAAGCTAAACATTTAGAAAATGAGACTAATTACATAGACGATTATCTTAATAAGACTTCTTTGAAGATAGACGAGAAAGTTAAAGGATTAAACGAAACCTTAAATGAATCATTTAATACATTGCATAAAGGCGTTAATGATTTACTTGAGAAAACTAAAGAAATGTATAACGCTAAAACTTCAGAATCTGTAGAAGAGATGAAAAAGTATGCGGAGGAGCTTGTAGACAATAGAATTATTGAAGCTAAAGAATCAATAAGTTTGTCTATGGATGATTTGAAGAGAGAGTTTTTGGAATTAAGAGAAGGGATGGATTATAGAATCAAAGAGCAAACCGATAGTTTAATTTCAAATAATGAGAGCATATTATCGATATTTGACGATTATGATAAGAAGATTAAATATATAGAAGAGTTTTCAAATTTAATAAACGATATTAAAGGCGACTTAAATAACGAAATTGAGGAATTAAAATATAATTTATCATATAGAGATAATGAGATTGATAAAACTATAGAATCGATAAAATCTTCTTTAATTGATAAGGATGAGTTTGTAAAATTATATGATAGCGAAAAAGAATTATTAAACAATCAAATAGAAGATTTCAAAGAAGAGTTTGAATTATTGAAATCTCAAACTTTAAGAGCCAATGAGATAGAGCTTCCTAGTTTATTTGAAGAAGAGAAAGAAAGAATAGAGAATATGTTTGAGGATTTTTCTAAAAATCTACTTAATAGGGTTTCGGATAATGAGAGTGATTTAACTTATATAAAAAATCATTTATTAGAAGAAAAGAATAATTTAATATCTCAATTTGAATCTTTGAAAGATGATATTAACAATATAAGAGAGGATAACAGAATTGAATCATTAACGGAAGATAAGTCTAAATTAGAGAATTCTTTAATAAGTTTGAGAGAAGATTTTGAGAAGGTAGAGGGTTTAGAAAATAATTTATTAGAATTGAAAAATAAAATTGACGGAATAGATATAGATTTGAGAGGCGATATAGAGATTTTATCGGATAAATTAAAAGATTTCAAAGTTAATCTTGAAAATAAAATAGATAGCGATTCTGAAAGTTTATTTGAAGATTTAGCCTCTCTTAATAAAGATTTTGAATCTATAAAAGATAATCTTTTAAGTTCTATGAGTAAAGCTGAAACGATAGAGAATAAAATAGATTCTGTATTTAAGGATTTGAGTAATGAGAATAAAGATTTTAAGGATAGATTAGAGAAGAGGATAGCGCATTTTGAGGATATATGGTCTGACAATAACAGGATAAAGAGTTTATTTAATAGCGATATAAGAGAGGAGGTAGAGAATTTAAGGAAAGAGGCGGATATAAAATTTGAACATTACATTTCTGATTTGAAAGAGAAAATGGATGATATAGAGAGAGGCATAGGCGATTGGAAGGAAGGTAATTTAAATGAATTATTGAATCAATTAAATCAAGCTAAAGTAAGTATTGAAGGATTTGTAGAAGCTTCTGAAAATAAGAAAGAAGAATTATTATCCGAAATGTTAAAAACTATTGAAGATAAAGAAAATGAAATTTATTCTCAATTAAGAGATAGAATGGATACGATAGGAAAAGATATAGAAGATTGGAAGGAAGGCAATTTAAATGAATTATTAAATCAATTAAATCAAGCTAAATTAAGCATTGAAGGATTTGTAGAAACTTCTGAAAACAAGAAAGAAGAATTATTATCCGAAATGTTGAAAACTATTGAATATAAAGAAAATGAAATTTATTCTCGTATAGATAAAAATATAAATGAAAGGTTATCCTATATAGAAAATAAATTATCAAATATAGACGATAAAATAAATAATGAGATAGAAAATAATTTAGAAGATATTCATAATAATATTAGAGAAGCCGTAGAAAGATATAACGAAGAGATAAAGAATATAGAACATCATAGAAATAACGAAAAAGATTTAATAACGGACGATATTAAAGAATTGTCAGAGAGCATACGCAAAGATTATGAAGGATATTCGATAGCGCTTGATAAAATGTATAATGATGCGACTAAAGAATTAGAAAATAATCTTCAGAGTATAAAAAATGAGATAGATAAGATTATAAATGAAGCGGAGACTAATCTTATTTCAAATGAGAAAAATTATATAGAGGAATATTTAGAGGAACGTTCTATAGAATTAGAGAATAGATTATCTGAGAAATTAAATATGTTAGAGGATAGCAAACAACAATTTAACGATATTATAAACGAATCTTTCAACGCTATTAATTCCGATTTGGAGAAGGCTATAAATAACTTTGAAGAAAAATCTGACAATATTATAAATAATACTTTGTCTAATTTAGAAAATAAAATTGGAGAGACTATAAACGAAGATAAAGTTAAAGAAATGTATAATAAAGTCGATGAAAAAATATTAGCCGTAGAAGAAAAATATAATATTTTAGAGAAAAAAGTAGATAGCGTTAAAAATAATAAAGCATATATAAAGAAATTAGAAGAAAAAGTAAATAAATTATATGAGCAGTTGGGAAATAAAATATCCGAAGCTAATAACAAATACGAATCTGCAAATCAATATTTCAATGATAAATTTGTTAATATTGAAAGTTCCGTATTAAATAACGAACAGATAAATCAATTAAAAGAAGAATTTGCATCTTTCAAAAATGAAGTTCTAAACGCGAGCAAAGATAATATTTATAGCTTATTTGAAGAAGAGAAAATTAAATTTGAAAATTCTTTTGATTCTTTCGGTAGAGATATGATTGAAAAAATGTGTAATTCTAAATTAGATATAGAAGAAATGAAAAATATTATTATAGAAGAAAAAAATTCCATGCTTGCAAATATTGAAGCCTTTAGATTTGAATTAGATTCTTTGAAAAATAACGATGCTATTGACGATTTAGAAGCGGAGAGAATAAAATTAGAACAAGCTTTTAATTCTTTGAAAAATGATTTTGAAAGAATAGGTAATTTGGAAAACGAATTTTATAATATAAAAAATATTTTTGATAATTCTAAAGAAAAAGATAACGCTTTAAATAATGAAATTGAAAAAATACTTGAAGAAGTTTCTAATATGCAAGAACAATTAGGAAAAATAGAAAATAATATAACCGTTTTGGAAGACGGAAGTTTATCCGATTTGCTTGAGCAGTTGAGAAACGCTAAAGAAAATATAGATTTATTTATTGAAAGTTCAGAAGAGAAGAAAAATGAAATAATTTTAAAAATAGAAGATTATAGCAGAGAATATATTGATTCTTGTTTGGGAGAATATACTTTAGAGTTTAAAGAATATATTGAAAAAGCGGAAGAGATGGAAAATCGAATTAACGATTTAATAAACAATAAAGAAAACGATATTATAAACAGAATAAACTCTTATGAAGACGAAATTGAAAATAAACAATCAAATTATTTTGAATCTATAAGGAAAGAATTATTTGATTTATACGATTCATTTAAAAACGATATCGATATTGAGAGTTTAAATTATATGTCGGATAAATTATTCCATATAGAAAATTCGCTCGCTCAATTAGAAGAAAATAATAAAATCGTTTCAACTAAAATAGATAACGATAAAAAAGAATTGTCGGATTCTTTCAATAATTTATCAAAAGAATTTGAAATATTTAAATCTAATATAAATATAGCGAATGCAAACGAAAAGATTAACGATACTAACGAAAATTCTGCATCGTCTTTGCTAAACGAATATATTGAAAAAATTGCCACTTTGAAAAATGCATTGGAAAATATAAAAGACGATATAAACAATAATAATAAAGAGTTTAAAGATAGAATTGAAAAAAGAATAGCGTTCTTTGAAGATTCTTGGTCTAATAAAGAAAATATAAAAAGATTATTTAGCGATTTGACAAACGATAAATTTAAATCATTAAAAGAAAAATTAGAATCTAAATTAAATCTTTCTATAGAGGAAGCTTTGGAGCAATCTCTAGAAGAATATAAAGAAAAAATAAACGAAATGGAAAAAGATTTAAATCTTTGGAAAGACAATAATCTTAATTCTATTATAAACGATTTGGATGCGCTTAAAGAAAATATTAATTTTGAAAACAATGATAATATTTCAAATATGTTAAATATGATAGAAGAATTAAGAGAAAAAATAAATCAAAAACATAACGATTTGGCTTCTTCATTTGAGGATAAAATATCCGATGTTGAAAGCAGCATAATGGCTTTTGACGATAGATTAAAAGATATTGAATATAATCAAAGCTCTATAAATGAAAACATGGAAAAATATTCAAATAAATTGGATAATGTATTGAAAGAATATGAAGAGCGTATTAAATCAAAAATTATCAATATCGAAGATTCTATAAAACAAGAAAACGATAAAGCTATGAATTATGTAAACATTGTAAAAAATAATGACGATTTTAGCAATGTGGAAATAAGATTATCCGACTTAGAAAATTATATAAATAGATTAGACAATAGCAATTTAGAACTTTCAAAAGAATTGGCTAAAGATAAAAACGAATTAATAGAAACTATATATCAACTTAAAAAAGATATGTATTCTAAAATAGAAAAAGATTTTGAAGGTTTAAAAAATAATGTTCCTAATATGGAAGAACTTACTGATTTATTTGTATCTGAAAAAGAAGGATTAATAAATGAATTTGAAGAGTTTAAAAAAGAAATCTTGGAATATCATATAGAAAATAATAATTTCGCTCAAATATTTGAAGAAGAGAAAACAAGATTAATAGAAGAATTAGATAATTTTAAATCCGCTATTAGAGTGGAATATATGTCTAACGAAGAAAAATTTGATTTGCTTAAAGAAGAATATTTAAATAATATTAATCGATTTCTAGATAATGAAAAAGAAAAATTGCATTCTTTATTAGAAAATTCATTAGAAGATATAAATAAAAGAATCGATTCCTTAAAAGATAATTCAATTAATAATGAATATGTAGAAAAACTTATAAATAAATATAAAGACGATATAACTTTATCGGTTGAAAATACTAAAAAAGAAATTTCCGATAATTCTGAAAAAATTGATAAACCTTATATAGAAAATATAATTGAAAAAGAAAGATTGAGAATAGACGAAATATTAGAATCGTTTAAGAAAAATATAGAAGATAATTATTCAACGGTTGAAGCTATAGCCGAAGTTTTTTCTAAAGAAGAAGATTCTATAGATAATAAAATCGAAAATAAATTATCCGAAATGAAGGAAAATATTATTAAAGAAATTCCTACGATTGAAGATATAAGCCAAATATTTATTGAAGAAAAAGATTCTTTAAGAGAAGAGTTTGATTCGTTAAGAAATGAAATTTTAAACTCTATGCCGACTTTGGAATATTTTGAAAATATTTACAAAGGGCATGAAGCGGAAATTAAAAATAATTTTAGCATATTGGAAGAAGATTTTTCAGAAAGCATAAAGAGATATAAAGATAATATAATGAATGAAATATACGATTTCAAAAACGAATTCGTAGAAAAAATTTCCATTATAAATAATTTGGCAAGCAATTTGCAAATTGAAAGAGACAGATTATCCGCAGAAATTGAAGATATAAAAACAAAATACGAAAGCGGAGCTATTTATTCAAACGAGGCTTTAAACTCAATAGAAAGCGACAGAGATAAACTTGTAAGCGAATTTTTAGATTTTAGAAAATCTATTTCCGATTTAATGAAAGAACAAGAAGAAGCTATAAGTTTATTATCAAATGAAAAAAATAATATAACTCAAAATATAGAAGAATTAAATAATAAAATTTCTTTAGATATTCCTAATAGAGAAGAAATTTCCTCTATGATTGAAGAAGAGAAAAAATATATAATCGATATGTTTGAAAATTTGCAAAACGAAGCTTTGAAAAACGATTTTTCTTACGATTCTTTTAGAGACGATATTATAAAAGTATTTGAGGATTCTAACGAAGAGTTTAGAAAAAGAGTAGAAGCAAGAATAGAGCATTTTGAAGACGCTTATTCAGAACCTGATAAAATTAAAGAATTTTACAGAGACGCTATAGAAGTCGAAGTAGATAATTTAAAAAGCGAAACTTCAAATATACTTAACGATATAAACTTAAAAGTCGAAGAAGCTAAAAATAAAGTCGATATAATAGAAAATGAAAAAGTTAATAATATTATAAACAGAATAGACGAAGCTCAAAATAATATAGACGCTTTAGTAGAAACTATAAAAGCAAATCTTAAAGAACAAGAAAACGAGATTAGAATGTTAGGACAATCTCAAAAACATATATCGCAAGATATAGAAAATGTTCGCAAAGAAAGAGAAGCTTTAATAGAAATGGTTAAAAATAGCGATGTAAATATAAAAAATAAACTTGATAGTTTAACCGAAGCGGTTGCCGATGCGTCAAAAAAAGCTTATGAAAGAATGGCTAAAAAAGAAAATATATTTAACGATAGAGTTAAAGAAATTGAAAATTATCTTACTTCTGTAGAAAACCATATTAACGAAGATTATTTAAATAAATCAAAAGAAACTATAGATAATTTAATAGCCTCTTTCAACGAAGAGATTATTAAAGAAACTAAAGATTTAACTCCTCATATAATGACTGCCGTGCAGAATTTTATAAATAAAGAAACGAGCAAATTTGAAAAATTCTCCGACATTAAAAAATCTATAGAAGATATAGAATTAACTATTAACGATAGATTAAATGAATCTTTCAATATTATAAATACAAAACTTGAAAATAATATGGAAGAATTAAAGAAAAAAATGTCGGAATACGAAGAGAAAATTATAAGCGAGTTTAAAATTTCGGCAAATCAAGAAGGTGCGAGGACGATTGAGGAAATAAACGATAGATATAACGAGGAGATGGCAAAATTAAAAGATATGTATCTTACTTCTGAAAAATTCTATACCGATAGACAAGAGAGAAATCATGAATCCTTCACTACCCTATTTGAAGAAACTTATAAAGAATATAAAGATAAAATCAACTCTCTGTATGACGAGCTTGAAAATAGCAAATCGAATTTAACTAATTCCGTTAATGAAATGGTTGCAGATTTGCAAGATGCAATGAAGATAAAAGACGAGTTTATGTCTTCTGTTGAAAGCAATCAAGCAAAATTAAAAAATGTGGAAGAGAAAATGAATAATTTAGAAAATGAATTTACTCCTTCCATAGAAAGATTAAAATCGATTATAGAAGAAAAAGCTTTAGAATTGCAAAATAAAATAGAAAATTATTCTAAAGATATAGAAGAGCAAGGCAAAAAATTTAACGATAGATTGGAAGAATTATCAAATAACGCCAAATTATCCGTTGAAGGCAAGATTGAAGAATTTGATTCTATAATAAATAATATATCTCAAAGAATGGATGAAATATTAGAAGGCAAAAATTCCGAATTTGAAGAATTAAAATCTAATTATATAAGCTTGTCAGAATCGTTATTAAATTTAAGAGATTCTATTTCAAAAGCGATTAATGAAAAAATAGCGGACGCTAATTCTATTATAGAAGAAAATATAAACTCTATTGAAGAGCAGACAAACGAAAAATACGATAAATATGTCGCGAGATTAAATTCTAATTTAGAGCAAACTTTATCTCTTCTTATGAATGACGCTAAAGAATATGTTCAAAACGCTAAAACCGAGATAATTAAAACTCAAAACGAAAATTTAGACATATACGATAACAGAATCGAAGGTATGAAAAATATTGTAGACGCTTTGGAAAATGATATAACAAAATATTCAAGCGAAATTGAAGCGAGATTAGAAGAGCTTAATTTAAGTTATAATGAAAAAACTAATATTATACTTAAAGATTTGGATAATAGAGCGAACTCTTTAAATAAAAAACTTGACGGTGTCGTTATGGCAATAGATAATTTGCTTGACGAAAAATCGGACGATATTGCAAACGAATACGATATTTTAAAAATGAAAATAGAAGATATACAAAAAGATATCGATAAATATATGAATACTATTAAAATATTTGATAAAGCCGAAGAGAGCGCAAAAACTATAAAAGAAGATGTTTCAAAATTGGATGTTTTAGTAAAAGATACAAAAGTCGCGGTTTCTGATATGAATAAAACTATGTCTGAATTTGAAGGGCTTAAACAAATGCATAAAGAAATATTAGAATATTCTAAAGGCATAAAAAAAGAAAGAGAAAGCTTAAAAGACACTCAAGATAAAGTTAATATTTTAATTGAAATGACTGACGATATTCAAAATAAATTCTTAAATATAGCCGAAAGCAATTCTATGATAGAAAATACCGAAGAGGGAATAAAAGCGGTTATAGATATAGCTTCGCAAATAGAAGATAAACTTTCATTTATAAAAGATAAAGAAGAATATGCGGAAAATATATTATCTCAAATGAATAAAGCGGATATTGAAATTGAAACCGTTTTAGAAAAAGTTGACGGCATTAAATCCGCTATGGTAGATGTGGAAGAGAAAAGGAAAGTCTTCATGGATAAAATTTCTTCTTTAGAAAAAGACTTTAATAAAATAGAGAAAAACGATAAAAAAGTTCAACTATTCTTAAATAAACTTGAAGAGTTAAATATTATACTTGAAGAGATGCAAAATCAAAGAGAAAATCTTAACTATATGAAAAAAGAAAATGATAATATAGTTAAGAATCTTGAAAGAGCGGAATATTTTGTTAGATATTTACAAGATTTGCTTGATAATGCGGAAAAATATATGTCGGATGGAAAAACTACATCTAAAAGAAGCAAATCGAATATAGTCGACAATAAGAAAGAAGAATTTATTATTAAAATGTATAAACAAGGATGGAAAACTGACGAAATAGTAAAAAATTCTTCTTATTCAAGAGACGAAGTTGAAACGATTATAAAAAAGTGGAAAGATAAACAATCGAGAGGATAAATTTTATATTGAAAATTATAGCTTAATATGTTATAATAAAGAAAAACGGGAGATAATTATTTATTATGACATTAAACAATGTTGTAACCATAAAAAGTAAAAACGGCATGCATTTAAGACCAGCAGGCATTTTATCTCAAATATCGAGCAAATCGGAATATTCAGATATAGGCATATTTTTGCTTTATAACGGAGTAAGGGCGGATGCAAAAAGCGTATTTAATATAATGGGACTTGGGGCTTTTCAAGGAGCGAATTTAATACTTGAAATAGAATACGAAGACGGAATGGAAGAGATTGCAAAAAACGCCGAAAAAGAATTAATTGATTTTTTTGAAGAAGGCTATATTAACGCCGAAGTTCCAGAAGAAGAAGAATAATTTTTTAAATAATAATTTTAAAAAATAAGTTATTGCAAAATATAGATTATAAAAAATAATATTTTAAGGATATTCAATGATAGGTTATTTCACTATAATTATACTCGTCATATCCATAGCCTCTCTTATGATTTTAACTATGAAATTTCAAGTTAATCCTTTTATAGCTATGATTTTAGTCGCGATATTTTTAGCTTTTACTTTATATATACCGCCAAATAGAGAAACGGATTCTATTACCGAAGTGTCGGCATTAATAGGAAAAGGTTTTGGATACGCTTTAGCAAATGTCGGAATAATTATAGTTTTGGGAAGCATTATAGGAAATATACTCGAAATGTCAGGCGCAGCATTAAAAATGGGCGAAGTTATAATAAAAATAGTCGGCAAATATCATCCCGCTATTGCAATGAATATACTTGGTTTTATAGTTTCAATTCCCGTTTTCTGCGATTCTGGTTATTTAATTTTAACTCCTTTAAGAAAGGTTGTGGCGAAAAAAACGGGCGCTTCTCCCGTAGCTTTATCAATAGCTTTATCGACAGGGCTTTATACTTCGCATGCTTTAATTCCGCCAACTCCAGGACCCGCCGCTATGGTTAATTTATTTAATTTGCAAGAAGATATATTAGCGGTAATTATAATCGGTTTAATAGTGGCAATTCCAACTTCTTTAATTGGCGCTTTATACGGAATATTTATTTCAAAATATATACAAAAGCCAAATTATGTTGATAAATCGCCGACTTACGAAACTTTAATAAGCGATATCGGCGAACTTCCGCCCGCTTATAAATCTTTCGCTCCGATTTTTATTCCTATAATATTAATGGCAATGGGAACTATAGTTAGATTTATGCCTACAAAATTTGACGAAAGCGTTTTAGAAAATATATTTATATTTTTAGGCGAACCTTCAATGGCTTTGTTTATCGGCTTTTTAGTTTCTCTTTCTCTTACGCATAAATTTAATAAAGAAGAAATTCATTTATGGATTGGCGATGGAATAGCAAGCTCGGGAAGAATATTGGCTATTGTAGGCGCTAGCGGAGCATTTGCAGAAGTATTAAAATCTACCGATTTAGTAAATTCTATACCTCAATTAAATAATTTAATTTCTTCGCCAAGTTTAGGGCTTGTATTTCTTTTTGCAATATCGTCTTTGCTTAAAATAATTTTAGGTTCTTCGACTATAGCGGTTATAACGGTTTCCACTTTATTCGCTCCGTATTTAAATATTTTAGGATATACGACAATAATATCTAAAGTATTGGTTTTAATGGCAATCGGCGCTGGTTCTATGGTTGTATCGCATGCAAATGATAGTTATTTTTGGATAGTCGTGGAATTATCGGGCTTAAAAATAAAAGACGCTTATAAGGCGAGAACGCTTGCAACTTTAGTTCAAGGACTAACGGCTTTAATTATTATTATGGTAATTTCATTTTTATTTAGATAATTTATAAAGACAAGGAAAAAATATTTATGTTAAAAATTAAAGTAATTAATAAATCGAAAAATCCTTTGCCTAAATATCAAACTGCTGGCGCATCGGGATTGGATTTGCATGCTAATGTCGAAGAGCCTATAATTTTGAAAAAAAACGATATAGTTTTAGTGCCAACGGGATTATATATAGAAATTCCCGAAGGATACGAGGCGCAAGTGAGGAGCAGAAGTTCTTTAGCTTTAAAACATGGAATATTTTGTTTAAACTCTCCCGCTACAATAGACAGCGATTATAGAGGAGAGATAAAAATTATTTTGGCTTCTTTAAGCGAAGAGCCTTTTACTATTAATTTTAGAGATAGAATCGCCCAAATTGTTTTTGCAAAAGTGGAAAAAGCGGAATTTGAAGAGGTTGAAAGTTTATCTCAATCGATTAGAGGCGAAGGCGGTTTTGGAAGCACGAATAAATAATTAAAAACAATTAATTTTTTAACTTTTTTAAAAAATAGTTGTTATAATAAGTAGGAGATTTAAAAAATTGTCATTTATGAATAATTAATTGAAACTATTGAAAAAGTTTTAATATATTATGTAATAATGACGAAATTATTAATAAATGTATTGAATAATTTTTTAAAAGTCGTATAATTGAAATTATGAAAAGTTTATTTAAGTTATTTTTTATATCGATATTATTTTTTAATATTATGTTTACTATATCATGCGGACTTCCCGATATTACAAGCATATATCAAGAAATGAATCAGCCTTTTATTACGAAACTTATACCAGGACCTAATAAAGTAACCGTTGAATTTCAAGCCCAAAATAATGAGCCTGCTTTTAGCGGTTATAATATATATTTTGGAGATAGCGTAAATCCTCAAAAATATAAATTATACAATCAGCAAAAAACTCGCCCGACAATTATAAATAAAAATTCACAAAATATAACTTCGTATAGTTATACAATAGGAGTTGGAAGTTATTATTCTACGGGAGGAGATAGCGAAGTCACAACTTTAACCGCATCGGAAATTCAAAACGGAATTCCTATTTATGTATGGGTGAGCGCCTATCAAATAACGCCGCAAAACGAAAGTATTTATTATTTTGATTATGCTCAAATGGCTACTCCTAGAGAGGAAAATACGGGAAGCTTTTCTTCGGGAAATATTACAAGTGGAGGTAAAACATTAGCAACCGTAGGAACAAGCGGAGGAAATTTAACTTTTCAAAACGGGGGCGGAATTCAATCTCGTTCGGCATCTTCGTTGTATGAAGTAACGATTCCTCCAGAAAGCGGATATTCAACTGCAGCTTTAACCGTTGAAGCAAATAAATTATATTTAACGAAGACAGTGGACGGAGGAAAAAATTATTATGGTAAAATATTTGTAAAAAGCGTTAGCGGGACAACTGCAACGGTAGATTATTGCCTTCAGACAGCCGCGGATGTATTAAGCTATTAATTTATGAAAAAGATTATTTTTTTTATATCAATATTATTTATATTTATCTCTTGCTCAAACGAACTTATTACGGTAGTTGACGAATATAATCCGCCTTACGGAATAAAAGCTATTCCAGGAAATAATTCAATAAGTATTAGTTTTTGGTCGGGAATTTTAGCTTCCGATTTCGTGGGATTTAATATATACATTAAACAAGGCAATTCTAGTTTTACTCAACCTACGGACGCTATAAAAAATAATTTGGGCGGTTATCCTACCGTAGCAAATTCAACTCATACAAGGACTAATTTTACAATACAAGTGCCGCCTACTCAAACAGGACAAACTTATCAAAACGGCACTTTATATTATGTTACCGTAACCGCTTATGGCACAAACGATTTGACTGATACTAAATATATAGAAACTAAAATAAACGCTATAGTTCCCGTTATTCCGAGAACGGAAGGCAATGGCACGGGAAATACAATAACTGCAAACAGTCAAACCGTTGGCACTATAGATAAAACTCAAAATTTAGTTACAGCGAGCGGAGGTTGGAAACTTCAATATTTCGGACCTCAAAGCGATTTTAACGCGGTTGTAGTAATTACAAATAAGAATTTTTACGAAAAAGACGCTTACTCTCTTAACGGACTTTATATATTTTCAAATACGGGACAATCTGCTTTGGCTAAAGTTTGGTTAAATTCAAGTAGCGGTTATCGTTGGGCTTATCATAATCAAGCTTCGCAATGGAACGGTATTTAATAATTCTTTGTTTTTATATAAAATCTATGTTATAATATATCGATTATTTCTTTTACTTAAAAGGCTTTAAAATGAACGATTCTATTGAAATTAGAGGAGCTAAAGAGCATAACCTTAAAAATATATCGCTTTCTATTCCTCATAAAACTTTAACTACTTTAACGGGAGTTTCGGGAAGCGGAAAATCGTCTCTTGCTTTCGATACAATATTTAAAGAAGGACAGAGAAGATATTTAGAATCTTTATCCGCTTATGCAAGGCAATTTTTGGGAGTAATGGCAAAAGCCGATGTGGAGCATATAGAAGGATTATCGCCGACAATATCGATAGACCAAAAGAGCGTAAATAAAAATCCTCGCTCAACCGTTGGCACGGTAACTGAAATATACGATTTTTTTAGATTATTATTTGCAAGATTAGGAACGCCTTATTGTTCAAAATGCGGACATAAAATTTCAAAACAGAGCGAGGACCAAATAGCGCAAACTATTTTAAGAGATTTTAAAGATAAAAGAATTTTAATTTTAGCGCCGATAGTTAGAGATAGAAAGGGAGAATATAGAAAAGAAATAGAAGAAGTAAAAAATGCGGGCTATCAAAGAATAAGAATAGACAATATCGTTTATAAATTTGAAGACGATATAATTCCCGAACTCAAAAGATACGAAAAACATACTTTAGAAATAGTTATAGATAGAATTAAAGCGGAAGATAAATATTTATCGCGCATAACGGACGATATTGAAAGAGCTATAAGAATAACTAAAGGTTTAGTGGCGTTTTACGAAGAGCATGAAATTATTGAAGAAGAAAATTCAACCGAAGAAAAAACTAAAAGAAAAAAAACTAAAATAAGCAAACAATCGGAAATAGACAAATATTATAGATTATATACAACCGAGCGTTCTTGCGCAAACTGCGGGCATTCAATAGCCGACATAGAGCCAAATTTATTTTCGTTTAATAATCCTATGGGCGCTTGTTCTATATGCGGCGGTTTAGGAGTAGAACATATATTTACGGAAAAACATATAATAAGAGATGAAAATTTGAATATTTACGAAGGCGCTTTAAGTTGCTTTGTTGACAATCATATCGGTTTTGATATGGAATACGGTTTTGAAGAATTGGAGATAATAGCGAAAATTTACAATATAAACTTAAAAAATGCTTGGAAGGATTTGAGCAAAAATGAAAAAAAATATTTATTATACGGAAGCGATAAAGAGGTTAAATGGAAAAAAAGATTTTGGTATCATAGTAAAATAGTCGAAGAGAAAATTCCTGGAATTCTTACAAGATTAAAATACGATTACGAAACTTATAAAATATCTTATTATGCAAATTTTATGGATGAAGTTGAATGTCCGAAATGCAAAGGAAAGAGAATAAACGAAGACGCTTTAGCCGTTAAATTTGACGGAAAAACTATAGCCGATTTTTCTTCTATGACTATTGAAGATTTATTTAATTATTTTTCAAAATTAAAATTAAAACCAAACGAAGAGATTATAGGAAAACCGATTATAAAAGAAATTATTTATAGATTAACTTTTTTAGTTAAAGTCGGACTTACTTATTTGACGATTGAAAGAGCCTCCCCTACCCTTTCGGGCGGCGAATCTCAAAGAATAAGATTAGCCTCTCAAATTGGAAGCGGACTCGAAGGCGTTTTATATGTATTGGACGAGCCTTCTATTGGACTTCATCAATCGGATAATAAAAAACTTATAGAATCGTTAAAAACTTTAAGAGATAAAAATAATACGGTTATAGTAGTAGAACATGATAAAGAAACTATGGAAGAATCGGATTATTTAATCGATATAGGATTAGACGCGGGAGTTTCGGGCGGCAATATAGTTGGAATTGGAAATTTTAACGAGTTTATAAAATCTGAAAAATCTTATACGGCAAAATATTTACGAGGCGAAGACGATATTCCAATTCCAAAAACGAGACGGGAAGGAAACGGAAAATTTTTAAAAATAATCGGAGCTTCGCAATTTAACTTAAAAAATATAGATGTTAAAATTCCTTTAGGTTTATTTTTAGTAGTAAGCGGATTATCAGGAAGCGGAAAATCTACTTTGATTGATAATATATTAATGAGAGCTTTGCATAATCATTTTTATGGAAAAACTTTTAATGTAGGAAAGCATAAAAAAATTGAAGGTTTTGAAAATATAGATAAAGTTATAGAAGTTGACCAATCGCCAATCGGAAGAACGCCAAGAAGCAATCCCGCTACTTATACTAAAGTTTTATCGCCTATAAGAGATTTATTCGCGGCTACTAAACTTTCAAAAATGCGAGGATACGATAAAGGCAGATTTTCATTTAATGTAAAAACAGGAAGATGTCCGACTTGCGAAGGAGCGGGTTTAATAGAATTAGAGATGCAATTTCTTTCAAATGTTCTTGTGCCTTGCGAAGAATGCGCGGGAAAAAGATTTAACGCCGAAACTTTGGATATTAAATATAAGAATAAAAATATTTACGAAGTTTTGGAGTTAACCGTATCGGAAGCGATAGAATTTTTTGACGGAATAACTTCAATAACAAGAATATTAAAAATAATGGAAGATATAGGATTAGGTTATATAAAATTAGGACAACCTTCCACAACTCTATCGGGAGGCGAAGCTCAAAGAATAAAATTAGCGAGCGAACTTCATAAAATATCTACGGGAAACACTTTATATATTTTAGACGAGCCGACTACGGGGCTTCATTTTGAAGATATAAAAAAATTACTCAAAGCGCTTGATAAATTGGTTGAAAAAGGAAATACGGTTATAGTTGTAGAGCATAATTTGGATGTTATAAAATGCGCCGATTATATAATCGATATGGGACCTTTAAGCGGAGATAAAGGCGGAAGAATAGTAGCCGAAGGAAAGCCCGAAGAAATAATAAAAGTTAAAGAATCATTAACGGGAAAAGAATTAAAAGCTGTATTAAAACAAAAAACCAAAATAAAAGATAATTCTAAAAAAATATTAAAATCTAAAAATGATATTGAAGAAAGTTATCTTATAATAAAAGGAGCGAATAAACATAATTTAAAAAATATAAGTTTAACTTTGCCTAAAAATAAAATAAATGTGATAACGGGAGTTTCGGGAAGCGGAAAAACTTCTTTAGCTTTTGAAACTATATTTAAAGAAGGACAGAGAAGATTTGTAGAATCGCTTTCAACCTATGCAAGAAGATTTTTAGGAAGATTTGAAGATGCAAAAGTCGATAAAATAGAAGGATTAGCTCCAGCAATAGCTATAGACCAAAAAAATGTTAGCAGAAATCCTCGCTCTACAGTCGCTACGGTTACAGAAATATACGATTATTTTAGATTAATATTTGCAAGAGTTTCGACTCCGCATTGTCCATATTGCGCAGACAAAGATAACTTAAAAGCGGAAAGCCCTTCAATGCTTGCAACCGAAATATCTCAAACTATGGAAAATTATAAATTAATGATTATCTCTCCGATTTATCATAGTTCTCTTAATCATAGATTTGCTTTTAATTCAAGCGATAATATTTCTATAGCCGATATAATAAAAAAAATAAGAGACGCGGGATATATCAGAATACAAATAAACTCTTCCGATTATATTATTGACGATATTACCGAAGAGAAAATAAAAGAATTATCAAAAGAAGAAATTTATTCTATTGGAATAGTTATAGACAGAATAGTCGCGGGAAAAGATAAAAGAGCGAGAATTTCGGATGCGATTGAAAAAGCTATGGATTTATCGGGAGGGATTGTTCATATAAAAGCAAATTACGGAATAATGATAAGAGAGAGTTTTCACACAAAATTTCCAGCTTGTTTGCTTCATGGAATATTATTTAATTTTGAAATAACGCCAAGACATTTTTCTTTTAATTCGCATTGGGGTTATTGCCCAGAATGTAAAGGATTAGGAAGTAAGCCAGCTTTCAGTATCGATTTGGCTATTAAAGATAAAACTAAACCTTTATTAAACGGAGCTTTGGACAATATGCTTCATAATATGTTTTCAACGCATGGAAAATATTATACCGATTCTTTATTTAGAATGCTTAAAAGAAACGGAATCGGAAAAAAAGAATTGGAAGAAATTCCTTTTAATCAACTTGACAAAGAGATTATAAATATTTTCTTTTTTGGAGGAGAAAGCGCCGTAGGAAATGTTATAGAATATTGGCATTTGAATAACGATATTACAAGCGAAGATTATTCAGAGTGGAAAGATAAATCTCTATCTAAATTTTTTATAGATGAAATTTGTCCCAAATGTAATGGAGAGCGATTAAACGAAATAGTAAGAGCCTATACGATAGACAAAAAAAATATAAGTCAAGTCGCTTCAATGACTGTTGAAAGCGCGTCTCAATTTTTTAATAAACTTCCGTTAATTTTAAGCGAGAGAGAAAATATTATTTCAAAAGAAGCTATAAAAGAAATTAAAACAAGATTAAATTTTTTAGATAAAGTCGGACTTAATTATTTGTCTTTAGATAGAAGATATTCTACTCTATCGGGAGGCGAAGCTCAAAGAATAAGACTTGCAAGTCAGCTTGGCTCAAAACTCACGGGCGTTTTATATGTATTGGACGAGCCAACCGTAGGACTTCATCCTAAAGATACGGGGCATTTGCTTGAAACATTAAAAGAATTGAGAGATTTAAAAAATACTTTAGTTATAGTAGAACATGACAGAGATACAATGAAATCAGCCGACAATATAATCGATATGGGACCTTATGCGGGAGCTTTTGGAGGTGAGGTTATTTTTGAAGGAAAATTTAACGATATTATAAAAAATAAAAAATCTTTAACGGGAGAATATTTAAGCGGAATAAAAAAAGTATTTGATAAAAACATTGTAAGAAAAGAAAATACGGAGATGATAAAATTAAAAAATGTTTCTACAAATAATTTAAAAAATATAGATATTGAAATTCCTTTAAAAAAAATAGTCGTTGTTACGGGAGTTTCGGGAAGCGGAAAATCGTCTCTTATAATCGACACGCTCTATCCCGCGCTTAAAAAAAGAAAATTAAATCAATATTCAAAATACGAAAGTGCGTATATTCCCGATATAATTTCAGACACTATTTTAGTAGACCAAATTTCAATAGTAGGTTCGATTAGAAGCACTTTAATAAGCTATAGTAAAGTATTCGATAAAATAAGAAATATATTCGCCAAAACTCAAATAGCAAGAGCTAAAGGATTTTCTGCGGGAAGATTTTCTTATAACGGAAAAGAAGGAAGATGTAATATTTGCGAAGGAAAAGGAATAAGAAAAATTGCAATGCATTTTTTATCGGATATGGAAATTATATGCGAAGCCTGCGGAGGAAAAAGATATAACGATGAAACTTTATCGGTTAGATTTAAATCTTTGAATATAGCCGAAGTTTTGGAGCTTACCGTTGATGAAGCTTTAAAATTTTTTGACTTTGATAAATCGATTACAAAAACTTTATCGGTTATGAGCGAAGTGGGATTGGGTTATATAAAACTCTCTCAAAGATTAGACACTTTTTCGGGTGGAGAATTACAACGATTAAAACTTTCAACCGAACTTTCAAAAAAACAATACGGAGAACATATAGTTTATATACTTGATGAACCGACTACGGGACTTCATTTTGACGATGTTAATAAACTTTTAATAGCGTTAAATAAACTTGTAGACAAAGGGCATAGCGTTATAATTATAGAACATAATCCCGATGTTATAAGAGCTGCCGATTATATAATAGATTTAGGATTAGACGGCGGATTAAACGGAGGCGAGATAATAGCGAAAGGAACTGTTGAAGAAATTCTTGAAATGAAAAAAGGCTATACTTGGAAATATATTTAATTTTAGTTTTTTGCATTATCTAATAATTTTAATCTGCTTAAAAATTCATTATTATAATTTACGATTATATCAATATTCTTTTTTGTAATCGGATGAATAAAATGAATTTCTTTTGAAATAAGAGCGAAACCTTTCATTTTATATATTTTAGCGTTTTTAGAATATATTTTATCTCCAATAATAGAATGCCCGATATATGACAAATGAACTCTAATTTGATGCGTTCTGCCCGTAATAGGATTTAATTCTAAAAGAGTATGTCCTTTTAATCTTTTCAATACTTTATAATTTGTTATCGCATTCTCTCCGCCCTCTTTTACTTTCAAAGGAATTCTTTTATTAGGATTTTTCTTATCTTTGCCAATAGAAATATCTATAGTTCCTCTATTATTTTTTATAATTCCTTCGACTATCGCATGATATATTTTATTTATATTTCTGTTTTTAAAAGCGTCTTCAAAATATTTTTTTGTATTCTCTTCTCTCGCAAGTAAAACTATTCCCGAAGTAAATTTATCTATTCTATGAACCAAATAAAGATTTTCTATTTTTTGATTTTCTTTTTTAATTAATTTGATTAAATTATCGTCTACTTCAATTCCCGATTCTTTATATATGGCTATAAAATATTTGTCTTCATAAATAATATTAACAGTATTCATTTAATTTATATTATATTAAAATTAATATTTTTTAAATAAAACGCTTGACAAAAATTTAATTAATGTTATAATAATGCTATTATGAATAACGATTTATACTATATTTTTGACGCTTGCCTTGCCTTGCCTTGCCTTGCCTTGCCTTGCCTTGCAAGTATTCTATAATTTAAATAAATTAAATTTAGTTATATCAATTTTAAAAAATATTATGCTTATCTATGGCATATTTAATATATATTTAATAATTTTGTATAAATTTAATATTTTAATAAATAATCAAAAATTTAAGGAGAATAATTAAGATTATGGAAGATACAGGAAATAATAAAGATATTATTTATTATTATGTAGGATTTGCAATAATATTTATTATTGGCACAATACTTTTAGTATTTTATAGCGAGGATTTTGCTTGGTATTATTCTTTACCTATGGTGATTGGTTCGATAGTTTTCTTATTTTTACCTACTACACTACCGCCAGAAAGTAAATTTAGGTGCATTATTCCAATTTTTTCCGCTATATTTCAAATATTATCAATAGTATTAATTGTATTTGTATTTTTATACGCTTTGTTTAGCGCATCTTCCCCTAAAAAGAAGCGTAAAAAATAAATTAAAAATGGAGTTAAAAAATGGCTAACGGATACAAAAAAGACGAAATAATAAATAAACTTGAAAACTTAAAAGATATTTCAACTTTATACAAAGAAGATTTTATTAACTATAGAGGCGATACAACAGACACAAAAGAAAAATATACGGAAGTTATAGCCGAATGGTTAATAAAAAATTTTAATTTATTTGATAATATAAAGAAAATAACCCGTCAATCTTCTTATAAAGTTGATACGCATGACGGAAAACATAATAATCAAAATTCTAATCGTTTGGAAGAGATAATGGCGATTGAGATTTTTAATCAAAAATCGCTCAATATTCTTGGAAAAGTATTAGATTATCAAACTCCGTTAAAAAATGAACGGGACGACAAAGCGGGAAAAATTGATATAGTCTCTTATAATAAAGATATTAAAACCGTTTACCTTTTGGAATTAAAAAAGGAAGATAACGAAGAAACTATGCTTCGTTGCGTTTTAGAAATTTTTACATATTCTAAAACTTTAGACAAAGATAAATTTTTAGAAGATTTTAATTTGTCAAAAGATACAAAAATTAAAGCTTCGCCTTTAGTATTTTTCAATGGTTCTCAATATAAGGAAATGTCGGGTAGCGATAATAAATATTTAAAAGAGTTAATTAAAAAACTTGAGATAGAATTATTTTATATTTCTAAAAATAATAATTCTGAATATAACATTACAAAAGGAGAAAATAACTTATGAATAAAATAAACGCTGAAACATTATTTGGAGGAATTTTTAGCATTATTTCGGTTATAGCAGCTATAATTGAAATGGCTTTAAATAATTACGAAACGGTTTATATTGCGGGAGCGATAAAAGATATTTCCGCCACTATGCTTGCCGTTATGCTTTTATTTTTAGTTTTTAAAAATTTCTATGTTAAAAAAATAGTAGATTTTGAAGGTAGATTAAAAAATAAATTAAATCAATGGGAAGAAGATAATAAAACCGTCATAGTAAAAAGCAAAATCGATAAAACTGGATTTTACGGTTTCGATATGTTTACCGATATGAATAATTTTTATAAAGGCTGTGATTTTTCAAAAAATTCGGGTTGGTTTGTTAGATTTCCTGAAATAAAAGAAGAAAATTATAATCATAAAGATATAAAAATAGATTTTCATTTAAATAAAGGAACTTTCTTTGAAGGAATGGCATTAAATGACGAAGAATTAGAACCTCGTTATGAAAAGATAGCCAATAATATTATTGATTATATAAGAATGATATATAGTGCGGAAATATCAAAAATCTTTTATAAAAATCACACGATTACTATTACAATGTCTAACCCAATTCAAACGGACGAAGAAATTGATTCTTTAATAAGAATTTTAGATAGTATGATTAAAGCTTATTTGGTTTCCGCAAATATAAAATTATAATTATGAATATTAGTATTATTAGAGGACAAAATCAAATTGGAGGAAATATCATAGAAATTTGCTCTAAAAATACAAAAATAATTTTAGATACGGGAAGCGAATTGCAAGAAAAAATACCAAAAGTTCCCGATATAAAAGGATTATTCCAAGATAAACCAAATTACGATGCGGTTTTAATTTCGCATTATCATAGCGACCATATAGGACTAATTAATAATATACTTCCAAATATTCCAATTTTTATGGGAGAAAAATGTTATCATATTTATAAAACTGCAAACGAATATTTAGGAAATAAAACGGTTAAAATATCGAATTTTTTGCAATCCGAGAAAGAATTTGATATTAGAGATATAAAAGTAAAACCTATTTTATGCGACCACTCCGCTTTTGATTCTTATATGATTTTATTATATTTAGAAAATAAAAAAGTTCTTTACACGGGAGATTTTAGAGCTAACGGTAGAAAAAGCTTTTACTCATTATTAAATAAACTTGAAAAAGTAGATATACTCATAACCGAAGGCACTACAGTTACGAGAGAAAATTCAAAATCTTATAGTGAAAAAAGTTTAGAAAAACATGCGATTGATATTATAAAAAATAATAACGCTCCAATTTTTGCGTTAATGTCGTCCGTTAATATCGATAGAATTGTCACTTTTTATAAAGTCGCTAAAAATACAAATCGTTTGTTTTTAGAAGATGTTTATATGTCGAGCATAACTTCCGCTTCGGGAAATAATATTCCAAATCCGAAAGATTTTGAAAATGTAAAAGTATTTTTAACCATTCCTACAGAAAAAAATTATTCGATATTAAAAGAATATAAAGATAAAAAGATAGGCAGAAAAGAAATATTAAAAAGAAAATTCATTATGTGCGTTCGCTCGTCTATGGAAAATTATTTAGAAAAACTGTCAAAAGAAATATCTTTTAATGGCGGAATTCTATTTTATTCCATGTGGAAAGGTTATTTAGAAAATGACGAGATGAAACAATTTATAAATTTTATGAAAGAAAAGGAGGTGAAAATAATTAAATTACATACAAGCGGACATGCGGATGTAAAAACGATAGACGCTTTAATTAAAAAAACTGAACCCGAATATATAATTCCCATTCACACAGAAAATGCAAAATGGTTTGAAAGATATTCAGGTAGCAAAATTATTCATGATTATCAATATAATTTTTGATAATAGATAAAAACAAAAAAATAAAAATTACGGAGGAGCAAATATGCTTACTGAAATGAAAATTAAAACTATGATTAAGGAGCTTGAGAAAAACAATAAGGAGATTAGCAAAATTCGAGAATCTATCGATGATTTTATTGAAAACAAAAACAGGCTTATCGAAAGATTGGAAAAAGAAAACGAAAAAATAATGAAAGAACTTACAAGATAAACGCGGTTTTTTGATTTAATTTTTTAGTAAAACTATAAATATAGTTTATATAATAAGATTTATATTTGAGTAATGCCATAATTTGAAAATATATTAATTATGGCATTTGTAATTTTATATAATGATTAAGGATTTTATATTATGAAAAATACGACAATTAAAAAAGAAACTTTGACTGATAAAGATTTTGAAATAATTAAAAAATGGATTAAAGACAACGGTATAAAATATTTAGGAGATTATAAAATAGTAGATTATAAAAAGATTACAAAAGAAAAATTATTAAATCTCACTTATTTTACTATTAATTATGATTATATTCCAAAAGAATTTTTTAAACTTAAAAATATTAAAAAATTAATTATAATAAATAGAGAAACCATTCCCGAAGAAATATATAATTTGAAAAATTTAGAAGAACTTATTATAGTCGGCTCAAAACGGGGAGTTAAAATTGACAAGTTGTCAGAAGGAATAAATAAATTGAAAAAATTAAAAGGAGTTCGTTTAGCCCATAATAACCTTACGGAATTTCCAAAAGAATTATGCGATTTAGTTAATTTAGAATATCTTGAGTTTAGCTCTGATGAGATTGATAAACTGCCAAAAGATATATCTAAATTAAGAAATTTGAAGGAACTTAAATTAGACAGTAGTAGATTAAAAAGTTTACCAGATGAAATAGGCAATTTAGAAAATTTAGAAATACTGAATATAAATTGCAATAAAATAAGAATATTACCCAGAAATATAGCAAAGCTTAAAAAATTGAAAGAACTTAATTCATATTTTAACAATTTAAAAGAGTTGCCAGAAGAATTATGCAATTTAATTAATTTACGAAAACTCGATTTAAGCGGTAATAAATTAAATAATTTACCCAAAGATATAGCTAAATTAAAAAAATTGAAAGAACTTGATTTAAGAGATAATAAATTAAAAAGTTTGCCAGAAGGAATATGCGATTTGGAAAATTTAGAAATATTGGATATAGATAGGAATGAAATAAAAATATTTCCTAAAAATATGGCAAAACTTAAGAACTTAAAAGAGCTTGATTTTTCTAATAAGGATTTAGCGGAATTCCCAAAAGAATTATGCAATTTAATTAATTTACGAAAACTCGATTTAAGCGGTAATAAATTAAATAATTTACCCAAAGATATAGAAAAACTTAAAAAGTTAAAGGAGCTTGATTTATCTTTTAATAATTTAACAGAATTGCCAGAAAAATTATATAATTTAAAAAATTTAAAAGTATTAAATATATCCGATAATAAAATCAAAAATTTAAGTGAGAAAATATCTAATTTAAATAAATTAAAAGATTTGGATGCAAGCCGTAATAAATTAAAGAAATTACCTAAAAATATTAATAAACTTAAAAAATTGAACACAATTTATTTAGCGGATAATAAATTTAAAGAATTCCCAAAAGAATTATGCAGTTTGATTAATTTAAAAGAAATAGATTTAAGTTTAAATAAAATTAAAAAAGCGCCTAAAAACATTACAAATATTAAAAAGCTTGAAAAGTTGGATATTTCTAATTGATATCGGGTTTTTTATAAGAGTTTTTGTTCACAATACAAAGCATATTTATATCTAAACTTAAAAAATATATTGAAAAAAATTATATTTAAGTATATTCTATAAAAATATTATTAAAGGAAAATGATAATGATTAAAAATAAAAAACTTATAACTTTCAAAATTCCCGCAACAAGCGCAAATATCGGTTCGGGATTTGATAGCGTTGGGCTTGCATTAAATCTATATAACGAAATTCATATTTACGAAAACGATAATTCAAAAAAAATAGAATTTGAAATTTTTGGAGAAGGCGAAAATGAAATTTCTAAAAAAGACAATATGATATATTCGGCAATGAAATTAGTTTTCAAAAAATTAAAATCAAAACCAAAAAAAGGATATATTATAAAATGTATAAATAGAATTCCGTTATCTAGAGGACTTGGCAGCAGTTCGGCGGCTATTATCGGAGGTTTACTTTGCTCTAATTTTATTCTTGGAAATAAACTTAAAATAGAAAAAGATATTTTAAATATGGCTGTTCAAATTGAAGGACATCCCGATAATGTAGCTCCCGCGATACTCGGAGGAATAGTTTCGGGAGTCGTTAAAAAAGAAGAAGATTTTAAATATATAAAAATAAAACCTCCAAAAAATTTAAAAGCTATAGTTTCAATTCCCGATTTTTATTTAAGCACGGAAATAGCGCGAAATATTTTGCCTAAAGAAATTACAAGAAAAGATGCTATATTTAATATTTCAAGAGCGGCGCTTTTAACTTCTGCATTATTTTCAAATAGACTCGATTTGCTTGAAATCGCAACCGAAGATAAAATTCATCAAGATTATAGAGCTAAATTCATCCCGAATTTAAATCAATTATTTAAAGAAACAAAAAAAGCTGGCGCTTATTCTGTGACGATTAGCGGAGCTGGTTCTTCAATACTCGCTTTGGCAAAAGACGATAAAAATATAATAGAAAAAGTTTCAAAAGCTATGCATTCTAGTTTTAAGAAAAAAAATATAAATTCGGTTATAAAAGTTTTAAATATTCCAACAAAAGGAATTATTATTAACTAACGCAAAATCTCTTTTATTATATTAGGATATTTTATCTCTTCTATTTTTTTTATTTCAGGCTCAAATTCCGTCAAATAAATTTTTATCGGACTTATTTGTTTTCTTATATATTCTAAAACTTTTTCGGAAATAAAAATATCTCTGTTTACATTTATAATTATAAAAGGAGCTTTAAATCCTATTTGATGAAGAAATCCTATTTGCTCCAAACATGAATGAATAATATTAGAATTATATTCTACTACAGGAATTATTTGTTTTTCGTTTTCTATATCCGAAATTAAATCGATAAAATTATAATTTTCTTTTATAGGAGAATATAAACTTAAAGCCTCAAAAACCATATAATCATAATTGTCGCTATTTTCGTAAATTAAATCGTTAATATCTCTCTGTTCTATATTTTTTTCAATGCTATGAAGAGGCGATATATTTCCGTTTGTAGCGTAAGAAACAAATATATCGGAAGCGTTTAAATCGGTAGTATTTCTTATATATTCGCAGTCGAATAATTTTCCGTCTTTAACTTCCATTACGAAAGGTTTATAATAGCATACTTTCTTTCCTAATATTTTTAGAGAAGATATTATATGAGAAGACAAATAAGTTTTTCCCGAGCGTTTAATATCCGAAACTATGCAAAAAATTTTCATTTATAAGCCTTCCAAATTAAATTATTAAATATTTTTCGTATCTACTTTTATTTTATAATATTTTTTTTCGTTTGGTTTTAAGTTTATTTTCTTTAAGCAAACTATAGTAGAATTTTGATAATTCATTTCAAGTTTATCAACGGCATCCGATATCGTATAATTTGGCATATATAAAAAAATAGTCTCTTCTTCGGCTTCAATTAATATTTTTATTTTTATATAAGCCTCGTCCGTCATAGCGAAAATTTTTCCCGTCCACTCTCCCGTTTCGGATAAATTTTCGGATATTCTTTTATCTTCTCCCGTATAATATCTGTCTTTTTCGCCTCCCGCAAGCAAAGTAATATTATTTTCTAAAGCGTAAATGAATTCAATTTCTTCACACGATTTATTTTCAAAAATAGCTTCCAATAAAAAACCGCCTTTAGAGTTCACAATATATTTTTTTATAAGATTAATTTCTTTTCCGTTAATTTTTCCTTTTCTTTTAAATATTACCTTTGCAAAATCTTTATCTATTTTATCTTCGATTATTTTATAAAACGATTCAAAAAAATTTGCATTTTCTTTATATTGCAATAATTGAAATTCTTCGGCGCTTGGCATTTTATTTAAAAAATGGTCAACTCCAAAAACTTTTTCATTTTTATCAAATACCAAATATTTTGCAATTTTTTCATCGACTTTTTTAGCAATTTCATGAATAGAAACATGCCCTTCGTTTTGATTATCGTTATTCGTATTTCGCATAGCCGATATATGATAAGCTTCTTCTCTTCTTTTCAATGTATCAATTAAATTAATCGGGTTTTCTTTTTTTAAATCCCATTCTATTAAAGAACCGCTTAAAGAATGAAAAATTAAAGTTTCTTTTTCTGAAGATATAATTACTTCGTCTCTGCCGTCCATATCAAAATCGATATTTTTTTTAATAAAATAATTCTCTCCATAAATATTTTTTTCGGATATTGAAGTAGATTTTATTAAATTAGAATAAGTCGCATGTCTTAAATTATTTAAATATAATCCGCCGAAAGTTCCATGCCAATAAGGACAATTGCATTGCCCTTGAAGTAAATAATCTAAAGCGATTTCTTTATCTTCTTTTATTTTATCTTTATTTCTTTTAAATTTAAATCTATCAAAGATATTTGAAGCGTAAATCATTCTTTTATTCATTCTATTGCTTTCAGAATATTTTGAAAAATAATTTCTCCAAAAACCGCCTCGCATAAATCTTGTAATAATTTCATTTTCGTTTGATTTTTTTAATTCTTCAAGTTTTGAGTGAAATTCGTCTTGCACTTTAGCGGGCAATACCCAAGTAAGCATCTCTTCATAAGAGCCGTTAGGAATATATATTTTTGAAACTGGCGGGTATTTTTTTATATATTCGCTATATGTTGTCGTTTTTATAATATCTTTTTCTTTGCTTAAAGCTTCAAAAAAATTTTCAAGCCATTTATCTTCATAAACCCATTTTTGAGTTCCTGGCCAATCTCCATATTTTTCGCCATCGTCATGCAAAACTACTACTCTATCTCCTTCTTCGGTTGCTATTGATTTTAAATATTCTATAGATTTTTCGGCTTCTCTAAACGGAATTAAATAACGAAGTTCTTGCGAAATTGGAAATATATTTAATTTATAATTTTCATTGTCGGTTATAAAATATCCGTAAATATTTTTTGTATCTATTCCCGTAGTTAAAAATTGCGAGTCGTCAATCATAATATATTCGATTCCGTTTTTTGCTAAATTTTTAACTAAAGTAGGCTCCCAAACTCTTTCGGCAATCCAAGCGCCTTTTGCTTTAACTTTAAATTTATCTTTTATATAACCGTTTAATTTTTTAATTTGTATATCTTTATCTCTATCGGGAATTGACGGCATTATAGGTTCGTAAAAACCGCCGCTTTGAATTTCTATTCTTTTTTCTTTCGCTAAATTTTTTAATTTTTCAATATGCTCGGGATGATTTTTTTCTATCCAAGATAAAAGGCTTCCCGTATAATGAAAATTAAATTTTATATCTTCATATTTTTCAAGCATATCTAAAAAAGGTTTATAAGCTTTTTGATATGTGCTTTCAAATACAAAATCAAAATTTCCAACGGGCTGATGATTATGATTGCCCAATATTAAATTTATAGTTTTCATAAGAGTTCCGTTAATTAGTTTTTATAATTTTAAAATATTAAAATATTGAATAACATAATTTTATGTTAATTATAGTTTTTTGTAAAGTATTAAAATAAATTTCTTCTAAAAATATTTTTTCTTAAAAAATGCTTGATATATTTTTTTAATTCGGTTTTTGGCGAGACAAAATATTATATAAATAATTTTATTAAAAATAATTAATAAAGATTCAAATAATATTTAAAAAGTTCTTTTTTAGTAGAATATAAACTAACGCCTTTTATTGGGCTTATTTTTAAAGTAATAGTCGCAATTTTTATTTTTAAATTTTTTATCAAAATAAATCTTTCTCTAACGGAATTTATTATTTCGTTATTTATATTACTTTTGTTTTTGTAATGTTTTTTAATATCTTTGCTTTCCATTAATTGATAATTCAAATTATTGTTATTAAGAATTTTAAAAAAATTATTTTCCGTAAATCTGCTTGTGAAAATTATAAGTTTTAAACTTTTATAATTTTGAAAAATATTTGCAATTAAATTATTATATTCTACTATTATTAAATCTGTGTCTTTTGAACTTTCTTTATTTTTTCTTTTGCATTTTGAAAATACATCAGCAATTCCTATTTTATTATTTTTAAAAAGTTTTTTTTTCATATTTTTATTTATCAAAAATTCTTTATTATCAATATCAAAAGAATCGGCAATTAATCTCCAAAATTCGCTTTTACTACTTGCATAATACCAAGCGTTTTCTTTTTTATCTTTTGGAAGAGAATTAAATTTTTCTTTTTGAGAATATAAAGGCACGGGAAAAGTTCCTAATATAAGAATCTTCATTTTATTAGGAAAAAAATTTATATCTTCAAAAATTTGTTTTTCAATATCGCTCATTATTTGCCTTTGCATACTATATTTGAAACTTCGTCAAAACCTTCTTCAATAGTAAGTCCCCAAGCGGTTTTTATTTTAAACCATTCTCTAACATATTCGCATTGATATTCTTTATTTGGCGGAAGCCAATTTACAGGAGATTTATCGCTTTTATTTCTATTTGCGCTTTTCGATACGGCAATTAAATGATTATCGTATTTTAAATAATTATAATATCTGTTTTTCTTTTTCTTGTTCCAATTACTCGCTCCGCTAATATGAGCGTTTTTCAAAGGCACTAAATGGTCGATATCCAAATCGCTCGGATTGGTAAAATATTTTCCCGTATATTTATCAAACCATTTGCCTTTTATAACTTTATTATTTGAAATAACGGGTTTTATTAAAGATTCTTCGGCTAATACTTCATGCCTCGTGTTAAGTCCGTTTTTATCTTCGTCAATCCAATTTCCCCAATCTTTTCTGTTATATTCGTTTATTAAATTTGATTTATAAATATTTTTATAATAATAGTATAGAGCAAAAATTATAATTATTAATAAAACATATATTGGATATAATTTATTTTTTCTTCTTCTATTATTATTATTTCTATTTATTATTGCCATACTTTATAAAACAATTAAATCCGTTGGCGTATCATTCATTGAAACTCCTACGTCTTTTGTAACTATAACCATATTTTCTATTCTAACTCCGCCCAAATCTGGAATATATATTCCAGGCTCAACAGTAACTATAGTTCCGCCTTCAAGAACATTGTCTATTATTGGCGATAATCTTGGCGCTTCATGAATTTCAAGTCCAACGCCATGTCCTAAACTATGCCCGAAATATTTTCCGTATCCGTTAGATTTAATAATTTCTCTTGCAGAATTATCCGCTTCTTTTCCCGATATTCCCGAATGTATAGCTTCAATTCCTTTTTTATGTGCTTCTTTAACTACATTATATATTTTAGACATTTCTTTAAAATTATTTCCTTTGCCAAAAAAGAAAGTTCTTGTTATATCGCTTTTATAACCTTCTCTCGATAAACCAAAATCCATAAGAATATTATCGCCCAATTTTAATTTTCTATCGGTTGGCATTCCATGAGGAAGAGAGGTTCGCTCTCCAAATAAAAGTATTGTGTCGAAAGCCGTTTTATCTCCGCCTTCTTTTCTCATTTGATATTCCAACTCCGCCGCTAATTCTCTTTCGGTAATATTTTCTTTTATAAACGCTAAAGTTTTTGTCATAGCTTTTTCCGCTCTATTTAAATTATCTCTTATAATTTTTATCTCTTCTTTTTCTTTGGTGATTCTTATATTGTCAATATTCGCTTTATTTACCGATATTTTAATCGAAGAGCTAACCATAGCTAAAACTATATTTTCGTAATCGGATAAATAGAGTCCGTTTCTTGCAATGGTAATTTCTTTAACTTTAATAGATTTCAATAAATCGACTAAAGCGCCTTCATAATTATTTGAAACCAAAACTACGGAAGTTTTATGAGTAATTTTAGTAGCTTGTTCAAAATATCTCGAATCTACAAGCAAATATTTTTTTGAATTATGAATTAAAAGCCAGCCCGCCGTTCCCTTAAAACCCGTCAAATAAAATATATTTTCGTTTTTAGTTATAAGAATGGTTTCTTTAGTTAAGTTTCGCAATCTTTTAATTCTATTGTCGTAATCAAATTTTTTATTTTCTTTACTTTCGGTTATTTTTAACATTTTTATTTTATATCCTTTTTTATTTTACAAAATTATTTTATGATAAATAAATATTATACTTAAAATAAAAATTTTTGTCAAAATAAAATAAATTATAAATAAATCATTTTAATTCTTTTTATTTAATATAATAGACAAAATATAAAATTTAATTCTATCTTTATGATTATTAATCGGGTCTAATCCTAAAATCTTTTTTATTTTCTTCATTCTGTAAACCATAGTATTTCTATGTATCTGTAAACTTTCGCATGCTTTATTTATATTCATATCGTTTTTACTCATAGCCGTAATTGTTTCTTTATAAAGCGGACTTCTTTTTATTATATTCAAAGCGTTTCCTAATATCATTTTTGAATTTGCTTCTTCGCTTAAAGTAAGAAATTCTAAAATATAATCTTCTATAAAATATACGGATTTATTTTTAAACTCTATATAATTAAGCAAAAAATCCGCATGTTCATAACTATAAGGTATATTATCTAAACTATTAACTATTACTCCGCATGCCGTTGAAAATTTTAAATTCATTTTACTGTCTATTTCTTTTTGAAGGCTTGTAAAGAAATTTTTTAATACGCTTTTTTTATCCGTTTTTTCTTTATTGTTAAAACTTTTTATAATAATAAATTGTCTGTTTCCCAAATAAGATACTATATCTTGTTTATAAAAATACTTTAAATATTTAGTTTTGTCTATTATATATTCTACTGTTTTGTATATATCCAGATTTTCATTTTTCTCAAATTTTATTAAGCAAACGGCTCTATCTATATCAAATAAATAATTATTTTTTTCAGCCCAAATATTTATTGTGGAAGCGTAGTTATAATTTTCTTTCGATATAATTTTATGAATATAATTATTAAGAGTAGTTTGTTTAAATATCTTTTTATCTGCGTCTATTTCTCTTTCTATAAATATTTCCGTAAGCATTTTTACCATATCGGCTATTATATTTATTTTCTTTGGATTTCCCGTAACTCCGACAACTCCTATAACTTCATTATTAAATATTATTGGCATATTAATTCCAGGTTTACTGCTTTCGGTATCGTTATCTACGGTATCAAAATAATGCATGCTTTTTCTTTTTTCAATAACCTCCAAAGCTCCAGAATGTATTTTTCCTATTCTATATTTATCGCCGCTCGCTATAATCTCTCCGTATTCGTTCATAATGTTAATATTGATTTTATAATCAGTATCATTCAT
The DNA here is from genome assembly GCF_008016455.1 of Brachyspira aalborgi. Classification (NCBI taxonomy): domain Bacteria; kingdom Pseudomonadati; phylum Spirochaetota; class Spirochaetia; order Brachyspirales; family Brachyspiraceae; genus Brachyspira; species Brachyspira aalborgi. The sequence goes on along the minus strand of NZ_SAXU01000001.1, from coordinate 240,326 downwards.
TATTTTTTTAATAATTTTTTTTGCTATTTGATTATCTAAAGAAATCATATATTTAAATCCTTAATTTTAATTTATAAAATGTATATAATCCTATAAATAATTATATTTAATAAAAACTATTTATAGGATTATTAAAAATTATACTAATTTATATAAAATACATATTAATGATTTTAAATATATTTTATAATTTTATCTTAAAACCAAAGACACTAAAAACACATTTATTATGCCCGCTATTCCTATTATAAGCGTCATTAAAGTTTGAGTTTTATAACCGTCTTCGGCTTTCATCTCTCCAAAATTCGTAACAACCCAATAATAACTATCATTTGCATGCGAAACAGTCATAGCGCCAGCCGCAATAGACATAACGGTTAAAGAAGCTAATGCAGGCGTATCCAAACCTAAAGCTCCCATTAAAGGCGCTATTATTCCTGCTGTTGTAGTTAATGCTACAGTGGAAGAACCTTGCGCAGTTTTCAATATCGCCGATAAAATAAACGGAAAAAATATTCCTATAGTTTGAAATAGAGTCGCATTTTCCGTTATGAAATCAACCAAACTTGAAGAAGCTATAACTTTTCCCAAAACTCCGCCAGCAGCCGTTACAAAAAGTATAGGTCCTACAATTTTTAAAGTATCGTTTGTTATATCGTAAAAACTTTCTATATTTTCAACGCTATTTTTTTGATTAAAATAAGTTATTGCTCCAAAAATAACGCCTACAGCTAATGCAATTATTGGAGTTCCTAAAAATTGTAATAAACTTATAAAACTTCCTTCTAATTTTGCCATAGTAACTGCGGAAGCTAAACCCATTAAAAGAATAGGTATTATAATCGGAGCTATCGCTAAAAAACCGTTAGGCAATTTTCCGTAGCTTTTTACCAATTCCTCATAACTTTTAACGCTATCTTTATTTTCTATTTCGTCTATAGATTTAACTCTCTTACCAATATATTTTGCAAAGAAATATCCCGATATTAAAGGCAATATTGAACATAAAATTCCCATTCCTATAACCATTAAAAGATGGTCGCCTACTCCTAAAGTATTTGCAGCGGCAATTGGTCCTGGAGTAGGAGGTATAAATACATGCGAAGTATATAAACCTGCAGAAAGAGCGACAGACATAGCAACACTTGAAGTCAAAGTTCTTTTTGCCAAAGCTTTTCTAATCGGATTTAAAATTACAAAACCAGAATCGCAAAATACGGGAATAGAAACTATCCAGCCCATAATAAGCATTGCAAGTTCGGGTTTCTTTTTGCCTACAACTTTTATAACTATGTCGGAAAGTTTTAAAGCGCCTCCCGTTTTTTCTAAAATAGTTCCGATTAACGCTCCTAATATAATTACTATTCCTATGCTTGTAAATGTTCCGCTAAATCCCGTTCCTATTATTGAAGGAATAGTTTTTATTGGAATTCCCGCTAAAAATGACAGAAGCAGAGAAACGCCCATAATAGACAAAAACGGATGAATTTTTAATTTCGATATAGCAAATATCATAATTATTATACAAATGATAAAAGCTATAATTAATGAAATTCCTTGCATATTTAACTCCTTATATTTTAATTTAATTAATAGTATATCAAAAAAATTATTAAATTACATTATACAAACAATACAACTTTTATATAAATTATTGTATAATATAAACAATGAAAATTAATACTATTTAATTTATCTTTAAATAAAAATATTATAAGAAATTCAAAATCTTTAAGGACAAATTAAAAATGAAAAAAATTATTATTATTCCCGATTCTTTTAAGGGCAGTTTGTCAAGTTTGGAAGTTTGTAACGCGATAGAAGAAGGAATATTAAAAGTATTTAAAAATACTGAAATAAAGAAAATTCCCATAGCAGACGGAGGCGAAGGAACTGTAGATTCTGTTTTATACGCTACGGGAGGAAAAATAAAAAAAGTTAATGTAAGAAATCCGCTCGGCAAAATTATAAAAGCAAAATACGGAATAATCGATAATAATAAAGCCGTTATAGAAATGGCGGAGGCTTCAGGTTTAACTTTGATAAAAGAAAAAAATCCGCTTAAATCTTCAACTTACGGAACGGGCGAACTTATTAAAGACGCTATAGAAAATGGAATAAAAGAAATATTAATTGGAATAGGCGGAAGCGCTACGAACGATTGCGGAATTGGAATGGCTAACGCTTTGGGATATAGATTTTTCGATAAAGATAAAAAAGAACTTGAAGCTATAGCGGAGAATATGATTAAAATTGCAGAAATAGACGATTCTAATGTAGATAAAAAAATATTTGATATAAAAATAAATGTAGCCTGCGATGTAAAAAATCCTCTTTACGGAAAAGACGGAGCTACTGCAATTTACGGAACTCAAAAAGGCGTTAATAAAGAAAGTTTTGATATATTAGATAACGGATTAAAAAATATCGCTAAATTAGTAAAAGAAAAATTTAATAAAGAAATAGATTATATAGAAGGTTCGGGAGCGGCGGGAGGTTTGGGCGGAGGTTTAATAGCCTTTTGCAATGCGGAGTTAAAAAGCGGTATCGATGCAATATTGGATATTATAGATTTTGAAAACGAAATAAAAGACGCTTCTCTTATAATAACGGGCGAAGGAGCGATAGACGGACAAACTAAAAAAGGCAAAGTTCCCGTAGGAATATCAAGAAGAGCGAAAAATATTCCTGTAATTGCGATAGTCGGAGATATAAGAGACGGAGCGGAAGCGGTTTATGAAATGGGAATAACTTCAATAATGCCCGCTTTAAAAAGAGCTATGCCTTTGGAAGAAGCGATAGCAAATTCAAAAAGTTTAATAATTGACGCTACAGAGAGAGCATGCAGATTTATGTCTATTGATTTGTAAATAATCTTGATTTTAAAATATTTTAATATTTATTATAAAATTATGTGAATTTTAATATAATTAAATGCTTGACAAATTTTTTTAAAATGTTATAATTTGCATACAATTAATAAATAAATAAATAACCGAAGGAAAGAATTTCGGTTTAAGGATGTTTAACTTGAATAATCTAGAACAGAACAGAACAGAACAGAACAGAACAGAACAGAACAGAACAGAACAGAACAGAACGCTATTATTATCTTCTAAACAATAATTTAAATTTCTATATATTACAAATTTCAAAAGCGTTTAAATTTTTAAGCGCTTCAATTTTATTGCAAAAATTTTTCTCAAATAAACAACTAATATTTGGATTATTTCAATTCAATCAAAATTTTAATTTCGCGAGAAACATTTATTTAAATGTTTTTAATAAATATCAAAAGGAGAGTTCTATAATGAAAGAACAAAGAAAAAATTTTTATCTATTATTAATTATCTTATCTTTAATCGCTCTATTTTCAATAAGTTGCGATAATAAGAATAAAACAGGAACAGAAGGAAGAACATTATCTTATTATGCTGGTAATTGGTATGGAAAACTAGTGCAAACTGAAATGCATTTACTTACAATAAATACTGACGGTTCTTTTACTATAAAAGGAGAGAGTGGCGATACTACAATTCCTTCGTCTTCTGTAACAAGAGTTAGCGACACGACTTATACCGCTTCGTATAGTGACAGTAGCAGTAGTGGAAAATTTACTCTTGTTTTTATTAGCGATACTCAAGGAAATTTAATAATGGGACAAGAAGGAGAAAGTCCATTAACTTTAGATATTACTAAAAAATAATTGAAATTAATAATAGATAAAATAATTAAAAGGCATCGTATTTATTACGGTGTCTTTTTTTATTTATAAATTAAATGATTGTTTTTTTATTCTCTTTTACTAAAATAATTAATTGTATTTTTATTCGTTTTTATATATCATAAAACAATTACAAAAGAGAAAATTAAAATGAATAATTATATTAATAATATTGAAGAGCTTAAAAATAATAAATATAATTTAAGAGCGATTGAAAAATTAAATATATATAAAATAAAAAATTCTGTATATTCTATAAAATTAAATAAAGAAAATCTTATAACCGTTTTATATAATAATAAACCTTTAACTTCAATTTACGCTCCGATTGAAGAAGCTAAAAAATTAATAAATCAAAATATAAAAGATAATTCGAGTCGTATTGGAATTTTTTTGTCTATATCTTCGTTTTATCATATAGATTATTTTTTATCTCTAAACGAAAATAGCAAAGCGATAATAATAGAAAAAGATATTGAAGTAGCGAAATTAATTTTTGAAAATATAAAATCTGAAAACTTAAAAAGAGTGATTATATTATTAAAAGAAAAAATTGAAGATATAATTTCTTTTTTCGATTTTTATATAGCCGAAGAAGATATTAAAAAAATAATTTGTATAATGCATATAAGAGCCTCGAATATAAACGCTGAAAATAAAAATTATTACGACAATGTTAATTTTCTTTTAATGAATAAAATTAAAGAAAAATTAATGTCTCTAACTTCAAATTATTATTTCGCTCCGATTTGGGCAAGAAATATAATTTATAATTTGGCTTTCAATAAAGGCTATTCTATAAAAACTTATAAAAATATTTTAAATAAAAAAACTCCTTTGCTTTTAATATCCGCGGGCGCTTCGATAGACAATTATATTGAAAAAATAAAAAAACTCTCAAAAACTCATTTTATTTTAGTTTTATCACATGCATTCAATACTTTAATAAAAAATAATATAAAACCTGATGCAATAGTTTCGACTGACGGCGGATTTTATTCTTGCATTTATATAATAGACGCTATAAAAGAAAATATTCCAATATTTACAACTCATAGCGCTTATTCTTTCCCGCTTACAAATATTAATAAAAAAAGAATATTTTATTTTTCGCATAATGAAAGTTTTGAAAAAATTATTTATTCTAATAAAAATAGCGATAATAATATTTATTTTCCTATGGAAGGAAGCGTTATAATGCCCGCTTTGAGAATTGCTAATTTTCTTAATCCAAAATATATTTTATTTGCAGGTTGCGATTTTTGTCATTTAAGTAATAAAAGCCATTCAAAATATTCAAATGCAATAGCTTTAGATTTTTTAAGTTCTTACAAATTAAAAACTTTTGAAAATTTGAAATATAAAAGATTAAACGATAATCAAAATATAGAATGCTACGATAATATTTTAAGAAAATCTTCTTCTTCGCTTATTAGTTATAAAATGCATTTTGAAACTTTGGCAAATGAAATTATAAAAGAAATTGAAATTTTTAATTTAACAAAAGAATCTGCAAAAATAAAAAATGTTAAAATATTTAATAATATAAATTTAAATAATACAAATGAAAAAAATATAAATATAAAAGATTATATTGAAGAGAATATAAACGAAAAAGAATTTATAAACAAATTAGAATATTTTATTAAAAATATATACAATGAAATTGACGAAAATTTTGCTAATATGATTTCGCCTTATCATTTTTCAGAATTAAAAGAAAATAAAATTTCAAAACGAGAATTTAAAGAATATATAAATAAATGGCATAACGAAATAAAAATAATTTTAAATAAATTTTAAAAATAAAAAAAGAGGATAATTAAAAAAATTAACCTCTTTATTTTTTGATTTTAAATATTTAATCTTTTTAATCTCTTCTTCTATTTGCAATTAATATAAGCCTTATAAGAGATAAAACCGAAGTAACGGCGGCGGCTACATAAGTTAAAGCTGCGGCTTTCAATACTTTTTTCGCTCCGTCAAGTTCTTCAGAATCTAAAAATCCGCCTTTATCTAAAATTTTTATAGCTCTGTTTGAAGCGTCAAATTCAACGGGTAAAGTTATAAGCGAAAAGAAAACCGCAAAAGCGAATAATATTATTCCAATCAACATAATCGTTTGAGAAAAACTGCCCGCTCCTCCGATTAATATTCCCGCTAAAACTAAGAAAGGTCCAAATTGGTCTCCTATCGCGCATAAAGGATAAAAACCGTTTCTTAAAGTTAAAGGCGTATATCCTCTGTCATGCTGTATTGCATGTCCAACTTCATGAGCCGCTATTCCTAAAGCCGCCACATCCGTTCCGCTATAAACTCCCGAAGATAGACGCAATACTTTTGCCCTTGGGTCATAATGGTCGGTTAAACTTCCATTTATTCTTTCAACAGGAATATCTATACCGTAAGCGTTTAATATATGTTTTGCAGTTTGCTCTCCCGTTATTCCTCTTCTATTTTGAACTTTGCTATATTTTGAGTAAGTTCCTTTAACTTTAGCTTGCGCCCAAAATCCGAGTATTAATCCAGGTATTAAAATCCATATATAACCGAAATAATATTCTAAATATCCTCCAATCATTTTTAAATCTCCTAATTTTTAATTTATGCATTATAGCATTAATTTATAACAATGTTAATATATAAAATGTAAAATTATTTATTATAAAATTATTGATTTTGAAGACTATAAAGATAAAGCAAATTATCTAAAAGCATTGCAACCGTAACGCTTCCCACACCGTTTGGAGTTGGAGTTATAAAAGAAGCTAATTTTGAAGCCTCGTCAAATTTAACATCGCCTTTTATAGAACCGTCCTCTAAAACATTTATTCCAATATCTATAACAATCGCTCCTTCTTTAATATATTCTTCGGTTATATACTCCGATTTTCCGATAGACACGCATAATATATCGGCTTTCTTGCAAATCTCTTTTAAATTTTTTGTTTTTGAATGAGTTATTGTAACCGTTGCCGATTCTTGAAGAAGCAAATGAGCTAAAGGTTTTCCAACTATATCGCTTCTTCCAACGACTACGGCGTTAGCTCCTTCAATTTTTATTTTAGTTTTTTTAAGTAAAGCCATTACGCTTTTAACCGTGCATGGAATAAGTTTGCTTTCTCCCAAAAATATTCTTCCTAAACTTATATTTGATATTGCATCGACATCTTTATCTGGCGAGATTGTTTCGTAAACTTTCTTTTTATCTATATGTTTAGGCAAAGGCGCTTGAATCATTATTCCGTTGGTTTCTTTTTCTTCGTTTAGATATTCTATTAAAGTTAAAAAATCTTTTTCGCTTGTGTTTGAGTTAAGATTATGAAGCGCGCCAATCATTCCCGCGCTTTCTGCGGATTTTTTAGCTCTATTAAAATATATTTCAGTAGATTTATCATTTTCAAAATATATAAAATCTATTCTTGGTTTTTTATCGAGCAAAGCGACTTTAGATTTTATATTTTCTTTTATTTCTTTTGATAATTCTCTTCCATCAAGTATCATTTATAAAACTCCGAAAAATTATTAAAATATTTTATAATTAATATTATAAAATACAAGTTGTTTATTTTATTTAATATATTTAAAATTATATGTTATTTTTGGCGAGATAAAAAATAATATAGAATTTCTGCTTATTTTGTTATCAAAAAATAACATTATAAACAATTTTATTTTAGAAATATTTTATTGACATATAACTTTATTATGATATAATGATATTAAAATAAATAATAATATCGGAGTAAATATGATTAGCAGAACACAAATTATGCGTTTATTGAAATATAAAAACGCCTTAAAGCGTATGAAAAGTTTTGGTTTCATAAAGGCTTATTCAAATAATTTGGGAGATGCGATTGGCATAAGCGCCGTTCAAGTTAGAAAAGATTTTTCATTATTTAGCATATCGGGCAATAAGAAAGGCGGATATATTATTGACGATTTGCTTGATAGAATAGACGATATACTCGGAAAAAAAGTTTCGCATAGTATTATATTAATCGGATATGGAAAAATTGGAAAGGCTTTAGTAAATTATAGAGGTTTTGAAAATGAATCTATGAAAATAGTGGCGGCTTTCGACCATAATCCCGAAAAAATCGATAGAGAGGCAAAAACTCCGATACTTCCGATTGAAGAATTAAAAGATTATATAATAAATAATAAAATAGAAGTTGCAATATTGACAGTTCCAGATTTGGAAGCTCAAAGAATGTTTGATGTTATATGCAATGCGGGAATTAAAGGCGTTCTTAATTTCGCTCCTATAAAATTATTAGATAAACCAAATTGTATTATAAACGATGTAAATATAGTAGATGAAATTGAATCATTATTTTATTTTATAAACGATATTGAAAATACCACAATTCAAAGAGGCAGAATAAAAAAACAATAAATAAAAAAAGAGGAATAATCTAAATTGATTAAACCTCTTTATTTAATTATAAAACTTAATTTTTTATATTTTTCTTAAAGCTATGGCGAGAAAGAAAACAAATCCTCCCCAAACTGCAAGTAGACTAAGTCCCATAAATATAGCCGAATCTATTCCCATAATTTTCTCCTTTATTTAATCTTTTTATTTATTAATATATTTTTCTTTAAGTTTAGCTAGTATTACTCCAACTATAAAAGCGATAATCGGCATAGACCAACCTAAACCTATTAAAGCCGCTTGAGGATAATTCTCATAAGGCGTTTTAAAATCGGTTATTAATTTTAATGCTAAAAAAACCGCTAAAAATATAGGAGTTAAGAATTTTAAACAGAAATCCCACCAAATTCCTATTCTAAACTCGCTTACTTTATTAATTAAGTCTTTAAAGTCATTGAGTTTATATACCCAAGCTATTAAAACCAATTCTATTAAACCGCTTATTACAATATTATAATTATTTATAAAATGGTCCACTATATCTAATATATATAAACCGCCGCCTGTCGCATATACCATAGATATTGCAGCCTGTATAATCATAATAACTATAGACGCTTTTTTTCTATTATAATGGAATTTATCTATAAAAGAAGAAATAACAACTTCTGATAGAGATATTGCCGAAGTTAAACCAGCAAATGCAAGAACTAAAAAGAATACAGCTCCAAATATTCCGTTTAATCCTGGCAAAGAATTAACGGCTTCGGGAAATACTATAAAAGCCAAACCTATTCCGCCATTTCCCGCAACTTCCGAAACTTCTTTACCTTGCGCGCCAGCCATATAACCAATTATACTGAACACTGTTATTCCAGCAAGCAAACTAAAACTTGTATCGGCAAAGCCTGTCATAAAAGCGTTATTTGAAATATCCGAATCGTCCGATAAATAGCTTGAATAAGTAACCATTATACCGAAAGCGATTGACATACTATAAAATACTTGTCCATAAGCGGCTATCCAAACATTAGGGTCGAGAATTTTTGAAAAATCGGGCTTAAACATATAATCTAATCCCTTAAACGCTCCTTCTAAAGTTAATCCTCTAATAAGTATTATTAAAATTAATATAAATAATAAAGGCATAAATATTTTATTAGCCTTTTCTATTCCGTCTTTAACTCCGCCTATAACGGAAATTAATATAATAATCCAAACTATTATCAAAGGAATTGCAACTTGAGGATTAAAACCGCCTAATTTAAAACCGTCCGATACTTTAAGATATTCGTTAAAGAAAAATCCCGCCGTATCGCTTCCCCATGCCAAACCTTTAAGAGAAAATAAACCGTAAGCTAAAGACCAGGCTATAATAACGGAATAATAAATAACTATTCCAAAGCATGTAAATACTTGAAGCCAGCCTAACCATTCCCAAGAAGGATTTAAAAATTTAAACGCTCCAGGCGCGCTCTTATGGGTTTTATGTCCCATAGAAAATTCTAAAACCATAATCGGTATTCCCGCGGTAAACATAGCGATTAAATAAACTATCATAAAAGCTCCGCCTCCAAAAGAAGCTACCATATACGGAAAACGCCATATATTACCTAAACCTACCGCAGAACCTATAGCAGCCAATATAAATCCCGCTCTAGTTCCCCATTGTCCTCTATGATGATGACTCATTTTTTACTCCTTAATTTAATTAAAAATTTAAATATTGCCTAAAATAATACATAAAAAATAATAAAATAGCAATACTTTATATAGAAATTATTTATATATTTTTATATAAATACTTGAAAAAATATTTATTAAGATTTATCATTTTAATAAAATTTTTATTACATTTACAATATATGAAGAGATTTATTTTATTATTATTTTTAGCTATATTTGAATTATCTTATTCTCAAAATGTTATTTTTAAACCTTTTAGAAAATTATACACAATACAAACCAAAAAATTTGAAATAATATTTCCAATAGAATCTAGAAGAACGGCGGAAAAATTATCCGAATTTGCAGACGAAATATACGAAGAATATTCAAAAATTTTAAATAGCAAAGTTGACGGAAAAATCCCGATTACTATAACATCCGACATGAATATATTTAACGCTTGGGCGACTCCTCTACCTTATCCTGCTATGGTTTTATTCGACACTATTGAAACGGGCGAACCGTTGGACGCCGACAATTTTAAAGGCACTTTTATTCATGAGCTTACGCATTTATTAAGTTTGGCTTCTGAAAATGCGGGCTATCCTACAAAAGTTTTGGGAAATTGGGCTTCAATGCTTTTTTTTAATACTCCGATTTTTATGCTTGAAGGAATAAGCGTGAGTATGGAAAGTTATAAAGGTTTTGGAAGAGCAAACGACCCTTTGGTTAAACAAACATTAAGACAAGATATTTACGAAGGAAAGTTTAAAACTCCGATACAATTAAGCGATATTTGGAGTAAAAGACCTTACGATTCTTATTATTTATATGGCGGATTATTTTCAAAATATTTACAAGAAAGATTTGGAATTGAAAAATATAATGAATTATGGAATGTAATGAGAAAAAAATTATCTTTTTCTTTTTTAATTTATAATTCGGGTTTTTACGGAGCATTTAAAAAAGTTTATGGAATGAATTTTTTAGAAGTTTGGGGAGATTTTCAAAATTCTTTAGCGCTTGAAAATATAAACCCGAGCGAAGAGTTAAGAGTTAATAATAAAGAAACTTATATAAGCGATTTGACTTCCTACGGAGATAAAGTTTATTATATAGATAATAATGTTGGAGCGCTTTATTCTTATAAATATAAAAGAAATGAAATCAATGAAAAAAAAGATTTAAAATTAGAATTCTACATTGATAGGAGTTCGGACAGTTTAGATATTTCTTCTGACGGTAAAAAAGCTTTATTCGTATCTCTAACTTATAACGGCGGACTTTATAAATATGTCGTAAAAGAATACGATTTAGAAAAAAAGAAAAGAACAAAAAGAAAATGGGCGGATATTCAATATACAAGATTTTTCAAAAACGGAATTATCGGAATTGGAAAAGATTTGCATAATCCTATTTTAATTTATATTGACGAAAATAATAATAAAGAAATTTTACTTGAAGCGAATGATAATTTTTCTTACATATCGCCAACTGTTATTGACGATAATAATATAGCTTTAATAATTTCCGATTACGGAATAAGACATATTGCGATTTTCAATTATCAAACAAAAACCTTAAAATATGTAGATACAAGAGACGACAGTTTAAATTTTGTAAGATATTTAAGATATTCTAACGGCAAACTTTTATTTTCTTATAATAATAACGATAGATTTTATAAATTGGGAGAATTGGATTTAAATGCAAATAATATAAAACTTTATGATAAAGATTTTTCGGGAGGAATAATCTCGCCCGTTTATGCAAATAATTCGTTTTATTATAGAGGCAAATTTTCTGAATACAATAAATTAATGAAGTTTGACGAAAATATAAAACCTCAAATAAAAAATATTTCGCTTACTTCAAAAACTATTGAAAAATATAATTTTATTCCAAAAAAAGAATTAGGCAAATATAATCAATTTAAATATATAAAACCTTTTGCAACTTGGGCGCCATTGCCTCAATTAAATACTTCGTTTCCATATTTTATAAACGGATTTGGAATTTTTTCTTATATGGCATCTCCGTCTCGAAATAATTCTGCATATTTATGGCTTGGGCTTGATATTCCTTCATTATTTTTACAAACAGAATTTAATCTAACTTCTTACGGTTTGTTGTATCCTTTAAATTTTCATTTCGACAGTCAAGTCGTTTATTCTGAATATAATTATTGGCAATTAAGTTCTTCGATTGATATGCAATTTAAACTTTACACGGAAAGCGATAAAGTATATTTTGTTATATCGCCAATATTATACGGAGCTTTATTTTCGGAAGATAAAATTCCAAATTATATATCGAGCGCTTTCAAGTGGAAATATGATACTTGGACTTTTGTAACAACTTTGCAAGCTTCATTTGTTTTTAAAACTAAAGCAGATAAACCTTATAGAGACGATTTAATTAAAATTTCTTTATATCCAATGTATTCGGTAAAATATAATAAATTCGGATTAGATTTTAAAACTCAATTTCAAACGAGATATATTCCTTTAAGAATGAGTTTTTACGGCGCTTATGTTTTAAACGGAATAGCGGCATTTGATGGAGCTTCAAAAATATTTGGAACAAAATACGCTATAGCTCCCGCAGAATTTCATGCATATTCCCGATTAAAAAATCTTAAAGATAATTATTTTTTAGCGGGCGATGTCGAGCTTTTAGGATTTGTTGACTCTCAATTTAATTTAAGTCATATTTATTTTGACAATTTTTTTGCTTCATTGTCTTATAGATACGGTTATTATGATAAAAATTATATGCATTCTATCGGGGTAAAATTAGGGGTAAATGCAAGTATTCCCGTTATATCTTATAATATCGTGACGGGCGAACCTTATATATTATTAGCTTTAAGAATGCCTGAAAGAATTGAAATGTTTAAAAAGATTTCTTTTAACGATTTTTATATAGGTTTCGGACTTCAAATTTCTTGGTAATTTTATATTTTAATTATAAAAATTAGAATAAAATTCATTTATTAATGACGATATTATTTTTTAACGAAATTTTTTTAAATTTTTTATTTAAAACGCTTGACAAATCATTTATTATATACTATACTTAATATAGATAAACAAAAAGGAATATATAATATGACTTTAATAAACTTATGCGGTAGGTATCCTATCCTATCCTATCCTATCCTATCCTATCCTATCCTATCCTATCCTATCCTATCCTATCCTATCCTATAAATTCATTTTTAAAGTTTTATTATATTTATCGATTAATCTATTTCTATATAATATCTATTCCAATGATAATTGGCGTTTATTCCTTAAAAAAACGCTTTTTATAAAAAAATATTTTCAAGGAGTTAAGTTATGAGAAAACTTAATTTAATTATTTTATTTATTGCGATATTTATATTATCATGTTCGCAAAGCAAAAGTTCGGATAAAGAAGAGTTAATAATATACTGTTCGCATCCGTTAGATTTAATGAATACTATTTTAGACGATTTCAAATTAAAAAATCCTAAAATAAGCGTTGAAGTTGTAACTGCAGGAACGGGAGAATTGCTTAAAAGAATAGAGGCAGAAAAAACCAATCCTTTAGGCGATATTCTTTGGGGCGGAACTTTAAACAGCGTCAAATCAAAAGGCGAATTGTTTGAAAGTTATATTTCTACAAATGAAATTAATATATTTGAAGAATTTCAAAACGAAGAGGGAAATTTTACAAGATTTTCGCTTATTCCAAGCGTTATTATGATTAATACAAATTTAACAAAAAATATAAAAATTGAAGGCTACGCGGATTTATTAAATCCAGCATTAAAAGGAAAAATAGCGGCGGCTGACCCTGCGGCTTCCTCTTCCGCTTTCGAGCATTTGGTTAATATGCTTTACGCTATGGGAAATGGAAATCCTGAAAAAGGTTGGGATTATGTTAAAAAATTATGCGCGAATTTAGACGGCAAATTATTAAGCGGTTCTTCTGCCGTTTATAAAGGAGTTGCGGACGGAGAATATGCAGTCGGTTTAACTTATGAAGAAGGCGGAATAAATTATGTCGTTTCAGGTTCGCCCGTAAAAGTTATATATATGAAAGAGGGCGTAATATCAAAACCCGAAGGCGTTTATATTATTAAAGGCGCTAAAAATTTAGAAAACGCTAAAAAGTTTATAGATTATTGCGTTAGTTTAGACGCTCAAAATATTCTTATTAATAAAGTTAATAGAAGAGCTATAAGGAAGGACGCTTCTTCCTCTGAAGTCGTAATACCTATGACTGAAATTTATTCAATAAAAGACGACCCAGATTTTGTAGAATCGAATCGTCAAAAATGGCTCGATAAGTTTAGAGATATTTACACAGGAATTTAATTATTCAAAATAAAAATTAAAAATAAAAGGAGAAATAAAAAAATGAAAAGAATAATTATAACTACATTATTTACATTAAGTTTATGTTTAGGTTGCTCAAGCGAAAAGTCGGATACGGGAAAAAATGCGCTTGTAATTTATGTTTCACACCCTTTGGTTATCGTTAATCCACTAGTAGACGATTTTAAGGCTAAAAATCCAGATATAAATGTGGATGTAATAGCCGCAGGAACAGGCGAGCTTATCAAGAGAGTAGAATCTGAAAAATCTAATCCTTTGGGAGATGTATTTTGGGGCGGAAGTCTAAACACTATAAAACCTAAAGCAGATTTATTTGAAAATTATATTACTACAAACGAAGCAAGCTTTTTAGAAGAATATAAAAATGTTGAAGGAAGTATAACCAGATTTACAACTATGCCAAGCGTTATTATGGTTCATACAAATTTGGCAAAAAATATAAAAATTGAAGGCTACGCGGATTTATTAAATCCAGCATTAAAAGGAAAAATAGCTTGCGCCGACCCTTTAACTTCTGCGTCTTCTTTTGAACATTTAGATAATATGCTTTACGCTATGGGAAATGGAGACCCTGAAAAAGGTTGGGATTATGTTAAAAAATTATGCGCGAATTTAGACGGCAAATTATTAAGCGGTTCTTCGGCAGTTTATAAAGGCGTTGCGGATGGAGAGTATGCAGTCGGTTTGACTTTTGAGGAAGGAGGGGCTAGTTATGTAGCGTCTGGTTCTCCTGTAAAATTAGTATATATGAAAGAAGGCGTAATAGTAAAACCTAATGTAGTATCTGTGGTTAAAAATGCTAAAAATATGGAAAACGCTAAAAAATTTATTGATTATCTAACAAGTTATGACGCTCAAAAAATGGTTAATGAAAAGCTAAACAGAAGAGCTATCCGAAACGATTTACCTCCTTCTGAAATACTTCTATCTATTGATAAGATAAATGTAATAGAAGATAATGAAGATATAGTAGAAGCCAATAAACAAAAATGGCTCGATAAATTTAGAGATATTTTTACCAGCATATAAAATGGTATAAATATAAAATTTTTTAATATTATTTTTTAAATAAAAGGAGATACAAAAATGAAGAAAATAATAAGTATTTTAATCGTATTAAGTTTATGTTTTGGTTGCTCAAGCGAAAAATCGGAGTCAAGTAACGCTCTTGTAATTTATTGTCCACATCCTTTGGATTTTATTAATCCTTTGGTAGACGATTTTAAGGCTAAAAATCCAGGTATAAATGTCGATGTAATAGCCGCAGGAACGGGAGAATTGCTTAAAAGAGTAGAATCCGAAAAAGATAATCCTTTGGGAGATATACTTTGGGGCGGAAGTTTAAATACCATAAGATTAAAAATGGATTTATTTGAAAATTATACTTCCACAAACGAAGTGAATATTGCAGAATTCTACAAAAATGTTGAAGGACCGATAACGAGATTTACTACTATTCCAAGCGTTTTAATGGTTAATACAAATTTATCGAAAAATATAAAAATTGAAGGTTATGAAGATTTATTAAATCCAGCATTAAAAGGAAAAATAGCTTGCGCCGACCCTTCGGCTTCTTCCTCTTCTTTCGAGCATTTGGTTAATATGCTTTACGCTATGGGAAATGGAAATCCCGAAAAAGGTTGGGATTATGTTAAAAAATTATGCGCGAATTTAGACGGCAAATTACTAAGCGGTTCTTCTGCCGTTTATAAAGGAGTTGCGGACGGAGAATATACCGTAGGTTTAACTTTTGAGGAAGGCGGCGCTAATTATGTAGTTTCAGGCTCTCCCGTAAAATTAGTATATATGAAAGAAGGCGTTGTTTTCAAGGCTGACGGAATATATATTATTAAAAACGCTAAAAATATGGAAAATGCTAAAAAATTTGTAGATTATGCCACAAGTTATGACGCTCAAAAAACTATTAACGAAAAATTAAATAGAAGAAGCGTGAGAGACGATTTGCCACCTTCTGAAATATTACTTTCTGTTGATAAAATAAATGTTATAAAAGACGATGACGCTACGGTTGAAGCGAATAAACAAAATTGGCTAAATAAATTTAAAGATATATTTACGGGAATTTAATATTTAATTAAATATTAATAATAAAAAATTAAATAAATAATAAATAAAAAAAGAGGAAAAAATGAGCGTATCAATATCTGTAGAAAATGTGGTTAAAAGATATGATAAATTAACCATAATACCAAATCTATCTCTAAATATAAAAAATGGAGAATTCTTTACTTTGCTTGGACCTTCGGGTTGCGGTAAAACTACTTTACTTCGTATGATTGCAGGATTCAATTCAATAGAGGACGGAAAAATAAAATTTGACGAGGATATTATAAACGATATTCCCGCGCATAAAAGAAATATCGGCATGGTATTTCAAAATTATGCAATTTTTCCTCATATGACGGTTAGGGAAAATGTAGAATACGGATTAAAATTAAGAAAAGAAGATAAAAATTCTATGAAGAAAAAAGTCGATGAAATGCTTGAGGTTGTAAAGATAGAAGAATATCAAAACAGACTTCCCGAAAGATTATCGGGAGGACAACAGCAGAGAGTCGCTTTGGCAAGAGCTATAGTTATAACGCCGAATGTTCTTTTAATGGATGAGCCTCTTTCAAATTTGGATGCAAAATTAAGAATAGAAATGAGAAGCGCCATAAAAGATATTCAAAGGCATGTCGGAATTACTACGGTTTATGTAACTCATGACCAAGAGGAAGCTTTAGCCGTTTCGGATAGAATAGCCGTAATGAAAGACGGAATAATACAGCAAGTTGGAAATCCCGTTTCAATATATTCGCGTCCTTCAAATGTTTTTGTCGCCACTTTTATAGGACATTCTAATCTATTTTACGCGAAAATATATAAATCTTCAAATGAAAGCGGTTTAATATTCAAAAACGGATATAAATTAGAAATGGATAATTTAGACAATATTGAAGACGGAGACGAGGTTATAGCGGCTATAAGACCTGAAGAGTTTAGCCTTGCAAAAATTACGGAAGAAAGCATGAAAGCGAAAGTAATTACAAAAACTTTTTTAGGAAAATATATAAATTATTCTTTGCAATTTGAAGATAAAGAAGTTATTCCCGAACAGCCAAGTATAGAATATTCTCAAGATTCCGCGTCTTTAGATAAAATATACGAAGTTAATGAAACGATTAACTTAAAACCAAATCCTAAAAAAATAAATGTCTTTACTCTCGATATGGAAAAGAGTCTTATAAAAGGAGTTAAAAAATATGAATAAAAAATTTAGAATAGATTTTTGGACTTCGATTACTTTAATAATAGCTTTAGTATTTGCTTTATTTTTAGTATATCCTTTGCTTTCTTTATTTTTAAGCAGTTTTAAGAATCCTGAAACGGGAGCTTGGACTTTAGATAATTTTCTTAAATTTTTTAGCAGAAAATATTATTATCAAGCTTTGGGAAATAGTTTTTTGGTAACTATATGCGTAACGATTTTAACTATATGTTTAGGAACTCCTATGGCATATTTTATGAGCGTTTACAAAATAAAAGGAAAAACTTTTTTACAAATTTTGATTATTATATCTATGATGTCGCCCGCTTTTATCGGCGCTTATTCTTGGATACTTTTACTTGGAAGAAGCGGAGTAATAACAAAATTTTTTGCAAATTTAGGAATAACGACTCCGACAATATACGGTTTTGGCGGAATACTTTTAGTTTTTACTTTAAAATTATATCCTTTTATTTTTATGTATGTTTCGGGAGCTTTAAGCAAAATAGATGTTTCTCTTATGGAAGCTGCGGAAAGTTTAGGATGTTCGCCTTTTAAGAAAGTTGCGACTATAGCGATTCCTTTAATAACTCCCACAATATTGGCGGGAGCTTTGCTTGTATTTATGAACGCATTAGCCGATTTTGGAACTCCTATGCTTATAGGCGAAGGATTTAGAACAATGCCTACAATGATATATTCCGAATTCGTAAGCGAGGTTGGAGGAAATGCAAACTTTTCGGCGTCTATGGCAAGCATAATGGTATTTATAACGGCTTTAATGTTTATAACTCAAAAATATTTTGTCAATAAAAAATCGTTTACAATGAGTTCTCTAAATCCGATTAAACCTAAAGAAATAAAAGGAATAATGTCTATATTCGTTCATATATTTTTATATTTGATAGTATTTTTATCTATAATACCTCAAATTACGGTTATTTATACTTCATTTTTAAAGACAAACAGAGCGGTATTTGTTAAAGGATTTTCTTTTGACAGTTATATTACTATATTCTCGTCTTTGGGAACTTCGATTAAAAATACTTATCTTTACGGACTTATAACTATATTTATAATAGTAATAGTCGGTATGTTTATAGCTTATATATCAATCAGAAGAAAAAATATATTAACTAGCATAATAGATACGATTACAATGTTTCCTTATATAATTCCTGGTTCGGTTTTAGGAATAACTTTGCTTTTGGCTTTCAATAAACCGCCTATAATATTAAGCGGAACGGCAATGATAATAATAATTTCTTTAGTTATTAGAAGAATGCCATATACTTTAAGGTCAAGTTCGGCAATACTCTATCAAATAAGCGTGAGCATGGAAGAAGCTTCAATAAGTTTAGGAGCTTCGCAGGTTAAAACTTTCTTTAAAATAACCGCTATGATGATGCTTCCTGGAGTTATGTCGGGAGCGATTTTAAGTTGGATAACTGTAATAAACGAATTAAGTTCTTCTGTAATATTATATACGGGAAAATCTAGGACTATGGCAGTTTCTATTTACCAAGAAGTTATAAGAGCAAGCTATGGAACAGCGGCGGCGCTTTCTACGATACTTACAATATCGACTATTATATCTCTTATAATATTTTTCAAATTAACGGGTAAAAAAGAAGTTAGTTTATAATATTATTTTATGTTTATCAAAAATGGAGTATATTTTTTATTCAAATAATAACTTCCTACTTTATTATATTTAATTTTTATGTTATTATATAGTTTTAATAAAATGTTTATAGAAATTATGAACTAATTATATATTTAAGGAGATTATTCAATAATGGGAGCGATGGACATTATATTTAAATTAATATTCGGTTCTAAATCTCAAAATGACGAGAAAATATTAAAGCCTATAGCCGAACAAACTTTATCGTTTGAAGAGAGTATAAAAAAATTAAGCAATGAAGAGCTTACGAATAAAACAAAAGAATTTAGAGAGCGAGTCGAAAAATATATCGGATGCAAAACTGAAGATTTTGATTTAACTAACGAAGAAAATAAAAAGAAATTGCAAAATATATTAGACGAAATTTTACCCGAAGCTTTTGCAGTAGTTAGAGAGGCAAGCGTAAGAACAACGGGAATGAGACATTTCGATGTTCAAGTTATGGGCGGCGCGGTTTTACATCAAGGCAGAATCGCCGAAATGAAAACGGGAGAAGGAAAAACTTTAGTCGCCACTTTATCGGTATATTTAAACGCTTTGACGGGACTCGGAGTTCATGTGGTGACGGTAAATAATTATCTTGCCAAAAGAGACGCTGAATGGATGATGCCAATTTATTCTATGCTTGGAATATCGGTTGGAATATTAGACGATACAAAACCGCATTCTCCCGAAAGAAGAGAGGTTTATTCCCGCGATGTCGTTTACGGAACTAATAACGAATTTGGTTTCGATTATTTAAGAGACAATATGGTAATAAGAAAAGAAGATAAAGTTCAAAGAAAATTTTATTACGCTATAGTTGACGAGGTTGACAGCATATTGATAGACGAAGCGAGAACACCTCTTATAATATCTGGACCAGCAGAAAAAAATATTAAAATGTATTACGAAATAGACCGAATTATTCCTATGTTAAAGCAGGCTGAAACGGACGAAAGAATGAGAGAAGTTGCGGGAACGGGAGATTATGTATTAGATGAAAAAGACAAAAATGTTTATCTTACTGAAGATGGCGTTCATAAAGTGGAAAAACTTCTTAATGTTGAAAATCTATACGGAGCGCAAAGCAGCACGATAGTTCATCATGTCAATCAAGCTTTAAAGGCGCATAAAGTTTTTAAAAGAGATGTTGATTATATGGTAACAGACGGACAAGTTTTAATTGTTGATGAGTTTACGGGACGAGTTTTGGAAGGCAGACGATATAGCGATGGACTTCATCAAGCGATAGAAGCGAAAGAAAAAGTCGCAATACAAAACGAATCTCAAACTTATGCCACTATAACTTTTCAAAATTATTTTAGAATGTATCCTAAACTTTCAGGAATGACGGGAACTGCCGAAACGGAAGCGGAAGAATTTTACAAAATATATAAATTGGATGTCGCAGTAATTCCAACTAATAAACCCGTGACAAGAGAAGATTTGTCGGATAAAATATATAGAACTAAAAAAGCTAAATTCGAGGCTTTGGCAAAATATATAAAAACTTTGCAAGACGAAGGCAAACCCGTTCTTGTCGGAACTGTTTCGGTTGAAATGAATGAAGAATTATCTAAAATATTTAAAAGATATAAAATAAGCCATGAAGTTTTAAACGCTAAAAATCACTCAAGAGAAGCGTCAATAATCGCGCAAGCGGGAGAGCCTGGCGCCGTCACTTTGGCAACAAATATGGCGGGAAGAGGAACGGATATTGTTTTGGGAGGAAATCCTGTAGCTAAAGGAGTTAGCGAAATAGAGCAAATTCTCACTCTTATGAGAGATAGAGCTTTTAAAGAGAGAGACCCTTATAAAAAAGAAGAATTATTAAAAAAAATAAAATCAATAGACTTGTATAAAGAGGCTTTTGTTAGGCTTGTAATATCGGGAAAAACCGAAGAAGCAAAAGAAATTGCCGAAAAAAATAACGCTTTGGAAATGCTTGAAAAAATTGATAGAATAATTCAAATAAATGAAAAATCAAAAATCGATAAAGAAAAAGTTATATCTGTTGGCGGACTTCATGTTATAGGAAGCGAAAGACATGAAGCGAGACGAATTGATAATCAGCTCAGAGGAAGAAGCGGAAGGCAAGGCGACCCTGGTTTAAGCGTATTTTACTTATCTCTTGAAGATGATTTAATGCGACTTTTCGGAGGCGAGAGAGTTTCAAGTATGATGCTTGCAATGGGAATGGGCGAAGAGGAAGAGCTTGGACATAAATGGCTTAATAAATCTATAGAAAATGCTCAAAGAAAAGTTGAAGGCAGAAATTTCGATATAAGAAAACATTTGCTTGAATATGACGATGTTATGAATCAGCAGAGAATGGCGATTTACTCAGAGAGAGATTATATACTCTATTCGGAAAATATATCTCAAAGAGTGGAAGAGATAATTTCGGATGTGTCGGATTCGACTATAAAAAATATAAGTTCAATTTCGGGTAAAAATATTAATCCTATTGAAATAATAAAATGGTTTAATAGTTATTCTATAGGAATAGACGAAGAAGCGGTTAATAAAGCTATTGAAGGCGGAATTGATAACGCTATAAAAAATATAACAAATTTACTTATCGAAACTTACAGAAAAAAAGCGACTTTGGTTGATGAAAAAGTATTTAGAGAAGTGGAAAAAAATATATTTCTTTCGGTAATAGACAATAGATGGAAAGACCATTTATTTTCTATGGACGGTTTGAGAGAAGGAATAGGACTTAGAGGATACGCTGAAAAAAATCCGCTTACCGAATATAAACTTGAAGGATATAAAATGTTCGTCTCTACAATGAATACAATATATAACGAGCTTATCAATTTAATAATGAGAGTTAGAATAGTTCCTAATTCTTTTAACGCTGTAGAAAGAGAAAGCGCTTTTGACGGAGGAGTTGAAGAAAAAGGAAATATAAGCGCTATGGATAACAATATGCAAGGAAAATCTAAAATGGCGCATGCTCAAGTTAAAATGACAAATAAGATTGGAAGAAACGACCCTTGTCCTTGCGGAAGCGGTAAAAAATATAAATATTGTCATGGAAAAGATAGCGCCGCTTAAATTATTAAATAATTTTTACTACCGAATGGCTTTAAGCAAAAAATTGCAAAAATAAAGGGCATATATTTTTAATTAATATACGCCCTTTAATTTTTCTTTTAATTATTTTGAACAGAATGTTATTTGTTGATTTAAGTATTTTTTATTAACTATCTCATCAGCAAAAGCAGCGGCATAGTCAGCATAGCTAATATAGCTTTCGCCTTTAGAATTAACTAATAACTCATCATTGCCTATATTATATTCTCCTGTTTTCTCTCTCTCAGCTTGAAAATCTGCAGAAGGCGAAACATATGTCCATAAAACATCTTTCTTATCTTTTAATATATCAAATGCTTTATTTTCACTTACTGCCAATCCCATAAAAGCTTCTGGAAAATTAGGTGCATCTTTTAATATCATAGTGTGCTCTTTATTTACATATAAACTTGCAGCTCCTCCGACAACCATTAATCTGATATTTGTGTCAGCCAATATGTCGCATAGATGGTTCATTACTTCGGCATGTTTTGGAAGTTCTTTTTCTTCCCATATTCCAAAAGCGCTTACGACTGTGTCGAAATCTTTTAAATCTTCTTTCTTTAAATCGAATAAATCTTTTTCGATTACTTTAACGCTCGAATTAGAAAGTTTGGATTTGTTTCTCACTATAGCCGTGACATCTAATCCTCTTTTTAAAGCCTCCTCCATAATTAATTTTCCAGCTTTGCCTGTAGCTCCTATTATAGCTATCTTCATTTTTTACTCCTTCGCCATTTTTTATAATTGGCATTTTTTAATTTTATATTTAATAGATATTGTAATATCTATTATTACAATAAATTATAACATATTTAAAATGTAATGTCAACTATTACAATTAAATTTTTTATTTCAATTTATTAAAAATTATTGTATAATTTATTAATATTTTGATTTTTGGAAGTTTAATGAAAATAAGCTCAAGATTTACTATAGCTGTTCATACTCTTTTATGTATTTTATTATTCAAAGACGAAAAAATAACTTCAAATTTTTTAGCTGGAAGCATTCAAGTAAATCCCGTTATAATAAGAAATATTTTAATTCAATTAAAAAAAGCTAAAATTATAATCGTAAAAAGAGGAAAAGGCGGAATATCTATAAATAAAAAAGCGAAAGATATAACTTTATTAGATATATTTGAAGCTGTAGAAAGTTTGGATGGAAAATTATTTTCATTTCATAAGAAACCAAATTCAAAATGCCCCGTTGGAAATAATATAACGAAAATATTACTTCCGAAATTAGACAATATTCAAAAATCTATGGAAAAAGAATTAGAAAAAACGACTTTGAAAGACATTTTTAACGACTTGCAAAATAATTTATAAAAAAGTATCTTAATTATTAATTAACTATCAAGTAAATTGCAATATAAATATTTTACCAAATTAAATTTATTCGGTTTATAATAACAAAGATTTAATATTTGAAAATAATTTTTTATATTAAAAGCATTAATAAGACATAAAGAATAAATTTTTTCATATTTCCTTTAAATTATATTTGTAAGAGGCTCCCGAGTTTCGGGAGTCTTTTATTTTTTTATAAACTTAATATAATATTTTAGTATAATCATAATATATGAAAAAAGTTCTTGACTTTTTTTAAATATTTATTATCTTATAAAGGTAAGGCTAATAAAACTTATAAAATTAATATCGATAAAAACATTAACAAGGAGATTCTTATGTTTAAGTCAAAATTATTGTGGAGAGTGGTTGTTATAATTTTAATAGCTGCATTCTCTATAGCAACGATTGTCTCTTGTGGCGGAGACGCTCCAACCCAATCGACTTCTTTATCTACTTCTGTTGGCGGAGGAGCAAGCTCTGACGGTGAAAATTCTGACGGAGGAGCTTCCGATAGCGGTTCAATTACTCTTCCAGAGGAAGCTGGTTCAAAATATACGGTTGATGTTCCTTTTGCAAGTTCTCAAAAAGTTGAGGTAGATTATAGAGATAGCGCAAAATTAAATCAATTATGGCTTGACCAAATTAACAGAAAGGCTGCCAATGACGGTAAAGTTTTCGCAATTAGAAACGGAAGAAATCCTCATGGAGCAGACGATTTCCAAAAAAGATTGCCAGCAAAAGACGAAAATCAAAGTTATCAAGATTACTACTATTTTGCCGATAACGGCGATATTTACTACAAACCAGATAACAGATTAATTAAAAAATTTGTAGGAGCGGTTATAGTAGATTATGTAAATTGCACTAAAAAGAATTATGGATTTAACCATAGCGTAACGCATGAATACGCTCATACGGGACAATGGACAGTTGGAGCAATTTATAAAATGGCTTTATCTGAAATGGAAGCTGAAATAATATATGGAAAAGGCGGAAGCGCTAGAAATGCAGTTCATACATTTATAGCGGCTAATATAACTTTGTCTAAATTTTGGAATGGCGTTTATTACGAAAATATATTCTTTACTAGAGGATTTGACAACGGATATTTAGAGGTTCTTGTTATGAATCCATCCGCTAATGAAGGCGTAAAAGATAGCGCAGGCGTTGATTCTTACTATTGGTATGGATACAAGGATAGAAAAGTAATGATGTACGAGTCTGTTCACTTGGGTAAAAAACCTGAAGAATTAATTAAAACATTTACAAGGTATGTAAAATTTACAGATTCTTGGGAGACGCCTTGGTGGAATTTCTTGTTTATGCCAGGACATCCTAATTGATTTGAGAATATGATTTAATGGGTTTATCCGAAAGGGTAAGCCTCTTTTTTAACTTTATTTAGATTATTGTATTTCTTAATTTTATTGTCATTGCAAACCTTCGTTAATCAAATGGTTGTAAAGTTTAAGGTGTGGCAATACATATTTGAAAATTAATTTTATAAATTTTAACTTTCTTTCAATTAAAAAACTACTGCAAATTAATTACAGTTCTATATAAAAAATCTTTTCTTTCAATCGCATATTTTGTTTTTGGCAAAGAAGGATATTCTTCTATATATTGATTATATGTTTGATAAGCCTTATTAAAATCTCTAACATTTCTGTCGCCTCTTTCGTATATTTCGGCAAGAAGAAGCAAAGCGTCCGCTCTTTTATTAAATTTATCGTTTGAACTTAAAGATTTTTCAAGTATATTAATTCCATCCGATATTTTTCCAAGCCTTTTTAAACTATCCGCCATTTCATAAGAAGCGTTTCCATAAGTTGAAGTTTTAGCGTATTTATTTATAACCTCGTTAAAATAATTAATCGCCTCTTCGTTATTATTTTGAAATTTCTTCATAATTCCCATAGAATATAGCGCCGCCGCTTTTTCATTATTATTTGCAGTTTTTAAATCGTAAACTTTTTTATACATGTCGAAAGCGTTATTATAATCTTTATTATTATTGTAAATATCCGCTATTCTAAAATGACTGTAAATGGAATATTTTGAATTTGGATATTGAGATATAATATTGTTATATAGATTAACGGCGTTTGAATAATCTTTTATATTTTTCAATTCTTCTGCAGAATTAAATAAAGTTAAAGTTTCCGATTTGTCAGATTTTTTAATCTCGGAATTCGTAGCATTTGCAGATATTATCGAATCGTTATTATTTGTAATTGATATTTGATTCAAATTATCAGCCGTGATTTTGTTAATATTATTACTGCTTATTTCAGATTTTTCAATTTCTAATAACATAGCGTTTGTATTTGCGGTATTTCTCTCGCTATTTGTTACATTAATTGTATATCTATATCTTCTTATAATATTTTCTTCATTATCGACTTGAAAATTTAATTTTGCAATTCCCGAAGTTAAAGTTGTAAAAGTTAAAAAAGTATTCGTTTTATCTCTCGTAAATCTCACAAAATCTAAATTTGTAGAATAGCTTGTTATACGAATATATCTGTCAAAATTTGTGGCGTTTAATCTTATTGAAAAAAGAGTATTATTTGCCAAGTCTATAGTTTTTATAAAATCTTCTTCCAAAGGTCCGCCTTTTTTTCTGCTTATAGGTTCGTTCGTTACAACTTGATTATCGGGTTTAACCGTTATCGTTTCTCTCGTATTTTGAGCGAAAATAGAAGTAAACATAATCAAATTAAAAATGAATAAAAAAATTTTAAATCGCATAATTATCTCCATTATTTATTTTTCTTATTTTTTATATAATTTTTAGAATATTCCATTTGTTCTATATCCAAATTGCCTTTTGTCGAAAGCATCTCGCCTTTAATAATTTTCTCTTCGTCTTCTTCCATATTGGCTACGGCTCTTGCATTTTCTTCTTCGGGACTTAAATAAATTACTTTAGAATTTGAATATAAACCGATTAAAATTCCCGAAAGTATCGTTAAAATAAGCCATACAAATATGACGACAAAAAATAAAATTCTTTTTGTTTTATAAAAATTTTTAACTTTTTCAATTATTACCATTTATAATTTGTCCTTATAAAAATCAAAATAAAAACAACTTAACATAATATTCGTAATATTTATTATAAAGTATAGAAAAAAATTTGCAATGTTATATATTATATTTATGATAAAATTATAATTATACTTCTGCAAGTAAAAGCGTAGAAACTATAGCACTCTCTGGTGCTTTAGGTTCTATTATCTTAAACTTATAACCTAAATTTAAATTCTCTATCATTGGTTTTATTTCAAAAAAGTCGCTATAATTATGATATATGCTTATTATTAAAACGGGCTTTTGTTCTTTTATAGTCTCAATCGCTCCTTTCAAAAACGGCTGTTCAAAACCTTCCAAATCCGTTTTTATTAATCCGACTTCAATATTATTTTCTTTCACATAACTATCGAGAGTTACCATTTTTACTTTATTCTCAATGCAATTAATATCGGATTGTTCAGAATTTCTCTCTATTGAAAGTCCCATATTTAAATCTCCGTTTGAATATAGAGATAATTCTTTATTGCTATCGCCTAAAGCCATATTCACGGGAATAATATTATTCTTTTTATTTAATTCTATAGTTTTCAACATCATATTATAGTGATGCAAAAACGGTTCAAAACTGTAAACATTTTTATCTGTATAATCGGAAAATAATATTGCAGAATCTCCGATATAAGCTCCCGCATCAATTATATTTTTATTTTTAACTTGATTTAAATTTTTTACATAATCCATTCCGTATTTTCCGTAAAAAGCTTCAATCTCAAATTGGTTTTTTGGTAAAATATATTTATCGTATATAAATAATTCTTCATTTATTTTTATTATTTTGTTATTAAATTCTTCGTATAAATCGTTTAATCTTTTCGATTCTTTACGCGAAAAATAAATATCGTCTTCAATATTATTATAATTTGTAATTTTGGATAATATTCCAATAACAATTTCTACGCTTTCTTTATCTAAATTTTTAATTAAATTCAAATATTTTTGATAAAAATTAGCGTCATTTTTTATATCTTCTCTAAAAAGAATAAAAAGATACCTATCCCAAGCTCGAATTGGTTTGTTTATTTCATTAATTTTATTATATATAAAATTCATATAATCTCTGATATTATCTCTTAATTTTCTAGATGGAATAAACCAAACGATATTATCAATAGTTTTTGAAGTCATAGAATTCTCCTAAAATGTAAAATATTAAAAAATGCAATAGAAAAAGCCCTATTAAAGAAAATAGGAATTATGCAAAAATTATGCTTGAATTGAATTGAATTGAATTGAATTGCAAGAGCGCAAATTTATTTTATTCATTACAAAATCAAGCATATAAATATTTTACAATATCTTAAAATTTATGTCAAGTTTAAATTTGATAAAATTTAAATTATTTTAAATTAATTATATTTAATGATTTTATAAATTTGACTAAATTCCGCATTTAAGTTATAATTTGTTAGAATATTAAAACAATTAAAAAGAGAGGTTTTATAATGAAATTAATAAATTCAAATAAAAATGTTTATCAATTATGCAAAGAATATCCCGAAATTAAAAATATATTGGCTGATTTGGGTTTTGACGCCATAAAAAATCCCTTTATGTTTAATACTTTGGCAAAAGTAATGACTATAGATAAAGCTTCAAAAATGAAAAATATTGACATGAAAGAAATTATAAAAAAGTTTGAAGAGAAAGGATTTATTTTTGAAAATGATAAAAATAGCGATAGAAATGCAATATTAAAAAATTTTATAACTCGACTTCATAACGGGGAAAATATAGAAAATATTAAAAAAGAATTTGCGGAAAAATTAAACAAAGTTTCGGCTTTAGAAATCCATAACGCTATGCATGAACTTGTAGAATCGGGAATGACGATAGACGAAGCTAAAAAATTCTTTTATATAAGGTCTTTGATTTTGCAAAATGCAATAGACAACGAAGATATAAATCAAAATTATAAAAATAATTATATTGCAATAGAAGAGTTTAAAAAAGAAAATAGAGATATAGAAAAATCGATTGAAAATATAATTGATTTGAAAGATATAAGTTTATGCAAAGATTTTTACGATAAACTTCATAATCATTATATAAAAAAAGAATCTATATTTTTTACAATGTTAAATAAATACGGAAATTTTGAACCTTCAAAAGTAATGACTAAAGTCGATAAAGATATTCTTGAAGAATTAAAAAATATTATTTTTGACAACTCTGATAAAATTTTTGAAAAACTTAAAGATTTAAAAAATAAAATTTACGATATGATTTTTAAAGAAGAAAATATTTTAATTCCGCTTATTATAGCAAATTTTTCTAAAGAAGATTTTGAAGAGATTAAAGAAAAATATAAAATAGGATAACTTGAAATATTATCAATAAATAATACAATTAAAAAAAATTATTTTATTATTATTTTGGAGGTTTATATGTCAAAAAGAATTCTCGTTCCTTTAGCCGAAGGTTTTGAAGAAATTGAAGCAATAACGATAATAGATATATTGAGAAGAGCAAATTTAGAAGTAATAACCGCGTCCTTAACCGATAATTTGGAGGTAAAAGGCGGACATAATATAACAGTTAAAGCCGATACGATTTTAGATAAAGTTATTAACGAAGATTTTGACGCAATATCTCTTGCAGGAGGTATGGGGGGCATGAATAATTTGAAAAACGATAAAAGAATTATAGAAAAAATTAAAAAAATGTATAATGATAAAAAACTCGTTTCAGCCGTATGCGCTTCGCCAATAGTTTTGGGAGAAGCTAAAGTTCTAAACGGAAAATATACATGTTATCCAAGTTGCGAAAAGTCAATTAATATGGGAGAATATCAAGATAAAGATTTAGCGGTAGTAGATAAAAATGTTATAACCTCGAAAGGTCCCGCAACAAGCATTATTTTTGCTTTAGAAATAGTAAAATATTTAACAGGCTCAAATGAAGAATTATCAAAATCTTTATTAATGCATTTATTAAAATAAAAGCTTAATTTAATTGATTGATTTTTACTAAAAAATTGCCTATATAAAGTAAAAAAGGAATTAAAAATATTTTGAAATTAAAAATTATATTATTCTTAATCTTTAATAGTATATTATATTCTCAATATAATAATTTGCTTAATTTCAATACAAATATAAACAATAACGAAGTAAAAATAATTTTTAATTTAAAAACCAACGAAAATAAATTAATCGTTAATGCAGATATTCCAAAAAATTATTACGGTTATTTAGAATCGTCTATAGCAAATAAAATAAAATTCTTTGCAGATAATAAAGAAATAAACGCAATATATCCAAAAGGCGAAAAATTTCACGATGATATAATAATAAAAGGAAAACAAGAATTTATATTAAATATCGATATAAAAAATATTAATTTTATAAAAGCTAATTATCAATTATGTTCTGAAAAAGATAATATATGTTTGCCTCCAAAAAGCGAAATTATATTTGGAGAAGAAATTTTAGAAAAACCTCAAAATGCAAGTTTTATAGAATACGATAATATAAATAATTTAGAGAATCAAAATCTATTCATAACTTTAATAATTATATTTGTATCGGGAGTCGCTTCGATTTTTCTTCCATGTTCCTACCCTCTTTTGTCAATAACAGTTTCAATATTTTCCAATTCAAATTCTAAAAATTCAAACGATAAAAATAATAAATCAAATATTTTGCATTCGCTTTTATTTTCTTTAGGAATTATAACGACTTATACGATTTTAGGCGGAGTCGTTTCGGCTGCTGGATTCTTTTTTAATAAAACTATTTTATTTGGAAGCATTGGATACAATCCGATAGTTTTGACAATTTTAATTTTATTTTTTCTATATTTTACTTTTTCAATGGCTGGTTTTTACGAAATAAGAATTCCTAATTTCTTAAAATCGGCAAAAACAAACGCATTTTCAAAAAATAAAACTTCTTTAATAAACAAATATATAATGGGACTTTTGACGGGAATTGTCGCCACTCCATGCGCAGCTCCTATAATCGCATTTATACTTGAAATTGGATTTTTAAATCCTATTTTTGCAACAGTTTATATGTTCGTATATGCGTTTGGTTTTTCTTTAGTTTTATTTATTTTGGGAGCTTTCGCTTCGATACTTTCAAAAATGCCAAAATCTGGGAGTTGGACAATTTATATAAAATATATTTTTACTTTTATAATGTTTATTATTTGTTTTTATTATTTAAATATATTATTTGGAATTTTAGGATTTAATAAAATTAGTTTTCTGTTTGCCGATTTATCAATTATAATATTTGCAATAATTATTTATTTGATAAAAAAGAAAAATATTTATTTGAGTAAATTTGAAATAAAAATATTTCTTTCTGTTTTAATATTATCTTTAATTATAGGTTCGTCTTATAGTTTTATAAAATCAAAATCTGAAATAAATAATTCAATTACTTACGAAGATGCTTTAGAAATTTCAAAACAAAATAAAAAAAATATATTAATCGATTTCTCTGCAATTTGGTGCGCCAACTGTTTTGAGCTTAAAGAAAAAGTATTTGAAAGCGAAGAATTAAAAAAGTTTATTTATGATAATTTAATTTTCATCGAAGTAGATGTTGATAAAAGAAAAGATATTGCAAAAGAATTTAATATAAAATGGCTTCCTTACATAATTATAATAGACGAAAATAAAAATATATTATATTCAAAAAATTCATTTTCAAGTTTTGACGAAAAAATTGCAAATGAAATAAAAAAAGATATAGAAAATATAATTAAATAATTTTAAATTTCTTCTCCGTTTTCAATTTTGCTTATCAATTCCACTCTTTTTAAATGTCGTCCGCCTTCAAATTTTGCCTCAATCCATTCTTTAACTATCATTTTTGCCAAATCTACTCCGACTACTCTCGCTCCGAAAGCTATAATATTTGAATTATTATGCTGTTTCGATAGTTTTGCAGAATAAGGCTCTGAACAAACCGCCGCTCTTATTCCTTTAACTTTATTTGCAGCAAGCGAAATTCCTATTCCCGTTCCGCAAATTAAAACTCCTCCGTCATAATTTCCTTTAGAAATCTCTTCGGCGACTTTTTTTCCGTAAATAGGATAATCTATACTCTCGGCGCTATTCGTTCCAAAATCGGAAACTTCATGCCCTAATTCTTTTAAGTATTTTATTATTTCGGATTTCAACTCCACTCCAGTATGGTCGGACGCTATCGCTATTTTCATTCTCTCTCCTTTTTATAAATTATAAGAAAATTCTACTATTGCATAAGTTGTATTATTTTCTGAGCAAAGTTTAATTATAATTTTATCTTCAATAATTTCTTTATTAACTATAATCGTATCTCCCAACTTTGCAGGAACTCTATATTCTATTCTTATTCTTTTATAATAATCTTCAACATAATCGATAACCATATCAATATATCTCGCGTTATTTACATGATTATTATCGTCTATAAAATATTTTTTTACTTTAAATCTGTCAATCTCTTTTAAATTTTTATTGTCGAATTTTATTTTTCTCGGCAAATAATTCATTTCAATTTTTTTATCGAATTTCACTCCGTCAATAATTGACTTTGGAATTCTAACTAAATTTGAATTAGTCAAATCTACAAATCCGCCAATCGCATAACAAACGACAAGCTCAATATTATTTTCATCGTATATAACCGTATTTCTGTATCCGTAAACCTCGTTGCATTCGTAAACATAAGTCCTCGTTATAATTTTTTCGCTATATTTTGGTAGTTTATAAATATCGACTTGTCTTGAAATAAGAAACATACTAATATTATTTTCATTAAAATAATTTGTAAGTTCATTTTCGCTTTCTAATTGAAAAAAAGAACAATCCTGCATAATATCGAATATTGACGAAGTTTTTAAAAGTCCGTCTTTGTCAATTTGACTCGTTCCAATAATCGTTTTCATTTCATACATATAAAAACCTATAATTTTAAGTTTGTATATTATATAGGAATAATTGGGAATTGTCAAAAATATTTTTTAAATTGTTATATTTTATAAATAGGATTAATTAATTTATATATTTAAATCTTATGTTTTAATTAAACATTATTTTTTATTTATCTTAATTAATATAGCTAAATAAATACCCTCAATACTATTTTATAAACTATTTTAGATTTATAATCTAAAATATTTTTTATATTTCCAATATTTGTATAAATAAAGGCAGAGTAGCTTGTTTGTATTCCTTTAATTATTAAAATAACTTTGACAAATAAAAATATTCTGTTATAATATAATTATGAAACATGAAGAAGTATACAAATTAAGCGACTTATTTGCACGATATTTACTCGGCAAAAATGGAAACGAAGACTTATTAACCGATTTAGTAAATTCCACTTTAAGAGAATTCAATTTTGAGGAAGTTAAAGATTTAGAAATAATCGACCCATTCAATTTGTCAGAAAATATTGAACTTAAAGAGTCGATAATTGATATTAAGGCGAAGACAAAAAATAATGAAACTGTGATTATAGAATTTCAATTATGCGGAAATATGGATTTTCTAAAAAGAATTTTTTATTATATTTCAAAAAATGTTGTCAATGAAGTTAAGGAAGGAGAAAATTATAGCAATGTTCAAAAAATTATTAGCATTAATTTACTTGATTTTAATTTAAAATTTGGAGATAAAGGAAAAGCTCACAGATGCTTTAAATTGATTGATACAAAAGATTTAAATATAAGTTTAGACTTAATTCAAATTCATATTTTAGAAGTAAAAAGATTTATTGAGATAATTAAAAATTCAACTAAAGAGGAATTAAAGAAAAACAGATTATTAAGTTGGATGAAATTTTTTACAAGCGATAATTTAGAATTAATCGAAGAAGAATTAAAGGAGGAAAACCAAATTATGAGTAAAGTTATTGAAGAATACAGAAAATTTACTTCTGACGATAAAATGATGCGAGCGTATGCGGCTAGAGAAGCGTTTTTAGTTGGGCAAAAAATGATGTTAAGAAGAGAAAGAGAAGACGGTTTTGACGAAGGAAAACTTGAAGGACTTAAAGAAGGTAGAATTGCAGAACAAATTTCAATGGCAAAATCAATGAAAACTAAAAACCTGGACATTAACCTTATAAGCGAAATCACAGGCTTAACAATAGACGAAATAAAAAAACTTTAACATTAAAATTTTAATTATAATGTATTTCTTTATTCATTATTCACTTAACAGAATTATATTTAAATCTTCTATTCTCGCTTATTACTCTGCCTATAGCGTTCATAATAAGTCCCGTAATTATAGATATGCCCGATAAAAGCATAAATCCAGAAGATAAAACCGAAGTCGCTACGGGAACTATGCCTGTTTCAAAAAATGAAATAACTATAGGAAGTCCAAAATATAATCCAAATAAAGCGAATATTAAAGCTATAATCCACCAAAATAATAAAGGTCTTTCGCTCATAAGTAAATATATTATTAATCCTAATATTCTAAATCCATCTTTGAAAGTATTTAGTTTAGAAAAAGAACCTTCAGGGCGACTTTTATATTCCGCTTCCATCTCGCCTATAGGAAGACGCATTTGTAAGGCAAAAATTGTAAGCTCCGTTTCTATTTCAAAGCCTCTCGAATTCGCAGGAAATGTTTTTACGAATTTTTTAGAAAAAATTCTATATCCGCTTAAAATATCATTGCAATTTTTACCGAATAATATTTTGGCAAAAGTCGTTATCATTTTATTTCCAAATGAATGCCCTCTTCTATATTTGCCAGCTTTACGAATTACCGTAATCATATCTAAATCTTCATTTATTAAATAATCGATTAATGAAGGAATAGCCGAAGCGTCACATTCTCCGTCTCCGTCTATCAATATATAGATATCGGCATCTATTATAGAAAAAGCGTTTCTAACAACCTCGCCTTTTCCTTGATACATAACTTTTTTAACTATCGCTCCCGTTTCTTTTGCAATGTTGTAAGAATTGTCGGAACTGTTATTATCGAAAACATATATTTCGCATTTCGGACAATATTTTTGAATATCGTAAATAACTTGTTTAATTGTAAGCTCTTCATTATAGCAAGGAATAATAGCGGCTATTTTCATTTTTTATTATCCTTTGCTATGTATTTAAAAAATATTGAATTGTCTATATCTTGACATGTTATTGTTCTCAACTGCCAACTATTATTTTTAGTATTAAATGTTTTATTAACCGCCATATCTTCCATATTTACTTTTCCAAATGTCTTAATTTGTTTTAAATAAAAATCTATTTGGTCAAGTTCAATATAACCTCTAAATATACCCATCATAAATATTATTAATAATAAATATTTTCTTAAAGAATTTTCATTAAAATGATTTATAAAATAATCCGTTAAAAAAATACTTAAAAAGAATAATGCCGTTATATTAGTTCTATGGAAATTATGGTCGCCCGAATATTGTATTAATGAAACCGCTATAAGAGTAAATAATGAAACATAAAACAAATAATTTTTCTTATTATATTTAAATAATAAAATAAATATAATTCCAAATTTAATCATAAATAGCTCTATTAGATATAATACGGGATAATCCGTTAATACAAATCTTAATCCATCGGATTTAGTAGCTGTTGATGAAAAATATAATAATAGTATTGGAAATATTGATATTGAAGATAATATATTGCTAACGCTAAATATATTTTTTAATTCATTTTTATCTGCGCTTATTTCTATTATAGATTTTGCAATCATAAAAGGTATAATTCCTAATGTCGCATAAGGTGAATATAGCATAATGGATAATCCTAAAAAAGCAAAATTAAATGAATTTTTTTGAAGTAAAAATAATACCGACATTAAATATATAGCTGGGCTTTGATTGAAAAGATTAAATATATTAATATAACTCGTAGCAAAAACAGTCAATAATCCTTTTCCAAAATTGCCTTCCTTATGAAAAATAAGACTTGGAGGAACAAATAAAATAAATATTAAAAAGATTATAAATATTTGTTTGGTTTTTATTTTATTTAAATATATTGACAATAATATCAAAGTTAAAAATAATGGTAAAGATGTCCATAAAATTAGAATAATATTTGCAACATTATAATTAAATATCTTTCCAAATATCGCTGGAATAATC
The DNA here is from genome assembly GCF_008016455.1 of Brachyspira aalborgi. Taxonomy (NCBI): domain Bacteria; kingdom Pseudomonadati; phylum Spirochaetota; class Spirochaetia; order Brachyspirales; family Brachyspiraceae; genus Brachyspira; species Brachyspira aalborgi. The sequence continues at coordinate 204,631 of NZ_SAXU01000001.1, read as the reverse complement.
CAATGAGCGAAATAATATACAAATCCGTATCCATTTTCAGGATAGATAATTGGAAAAGGAAATTCTATTAAGTCTTTAAAAACAGCATATCTGCCATAAATAGTATCTCCGCTTGGCAAACATATATTGCCAACTCCTAATATAATAACCCATATTGTAATAATAATAAATAATAATATCAAACTAAATAAATTAAAATTATATGATATGTTATAGTGTTTTTTTGTATCTTTAATTGTAAAGTAGGTAGCTATAATAACTAAAATTAAACTTGGTATAGATATAAAATATTTTACCCAAGTTATAAGAAAAATCATATAAGGCAATATTAAATATAAATAGCCTAATATCATTATAATACTTAAATTTAATTTTATATCCACATTTGATTTTATCTTTATTACTGTAATAATGCCATTAAAAAATATTTTTATATTTTCAAAATAAATTTTCGTGTAAATTATTAATAATATTAGAATAAGATATATAACATATCTAATAATATTTATTTTTATTTTCAAAATATAGTTAATATTATCAATTTTTTCTTCTTCAATCGTTTTTTTGTCAGAAATAAAATTTCCGTAAGGACTTCCGTTTCCATCCATTTCCGCATTTTCCATATAATCAGGCAAGTTTGATAAATCAGGATAAACTCCGTAAATATCGTTATTCCTAAAAATTTTATCATAATATCTTATTCGAAATTGATGAACATAATTTGTTATATTTTCATTAGTTAATATATAATTTTCTATGCCTTCTTCATCCAATTCGTCATCTATAATATAATTTGTCATAATGTTTTCTAAATTATTTAACTTTAGCGTTCTTTCAATATTCAAATTAAAATCGGTTAAATAACCAATTCTCTTTTTAGAACCAAGAATTTGTAAAACTATTAGAGCAATAGAAATAATAATCACAAACGGAATATAAATTTTTAGAAATAATTTTTTGTTTTTAAATATCATAGAGTTATCTCCTTAAAAGTTAATTTTTGTAGACGCAAGAGAAAGCGTTTAAATGTTTCAAATAATTCTTTAGTTTTGCAATGAAAAAATCGCCGAAAAAATTTATAATACGGCGTGTAGTGTAGTGTAGTGTAGTGTAGTGTAGTGTAGTGACGAGCTAAACATATAAAATTCCTACCTTAATTTTTAATGAATAAATTATACAATATTTAAAAAAATATGTCAACATTTATTATGTTAACATTATTATAAAAAACAACCTTCTAAATTCGTTTTTCCCAAAATATGCTTTTCTATTGAGGCGGCTATTGAAACGAAAGAATCTCTTATTCCTATATCGACATTTTTATTTAAATTTTTTCCGAAAGCTAAAATCGGTATATATTCTCTCGTATGGTCGCTTCCTTTATAAGTCGGGTCGCATCCATGGTCTGCCGTTATTATAAATAAATCGTCTTCGTTTAAGCTATCAATCATTTCAGGAATATATTTATCGAATTCTTCCAAAGCGTTTTTATAACCTTTTGCATCTCTTCTATGTCCGTAAAGCATATCGAAATCTACTAAATTAGTAAATATTAATCCTTTATCAATTTCTTTAATCGCTTTAATCGTTTTTTCTATTCCGTCCAAATTATTTTTATTAGTTTTTCTATTTTCCGTTATTCCAACTCCTGCAAATATATCGCTCGTTTTACCAATTCCAATAACGGGCAAATTATTTTTAGAAATTCTATCAAGCATTGTCTCGCCGCTCGGAGGCACGGAATAATCATGTCTTCTTTCGGTTCTTTTGTAATTTCCTTCGCTTCCTAAATAAGGTCTCGCTATAACTCTTGCAACGGGAGAAAATTCATTGCATATTTCAAGAGATTTTTCGCATATTTTATAAAGTTCTTCTATTGAAATAATTTCTTCATGAGCCGCGATTTGCAAAACGGAATCCGCCGAAGTATAAACTATAAGAGAGCCGTTTTTTAATTGTTCGTTGGCATAATCGTCTATAACTTCAGTTCCAGAATAAGGTTTATTACAAACGACTTTTCGCCCCGACATTTTTTCTATAGCTTCAATAGTTTTTTTTGGAAAACCGTTAGGATAAGTATTAAAAGGTTTTTTCGATATTAATCCCGCAATTTCCCAATGTCCCGTAGTCGTATCTTTAGCTTTCGATTTTTCCATAGATTTTCCATAATAGCCGATAGCGTTATCTGTTTTTGAAACGCCTTCAATATCTGTAATATTTCCAAGTCCCATTTTTTCCATATTTGGAAGATTAACTCCGCCTGCAGCTTTTGCCAAATGCGAAATAGTATTAACTCCTTCATCTCCAAAATCTTTAGCGTCAGGCAAAGCTCCAACTCCGCAACTATCGACTACTATTAAAACGGCTTTTTTATTATTCATAAATTCCTCTCATTTTTATTTTATTTTTTATATCTAAAATTATATACGAATTATATTATTTGTTCAAATTTTGTATTTTTTGAATCGGCATTATTTATTTTTATTATTTCTTTTTTTTCTTCGCCATTTTCAATATACGAAATCGTTATGCTCAAATATTCAAAATTCTCTTTTGAAAAATATCCCATTATCATTGCCGATTTATAAACAATATCTTTCAAATTATTTAAATTATCTTTATATATTTCCAAATAACCAAAAGGTCCTTTATTGTAATTCGGTTTCAAAGTTATATCGTCTATTCTTTTAATTTTTATTCTATCTCTTTTTTCTAAAGCGTTATTTTCTTTTTCGTTTCTTCCCAAGATTAATTTTGCATTATCGTCTATTCTTATATGTCTTCCAATCGCCAAATATTGCATAATTTCCATATTTATTATTTTTGTAGTATTATAAGAAATTAATTCATTATATCTTTTCGCATAACTTTTATCGACTATCGAACAACCGCTTCCCGCTGGAATAGGATAATCTTTTATTCCAAATTCTTTTGCAAGTTCCATTTGCACATGTCTTGCTCTTCCGTATATTCCAAATAAATTTTCTCTATTTATTAAACCTTCTTTTTCGGGAATCGTTATAGGAAGAAGTTTAGCCGATAATGGACGAAGAAGTCTTCCTTCAAGTCCGCTCTCTTTTATGGCGTTAATCAAATCCTGCGGTTTCTGACTCATAGGACGCTGTCCTTTAACCTCGCCCGTAGCGACAAAATCAAATCCTTCTTTTTCCATAATTTCTTTTGCCGTTTTTAGCATTAAAATATGGCAGTCTAAACATGGATTTATGGCGCTTCCGTATCCGTATTTTGGATTTAAAAACATATCAATATATTTATCTTTTAATGAAACGAATCTTATCGGAATATTAAGAAAGTCGGCAATTTTTTTAGCTGGGTCATTATTATATATTTCCATAAGTTCTTCTTTTATTACGGAATATTCTAAACCTGTTATAAATCTTATCGCAAGAACTTCAATATTTTCTCTTTTGAGTATCGCTCCTGCAAGCGAACTGTCTAATCCTCCCGATAAAAGTAAAATCGCTTTTGCTTTTTTATTCATTATAAATTATTTCCTTTAATTTAATTTTCTGAATTTTTAGAATCTGTTGCAATGCTTAATCTTGTAAATCCCGCATTTTTTACGCTATCAATAACCGATATTAAAATCTGCGTTCTAACATCTTCGTCCGACCTTATTTCAACGGGTTTTTCAAGTTCGCCTTCTATATTTGAAAGATTTGAAAGATGAGCGTCTATATCGTTTACTACTTCTCCGTTAACATAAATTTGTCCTTCTTTAGCTATAGTTATTATTATATTTTGATTTAAATCTTTGCCGACTGCAGAGCTTGATTTTGGCAAACTTATCTCTATTTGAGGAGATTCTATTATCGTAGCGCCAACCATAAAAAATATTAAGAGATTAAATACTATATCTATCATTGGCGTTAAATCTATACCGCTTTTTATTTCAAATCTTCTACGAAATTTCATTCTTTATATTTTCTTAATTTTTATTTTACCGTTATAGTTCTTATATTGCTTTGATACATTTCGCCTTTATACAAAAGAGAAATTTTATAATCGCCCTTTCCATATTCCGCTTTGAAAGTTCTACTTAAAACATTATTTCCCGCATCTTTAACATCGTATATAATTCCACCAATATATGTTTTTCCGTCATCTCCAATTACTTTAGCGTTTTTATCCGCCATTTCTACGGCAATTTTAAAATCGGTAAAAGGAGCTTTATTTAAAATTCTATATTTTATAGTAATATCTTCTCCAAACTTCGCTTCCGATTTGAAATCGACTTCTTCGGCTATTATATTAGCGTAAGTTATAGTCGCGTATAATCCTATTCCTCTTTTTGAAGCGCCTATTCCTATAGCGTTAAAATCTTTAGACATTATATATTTTTTATCGTCTGGAGTTTCAAGTAATTTTTTTACTATGCTTGAAGCGGCGTTTTTATCGGTAAGAGGAATTACATCCAATTTTGCAAAACTTTCCGTTATAGTTCCAACCATTTCGGGATACAGTTTTATTTGTCTGCCTTTTGAATCCAAGCCGTCCAAATCGGTATTGCCAAAAAATTTATTATTTGCCATATTGTCGCTATGATATAAAGCGATTGAATGCAATATTTCGTTATTTGGAATCGGAGGAAGAGACGATTTGCTTCTTTCCAAATTGATTAGCCTTAATATTTCATCTTCTATAACATTAGCGTTTAACATTAAAGAAAATATGAACATAAAAATTATTATTAAATTTATTTTTTTCATTTGTATTCTCCGTTATTAATTATTTTTTATTTAATAAGTAAATCATATTTTATAATAATATCGTAAAAAATAAAAGCAAGACTTAATATTTATAAATTCCTTAAATGCAATTTTCCGTTATTATCTATAGTTTTATTTCCAATTTTATACATTATAAACAAATAATTAAATCCTCTTAAATAATAATTATTTTCTATAGCAGAAATATGATAATTTCCTTTGCTTAAATTTTTATTATGACGAACTACTGAAATTATATCAATCGGCATAAAATATTTATTTAAAATTTCAAATAATTTAAAACCTATAGCCATAAAAGGATAATCTTTTTTATAAGAATCCGAAACATATAAAGCCATATATCTATCTTTTTTCATTATTCTAAATATTTCCTTAAAACAATCTTCCATTGCTTTATAATATTCTTCTTCTTTTGCGCTCAATTTTCCAATGCAATTTTTTTCATCCGAATATTTTATATGGTCGCTATAAGGCGGGTCGACAAATACAAAATCAACTTTTTCGTTTTCAATCGGAATTTTTCTAGCGTCCGCTTTAAAAATATCTTTTCTTTTTAAAGCCAAAGGATTAATATCATAACCTAAAACTCTTCTGTTTAATTCTCTCGACACATCTATTGTAGTTCCGCTTCCAACCATCGGGTCGACTATTAAATCTTTTTCTTTAGTGTATCTATTTAAAAGATTCCATATAATATAAGACGGAGTCGCTCCCGCATAAAATTTATGTTTTTCTTCTTCGCTTTTTAAATATTGCTGCGAAGGATAATTCCATAAAGTCGTAGTTTGTAATTCAAGTTTCTTTTTCATTATTCCGTTATTATTTATTAATTATAATTTTTATTTTTTATTATATATTAAAAATAAATTTATGATAGAAAATATTTGATTAAATATTGAAATAATAAATTAATGGTTTATTATATAAAGCTCATTAAAATTGATACGAATACGAAAATAGTTAATGTTAATTAAGGAAGTTGAAATTGGAAAAAACTAATAAAAAAGATAAAATTCAAACGATATACTTAAAATATATTTTTAATGAAAACTCAAATATAGAAGATATTTCTAAAGATATGGCAATAAAATATTATTCTAAACCCACAGATTTAATTATAGAAAGTGGCGAAAATGGAAAGCCTTATTTTTCGGGCGAAAACAAAATATTTTTTAACGGTTCGCATTCAAAAGATTTATTGTCGGTTGCAATGTCCGATAAATCCGTAGGAATAGATGTAGAGTTTATTAAAAAAAGAAATTTTTTAGGAATAGCCGAAGAATATTTTTCTTTTAACGAATATAAATATTTAAAATCTTCTCGTAAATTAGAAATCGATTTTTTTACATTATGGACTTTAAAAGAAGCTTATATAAAAAATTTCGGAAAAAAGATTTTCGATATAAAAGATTCTATTGAAATAGATTTAGAAGAAAGAGCGATATACAATTCTGACGATTTATTTTTTGCAACATTTTTTTTAGATAATTCTTATCTTATAAGTGTAAGCTGCGATATAAAAAATGCGGAAGCTTATAAGGATATTGTAATAAAAATGAACGGTTTTAATTTGGATTTGATTTTTGCATATCCTAAGTTTCCGCAAATAGAGTTGATAGAAATTTAATTAAAACTATTGACTTTTTTAATCGCAATATATAAAATATAAACGGTTATTAGATAACGATATAGTATTTAATAAATTTAGCCGATAATTAAGGAGTAAACAATATGAAAAAAATTATAATATTTTTACTGCCTATATTAATACTTTTTAATAGCGATTTTCTTTTTTCTCAAGAGACATCTTTTAAGATTACGGGAATATCGGGAACAGCGTTTATAGAAAAAGCGGACAAATCTTTAAGAGCGTTTAGAGGAAGCGAAGTTCATAGCGAATATAAATTAAAAACTTCAAGCAATAGTCAGGTTGAAATTGTTATATCTAAAAACGGAGACAAAATAGGAAATATAACGGTTTATGAAAATGCAATTTTGCTTGTAAATCCTTCTATTTATAAAAATAATAACGATAAAATTTCATTGTCTTTACTTGAAGGATATATTAAAGTTAATATTCAAAAAAATGCAGGAAATATTGCGGAAATTCACACGGCAAACACTTCGGCGATAGTTAGAGGCACGGAATTTGAAGTTGCATTTGCAGAAGACGGTTCAAGCATTGTTTTATTGTCAGAAGGCGCAGTTGATATAATAACGGACGAAGATAAAAAAAATCTCTCTCCTAAAGAAGCCTTTATAAAAACTATGGACGATAAATCTAAAATAATTAAACAGAATTCTGAAAGCGACCCGAGAATATTTTTGAATAGAGGAGAAGAAATTTCAAGAGCCGACTCCGTTTCTACTATAGAAAATCTTATTAATGCAATGGAAAATATTTCGCAGGAAGATGTTAATTTGGTTTCGGCTTTAAATAACGAATATAACGAAAAATATATTAACGATATGGAAATGAAAAGATACAGAATGCTTGCAGCTAACGAAGGCTATTATAACGCGATAGTTAAATTAATAAATTTAGACCCTGAAAAAAAAGTTGAAATGACTCCTTATGCAAGAAAATCTTTGGCTTTATACGGCGCAAATCAAAGAGCGATTAATAAAATGAATAGCGCAATAGTTAAAAACAGAGAAAAATTTGACAAAATAAGAAAAGACTTCGATAAAAAAATCGGCGCTTCAATTTCAAATTAATATTCTTATTTAAATTTTTATTTTATTCTTTTATGCTTAAAACTTGATTTATGCGAAACATAATCGTCTACTATTTGATAGTTGCCAAATAGTTTATATTTATAAATTGTAAGTCCTTCCAAACCTACAGGACCTCTCGCATGAGTTTTATTAGTCGATATTCCAACCTCCGCTCCGAAACCGTATCTAAATCCGTCCGAAAATCTTGTTGAAACATTTGAATAAACATTTGCAGAATCTACGAATGTCATAAATTTTTCTATATTTTCTTTATTTTCTGAAATTATAGAATCGGTATGATGCGAGCTATACTTATTTATATGTTTGTAGGCTTCTTCCACATTATCAACTATTTTTAACGAAACTTCTTTATCTCCGTATTCTTTATGCCAATCTTTGACGATTCCTATATCGGATAAGATTTTTTTTACTTCTTTATCTCCGTTTATTTTAATTTCATTTTCTTTAAATAAAGAATATAATTTTTTTAAAAATTTATTTGCAATATTTTTATTTATTAAAATAGTTTCAACAGAATTGCAAGCGCTTGGATATTGAGCTTTTGAATCCAAACAAATTTTTAAAGCGTTTTCTATATTTGCGCTTTCGTCAATATATAAATGACATATTCCGTCCGCATGTCCTAAAACGGGAATATTTGTATTTGCCTTTATATATTGAACTAAATCGTTTGAGCCTCTTGGAATTATTAAATCGATATATTTATCCATAGACAAAATATTTTTAATATCCTCTCTACTAAAAACTAAATTTACAGAATTTTTTGGAAATTCTTTTATATCGCTTAAAACTTGATTTATTATTTCAAATATAATTTTATTCGTATTCTCTCCCTCGCTTCCGCCTTTTAATATTACGGCATTTGAAGATTTTATGCATAAAGAAGATATTTGAGAGATAACATCGGGACGCGCTTCAAAAATAACAGCAATAAGTCCGATTGGACATGAAACTTTTTTTAAGATTAAATTATCGTCAAGCTCCGTTTCGGTTAATATTTTATTTATAGGCTCTTCCAATTTTATAACATCTTTTATGCCCGAAATTATATCAATCATTTTGTTATCGTCTAATTTAAGTCTGTTCAACATTGAAAGAGATATTTTTTTATTATTCAAAAGTTCTTTAGCGTTTTCTAAATCTTTATTATTCGCTTCAAATATTTCGCTTTTTCTTTTTTCAATATTTTTTGCAATTTCCGAAAGAGCATAATTTTTTATTTCAGTGTTTAAAGATTGCAATTTATAAGTAGATTCTTTTGCATTTTTTACTAAATCTATTAATTCCATATAATTTTCCGTTTAGCTTTTTTATTATGATATCATATTTTTTAAAAATATAAATCTATTTTTCTTTATTCCCTTTAAGTCTATTTATAATCGCTTTTTTATCTTCGCTTTCTATTATTGCGCTTCCAGAAACCAAAAAATTTGCTCCCGCTTCGATTACTTTATCGCAAGTATTTAAATTTATTCCGCCATCAACCGATAAAATTATATCTCTATTTCCTATAAGATTTTTTGCTTTTTTAATTTTTTCAATCGAACTCTCGATAAATTTCTGCCCGCCAAATCCAGGATTAACCGACATTATAAGAATATTGTCAATATAATCGATAATCGGCTCTATATTTTCGACTCTCGTATGAGGATTCAAAACAACTCCAGCTTTTATATTATGAGATTTTATTTGCATGATTAGTTTATGCAAATGAATATTATTTTCAAAATGAACGCTTATCATATTAACTCCAGCTTTTGCAAAATCGTCTATATGATTTTCAGGATTAACAATCATTAAATGAGCGTCCAAAGGAACTTTGCTTATTTTTTTTATATCGGCTACAATTTTCGCTCCAAATGTGATTTGAGGGACAAATACTCCGTCCATTATATCCAAATGCAAATAATCGCAACCAGCTTCTTCAAGTTCTTTTATAATTTTTTCCAAATTGCCAAACGATGCAGTCAATATTGAAGGAGCTATAATTATTTTATTCATAATTTTTCCTTAATTATTTTACAATCTTTTTTATATAAATTAAAGCGTTTTTAGCGGCTTCCATTTCCGCATCTTTTTTACTTTTTCCAGAGCCTGCGGCGTAACTTTTATTATTAACGATAACTTCGGATTTAAACATATCGTTTTCAATTTCTTTCGTTAAATATTTAGGATTTATTTTGTATTCTTTTTGAATTATTTCTTGAAATATAGATTTATAATCTTTATAAAAATTAGATATATTCAAATCGTTTAATTTTTCTTTGTAAGTTTTTATTATAAAATTTTTCGCTTCTACAATTCCCGCATCCAAATATATAGAGCCGACAATAGCCTCAAATAAATCTTCAAGCATATTTTCTCTTTGCCTTCCGCCAGAAGCCTCCTCGCCATGCCCAAGCAAAATGAAATCTCCCAATTCTAATTTTTTTGATAATTCGCATAATGTTTGATTTGAAACCAGAGAAGATTTTATTTTTGTTAATAAACCTTCATTATAATTAGGATATTTCCTAAAAAGATAATCCGATATTATAAGAGACAAAACGGAATCTCCCAAAAACTCAAGCCTTTGATTATATTTTATTTTTTCTATATCAGATTTATTTTCGTTTGCAAAAGTTCTATGAGTTATCGCTTCAAGTAAATATTTTTTGTTTTTAAAATTATAAGATATGGCTTTTTGGCATTCTTTTAATATTTTGTCAATATCGTATTTTTTATTATATTCGTTTTGCATTCTTTAATAATACAATAAATAATAATTCAGTCAAGCGTTAATATTTTTTATTTAATAATAATATCGTCATTATGAGAATTTTAAAAATCCACGCTATAACAATACACAAAAAAATAACCCCGCATTTCTACGGGGTATTTTATTTTAGGAGGTAAAACATTATAGTTTAAAACCAATACTTTATTTAGGGCGTCCAAAACCGAAACCAAAGAAAACCTCAAAAGATAATGAAGAAAATTTATATTCGTCAAATGTATATTGAGTAGTATTTTTTCTTAAATTATCCGTATCAAATTCCATACCAAAATTATAAATCATATTTGCTCCGATTTTGAAAGCCCAAAGCTCCGAAATATAATAATTTTTCTCCAAATTTAATTTTACATAAGGCATTACGGGGACTTTATACATATTAATTATTTTCTTGAAATCGATTTTACTTAATCCTCCATAAATTCCTAATCCTAAAGGACTTGCTTCAGTATTACTATAAATTTTACGCCCTATCCAACTATAGAAAGGCAGATAAATACCCGCTCCTATTCCGAACGAAATACCATTATTAAAATTAAATTTAGGCAATACTCCTAATATTAAATTATGATATTTAAACTTATTTTTTTTATCTATATTTTCAGTCTCTGTTCTATATCTCATATAATAATAGTATCCCGTTTCAAATAGAATACTCACGCCTTTTAAAACTTCGCTATCTTGCAGTTCAAAATTAGCGCCAATATCCAAAAAACAGTTTGCCGAAAATCCGTAGTCAACCCTGCTACCTTCCAAAGGTTTAGCTATATCTAAATAAGCCACTACTTGGCTAAAATCAATAGTCGAACCTAAAGAACCTCCAAAACTAAACTCAAAATTAACGGGCAATAATTTAGAATACATTAATATAAATAGTGATATTATTAATTTTAATTTTAATCTCATAAGAAATGCCTCTTTAATTTTATTTCAATATTATTTAATATATTACATACAAAAAAAAAAAAACAAGGGACAAAACTATAAAAATAAAAAAAATTCAAAAAAAATTATTTATTTTAAATTAATTATAATACATTTCATACATATTTTTAAGTTTATAGAAAAATAGAATTTATAAATTCCTTAAAATTTTAATTATAGATTTAAATATTAGCGATAAAAAAATTATAAATATTTTATATTTTTATATTTAATTAATTGACATTTATAAAATTATAAATTCTAATTCTATAAGTTTATTAAAATTTAATTTATAATTTTTACTTTTTTCATTATTGTAAATGCGATATAAATTTTTTATTTGTTATTGCAAGGATGAATTCCGCAACAAAGTTGGATAGACGACAAGTAATCTACTTTTAATAAAATTTATTGCTTTTATTAAAAATATGCAAAATATTCTTTCTTTTTTGGTGTTATAAATTATAAATAAAGAACAAAAATTTTTACTTGCTATTTAGAAAAAAGAAAGTAAGAATTTTTTTTTAAATTCTTCTATTATTGTTTTACAATAAAAGATATTATTTTTAACTCTTTACATGTCGATAAATTATAAGTTATTATTTATTGAATTTTATTTAATTTAGTATAATATTTATTATAAATTTTAATTTTTAATAAAACATAGGATATTATGACGAACAGAATATTTTTAACTTTATTTTTATTTAATTTAAGTTTATTCGCTCAAAATTTGCCGCCTTCTCCGCCCGATAATCCGCAGGTTATTCCAATGAGCGAAATAACGGAAGGAATGGAAGGGGTTGGCTATACTGTAATACATGGAACAAATGTCGAGCCTTTTAAAGTAAAAGTTATTTCCGTTTTAAGAAAAATGTGGCATGGAAGCGATGCTATATTAATAGAACTTGAAGGGCTTAATTTGGAACATTCAGGAACGGTTGCAGGAATGAGCGGCTCGCCAATTTATTTTGACGGAAAAATTGCTGGCGCTTTAGCTTTTGGTTGGAATTATGCGAAAGACCCGATTGCGGGCGTCACTCCAATAGAAGAAATGTATAAATTATATAACGATACAAACGCTTCAAAAGTCGCTTCAATTAGTAAAAATTCTTTGCAAACTCCTTTAATGTTTTCAGGTTTTAACGGAGATTCTTTTTTAGAATATTCGGATAAATTTAAAGAAATGGGATTTTATCCAATGCAAGCTGGAGGCTCAATTTCGGATATCAATCAAAGCGGCAAATTTTTATTCGGCGATTCTGTGGCGATAGTTTTAATTGACGGCGATTTTTCAATAGCTGGAGTCGGCACTGTTTCGCATACGGACGATGAAAAATTTTTATTATTCGGACATTCAATGTGGTCCAAAGGAAGATTAAGAGCGCCCGTTTCAAGAGCTTATATAAATCATATTGTGGCTTCAACGGCATCTTCATTTAAAATAGGAGCGGCTTATTCTAATTATTTGGGCTATACAGTTTATGATGGAACTTTTGGAGTTTCGGGAGTTTACGGAGAAGTGCCCGAAAATACTATGATTCCCGTTAATTTGCAAGTTGAAGACCAAAGTTTTTTGAATAAAGATTTTAATTTTAGAGTATTGAACGACCCGACATATTTTTCTTATTTGCTTTCTATGGCAATTTATACTGCCGTAACTTCAAGCGCGGGAAGCGATGAGGATGGAGTATTTAGCGTAAGTTATGAAATAGAAACTGATTATTTTGAAGAACCTTATAAAGTAACCGATAGAATATTAAGCTACTCTTCTAAAGACGCTTTCAAAACTGCAATAGAACAATTAATAGCTCCCGTTGATTTTTTTATTTATAATAATTTTAATAGAGTCGGAATAAAATCAATAAAACTCTCTATAAAAAGAAGTAATTTAGAATACGCTTTTTTAAACGATATAACTTTGCTTGAGCCTAAAGCTAAAGCGGGCGAGACTATACATTTAAGAGTTGGAATAACTCCTTACGGCAAAGAAAAAACTTATATAAATATTCCCGTTAAACTTCCCGTTAATTTGACTACGGATGTTTACAGTATTTATGCGGCTAACGAATATATTTATAATTATGCAGAGCGGTTATTTATGCCAAATAAATATAAAATAAGAAGTTTAGACGATGTTATGAGAATATATGGCAAATCCTATGACGATAAGGCTTTGAAAGTTTGGCTTTATTCTTCGGCAAGAGGCGTTCAAATAGGCAAAGATTCTTTTCCTATGCTTCCTATTTCAAAATACGGAGTAATGGCAAATAATTATACTTCGGATAAAGCATCGGTTATAAACGCTATAGAAGGACAATTTGATATGCCTTATTCAATATTAGGTTTAATGAAAATAGATATAATCATAGAAGGAGCGGATAAATATGAAAATCGCTAAAATCATTTTAATATTATTAATTTTATCAAATACTAATATTTTCGGAGTAGTTACAAGAAATTATTCAAGTTCAAGAAAGGGCTTTTATAATAACGGAACTTATAACGGAATAATGCTCACCGAACAAGGTTCTTTAATTTTAGCTCCGATTATAGAAAAAGACGGCGCTATAGAAGGAAAATTTATTTGGAAAATATATAATTCTTCGGACGGTTCTATGTATGCGGCTATAAGCGGAGACGGGGCGGAATTGTATAAAAGAAAAGCGGGAGAAAGCGATTTTAATTTATTCGTCAAATCTACAAACGAAAGCGCTTTTACTTCTGTAATTTCAGATAATTCTGGAAATATATACGCGGCTACAGCGCCTTATGCAAGAATTATAAAATATGATAAATCGGGAAATGAGATTTGGAGTAAAAATGTAGACGACACTTATATTTGGGATATGAAATTTGACAATAACGGAAATTTATATGCAGCAGCGGGCGGAAATAATGCGAGAGTATTAAAAATATCTTCAAACGGAAATATAACGGAAATATTAAAAACGGAAGAACAGCATGCAATGTCTCTTTATTTTGATTCTAAAAGCAATAAACTTTATATAGGAACGGCGGGAAGAGGATTAGTTTTATCTGTGGATTTATCGACTAATTTAGAAAATCCTTCTTATAAAACTGTTTACGATACCGCTCAAAATGAAGTTTACGCGATAACTATGGATAATATAGGAAATTTATATTTTGGAACGGCGACAAGAGAACCTTCATATTTAATTTTGCCTTCTATAATAGACGGCGGAAAATTGGCGGACGATAGCGCAAAAGAATTTAGAAATTCTTTATATAAAGCGGATACAAACGGAACGGTTCAAAGATTATTTTTCTTAAATCAAACTTTGGTTTTCGCTTTAAGTAGCGATATTGATAATAATATATATTTTATAACGGGAGATAACGCGGACATTTATAAAATAAACGGAAATGACGGACTTCTATCGTATATTGGCGGATTAGAAAATAAAACTCTCTCAACTTTTTCGGCTACGAAAGACGGATTATATTTTGCAATATCAAAAACGGGAGAGATTTATAAAATGCAAAACGGAAATCCTTCAGAAGGCAGTTTTATAAGCGATACTTTGGATTTAAAACTTTTAAGCAAATTAGGAAGTTTAAAAGCAATGACGACTATTCCAGACGGTTCGGATATATCTTTTGAAGTGAGAACGGGAAATGTGGCAAGAGTAGATAATACTTGGAGCGATTTTACTAAAGTTTCGGCAGACGGAAAAATTAACGCTCCAGACGGAAGATTTTTGCAATTTAGAATAACAATGAAAAATTCTAACGCTAATGAAAAATCAGTTCCCGTTTTAAGTTCTATGGATTTTACTTATATAGAAAATAATTTGCCTCCAGATGTTCTAAACGGCGGACTTACAACGCATTATAAACAGCAAAACGATTCAAGCGAAACTACAAAAAGCCCGCAACTCGAAGAAAGCGAAACTATGATTTATTGGAAAGGAAGCGACCCGAACGGCGATAAACTTATTTACGATTTGGAATATAGATTAAAAGGCGAAAAAAATTATAGAAAACTTGCAAATAATTTAGAAACGCCTTATTTTAGATTTAAGTCTTATTTAATGCCTTCGGGAATTTATGATTTTAGAATAACGGCAAGCGACAGATTCGATAATCCGATAGATTTATCAAAAACTAAAACTTTGGAAGTTCTTAATATAAAATACGATAATGATTCGCCCGAAATATTTGATTTTGCTGTAAAAACCGAAGGAAATAAAAGAATAATAACTTTTAGAGCGGAAGATAAACTTTCATTTTTGAAAACAGTAAGATATTCAACTATAACGGAAGAATGGCATTATATACTTCCCGATGATAAAGTTTTGGATTCTATGAGCGAAAATTTTACTATTATAATAGAAGATGAAGAAGCGGGTTCAATTACAATAGAAGTTTTGGATACTGAAGGAAATATTAAATATTATTCTTTTGTTATTTAAGATTTATTAGAAATAAAAAATTGGAGATAAAATGAGTATTAATTGCGTTTGGTGCGGTAAAGAAATTGAAGAAATCGAAGGGCAGGCTACAATGGATACCTGCGAAGAATGCGAAGATTTTTTTGAAGATAATATTTTAAATATTTCAAAAACCTTAAACGAACTCTTAAAAGAAAATGAATCTAGCAAAGATAAAAAGGATGCAGAAAAAAAAGCATGGATAAGCTACTCTCTTATAACTGCAATTCATATGTTAAGCTCAAAACCTTATTTAGAGTTTAAGGATTCAAAATATAAAGATAATTTGCCACAATAATAAAATTAATAAAGAAAATTAAAAATTATTTATTAACAACCAAATGATATAAATCTTTATTATAATCTTTATTCGATATAGTTTTATTTTCGTATATAAGTTTTTTATATTTATCGTCTGGAGAGAGATTTTTATTTCTAAATCCGCCATTCATTTTTAGAGAATATAAAATATCGCCAACGGTTATAGATTCGGGAGGACAACCTAATATATAAGATATTTTTGAACCGTCAACAGTTTTTATTATATACATAGATTTTTCTAAACTTTCGGATATTTCATTTATTATTGTAGGAGGAGTTTTTAATTCTTTTGCAAGTTCGTATATTGTAAAAGGTTTTTTCTTGTTAATAAATCTATAGGCAATCGCATGCATAAACTCTAAAGCTATAACTTCTTTTTCGGCAAATGAAAGTTTTATATTCGTTCTATCGACTCCGTAAGCTCTAAAATATTGAAGAGAATAAGTAAGTTCCGCTCCAAATAAAATTATTATCCAAATTATATATAAAAGCAAAAGCAAAACGGGAATTTGAGCGAAAGCGCTTGCCGATGAAAACTCGGCTGGACTTATGCTAGTTAAAGTATTATCTTCATTGCTTATCACTACAATATCGCCTATTTTAAAATTATATTTCATTAACTGCTCAAATACATTTGGCGAAAAATCAATAAAGTTAAGAATATTTGTAGAAATAATCTCTCTATCATAAGTTGGAGCGCTTAAACCGTTTCCAAGATTTTCAATTATTCTATAGCTTATTCTCTCTAAAGTAATATTTGAAATATTTTTATTAACGCCAGAGTTTATTTCTTTTACTATATATTCTATTTTATATTTATCGCTATCGAAAATTTGTTTATAATTTTTTACATTTAAATTTAATCTAAAATAAACGCTGAAAAGAGTTATTATAGTTATCGCTACCAAAACCGAAGATATAGCGGCGTTAGACCAATTTACTTTTGTTTGAGGAACTAAAACATAAGAAAATAAAACTAATAAAGACATAGCGATTATTGGAGTAACCCAAGATAATAATATTCTAATTATAGTCGGATAATTATATGAGCTAATATGCATATAAGTTATAAGCGAAAAAGATATTCCTATCATTATTGGAATTAAAAAAAGTAAAGCTATATAATTCGCAGCCACTCTAGGAATTGAAGTTTTTATTTTAACTCTCCATATTTTAACAAGTGATTGCTGTATATTATGCAAAATTAATCCCGTGCTTACCAAAGTAGAAATTACGCCGACTAATCCGAAACTTGCCAAATTTGTATTATCGGCTATATTTAATATTTGCCTAACCATTGGCTCGTAAAAAGGAGCGTTTGTTTGCATCCAATCAAAAATCATGGTAAAAATATTTTGATATAAATTAAAAATTCTCAATATAAATAAACCTACTATTAAAGCGGGAATTAAAGACAAAGTTACAAGATAGGTTAATGAAGCCGCTCTTATTGTGCAATCGTCTTTAACAAAATCGGTTATCGCAAAAGTTATTACTCTAAATAAATTTATAAAAAATCTTTTTATAGGATTAAATATCGAAGCGTCAGTATAATATATATCCTCGCTAAAGAATTTTTTTAACTTTTGAAAATTTTTATTTATTTTTTGAATTCTATTCATATTGTATACTCTTACTTGAAAAAAATATTATATAATGTATAATAAATAAACTTAAAGCGAGGGTGGTGGAATTGGCAGACACGCTAGACTTAGGATCTAGTGCCTAGGCATGAGGGTTCAACCCCCTCCCCTCGTAAATCTATTCGTTATATTTTTTATCTTCCACCTCTACCGAAAATTTACATTTATCGCATTCTTTTCTGTATACATTTTCCGTCTTTATAATTTTTAAAGATTTCCTACTATGACAAAAAGGACAATCTTCACGATTTCTAAAAATCAAATACGATATAAAATTAAATGTCTTGCTTACAAAAGATACAAAAAAAAGTAAGCCAAACATTAAAATAAATACTATAATTACAATTATAAAAAATATAATAGCTAATAATTCCACGATTAATAATTCCAATAAAATAATATAATTCATTATATTATAAACTATAATAAGAATTTTTGAAAGGTTTTATTTTACTTTTAATTTATTATAAATGGAATTTAACTATATCGAAAAAATTAAATTATTGACATAAAAAAAATTATTTCTATAATTAACTTTAATATAAAATATAAAGGATATTAATTAATGGAAATAGAAGAATTTTGCCGTAAATATACGGTTGATAGAAAAAATACCAATTCTGAAAAATGGGATACGGGAATTGAAAAAAGATTTAAAACCGAAGGACTTATTCCGATGTGGGTTGCCGATATGGAGTTTAAAACGCCAGATGAAGTTATAGACGCTTTAAATAAAAGAATATCGCATGGAGTTTTTGGCTATACTCATTTATGGGAAAGTTATTTTGAAGCGTTTTTTAATTGGCAGAAAACTAGATATAATATAGATTTAAAAAAAGAATGGATTTTATTTTCAAGCGGTTTAGTGACGGCGCTTTATTTAATCGTAAACGCTTTTACAAATAAAGACGACAGCATAATCGTTCTTACTCCCATTTATTATCCGTTTCATAACGCAGTTAAAGATAATGAAAGAAATTTAATAACTTGCGACTTAAAAAACGATAACGGAATTTTTACAATAGACTTTGAAAAATTGAAAAATAAAATAATTAAAAATAAAGTAAAATTAATTATATTTTGTAATCCGCATAATCCCGTTGGAAGAGTTTGGACAAATGAAGAAATAGAAAGAGTTCTTGAAATTTCTAAAAAGCATAATTTATATATAGTTTTTGATGAAATACATCAAGATATAAATATTGGAATTCGTCCTTTTATATCTGCTTTATCTATAAAAAATAAAAACGATTATATAGACAAACTTATTGTTTTAAATTCCGCCTCCAAAACTTTTAATTTGGCAAGTCTTTTAAACTCGCATGTTATAATACCAAACGAAGAGATAAGAAAAATATATAAAAAATTTGTTAGCAAAGTAAATAGAACGGAGTTTAATTTGCTCGGATTAATAGCCGCAGAATCCGCTTATAAATACGGTTCAGATTGGCTTGACGGACTTTTGAAAACAATTAAACGAAATTACGAATATATAAGAGGCGAATTTTTAAATAAAGTTCCCGAAATAATAATAAGTCCTTTGGAAGGCACTTATTTGCCGTTTTTTGATTTAAGAAATATGGTAAGCAAAGATAGAGTAAAAGAGTTTATTCAAGATGATTGTAAAATAGCGATTGATTTTGGAGAATGGTTCGGAGAAAATTTTAAAGGTTTTATAAGAGTTAATATAGCTACAGATTTTAAATATATAGAATATTTTGTAGATAAAACCATTGAGCAATTAAAAAATAAAAGTTATAAATAAATTAAATATTTATTCTTGCTTATGATTATTTTAAATAAATTAAAGAATTTTTTATTATATTTCAAAAAATACTGTAAACGAGATAAAAGATAGATATTAACCTTATAAGCGAAATTACAGGCTTAACCATAGACGAAATAAAAACCTCTAAAACCCTAAACAAACAAAAAAACAAAAAGATTATAATTCTATAAATCTAAATCAAATCATAGTAATTTTTATAAATTCAATATTAATTATAATTTCAATAAATTTATTCTTTTATTCTATTAATAAGATAATAAACTTTTTAAAAAAGTCAAATAAAATTTATATAATTTTTTACTACAGAAACTTTATTATAAATATTATCAATAACCATATAAAATATTATCTTAAATAAAAAATATCTTTTATAATATAAATAAAATCTTGTTTTGGGAATTTTTGAAGCTGAATAACATTTTCTATAGCGTCCGCATAATATAATTTTTTTTCGCTCGGCAAATATGATAAAACAAAATTTTGAGAATTAATGCCGTTTAATAATTCTTTCGTATATCCGTTTTTAGACATTTCTATTATTCTGCTTGGAATATTATCGCCCATAAAAATAAAAACTATATGATTATATAATTTCGCTTTTAATATTTTTTTATCTTCGTTATCTTTTTTAAATAATTTTTGATTATCGTCAATATATAAATCTAAAATTTCGTTTAATTCGTTTTTTAAATTAGTTAAAATTCCTTCGCCGTCTTTGTCAATATCTATAAGTATGAAATAATAAGCGTATAATATTATAGATTTATTTTTTTTAATTATTTCGGCATTTATAAAAACTCTTGAAGAATTAATTGAATACATACTAAACCCGAAATATTTTAATCTGTTTATTATATTTTCTTTATCAATATTTTTATTAATATTATGTTCTACTATTGAATTATTTTTTATAAAATTTAATTTTCTTTTATTAATGTTTGCTATATCGATATAAGTAAAAATTAAAGTTAATATTTCAAGCGCTATTAAAATTATTGTTATATAAATATTATTATTTCTGTAAATTGATATAAAAGTTAAATTGGCAAACGCTACGGCTATTAAACCGTAAACGCTTGCCCTTAACAACTCTTTCTTAAAGGAGAACTTTTTATTATAATTCATTATCTATAAGAAGTTACTTCTTGATACGCTCTAACCGCTCTATCCATTACCGCTTTAGTAAAACTTAAAGATAATTCGGCTTCGGCTATAGCGTTCATAACATCCGAAACATCCACTTGGTCGGGTCTTATTCCCGCTTGCACTATTATATTATCCCTATCAACTTGTTTTTGATTAACCGATTCTATAGCCTCGCTTAACATTGTTCCAAAATTGCTTATTAAATCTCTGCTCGTATCTCTTCCTATTTGTTGAGCTGGTCCATAATGTCTTGGGTCTGTGGTTTTCAATACAAAATTATAATTATCTCCGACATTTCCAATATTATTCATAAAATACCCCTTTTAATTTTAATATCTTATTATATTTAAAGCGCTTCCAAACATAGTTTTAGCCGATTGTATCATTGTAGAATTGGCTTCATAAGCTCTTGACGCTTCCATCATATCTACCATTTCCGTCACAGGATTTACATTTGGCATTTCAACATAACCCGCTTTCTCTCCGTATTTAATAGCGTCTGAATGCGAAGGGTTGTAAACAAATCTTGTTGCGCTTTCCATATCTTTTTCTATGCTAAAAACTCTAACTCCCGTTCCTACATTAGGCTGCAAAGCGTCAGGCAAAAAAGGACTTTTATATTTATTGCCATCATCTCTTGGCTTGAATATAACCCTACTTCTTCTAAAAGCTCCGCCTTCCGTTGTTCTCGTAGTATTAACATTCGCTATATTATCGGCTATAACATCTAACCTTGTTCTTTGAGCGGTAAGTCCGCTTCCCGAAGTATTTATAATCGAAAATATTCCCATTTAATTTCTCCTTTTATCTAAATCTAAAAACTAAAATTAAGCGTTTCCTATCATTCTTCTAATTTCTCTATATTGAGAGTTAACTATTTGAGTAAACATTTGATACCTTAAAGTATTTTTAGCCTCTTCCGCCATTTCTTTATCTATATCTACATTATTTTTATCGTTTCTATAGCTTGTATCAAAATCTACGGTTATAGTCGGCGCAACTTCTCTATAATCCATCGGCATATTAAAAGGAAAATGTCTCGCGTCCGTTCTTTTCGCTTCCAAACCGTTATATTTTTCGCTATCTAAAGCTCTGCCTAATTGATATTCAAATGTTACATCGCTTCTCTTAAAATTTGGCGTTGAAACATTAGCTATATTGTCGGCTATAACCTCCGCTCTTAAACCGTAAACATTCAAAAGTTTTTTCGCAACCGTCATAGTTTTGGCGTAAGTCGTATCTGCAAACATACTCATAATTTTATAATCCTAAAATTGTAGTTTTATTTATTTTCGGTTTTTTGAAAAAAGCCTTAAATAAATTTTTATAATATCAATTTAATTATTAAATATTATTTACTTTCGCTTGACATTTTATTTACAATAATTTATAATATCTTTCAAATAAATTTTTTAATGATAAGGAGAAAATTATGAATTTCAAAAAAATTATAATTTCTATAGTCGCTTTTGTATTTATATTTGCTGTTATAGTTTTTGCTCAAGCTAAAATTAATTTGAGTAAAATACCAAACGGAACATATTTAGGAAACTACAAAGCGACATATAAAGGAACTAGACAAGGCGATTATCAAGTAAAAGCCACAGTTTCTGACGGAAAATTGACGAGAGTAGTTTTGACAAAAAGCGCTCATAAAAGCGGTCCAGCAAGGTCAAAAGAGGCTTATGACAAAATGATAGCCGCAAACGATATCTATATAGACGGCATAACGGGAGCGACTTGGAAAGCTTTACTTGAAGACGCTTTTACTAAATTAACTCCCGCAAAATAAGAATTAGCGGCAAAGTTAAGAAAGCGAATTTCGATTAAATATCGAGTTCGCTTTTTTTATTAATTATAAACATTAATAAAAAAATCAAGTTTCTTTTTCAAATCGTATAGATGTTATATTAAATTTATTAAGCCTCAAAATAAATATAGAGAGTATTACAAACATAATCGAAACAGCAAGCATTGAATAATAAACTATAGAAAATGTTTTTGTATTTCTTATAATATTTAACTGTTCGGATTTTGAATTAATGCTTTCGTCTATTGCATTCGCTTCTGCAATATTTCCGCTTTCCATTAAAGAGCCTTTTCTCATTCTCAAATTGTCTATTTCTTTTACTATGCTATCGACAGTTCTATCTTGTTTTATTTTTTTATATAAATTAAATCCGAATATTCCAACGCTTATAAGAATAAGAGCGGAAGTTATTATTATAAGAATAATAGCTGCAAATCTTCTCTTTCTCACGCTTAAACGAGATATTGAAACGGATTTATTTTTTATATCTTCTATATGTTTGATAATTTCTTTCGATTCGGGATAATAAAGTTTAGCCTCTTCTATACAAGATAAAAGATTAATCATAGCCTTATATCTTTCCGATTTTTGAAATTTTAAATAATATTCGTCAATTTCTTTTATTTTATCTTCAACATTATGTTTAATTTCTTTAGGTTTTAAGTAATAAGCTTTTTTATTTTTTTTATTGTCTTTATTTAATTCTATTTCATTTTTATCTTTTTCAATTACGATATCGTCAGTTAAATCTACTAATTTTATATTTCTTTCTTCAGGGCTTTTTTTAAATAATATTCTCTCTCCTCCTAAAGTGCTTTCTTGACTCATAGTATTTCCGTCTTTATCTTTTACTTGCACTCTTATTCCGAATACTTTTTTAAACATTGACTCTACAGTTTCAACGCTCGTATCTTTATCGACTACAATAAAAGATTTTGGATTTTTTCTTGGGTCTGCAATTTCAAAAAGTTTAATATCGTCCGATTTATAAGCGCCTTTATAAATTCCAAGCGAAGCTCCGAATTCTCTATCGAAAGCGTCTAATAAAGCGGATATGCTCATATCTAAAGTTATTTTCATAATATCCTCTTAAAATTCATATATTAATAAAACATAAAAATATACAAAAAAGAAAAAGCGTATTCATTGATTTTTTAATTAAATAATTATATCATATTTATACAATAATTTCAGGTTTATTTTATGGTTAAAAAACTTATTTTTATCTTTCTATTTTTTAATGCATTAATATTTGCCGAACAGAAAATATTTATATCCTCAAAATTAAGAGGAGACGATTTAAGGCATGCAATTATAGAATGGATAAAAGATAAATCAAACAACGAAGATAATTATAAAATTTTTGATAACGGATTAATATATTTATTTTTCGTTTCGGACAATATTATAAATAAAAAATGTTTATGTTTTGATATTAATTTTTATTTGGAATACGATAAATTTATCGTAGATTTTTCAAATACAAAATTATTGAATATTGAAACTAAAAATATTGAAAATTTAAAATTTAATATTTGGAATACTTTAACTAATAGCGGATGGTTCAAAGAATATAACAAAAGCATTACGAAAATAACAGAAGAATTAGAAAATATAATTAACGATATTGAATAATTTTCTTCTCTTGTAAAAATAAAATTTAATAAATATAAAATCTAAATTATAGAAAAATATTTTTTAATTAAAAGAATTATTATTTAATTTGATAAAATTTATAAATAAAAAAAGGAAGACTATAAAAGCCTCCCTTTTTTATATGGTTAATTCTTAATTATTATTGTAATAATCTAAGAGCGCCTTGCGGTAATTGATTAGCTTGAGCAAGCATAGACAAATTAGCTTGATTAAGAATTTGGTCTTTAGCGAGTTTAACTGACGCTTCAGCCATATCCGTATCTCTTATTCTACTTTCAGAAGCTTGCATATTTTCAAAACCAACCATTAAGCCTTGAGCTGTCATTTCCAATCTGTTTTGATAAGCGCCTAAATCCGCTCTTTGTTTTAATACTTTAAGAAGAGCTTCATCAACCATACCTATAACGGTATTAGCTTTATTAGTGCTTGAAATACTTATAAATGTAGCCGTAGATGCAGGTCCAACTGGATTTTTAAGTCCAAGCGCTTGGCTATTCATAGTGCCTATATAAACGCGTTTTCTTTCGTCCATATTTGCTCCGATATGCAACCACATAGATGCCGTAGGATTATTTTCTCCCGTAGAGCGAGCGAATCTACCCGTAAGCATATTAAGTTTGTTGAATTGAGCTTGCGAAGCAACGCGGTCTATTTCGTCAACTAATTGAGAAACTTCTATTTGAATATAGATTCTGTCTTCGTCCGTATAGATACCGTTTGCAGCCTGTATTGCCAATTCTCTTATTCTTTGAAGAATATTAGTAGTTTCTTCCAAATATCCTTCTGTAGTTTGTATGAAAGATATACCGTCTTGAGTATTTCTTTCAGCTTGACGCAAACCGCGAATTTGAGTTCGCAATTTTTCAGAAACCGCTAATCCTGAAGCGTCATCTCCCGCTTGATTGATTCTTAAACCGCTTGAAAGCATAGCCGAATCTTTTCTTAATTCAACTTGGCGGAATTTAAGAGTTCTTTGCGCGTTTATAGCGCTAATATTGTTGTTAATAACCATATGGTTCCTCCATGAAATTTTATATTAGTCCGTCCTTGAACATATAAGTATTATCGGCTATATATTCTTAATTCTTAATGTTTTATAGAATATTTTTTATAAATTAAAGTTGAAAAAGTTAATTAATAGTTTATAATTAAATAAAATAAATAAGGATAATTATATGGCAAAACCTATAACTAAAGAAGGATACGATAATGTAAAGATTAAAATTTCTGAACTCAAAACGGAATTTGAATCTTTACCCGAAATAATAGCGGAAGCGAGAGAAAAAGGCGACTTAAAAGAAAACGCAGAATATCATGCGGCGAGAGAGAGACAGGGATTACTTCAAGCTCAAATATCGAAATTGGAAAGCGATTTAGCAAGCTGTGAAATAATTGACCCTTCAAAATTGGATAAAGATACCGTGACTTTTGGAAAAAGAGTAAAAGTGAAAGATAAAAACACGGATGCAATTTTGGAATATAAAATAGTCGGCGAGATGGAAGCGGATATTTCAAAAAATCAAATAACAATTATAACTCCAATTGCAAAAGGATTGTTAACAAAAAAAGTGGGCGATACGGTTACTATAAAAGTTCCCGCGGGAGATAAAGTTTTAGAGATACTTGAAATTGGGCTTTAAATATTAACGGCATAAAATACAACTACATTAAAACTCTACTCTATTTTTAGAATTTATTTTTTATTAAAAATATTAAATATTTTATAGAAATTTATATTGATAATAAATAAAATTAGCGACTATACTTCGTCTTTATTTATTATAGTCATATGTATATGGTCTTCCCATTTGCCGTTTATTTTGAGATATTTTTTTGCAAGTCCTTCGTATTCAAAACCTAATTTTTTAACTAAATTCATTGAAGGTCTATTATGCGGCATTATATTCGCTTCTATTCTATGCAATTTTAATTCTTTGAAAATTATTACAATCGCCGCTCTCAACGCTTCCGTCATATAACCTTGCTTTAATTCTTCTTCGTCTAATTTATAACCAACCGTAGTCGATAAAAAAGAAGAGTTTGAAATATTTGTAAAGCTAATCATTCCGATAATTCTTTTTTTATCTTCTATTTTGAAAATCCAAAATTTTAACATTCTTCCTAATTTTGTCTCTTCCAATTCTTTTTTAACAATTTTTTTATGAGTGCTTAAGTTATAAAAAGATTCAGGACGAAAAGGGTCGTAATCTCTAAAAAATTTTTTATTTCTCATATAAAAGTTGGCTATTTCTGTTGCCATATCCATATTTGGTTGAATAAGTAATAATCTCTTCGTTTTATAACTTTTCTTTATCATAATTAAACTAATTTTTTATTATTTTTAAATTGTCTATATTAAATCCTTCATGTTTAAGCAAATATTCTTTCTTTTCAATTCCGCCTCCATATCCCGTAAGTTTAGAATTTTTTCCGACTACTCTATGACATGGAATTATTATCGATATTGGATTTTTTCCTTCAACCAAACCTATCGCTCTTGCTATGCTTCCATTTCTATTTGAAACTTTTTTAGCAATATCCGAATAAGTCAAAACTTTTCCAAAAGGAATTTTTGAAGTTTCAAGCCAAACTAAATATTGAAAATCCGTTCCGCATAAAGCCAAGTCAATATTAAAAATTTTTCTTTTTCCCGTAAAATATTCGTCAAGCTCTTTTTTAGCTTTCTTTATAATATTCGGATTATCAATTTCGTCTTTAATTATTTTTTTAGTAGACTCTTTATCGCCATTAAAATCTAAACAAGTTAAATATTTATTTGAAATATCCGCATATAAAAATAATTTTCCGATTGGGCTTTTATATAAATAGGCTTTTTCATTTTTTATATTTTCATTAATTCTTATTATATTCAAAGTTTCACCTTTTTAATATTTATATTTTGAGAGGCAGAATATAATTTTTCAGCGTTTTCATAATTAATAGACGCGCATGCATATTCCAAAACATTTACATTAACCAAATATTCGGCGTTAATTGAAGCGACATAATCTGCCGTATCTTTGCTTGTATGATAAACGCAATTATCTAAAGCGACTCCTACAAAATCCAAAATTAAAACCTCTTTATTTTCTCTTGCGGCGTCTATAAAATCTTTATGCATATACGAAAAACCTGAAATTCCGTCATCGTCAGCATCTACTCCTTTTTGAACATATATATAATCTTTCTTTCTTTTAAGCCCATCAACGATTGCAGAACCGTAAGTTCTTGCAACGCAATGGCGCGGAAGCAAAGTTAAAATTTCTTCTTCTCCCGTTTCTTTATCCATAACTTTTATAGTTGAAAAAGGCTCTCTATCATGAGTCGATGCAAATGAAATATGATTTGAAGGATGCCAATCTTGTGTCGCTATAATCGCGTCATATTCTCCATTTTTTATAAGTTCGTTTATAATCGGAATTAATTCGTCCGCTCCTTTAACAGCCATAGGACCGCCTTTCATATAATCGTTTTGCATATCAACTATAGTTAGTATTTTTATTTTACTCATAATTAACTCTTATAATTTACGAAATTTTTTCAAGCCCAATTTCTTCCTGAACGGGAATTAAGGCGTTAATAGTTTCTTGTATTAATTCGTCTAAAGATATTCCTAATCTTTCAGCTCCTTTATTAATAACATCTCTGTCGACTTTTGCGGCAAAGTTTTTATTTTTCAATTTTTTCTTAACGGATTTTACTTCCATATCTTCTACGCTTTTTGAAGGACGAACTAACGCGCAAGCGGTTATAAATCCTGCAAGCTCATCAACGGCGTATAAAGTTTTTTCCATATCGCTTATTGGTTCTATATCAACGCATATTTCAAAACCATGACTTTGAATAGCTCTTATAAAACTTTCGGGCAAATTTTCTTTTTCAAGTATTTCTTTAACTTTTATACAATGTTCGTTTGGATACATTTCATAATCCATATCATGCAATAATCCAACCATTCCCCATTCGTCTTCATCCTCTTTATTTTTTCTAGCAAAATATCTCATTACCGCTTCAACCGATAATGCATGCTTAAATAAAGATTCTTCGCTATTATACTTTTTGAATAATTCTATAGCTTTATCTCTTTCTATGCTCGCCATAAAATCTCCTATAAATATTATATAATAAGTTAACATAATTATATATTATTTTATATATTTTTCAATAGTTAAAATTATAATAATTAAAATTTTTTTTATATATAAAAAAATTGAACGCTTGATTTTATACTTTATTTATGATATAATGCATTATCTGAATAATACGAAAATAATTTAATCAACATATAAGGAGAAAAGCATGGAAGTTATTTTGAAGAAAGATTTTATTACTCTTGGTTATGAAGGCGATATATGTAAAGTAAAAGACGGATATGCAAGAAATTATCTTATTCCAAGAAATATAGCCGTAATTAAAAACGCGGGAAATTTAAAAACTTTAGCTCAAATGCAAAAAAGTTTGGAGAAAAAAAGAGCAAAAAGAAAAATGGAAGCGGAAATTCTTAAAGGTAAAATTGTAGATATAAGCGTTATGATTCCCGTTAAAGTAGCCGAAAACGGAAAATTATACGGTTCTGTTAGTCCGCAAAATATAGTTGACGCTTTGAAAGAAAAAGAAATTGATATAAATAAAAAAGATGTTCATATGGATAAGCATATTAAAGAGCTTGGAGAATATGAAATTGAAATTAAATTATATCATAGCGTTAATGCAAATATAAAAATTAATGTAGTAAATATCGACACATTAGAAAACGCTACAAAATCCGAAACAAACGAAACCGTTAAAGAAACTGTAGAAGAGGCTTAATTAATAGCGGGTATAAAATGAATAGTATGCCTTACTCGATAGAAGCCGAAGAGTCTTTGTTGGGGGCTATGCTTCAAAATAATCAGGCTATATCGATAGCTTTATCAAAAATTAATTCAAAAGATTTTTATAACGAAAGAAATAAAATCCTATACGAAAGCATTATAGAATTGCATAATAGATTAGGAAATAAAGAAGATGTAAACGGAGAACTTGTTTTAAGATACTTAAAAGAAAACGGTTTATTTGAAAAAGTATTTCAAAATGACGAAGCCTATTTAATGAAAATAATAGACGGAACTCCTTTTTATCAAAATGCAAAATATTATTCGGAAGTTATTGCGGAAAAATCTTTACTCAGAGATTTAATTTTCGCCTCTCAAGATATACAAAAATCCGCCTATGAAGCGAAAGACTCGGAAACTAAAGAAGTAGCCGACTTCGCAGAAAAAAAAATATTTGAAGTTACTCAAAGAAGATTAGATAATGATTTTATTCATATAAAAGATTTGCTTTTAGAAGCTTTAAATACTATCGAAAGCAGAAAAAAACATAAAAGCTCCGTTACGGGAATTCCTTCGGGATTTTTAGGATTGGATAGAGTAACGCATGGATTTCAGCCTTCGGATTTAATTATATTAGCGGCTCGTCCTTCGGTTGGTAAGACAAGTTTCGCTCTTAATATAGTGGAACATGTAATGACAAATATAGAATCAATGAATTTTGGAATCGGTTTTTTTTCTTTGGAAATGAGCAGAATGCAATTGATTGAAAGATTAATTTCAAGCAAGGCAAGAATAAATTTGTCTAGAGTTCGTTCGGGCGATTTGGAAATGCAAGAATGGGCAAAATTAGGGCAGGCTTTCAATAGTTTATCTCAATCTAATCTTTTAATAGACGATTCAAGTCAATTAACGATAATGGAAATTCGCGGAAAAGCAAGGCAGATGAAACATAGATTTGCCGAAATGAGTAAAGAAAAAAAAGACGGAAAGAATATAGATTTAAAACTTATAGTTATAGATTATTTGCAATTAATTCATTCAAGCGCGCAAACAAGAAGAAACGGAACAAGAGAACAAGAAATAGCGGATATATCGAGAGGATTAAAAGCCCTTGCTAAAGAATTAAATATTCCCGTTATAGCTTTAGCTCAGCTTTCAAGAGCGGTTGAACAGAGGCAGGATAAACCGAGACTTTCCGATTTGAGAGAATCAGGCTCAATAGAACAAGACGCCGATTTAGTTATGTTTTTACATAGACAAAAACCAAATAGAGACGAAGAAGAGGTTATAGACGAAAGAAATAATCAAGTTGAAGTGATACTTGCAAAACATAGAAACGGCTCTATTATAGACGGACTTCCGTTAAATTTTATAGCAGAACAAACGAGATTTGAAAATATTTATAATAATGCGGATAATATAGAATAATAGAATAAGAGGATTAATTTATTATGGAAATTTTTGATTTTAAAATAGAATTAAGAAAAGGAATAAAAAATAAAATAATTTATTTTCTTGCGACTTTGGGAGAATTTAATAATTTATTTTTGCAAATATTAAAATATACTTTTAAGCCTTCTTTTTCTTTCAAACTTTTATCCGACCAAATAATAAGAATGGGAGTAGAATCTTTTATAGTAGCTTCGGTTACGATTCTTTGCACGGGAATGGTTATGTCTCTTCAAATAGCGGTAGTTTTAGATAGCGTCTTAAAAGGAATATCTCAATTTGTAGGCTCTATGGTTGGAAAGGCTATGGTTAAAGAATTATCGCCAATGCTTCTTGCTTTAATATTTGCAGGCAGAGTAGGAAGTTCCGTAACCGCGGAAATAGGCACTATGCAAGTAAGCGAACAACTTGACGCTTTAAAAACTCTATATACTAATCCCGTAGAATATGTAGCAGTTCCAAGATTTTGGGCGGCGGTTATATCTTTGCCAATGCTTACCATATCGGCGGATATTATCGGAATATTGGGAGGAGCTGTGGTTACGGTTTTTGTTTTAAATAGCGACCCGCTTCATTATTTTGATAGAGCGATTGCCGTTATTTCGCTTGGAGATTTTATTGGAAGTTTAATAAAGTCGACAATATTCGGGGCTGAAGTTATGCTTATATCATGTTTTTTCGGTTTTAGAACTACGGGAGGAGCCGAAGGAGTCGGAAAGGCTACTACAACAAGCGTAGTTTATAGTTTTATGATAATTTTGATTACAGATTATTTACTCGTTTCAATACTTGGAATGTTTGGAATGTGATTTAAATATAAATTTGACAAAATAATATTTTAATATATCATAATAATACTTGCTCGGGTGGTGGAATTGGTAGACACAACAGCTTGAGGTGCTGTCGGGTAATACCGTGCTGGTTCAAGTCCAGTCTCGAGCAATTATATTTTTTCCTTAACTCAAATTATTCATAAAAATTTTTATTCTTTTAATAAAATCCTTAAATCCCATTATTGAAATATATTATTAAAAATAAAGCAAATAAAAAAGGCGCCGCAATTAAGCGATGCCTTTATTTTCTCTTATCTCTTATCAGTTTAACTCTAAAATTTTATTATTTTGTCGTTGGAGTTGCTTCTTTTGTAAAAGTAAAAGTGCCAGGAGTTTGACCTTGCTCTGTTCTTGTTACAATACAATTACTCCCGCTTGTAAATGTAAATGCAAAATCATAAGTATGACCGCCTGAACTCTGGTTATTAATAGTTACTGTATATTTTGGAACTTCGGTATCTTTATCTTTATCCCAATCAGTAATTGTATAATCACCAATACTTATTCCATCAATTGATATACCAGTTATTTTACCATCATTCCCCATAGTAAATGTATGTGAACCTGATGTCCACTTTCCTGCGAGAGAGGAAGGTTTGAAAGTTGGAGTTGGAGTCGTGATTGAGCCGCCGCTGTCTTTTTTACAAGAGACAAAAGCTACAATTAAAACTGATAAAAAGATAAGAAATAATTTTTTAGAATTCTTCATTATTGAAATTCTCCTTTTTTAAATTTTTTTATTAAAATCACGGATATAAACATCCGATAATTTCCAAGAATGAAATGTTCCAAAGTAGAACAAAAATATAAAAATGATATAAGAGATTTGACAAAAAAGTAAGTTAATGTTATAATTATAAAGAGGAGCCTTGAGCCTTGAGCCTTGAGCCTTGAGCCTTGAGCCTTGAGCCTTGAGCCTCTATAATAGAAGAAAATATTCTACTTTCCATTAACTTATCCCTACCCTTTATTTCATATTTTCATAATAATTGCTTTGCTTAAAGCATAACAATTTTTATTTATCTATACATATAATAATAAACTTTTAAAAAAAGTCAAGCGATTTTTTATAAAACTTTAACTTTAATCAATTATTCTATTATAATAATAACAAATAATTTAAAAAAGTCAAGCAAAAAATTTTTAATTTTTAACTTTCTTTATATTAAAATATCGGCTTTTTATCGATAAATTTTAATTAAAATATTCGATTATAACCTCTTTAATTCCGTTTTTATCAAGTTTATATAATTCTAATAATTTTCCTCTCGTAGCCACTTCAAAAAATTTATTTGGCAACGCGTGAATTTTTACGGGTTTAAATATTTGATTATCCGACATAAGCTCTAAAATCGCGCTTCCAATTCCGCCATTTTTTAAACTCTCTTCTATTATTAAAATTTTATCCGATTTGTTTATAAAATCTATTATAGTTTTTTCATCAAGAGGTTTTAAAGTCGATAGATTTAAAATTGAAGCGTCAAAATTAATTTCGTTTATAGCCTCCACAATATCAATTAAAGTCTGCCCATAGCTTATTATACAATTTTTTTTATTGTTTTCTTTATTATGGCTTTCTCTTACAATATGCGCTTTTCCAATTTCAAAATTATCAGAAATAATATTTTCTTTATTATTTTCGCTATCTCTAACTGCAGATTTATTATATCTTATAACCGTAGGACCTTTATATTCTATAGATTTTTTTACCATTTCCTTAAAATCTTCTTCAAAAACGGGCGACATTATTACGATATTTGGAATTATTCTTAAAAAAGAAATATCAAAAACTCCTTGATGAGTATCGCCATCTTCAGGCACAAGTCCCGCTCTGTCAATCATAAATTTAACATTCGCCTTCATTATGCATGCGTCATGTATAATTTGGTCGTATCCTCTTTGTAAAAAAGTCGAATATAAACATACAAAAGGAATTAGTCCGCTTTCTGCAAGCCCTACCGCAAAAGTTATAGAATGTTGTTCTGCAATTCCGACATCAAAAAATCTGTCTTTAAAAATTTTCGCGTATTCCGTAAGTCCCGTTCCCGATTCCATAGCAGCCGTTATTGCCACAATATTTTTATTTTCTTTAGCCTCTTCGATTATGCTCTCTCCCGCAAGAAAAGAAAAAGTTTTATTTGAAGATTTTGATTTTAACTCTCCCGTTTCAATATCGAAAGGAGCTATTCCATGAAATTTAGCGGGATTTTTTTCGGCAATTTCGTATCCTTTTCCTTTAATCGTATTTACTTGAATTAATCTAGCGCCTTTTATTTGTTTTATTTTTTCAAAAGTTGAAATTAACTCTTCGTAATTATGCCCATCAACAGGACCAAAATATTTAAATCCTAATTCTCTAAAAGCTATTCCAGGAGCTACAAAACTTCTAATAGCGCCTTTTCCTCTGTCTATTATTTCGTTTGCAATATCGCCAAAAGGCAATGTTGAAACTAAATCTTTAATTTTATAAGAAGCCTCTTGAATTAAATCATCGTTTAATGTGGCGTTTAAAAATTTTGAAATAGCGCCAATATTTTTTCCAATCGACATTTCATTATTATTCAAAATTATAATCATATCAGTATTTGTATGAGCGATATTATTAATAGCCTCAAGCGCCATTCCGCCCGTCATAGCGCCGTCTCCTATTATCGCTATAACCTCTCCGCTATCTAGCAAAATATTTTTAGCTTGAGCTACTCCATAAGCGAAAGAAAGCGAAGTTGAAGCATGTCCCGTCTCTTCAATATCATGTTCCGACTCGCATTTTTTAGGAAATCCAGAAATTCCGCCGTAAGCTCTTAATGTATGGAATTTGTCTTTTCTTCCCGTTAAAATTTTATGAGTATAAGTTTGATGCCCGACATCGAATATAAAAGCGTCTTTCGGGGAATCAAATAAATAATGAAGAACTATAGTTAAATCAACGACTCCCAAATTGCTCCCCAAATGCCCGCCCGTATTTGAAACAGTTTTAATTATAAAATCTCTTATTTCTTTAGCAAGTAAAGGAAGTTCTTCTTTTTTTAATTTTTTCAAATCCAAAGGACTGTTTATATTTTCTATATACATATTTTTATAAATAAATAACAATAAAATCTAACTTAATCTATATATCAATTCCGTTATAACGAATATTAGAAAAATAAAACCTAAAAATAACCAAGATTTTATAGTTCTTCTTTTAGTTTCTCTTTTATTAAATTCTCTATTAAAAGGGTCGTTATTAGAAGTCATAAATAATTAAACCTTTTTCAAATATTTTTGAGTATCAACGGCAACGGCTGCTATTATTATAGCTCCTTTAATTATATATTGCATATAAGGCGAGATGCCGACAAATGACATACCATAATTTATAACCTGAAATATTAAAACGCCCGAAACTATTCCCAAAATAGAACCGATACCGCCCGAAAAAGAAACGCCTCCTACAACGCATGCGGCTATAGCGTCAAGTTCGTATCCGTTTCCTAAATTGTTTGTAGCCGAACCGACTCGCGCAACTTCCAAAGAGCCAGCTATTCCGTATAAAGCGCCAGCCATAGTATAGACAATCATTAAAGTTAAAGGAATATTAACGCCCGACACTGCAGCGGCTTCGGGATTTCCTCCGACTGCGAAAATATTTTTTCCTAATTTTGTTTTATTCCAAATAATATACATTATAAAAGTTATTATCACGGCAAATATTATTAAATAAGATATTGTAAAACTTCCGATTTTTATTCCGCCTTGAGCCAAATTTGTAAATCTTGGGTCTAATCCGCCAATAGGTTGCGCGCCATAAGGCGGTCTATCAAAATAAGTGCTTGTCACTCCGTAAAGAATAAGCTGCATTCCTAAAGTTGCAATAAAAGGCGTAACATACAATTTTGAAATTATTATTCCGTTTATAAGTCCGAAAACCATAAGTATAACCATAACCAAAAGTATTGGAAGAATAACGGGAAGCAATGGCAAATTAGGATACATTCTTGTAGGATTATCAAGCGACTGAAGTAAAGACGCGCTCACTACGGCTGCAAGTCCAACCGCCCTACCCGCTCCAAGGTCATTTCCTTGTGTAACGAGCAAAGTTCCAATTCCAACCGCGATAATCATACGAGTTGAGGCTTGAGCGAATATATTTAAAAAATTGCTTAACCTAAAAAATGAAGGTTCTTTAATTATAATACCGATTAATATTATAAGAAGCGCTGCAAATATAGCGTTATTCAATATAAAAGATTTAATTGTTTTAAGATTAGATTTTTCTTCAGACATAATTTTTTCCTTTTAATTTTATTTTATTATATTTAATATCATAAATATTTGGCGGATAATGCCATTATTTCTTCTTGATTAGTATCTTTAGTTTCTACTATTCCCGCAACCTTTCCATTACTCATAACCATAATTCTATCGGTTATTCCAAGTAATTCGGGCATTTCAGAACTAACCATAATAATAGTTTTTCCTTCCGTAGCCAAATCTATAATTAATTTATAAATATCGTATTTAGCGCCGACATCTATTCCGCGCGTAGGTTCGTCAAGCATTAAAATATCTGGAGCGCTTAAAAGCCATCTTCCAAGTATAACTTTCTGTTGATTTCCGCCCGATAAAGATTGAATAGGCGTTTTTTCAGAAGGAGTTTTTACCTGCATGCTGTCGATTACCCACATTGTGTCTTCATGCATTTTTCTATTATTTAAAAATCCGAAATTTCCTTTATAATTGTCAATATTCGCTATTATAGAATTAAAATTAATAGAAAGCATAGCAAATATTCCCGTTTGTCTTCTCTCTTCTGTAACAAGCGCAAAACCATGCTTTATTGCTTTTCTCGTGCTGTTATTTTTTATAATCATATCTCTTTTGAATATCTGTCCGCTCGATAAAGTCCTCATTCCAAAAATGCTTTCAAGTATTTCGGTTCTTTTAGCTCCGACTAATCCCGCTATTCCGAATATTTCGCCTTTTCTAACATTAAAATTAACATCGGTTAAAGAAGGCTGATAATAAGCGGTAAAATCTTTAATTGCCAATATATCTTCCGAAGGAGTATTAGTTTTTGGAGGAAATCTATTCGTTAAATCCCGTCCAACCATTTGTTTAATTATAATATCCGTAGTTAAATCTTTTGACGGAGTAGTTGCGACATATTTTCCATCTCGCATTATTGTCACTTCGTCCGATATTTGAAGTATCTCTTCCATTTTATGAGAGATATAAATCATTCCCACGCCTCTACTCTGAAGTTTTCTTATAATTTTAAATAATTTTGCAACTTCTTTTTCGGTTAAAGAGCTTGTAGGTTCGTCAAGCACCAATACTTTAGAATTGTATGAAACCGCTTTTGCTATTTCAACCATTTGCATTTCGGATACCGACAAAGTATTAACTTTAGTTTTAGGATTTAACGGAATTTCCAAATCGTCAAAAATTGCTTTTGTGTCGTCAAACATTTTCTTTTCATCGACTATGCCAAATTTAGTAGGATATTTTCCAAGCCAAATATTATCGGCAACGCTTCTCTGTCTAACTTGATTTAATTCTTGATGCACCATAGCAACGCCGTTATTTAAAGCCTGCTTCGGAGATGTAAAATTAACCTCTTTTCCGTCTAAAAATATTTCGCCTTTGTCTTTATGATATATTCCAAATAAACATTTCATTAAAGTAGATTTTCCAGCGCCATTTTCTCCCATAAGAGCTACAACCTCGCCCTCTTTCACGGTTAATTGAGCGTTATCCAAAGCCTGAACGCCTGGAAAATATTTAGAAATGTTTTTCATTTCAAGAATGACTTTCTTTTCATCGCCCATAATTTTATTATTCCTTAAATTATAAAATCAAAATAAAATACGGGGATATTAGAATTAATACCCCCGATTTATTATGAGAATTATTTATATGTATCTTCCGCAACTTGTATATTGTCTAAAGTTATAGGAACATAAGGAACTCTAACCGCTTTAACATCGTCTAATGTCCATTGAGTGCCTTCCAAAGGTTCTTTTCCATTGGCTACATTCAATGACAAATCTACAACGGCTTTAGCCTGATTCAAAGAGTCCTGCAGAACAGTGCCTACAATCGTTCCCTTTTTAATTTCGTTTAGCATATCGGGAATAGCGTCAACTCCGACTATTGGAATAAATTTACTATTGTCGCCTTGATTATATCCTAAAGACTGAACGGATTGCAAAGCGCCCAAAGCCATAGAATCGTTATTTGAGAATATAAATTCTATTTTGTCGCCATGTTTTTGTATCCAAGCGTCAACTATATCTTTTGCTCTTGCCGTATCCCAATTAGCGTTTAACTCTTCCAATTTTTGAACTTTGATTCCGTTTTCGGTTATATATTTCGTTACATGAGATGTTCTAGCTTCTGCATCAGGATGTCCTGGTTCGCCTTTTATTAAAACATACTGTATAACGCCATCGCCATTTTTATCCCAAGAAGGATTTGCCTTCCAAGTTTTTACGACAATTTCGCCTTGCATATCTCCAGACTCTTCGCTCTTTGTTCCGACATACCAAGCTTTATCGTAGCTTGCCATAGCTTGAGGGCTTGCTTCTTTATTAAAGAAAACTACGGGAATGTCTTTTGCTTTCGCTTTATCAATTATAGTTTGAGCCGCTTGAGGGTCAACTAAATTAATAGCCAAAGCTTTAGTGTCTTTGTTTAGCATAACATCGACTTGGTCATTTTGTTGAGCTTGATTATTTTGAGAATCGTTCATTATTAATTGAGCTTTTCCCGAAATAAAACTTTCGATATTTCTTCTAACGAAAGACATAAAATTATCGTCATACCTATAAATAGTTACTCCGATAGTTGGCGCATCCGCGCTGGCTTTTGAGCCGCTCTTCTCTCCGCATGAAACCATCAATACGGCTGATATTATAAGCATAGCGCTTATAACAAAAATTAAGTTTTTTCTCATGATTAAAAAATCTCCTTAATTAAATTTAATTAATATTCTATTATTAAGTATATACATTTTTATTTTTAAATCAAGTCTTCAATAGAATATTAAGCGTAATATTTTTAATAAATTAGCTATAATTCTATGATAAACTTTTAATATATAAAAAATCGTTATTATTATTGCATATCTTTTTTATATAATCAATATTTTCTATTCCTATATTTTTTATGGGAATAGAAAAATACAATATAAATACTAGATAATCTAAATATTCCTTTAATTCATTCTGTTTATCATAATTGATAATCTTTATCATTTTTAAATCTGAAGTCAAAATATTTTTTTTATTGTTTTTTATATAACTATCGATATTATTATTTATCGTATCTAACAAATTAGACTTTATTTTTAATTTAATTTCATTTCCTTTGTATTCTAAAATTAAATTATTATTTTTTAAATATATATTATCAAATTTTTGCATTTGAATAGAATTAAAATTTATAATATCTTTTAAATATATATTTTCTAATTTTAAAATATTCTCCATTTGTGTTATGATTTCATTTTTTATATAAAGATTACTATCTGAAATTTTAGGTATTCTTATAAATTGTTTTATTCTCGATATGGCTTTAAATATTCCAACTTTTTCATTACTTAATTTAAATAAACTGTTATAAATATTTTTATTCATAAAACTATTTAAAAGAGCCATTATATACAATAATTCATTTTTATTATTTGAAGCGATACACTGAATAGAAGTATCGAATATAATTTTTGTGTTTTTAGAATCAATAAAACAAAAATTACTATAATTTGAATATGCTTTTTTCCAAAGTATAAAATATCTATTTGATAGAATATTATCTATGCCTTGACTTCCTTCGGGAACTTTAATATATTCTTTGTTATTTGGATAATATATATTTTTCAACGATACTTTATATTCGTTATTATTAATATTTATTAACTGATAATAATCATTTATAGAACTATAAGAATATTTATCTTTTAATAATTCATATCCAGCATCGAAATAGAATTTACTTTTAAATCTCATATTCGATGAACTATGATTATAATAATTAGAAAAATCTTCGGATGATTCGTTATAAAGTCTTATAAATTCTTTAAATCTATTGTCTAAATTAATAAAATTCCAATTATTATAATTATCGATTAATTCTTTTTGCTCTATGCTTTTTACATTTTTACTATTTGATTTCAAATATTTTCCAATATTGATAATATTATCCTTTTTATAATATTTAATAATTTTTACTTTATGATTTTTATTAGGAAGTTTATTTTGCAATACTATTATTAAACTTGATGTAGGTATAGTTTTTTTCTGTTTTATTCCTCTGCCTATAAACATTTTTAAATTAAATATTATTATTTTTTCTATGCTTGTAAATTTAGATAAATGATATCTCAATACATCATAATTAGGCTCGGTTAAAATAGTTTGAGGTATAATATAACATAATTTACCATCTTTTTTTAATAATCCAATTCCAAGAGCTACAAAAAATGCGTATAAATTTGGTCTTGGAGGATAATTCTTTTTATTACCTGGCGTGCTATGTAAATTAACGCCATAAATATTATTCATATAAATTTTTTTATTATTCTTACTCATTAATTGAGTAAATAATATTTTTTGAGTAATGCAATTATTATAGGAAATATAAGGCGGATTCCCTATAACATAATCGAATCGTCTTCTTGGCGGCGAAATGCTAATTTTTAAGCCTTTTAAATCTTCTTCGTCTCTTATATAACTACTATATCCTAAAGATAAATCCTCTTCATAATTAATAAAATATTGTCCGTTATCTTTTTCTATATTAGAATTATCCATTATATCGGTATTAATAAACTCCGATATGCTATCGTTTGTTTTGAATAACTGAATTTTTTTATCTAACGGATTATTATATTTTTCGTTTATTATTATTGGAAGCATTCTCATTAAAATACTCATTTCAGCCAAATATAAAGGAAATTCTGATATATCAAGTCCAAATATATTTTCATTTATTAGTTTTTCTATATATTTTGCATTAGATTCCGAACCGTCAAAAAAAGCGTCTATTATTCTCGAAACGGCATTATATAAAAAAGTTCCAGCTCCGCATGAAGGGTCTATTATCGATATTTTATCCTCGTCTAACTTTTTTATATTATTTATCGTATATCCCATTTCATTCAGCATAAAATCGACTAACTCTGGGTCTGTAAAATATTGCCCTTTATCCTTATCTTCATACAATTCTTTTAAATAATTTTCATATATAAATCCAAATATATCGTTTTTTACATTAGAAAAATCAAATCTTTTTATAAATAAAATAATATCAAGCCATAAAGATATATCGGATAACATAGCCTTTGGTTTTGACATAATAGATTCTAATTTTTCATTTATAAATTCCTGTTCTTTTTTAAATGGTCTGTATAACTTTTTAGAAATCATAGACGATATGCTTTTTATATTATTAAGAATATTTATATAAGCCGTATCTCCAAATTTTAAGTTTTTTGATATAACATCCAATCTATCCTTAAAATCGTCATTAAAATCTATATATGAATTATCTATAAGAGTTTTATATAATATAAATTGTATTATATATGCGTATGATATCTCGGTAGCTTTTTTATCTTTATCTTCATCGTTAATAAAATATCCTGCAAGATTTAATTTAGTTTTGAAATTATAAATTAACGAAGTGATACTATTAAAAAATAATTCCTTTTCATCTTCTACTTTAAATGCGATATTGTTTTTATCGTCAAATAACTCTAAATAATAATATTCTTGACTTTTAAATTCGCTCCATAATGTAATAAATTTTTTATTATCTTCAAATATTTCCTCTATAGTAATAACTCTATACGAATTTCCGTTATAAAATCTCCATTCATAACCATCCGTTAATATGCCGTATTGTTTATTATACCCGCTTTGGTATCTTAATATCTGCTCTTCTCCGCTTTTTATACTTCCATAACATTTAACTTCGCATACTATAGTTATATTTTCGTCTATATATAATATAAAATCAGGTCTTCCATTTTTATCCGCTTCAGTATCATGAACGAATGTTAAATTTTTTTTTGTATTTCTAACCGTTTCTTTTAAATTAAATAGCTT
The DNA here is from genome assembly GCF_008016455.1 of Brachyspira aalborgi. Classification (NCBI taxonomy): domain Bacteria; kingdom Pseudomonadati; phylum Spirochaetota; class Spirochaetia; order Brachyspirales; family Brachyspiraceae; genus Brachyspira; species Brachyspira aalborgi. The sequence continues at coordinate 163,441 of NZ_SAXU01000001.1, read as the reverse complement.
ATCAGATAAAAGCGCATCTTTAATAAAACTATGAATACCAGAACCTACTTCTTTTAGTTTATAATCTTCTTTATTAGCGTCCCATTTTTCTTTTAATTTGCTAATATCATCCATAAAGTAGTTATTCCTATTAAATAATCAATTATAAGCTTCTAAAGCGTCATTTATATTATCTTTAGTAATCGCTTTATAAGGAACTCTAACCGCTTTAACTTCGTCAAGTTTATAATCCGTTCCGTCCAAAACATCTTTTCCCGAAGCGACATTTAAAATCATATCGACAACCGCTCTCGCTTGGTCTTTAGGACTTTGCAAAACCGTGCCTACAATAGAACCTTTTCTTATCTCTTCAATAACTTCAGGTATAGCGTCAACTCCGACAATAGGAATATATTTACTTTCATCTCCGATATTATAGCCTTGAGCTTGAATCGATTTTAAAGCGCCTAAAGCCATAGAATCGTTATTTGAAAATATAAACTCTATGCTATCGCCATATTTTTTTATCCAAGTATTTGCAATATTTTGAGCTTGAAGAATATCCCAATTAGCCGTCTGTTCGTCAAGCTCTTCTAAAATTATTCCATTATCGATTAATACCGCTTTTATTCTTTCAGTTCTGCCTTCCGTATCGGGATGCCCAGCCAAACCTTTTAATAAAACATATTGAATTTTTCCATCATTATTTTTATCCCATTTTGAATTTGATTTCCAAGCATTTAAAACCATTTCTCCTTGAATATCGCCCGATTCTCTGCTTTTAGTTCCAACATACCAAACTCTATCATAACTCATAATATGTTCTAATCGAGGTTCTATATTAAAAAATACTACGGGAATTCCCGCTTTTTTTGCCTTATCAATAACCATATTAGCGGACATTGGGTCAACTAAATTAATAGCCAAAGCGTCAACTTTTCTTTGAATTGCCGCGTCTATTTGGTCATACTGTTTAGCCTGGTCATTTTCAGAATCGTTCACAATAAAAGAAGCTTTATCTTTTAGCATAGATTCTATATTTCTTCGCATAAAAGACAAAAAATTATCGCTATAACTATAAATTGTTATTCCAAGTTTTATTTGTTTTTCCGCTTTGCTTTCTTCTTTAGAGCATCCGACAAATAAAGACAAAACCGTTACAAAAATCATTGAAGTGAATATAGTAATTTTTTTTAACATATAATTTCTCCTAAATTTAATTTATATTCAAATTATAGTTTAATAGATTTTAATGTCAATATTAATAATAAACTACCAAGTTTCTTTTATTTTATTTAAAATGCCTTCGGTTAATTTAATCGTTCTAACATCGTCCTCTATCGAAACTAATTTTTTATCTTTTCCTAATATGCAATTTGCAAAATGTTCGTCTTCCAATTTGAGCGGATTGTCTCTGTGAATAAATACTCTTTCTATTATAGATTCTTGAGTATAATTTATTCCAATAGAAGTTTTTATTTTACTTTGACTCGCCGCTTGTCTATGTATCGTTATATCTTGCGTTGCATAATCCAATATAAAATGCGCTTCTTCAGAGCTAATCGATAAAGTTCTTATTTTTTCTTGCGTCACTCTGCTTGCGCTTATCGTAGCTATAGTATTTCCTTCAAATTCTAATAATGCGCTTGCAATATCTTCGTTATTTGTTTTTATTCTTTTTCCGCTTGCAGAAAATCTTATAAGAGGTTTTTTAACTAAAGAAGTTACTATATCCAAATCATGAATCATAATATCGAAAACGACTCCGACATCGGTTATTCTCGGAGTGAAAGGCGCTAATCTTCTCGCTTCTATTAAATAAGGATTTTCTATTATATGATGCAATTCTTGAACCGCTCCGTTAAATCTTTCTACATGTCCGACTTGAAATATAATATTTTTTTCTTTTACCATTGTCTCCAATTCTTCCGCTTGCATAAAATTTTCAGTCATAGGTTTTTCAACTAAAACATGCTTGCATTTTTGAATCGACTTTTTAGCTATATCGAAATGAAATTTTGTAGGACTCGCTATTATAACCGCATCGCATTTGTCAATCGCTTCCTCCAAACTGCCAAATTTATTTATATTATATTTGCTTGAAATTTCATTTAAATGTTTTTCGTCCGAATCGTAAATACCGCTTAAATTAATTGAATTTATTTGATTTATAACATTAAGATGGAATTGTCCCATTCTTCCAATTCCAATAAGACTTATATTAACTTTTTCCATAAATAAAGTCTCCTTAATTAACTAAAATTACACTTTCTTACATATATAAGATAATAATATAAATTATTTTAACATATTTAAATTATAAAGTCAAATCTTTTTTATTACTCAATGCCGTTTGATTTTTTTAATTTAGAATTATATAAATTAACCGATAAAATCATTACAATTTATTAAAATATTTAGGTTATTTTGTTCTTTATTTAATACCTAATTAACAAATTGTTGACTTTATTAACTATTTATTATACAATATTAACAAAAATTAATACAGGAGATACAAATGAGTAAAGAAGTAAAAGGAAACGCCGAGAATTCTATACTTGACGATTTAATATCGAAAGCTCAAAAAGCTCAGAAAATTTACGCCACATTTTCTCAAGAAAAAGTTGACGAAATATTCAAAGCATGCGCGATAGCTATAAACAGTAGAAGAATACCTTTGGCAAAAATGGCTTGTGAAGAAACAGGAATGGGGATAGTGGAAGACAAAGTTATTAAAAATCACTTTGCTTCGGAGTATATTTATAATAAATATAAACATACTAAAACCTGCGGGATAATAGACGAAGATACGGCTATGGGAATTAAAAAAGTCGCAGAACCTATCGGAGTAATAGCGGGAGTAGTTCCGACAACCAACCCTACATCTACGGCGGCTTTCAAATCGCTTATAACATTAAAAACGAGAAACGCCATAGTAATCTCTCCCCATCCGAGAGCAAAAAAATGCACGGCTGAAGTTTGCAAAATAATAAATCAAGTAGCCGTTGAAAACGGAGCGCCAGACGGTTTGGTGGGATGCATAGAAGAGCCTACGGTTGAATTATCTGCCGCATTAATGAAACATCCTAAAATAAACTTGATACTTGCAACTGGCGGACCTGGAATGGTTAGAGAGGCTTATTCGAGCGGAAAACCAGCTTTGGGAGTAGGAGCGGGAAACACCCCAGCCATTATAGACGAAACTTCAAATATAAAAATGGCGGTTAACTCCGTTATTCAGAGTAAAACTTTCGACAATGGTATGATTTGCGCAAGCGAACAATCGGTAGTCGTTTTAAAAAGCGTTTACGAAGAAGTAAAAAAAGAATTCGTTTATAGAGGAGCTTATATACTAAATAGAGACGAAAAAGAGAAAATAAGCAAAGTAATAATAATTGACGGCGCTTTGAACGCAAAAACTGTAGGACAGCCCGCTTATGTCATAGCTAAAATGGCGGGAATAACCGTTCCAGAAGAGACAAAAATTCTTATAGGAGAAGCTTCTTCAATAAGCAGAGACGAAGCCTTTTCTTATGAAAAATTGTCCACAGTTTTGGCTATGTATAAAGCGGATAATTTTGAGGACGCTTTGAATAAGGCTCATAATTTGGTGGTATTTGGAGGATTGGGACATACTTCGGTATTATACACGGACGAAGACAATCAAAAAGAAAGAATAGCTCAATTCTACGAAAAAATGCCTACAGGAAGAATACTTGTAAATATGCCTTCTTCTCAAGGCGCTATAGGAGATGTTTATAACTTCAGATTAGAGCCTTCCTTGACTTTGGGATGCGGAAGCTGGGGAGGAAATTCTACAAGTGAAAATGTGGGAGTTAAACATCTGTTAAATATAAAATCGGTAGCTTCAAGGAGAGAAAATATGCTATGGTATAGAGTTCCGCAAAAAATTTACTTAAAAAGAGGTTCATTGGATTTCGCTTTAAGAGAATTTGCGGATAAGAAAAGAGCGCTTATCATAACGGACGGACCGCTTTACAAATTGGGAATTACGGATAATGTAACAAAAGTTTTAGACGATATAGGAGTAAAATATTCAATATTTTCCGATGTTAAACCAGACCCTACTATAAGTTTGGTTATGGATATATTAAAAACCGCAAGAGCGTTTGAGCCAGATTTGATAATATCTTTGGGAGGAGGCTCTCCTATAGACGCGGGAAAAATAGCTTGGCTTTTATACGAAAATCCTGAAATCAAATTTGAAGATATAGCTATGGTGTTTATGGATATAAGAAAGAGAATATGCGATGCTGGAACTTTGGGCAAAAAAGCTCAATTTGTTGCAATTCCTACCACAAGCGGAACAGGTTCTGAAACGACTCCGTTTGCCGTTATAACGGACGACGCTACTCATATAAAATATCCTATAACCGATTACGCTTTGACTCCTAATATGGCTATACTTGACGCCAATTTAGTAATGAGCATGCCAAAAAGTTTATGCGCCGCAAGCGGTATTGACTCTTTGACTCATGCATTAGAGGCTTACGCTTCAATATGTTCTACGGAGTTTTCAAATTCCAACGCGGAAAAAGCGATAAAATTAATATTTAAATATTTGCCAGATTCTTATAAAGACGGAGCGAATAATCCAGAAGCGAGAGAAAATATGCATTACGCAGCCGCTCTTGCTGGTATGTCTTTTGCGAACGCTTTCTTGGGAATTTGTCACTCTTTGGCGCATAAATTGGGAGCGGCTTTCAATATTCCTCACGGTTTTGCGAACGCTTTATTAATATGTCAGGTTGTAAAATATAACGCCAACGAAAAACCTACAAAACAAGGTTTATTCCCTCAATATAAATATCCGCATGCTAGACAAAGATACGCTGCAGTTGCGGATTTGATAGAGCTTGGCGGAAAAAACGACAGCGAAAAAGTGGCTAATTTGATAAAGGCTATAAATAATCTTAAAAAACAACTCGATATACCTTTGTCAATAAAAGAATACGGTGTTTCTGAACAAGAATTTAATGAAAAACTTGACGATATAGTAGAACAAGCGTTTAACGACCAATGCACAGGCGCTAATCCTGTTTATCCTTTAATGAAAGAATTAAAACAAATATACTTGGATGCTTATAACGGCGTTTATTAATTTGTAAATACTTTTATAATTAAAATCATATTAAGGGCTTTCGTAATTTGCGGAAGTCCTTATTTTTTGATAATATATAATAAAGACTATTTTTTGCTAAAACTGGAATAACAAAAACCCCAAAAAATTATATAAATAATATTGACAACGAAATAATTATTTATATACTATATAATATAAACTAAATAATAATAGAGGATATTAATATGTCAAGCATAACTTTTGAACATATAAGAAAAGTTTACGATAACAATGTAGAAGTCGTAAAAGATTTTAACTTAAAAATTGAAGATAAGGAATTTGTTATTTTAGTCGGACCTTCGGGTTGCGGAAAATCTACAACTTTAAGAATGATTGCCGGACTTGAAGAGATAACGGACGGCAAACTTTCTATTGGCGAAAAAGTGGTTAATGATATCGCTCCAAAAGATAGAGATATAGCTATGGTTTTTCAAAATTACGCTTTATATCCGCATATGTCAGTTTTTAAAAATATGGCTTTCGGATTAGAACTCAGAAAAACTCCAAAAGACGAAATTAAAAAAAGAGTCGAATGGGCTGCAAATGTTTTAGATATCGCTCATCTTCTTGATAGAAAACCAAAAGCTTTATCGGGCGGACAAAGACAGAGAGTAGCGCTTGGCAGAGCTATGGTTAGAAATCCTTCGGTATTTTTGCTTGACGAACCACTTTCAAATCTTGATGCAAAATTAAGAATACAAATGAGAACGGAACTTATTAAACTTCATAAACAGCTTGAAACAACTTTTGTATATGTTACTCATGACCAAGTGGAAGCTATGACTATGGGAACGAGAATAGTCGTTATGAAAGACGGAAATATAATGCAAGTCGATGACGCTAAAACTCTATATAATCATCCTAATAATCTTTTTGTTGCGGGATTTATCGGCGCTCCTCAAATGAATTTTATAAACGCTAAATTAGAAAAGTCGGGCGAAAAATGGATAGCGGAATTTGAAAAATATAAATTAGAACTTTCAAATAATATAAGATATAAAATAAACGATTCTTACAACGGAAAAGAAGTTATTATTGGAATAAGACCCGAAAATATTTTACTTCATAAAGAAAAAATAAGCGAAAGTTATATAGAAGCTATAATTGATGTAATTGAAATGGTAGGTTCTGAAAGTTATTTATATTCAAATATAGGCGAAACTCAAATTACGATAAGAATAAACTCAAATGACGATTTTAAAAGAGACGAAAAAGTTTATATGGAATTAGATATGAATAAAATGCATATATTTGACAAAGAAACTGAAGAAAATATTTTATAATAATTGAAAATAATATTAAAAAAATAGGAATGCATAACAACTATGCATTCCTATTAAATAATATAAATTATCGCTTGCTATTCTTACTATTTTAATTTGGGCCAAAAAGATTTATTAGCTTCTATTAATTCGTCCAATATCTTTTTAGCGACTTCCACGCTTGGAATTGTTTTAGACATAGATAAAGCCTGCCACATTTTAAGATACGAGCCTTCTATCCAAGCGTCAACAACTAATTTTTCAACCGCAACTTGTTGTTCCATTAATCCTTTATTAAATCTTGGTATATCTCCCATAACCAAAGGCTCTGGACCTTCAGAACCGACTATACAAGGAATTTCAACCATAGCCGTTGGGTCAAAATTTATTATAGAACCGTTATTTTGAACTATAAGAAGCATTCTTTCGTTTGTGTTATTACTTATAGCGCATGCCAAATCTACTATATAAGTCGCATGTCCTCCGACTTCAAAAATAGAATCTTTAGCAGTTCCATCTTTGGTTATTCTTATACATTCGCCGAAAACTCTTTTTTCTCTTCCGTCTCTAACCATGTCAGTTCTGGTATATTTTATATCCGAATGACTAACTACATAATCGGGAAATAGATAATATTTAAAATAAGTATTTGGCATAAAATCTGGCGAAATAGCCCAAGTGTCTTTAGCTTTTTCGTAAGTTGAACGCCAATCTTCATCCATATGAGAGGCATCTAAATTAGGATGCAAATAACCATGTTTTGAAACATGCTCTTTTAAAATAGGCATTAAATCTTTTCCCGTGCTTTTTTCTCTTATGCTCGTCCACCATCCAAAGTGATTTAATCCGAAATATCTAACTTGCATTTCTTTTCTGGATTTTAATCCGCATATAACCGCCATATAATCTTCTATTCCTACGGGCATATCGCAAATATTTAAAACTTTTGAATTTGGCTTTAATCTTCTGCAGGCTTCCGCAACTATAGCCGCGGGATTAGAATAATTAAGCATCCAAGCGTCAGGAGAATATTTTTCCATAAAGTCTATAAGTTCCAAAACTCCGCCTATAGAACGCATACCGTAAGCCATTCCTCCAGCTCCGCATGTTTCTTGTCCAACGCATCCATATTTCAAAGGAATTTTTTCGTCAAGCGAACGCATTTCGTATTTTCCTACTCTTATATGAGCCATAACAAAATCGACTCCCGTGAATGCTTCTTTAGGGTCGGTAGTAAAACTAAATTTTATATGCGGCGCTCTTTCTTTCATTATGATAGCGCATGCATTTCCTACAATCGCCTGTCTTTCCGCGTCATTGTCATACAATTTTAACTCGGATAAAGGAAATCTTTCCTCTTCGCTTAAAAGCATTAAAAGTATTTCGGGAGTAAATGTGCTTCCTCCTCCCGCTATAACAACCGAATGTTTCTTCATTTTTTATACTCCTTAATTTAATTTATTTTTTTATTTTATAAAATTTAAAAACTATTCGTTATTTTTTTCATTCAATAATTGTTCAAATTTAGTTCTCACCTGTGGAACGGAAAGCCCGACTATAATTTGAATTAAATTGCCTTTTTTCATTATGCCATGCGCTCCGCCTTCTTTAAATACTTCCGCATCTTTAACTATTTCCATATCTTTTACGGTTACTCTTAATCTCGTGGCGCAGTTTGTAACATCGGCTATATTTTCAATTCCTCCCAAAGCTTCCAAATACGCTTTAGCCTGCTCTTCAAAGCCTGATTTTTTATTTTTTTCTTTTTCTTTATAATCGGATTTTCTATATAATTTTGTTTGAGCGCCTCCTCTTCCTGGAGTTGATATATTAAATTTGAGTATTAAAAATCTGAATACTAAAAACCATATTCCCGTAAATATCAATCCTATTATTATATTGGCTATAACTACGGAAGCATGATTTTTTAAGTCAAATATCCAATTTTGAGTTATAAATTGTATCAAACCAGCTCCAAAATTTCCCGATACTCCTCCTATTTCAAATAAAGCCGTAGACAAAGAAGCGGCAAGTATAGAATGAACAAAAAACAAGAAAGGCGATATAAATAAAAAAGTAAATTCTAAAGGCTCTGTTATTCCTACTAAAATTGAAGTTAGGGTAACGGGAATAAGCAAAGCTGCCATTTTCTTTCTGTTTTCTTTATCGGAACAAAAATATATAGCCAAAGCTAAACCAGGCGCTCCAAATACTTTAGATTGTCCATGCAATGCAAAAGCTCCTTGAGGAAAAATCTGTTTTAGAGGCTCTATCATATTTGAAAATTCCGAAACATGTGACGCCCAATAAGACTCTATTCCTCCAGGAACTACCGCAGGACCGTAAATAAAAGGACCGTATATAAAATGATGCAAACCCGTAGGTATTAATAACCTTTCTAAAAAAGTATATATAAAAACTCCTACTCCGCCAGAACTTGCTAAAAATCCTTGCATAGAATTTATTAAAGATTGTATTTTGGGCCAGATTAGGCATGTTAACAAAGCTAAAATTAACATGCATCCAAAACCGACTATATGAACGAAAGAAGTCCCTTGAAAAATTCCCAAATAATCTGGTAATTTTGTTTCATAAAATCTATTATGTAGTAGCGTCATAGTTAATCCTACTAAAATCGCTCCAATTATATTAGTGTCCAAAGTTTTAATGCCCGCTATTAAAGCCAAACCGCTCGTTCCTCCGACATCTTGAGTAAAATCTACTCCGAAATAAGAACCGTAAAAACCAAGTATAGAAGCTATAAAATAATTAAACGATAAATAACATATTAAAGTAGCCAATATGCATCTTTCTGGAGCAATTTTTGAAAGTCCGATAGGTATTCCTAAACAGAAAAACAGAGGCATATTTCTAAAAATAGTCCAACCTCCTTCTTCTATTGTGGAAACCACTCTATAAAACAAACCTTCAGGATTCGCCAAATTACCTACAAAAGTTTTGTCTTTAAAAATAATGGTTAGTCCTACTACTATACCCGAAAAAGAAAATAGTAGAACGGGAACGAACATAGCCGCTCCAAATCTTTGAAATTTTTCTCTTAAGTTTATTTGTAATCCCATAATATAAACCTCGATAATTTATTTAATATTAAAAAATGATATTTTAATCTATATATAAATATGTCTCCGTATGTTTGAAGAATAAACATAATCCTTGAGAATCTAAAAATCGAAATAGAAAAAATAATTAAAATATAAAATATATACTTATTGTATTGTATTGTATTGTATTGTATTGTATTGTATTGTATTGTATTGTATTGTATTGTATTGTATTGTATTGTATTGTATTGTATTGTATTGTGCATAAATTTTCTACTAATTTTTAATTTGATTAATTATAACATATTTAATAAAAATGTCAAATTTATTGTAAAAAATATTATTCCTTTATTGCATATAACTATTGAAATTATTACTAATTATAATATAATAAAAATAAAAGTTCTTTTTAGGGGTAAACTATGATAAAAGTAGAAAATATCACTAAAAGATTCAAAAATCGAACGGTTTTAAAATCAATTTCATTCCAAATTGAAAAAGGCGAATTTGTATCTATAATCGGACCTAGCGGTTGCGGTAAAACTACGCTTTTAAAAATGATTAATAGACTAATAAAGTCAACTTTGGATAAGATGTCAAATAAAATTTACGATATTAGAATTAAATTAAACACAATATAAAAATTTAATTACATATAAAATATTTCAGGTTCGGCTCTTCTTTCAAATTCTTCTTCTAATTCATGTTGATGATATAAATAACCTGCATCGTCATAATATCTGCATTTTTCAGGGCATTTTTTTATACAAGCGCCGCATTTCGTGCAAATATTAACATATTTTGTCACATCGTTAAAATCTATAGAAGCCATTGGGCAAACATAAGCGCATATTTTACAATCGGTGCATTTTGGAACATCGACTTTCGGCTTTACTTTCAAAATATCTATAGCATGTTCATGTCTATCTCTCGGCATATAATAAGGACGCAAAGGTTCGTTTCCTCTCACTTTTATTGGCTCTTTAGGAATTTCCGTGAGATTAATTATTTTATCCGCTATTTTTTCGGCGAAATCTAAAGCGATAGCCATATCTTTTTCGTCAGGTCTGTTCGCTCCTAAAGTGTAGGAAAATGCATGCTCGCCTATGAATCCGCCGCCCGCTATAGTTCTAAATCCGTTATCTTCCAATATGTTTCTTAATTCTATTAAAGAATCGTCAAAATTTCTATTTCCAAAAAGAACAACTGGAACTGCTAAAGCTCCGTTTCCTTTAATATTATTTTTAAGAAAAGGAAGCATTACATTTGGAACTCTTCCCGCATAAGTAGGAGACGCGCATATTATTAATTCATTTTCTTTGAATTCTAAAATTTTCTCTCTTCTTTTTGGCAAACTATAATTATACTTTTCAAACGGAATATTTAATTTTTTAGCTATTGTCTCTCCTAAGAATGAAGCGATTTTTTGAGTAGTTCCCGTAGCGCTATAATATACGGAATAAACTTTATTTATATTCATAATCAATCCCCCATTAAATTAAAACTTATTTAATTATATCATAAAAAAATTAATCGTCAAATTTTTGTCCTAAAAGTTGTCCGTTTGCGTCTATATAAAGTTCCATCATATTGTTAAGTTTTACTTCATAGAAATTCCATTTTCTTTTTATTTTAGTTATAACCGTATTAGGATATGTTTTGCCAACAGTATTTGCAACGCTTTGAGGCAATATTTCAAAAGGCAAAGCGACATAATTTCCTTCTATTTCTTTAAACTCTCCGTTTCTCAAAAATTCAATTTCGACTCCGTTTGATAATTGAACCTCATAACCTTTTTTATCCATTTCGGCGTATAGAATATTAACATTTGGAAAATATTTTTGTATAAATTGCAATGCGTTTTGAGGCAATTGCTCGGGCATTATATATATATCGTCCGCCATAAGAAAAGCGCTAAATAAAAATAATAATGTAAATATTTTTTTCATTATAACAAAACTTATAAATTTTAATTAAATAATAACAGAAATTATATAAATATCAATATAAAATAATATATAAATTATAATATATTGGTATTATAATCGTCATCTAAAATTCAAAAAATAAGGAGAATCGGAATAAATATTTTTTATATTCTTCAAAACCCATATATGATAATATTTTATATAACTAAAATTATAATTTAATCTTATCCAAAATTATCCGATAATAAATATACATTCTATGCCGATTTTCGATAAGCATATTCAAACATTACTGCTCTGCTCTGCTCTGCTCTGCTCTGCTCTGCTCTGCTCTTGCATATTTTAAAGTTAACATTTCTAATATTAAATCTAAATCTTTATTAAACCTTCTTCTAATATCTTTTTGAAACATCCAATCAATAGTTTGTTTAATGCCATCTTTAAATAATATTTTAGATTTCCAATTTGGAGCAATCGATTTTATTTTAGAGTTATCGTAAATATCACACCACATTCTCTGTCCCTTAAATGCTTTTCCTATGTGTGAGAATTTTAAATTATTAGAGGTTGGTATTTCTATCTTAATAATATCATTGATTGGTATATGAATATATTTTGCATTTTTAATACCTAAAGCTTCTAATAAATAATCCGTTATTTCAATCCAAGTAAGCCATTCGTCGCTAGTTATATGAAAATCTTCTCCAATAGCTTTTTCATTTCCGATTAAATATATAAAAGCTTCAGCAAAATCTTTAGAATGAGTTAATGTCCACAAATTTGTACCATCTCCTGCAATTAATATGGGTTTTCCATTCAAATATCTTTGAGGAGTGGTAAAACAATTATGTCCTATTGAAACAGGAATTATAGTGTCGTAAGTATGCGCTGGACGAACTATTGTTATTGGGAAATTTTTTTCTCTGAAAGCTTTCATAAAAATTTTTTCACACTTTACTTTATCTAAAGCGTAGTCATAATCTGTATCTTCCCATTGAGGAGTATTTTCCTTAAAAGGCAAATATTTTGTTTTTCTTTTATACACCGTTACAGAACTTATATAAATAAATTGTTTAGTTTTATTTTTAAATAATTCTATATCCAACTTAGCGTCTTCTTCGTTATAACAAATAAAATCTATGACGCAATCAAAATATAAACCTTTTAATACATTTTTTGCTTGTTCTTTATTTCGTATATCGGCTTTAAGTTTAATAACTTCTGGTTGTATATCTCTTCTTGTTTTTAACGACTGTTCTCTATTTAAAACATAGCAAGTATTTCCATGTTCTAAAGCTACTTGAACGCAATACCAACTAATATTGCCGTTACCTCCTATAAATAATATTTTCATTTCTCACCTCATTTTTATTTATAATATTAATTTTATCTCATAATTTTTATTTATATCATTACTCATATTTTTTTAATAACTCATCGGCATAATCGTCTATATCGTCATATTTATTATAATAATAATTGGGTATCTCACATTTCTTACAGGCATCTATAGTATCTTTCATTCCTTTTAGATGTATTAATCTAATATTTTTAGAATGCTGCCCCCCCCCCCCACTAAAGATATCAACAAGGCTATCATTTATATCTCCAACTTTAAGATTATTCTTATGATATCCAGCGCAACAAGGATATACCGAACCGCTAACGGCTATGCAAAGCATATAAAACAATTGCGGACATATTCTAAAATTGTTTTTGGTTTCATTTACAATAATATTAGAATAATCTACATCTGAAAACAATTTAGCAATATTTTGTATAATTAAATAATCGCATTTGTCCTCAAAAAGTTCATAGAATATTTTTTTCTTAATATCCGTATTTATTGCTATATCTGGCATTTTTAAATATAATTTTGTTATATTGCTCTTATTTTTATATAAATATTCCAAATTATCTATAAATTCATTAAAATTAATTTTGTATCCTGCAGTTTTTAAATAGTCTTCCTCGTTAATTCCTTGTAATGAAACTCTTATGGTATTTATTCCCGTTTCTATTAATTTATTTGAATTTTCTTTTGTCAATAAAGAACCATTAGTTATTAACGCTACATCATCCGCCACTTCTTTAGCCTTAGTAATCATCTCATAAATATTTTTATTTAATAAAGGTTCTCCAATTCCAACAAAATGCAAAGTTTTTATTTTATTAGGGAATTTCTTCAAACCTAATATAATTCTATCAAATATTTCCATACTCATAAATTGAGGTTTTATTTTTACAGTAGAATGTCTGCAATATATACATTTGAAATTGCATGCCGAAGTAGGTTCTAATTCTATTTTAAATGGAGTATCTAAAGGCAAAACATCTTTTAAATATACTCTTCCTCTATGTTCTATCCAATTAATTTCTTTATTCATTATTAATCCTTTTTAATAATTTATATTTTATGCAAATATTTTCTATATTATAATTTGAAGATTTCCTCAATATTCAATCCCGTTATTTTACTTATAATATTAATATATATATTTTTTTTAATTTAATATTTATGGTTTCTTTATCTTTTTTATAATGTTTTTCAAACATAATAATATTATAACAGAATATTTTAAATTTGTCAAAACAATATTTTTTTGACAATATTAAAAAATAAAATTCCGATAATAATTATACATTCTATGCAGCTTTCTTAAAGCCGTATTCAAACATTACGAGAACTCTTCTCTTCTCTTCTCTTCTCTTCTCTTCTCTTCTCTTCTCTTCTCTTCTCTTCTCTTCTCTTCTCTTCTATATTTCATTAATAATTCTTCTCTAAAATCGTCTATATCGTCATACTTATTATATTGATATATTGGATATACGCAAGAACTACAGCCGTCTATAGATTCAATTTTTGCATTTAGCATAGAAACTCTTAAATTTTTTAGATTATAATCGTTCCATATTTCATAAATATCGTTATTATTAATATTTCCTATTGTTGGCGAATCTAAATTTAATGAACAACAAGGAGCGACTTTTCCATCGGCGCATATCGTCATACTAAAAAATGGTTGCGGACATACGAGCGATTTTTGTGTATTTTCAAAATATACTCCTTTTGAATTGTCGTTAATTATTTCGTTATAATCGACTACATTTTGTAAAGGAGATATTTTTTGTATTATCAAATAGTCCGCTTTATCTTCAAATAATTTATAAAATAAATTTTTCTTATCTTCGTTGTCTAAAGATATATCGGCTATTTTTAAATATACTTTTTTATCTCCTCTATTTTTATATAAATAATTAATATTTTCTACAAAATTATTAAAATTAATTTTATAATTACAAGTCTTATAATAATCTTCTTCAGTAACTCCTTGCAATGAAATTCTTATTTCATTTGCGGATGTTTGTAAAAATTTGTCTGTATTGCTTTTGTCCAATAAAGAACCGTTGGTTATTACCGTTGTAATTTCCGTATAATCATTAACCAAATCAATCATTTTAAATAATTCTTTATTCAAAAAAGGCTCTCCGAGTCCAGAAAAAACAAAATTTTTTAGTTTCCTATTAAATTTTTGCAAACCTTTTATAGCTTTTGTAAAAGTATCTAATTTCATAGTATAAAGTTGTATTTTATCGCTTGAATATGCGCAGTAAACACACTTAAAATTACATGCCCTTATCGTTTCTATTTGTATAGAATATGGAGTATCCAAAGGTAGAACATCTTTAAGATAATTTCTTTGATTTCTCTCTATCCAATTAATTTCTTTATTCATTGTTAATCCTTTTTAATAATTCATCCGCATAATCGTCAATATTGTCTGCCATTCCATGAGTAAGTTGTCCGCAGTCTTTACAGATAGGATGACTTTTTCTTTTTTTCATTAAAAATAATTTTCTTAAATCGTTCATGCGTTCTCCATTCCAAATATCCTTTACGCTTTGTTTATTCGCGTCTCCTATAATTAATTTTCGCTCCCAATCCAAATAACATGCGCTTGCTATACCGCTTGAGTTTATAGACATAGAATAAAATACATAAGGGCAAACTATAACTTCTTTTATATTTTGTCCATAAATTCCCCTTTCCATATTAACGCTTACATTATCAAGCTCGAATTCGGGCCAGCATGACATTACGCTTTCTATATTAACGCCGTCCGCTATATCCCCAAAAACATTATAAAATTCTTCTTTTTGTTCTTCGTCTATAATATCTCCGTTTATTTTTATTATCATTTCACATTGATTTCTATTCTCATAAAAAAACGCTATATTTTCTACCAATTTATTAAAATCTAATTTTGCTCTCGAAAAATCTAAATATTGTTTTGAGTTCATACCTTCGATAGAAATATTTATTCTGTCAAGCCCTGCGTTTATAATTTTTAAAGATAAGTCTTTGTTAAGAAGAGAGGCATTTGTCGTAGTGTCGACTCTATCGACATATCCAGAATCTTTAGCGTATTTTATCATATCGGGAAAATTAGGATTTAATAGAGGCTCTCCGTCTTTATATAATCTTATAACTTTAATTTTATTTTCAAAATCTTTCAAATCGTCTATAATTTTTTTATATAAATTAAAATCTATAACGCCGAAATTCCTTCCTTGAGTATTTTTCATAAGCTCTATATTTCCCGTAGGACAGAATTTACATCTAAAATTGCATTTATCAGACGGGTCTATAAAAATAATAAAAGGCGTATTCAAAGGAATCACGGTTTCTAATTTTGTTCTATTTTCTAAATCAATTCTCGGTTTAATTTTTGCTTTCATAATTTATTTGCTATTTTTTAATATTTGATTTTTTTAATATATTATATTTTCTTAAAAAAGTCAAATGTTATTCTATTGATTTTTATTATTTTTTAATAGTTTTTAATATTGCAAATATTTAATAATTATTATAAAATAAATTCTTATTAAATTAAATTGCATTATTATCAAACAAAGTAAAATATGGATAATATAAATAAAAAACTAAATGAAATTTACGATACTAAAGCGCCAGATTTTGAAAGCTTGATAAATATTAAAGATATTGTTTTATACGGAGCGGGTTCTCTTGGTGAAATGGCTATTAATATTTTGCAAGATATGAATATTAAGCCAAAATATATGATAGATAAACAAAAGACAGGATATTTCAAAGATATAAAAATAGTAAAACCTTATGATATTGCAATTAACGATAAATATAATTCTTTATTTATTAATTGCATATCTTCAATTTCAAGAAACGAAATAGAGGATTATCTAAAAAGTTTGGGCTGTAAAAATATAATACATTTTTATAATTATATTTATTTAATATTTCCAAGTATATTATCTAACGGCTGGTTTATAGACGATATTTTGGATTCAACAAAACAAGAAATATATAAAGTATGCCAAGAATTACAACATGATGAAATATCTATAAATCATTATATTCAATTCTTATACGAAAAATTAAAAGTTAAGGAAGTTATAAATCCTAATTTTCCCGTATTGTCAAAAAAGAAATATTTTGGTTGTCCAAGTATTCCAAAATTGAAAAATAACGAAGTTTTATTAGATTTAGGAGCTGATATGGGACAAACCATTGAAAGTTTTATAAAGGCTACGGGAAATAAATTTAAAAATATATACGCTTTTGAGCCAAATAATAAATCTTATGATTTTTTAATAGATAATTATAAAAATGATGAAAGAATTATTATAGACAATAGAGTTATTCATAATATTGATGGATTTGTTAATTTCAAAGAAGATATAGGGGGGGGGGTTGGCTTCTAAAATTTTTGAAGGCGATAATAATATTAAACAATGCGTTACTGTAGACAGTTTAAATATAAATCCGACTATTATAAAACTTCATTTAGAAGGAAACGAATTAAACACTTTATTAGGAGCGAGAAAAACGATACAAAGATTAAACCCAATTATAATGGTTTTAGGCGACCATAACGAAGACGGTTTATTTAAAATAGCTAAATTTTTATATAGTTTGAAAAATTATAAATTATATTTTAATTTGCATGACTATGTTGGAAATAGCGCAGTATTTTATGCCATCCCAAATAATTAATAAGGAGTTTTTATGGATATTAATAAACTTTACGAAGAACATAAAAAGGAAATCTATGATATAGATAAAATAATAGAAAAAGAAGGCGTTTCATTATTTGGAGCGGGACAATATGGCGAATTTGTTTCCGAATATTTAATTAAAAATGGCTATAAAATTAATTGTTTTATCGATAATAACCCAAATAAACATGGAACTAAAATTAATAATATTGAAATAGTTTCTAAAGATTCTGACCCATCTAAAAATTCAAAAGCAGTTTTAATTACAGCTCACCATTCTATAGATGAAATCATAGAAGAAAATAAACATTTATATAAACATATAATGTCATTTGAAAAATATCTTGCTATAAAAAGATTTTATGATTTTTTAAATACAAGAAATATGATGGACGATAATAATTCTAAAAAAATACTCGATACATTGGTTTATGCTAAAATAACAGGTTGTGAAAGTTTATGTCAAAATATTTACTCAGATAATCAATATTTTGATATTCCAAAATTTAAATTTGGTAGTATAAACGAAATATTTTTTAATGTAGGCGCATATACGGGCGATACTGTAGAAAGAATTATATATTCAAGGCTTGGAGGATTTAAACATATATATGCTTTTGAACCAGGTAAAAAGCAGTTTGAAGCTATGAATATAAGAATTGAAAGGCTAAAAAAAGAATGGGCTATTAATGATAATAAAATATCTCTTGTTAATTTAGGAGTTTCAGATAAAAATGAAACATTAGAATTTAATGATAATTCAGATTTATTATGCAATAGAGTTTCAAATATTAAAGAAAATACAATAAAAATACAAACTTGTTCTGTGGATAATTTTTTAAATGGTAAAGAGATTAATTTTCTTATATCCGATATAGAAGGGTATGAGATAAATATGTTAAAAGGAGCGATAAATACGATTAAGAATTATAAACCTAAAATGGCTATAAGCGTATATCATAAACCAGACGATTTATTAACGATACCTGAATTTATTAAGAATTTAGTTCCAGAATATAAATTTGCTTTGAGACATCATAATATAACTTTTGACGATACTGTTTTATATTGTTGGATAGAAAAGACGAGACGAGACGAGACGAGACGAGACGAGACGAGACGAGACATCTTGTAATGTTTGAATACTGCTTTATGGAAGCTGCATAGAATATATGATTATTATCGGATTTGATTTTATAAATTTTATTAAAAAAGTTTCGATAATAAAAAACATAGGAGGATAATTTGGAAAATATATCAAATGTAAGAATAGATATAGAAAACTTTAAAACATTTAGAAATAAAGCAACATTATCGATAAGCGATGAAAAAAATGTAATAGCCATAATAGGTAGAAACGCAAGCGGTAAAAGTAGCATATTTGAAGCGATAGAAAATATTAGTAGTATATTAACTTTAGATAATTCTATATCGCTTAAATATATTTATAAACCTTATCTTTTTAATAAAGAAACTAAAGATAAAGAATGCTATTATGGAATTTCTTGGCAAAATAACGGTAGGCAATATAATTATTATATAAAATTTAATTCGGAAATGATTAAAGAAGAAAAACTATCAAATGATGAAACTACCTATTTTAATAGAAAAGAAAATACACTTACACTTGATAATAGAAAACTTGTTATAGCCAAAGGAGCTTTGCATTTATCTACTTTCTTTTTATTAAGTTTAAACGATAAACAAAATAAAAATAACGAAGAATTTTCAAAAGTGTATGATATAATAAATAGTATAGGTTCTAATATACAAACTTATACTCAAAAACATATGCCTAATTTTGACGATGCGGTAATATCTAATATCAGTAATAAAAAAATATCTAAAATAATCAGCGATGCCGACCCAACATTAATTTCAATTATGTCGGAAGTATTAGAAAAAGACGAAGAGCTAAATAAGAAACGAATCGAAATAGAAGGAAACGAAATATATAGCAAAAAAATTTATGCTCCTTATGGAGTTCATTATGTAGATAATAATACTTATAAACTCAATTTCGAAGAGGAGTCGGATGGAACTAAAAAACTATTTATATTAATGCCGACAGTTTTTCAAATATTAGAAAATGGAGGATATTTATTTATAGACGAATTAGATTCAAGTTTGCATCAAGATGTAATTATAGATATTATAATGAAACTATTTTGCAATAATGCTTTAAATAAAAAGAAAGCAAAATTAATATTTTCTATGCATAATTTAGGAATGCTCTATAATAAATACTTTAAGGAAAACATAGTTCTTAATGGTATAAATGCCGTCTCTTTTGATAGAACAATAGATAAAATTGAGCTAACTGATAAAACCATTAATAATATAGTAAGAGGAAGAACAGATTATACTCCTTCAATTATATCTAAATATAATATGGAGGATTAATTCTAATGGATAAGGATAAATTTGACTCTATATTAGAATCTATATTCCAAAAATATCAGAAATATTTTTGGAATAGGGATAATTATACTAAAAATTATGACCCATTAAAAAATAGTATTGGAAATTATTTGAGAGTATTCCAAAAAGCTTTACTAAAAAAATGTTTATACAAAGAAGTAATTAATTTGAGAGAATTTTCAAGTTTTCCTAAAGATTTTACACCTAATACTGAAACAGTTAAAAACGAATTAAAAAACTTTTATATGGAAGTTTTTAAAGAAGAGGGAATCGAAGAAGAAGAGTTTAATAATTTTTATGAAACTAAAATTAAATAGTAACTCAAAAAAATCAATAATGCATATTACTCCGCATTTGGGAGGAGGTGTCGGAACGGTATTATTAGACTATTTGGAATATGTTAAAAACGATAATAATTTTAATCATTCGGTCTACTGTTTAGATTATGCCAATGATAATGCAAAAAATAAGTCTAAAAATATCGGCTTTAAACTCGAAGATAATATGCAATTTAAAATAAAAGAATTAATTGAAAGTATAGAATTATATGATATTATTTTAATTCATTTTTGGAATCATCCTTTGCTATACAATTTTTTAATTAGAAACGAACTTCCAAAATGCAGAATTGTAATGTGGTCGCATATATCGGGACTTTATCCTCCGAATGTTTTTACAAATAAAATTTTAAATTATCCTGATAAATTTATTTTTACGACTCCAATGAGTTTTAACACTAAAGAAGTAAAAAATAATAATAATTCTTCATATATATATATATATATATATATATATATGGTCTACCTCAAACCTAAACAAATGGTATAATTTAGAACGGATAAACACAACAGATAATTTTAATGTTTTATATGTAGGAACGGTTGATTTTGTAAAAATGCACCCTAATTTTTTAGAAATTTGCGATAAAATAAAAATTCCTAATATAAAATTTATAGTATTAGGAGGTCCCAATAATTTAATTTTAGAAAATAAAGCTAAACAAATGGGAATCGCTCATAAATTTAATTTTGTCGGCAAAACTTCGGATGTAGAATCTTATATAAAGATAAGTGATATATTTGGTTATCCTCTTAACAGAAATCATTTTGGCACTTGTGACCAATCTTTGCAAGAAGCTATGAGTTCGGGGTTAGTTCCCGTAGTTTTAGATAATCCTATGGAAAAATACATGGTTAAATCAAATTGCGGTATTATATGCTCGAATGAAAATGAATATATAAATGCAATTGAAGAATTATATAAAGACAAAAAATTATTAAACATTTTAAGTCGTAATACAAAAGAATATGCGAAAAAAGAATTCTCTATAGAAAAAATGTCGTTGGAATGGCAAAAGGTTTTTAACGAAATAATAAATATCGAAAAGAGTAAAAAAAATTGGAATATAAACGATAAAAATAATTTAAAAGCTATAGATATATTTTTTGAAAGCATAGGCGAATATAAAAACTTATTTAATTTAGATAATGAATTATTGAAAGAAGAATTAAACAAACCTAATTGGCTTTCCTATTCAAAAGGAACTCCAAAACAATACGATTCTTTTTTACATGACGGCAGTTTGGATAGGTTTATTTTTTGAATGTATTTTTCAATTAATTTATAATAACCTACTCCGCTAAAACTTTAATACACCTATCCATATTATCCATTTTATATAACATTTCGTCCATCGAATCAAATTTTAATATCTATAAATAGTAAAGTTTTATAATTAATTTAATATATCAGTATTATAATCGTTATCTAAAAATTCAAAAAAGTAAGGAAAATCGGAATATGGGATTTCTTCTATTTCTTCATAGCTACTTACAGGCTCGCTATATTTAACCATTTCATAATAATTGTCCACAGCTTTTTTATGATTATTAAAAATAGTTATATTTTCATCATTTATATCTTTCTTTACTTGATTTTTTATACTTTTAAGATTCTTTATTAACTCATTACCATTATCGTAATAAAATCGCATCCAATCTTCAAAACCTCTATAGGAGAATATGAAATAACATTTTATATCACTAAAATTACCATTATTAGATATTATATTTTTGATAGCATTTTTTAGGTTATCGAAAGCAGAAAAAGGCGCTTTATCACAATCCGTTATAACGACTAATAAATAATCGCTATTTTGATTACCAAATGAAAGTTGGTCATTTAATTTACCGTTTATAGTATCACATATACCTTTTATAGCTTTGATTTCCATATCTTTATTTTCATGACGATAATCCAATTGATTTAGTTCGCTATCGGTATTATGGTAATTTATTTTATTTTTATTTTTTAATATTTTTTCCAAGTATCTTTTTTCATATTTTCCAGTAGATAAACAAATTAAAGTTGTTTTAGTTTTAGTTAAGTTTTGGATATTATGATTCATTTTTCATTTTCTCTTCGGTATTTTTAGATATAATCGTTGGTATATCGTAAGCTCTTGGAAAATATTTAGCACCTAATTTATTCTCTCTATAGCATTCTACTAAATTATTTTTATCTAATCCTTCTATATCTGATGCAGAATATACATAAGTTTTATTTTCGTCTTTTACGACAAATTTTATTTGCTCCAGTAATAAATATTTAAAATACATTAATTCTATATCATGCGTAGTCATAAATAATTGTGAAGTTTGTTCTATTTCTTTATATCTATTTTTAGTAAATAATAGAAAAGCGGTTTTTATTAAATCGCTTTGCACTCCATAGAATTCATCATGCAATGATAAGCGTCCTTCTTTTAAGGCTATTACTATATTAAACATGTGCGAAGCATACATTTTTGTTCCGTCTGATTCAACTTCTTCAAAAGGCTTTTTCCATTTATTCCTATAGGTGAAAATTTGTTTACGATTGGGAGGAAAAGAATTATTTTCTATTCCTCTTTTAATAATTTTTAATATGAGCTTTAATTCATCTTTTTTGTCTTCTGATAATTCTTTTCTATTACTATCTCTTTCTAATGAATTATAAAAATTTATTAAAGGCTTTTTATCATTTTCTTTTGTTTCAAAGGTCATATTGTCTATTCCAACATCGGCTATTTTTATAAGGTCTATATAGAAATCTAAAATTTTTAAGCTGTCTAATTTATTATATATTCTATTAGAAAACTCGCCTATAAAATCTGAATTTGATAAAGATTTTAATGAAGGAGTAGCACTCGGTAATAATTCAAATAGCTTAAAATAATTTATTATGTTATTAAAATATTCATCTTCTTTAGTATGAATACTTCTAAAAAATGATAAAACAGTTCTATTAGAAGGTATCATAATTTTATTATCATTAGTAATTATATTATTAATTAACTTATTATTTTCTCTTTCAAAAATTGTATCATCGCCTTTTTTTAAAATTTCAGAAGTAATTTGTATATTTTTTTTAGTAAAATTATTATTTTCTATATCTTTATTTTTTATACCGATTTCATATTTATATAATGAATATTCATTAGAATCGTTTAATTTATTTGAATAAAATTGGATTTCAAATTTTGATTCTTTGCCTTTTTCGCAAATACAGTTTGGTTCATATAATAATTTTAAAAGAGAATTATTATGATTGCATAAGGATAAATTAAATAAAGCTTCAAATATATTTGTTTTTCCAGAACCGTTATGTCCATAGAATAAACATAATTTTGAAATATAATCTTCGTTTATTTTTATAACAAAAGGATTCTCTTCTACTTCTTTTTTATTAGATTCATTTACTTTTATTGTAAAATCCAACTCAAGTTTATCATAAATAGATTTATAATTTTCTATTGAAAATTTTATTAACATTTTAATTAATTAGCCTTATATTTTCACTTTACGATTATATAAGTATCGTAATATTTATGTTGAATAATTATATATTTTATATAATATTTATCAATACCTTATAATTTAATTTTATCTAAAAATTTACATTAAAAATAAAAAATAATCCTTTAATTTATTTATAACCTTAATTTTGCAGGATTACCATAAACTATTTGATTATCATTAATATCTTTTGTTACCACAGAACCCGCACCTATTGCAACATTCTTTCCTATTTTATTCTTGGTAATATAGTAGCTCCAGCGCCTATAACAGTAAATTCTCCTATTTCTACTTCACCGCATAATGTAATCCCCGCACTCATAAAAACTCCTTTACCTATTATACAGTCATGTGATATTGTCACAGATGGACTAATAGACGAATACTCTCCTATATATACTTTTGGCATTATTACTGAATTAGCAAAAATTTGAACGCCATCCATAATTGAAGAAGACGGAGAAACATAAGCTTTTGTTGATATTAACTTTATAGATTTAAATCCTAAATCTGACAATTTTTTAGATATTTTATATCTGTCTATATTATGGTCATAACCTATACCAACCGTAAAATATTCATTTTCAAATCTTTTTAATTCTTCAATATCGTAATATATAGGTATATCTTTTAACGGAGACTTTATATTTCTATTATTATCAAAAAAACTAATACAATTTAAACCGAGTTCTTGCGCAACTTCTTTTGCCATTAAACCTTGTCCTTTAGCCCCCCATATAATAATATTTTTCATTCTATATACTCCTTCTTATACAATCTACAACTCTGTCTATATCGCTTTCATTTATATCATGATAACATGGAAGATTAATAGCTCTATTGTAAATAGAATATGAAACCGAATTATATTCTTTTACTCTCATTTTATTAAAATCGGCGCTATCTTTGAAAATTAAAGACAAAGGATAGAAAAATACTCTTCCGTCTATATTATTATCTTTGAATTCTTTCAAAAGTTTTTCTCTGTCAAAATTAATATCGTTATCGAATATTGCCGTAGTCATCCAATAACTATTAACGCAATCTTTAGGAGTATGATTGAGTCGTAAAGGAAAATCTTTTAACTTTTGTTTATATGTTTCAAATATTTCAATTTTTCTATTAACAAGCTCGTCTATTCTTTCCATTTGCGCGCATCCTATAGCCGCCTGAATATTCGACATTTTATATTTAAATCCTATTACATCAAACCAAAATTGTTTATATTGATTTTTATTCCTTCCATGATTCGATAATGTCAATATTTTATTGTATAATTCGCTGTCGTTTGTAGCGAACATTCCGCCTTCGCCTGTCGTTAATGTTTTAGTTCCATGAAAAGAAAAAGCCGAAAATTTACCAATCGAACCCGCTTTTCTGCCTTTATATATCGAACCCAAACCTTCCGCAGAATCTTCAATTATTGGAATATTATACTTTTTTGATATTCTCAAAAGTTCATCCATATTGCATAAATTACCATAAAGATGAACTCCGATTATAGCCTTCGTTTTTTCCGTTATAGCTTCTTCAACTTTTTTCGTATCTATACACCAATCTTTTTCATTAACATCTACCAAAACGGGAGTCGCTCCAAGATATATTATAGGCGATATAGTTGCAACCCAAGTTATATCGGGTGCTATCACTTCATCTCCAGCTTTTATTCCAAGCGCATAAAGTCCCATATGCAAAGCTCCCGTGCAACTTGAAGTGGCAATAGTATAATTAACATTCAAATATTCTTTAAACATATTTTCAAATTTGTTTATATACTCGTAACATTTACTTCCCCAACCGTTAGCCGCAGCATTCGTAGCATAAGAAATTTCTTTTTCAGTTATAGAAGGTTTTGAATAATAAATTTGGCTCAAACTCATAGTATGTTCCTATAATGTAGATTATGTTAACTTATTTGTATTGAACTTTAATAAAATTGTATCTTTTATTGTATTATTTTATATATTGATTTTAATATTAAGTGAAATTAATTATAAAAATATTAATTTTAAAGCGTAATATTTAATAATAATGCTTAAAATTTGACATTTTATATTAATTATTGTAAAATTAGTTAACAGAATCTACATTATCGGAACATATAAAATTCTCTATTTCCCTATAATTAAAATTAAAATTGTTTAATAAAATAGAATTATCCCCTACTATACTATCGGGTTCTTTGGTTTCAAGTTTTTTTAAATCCAATAATTCAAGTTTATTTAATTTTTTGGCTATTGTTATGGCAATATTTTCAAGACTTATAGATTTTCCGCTGCATATATTAATTATTCCGTTAAATTTAGAATTCAAAACTAAAGATATGGCTTTTGCAACATCTCCCGCAAAAATATAATCTCTTTTTAAGTGCGAATGATTAATAGAAACTTTTTTACCATTATTAAGAGAATTAATTATATATGGAAATAATCTATTCTGATGTTCGTTAGCTCCGTATGTATAAAAAATTCTTCCCCAGCAAAAATCGATATTATTTTTATCGCAATATAATTCTGAAATCTCTCTTAAATAATTTTTACATTTTGCATATATAGTATTCGGTTTTAGTTCGTCTTCTTCTTTAATCGGATAGTCTTTAAATTTATATTCAAAACATGTTCCCGTAAATAAAGCCTTTTCACCGCCATTTTCTCTGAAATATTTAAGCATATTAATAGAAGAAGCTACTAAATCAAAATTATCGTCCGATTCTAAATAGCCTTTATTTGTATCCCAAGCTAAATGAATCAAATATTGAGGTTTTATTTCTTTAAATAAACTTTTAGTTTCTAAAGAATTATTAATATCGCATTTTTTATAATTAAATTTATCTGTTATAAAATCTTTTCTGCCTATTCCATAAACTTCAAAATTCAAATCTTTAAGAGGTTTTGATATATACTGCCCGATTAATCCGTTTATTCCCGTAACTATAACTTTTTTCATAATTAATAATTATTCAACATAGCATATAAAACACCAAGTAAGTATTTCTGTATATCCTATTTGTCTAAACATTATTTTATATCCTAAATTCAAATTTTCTATCCATTTTTTTATTCTAAACATCTGTTTAAATGATACCCAATCATGATATCCAGCCACAAGCAATACGGGTTTATCATTCTTTATTATTTCTTCCGCTCCAATTAAAGCTTCCTCTTCAAATCCTTCTATATCTAATTTTATTAACCCTATTTTATTTTTTCTATCTTTAAAATAATCGTCAATTTTCACCACATCTACAGTATATGATTTATCTTCATCGCTTATACTTTTTTTGAAAGAACTACCAGCATCTATAAAATCATTAAATTGCAAATTTAATTTTGAATTTTCGTTTCCTATTCCCATATTTAAAATTTTAATATTATTTTTATTTTTATAGTTATTAATATTTCTCTTTGCAGTATTAAAATTTACAATATCTGGCTCAAAAGCATATACTTCTGAAAAATCATACTTACTAAAAAATATAGCGGTATCCCCGATATACCCCCCCCCCATCAATACATACAGTATTTTTAAATTTACTAATTATATATTTTGGTAAATATGATATGCCTCTTTTAAAATATAAAAGATAAAGTTTTATATAATCTATATTTCCAAATTCTTTCTTCAAATAATTATAAATTGATTCTTCATTAAAATATACTATTTCCTGCTCTTTGCTAAAAAATTTCAAAGAACTATTATCAAATATTAAATAAGGTATATCTATTCCATCGGGAGCGTATTTTATTTGATTCATAAAATATTCTAAATATTCCAAATCTTCATTATCCATACCTTTTTTAAACTCTTCCATCTCTTTCATAAACTCATCTGGAAATTTTCTATAATATTGGGCTAGCTTGGTTAAATACTCTCCATGACTTACATAAATTAATCCGTTTTTTCTACATTCTTCTTTTAATTTTAATCTTTTTTCTGCTATTTCTTGCTCTATAATTTTATAATTATTCAAAAGCATTTTATCTCTAACTCTATCTCTTATTTTCCTTGTAGGTATCCACCAAACTATTTTATCTATTCTTATTTCTGTTTTAGTTTTCATAAAATATACTCCTATATTTTTTAATTAAAGTCTTTAAATTTCTTTTATGCTTAATCCTATTATTTCATTTATAAGGTTAGCATCCATATTTTTTGATTTAATTTTTTTTGCCATAGAAATTCTTTCTTCTTCTCATTCTCTATTAAACATAATTTTTTATACTAATAATAATGCATTCTGCGCGTAATATTCTCGTATAATTTTCCCGTCTGAAGTAAATCTTTTATATTCTTCTATAGCTTCCAAATTTTTCGCTTCATTCCGAATAAATCGCTTAATTTTTTACTTCAATATTATCTTTACTATTTTTCATAAGAATATTATAACAAAAAATTATTTGTTTGTCAAGATATTATTTTTACAATCATATTAAAATTTAAAATCTGGAATATTTTTATCTTTTTCGCTCATTATTCTATTTTCGCATTTTGGCCATTTAATATTAAAAAGTTTATCGTCCCATCTTAAATATCCGTAAGCGTCTGGCATAAAAGCGGAACTTAAAAAATAAGACACCATTGAGTCGTCCTCTAAAGTTTGAAATCCATGAGCTACATACGGAGGAATATATAACATTTTTCCGTTTTCTTCGGATAATTCTACAGTAAAATATTTTCCATAAGTTGGCGAATCTTTTCTTATATCGGCTATTGCGTCAAATATCGCTCCTTTTATGCATCGAACAATTTTTATTTCGGCGTAAGGTTTCATTTGATAATGCATGCCTCGTAAAGTTCCTTTCTTTTTGTTATAATTTATATTTGCTTGAACTAAATTAAAATTCAAATTATATTTTTTCAATTCTTCATTGCAAAAAACTCTCAAAAAATACCCTCGCTCGTCTTCTATATAACTATTTTGAATTATATAAGCGCCTTCAATATTTGTTTTATCAATTTTCATGCTATTCTCTTTATTTATTTTTATTAAAAAACTATTTTAATAACTATATCAAGGTTTAAAATCTGGAATATTTTTATCTTTTTCGCTCATTATTCTATTTTCGCATTTTGGCCATTTAATATTAAAAAATTTATCATCCCATCTTAAATATCCGTAAGCGTTAGGAATAAAAGAAGCCCCTACAAAATAGCATATCATACTATCGTCTTCAAGAGTTTGTATTCCATGCGCTACATACGGCGGAATATATATCATTTTTCCATTTTCTTCGGATAATTCTACAGTAAAATGTTTTCCGTAAGTTGGCGAATCTTTTCTTATATCGGCTATAGCGTCAAATACCGCTCCCTTTATGCATCGAACAACTTTTATTTCACCATAAGGTTCTACTTGATAATGCATACCTCTTAAAGTTCCTTTTTTAGCGCTATAACTCATATTTGATTGTTTAACTTCAAAATCAATGCCAGCTTTTTTCAATTCGTCATTACAAAATAGCCTCAAAAAATATCCCCTTTCGTCTTCTATATAATTATTTTGAATTATATAAGCGCCTTCAATATTTGTTTTTTCTATATTCATGCCGCATACTCTCCATATTTTTGATAAAGAGGGTATTGACATTTATAAATATTAGTTGTAAAATATAAGCAATCAGTTAGGGAAATTCTCTTCTCTTCTCTTCTCTTCTCTTCTCTTCTCTTCTCTTCTCTTCTCTTCTCTTCTCTTCTCTTCTCTTCTCTTCTCTTCTCTTCTCTTCTCTTCTCTTCTCTTCTCTTCTCTTCTCTTCTCTTCTCTTCTCTTCTCTTCTCTTCTCTTCTCTTCTCTTCTCTTCTCTTCTCTTCTCTTCTCTTCTCTTCTCTTCTCTTCTCTTCTCTTCTCTTCTCTTCTCTTCTCTTCTCTTCTCTTCTCTTCTCTTCTCTTCTCTATTGCATTATTTTCTAAAAATATTTCAAAACATTTTTCAATATATTCAATCATTTTATCGTTAATAGCAGGATAAACTCCAATCCAAAAAGTATTATTCATTATAAAATCGGAGTTTTTCAAATCGCCAATAACTCTATAATTTCTGTCTTTCATATAAGGCTGTTTAATAATATTTCCCGCAAATAAAAGCCTCGTTCCTATTTTTTTATCATTTAAATATTTAACTATATCGTTTCTATTAAAAGGAGCATCCTCTCTAACGCTAATTAAAAAACCAAACCATGAAGGTTCGCTATTTTCTTGAGCTTCGGGTAGAATAAAATATTTTTCAAATCTTTTTAATTTATCTTTAATCTTGATAAAATTTTCTTTTCTTTTCTCTATAAATCCGTTCACTTTTTTAATCTGCGAATAACCTACTGACGCTTGCATATCGGTAATTTTTAAGTTATAACCCAAATGCGAATAAGTATATTTATGGTCGTATCCTTCGGGCAAACTACCAAGTTTTTGAGTAAATCTTTGTTTGCAAGTATTATCCTGTCCTGGAGGACAAAAACAGTCTCGTCCCCAATCTCTTATGCTTTCCATAGCTTTTTTAAGAATTGGATTATTCGTCATAACCGCTCCGCCTTCTCCCATAGTTATATGATGAGCGGGATAAAAACTTAAAGTGGCAATATCGCCAAATGTTCCCGTCTTTTTTCCGTTATATTTAGTTCCGAAAGCATCGCAACAATCTTCTATAAGCCATAGATTATATTTTTCGCATATCTTTTTTACTTTATCAATATTGAAAGGATTTCCCAAAGTATGAGCTAAAATAATAGCCTTACTTTTCTCGCTTATTGCTTTTTCTATTTCTTTAATATCGACATTATAAGTTTTAAGTTCCACATCTACAAATACGGGAATCAAATTATTTTGAAGAATCGGGTTAACAGTCGTAGGAAAGCCCGCCGCAACGGTTATAATTTCATCACCATATTTTAATGCTCTTTCTTTAAGCAAATGACTAGTTAAAGAAGAAACGGCGATTAAATTAGCCGAAGAACCAGAATTACAAGTCAACGCATATTTTAACCCGAAAAATTCTCTTAAACATTTTTCAAATTCATCGTTATATCTATAAGTAGTTAAATGAAAATCTAAAGCGCTATCGACTAAAGTAGTAATATCGTCTTCATCAAAAACTCTTCCCGAAACGGGAACTGCGCTTTTTCCTTCAATAAATTCTTTATTAGAATATTCTTCTTTCGCGAATTCTCTAACCAATTCTAAAATTTTCTCTCTGTTCATTATTTTTACCTCTATATTATAATTTTAAATTATTTTTCCCATTCTGGAGCGAATTGCTGATTAATTTGTATAAAAGACAATTCATTATTCCAATTTGCATGCGAAGATTGAAAACATCTTTTACATTCATTGCACATAGAATTTTTATCATTAACATTTTTCCTAAACTCTTGAAATTCATGCCCATTCCACATATCTTCAAAATTATCGTAATCTTCAAACTTCAAAAATTTAACCGCTGTCGACTGACAAGGACGAACAAAACCATCCGAAGCTAAAAAGAAATCTCTATATGCTACAAAACAATCTTTATGATATTTATCGCCAGCAATATCCTCGCCTTGAAGATACGGAAGTTTTAATTTTATATTCAACTTTTTAGCAAGCTCTTCGGTTTGCATATATATATATATGCAACCTTGTCTCGTTTATTATAAAGCGTTTCATTTAACAAATTTTTTGTAAATACGGTTAAATAAACTCCTTTTACCTCCTGCAATCCTATTTGGGATGCAAGAGAGACTAAATCTGGAAGTTCTTCTATATTTGAATCCATCAATGTCATAACGAAATTCATATAAGGATAATCCAAATTCCTTTCTCTTTTTTGTTTTACTATTTCTTTTATATTTTTAATTATAAAATCAAAATTACCGCCAAATCTTATTCTATCGTTCGTTTCGGGTTTTGCTCCGTCCAAACTTATAGCCATAATATCGACTTTATAATCAAATAAAGCGTCTTTTATTTTATTTAATCTCATTCCGTTTGTAACAAAATATTTTCTTACGGGAAAATCGTTTAAATATTTTAATATGTCTATGAATTGAGGATGCATAGTCGGTTCGCCCCATCCAAAAAGAGTGACTTCTTCTACTATATTAAGTAAATATTCAAGTTTTTTTAAATAATCCAATTTGAAAACCGTAGGCGCAAATTCGGCTTCATCCCTTCCGCACATAATGCATCTTAAATTGCATGCATTAGTTAATTCTAATACCAACCTTTGAGGATAAGATTTTAATATTGTGGATTTATTATCCATTTCTTCTTTATTTAATTTTGTATTATCTTTTTGTCTTTGAGTTAATTCTCTTGTTTGTAATAATTCTTTAGTTTTAGCTCTTATTATCATAATGTTTTCCTTTTTTAATTC
Organism: Brachyspira aalborgi; assembly: GCF_008016455.1. Lineage (NCBI taxonomy): Bacteria > Pseudomonadati > Spirochaetota > Spirochaetia > Brachyspirales > Brachyspiraceae > Brachyspira > Brachyspira aalborgi. The sequence goes on along the minus strand of NZ_SAXU01000001.1, from coordinate 131,426 downwards.
ATTCGTATATTTTCTATTTTAAGAACTCAATTAAAGTTTTTCTACTTCATTAATCGGTAAACCTGTGGCTTTACTTATAGATTCATTATCCATATTCATTTGTTTTAAGGTTTTAGCTATTGAATATTTTTCGTCCTTTATACCTTCTTTTCTACCTTCTTGTCTTTCTTCTTTAAGCGTTATTTGTTTATCGTATTGATAAATTTCTTTTTTCTCATACTCGCTCATCATTAATCGACTTCTAATAAAATTATTATATCGTTTATGCGCCTCTTCCATTATAGGTTTTTCTTTTACTATCTCTGACATATATTCCTCCATATCTTTTGTAGTGAAAAATCCAAGCCAATAATTTAAATCCTTTTTTAAATCATTATCTTTGAATTTGAATTTTTTTAATTCTATTATATGTATTTGCAAGTGGTCTGTTAATAATTTCTCGCTTTTTGTATCGTAAATCATATAGCAACTATGCACATTTTTATCATTTTTATTAAGATTAAAATTAAGAAGATTGATACTTATTACAGGCGTTAAGTCTTCATACTCTTCGCCTTTCTTTAAAAGTTTACTATAATTTGCAGACCAATAATAAAGTATTCTTTCTGGAAATCTTGAATTACCCGATAATTGAACTTCGATAATTACAACCGTTCCATTTTTTGTAATGCATTTTACATCAACGATTGTCTCTTTATCATTGTAATGCTTTTTAAGATTAAACGGATTAAGAATTTCAACCGCTTTAAAAGTTTTCATGTCTGCACTAATCATAACGGCGTTTATAAAATCAAGTAAAACTTTCTCGCCTCCTTTATCAGTAAAGAAATACCGAACAAAACAATCATTTAATGCATTAAAAGGTTTATTCATTTATACTCTCATTTTTTTAATATGATTATATTTTATAATAATTATTTTATTTTTCAATAATAAAAACTATTTGTATAATCTTTAATCTGTTTATCAGTTATATCTTTATTATTCAAATATTCTCTATACCATAAAGCGGTTTGTTTTACGGCTTCTTCCGTGTCAAATTTTTCTTCCCATAATAATTCTTTTCTTGCCAAAGAAGAATCTAAACGCAATATATTCATTTCTTTTTTATTCGTATTTTGAGATTTTATTTTATAATTTCCTTTGCCTATATTGTCTATAAAAACTTTAGTTATATATTCAACGGTTTGTTTATTGTCTATTGGAGCAAAATTATAACTTGGCAATTCTCCGTTTTTATTTGCAGAAATATTTTTATTATTTTCAATCAGATTATATGCAAGCAGTAAATAACCGTTTAAAACATCCAAAACATGCTGCCAAGGGCGAACGCTATTTGGATTTCTCAATTCAACAGATTCGTTTCTTTCAATCGCTCTCACTATATCGGGAATTATTCTATCTCTTGCAAAATCGCCTCCGCCAATAACATTTCCCGCTCTTGCCGTAGCTATATTCAAATTTTCAAAAAAACTTTTCTTATAACTTTTTATTGCTAATTCTGCGCATGCTTTTGAAGAAGAATAAGGGTCGTTTCCTCCTAAAGAATCGTTTTCTCTATAACCCCAAACCCATTCCTTATTATCGTAAACTTTATCGGTGGTTATCATTATCGCGCATTCCAAATTATTTAATTTTCTTAAAGCTTCAAGTATATTAATCGTTCCTATTATATTTGTTTCAAAAGTATAAACGGGATTATTATAACTTTCTATTACCAAAGGCTGAGCTGCCAAATGAAAAATAATATCGGGATTTATTTCTTTTACAATATTCTCAATATTTTTTAATTTTCTAATATCGCATATATGAGATTCTACTTCGTTATCGAGTTTAAGCAAATTATATAAAGAGACTTTTTCGGCTTGTAAAGATATTCCGCTTACTTTAGAGCCTAATTCCAATAATAATTTACAAAGCCAAGAACCTTTAAATCCCGTATGTCCCGTAATTAGAATTTTTTTATTCTTAAAAACTTCGATTATATTCTTCATTTTTATTTCCATAATTTCCAAGGAGCTTTATTGTCGTTCCACATCTCTTCAAGTAAAGCTTTCTCTCTTTGATTATCCATACATTGCCAAAAACCTTCATGCTTAAAAGCCATTAATTGATTATTTTTAGATAATTCTCTTAAAGGTTTTTGTTCAAATATTGTAGAATCGTCTTCCAAATAATTAAAAATTTCTTTATTCAATACGAAAAATCCGCCGTTTATATAAGCGTTATCTCCTCTTGGTTTTTCAACAAAATCTACAACCATATCGTTTTTATTAATACTTATTGCGCCATATTTTGCTGGAGGAAATACCGCTCCAATAGTGGCTATTTTTCCATGTTTTTTATGGAATTTTATTTCTTCTTTAACATTTATATTTGAAACTCCGTCTCCGTAAGTTAAACAAAAAGTATCTTCATCTTTCAAATATTCAAAAGCTCTTTTTAATCTTCCGCCTGTCATACTATTTTCTCCTGTATCGACAAGTTCTATTTTCCATTTTTCTTCTTCAATTTTGCTTCTTCTCAATATTTCAGATTTATTTTTCTTAAAATCGAGCCGCATATCGAATAAATGTCTTCTGTAATTGTCAAAAAATTCTTTTATCATATAACCTTTATATCCGAGCAGAATCACAAAATCGTTAATTCCGTAATACGAATAGATTTTCATTACATGCCAAATTATTGGGCGTCCTCCAATTTCAACTAATGGTTTTGGACGAATAGCAGTTTCTTCTCCGAGTCTTGTTCCAAGCCCGCCTGAAAGTATTACAGTTTTCATTTGTTTCTTTCCTTGATTATTAATTATTTAATTCCAAAGTTCTTTCAATATTCAAATTAAAGTCGGCTAAATATCCAATTCTATTTTTATAGCCTAAATTTTGTAAAACTATTAGAGCAATAATTGTAAGAATTACAAAAGGAATGTAAATTTTTAGAAATAAATTTTTATTTTTAGATTTCATAGAGTTATCTCCTTAAAAGTTAATTTTTGTGAACGCAAGAGAAAGCGTTTAAATGTTTCAAATAATTCTTTAATTCTGCAATGAAAAAATCGCCAATAATTATAATAATGGCTTGTATTGTATTGTATTGTATTGTATTGTATTGTATTGTATTGTAGAATTTACATCCGCTCATTTTTCATGCTCTCCTTTTTCGACAATTACAATCAATTTTTTTAATATTATACATTTTTTATAAAAATTGTAAAGCAATATAATTTACACTTAACAATTACTTTAAAAGAATTATAACATATTAATAAAAAATGTCAAGCATTAAAACAAATAAAAAATTATATAAAATATGCAGTTTTTATATAAATCAAATATTTATTAATTTATCTATCAAAAAGTATTTTATTAATTTCTATTTTAAGACAATAATAATTTATCGCTTAAAGCGTTTTCTTCATTTTCAAATTTTTTAAGTAAATCGGAAATTTCTAAAGATTTTTTCTCTTCTCCCGAAACATCGTAAATAATTCGTCCGTCATTCATCATTATAAGTCTATTTCCATAATGAATAGCGTCTTTAATATTATGAGTAACCATAAAAGCGGTTAGTTTGTCTTCGCTTATTATCTCTTCGGTAAGTTCAAGAACTCTTTTTGCAGTTTTTGGGTCCAAAGCCGCCGTATGTTCATCAAGCAAAAGTAGTCGTGGTTTTTTCAAAGTTGCCATTAATAAAGTTAATGCCTGCCTCTGTCCTCCCGATAAAAGCCCGACTTTAGAATTTAATCTTTTTTCCAAACCTAAATCGAGCCTTTTTAATTTTTCAATATATTCGCTTCTCTCCGCTCTAGTTATTCCCCATTTTAAAGTTCTTGGATTTCCCTTTCTTTTTGCAAGCGCAAGATTTTCTTCTATTCCCATATTTGAAGCCGTTCCTGTCATTGGGTCTTGAAATACTCTTCCAAAAAGTCCCGCTCTTGTATGTTCTTTTTTATAGGTAATATCTATATCGTCTAAAAGTATTCTTCCATAATCCGCTTCATAAACTCCCGCTATTAAATTTAAAAGCGTAGATTTTCCCGCTCCATTTCCGCCGATAACCGTAACAAAATCGCCTTCGTTTAATTTTAAATCAACTCCGTTAATGGCTTTTTTTTCGGTTATAGTGCCTCTATTAAATGTTTTATATATTTCTTTTAATTCGAGCATAAATTATCCTTTTCTTTTAGGGCTTAATATTTTATTGGCTTTTTTATTAAGCATGGGAACTGAAAGCGCTATTGCCACTATTATCGCCGTAAGAAGTTTTAAATCCGTAGCTTTTAAACCTAATTGAAGAACTATCGCTATTATTATTCTATAAATTATAGAACCCATTACAATAGAAGATAATTTATATAAAAAATTAAATCTATTACCAAAAATAACCTCTCCTATAATAACCGATGCAAGTCCAATAACTATAGTTCCCGTTCCCATTCCGACATCGGCATATCCCTGACTTTGAGTAACTAAAGCGCCCGAAAGAGAAACTAAAGCGTTTGAAATCATAAGCCCGATTGTTTTCATTACATTAGTATCAACGCCTAAAGCTCTAATCATTTTTTCGTTATTTCCCGTTGCCCTTATTGCGCATCCCATTTCAGTGCCAAAAAACCAATACATAATAAGAACTATAAATACGGAAAATACAAAACCAACTAATAAATCGGATACGACTTTACTTAAAGAAAGAATATTTTGAATAATAGTCAATGAAGTTGCCATTCCCAAAAGCGGTATATTAGGTCTTCCTCCCATAACTCTTATATTAATAGAATATAAAGCTATCATTGTTAAAATGCCCGCTAATATTCCGGGAATTTGCAATTTTGTATTCAATATTCCCGTAGCAAGTCCAGCCAAAGAACCAGCTAAAAAAGAAAAAAATAAAGTTATAAAAGGATTCATGCCGTTTGATATTAATATCGCGCTTACCGCTCCGCCCAAAGCGAAACTTCCGTCAACGGTTAAATCAGGAAAATCTAAAACCTTAAAAGTTATATAAACTCCAAGCGTCATTATTCCCCAAATTATTCCTTGAGAAGCCGCTCCTTGAATGGCAAGATAAATTCCTTCTAACATTAATTAATATCCTTTAATATCAAATTAAACTAATTATTTATTATATAGAGATTCTGGTATAGTTAAGCCTATAGATTCTATCATATTTGTATTAACAACCAAATCAAATTTTTGCAAATATTCTATCGGCATTTCGGCAGTTTTTTTATCTCCTTTCAATATTGAAACCGCTTGAGTTGAAGTTAATTTTCCAAGTTCATAATAATTTATTCCGTAAGTTGCAGTTCCGCCAAGCATAGTCATTCCACCTTCTCCGCAAATAACGGGAAGTTTGGCAGGCTCTGTCATTAAAGCTACGGTAGCCATTCCATTTGCAATCATATTATCTGTAGGAGTATAAATCGCTTCAACCTTTCCTATAACATTTTGTATAACCTGCTGAATTTCATTAAGGTTTGAAATTGCAATATCTATATATTTTATTCCCATAGAGTCTAATTTTTTCTTCGCTATATTTATTTGAAATACCGAATTCTGTTCGCTTGAACAATATAAAAGTCCTACGGTTTTTACATTAGGTATTATTTCTTTTAATAATTCTATTTGAGCTTCTACGGGAGTCAAATCCGAAGTTCCTGTAACATTTCCGCCTGGAGCGTTATTATCCGCAACCAATTTAGAATCTGCAGGGTCTGTAACGGCGGTTATTAATATCGGTATATCTTTAGTCATATTCGCTATAGCTTGAGCCGCTGGAGTCGCTATCGCTAATATTAAATCGCTTTTATCGTTAATAAACTTTTGTCCTATAGTAATGCAATTTGCCTGTTCGCCTTGAGCATTCTGATAATCTATTATTATATTTTTTCCGTCTTCATAGCCCGCTTCTTTAAGTCCGTCAACAAAACCTTTATATGCAGAATCAAGCGCGTTATGCTCTATTAACTGCAAAACTCCTATCTTTATTTGACTTGTCTTCTTACATGATAATAATGAAAGAATAATAAATAAGTAATAAATGTATTTCATATAATACTCCAAAATTATAAAGTTATATTAAGAAGTTATTATACTATATAAAGAATTATTGTCAATTATTTAATATAAAAAATTATCAAAAAATTATTAAATAATAAGTTTTTTATTATTGATTTTGTTAAAAAAAATAATATAATTACTTAATAATTAAAATAAAGAAGGAGTTTATATGTCAAGTTTGAGCGATAAGGAAATAAATGTCACTCTATCGAAAATTAGAAACGAATATGAAGAGGGAGCTAAAAAATACGGAAATAAAATTTATAATATCGAAAGCTTTAACGATAGATATAGAGAGGCTTTGCAAAATAGACAAGATTTATCAAATTATTTGCTTCTTGAAATAAATATATTGGAAGATATAAAAAATAGATTGAGAGAGAGAGAATTAGAAAAGGAAAGAAAAGAAGCGGAAGAAAAAAAAGCTAAAGAAAATTCTTTTATGAATAAAGTCGACAGTATGATAGAAAAATTTAGAAGCGCCATTGAAAAATATCCTTCGGAATATATTCATCCTAAAGCCGAAGAAGAGATATCTCATTTATACGGAGCTTTTAAGGAATTATATAATTGTTTTTGCGTTATAAGATATTTTTCATGCGGTCCTGCGGGCGATTATGTCGTTGAAACTGCAATAAAAGATTATGATAATAAATTTCAACCGTTTGTTATGCCTGTTGGAGAAAGTAAAGTTCCTCAAATATTTTCAGATTATGTATTCGCTTTAGAAAAAGGAGAAGGAGCAAACAGGTCGGAGCAATTTATTCTTAAAGAGTCGGGATTTTTCTTGCATTCTTTTATTGACAAAATGGACAGCATAAAAGCGATAGCGTTAAAAAAGACTTTTGATAATCAAATAATACTTCCCGAATCTTTAAGTTCAGAATCGCCAAGAGTATTTTCTTTTTTTAAGGGAAAAAACAAAGAAGAAATATATAACGCTACTTTAATTTACGCTTCGGCTATGATAAACGATTTTAGATTGCAAAGTTTTAGAAAAGATGAAAATTAAAATTATTTTTATTTTATTAGAATTATTAATATTCAATTTATTATTGTATTCGGAAGATTTTATATATAATAAAACAAATATAGAAAACGCTTACAAATATTATAATTCTAAAAATTATATTAAAGCGGCGGAATTATTTGAATACGAAATAAATAATTCTCCTATTTTAAAAATAGAATATTTTGAAATTCTTGCTAATATTTATATGTATCGGGAAGATTATAATAATATGTTGAGAGTCGCAAGAAACGGAATAATTATAAATAGATTTTCGCCGAAATTATATTTTCAAAAAGGATACGCTTTATATAAATTAGCAAAGACAAACGAAGCTATAGAATCAATAAGGTATTCTGTCGATTTAAATCCAAATGACGCTTATGTTAATAATTATTTAGGGCTTTTATATTTATACACAGAAAATTATAAATTGGCGGAAGCTTCTTTTTTAAAAGCAAATATTTATAATCCGAATAATATCGTATATATGGTTAATCTTGCCGCAACTTATGAGAGAGATAAAAATTATAATTCCGCTCTTCAGATTTACGAAGATGTTTATAAATTGGATAAAAATTATAAAGATGTGGCGGGTTCTATATTAAGAGTAAAAACTTTATTAGGTTTTGCGGAAAATCCTCAAAATCAGAATATTAATAAAAATTTTGAATATAATGAAGATATGGAAGTAAAGCCGATAGGAAGCAAAAATTATACAAATAATGCAAATACAAATAGATAATATATTTTTGGAAATATTATGCATACTATAGAAAATATATTAAACGAATATTCTAAAAGAAATATTAATTTATTCGCTTATCTTAAAATCGCTCAAAAGTGGAATATAATAATTGGCGAGACGCTTTCTAAAATTTGTTATCCTTCTTTTTATAAAAATGGAATTTTAACTTTAACGGTTGCGGACTCCGTTTGGGCTAATGAAATTTCAATGAATAGACTAAATATTTTTAAGAATATAAAAAAAGAAACGGATATAATAGTATCGGAATTAAGAACGAGAGTTGGAGAAATAGAAAACGAAGAAAATAATAATTCTATTGATAAAAATATTTATGATAATCAAAATATTTCTAAAAATGAAATAAGCGAAAAACATAAAAATTGGATTTTAGAAGTTATAAAAGAATCGAATATAGACGATAAAAAAATTGAAGAGATATTTTATAGAATTTTAGAAAATGTAAAAGAGGATAAAGATGCTAATTGACGATAAAATAATAAAAAAATTAGTATCCGAATATAAAACTGCAAGAAGCGTTATAACTTTTAAAGAAATTGTAAATCATTTGTCGAAATATATTTATAATTATGCAAGAAAAGTTTTCGGAGTAAATCATGAAATCGCAATGGATTTTTATTTATATTATATTGAAAGAATAGAAAATATTTTATTAAAGTATAATGAAACTGAAACAAAATTTATAACTTGGTTTACATATACTTTAAGAAACGGATATTTAAATTATATCGATTATAAAAAGAGAAAAGAAAAATATAAAAAAACTGAAATCTCTATAGACGCTCCTTTATGCGATAGAGAAGCATTAACATTGCATGATGTTTTATACGATACAAAAAAATATTCCGTTTATTCTATTGACGATATTGATAACGACAATATAGAAGAGATATCTTTGAAAATATTTAATTGTATAGAAAATATATTTACAGAAAGAGACTCTTTAATTTTTTTCATTCATAATTTGGAATTATTTATAAATCTTATAACAAAATCTTTAATGAAATATTTTAATATAAATTACGAAGAAGCTTATTCTATAATAGAAAAAGCGAGAGCGACTTATATTTATAAATATAACGATATAATTAAACTTCAAGATTCTATAGCGAAAATAAATTTGAAAATTTCGGAATATAAAAGCAAAGGGCTTTGGACGGTTCATTTGGCAAGCAAAAAGCAGAATAGAATAAAAAAACTTCAGGCAATAAAACTTAATGTTCCGCATTCTTTTATAGCGAAACTTTTTAATATAAGCGTTAATGCGATTACAAAAATTATAAATAAAATAAAAAAATATTTAAAAGAAAATTTTAAATACAATTTTAATAATTAAAGGAGTTTTTTATGATTAATAAAAAATACGAAGAAGAGATTATAAAATATCTTGACGGAATCAAAGTATCCGAAGAATTTTTAGACGAACTTGAAAATAATTTGGAACTTCAAATGAGAGTAAATAATTTGAAGTCCGATTTATTTATTATGAAAAATATTAAAGATTCTGAAATATTTGATATAACGGAAAAAGAATCTGAAATAAATATAAAAAATAATATAGTGGAATCTATGGCTTTTTTCTCAAAAATAAAACCGCTTGAAGCAAGAGGAGATAAAGATAACGAAATATATATTTTTAATAATATAGAAATTAGTAAAAACGACAATGAATATTATTTAAATATTAGAGATATAAAAAATTACTGCGTTATAGAATTTAATAAAGAAAAAATAGTAAATATATCTGGAGAGAAAAATAATTATTCTATGGAATTAAAAAAAGGAAAATATAATATTAAAGTCGATAATATTCAATCTAAAATAAATATAGAATAATTTTAAGGATTTATATGAAAGGAATATGCAAATGGGCAAAAAGCGAAATTGAAATAAAATATCATAATGAAGAATGGTGCAGAGTTTGTCATGACGAAAAAAGATTATTTGAAATGCTTATACTCGAAGGAATGCAGGCTGGTTTAAATTGGAAATGTATTTTAGATAAAAGAGAAAATATGCGAAAAGCATTCGACAATTTTAATTATAAAAAAATATCTAAATACGATTCTAAAAAAATGGAAGAGCTTTTGAATAATAAAGAAATAATTAGAAATAGAAGAAAGTTGGAAGCTTTAATAATAAACGCTAATAAATTTATTGAAGTTCAAAAAGAATTTGGAAGTTTCGATAAATATATTTGGAGTTTTACGAAAGGCAAAAGAATAAATAATAAATTAAAATCGACTGACAATCTGCCCGCAAGAAACGAATTATCCGATTTAATAAGCAAAGATTTAATTAAAAGAGGATTTAAATTTACGGGAAGCGTTATAATTTATAGTTATTTGCAAGGAATAGGGATAATTAACGACCATACTATAAATTGTAGGTTTTATAATAAAAAATAGATTGGACTTATAAAGCCGTGCATACCAATTACTCAATATGTCGTTAAACTCAATTTATAAATCCAACCTATACTTAATATAATAAATTAATTAATAAAAGTCAAGAGTTAATAAAATAAAGGTTGGATATTGTATGGCACTAACACATACCGATTACTCAATATGCAGTTAAAAACTCCAAATACATATCCAACCCGTTTATAGTATAATCAATTATTTTCTAAAAGTCAAAGTGGTAATAATGAAAGATAGGACTATAAGCCGCACAGTCTACAACAATTACTCATTGTAGCGTTATGTCTCAAAGCTTAAATCCTATCTACCTAAAGTATAATCAATTATTTAAAAAAAACAAGTATTTTTTATTTATTTTTAATATTTAAGAATTATTAAATGCAAAATAATGAATTACAATATTTTTGACATTACTATAAAATATGGTATTATATTAAATATATATTTTTAAGGATTAATTATGACTTATAAAGAAATTATAGAAGTTGCAAAAGATTGCATGGGTTTTTGTAAAGCCTGTATTATATGTAACGGTAAGGTATGTAAAAATTCTATGCCAGGACCTGGTGCTAAAGGAATAGGAGATGTCGCTATCAGAAATTACGATAAATGGAAAGAAATTCGTCTTAATATGGATACGATAGCGGAAAATAAAGATGTCAATACGAGTTTTGAATTATTCGGAAAAAAATTTAAATATCCAATATTTGCGGGACCTGTCGGAGCCGTTCAACTTCATTACGGCGATAAATATACCGAAGAAGAATATAATAATATAATGTTAAAATCTTGCAACGATTCTGGAATAGCCGCTTTTACGGGAGACGGAGTCAATCCAAATGTTATGATTGCAGCTACAAATATGATAAAAGAACAAAACGGAATGGGAATTCCTACCGTTAAACCTTGGAATATAGATATTATAAAAGAAAAAATGAAATTAGTGGAGGATTCAAACGCGTTCGCTGTCGCTATGGATATTGACGGAGCGGGACTTCCATTTTTGAAAAATCTCACGCCAAAAGCTGGAAGCAAAACTATTGAAGAATTAAGAGAGATAAAAAAAATTGCAAATCGTCCTTTTATAATAAAAGGAATAATGACGGCAAAAGGCGCAATTAAGGCTAGAGAATCTGGAGCTGACGCTATAATAGTTTCAAATCATGGCGGAAGAGTTTTAGACCAATGCGCTTCTACTGCGGAGGTTTTGCCCGAAATAGTAGACGCAGTTGGAGGAACTATAAAAATTTTAGTTGATGGCGGAATAAGAAGCGGAGCGGATATATTAAAGGCTTTAGGAATTGGAGCTGACGGAGTAGTTATAGCAAGAACTTTTGTTATAGCTTTATACGGAGGCGGAGAGGAGGGAGTAAAATCATATATTAATCAACTTGGAGCTGAATTAGAAGACGCTATGACAATGTGCGGAGTTCATAGTTTAAAAGAGATTAACAGAGATGTAGTGAGATTTTAATTTAATTAATAAACAATCCCGCCGCATAAAACTTCATCGTTATCATAACAAACGCAAGACTGTCCTTTGGCTACTATTCCCGTAGGCTCTAAAAATTTTATATTTATTTTATTTTCGTCTACTTGTTTAACTATAGCCATTGCGCCTTTATGCGCGCTTCTTGTTTTTACTAAAGCCTCAAATTCATAATCTTTAGGTTCTGCTATCCAATTAATATTGTTAATATTTACTTCTTTTATAAAAGTATAATCTTTTCCGCCAACATAAACCGTATTAGTTTCGCTCTCTAAACTTATAATAAATAACGGTTCTTTATAAGCTATGCCGAGTCCCTTTCTCTGTCCAACCGTATAATGCCAAATTCCTTTATGATGTCCCAAAACTTGATTAGTTTCTATATGAATAATTTTTCCGTCCAAATCTTCGTCAAATAATCTATGATATTCTCCGCCAAAAAAATCTTGACTTTCGTTTTTGTCTGCGACTTCAAGATTAAATTTTCTTGCAATTTCTCTCGTGTCTTCTTTTGTGTTTTCATACATTGGAAATATTATTCTACTTAATTGTTTTTGAGTTAATCTATATAAAAAATAAGATTGGTCTTTTATCAAATTTTTTCCTCTCAAAAGAATATATCTTTTTGTTTTTTCATCGTATCTAACGCCCGCATAATGTCCCGTTGCAAATTTATCGAATTTCAAACCGATATTTTCTATAGCTTCAAATAAGGCAGAAAATTTTATAAGGCTATTGCACATTATACAAGGATTTGGAGTAAGTCCGTTTTTATAAGAATCTATAACATAATTTATAACTTTTTGTTTATATATATCGCTTAAGTTAAATGTAAAATATTCTATTCCTATTTGCTCAGCGTATTTTTTACAATCTTCAACTATCTTTTTTTGATAAGGTCCATAACAAGAATTACTTAAAGGCGCTCGCTTATCTCCATCCCAATGAAGCATAGTAACGCCGAATACTTTATTTCCTTGTTCTTTCAAAAGTTTTGCCGTAGTTGTAGAATCGACTCCAGCGCTCATTCCTACCGCTATTGTAGACATAATTTAATTTCCTAATTTTTAATTTGAAATAGTATAATATATTTAAAATAAAATTACAATTATTATATTGAATTGTTAGCTTTCTTTTTTTCTATTTGAGCGATTAAATTTTTATTCAATTCTTTCGCGCTATTATAACCCATTTCTTTTAACCTAAAATTTTTAGCCGCTGTTTCTATTAAAATGCAAATATTTCTTCCCGACCTAACGGGAATTTTTATATAAGGAATTTCTGTATTTAATATATTATAAGTTTTTTCTTCTAATCCCATTCTGTCGTATTGTTCATCGTCATTCCAATTTTCAAGCTCTATAACCAAATCTAATCTTTTTTTATCTCTAATAGCGCTCATACCCGAAAGCCTGCTTATATCGACTACTCCAATTCCTCTAACTTCCATATTATGTTTTATAAATTCGTTTTTTCTGCCAATTATTCTTCCATCGTTTAATTTTTTAAACTCTACCGTATCGTCAGAGATTAATCTATGTCCTTTTGAAATTAATTCTAATGTCGCTTCGCTCTTACCTACTCCGCTCTTTCCTAAAATTAAAACGCCAACTCCAAAAACTTCAACCAATCCTCCATGAACTGTATGCGATTCTATAAGTTCTTCTTCAATTAAATTTTCTATATTTCTAATCATATCCATAGTTTTAAGTTCGCTTATAATCACGCAAACATTATTTTTTTCGGCTATTTTTATAAATGATTCGGGAGGATTTAAATTATAAGTGAAAATGCATAATGGCATTTTATATTTAAATAATTCTTCAAATATATCGAGTCTATTTTCTTTTGCAAGAGTTAAAACATAATTTCCTTCGCCTTTTCCAAAAATTTGTATTCTTTCAAAAGCGAAATCTTTAAAATATCCAAATAATGCCATTCCTGGTCTATTTACTTCATAACTTATTATTTCGTTATTCATTCCTATTGAATCGGTTATTAATCTTACTTTTAGAAAATTATTCTTTTCTTCGTTAAGACTTAAAAATTTTTCAACGGTTATTTTTGGCATTGAACTCTCATTTCCTCTTTAGCTATAAGTTCCAATATATCGTCCGATTTTTCAGCGTTAATAAGTTTTTCTATAAAATGAGTATTATCTCTGAGTATTGCCGCTATGCTTGTTAAAACTTTTAAATTATCGCTTGCCGAACTTTTAGGAGATAAAAGCATAAATATAACAAAAACTTTTTTATTATCGGGAGATTTATAATTTATTCCATTTTTAACAGTAGCTATAGTAAGAGTTATCGATTTTACCGAATTTGTTTTTGAATGAGGAATTGCGACTCCGTTTCCGACTCCCGTGCTCATTAATTTTTCTCTCGCCATAATAGAATGTTCCGCTTCTTCTTTATTTAAAAGCAATTTGCAATTATCTAATCTTTCTACCATTTTTGAAAGCAGACGCTCTTTACTAGTTTCTTGAACATCTATCATTATAGAATTTTTATCTATATAATCTATTAAACTCATATTTTTTACCTCCTTTTTTTAGGATAAAAATTAAATTTAAATATCAAACATTCTTATTAAAACAAAAGAATTATCCGTTTCTTTATATAAACCTTCAATTTGCTCCGTTATGCCGCTAATATAAACCACAAATTTTTTATCTTTATTTTCAATCAAATAATTCACAGCTTCGCTTACATTATACTCTTCTATTTTATATCTGCTTTTTTCAGAATAGTTTATATTATTGTCGTTCGCTACGCTTACTTTCTCTATATTCCAATGACTATGCTTTGTTTCTTGATTTTCAATATTATGAATTTCATAAACTATATTTTTATTATCTCTAAAAAGAAATGAAGGATATTTTCCGATTTTTATATTATATAAATCTTCGTCTCTTCTTATTGGAAAATAAGCCATAAAAGGATTTTTATCGGAATTGAAATGCAAAATTGCGTCTAATTCTTCAAGGGGTTTTTCGTATATTCCGACTGTTTTAATAGAATAAGCGTCTTCATCTTCTTCAACTTTAATGGTTTTATCGACAACGGCTCTTTGAGATTTATCAATAACTTTTTCTTTAGCCTTTCTAATTTTTCTCTCTATTTTTTGAAACATCATATCTATTGCGACATATAAATCTTTTTCTTTTTCCTCGTCATGAAAAACTTTTTTGCCAAATGTTATAGTTCCATGAACGATATATTTTTCATGTATATGTTCGCATATAATATTGGCATCGATTATTCTATCCGCTTGAATTTTTATGCCTTGCATTTTATTCGCTATATGTTCTCTCACATTTTTTGTAATTCTAACATTCTTACCTATAATATTTTGATGCATAAAAAATTTACTCCTTTAATTTATTATTATTTAATTATATTCATACTTTGTCTATATTTTGCAACCGTTCTTCTTGCTATTTCTATTCCTTCGCTTTTTAGAATTAATCTTATTTTTTCATCGCTTAATTTTGCATCCGAATTTTCAATTATTCTTTTTATAATTTCTTTAACCGCTCTTGAGCCTAACTCTCCGTTTATAGCTTTTATATTTTTAGAAAAGAAATATTTTATAGAAAAAGTTCCCCAAACCGTATTAAGATATTTTCCGTTAGATATTCTGCTTATAGTCGATTCGCTTAAATTAGTTTCCAAAGCTAAATCTTTTAATCTTAACGGTTTTATAAATTCTTTTCCGTTCTCAAAAAAATCAATTTGCAATTTTAATAAACCTTCCCCTACTCTTTTTAAACTCTTTTTTCTTTCGTTTACCGTGCTAATCAAATTTTGAGCCTCTAATTTCTTTTCTTTTAAAATATCATTATTAAAATTATTCTCTTTTAATATTTTACTATATTTTTTATTAATTTTCAAGGGTAATATAAAAGTCTCGTTAGTTTTTACTTGCCATTTATCATTTTCTTTGAATATAAATAATTCTGGGACAATATATTTTATAGTCGTTGTATCAAATTCTCTAGCTGGATAAGGTTCTAAAGTTTGTATTAATTTTAAGGCTTCTAAAATATTTTTTTCAGATATATTCATTTTTGAAGATATATATTTATAATCTTTTTTAGATAATTCATTAAGATAATTTTCTACTATATTTATCGCTATATTTTTTATATTTTTATCTATATTTTCTTTATTTTTTAACTGTGTCGATAAACATTCCGATATATTTTTTGCAGCAATTCCGATTGGCTCTAAAGTTTTTAATATCTTTATTATTTCATTTGCTTTTTTAACGCTTATATTTAAAATATCCGATATCTCTTCAGGCGAAATTGTTAAATATCCGTTTTCGTTTATAAAAGTCGATATTAATTCAGCCAATTCAATATCTTTTTTATTATTAAAAACTATTGATATTTGACTTTTAAGATGCTCAAATAAACTTTCTTTACTATTTGAAGCGGTATTTTCAATTATTGAATTTATATCTAAATTATTATGATTTGATTTTATATCGTATTCTAAAAAAGGATTTTCTTCAATTGCTTTTTCAATTTTTTCTTTTAATTCTATCGCGGGAATAGATATAATATTAAGCCATAATTTTGTCTGGCTATTTAATTTTAATTCGTTTCTTATAGAAGTATTAATCGAGGTATTTATAGAATTACGCATATAAAGAGTATAGATAATTAATTAATTTTGTCAATAATAAGTCGCCTAAAAAACAAAAAAAGACGACACATTTTTATGCATATTTAATTATCTTATTATTATTTATTATGTTCGTTTCATTCTATTGGCTTTTATATTCGTTCAGTTTTCAATGATGATTATTAAAATAACAATAAATTTTTATTTCTTAAATCTATTTTGAATTGCAAGACTGTTCCTTTCCCAAAATATATTGTTGGAAAAACCTTGAATAGTTTTATCTTCTTTCGCTTTTTTAAGTCGGCTTTCAGTCCAAGCGCAATAAGTCGGATTCTGTTCTATTCCGCAATAATTTCTGTTTAATTTTTTAGCTACAACCGAAGTAGTCCCGCTTCCCAAAAACGGGTCAAAAATAAAATCGTTTTCGTTTGAGCTTGCCAAAATCAACTTCGCTATAAGTTTTTCTGGCTTTTGAGTAGGATGAGCCGTATTTTCAGGCATAGACCAATATGGAATAGAAATATCGTCCCAAAAGTTAGAAGGGCAAGTATCTCTAAAATTTCCTTCTTCCGTTTCTATCCAATCTTTAGGTTTTCCTTCTTTTCTATAAGGAGCGATTACTTTTCTTCTAACCTTTACTTTATCCAAATTGAAAGTATATTTATTTGAAACCGTTGCAAACCAAATATCTTCCATTCCGTTTTTCCAATTCGATTTTGCGCCTCGCCCTTTCTCTCTCTGCCAAGTAATTCTATTTTGAATATTCAAATATTGCGATAAAACATTTCCGATTATTAAACTTGATTTCCAATCGCAACAAACATATATTGAAGCGTTTTCTTTTAATATTGGCAAAACCGATTCAATCCAAGATTTAGTATATATTTCGTAACTCAAATTATCTTTATTTCCAAATTTAAAACCATGATAATCTTTTGACAAATTATAAGGCGGGTCGACAATCATTAAATCGACAAATTTATCTTTAATTTTTTTTAGAACTGAAAAACTATCTCCGTTAATCGTTTTATTTTTAATTTCGTCTTTCGTATATTCTTTTATATTCTCTTTATCGATTATGCATTTATTAAAGAATAATTTTCCGTTTTCGCTTTCAATATCAAAGTCTATTGTTTTATTTAATTTAGATTTCATTTTATCTCCTTAAGTTATAATTTTTATTTATTCCCATTCTATAGTCGAAGGAGGCTTTGAAGAAATATCGTAAACTACTCTATTTATTCCTTTAACTTCGTTTATTATTCTATTCGATATTATTCTTAAAACTTCGTAATCTATTTTAGCCCAATCCGCCGTCATAGCGTCAACGCTTTCAACAGCCCTTATAGCGCAAACTTGCTCGTAAGTCCTATTGTCTCCCATAACTCCAACGCTTTTAATCGGCAAAAGCACAGCAAACGACTGCCATAATTTTTTATATAATCCCGCTTTCTTTATTTCCAAAACTACAATATCGTCCGCTTCTTGTAAAATTTTTATTCGCTCTTCGGTAATATCTCCCAATATTCTAACGGAAAGTCCAGGACCTGGAAATGGTTGCCTATAAATTATATCTTCGGGCAAATTTAATTCTTCGCCAATTTCTCTAACTTCGTCTTTAAATAATTCTCTGAAAGGTTCTAATAATTTTAATTTCATGTTTTTTGGAAGTCCGCCGACATTATGATGACTTTTTATAATCGCCGAGTTTCCTCTTAAAGAAACGCTTTCAATTATATCAGGATATAAAGTTCCTTGCGCCAAAAATCCTACATTCTTTATTTTTTTAGCTTCCTCTTCAAATATATTTATAAATTCTTTTCCGATTATTTTTCTTTTTCTTTCGGGATTTTTTACTCCTTTAAGTTTATTCAAAAATCTTTTAGAGCCGTCTTTATAAATCAAATCTATTTTAAAATTATCTCTAAAAACTTCGATTACTTTTTTCTCTTCATTTTTTCTTAAAAGTCCCGTATTTACGAAAATGCATTTTAATTGTTTGCCAATCGCTTTTTCAATTAAAACCGCAGCAACCGAAGAATCGACTCCGCCCGAAAGTCCTAATATAACATTTTTATCTTTAACAATTTCTTTTATATTTTTTATTTCGTATTCTATAAAAGAATTCATATTCCAATTTTTTTTGCATTTGCAAATATCGAATATGAAATTTTTTATTATTTTAATTCCGTTTTTCGTATGAGCGACTTCGGGATGAAATTGAATGCCGTAAATATTTTTTTCTTTATTTTCTATCGCGCAATAATTTGTATTTGAAGTTTTAGCCGTTAAATTAAATCCTTTCGGAATAGATTTTATACTATCTCCATGACTCATCCAAACTACGCTATTTTTTTCAAAAGATTTAAAAATCCTATCGTTTTTAATTATTTTTATTTCGGCGTTTCCGTATTCTCTTTTTTTTGCTTTTTCGACTTTTCCGCCCAAAGAATGAACTATTAATTGCATTCCGTAGCATATTCCCAAAATTGGAATTCCGATTTCAAATAATTCTTTATTTATTTTAGGAGCGTCTTTTTCGTAAACGCTTGAAGGTCCGCCAGAAAGAATTATTCCTTTTGCGTTAAAATTTTTTATAAAATCCATCGAAACATTGAAAGGATGAATTTCAGAATATACTTTATTCTCTCTTATTCTTCGCGCTATTAATTGCGTGAATTGAGAGCCAAAGTCGAGTATTAAAATTTTGTCTATATTTTTAAGATTTTCCATATTGATTCCTATATTTTAATTTTATTTAACGATTTATTGATAGTATAATTAAATTTATAAAAAAGTAAACTATAAATATTTATTAAAAAATTTATTTCTTTTTTGGCGTCTGCCCGCTTTTGGCAAGCAATTCACTTTTAATAAAATTTATTTGTTAAACTAAATTTATAAAATTATAGTAATTTATTTTTATAATATATTAAATTAAAATTATAAATTAACTTATTAAATATTATTATTTTATATAAATTTTTATAAAGATTAAAATTTATCAATACAAAAGCCGATATTTTACTATAAAGAAAGTCAAAATTATAAATTTATTACTTGACTTTTTTTAAAAAGTTTGTTATCTTATTAGTAGATAGTAAAAGGAATTAAAGTTTATAATTTTATGTTCCGATTTATAATATAGTTGGTTGTTGCGAATGTTGGATTTCTTCGCAATGACGGAGAAAAGGGAAAAAGATTTTATGGTAATGAAATTAAATTTAACAAATGATAATTTCATATTTGGGATTATTTCTAATATAATTACAAGTTTATTATATATAATGAAGCAGAAAGCCTCTTTCTAATTATAACACAAAACAATATTTATGTCAAGATTTTCGTGAATTTTTTTGCGAAAAAATTTCTATTGCAAATATTAAGTCGAACCTTCGGCTTTTTATTCATAAAAAAAATTCTTATTAAAAGGAGGGGCAATTATGTCTCAAAAAAACAAAATATTTTCAATTACATTATTATTATTAATTTTAGGTTCGGTAGCTTGTAGAAAAAGCGGAGGCGGAGGAAACCCAACGCCAATCGACCCTACAAAATCAATGACGGGAAATTTGCTAATCGTATCCGCTGACGGAAAACAAATTTAAACTCGCTTCCTTTAAGTTTTGTCGGAGCAAGCGCTACAGTAACGGAAGTTACAGAAAACCCAAAAAAATTAAAATTAGACACAAATAATTTTATCATTGCAGACGGCACTTTAAAGTTGACAAATATTGATTTATCTTCATCAACAGACGCCGCAGTATCGAATAAGATTACTTTAACTTTTAGTTTATCTGGAGAAAATCTTTCAAGATATACTGACACTGCAGATATTTTTGTTGGCAAATACTCAAATATCTACAGTAATACATTTGACACATTTACTAATTTAAATGAAATACAAGGGGACGATTTTACAACATCGACAACTCATAGATATATTACTTTTAAATTTGATGACAAAGCAAAAACTTTCTTTAAAGATAACACTTTCAATATAACTAATAGTAATACTACTGAAGGCGATAATGATAATGAATTAAAGGTTAAAGAGATGGAAAGTTTATTAAAAGGTAATCTACAAAAGAATACAATCTTTACAACTTATTTTAATGATGTAAAAGTTAGCTTTGTGTCAATAGACGAAACAAGTCAGTTTATTGCTACATTCAAAGTTGATTTAACTCCGAAGTCTGCTCTTTTTGAGACGCCTTATACGAGTTATAATTTTATTTTTAACGCCCAAAAAGGAAAATGGGTGCAGTAGATAATAAATTCCTCATATTAAATAAATTTTGTTAAACTCCTCATTGTAAGTAGTTTTTGCTTGCAGTGAGGGTTTGATAAAGTAGTTTATAGAAGTTGAGGGTTTAAGTTGCGGTTTTTAGATTGCGGTTAGAAAATTCTTTTTTTATATTATCGAAGAGGCTTGTCTGAAATGGGCGAGCTTCTTTTTTTGTTGTTTGTTAGTTTAAGGTTTTAGAGGTTTTTATTTATATTAAAAAAATAAAAGGTTTTTATGGGTTGCTTGGCTTTTGTCCAACTTGTCGCGTTATCAATTGCAATAACTATATTTTTATAAAATAAAAAAAATAATAATAAATAATTAATAAAGCGAATTTTTAATTTACCGAAAATTTAAAAAATAAAAATTATGGAGCAGTAATTATGATTCGTTCTCTATGGACAGCGGCAAGCGGTATGAACGGCATGCAATTTAAAACCGACACAATCGCAAACAACCTTGCAAATGTCAATACTATAGGATTTAAAAAAGTCAGAGCGGACTTTGAAGATTTAATATATCAAAATTTAAAAATGGAAGGAACTCCCGCAACGGAAGATACGGTAACTCCCGTAGGACTTCAAACGGGACTCGGAGTAAAAAGCGCCGCCACTCAAAAAATGTTTGACCAAGGCTCTCTTCAAGCGACTGGAAATAAATTGGATGTGGCTTTGGAAGGCGAAGGTTTCTTTCAAGTATTGATGCCTGACGGAACGGTTTCATATACAAGAGACGGTTCTTTTAAAGTCGATTCTAATGGACAACTTGTAACTTCAAACGGTTATAGATTAGTCCCTGAAATAATTTTTCCTCAAAATTTCTTGCTTGAAAAAATTAATATATCTAGAGAAGGCGTAGTTTCGGTTACCATTGGAGATGAAAACGACCCTGTAGAATTGGGAAATATAACTTTGCATAGATTTATAAATCAGGCTGGACTTCTTTCAATAGGCGACAATTTATATAAAGAAACTATCGCAAGCGGTCCCGCATTTGAAGGCGAAGCTGGAGCTAACGGTTTTCCGAGAATACATCAAGGTTTTGTTGAAATGTCTAATGTTAAAGTCGTTGATGAAATGGTTGATATGATTGTGGCGCAAAGAGCCTATGAAATGAATTCAAAAGCCGTGCAAACAAGCGATAATTTACTTGCTACGGTGGTAAACTTAAAAAGATAAATAATTAAACAATAATTTAAAATGCAGAAAGAGATATTTTTAAAATACCTCTTTTCTGTATATTTTCCCATAAGAAACTTGATTTCTAACATAAAGCAAATTTAACATTCTATATTCTTTCTTAATATTTTCTGCGTAAGCTTCTCCCTTTTTATTATAATCATGTCCTGCATTATAATATCTTAAAGAATTTTCAATATTTCCTTCAAATAATCCAAGAAGTTTATTGATAAATCTAACTCCAAGAATAATATTTTCTCTTTTTTTATATCTATTTAATTTTGGGTCGACATCCTTATTTGCTATAGGCGTTATTTGACAATAGCCATAAGCGTTTTTTCTCGATAAAGCCGTAGGATTAAAATCGCTTTCTATTTTAATTAAAGAAATCATTAAAAGCGGGTCTACATTATAACTCAAACAAATATCAAAAATATCTTTAATAAGCCAAAAATCCTGATTATAATGATTTGCAACATTACTAACAAGAACAGCCCAATCGTCCGAAGAAGAATAATCTTTAATATTTAAATCATGCGTCTCTAAACTAAAATTTCCGATTAAAAACGCTATTAATATAACTAACCTTTTCATAAATCTACCCCTTTAATATAAATTATTTTATCTTTAATTTTTAATTATATATAAATATTTTAATCGATAATAAATAAAATGCATTTATTGAATAATTAAATTATACTATATTACGATAATAAAGCAATAAAAAAATTTAATCAAGTCAACATAATATTTAAGTATAAATTAGTTCAAAATAATTAAATTTTTACGGTTATATTTTTATTTTATTACTGCGACTATATAAATTATAAATCAATTTAAAACTATCATATCCTTATCGCCGAAAGCGTTTTTCAAATCGGTATCAATATCTTTTGCTTTAAACATTAAAGCGCAATTATCAATATCTAAAACTTTTTCTTTACTTTTATCATATATAGCGCAAAGAATTTGATAATAATCTTTTTTATTTTCTTTTATAGCTACAGAAATGAAATTTTCATTTGAAGATAGTTTATCAAATAGCTCTTTTTGCTTAAAGAAAATAATAACATCTTCCATTTTTAGTATGTCTACTTCTTTTACATTATATAATTTTTTAGAAAATTTATTAGTAATGACTACGATTATTCCTATTACTACTGTAAATCCTAATATCCCAAATAATAAATCTTTCATTTTTTATCCTCCATAAATTAAATTTATTTTAAAATTAACATATCTTTATTGCCAAACTTTTGTTTAGTTTCTTCATCTAAACTTTCTGCATTCATCCCTAAAGCATCGGTTTCCATGTCTACGATTTCTTCCGTTTCTACATTATAGAAACAGTTTACTACATGATAATTTTCATTTTCTAAATTCTCTTTAATAGTAACAGCTATTGTATTTTTTTCTTCTCGTAACTTTTTTAATCTTTGCGGGTCCATGAAAAAGCCAACTATATTTTTCACAAAATTAACGACTTTTAGAAATACTTTTTTTATAAAATCCCATATTTTTCTTAATAAATCTATAAACTTTGACATAATTTTTAGCTCCTTTATTTAATTATTTTAATAAAATCATATCTTTACCTGCAAATTGATTTAATAAACTACTATCTAATTTATTAGTATAAACTATCCAATGTTTAGCGTTTCCTTTAAGCATAGGCTCGTTATTTTTATCTAAAAAACATATATGTATTTCAAATTTATATTTGCCATCTATATCTTTTTTATTTAAAATACAAGCTGAAGAATGTAATTTTTGATTAAATTCTTTTTTTACAAGCGAAATGCATTTTTCTAAAGATAATTCTTCAGTCTTTATCTCTTCCAAATTCCAAGCTTCCTTAATATTTTCCAAAGAGATAGCATCTGATAAATGTTCTTTTATTATCTTTAACACCTCCTCTGCAGATTCGCCCGCTTTTACTTTTACCACCTTAAGCAACTCTTTTAATAATTCTTCTAATAATTTATCCTTCATTTTTTACTCCTTGATTTTTATTTTCTAATTTATCAGTTTTATTTTCTGCATCATTAGATTGAATATTATAATTATTAGTTTCTAAATTTTCTTTTATTTTCAATTTTAAATTCTCCTTTCTAATATTTGATTTAGCTTTTAACTGCTCAAATTTTTCTTTCGCTTTATTAAATACTTCTTCAAATAATTCTTTATTAATATTTGCATTTTTCTGTATGCTCGATATAAAGACTTCCAAAATTGTATTTTTTATTTCTCTTGGCGAAAAACCCTCTATTATCTCGCTTAAAGAAAGTAAAAAATCGTCTTCTAAAACTTCTTTATCTATAGGAGCTTTATCAGGTAGCATTTTCTTTATAATCTTTAATCTTATATATTTATCTGGGAAGTTCAAATTTAATATGTCTTAATATTCTGCTTTCAAATGCGCTGTCGTAATTTTCATGCAAATTTGTAGCAAATATCACAACTCCATTAAAAGATTCTAGAAGTATTAACATTTGACTTCTTAAAGAATTAACGGCTTGGTCGGAACTTGAAGAAACATTAGTTATACGCTTTCCTAAAAAAGAATCGGCTTCGTCAAAAAATAAAAGGCAGTTTTCTTTTTTAGCTATTTCAAAAGCCTGAACTAAATTTTTTGGAGCGTCTCCCACAAATTTTGATTCTATATCCGAATAATTTAACGGAAGTATTTTTATTCCCAATTCGCTTGCCACTATATGAGCGGACATAGTCTTTCCAGTTCCAGGCGGTCCATAAAAATTAATTATGCATCTTGGAACAGGGTCGACTTGAGCAAATCCCCAATCATAATAAATTTTTTGAATATTTTTTATCATTACGGTAGATTTTTGTATCTCTTCAAAAGTTGAATCGTTTAATATTATTTGATTGATATTATATTTAGGTTCTGTGGGAAAAACATTTAATTTAATAGCGTTTTCATTTTCTTTTTTATTAAGATATTTATTTTCCGCTTCTTCTTTTGAACAATTAAAAGCGATTATTATTTTTATATTTAATTTGCCGTCAATTATATATTTATTTTCTATATGACTAAATTGAGCTTTTAATAAAGTTATTTTTATATCCTGCTTTTTGTTATATTTAATATTTTCTTTTGGCAAATAAATTATATTATTTTTATTTTCTATATTAAAATCATTATAATTATAAACTATAAATATTATTAAACTCTTTAATCTTTTATCTTTAAACTCAAAAGCGTTTAGTTTTTCCAAAGCTTCTTCATATAATTCTTTATTAGAATTATCTTTAGTATTTATCTCGTAAATTTGTTTTATATTTTCACTATTCATACATTATTACCAATTAACCTCATTAATAATTTATTAAAAAACCTATAAATTCGTTTCAAAATCGATACTAAAAAATTATCATAAATACCAATTTTTACTTTATTATAATTACCTGTTTCAAGGTTATACTTTATTTTATTAATTCTACTAATTTTTTTAGTTTTTATTATAAAACTAAAGAGTCTCACAATTTACTTTTCCTTACAGTTTCAATTAAATATTAAATATGGACTGATTACACAATATCTTAAAATTTTTATCAATACTTTAAAATAAAAAATTCTAAAAAATCTCAAAATAAACAACTTGATAAAATGCATACTTATGTTATAATTAAAATACAGTTTAATTTTTTATGGAGGTAAATTATGCCACGATTTATAAATAACGATTGTGTAGCCTGCGGTTCATGCTTGCCTGAATGCGCATTTGGAGCTATAAGCGAAGGCGATATTTATGTAATAGACCCTGAAAAATGCACGGATTGCGCCGCTTGCGAGCCTGTTTGTCCAAGCAACGCTATACATCAAGCTTAATCTTAAGCGGATGGCATGCGGGGCGGGTTTTTATAGCCTGCCCTTTTATTTTATAAAATTAAATATTTAATAAAAATTAATTAAGGATTTATATTTGATAAAAAATATTCAAGCGTTTATTTTATCTTACAATCAATATAAAACTTCTTCAATAATAGCTTCTTTTCTAACAGAAAACTCAATAATAGACGCAATATGCTATAGAGCAAAAAAAGATTCAAAAGCTTTCGGTTCTGATTTTATGAGCGTATCAAAAATGCAAATAAGTTTATATCAAAAAAAACAGCCTAATTTATCGATATTAAAAGAATCTTCAATAATAAAAAATTATAATTTGATTGAAAAATCAATTTATTCTTCGCTTGCAGTTTTTTATATAAGAGAAATTTTATTATATTCGGCAAAAGATTTTGACGAAAGATATTTTATTCTTATGGAAAAAATCTTAAACGCTATGGAAGAATTGGAAGAAAATAAAAATGCATTATTAAAAAATTATCTCAATATACTTTTAAGAGCTTTTGAAATGAAAGTTTTGCATATATCGGGAATATCGCCGCAATTAGATTCATGCGTTTTATGTTCAAATAGCAAAGCGAATTTTTATTCGATATCTGAAGGCGGAATTATATGCGATAATTGTAAAAAGACTTTAAAAGACGCTATTGAACTTGATAAAAACGACATTAATTTTATGAGAATAATAAAACGAACTTCTTTAATCGATATAGTTAAAAATAAAGAAATAAATAATTTTTATTCAAACTCAATAAGCAATGTAAGAGATATAATGAATAAATCTCTTTTTAATCATTTAAATAAAAATTTCAAAAGTCTTAAAGTGTTGGAAGAGGTTTTATTTAACTAATATATCAAATACGCTTTTTGCATCATCTACAATATAAGTGGCGTTTTCAAATTCTTCATCGTTTCCAAAACCGTATCTAACAGCAATAGAATCTATACCTACGATTTTAGCGCCTTCTATATCGTCTATTCTATCGCCAATCATTATAGTTTTTGATTTATCGAATTTTTCTTTTGATAAAGCTTCTATAAGAACATCGGTTTTATTTTTAGTTTTCTCTCCCAAAATTGGAGCGTAAATATTTTTAAAGAAAGTATTTAAATTAAAATATTCTATTATTCTAATAGCCGATTCTTTTGGCTTCGCAGTAGCGACAAATAAATTAAAATTTTTATCATGCAAATTTTTTATTAAATCAAAAATTCCTTCGTATAATTTGCAATTAAATAATCCATTATTTCCGTTATAATCTTCTCTGTAATATTTTATAAATTCGTTTGCAAGATTTTCGTCATTACGGCAATATTTCATAAAACTTATATCGAGAGGCGGACCTATGAATTTTCTTAAAATTTCTTTTGAAGGCATTTCTATATTTAAATTATAAATTTCGTTTACTTTTTTTATTCCGTATATAACGCCGTTTATTATTCCGTTAGCCGAGTCGGTTATAGTGCCGTCAAGGTCGAATAAAATATTTTCGTATTTAGACATATCGCTTTATCTGTTTACAAATATATATCCCGAAGCGGGAATTATTTCAAATTCTTTTTTAGTTTTTTCTTTTATCGCTTTAAATAATAAATTAAGTCCCAAACTATCGCTTGAAATATGTCCAGCGCAAACTATATTTATATGATATTTTTTACATTCGTCTATATGTTTATCCGACAAATGCATAACTACTAAAGTTCCAACGCCAGAATTTGCTAAAGCTTCTATCATTGCAACATCGAAAGCGGCTCCGCCCGTCATATCAACTACAATTTTACCAGCCCTATTTTTCTCGCTTCCGTTAAAAAGTTTAGGAGGATTATTATATTTTGCTGCAATTTTATATTCTTCCAAATCGTTTAATAAATCTAATATATCGGAAAGTTTATAAGGATTTTTATTTTTAATAAGGTTTGTTAAAAAAGTTTCAACATGATTATCGGCAACCGTATGCATACACATATAATTTAAATTAAGAAGTTTCGCAGCCATAGAATCTCTATTATGATTAGAAGGCGACACCGATTTTTCAACCGCGGATATTCTTTTATTTGTCAAAGCTTCGGCGACATTTATGGCGACTCCGTTTAACGCGTTTTTATCGGTTTGCATTCCTATAACTTCGTAAAATTTTGCATAAGCGTATCCGTTTGGATGATGAGTAATAACTAAATCTATATTAGAGTTTTTTTCGTTGAGTCTATCGGCTAAAATCAATTCGGCAGTTTGCATATCTATACCGCAGAATATCTTTTTTATTTCTTTATCTTCCGCTATATTTAATATTCTCGTGTCGGCGTATGGATTAAATAAATTATCCGTATCAAACATATTTTTCTTTTTTTTATCGGTAATAGAATCATAATCTTTTCTAATATCTTTAAGTTCTTTTTCTACGATTTTTCTTCCTCTCGGGTCAACATCTATAGCGCAATCTATAGCCACTTTATAAAATTCGTCAATATTTAAGAATTTTTTATTTTTTATCATTTTTAGGTTCGCCTCTATATTTTTCGCTCATTACCATTCCGTTTTCTTCGTAAAAAGTAATAGCCTTGTAATTCTGTCTTATTGAAAATTCCGCGCTTCCTATAACAAGCTCGACTCCAGATAGCATTTCTTTTCCCGCGCTTATTGTAGAATCTACTTTTTCTATCTCTAATTGCTGAATCACGCTTTCTCTATTTAAAACTACCTCCTCTCTTCTGCTATTCGATTGTTCAAGTTGTTCTTTCAAACTCTGCAATTGTTCTTTCTTTTCATCGTCTAATTTTTTAATTTTTGCAGCTTTCTCTAAAGATTTTATTCCTCTTTCAAGTTCTTCTATTGCCATATCAAGCTCTTCTTTTTCTTTTTCCATATCTTCAATAGCTCGTCTTTTTGCAGGACTTACTCCTGTCTCTATTAATGTTTTGCTTCCAGCTTGAGAACCTAAAACTTTTCCGTTTACTTCGTTTAAAGCTCTTAATCTTCCTCCGCTTGCTGACGCTCTCTTTCCTATCAAAATTATTCTATTGTCAGCGTCTATATTTGAATTTAATATCGCTTCTGTTACGACTACATTATTTCCAGCTTCAACATTAGAAAATTGTATAAATTTCGCTATAACATCTCCGCCAGCTTTTACAAAACTATTCTCATTTCCTTGAATGCCTAACTTAACCATTATATCGCCTTTAGCTTCGAGATTGCATTTGCCAACCGTCCCTTGAATATCTATATTTCCTTCGGCTTTAATAGAATAATTATCATTAACGCTTCCTTTAACAAGCACGCTTCCAATAAAATTTATATTTCCCGTTTCAGGTCCGACATCTTTTGCAACTTCAAATATAGGCTCAACACTTAATAATTTTCCGTTTAATACAACCTGCCCGTTAATAGCGGCTAATATAAATTTATTATCGTCCGACATTTTTACATTTTTACCCAATACTTCTTTAGTTTCTATATCCTTTCCAATTTTAGTTTCTATTTTATCGCCAAATACAGTTATTCCTTCCTCGCCTTTTGTAGCTTCAATTTTTTCTGCTAATTGCTGTCCTTCTTCAACATTTTCAACTATGCTTAAATCTTTATAATCTATGCTCTCTTCTTCGCCTATAAAATCGGGTATAATTTTTTTATTAACATTAACCAAAAATTCTATTCTCGCGTTATTTCCGTTTATAGGATGCTTTCCTTCGGCTGCAAGTATAGGAATATCAAAAGTTCCATCTTCCAAAGATTTTTTAATATTATCTTCATGAATTCCAAATACGATAC
Organism: Brachyspira aalborgi; assembly: GCF_008016455.1. Lineage (NCBI taxonomy): Bacteria > Pseudomonadati > Spirochaetota > Spirochaetia > Brachyspirales > Brachyspiraceae > Brachyspira > Brachyspira aalborgi. The sequence goes on along the minus strand of NZ_SAXU01000001.1, from coordinate 101,943 downwards.
CGCTATTTTCAAGCAATTCTTTAACATCTTCAAAATCCATCTCTCTTCCACCATTTGAAGGTTTGCCAATAGTAACAAAAGCCTGCATTTTATCTTCGCTAACCGAATAATTTAACTTCGCATTAAAAGCCGATTTAGAAGAATCCCACTCGGCTATTTTCTCATATTCTCCTTTTTGTTTATCAAGAATATCTTTAGCCAAATTAGCGTCATATTCTTTTATTCCAGCTTCTATTAATTTAGATTCTAAAGCCGTAATATCGTCTATTCTCTTTCCGCCAGCGACCGGAGGCGACACTTTCAAAAATACGCCGTTTCTTTTAACTCTTATTATTATTTTAGTGTCTTTATTAACCAAAAGATTACCTTCTTCGGATTCTTGTTCAATAGAAGTATAATCTTTATCAGCTCCCATATAAATTTTAGATTTCTCATATTCTATATGCGTATATCTAACAAAATATTTTCCGCCGCCAATTCCTAAAAAACTTCTGCTCTTCTCTCTTATAACTTTATAAGTTAATTCGTAAACGGGACATTGAAATATAGCCGCAGCTTCTTGCATTCCTTGTTCCAATGAACTTACATATAATTCAACCGAATGCGAATCATGAGCGTTGTAAATGTTCTTGTAAAAATTACTTTGCAATATTTTTCTTTTTAATTCGTTCATAACATATCCTATTTATAAATTATTATATTAAAGATTTTTTTATTTCAGAGAGACTATGTCTCAAATCTTGTATAGCTTTTCCATGAAGTTGCGATACTCTGCTTTCCGATACCTCCATAGCGACTCCTATCTCTTTTAAAGTAAGGTCTTCATAATAATACAATATCAATACCTGCTGTTCTTTTTCGGGAAGTTTTTTCAAAGCTTCGACTATTTGCTTTTTAACCGCTTCTCTTTCCGCTAAATATTCGGGATTAGTTTTATCGCTAGATTTTAAAGTGTCCATAATGGAAATTTCATCCGCATCGTCTCCCGTATAAAAAATCCCGCTTAAAGAAGTTATAGACGATTGTATGCCATATCCCATAAGTTCATTATATTTATCCATAGTAATTCCAAGCATATTTATTATTTCTTCGGGTTTAGCGTCTCTTCTTAAATGAATTTCCAATAACTCTCTAGCCTTTTCTACCTCTTTTATATCTTTACGAATAGAGCGCGGCAAACTGTCTAATTTTCTTAATTCATCGTATATAGAACCCATTATTCTAGTAAGAGCGTAAGTTTTAAACTTTACATCTTTATTAGGGTCGTATCTATCTATAGCGTCCAAAAGTCCAAAAGAGCCAAACCCAACCAAATCTTCAAATTCAATATCTCTTATATTTTTCGTGCTTATATTTATTTTATTAGCGGCGTATTTTACTAAAGGAGCATATTTTTTAACGATAGCTTCTCTTATTCTAGGAGATAGATTTTTTCTAAATTCTATCCAATATTCATGCTCATTTTCTTCGGTAATAATTGGCAATTTGTCTTTTCTATTTTGTTTCATAATCAACCACTCTTATTAGTTTTTTTAATTTAACTTTTTAACTTTCTTTTTTATCTTTATCTTTTGCTATCATTGTTCTTATGGCGCTAGCGGTTCTTTCAGGGTCTTCCATAACCTCTTTTTCTATAATTCTTTCATTAACCTTTCTTCCGCTGTCATAATATACGCTCGAATCGGAAATATCGGAAGAACTTTGATATGCTGGAGTATTCAATATAATATCGCCTATATCTCCCCTTGGACTATGATAATTCGCTTTATTATTTTTATCAATATTAATATTCTCTTTTGAAATATTTTTAAAATCTTCTTTAATAATATTTTCTTGAGGATTAGTAATATCGTTAAATATAGAATCGTTATTACTTTCGGATGTAATTTCATTTAAAGAATCGTTTGAAGTTTTCAAATTATCATTTTCGGCTGAAGAATTTTCAGGATTTAAAGAATCTTCTGTAACGCTCGTTATAGTTTCAATATTTGACATTTCAATTATATCTCCCAAATATTTTGTTAAAGCTATATTTAAAGCGTATAATATAATCATAGTTATTAAAGAAGAAAGCAAACCTTTAAAAATTGAAATATCGATTCTATTTTTTAATGCGATAGAAAGCATAAGAGTAATAATAAAAGATAAAACCGATATGCCGATAGATAATTTTCCGAAATTAGATAAAAAATATTTCTTTATTTTATTAATTATATTATCCATAAATTACCTCTAATTGCTATTCTTTACAAGAAAACGCGATAAAGTTTCCATAAAACCTGACAAGCCTTTAGTCGCTCTACTATCATTATATTCCATATCGACAATTTTTTTAGCTATATTATAAAGCGAAGAAGAAGCCTGACATTTATTATCGTATTGATAAAAAGGAAATTGTTGCGAAACAGAATAAGGAATCGTCTTATCCTCGTAAACATATCCCAAATATTTAACATCCATATTCAAATAATTTTTACTCGCGTTTATAATATTATCGCTAATGACTTTTGCCTGCGAAGGTTTTGTAACTCTATTAACTAAAATTTTAATATCCGCTTTTGCATCTTCTGGCGCTATAACTTTTATAACGGAAAAAGCGTCTAATACAGCCGTAGGTTCTGGAGTTGTAACGACTATATTTTCATCCGAAGAAAGCAAGAAATATACAACTTGGTCTGAAATTCCCGCTCCCGTATCAAGTATAATAATATCGGCGTCATTTAAAGAATCCATACTGCTAATTAATTTATTGAGTCCCCTACCCGATAAATTAGCCAAAGAAGAAAATCCCGAAGCTCCCGCAATATATCTTATTCCGTATTCTGTTTCAACCACAACTTCATGTATTTTCTTTGAACCTTTTATAACATGATATAAATTATATTCGGGCATATTTCCTAATATAACATTTACATTTCCAAGCCCCAAATCCGCATCTATCAAAAGCACATTTTCTCCCAATTCTTGCAAAGCTATGGCTAAATTAACAGCTATATTGGTTTTGCCCACGCCGCCTTTTCCGCTCGCTATGCTTATGATTCTTTGAGGTCTCTTATCTTTTACGCTCATCATTTTTCTTAATTCGTCCGCTTGGTCTTTCATAATAATTATAATCCTAAATCAAATTATCTTAAATTTCCATATAAATTTTCGATTATATTTTTTCCATATTTTTTAGCAGTAGATATATCTTTTGGAACTCCCTGCCCGCAAGTTACATAAGTTATAGGCGTTTTCGTTCCGCTTATCGCGCATACCGAAGAAGCTAAATAATCCGTTTCATCGACTTTTGTAAGAATTATTCCTTTATAATTTGCTGGCTTAAAAGCGTTCAATATTTTTAATGAATCTTTATATTTTGCCGTAGAACTCATTACAAGCTGAACATCCATATCGAATCTTCCAACCGTGCTAAAATATTTTGACATAGAAATTATTTCATCCGTTCCTTTTGGAGAGCGACCCATTGTATCTACAAATAATAATGAAGAGCTATCCATTTTTCTTATTTCCGCCCTTAAAGCTTCGGGATTACTAGCGCTTGTAAAAGGCACTTTTAATATACTCGCATATCTTTGAAGTTGGTCAACAGCCGCTATTCTGTAATTATCTATAGTCACAAATGAAACTTTTCTTCCCGACCTTATATATTGAGCCGCTATTTTTGGTATAGTAGTCGTTTTTCCAACTCCCGTAGGTCCAACAAAAATTATTATTTTCTTTTTAGCTCCTATATCTATTCCGTCAGACAAAATTAATTTATTTGAAAAATATTTTTCTATTTCGTCTTTAATAATCTCTCTCGACTGAAAAAATCTCGCATCGCTTGAATTTAATAAATATTCTCTTAAATTAATTAAAATCTCTTCGGGAAATTCTCTATTTCTCAAATAATTAAAACTCTCCTCCATAGAATCCGCAACTTCATTATTATCAAAATTTTCTTTATCATGATAAGATTTTCTTTCCGTTTCTTCAATTCTATCGATATTATCTATATGATTATTAGAATTAAAATCTAAATCATATCTATTATGTTTAATTATAGAGCCTCTTTCAGATTCATAACGATTATTAAAAGAATTTCTATTATTATAATTGTAATTATTATAATTATTTTTATTGAAATTAGGAATATTATTTTCAAAATATTCTTTAACTATATCCTTAACTTGAGCTTGAACCATTTTCTTAACATTTTCGTCTATAGAACTTTTAGGATTATAATCGCTCAACATCGAACCTCCAAACATAGAAGGATTATAAGAATTATTAAAAGAAGAGAGTGGCATAAAATTATTATTTCTCATTCTGTTATTTTCAAGATTTTCAATTCTTTCCTCTCTTTTATCAATAATTTTTTCATTAATAGTTTTTTCTTTTAAAATATTTTCGTTTGAATTCAAATTTAAATTATTTACTTGAATATCGGAAGAAGAGTTTAAATTATTTTCATTTTGAGTATTATTTGATTTTGCCATAGATTTAGCCGCTTTTAAGGCGTTAATCATATTTACTATTCTCTCTCCCATTTCGCTTCCGTCAATGGTTTCTGTTGTTTCGGCTGCATATCTATGTTTATTTAATTCTTTTCCATCGCTTATAAGTTTATCTTCGTAATTGTCGTTATTATCTTCTCTTAAAATATTTACGCTTTCGCTTCTTCTATTTTCGTATCTATCATAAATAGAATCTCGAAGCATTATTCTAAGCACATATTCGGGCTTTTTAAATAAACCTAAAGGACCTTTAACTCTCTCCTCCTTATTGCTTAAAATAGTAAAATTACTGCCATACTCAACCGTAGCTTTAGTAATAGCGTCTTTTTGATTTTTTCCTCTAATAGTTCGTATATCTACCATAATTGTAACTCCATAAATTAATTTTGTTCTAAAACGCCAATAGAAACTTCATATTCTTTCTTGACAATTCCGAATATAGTTTTTCTTTTTAATTCTCTAATACTAATGATAAAATAGCTCTCTCCATATTTGTCTCTAGCTATTCTCTCAATCTCTTCCCTATTCTTTCCAAAAATTTTAATAGTCTTCATAATTTTCTCCATTTCTATATTTATTTAATTATGGCTACGCCTTGAACATTATAACCTTGCATAATTTCAGCCGTAGACACAACTTTATATTTGCCTATATTCTTCGCTATAAATTGATATAAAGGTTTTCTTATTGCGGGCGAACATAAAAATATTATTTCCGAAACTCCCGATTCATTTGCCAATTTTATAGCGTCTTTTATATTTTTAATCAAATTCTGCATACTTTCAAAACCCATAGCTATCATTTGACTGCCTTGCAAATTTCCCGTATTAACAAGATTTTGAGCTATATTATTTTGAAGTTGCTGACTAAATGTTATCACTTTTATATTTTTATCCGCATCGGAAATCATTTGCGATATTTGAGGCGATAATCTGCTTCTAACAAGTTCGGTAGCCTGTTCGCTTCCCATAACCGAAATTGCATCGGCGATTCCTTCTAATATTGCGATATTATTTTTAATAGGTAATTCCTCTTGCAAAAGATTTTGCAAAACTTTTTGTATATATCCGAGCGGACTTTCGTTATGAGGTTTAGCCGCCAATATTTCGGATACGAGAGCTTTATTTTCGTCTTTAATTCTATCAAGCATTTTTTGAACTTCTTCTCTGCCAAGAATAAGATTAGCGTTTCTTTTGATTATTTCGCTAAAATGAGTTGCTATAACAGTGCTTGGCTCAAATAGAGTAAATTTTTTCTGTTCTGCGTCATGTCTTTCGTCAACTTTAATCCAATAAGCGGGCAAACCGAATGCGGGTTCTTTTACCATTTCCGCTTCTTCGGTAGGTTTTTCTTTAGACTCCGAATTCAAAGCTAAAAGCATATTAGGACGAACAAAATTTTTAGCCATTTCAATTCCGTTAATGCTTATCGTATATTCGTCAGGTTCTATAGCTTGATTGTCGACAATACGAACGGGAGGAACTGCTAAACCAATTTCTAATGCCAATTCTCTACGAACTCTACTAATTCTATTAATTAAATCTCCGCCTTCCTGTTCTAAAGCCAAAGGAATTAAAGATGTTCCGACAGAAAGTTCGACTTTTTCAACTTTTAGTAAATCTCCAACATCCAAAGGTCCCTGTTGCGTTTGTTCTGGAGTTTCCGCTTTAGTTCCGTCTTCGTTAATTCCAAGTTCTTTTTGTTCTTTTTTTAATGTATATCCTGCAAAAAATAACGCTAAAGATATAACGAATAATGCAATTTTTGGAAATCCTGGCAAAAACATTAAAAATAAAGCAAATCCCGCGCCTATAAATAAATTTTTAGGTTTCGCAAATATTTGAACGGCAATTTGAGTAGATAAATTATCTTCGCTGCTGCTTCTTGTCACTAATAAACCCGTTGCAAAACTCATAAAGAAAGCTGGAATTTGAGTTACCAAACCATCACCGATTGTAAATCGAGTATAAACATCGATAGCTTGATTAAAAGTCTCTCCTCTCATTGTCATACCAATTACGAGTCCGCCGACTATATTTATTACGGTAATAATCAAACCCGCTATAACATCGCCTTGAACGAATTTAGAAGCTCCATCCATAGTTCCATAAAAATCGCTCTCTCCTCTTATTTTCTTTCTCTTTTCTTCGGCTTCCTTATAGGTAATCGCTCCCGCTTGAAGTTCGCTTTCAACAGCCATCATTTTTGAAGGCATACTATCTAAAGCGAATCTTGCGGCAACTTCGGACACTCTTGTAGCGCCTTTAGTAATAACTATAAATTGAACTATTATAAGAATAATAAATATTACTACTCCAACTACTACATTTCCCGAAACTACAAAATTTGCAAAAGCCGTAATAACTCTTCCGTCAAAATTTGCTCCTTGAGATAAAATAGCTCTCGTTGTAGAAACATTTAAAGCCAATCTAAAAGCCGTCATAATAAGAAGCACTGAAGGAAATACGCTAAAATCGTTTGCGCTTTTTATACTCAAAACCATAAGAAGTATTAAAAGAGAAATCACTATATTTACTACAAGCAATAAATCTAAAATCATTGTAGGCAAAGGTATGATTAACATCATGATAACCATAACCGCGCCTATAGCGAACATAACATCCGTATGTCTTCCTAAATTAACGGGATTAGGCATTTTAAAAGGAATATTCATTTCCGCCACTTTCTATCTCCTACATTGCCCTTGACATTTTTTCATCGCGTATTTTATAAACATTTGTGAGTATAGTAGAAACAACATGAAAAAGTTTTTCGGGTATATATTTTCCTATATCCACATTATAAAATAATTCGCGAGCCAAAGGTTTATTTTCAACTATTTCAATTTCGTTTTCTTTAGCTATTTCTTTTATTTTTAAAGCTATATGGTCCGCTCCTTTTGCCGTCACTATCGGAGCATAATCGCCGTTGTTATATTTTAAAGCTACGGCAAAGTGAGTCGGGTTAGTTATTATAACATCCGCTTCAGGCACGGCTTTAAGCATAGTTCTATTTACAATTTTTCTTGCCATTTCCTGCAATTGACTCTTTACCAAAGGGTCGCCTTCCATTTCTTTAAACTCTTCTTTCATTTCATGTTTTGTCATTTTCAAACTTTTTATATGCTGCCTTCTTTGAAAAAAGTAATCGAATACGGAAACTATCATTAAAAATATTATAACTTTTGCAAGCATCTCTAAAACTATAAAGAAAAATACATTCATTGCTTGAGATAATTCCATATTAATCATATTAAATAATTCGCTTCGCTTTCCGTTTATTGTAGTAAAAGTAAGAAAAGCTATAACTAGCATTTTAAAAAGTATTTTCGCAAGATTCATTACATTTTGAGATGAAATAAAAACTCTCTCTTTGAAGTTTGACCAAGTTGGCGCTATTCTTTTAAAATTAGGTTTTAATTTTTTTACGGTAAATAAAAATTTCGTTTGAGCTAAATTAACTCCGACTCCGACTATTAAAGCTGCAAATAAAATTATTCCCGCCGTTTTTGTTATTAAAAATATTATATTCAAAAATATATCGGGCAAAGCGTTTATATTCATTGCGTTATCCGCATCAGATATTTTATTTATAATTTCCATAAAAAACTGCCCAATCGTATGCGTTAAATATCCTGCCAATATTGAAATTAATCCTATTGTTATAGCCAATACCAAAGTTTGATTTATTTCTACCGAATTTACTACTCTTCCTTCTTCCTCTCTCGCTCTTCTCTTTTTTCTTTCGGTAGGCAATTCCGTTCTTCCCTCGTCTTCGGGAGAAGCGAATAAAGTTAAAACGAAACCTTTACCCGTTAAATGCAAATATTTTCTGTATAATTTAGCTTTATATTTAATTAAAATTTCTAAAATAAAATTAAATATCATATAGTTCCTCCCGATAAGAAAGATATTATATGATTAACATCCGATATTGTAGTTTCAAGTATTTTCATAAAATTAGAAACCAAAGCGGGAATTAATATATAATAAGCGATTACTCCAACCGCTATTTGCATAGGAAAACCAAGCATTAAAATATTCATTTGAGGAGCGGCTTTTGCAAGAAGTCCCAAACTAATAGACAATAAAAATAATGTTAGCATTATAGGTAAAGCCAATGAAAGCGCAACGGAAAATAAAGAACTCATATAATAAATCATTCTGTCAATAACTCCTTGAAATGAAGAAGTAAATACAGATTTTGAAGCGGCGCTTAAAACGGGCAAAACCTCAAAACTATAATATAAAGTTCTTATAACCCAATTTTGTCCGTTAATGGCTATAAATATTAATATAGCGACTAAAGATTGAAGTTGTCCTAAAACGGGAACATTAACTTGAGATATTGGGTCAACTGTTTCAGAAACGCCAAATCCCATTTGTATTTCAAAAAAGTTTGCCATAACTTGATAGGCTGCAAATATAATAGACATTAAAAATCCGATTAATATTCCTATAAGCGCTTCGTTTAATAAAGTTAAAAAATATCCTACAAAAGTAGGCGCGGCTTTAATAGAAGTGTCGGCAATCAAAGGAAATATAGCGGCGGTTGCCACAAATGAAAGTCCTATTTTTATAGTATTTGGAATAACATTTGAAGAAAATAAAGGCGCTACCATTAAAATAGCCATAAATCTAACCATAATGAGCAGGTAAATTTGAAAGAAATTAACAAAATTATCCATTATGTTTTATCCTAATATTTTTTAATTTCATTTTTTAATCTCGCTTTTTCCTTATTTTTTATTTTATATTTATCTCGCTATCGTTGGCAAAATACTAAATAATCTAACCGTAAAACCGCTTATATAATTAAGCATCCAAGAAGCTAAAAAATATATAACCGTAAGCATAGCAATCATTTTTGGAACAAAAGTTAAAGTCTGCTCCTGAATGCTCGTAGTGGCTTGAAGTATAGATATAATCAAACCTACTAATATTGAAACTCCTAAAATCGGAGCGACAAGCAACATAAATGTCCATAAAGTTTCTTGCACCAAAACAACTATAGAAGTATCGCTCATAATTAAATCCTCTTTTAAACCTTTTTAAATTCCTTAAAATAAAATTTATCTAAAACTCTGAACTAATTGAAGTATCAATAGTTTCCATCCATCAACCGCCACAAATAAAATAATTTTAAGAGGCAAAGATATCATAATAGGCGGAAGCATTATCATACCCATAGCCATCAAAATTGAAGCTACAACCAAATCTATAACGATAAAAGGAATAAATAAATAAATTCCCATCTTAAAAGCTATAGTTAATTCGTTTATTATAAACGCGGGAACTACGACAATAGTTGGAATTCTATTTAAATCTTCAACCGTTTGAATTTCTCTCAATCTTATATTTGTATCGCTTATGCTTAAAAATAAATCCAAACTTTTCATTCCGTTTTCGCCTCTTAAAGAATTAAACATAAACATTCTTAAAGGTTGAATTCCTCTTCCGTATAAATCGTTTACTCCAATCGAACCGTTTAAATAAGGTTGCAAAGCTTCTCTATTTATTTGAGTCAAAGTCGGCATCATTATAAAAAATGTTAAGAATAAAGAGAGTCCCATTATTAAAGCTCTCGGCGGAGTTTCTTGCAAAGATAAAGCTCTTTGAACAAAATTTAAAACTATAGAAACTCTTATAAAACTTGTAGTCATTATTATTATCGAAGGAGATAAAGATAATATAGTTAATAAAAATAATATTTGAAGTCCTAAACTAACTTGTTGAGGAGTTTGCGCTTGAGTGACATTTAAATCTATAGTTGGTATTGGTATTTGAGCGTAAATAGTATTTGTAAGAAACAAACATAATATTAATATACCTATAAAAATTCTTTTCATTTTAATTAGTTCCGACTCTTTAATATAGCATTAAAGTTAACATAATTACGAAAAAAAGTCAAGTATTATGTTAACTTTTTTTATAAAAAATATAATATAAAAAGGTTATTTTACTGTAATATACTACAGTAAAAGTCCCATATAATAACAATTATAGTAATTTCCGTTCAAATAAATAAAATTTTTTATCTCGCCTTCAATTTCAAAACCAAATTTTTTATACAATTTCAAGGCTCTTTCGTTATCAATTCTAACCGTCAATTCTATCTTTTTTATACAATTTGATTTGCAATATTCAATCGCATAATCGATTAATTTTTCTCCGATTTTATTTCCCCAATAATTTTTTAAAACCGTTATAGCCAAATCTACTCTATGCTTTATTCTGATTTTATTTATTCCTTCAATGCTACACATCCCGACTATTTTATTTTCAATTTCAAATAAAAATATTTTTTCAAGTATAGAGCTTTGTATATTTTGCAAAAATTCTTTTTCTTTCTTTACGGTAAATTTTCTTTCGCTTGAATCGGAAATTAAAAAATCTGTTTCATCGGATACGATTTTTATATATTCAATTACATTTTCAGCGTCTTCAATATCAGCTTCTCTTATAATATAATTCATACAAAACCTTAATATAATATATTAGAATTATGTTAACTATATTATGATAACTTATTTTATAATTTTGTAAATATGAAATTTCAATAAAAAATTAATTTTTTTTTATTTTTTTATTTTACCTATTTTATTTATTTCGGTTATTATATATAGATAAAGTTGATAAATACTAAAAGTAAGTAATTATTCATTATTATCAGACTCCTAACACTATTATGATGGGCTTATAAACTCTTTTTATAAGCCCATTGTTATATCGAAATCATATTTAATTTTTACAAATTATTAAACGATTATTTTTTATTAACAAAATATAAAATATTAATTTAGTAAATAAAAAAAGCGAGGCTTTAAAACCCCGCTTAATCTACTTTTATTTTTTAATTATTTTAACGCTATATTATAAGTATCCAAAGCTATTGCCTTTTCTTCGTCTGTCGCTATAACATATAATTTTATAGAAGTGCCGTCTTTTTCAAAATTAGCACAACCTCTTGCTTTAGAATTTTTAGCTCCGTCAACTTTTATTCCCAATTCTTCCATTCCTTCAAGAATCTTCTCTCTTATATCGGGAGCGTTCTCCCCTATTCCGCCCGTAAATACTATACCGTCAACATGTCCTAAAACCGCCATATAAGAACCGATATATTTTTTAATTCTATAGCAGAACATTTTAATCGCCAAAGCCGCTCTTGGATTTTTTCCTTCTTGCTCTGATAAATTTCTCATATCGTTGCTTATTCCAGAAATTCCCAAAAGTCCGCTCTTTTTATTCAAAATATTATCCATTTCTTTAGGGCTTAAATTTTCTTTTGCCATTATAAAAGTTGCAACGGCAGGGTCCATATCTCCCGAACGCGTTCCCATTACCAAACCTTCAAGCGGCGTAAGTCCCATGCTTGTGTCAATAGATTTGCCTTCTTTAACCGCTGTAACGCTCGCTCCGTTTCCTAAATGACAAACTATAACATTAGCGTTAGGTTTATTTTCAACTTTGCAAAACTCTCCGTAAACATATTTATGAGATGTTCCATGAAAACCATAACGGCGAATTTTATATTTATCGTAATACTCGTAAGGAATAGCGTATAAATAAGCGTATTCGGGTATAGTTTGGTGAAAACTCGTATCAAAACATAAAACCATTTTCGTTCCTTTCGGAAGTATCTCTTCGCAAGCTCTTATTCCTTGCAAACCCGCAGGATTATGAAGAGGACTTAAATCCGAATACTTTTCTATTTCTTTAATAGCTTCGTCTGTTAAAATAGAACTTTTATTAAAAGCCTCTCCGCCATGCACAACTCTATGCCCAACGCCTGAAATTTCTTTCATATCCGAAATAACGCCGACATCTTTATCTGTTAAAAGAGAAAATATTAAAGCCATTCCGTCTTTATGATTTTCAACTTTCTGCTCTAATTTTTTTTCTTTATTTTTTTCAACCGCCGTATGCTTGAGAGCGCTTGTCTCCTCTCCAATTTTTTCTAAAAGCCCTTTAGCCAAAACTTTCGCCTCGGGCATAGAAAACAACTGATATTTGATACTTGAACTTCCTGAATTGATTACTAATATATTCATAAAAATACTCCAATTTATTAATATGATTATATTATAACATATAATTACATATAAATCAAGTATTTTTTAATTTACTTTTCTCACCCATAAAATATTATATCTTTCTAAATATCTGCTTCTATCGGCAAGCCATAATTTAGTTTTTTTAATTTTCGCTTCTATAGTTATAATCTCGCCTTGATATTTTGCATATTCTTCAAAAAATTTTTTATCAAAATAATAATCTCTATTTTCTTTAGTCGTTATAACTACATTAGGAAAAAGCGCCGTGCCGACTACTCTAATCTCTCCCGTTATTTTTTCTTTTTTTGTAAATAGAAGAAAGACAATCATAAATACAAAAATTATATTTAATAATCTTTTATTTAATAAAACAGATTTTAATTTTAATTTCATTTTTAACACTTTAATATTTTTTTATTTTTCCGTCTTTATCAAATACCAAATCTATATATTTAGGTTTTTGAGTAGTTTGCAAATAAATATTATTTTCATTTGCCGTATTATCCGCGCTTCTTGAAGTAATAATAAAATTATCTTCATAAATTTGCGCTCTAATAGCTTGCGGATTACCGCTCAAATCTGTTGACGGATTTACATGAATTTTGGAATTTCCATATACTAAAGCTCCTGGATATAAATATGCAGTCGTAGTCCAAGTCGAATTCCAATTATTTATTTTAGCGCCATTAACTTGTCCTTTTTTAATTCCGTCTATCCAATTAATTAATAATCCTTCCCAATTATTTCCATAACCTGCAGCGCCCAATACTTTTTTATAATCTTCACTTTCTGAAGAATGCGCGATATTTCTAAAAACGCTCTCGTTTCTATTATTTTTTTGATAAAGCCAATTCATAAATACCGAAGCCGAAGGATAATTAACAAACATATTAGGATAAAAAGGCAAATCCCAAGTATAGAAACAATAATAATTTATATTATTAAATTCCTCTATTCTATTTCTAGTCATATAACTATCAAATAATATTGAAGTCGATTCGGAAAGCGATTCGTTTAACCAAAGCGACATATCCTTTCCTTTTTTAATATAATTTACATTAAAATTAATTAAATGCTGAAATTCATGCAAAACAGTTCCCGCTATTAATTGAGGATTTTTATTAAGCAAATTAATATCCATATATAAAATTTCCGCATTATTAAAATCGCCGTAAATCAAATCGTTTGGTAAAAAATATCCCATTACTATAGAATTGCCGCTAATATTAGCGTTAATTTTTTGAAATAAAATTATAATTTTTCCGTTTTTGTCAACATCCGTATGATTTCCATATATATTTATCATTTTAGAATAATTATCTTCAAATTTTTTCGCTACATAAATTACATAATTATAATTAATCGAATAACCGCTTTCTGCATAAATTATTAAATTAGCGGTTTCTTCAACTTTGAATATTTTAATTTTCTCCGCATATTGAGAGCCGTTAATTCTCATTACATAAAAATCATTACGATTTGCCGAAACTTTATAAACACTTTCGCTACAAGAATTAAAAAATACAATACTAATAAATGAAATTAATAATAAAAATTTAGACATTTTTTCTCCGAATTAAAAATTAAATTAATCTTTCTTAATATTTCCGTTTCTATCCAAAAGAATATTAATATCTCTGCTTTCTTCATTATTGTCGTTTCTTATAGCGCTTCTTCTCATTCTTGCTTTAGAACTTGTAGAGCTAGTCACGCTAACTTTTACTGCAGAACCTTTTAAATTAGTATCTTTATTAAGAACTATCGTTTTACCACTATTGCCATTAACTTTGTTAGTGACAATATTTCCACTTGCTCCATTTGTATAGCTATCGCAAACTATCATTGCGCCTGGATATAAACTAACATTGCCCGATGCACAATTATTTGTAGGTTTGTTAGTCGTTGTCCAATTACTGCCATTAGTAACGATTTCCGACATCCAATCTAAAAGTAAACCATCCCAACTGCTTACAGAATAACCCGATATTCCACTCGCCGCTGATAAAACTTTTTTATAATCGCCCAATTCTTTTGAAGAAGCTATTGTTTTAAATATTTCATTAGAACCTTTTTTTTGATAAAGCCAATTCATAAATACTGAAGCCGAAGGATAATTAACATGAGTATTATTTTTATTATTATTACTAATATTTGAAGTGTTCCAAGTATAGAAACAATAATAATTTATATTATTAAATCCCTCTATTCTCGATTCCACAGTTGCCTTATTAAATAAAATTGAAGTAGATTCTGAAAGAGCCTCGTTTAACCAAGAAGACATTTCGTTTCTCTCGCCGCTAATTACATAACTATAATTTATTAAATGTTGAAATTCATGAATAATAGTTCCTATTGCATTATCCGTTTTATTATTAGCGTTGCTTATATCCATATATAGAATTTCGCCTTTATTATTGCCATGCATATCGCTCGGATTAAAATATCCTAATACCTGATTGCCACTACCTTTAGTTTTATTAATATCCATTAATAAGATTATTATTTTCCCGTTTGCGTCTATATCGCTATGAGTTCCATAAATATTCGTCATAGAAGTATAATAATAATCAAATTCTTGAGCCAATTTATTTAATGCATAAGAACTAATATTTTCTTTATAACTTGTAAAAAATGTAGTTTGCATATATATAGCCAAATTATCGCTAACTTTTAAAAGATGAGCGGGAATATTAAACCATCCATAAGTATTTCCATTATTTATCATTTGCGCGTAAAATACTCTATCTTCGCTTAAGCCCGATTGACTACCTAAATAATTTCTAACCGCGCAAGAATAAAAACTAACGCTAAATAAACAAATTAAACATAATATTTTCTTCATTAAACAATTCTCACTTAAATTAATTCTCTTTCTACCATATATTATATAAAAAAATAAAAATTTTGCAAGCATTTTTTTAAAAATTATTATTTTTTTAATATAAATTCTCTAATAAAAATTATCGAAAAATTGACAAATATAATTTAATAATATATGATAAATTTATTAAATAAACAAAAATTAATAATAAAAATGCGAATTTTGACAAAGATTTTGATATAAACTATATTTTAATAATGAATAACAAAGAATTAAACGATATATTTTCTATAGAAGCCGTTAATTTTATGAGAAAGTCTATAGTAGAAGCCTACGGCAATGAAGTTTATTTTGGAATAAATTTTAACGCTTTGGGAATTTTAGAACATATTGAAGTTATGGCAAGAGGAAATAAAGATTCTGTCCCCGCTATTATATCTCTATCTTTAGAATATGACGCCGTTATTCATAATCATCCATCGGGAGAATTGACGCCTTCAAGAGCCGATTTAATGATTGCAAGCGAACTTGGAAATAATGCGGGAGTCGGTTTTTATATCGTAAATAACGATGTTGACGATTATTACGAAGTTGTCCGCCCGATAAAATCGGAAGATACAAAAACTATAAACTCTCCCGAAGCTTTATATATGTTTACCGAAAACGGGCTTTTAAGCAAATTATTAAAAAAATACGAATACAGACAGGAACAAACCGAACTTGTAGAAGCGACTATTGAAGCTTTTAATAATAATAAACATTTAATATCGGAAGCGGGAACGGGAATCGGAAAATCATTCGCTTATTTAATTCCCGCTCTTTTATGGCTTAAAGAAAATAAAACAAGAATAGTAGTTTCAACTAATACGATTAATTTGCAAGAACAGATTATTTCAAAAGATTTACCTTCAATAATTGACGCTATAGCTCCAAATGTTAAATACGCTTTAGTTAAAGGCAGGAATAATTATGTATGCATAAAAAAAGTTAAAGACACATTAAACGATTTAGACAGATTAGATTTTGACGAACAGATTAATTTTTTTGAAAGTATCGATAATTGGCTTAACATAACAAAAGACGGTTCAATAACAGATTTAGGCTATAAACCGAAAAGCGAATTATGGGAAATGGTTTGTTGCGATACGGACACTTGCACTCATAGAAAATGCGAATATTTGGAAGAATGCTATTTTTATAAAATGCGAAAACAATTAAATGCATCTCAACTTTTAATTGTAAATCATCATATATTATGCGCCGATTTGTCTTTATATGCGGAAACTTCGGGAAGATATAGTTTGCTCCCGAGATATACGAAAGTTATAATTGACGAAGCTCATAATTTTGAAAATTCCGCTTCAAGTTATTTTGGAAACGAAGGAAGTAAAAACGGAATATTAAAAGCTTTATTTTATATTTCAAGAATTAAGAAAAATAAAAGACTAGGAATTATAGAAACAATTAACAAAATGTTAAACGAAAATAAATCTTTAATTGAAAATAGCGAATATAACGAAATAGTAGAAATTATAAATATAGCTCATGATACTGTAAATAGAGTTAGAAATATTGTAGACGAATCTTCAAAACAATTTATAACTTACTGCCATAAAAATATTAAAACTAAAGAAGGATTAGGATATAAATTTAGAATAAGTCCCGAAATAATAAGCGCGGAACATTGGCAAAACGAAGGATTAAAACATTTAAGAGAAATAGTTATAATAATCGGCTCTTTGGTTAATCTATGCGACAGATTATATAAAAAATTTTTTGATATCGCTATAGAAAATAATTTTGACTATGAAGAAATCGCTCAAATGTCAAATGCATATTTGGAGAGATTAAAAAATCAACTTATCTCTTTAAACTCTACAATCGATTATAAAAAAGACGAATATATAAGATGGATTGAAGCGAGACTTACAAAAAAAGGAAGCGTTGTTCTTAATTGGCATTTAACTCCCGTGACTGTCGCTAAAAATTTAAATGATTATTTATATATGAGATTCGATACTGTCGCTATGTATTCCGCTACTTTAACCGTTTCAAAAAGTTTTAATTTCTTTTCAAATAGATTAGGATTTGATTATATAGAACAAAATAAAAAAATAGAAATTTATTTAGAATCTCCTTTTAATTACGAAAAAAATGCAAGGCTTTATATTGCAAACGATATGCCCGATGTGTCAAGCGAAACTTTCAACGATTTTACTTCAAAAGTTTTGCTTGAAATATGCGATATAACGGGCGGAAGAGCTTTTATATTATTTACATCTTTTTCTTCTCTTATGAACGTTTATCAAAGCACGGAAAAAGAATTAAAGAAAAAAAATATAAATCCTTTAGCTCAAACTTCTTCAATACATAGACATACTTTACTTGATATGTTTAAAGCTTCTTCAAATAATGTGCTTTACGGAGTAGATTCTTTTTGGGAAGGAGTCGATGTCGCGGGAGAAAATTTAGAAGTCGTAATAATTCCTAAACTTCCATTTGCCGTGCCAACGGACCCGATAAGCGAAGGCAGATATAGATATATTGAAGAAAACGGAGGAAGCGCTTTTATGGATTACGCTTTGCCGCTCGCAGTTATAAAATTTAAGCAAGGTTTCGGTCGACTTATAAGAAGCAAAGAAGACAGAGGAGTGGTTTTCGTTTTAGATAGAAGACTTTACGGTAAAAATTATGGAGTTAAATTTATTCAATCTCTTCCGAAAGCGAAAATATTAAAAGCAAGTATGAAAGAAATTTTTGAAGATATGAATAAATTTTTTGACGGTTCTAAATGACTTAATGGTAATTTCTTTTTTTCTAAAAAATAATATATAATAAACGATAAATTTTTTAATAAAATTTTAAACAATATTTAAAGAATAATATTTTAATTTGTAAAGAGAAAATTTTATGACGCTTAATAACGAAAAAACTAAAAAAATTATTTATTTTCTTTCCGTATTAATTTTATCGGCGGTTGCGATTATTCCTTATCTCGTATATATGGGAATTATATTTACTTTTAAACCAGATTACAAAGGAGAAGAATTTATACCGACAATATTTATCAATTCTTTTCCTTTTCAAATATTTTATTTTTTATGTTATTCTGCGATTTTTAATTTATATCCGCTAAACAAAAAAGTTATTTTGCTCTCTTTTCTTTCGTTTCTTTTAATATTTTTAATTTGGCATTCTTTAAATTATCTAATGCCGATAGGATTTTTATATTCGACAAACGAAGAATTAAATATTCCATTTTTTCAAATGCATATAATTACAAATATATTTTCTTTCGTCATATTTTTTATTTTGGCATGTTTATCCTACAATAAATTTATAATAAACGACATTAAAAACATAAATAAATTTTTTACGCTAACGGGAAACACAATAATATTTTCTTTAATAATTTATTTTATATTAATTATTATTTGGATTTTATATACTCTATTATTTTCTATAATGATTAAAATTTTTGATTTTGAATTAAATGGCAATTTAGAAATGTTTTTATTTTTCAAAATTCCAATTATAATTTTTATTTTTCTTTGCGGAGTCGCTCCTTTTGTTTCGTATATTTTATTCTCGACATTTAAAAAATTAGAAAATATTTCAATATATTTTGCAAGAGGAATTATTTTGATTTTTTTATTTTTGGAATTTACCGCGTTGCTCGGACTTTTCTCTCCATTACTTCGTCCTTACGAAAATAAATTTATTTTTATAATTTATAATATTCTTATCGCTTTAATTGCGGCGACATTATTTTTTATATCTCCAAATTATAAGGCGGGAGTTTTTGCAAAAGCGATTTATTTGATAACTCCGATTTTTTCCTCTCTGTTTAATTTAGTCGTTTTAAGCGCGACAATATTTAGAATTATCGAATACAAAATTACGGCGACAAAAATAACTTTGCTTTTAACGAATATAGCAATTTTAATTCATTTGATAATAATTTCGGTTTGCAATATTAAATCGATTATAAAATATTTGAAATCAGAAAATATAGAAATTGGAGACGACAAAACCGTTTTTTATATGTATGTTTACGGAACGTTAGCTTTTGTAGTTTGTTTTATAATTCCGATTGTTTTTAAGGTTGATTAAATATAATTTTTATTCTATACTAAAAACATGAAACTTGAAAATTTTTATTACACGAAAGAATATAAAAATCATTGGATAAAATACGGCGGTTTATTCGACAAAAAATATTTTATCGAAGAAAAAGAAACTAAAATAAATAATAACTTTATTATTAAACATAAAAAATATTTCGGCAATATTCATAATAAGGATATAATCGGATACGAAAGAAAGATTTTTAATTATCGCAATAAAATTTTTTATTATAAAAGCGATGATGCAAGAATTTATAAAATCATAAAACATAAAAATCAAAACGATTATTTTATATTTAATAGAGATTTATCGGGTTTTTCAATTTTGAATTTAAATAACAGGAAAGAAGAGATTAATTTTTATAATAATAAATTTATAGAAAATAAAGGAATATTGGTATTTGTAGATTTAGATTATTATTGCATAGAAAACGGAAGAATTATTTTTTATGTTTTTTATTTTTCAGAAGCGGAAAATAACGCTTATAAAAGAATATTCAGCCATCTTATATACGATTTTTCAAATCCCGAAAACCTCGATAATAAAAATATTGTTTTAATCGATATAAGAGATATTATTTTAAAAAAGTATAATAAAGAATTAGATTTTACATATCAATCTTATTTTAATAACGGCGATATAATTATTGAAGATTTTAATAATAAAGAAAAATTTATTATTGAAGAAAAAGATTATATAACAAAATAATTTTTTATAATTAAAAACTTAAAATATTATTCTTTTACCGCTCCGCCTGTTAAACCTGATATAAAATATTTTTGCAAAGCTAAAAATACTGCCATTATTGGAGCGACAGCAAATATAGCGCCTACCATTATCTGTCCATAATCTATTCTTGTATCCGATTTTAATTGCGCCAAAGCTACGGGCAAAGTAAATTTTTCAGGGTCGTTTAATATTATAAGAGGCCATGTGAAGTTTGTCCATTGAGCTACAAACATATAAATTCCTAAAGCCGTTAAAGCTGGAATCATTAAAGGCATAACGATTTTTACAAATATTGTCCATTCGTTCGCTCCGTCAATTCTCGCCGCTTCTATTAAAGTATCGGGGACTGCATGAAAATTCTGCCTCATTAAAAATATTCCAAAAGCTCCAGCTATATCGGGAAGAATAATCGCTAAATGAGTATTGGAAAGCTTTAACGCTGTCATCATTCTATATAACGGAACTAATTTTGCATGAGCGGGAAGCATCATAGTAAGCATTATAATAATAAAAACTATATTTCTGCCTTTATAATTAAATTTTGAAATAGAATAAGCCGCCATAGAACATATTAGAAGATTAATCGCCGTGTATATTATGGCAATCTTAAAAGAATTAAATAACGCACTCCATATTGGAATCCTCTCCTGCAAATTTTTAAGATTTTCAAAAAATCTATCGCCAAAAGTTATAGGAGGCGGGAATAAAAATATATCGCCCGAAACTCTCGTTGACGCTACAAACATAAAAAATAAAGGATATACACATGCTATAAGCCCTATAGATAAAACTATATATAATATTATTCTTGTTATTTTTTGTCGTTTTCCGTTTATCATTTTGTATTTTCTCCAACTTTCATTTGCAATCTTGAAAGAACGCCTACTATTACAAGTATAGCTACCGATATTGTGGCGGCGTAAGTCAAATTAATAGATTGAAAAGCCTGCCTATAAATATATAATCCCAAACTTATTGTAGAATTATTCGGTCCTCCGTTTGTAAGCAAATAAGGTTCGGTAAATAAATTCAAAGTTCCTATAGTCGATAATATTGTAGAAAATAATATAACGGGCTTTAACATGGGAATGGTTATATTTACAAATTTATGAAAAGCGTTAGCTCCGTCTATAGTAGCCGCTTCATAATAATCGTTTGGTATGCTTTGAAGTCCCGCTAAAATTATTATCATATTATATCCCGTCCATCTCCATGTCATTATAAGCATTATTAAAAATCTTGCTGGCCAAGTTTGAGTAAGCCACATAACAGGACTAATATTTATAATAGACAGTAGAAAATTTATAACGCCTCTTTCTTGAAATAATAAAACGAATATCAAGCTATAAGCGACAGACTCGACTATAAACGGTATAAAATATATCGTTCTAAATAAGCCTTTTAATTTTGTAATTCCGTTATGCAAAGCCATAGCAAGCAATATAGCCAACAAAGTCATTATAGGAACTTGTATAATTAAATATATAAGAGAATTTTTCAAAGAAGTATAAAAATATTGGTCGGATAAAAGTCTCTTAAAATTCTGAAGCCCTGCAAATACGATATCTCCTCTTCTTGTAGTCATAAAACTTAAATATATAGTTTCAATTAAAGGATATATACTAAAACATAATATAAAAATTAAGGCTGGCGCTATAAAAAGCCATGGAGTTATATTCTTTTTCTTAATTTTCATTTTTTACTCCGATTTTATTTAGCTATCTTTCTTCCAGTGGAAGAACTTATTTGATTAGCGGCGTTATTCAATGTATTTTGTATATCCGAATTATTATTCAATATATCTTCATATACGCTTAACGCAATATTTCTAATTTCAGAATAATCGTCAGAGGTAAATATTGCAGGAGGAATTTCTCTCGTCACTTCGCCAAGCAGTTGATTATAAAACTGATTTCCAAAATAAGGGTCAGCAGTATTAAATCTTTCATCATCGTAAACGGGAAGATATGAAGGAAATAAACCGAATTTATCATACATTAAAAGCTGACTATCAACCGACAATAAAGAATGCTCTATAAAAGCCCAAGAAGCCGCTTGTTTTATAGGGTCGGACGCGGTTATCGTTAGAGTAGAGCCTCCATGCGATGAAGCTCTCGCTCCGTTTTCATTAATTGTAGGCATTTTCATAGCTCTCCATTTTCCTTTCATTTCAGGCATTTGGTCTTTTATAGTTCCTCCCCACCAAGCGGCAATAATATAAGTGGCGACTTCTCCGTTTTTATTCGCTCTTATAGTTCCGTCCCAGTTTACTGTATTCAAAGCCAAACCTTCGTCTATTAATCTTCTTAAAATCGTTATGCTTTCAACGGCTTTAGGAGACGATATTGTTATATCTCCGTCTCTATTCAAATAATAAACATTATTTTGAACCATTAAATCTCTCCAAAATCCGTCATCTTGAACGAATGGCCATCCGATAAATTTTACATTAGGCATCTTTCCCTGAAATTCTTTTCCTACTCTGTATAAAATCTTCCCAAGTGACTATTGAATCTGGATTTATTCCCGCTTGTCTAAATAAATCTTCTCTATAATACATAACCACTGGACCAGAATCCCAAGCTATAGCTACAAGTTTTCCTTCGCTGTCGTAACTTGTTGTAACTTTTGAAGGGTCGACTATTTGGTCTATATCCGAAGGAGCGAGACTTTTCAAATCCAAGAAATATTTTGGATATTTTTCCGCAAACGACTGAACATAATCGCTTTCTATAGTCATTATGTCGGGTATTCCTTCTCCAGATGCAAGAACGATTCCGTATCTTTCAAAAGCTGGACCTGCGCCTCCGAATTCCTGAACATTTACTTTAATGTTAGGATACTTTTCGTTAAAAGTTTTAGCCGTTTCCATTAAAGCTTTAGCGGCTACATTCCAACTCCAAACCGTTATTTCCGTTTCGGTATTTTCGTCAATCGCAGGCAATTCTACGATTTCGTTTTTTGATTTTGAATCTCCGCATGAAATAACCGCTATTGTGAGCAATGTAGCAAATACAATTTTACAAAAATATTTCATAAATATAAACTCCGTAAAATAAAATTATTTATTAACTTATAACTTTTTGTCAAAAAGTCAATAGTATTTTTTATTAACATTTTTTATTTAACTATCTTTCTTCCCGTAGCTCCGCTTATTTGACTCGCAGCCTGTTCCAAAGCGGATTTAATATCTCTATTATTATTTAATACATCTTCATAAACGCTTACTACGGTATTTTTTATTTCCGCAAAATCTTTGGACGCATAAATAACATTTGGGATTTCTTTTGTAACATCCGCCAATATTTTATTAAAATCGTCTCCAAAATAATCGTCAGATTTTAAGAATCTCTCATCGTCATAAGTCGGCAAATAAGAAGGAAATAAACTATATTTTTCATACATCATAAGTTGATTATCCACATTCATTAAACTTTCTTTTATAAACTCCAAAGCCGCCGCCTGTTTAATCGGTTCGCTTGCCGTTATGGAAAGTCCCGCTCCGCCAGAAGAAGACGCTCTTGCTCCGTCAGGAAATGCTGGTATAGGCGCTATTTTCCATTTTCCTTTCATTTCTGGCATTTGGTCTTTTATAGTGCCTCCCCACCATCCGCCCATAATCCATGAAGCCAATTCTCCGTTTTTATTTGCAACGATACCGCCATCCCAATTTATAGTATTTTTTGCAACTCCTTCGTCTATTAGTCTCTTTATCATTTGAAGAGTTTCAATCGCCTTTGAAGACGCTACCGTTATCTCGCCTTTATTATTTAAATAATAAGATTTATTCGCCACAAGCAAACATCTGAATAAATTTTCATCTTGAGTGAAAGGAAGCCCCGTCATTGTTATATTTGGAAATTTTTCTTTTAATTTTTTTCCCGCCGAAATATAATCTTCAAAAGTAATTATAGAATTTATATCGATTCCCGCTTGATTAAATAAATCTTCTCTATAAAACATAACGACAGGACCAGAATCCCAAGGAATAGAAACGAGTTTTCCTTCGCTGTCATAACTTGTGGAAATTTTAGAAGGGTCGACTTTTCCATCTATGTCTATATATCCGTTCATATCAAAAAAATATTGAGGATAAGTTTCCGCAAATGTTTGAACATAATCGCTTTCTATTTGAATTATATCGGGAACTCCAACTCCAGAAGATAAAATTACGCTATATCTTTCGTATACATTTTGAGCGAGTCCGTATTCCTGAACATTTACTTTAATTTTAGGATATTTTTGATTAAAACTTTTTGCCGATTCTACCAAAGCTTTTGCCGCGACATTCCATGCCCAAACTGTTATTTCAGTTTCAGTATTCTCGTCTATTGTCGGCAATTTGCTAACCGTTTGTTTTGTTTTTGAGTTTCCGCAAGACAATATTAATATGCTTGATAAAATAATAGATATTAGTTTTGATTGTAATCTCATATAAATGCCCCCAATTTTTTATTTATATAGTTAAATATATACAATTTAAAATTAAAAGTCAAGAATATATTTAAATTAATTCCTACTTTTGCAATAAATAAAATATATAATAAGAAATCGGAGCGGTTAATATAACGCTATCGAATATATCGAAAACTCCGCCATGTCCAGGAAACATTTTTGAAGAATCTTTTGTGTCATACATTCTCTTTATTAAACTTTCACCCATATCTCCCAAAAAACTTGTAAGAATAAATATCGAAGTTAATATTATAATTTGATGCAATGAAAAATTTGGAATATTTTTACCAAGCAGAAAAACCAAATAATTTTTTGAATATAAATAATAATAAAGAATTATCAAAGGAAGCGTAAATATAAACATTCCTATAAAACCTTCCCAACTTTTATTAGGCGAAGCAGAATTTGAAAGTTTATGTTTTCCAAACTCTCGCCCTATAACATATCCTCCCGTATCGCTTAACCAAGCGCACATAAATATAAATACCATATAATATTTTCCGCTCGGCATAAATCTCATTAAAGAAATATGCCAAATTCCAAGTCCGACATAAATAAAACAGAAAACCGCAGTTAATATCGCTCTTCCTTTTTCTTCAAAAGTGGAAACATTAACCTTAAAAATATTTATTAAAAATAAAGCCGCTATTAAAGCGAAAACCATAATCAAAGACAAATCCATCGAAGGATTTTTTGTTTCTACTATTTTATATAACGAAGAAAAATCGCCTACAAAAACTTTAGGTCCGCAAATAGTTATAACATATCCTAAAACCATAGCAATCATTGTAGTTATTACGGTTCTTAAATTTTTTTGTCTATGCACTTTTGCCATATAAAAAATTTCCAAAGCGCTAAAAATCGATATTGATAATATAAGCAAATGAAATAAAAAAATTAATCTATCGTAAAATAATATAAATGTAAATAACGGCAAAGTTAGAATAACCGATATAAGCCTTTTTCTCATATTTTAAAGTCCTCCGAATCTTCTGATTCTATTTGAATATTCGTTTATAGAAATTTTAAAATCTTCTTTTGAAAAATCGGGCCACAATATGTTTGTAAAATATAATTCGCTATAAGACGCTTGATACATTAAAAAATTACTCAATCTATTCTCTCCCGAAGTTCTTATAATAAAATCTGGGTCGGGAATATTTTTCGTATATAAATAGTTTGATATTAGAGTTTCGTCAATATCGTCTATATTTATAATTTCGTTTTTTATATCTTTGCATATATTTTTTACGGCGTTTTTCATTTCATCTCTAAATCCGTAATTTAAAGCCAAAATAACCGTCAATATGGGATTTTTGCATTTTTCCGCGGTTTCGCTTTCCGTTTCTTTAATAGTTTTTACGGTATCTTTAGGAAAAGCTTCAATATCTCCAATATGTTTAACCAAAATATTATTCGATATTAATCTTTTAATTTCTTTTTTATAGAATTCTTTTAATAATTTGAAAAGCGCTTTTTTTTCTTCTTCTGGACGCCTCCAATTTTCCGTTGAAAAAGCGTATAAAGTTAAATACTTAATATTTAGTTCGCAGCATGCCTCGACTATTTTAATTACATTTTCGCTTCCGCTTCTATGCCCATAACTTCTGCTTTTATTATGAGCCTTTGCCCATCTTCCGTTTCCGTCCATTATTATAGCCACATGCTTTGGAATATTATCGTTTATCATATAGTATCTAATTCTTTTTCTTTAGAGCCAATCAATTCGTCTACTTTTTTTATATAGGAATCTGTATCGGTTTGTATTTTCTTCTCTTGATTCTTTGATTCGTCTTCGGTTATAGTTTTATCTTTTAATTCTTTTTTTATTTTATCGTTTTCGTCTCTTCTTATATTTCTAATCGATATTTTTGCCTCTTCTCCTCTATGTCTAACGCCTTTTTTTAATTCTTCTCTTCTTTCTTTAGTAAGCTCTGGAACTACTATTCTAATATTTCCCGATTCATTGAAAGGATTAAATCCTAAATCCGATTTTAATATAGCTTTTTCTATATCGCCAATCAAAGCTTTATCGAAAGGTTGAATCATTATCGTTTTTGCATCGGGCGTTGTCACATTGCCGACTTGTTTCAAAGGCATATTGCTTCCGTAAGCTTCAACTTTTATGCCGTCCAATATTGAAGCGTTTGCTCTTCCCGTTCTTATTCCTTTCAAATCGTTTTGTAAGCTATTAATGGTTTTTTCCATTCTTTCTTTATAAGATTCTTTTGCCATAGAAAATCCTTTTTTGTTTTTAATTTAGATTATAATTTATTTAAGAATAAAAGCAAATGTTTTTTTATATTTTATTTAATTAGGCTTTAAATTATATAAAATATATGTTATACTTTAACGGATTTAATAAATTTATTTGTATAGTTAAGGTTTTTTATGTTTTTAGAAGAATGCGAAATAATAGAAAATGTAAAAATATCGGCAGATAAATTTTTATTAAAAGTAAAATCCGAAAAATCATTTAAATGCGTAAAAGCTGGACAATTCTTTATGCTTAAATGCGATTCATATTTGAGAAGACCGATAAGCGTTCATTATGCAGATAAAAATATTTTAGAGTTTTATTATCAAGTCAAAGGAAATGGAACAAAATATTTATCTAATTTAAAAAAGTCCGATTCTATAAATATTCAAGGAGCTTTAGGCAACGGATTTGAAACTAATATAAATAATAAAAATTTGCTTTTAGTGGCGGGCGGAATGGGAATAGCGCCTTTTAAACTTTTAATAAATAATTTGATTAAAAATAAAAACAATATCTCTCTTATTTTCGGCGGAGCTAATGAAAGCGCAATAAAAATAATCGAGAGATTCGATATTAATAATATTAAACTTTATATAACTACAGATGACGGTTCTGTAGGCGATAAATGTAATTGCGTAGAAAAAACAAAAGAATTATTAAAAGAAAATAAATTCGATTTAATTTATACTTGCGGTCCCGAGATTATGATGAAAGGAATAATAAAATTGTCTTTAGAAAATAATATAAAATGTTTTGCTTCTTTAGAAAGAAGAATGGCTTGCGGAGTAAATGCATGTTTAGGATGCAATGTAGAAATATTGAAAAATGAAAATACTAAAAATACAAAAAAAAATAAATATATATTAAAAAAAGTTTGCCATGACGGTCCCGTATTTGATGCAAAATATTTAATGGTATAGAATTAAAATTATGTCAAAATTAAGAATCAATTTTTTAGGAAAAGAATTAAAAAATCCCGTTATAACCTCTTCGGGATGTTTTGGCTACGGAGAAGAATATAATAATTATTTCAATGTCGATAAACTCGGAGCTGTGAACTTAAAAGGAATAACTTTAAATAAAAGAGAAGGAAACAAAGGAATAAGAATAGCCGAAACTCCTTCGGGCATGATTAATTGCATAGGTTTGGAAAATCCAGGAATAGAATATTTTAGAGATAATATAATTAAAAATATAAAATATAAAGCTCCAATAATTCTTAATATAAACGGAGAGAGCGAAGAAGAATATATAAAAATTTCGGAAATTGCAAACGAAATAGAGAGAGTCGATTTTATAGAATTAAATATATCCTGCCCAAATGTAAAAAACGGCGTAATGGCTTTTGGAATAAATTGCAAAACTGCAGAAAATCTAACAAAATCCGTAAAAAAAGTTTTAACTAAAAAACCTCTTATAGTAAAACTCTCGCCGAATGTTACCGATATAACGGAAATTGCAAAATCGGTTGAAAGCGCTGGAGCAGATGCCGTTTCTTTGGTAAACACTTTTTTAGCAATGAAAATCGATACAAAAACAAAAAAGCCTTTACTCGGAAATATATTCGGAGGATTATCGGGAGGATGCATAAAACCTATAGCGGTTAGAATGGTTTATCAAGTTTTTAAAGCGGTGAAAATTCCAATAATCGGAATGGGCGGAATAGAAAATTTTAATGACGGTTTGGAGTTTATAATGGCGGGAGCTTCTTTAATTTCAATCGGTTCTGGAATATTTTCAAATCCGATTCTTCCAATAGAAGTTATAAACGGAATTGAAAATTATCTTAAAGAAAATAATATAGATAATATAAAAGATTTAATAGGAATAGCGCATAAATGAGATAAGGAGAGTTAATTTTATGAAAGATAGAAATCAATTTATAAATAATCCGAAAGAAAAATTAATTATAGCTTTAGATTTTAATTCTATGAACGAAGCTACAAAACTTATAGACGAACTTGGTGAAGAGGCGATATTTTATAAAGTCGGATTAGAACTCTTTTTATACACTAAAGGAGAGATAATAGAATATTTGGCAAGCAAAAATAAAAAAGTTTTTTTAGATTTGAAATTTCATGATATACCGAACACAACCGCTATGGCTTCTTTATTTGCCGCGAAACAAAATATTTTTATGTTTAATGTTCACACAAGCGGCGGTAAAAGAATGATGGAGAAAACAGTCGAAGAGATTAAAAAAATCAATAAAAATAATTTAATAATCGGAGTTACAGTTTTAACGAGTCTATCCGAAAACGATATAAAAAATATGTTTAGTTCAAATTTAGCTCTTAAAGACCTTGCAGTAAATTGGGCAAAATTAGGAAAAGAAGCGGGATTAGACGGAGTTGTATGCTCGCCAAAAGAAGCGAATATTATAAAAAAAGAATGCGGAGAAAATTTTATAACGGTTTGTCCTGGAGTTCGTCCAAAATGGGCTGATATTAACGACCAAGAAAGAACGATGACGCCGAAAGAAGCCATTGAAAACGGATGCGATTATATTGTTGTTGGCAGACCTATAACAAGAAGCGATGACAGAGTTAAAGCTTGCAAAATGATTATAGAAGAAATAGCCGAAGGAATTGAAAATAATAAAAATTTAAAATCGGTATTAATAGCGGAAGCCTTGCTTGAAACTAACGCCGTTCAATTAAATATTAAAAATCCTTTTACTTTTGTGTCGGGAATAAAAAGCCCGATTTATTGCGACAATAGATATATAATCGGTTTTCCAAAATACAGAAAAATCATAGTTGACGCTTTTGTAGATATTTTAAAAAATAAAGATTTTGACATAGTCGGCGGAACGGCAACGGCGGGAATTCCTTGGGCTTCTTTTATATCTTACGAATTAAATAAACCATTATGTTATATAAGAGCCGAAAAAAAAGAGCATGGAAAAGGCAAACAAATTGAAGGAGCGGAATGCAAAGATAAAAAATTAATATTGATAGAAGATTTAATTTCAACAGGTTCAAGTTCTATTAAAGCTTTTGAAGCCTCCAAAGAAGATGGAGCTATTGGACTTGAAATAATATCTATATTCTCTTATGAATTTGAAAAGGCAAATAAAAATTTTGAAGATGCAAAAATAAAATTCTCTTCACTCTCTAATTTTTCAACTTTAATGAAAATTGCCAAAGATAAAAAATTTATAAGCGAGGAAGATTTTAAAATAGCGATAGAATGGAATAAAAATCCTGATAAATGGCAGAAATAAAGATAAAATATAAATAATAAATTTAATTAACCGTTATCGCTTCGTTAAATCTAAAATCTATTCTATAAGTTTTGCTTGCCTGTCCTTGAACGGTTTTCAATATTCCCGCAAGTTCCACAAACTTTGAAGCTTTAACATATTTTTCTAAAATAATTTGAACAGGATAACCTCTTGGATAAAGTATTAAATCTTTTCCGAAAGCGTTTATCTCCGATATTATATTATATATGTCTTTATTATTTTTTTTCACTTCGTAAATAACGGAAGCCAAATATTGAGTATATTCGTTTTCAATTTTTGTATTTGTAGGATTTACGATTAAACCCGTAATATAAGGAACATCGTAATTATAAATAATATCGTTTTTTATAATATAGCCTTCGTCCGTAATTTCGTATATTCCCTTATCGGATTCTAATAAAAATAAAGTTTCTCTTTCTTTTAAGTTTATTATAAGCAAATCGGGATAAGACAATTTTATATTTTCAACTTCAAGCCTTATATTTTTTTCAATTTCTTTTTTTATTTCTTTTTTAGGAATATTAAAAAAACTTTTTTTATTATATTTTGAAAGTTCCGCTTCTTCAATTATATCTATCGGATTTAAAAAATTTAATCCTCTCAATTCGACTCTCAAAACTTTAGCCTTGCTTATCAATACAACGGAAATGCATATAATAATTAAACCAAAAAGAGAGATAAACATTTTTTTTAATATCTCTTTTTGTTTTTTAGACATTTTATTTTTTCTTAATTTTTTTCTGAGTTTACTTTCATTAAATTGATTTTGAAATTTATTTTTGAATTTGCTATTTTTCATTTTTATTTTTTATTATAATTTTTATTTAATTAATTTACTTTTAATTTAATTTATTAATTTATTTTACTTCGCAACCCGCTTCAAAATCTTTTTCCGCTTTCATAATCGACAAAGTCTCTCCATTGTCCGCAAGTAGAAGCATGCCATGAGACATTATTCCTCTAAATTTTTTAGGTTTCAAATTAGCCAAATAAAGAACGGTTTTTCCAACCATATCTTCCGCTTTATAATATTCGGCTATAGAAGAAACGACTACTCTTTGCTCGCCTTCTCCTATATCTACGACAAATTTAATAAGTTTATCGGCGTTTTCAACCTTTTCTGCAAAAAGTATTTTAGCGGTTAATAATTCCAACTTTTCAAATTCTTCTTTTTCTATATTCGGTTTATGTTTTTCGTCTTTTGGCGGATTTACTTCTTTTTTATTTTCTTTAGTTTTTATTCCTATTTCTTCTTCTATGTCGTATCTTTTAAATAAAGCCTCTCCTCTTTCTATTTTTATTCCAGCATTTAAAGAACCCCATTTTTTAGCGTCTTCCAAAGGCACATTGTCGCCAAGTCCCAATCTATTAAATACTTTTTTTGGAGTTTCCACAAAAAATATTTGCAAATAAGCCGTTATAATATAATAACTTTGAAAAGATATATACATTACATTTGCCAAATAATCTTTTTTAGTTTCGTCTTTTGCTAAATTCCATGGCGCGCTCTCTTCGACATATTTATTAGTCATTCTTATAACTTCCCAAATATAAGAAAGCGCTTCGTTAAATTTAAAATCGTCTAATGCGGATTCTACATTTGCATCCAAAGTCAAAACCGCTTTTTTTAATTCTCTCTCTCTCTCTCCGTAAACGCTTTCGACTTCTTCTGGCAAAATTCCGTTAAAATATTTTTCAAGCATTGTGGTTATTCTATGCCATAAATTTCCGTAATCGTTTGCCAAATCGCTATTTATTCTTTTTAAAAGCAATTCTTGAGAATAATATCCGTCTATTCCAAAAGTAATTTCGCGCATTAAAAAATATCTTAAAGAATCGACTCCGTATTTGTCAATCAAACTATTCGGCTCAACTACATTTCCTCTGCTTTTGCTCATTTTTTTCCCATCGTCAAATAATATCCAGCCATGTCCGAAAACTTTTTTTGGCAGAGGAATGTCGAGCATTTTTAGCATTATTGGCCAAATTATAGAATGAAATCTAACAATTTCTTTGCCGACAAAATGAACATCGCATGCCCAATATTTTTTAAATAAATCGTCTTCTTCTTCGGGATATCCTAAAGCGGTTATATAATTACTTAAAGCGTCTATCCAAACATAAATGCTATGCTCTTTATTTATTGGACATGGAATTCCCCATTTTAAGCCTTTACGCGTGACAGCCAAATCTTCCAAACCTGGCAAAAGAAAGTTATTAAGCATTTCGTTCATTCTCTCTTTTGGTCCTAAAAATTCGGGATGCTCTTTATAATAATCGATTAACCATTGTCCATAATCGGATAATTTTAAATAATAACATTCTTCTTCTTTATATTCTAATTCTTTTTCGCAATCGGGACAATAACATTTTCCATCTTCTTTTTTTATAACCTGACTATCGGTAAAAAACGCTTCATCGCTTACGCAATATAAACCTTTATACAATCCTTTATATATAAAATTTTTATCGTATAATTTTTGAAAAATTTTCTGCACTCTTCTTTCATGATAATCGTCTGTCGTTCTTATATAATGAGTATAATCAATATGAAGTCTCTTCCATAATTCTTTTGTCGCTTGAACTATATTATCGACATAAGCTTTAGGAGTAGTTTTTGCAGCTTCGGCTTTTCTTTCTATTTTTTCGCCATGTTCATCCGTTCCCGTCAAAAAATAAACATCGTATCCCGTTATTCTCTTATATCTTGCCATAGTGTCGGCGGCGATTGTGCAATAACAATGCCCTATATGCAAATAGTCCGAAGGATAATATATCGGCGTGGTAATATAAAATTTCTTGTCCGTCATCCGCTTTGCCTCCTAAACATTTATTTTATAATTATTATATCGAATTAATTATAATAAAATTCATAATTTTTGTAAAGATATTTTTAATTAACTATTCATTAACAATATACAAATATATTTATGGAAAATAGCGAAAATTAATTTGAAAAGCTTTTTATATTATTCGATAAATTTTCAAAATCATTATGTTAGATTTATTTTATAATGTTTAATATTATTTTTTACTTCTCAAATTGACTATAACAATCTCGGGATATGCAAATAATCTAAAAGGAAGTAAAACCGCTCCAACGCCCGAAGTTATATAAATTTTCATATTTTCGCTTTTCATATTTCCATATATTGTAGTTAAAGGATAATTTCTATTTTTATTTAATCTTTCAAATAAAGACATAGGAACAAAACTTATTTGAAGCCCATGCGTATGTCCCGCTACAAAAAAATCTATAAATTTATTATATCCTTCTTTTTGAGCGATTTTTAGCGGAAACATCGGCTCATGCGATAATAAAATATTAAAATCGTTTGTTTTAACATTTTTTATAGCCAAATCAAATTTTACTTCGTCCGTCAAAAAATCTCCAATTCCTCCTATTGAAATATATTCTTTATTTTCATTTGTTATAAATATTATATTATTATCAAGCATTTTAAAATTATTTGAATAAAAAGTATTTGAAATATCAATTTTGCTTTCATAATTATCATGATTTCCCATAACGGCATATTTTCCAAGCGGAGCGTTTAAATCTTTTATGCCTTCGTTAAGTTTGATAATATTTTTTTTATTATAATATCTAAACCATCTTGGAGCGCTGTAAATATAATCGCCTACAAAAAGTATAATATCGGGTTTATTAGTCATTATCATATAAGACATTTTTTTTATATGCGAAGTTGAAACATAAAGCCCAGAATGAATATCGGAAGCCAAAGCGACTTTTATATTGTCAAAACTTTTAGGCAAATCTTCAAATTCTAAATCAATATATCTAACTTTCAAATCTCTTGAAGTTTTAAACATATACAAAGCGAATAATAATATAATAATTAAAAAAATAATTATTTTAGTTTTTCCAAATTTATTTAATAATTTATTTAAAATATTCATTATCTATTCCGTTTTATCAAATTTTATAATATCCATATCTTTAAGAATTTCGTTTTTCATTAAATCAGAGTAAATAGATTTTTCAGAAAATATTAATAAGCTTTCATTATAAGGCGATTTATTTCCGCTTTTTAAATATATAAAATTAGAAATTGTTTTTGTATCGGCATATATATCAAAATTTTTATTTTTAAATTCGTGTATTCCAGAAATTGTAAAATAAGCCGTTTCAAGCCAACCTCTCGAACCTCGCGCCATTAAAGATACGGCATCTCCGCTTTTTAATTTCAAATAATTTGCTAAATCTTTTCCTACGATTATTTGATTTTTATTATTTTCGTAAATTTTTCCTTCGATTATAAAATTAGATATATCGCTTAAATCTTGTAAAGTATTATAAACTCTCGATTGAGCGCTTCCCGTTTTTGTTACAATTCCTACGGGAAAATTTATTATATTTTTAATTTCGCTTTTTTTATCTAAAAGTTGAATTTCGTTTATTATTTCGTCAATATTTTTTATTCCGCCTTCAAATAAAAAAGTATTTTCTGAAATATTTTTTTTAGAAATTTTTATTATATTAATTTTTTCTTTAGTTTTTATTTTTTGTTTAAAATCGGACATTGAATAAATTTTTAAATCTTCTCCAAAAATTTTTGTTATTATATCGTTATAAGATTCTTTAAATTTTGTATCTTTTATATAAATTTCGCTCGCTAAATTGTTTAAATTAACCAAATTATTAAGTTTATTTATATCAATCAAGGCAAAATTATAATCTAAATTTTTCGCTATATCTAAAATAATAAATTCTTCGGCGTTATAATATCCATCTTTTGTTATTAGTTTTAATATAATATTATCTCCAATATTAATATCTAAAGCTAAAGCCGTTTTTGAGTTTATTATTATAAAATTTTTGTCTTTTATTTTTTCTATCGTTTCGTTATTTATAATATTAAAAACTTCTTTATCGTTTTTTGGAATTATTCCGTTTATTATTATCTCTTCTTCGCCCAAATGAGATATTAAAGAAGCTTTATATTTTAATCTTGCCGTTATCGGTTTTTCTTTAAATATTTTTTTCAACGCTTCAATTTTTTCAGAACAATTTTCTATAAAATAAAGCGGCGGAGCTATATCTCTAACTAATATATAATTTGTATTCATAATAGTTATATAATTTTCTTTAGACGATAAATTTATATTCTCAAAAATTAATAATGCGATTATAGATATTATTAAAGCTATGACAAAATATATTGCATTTTTCATAAATAATTTTAATCCGATTTTTTATAAAATTATATTCTAATATAAATTTTTGTAAATAGAATAATATTAAAAAATATTTAATAATAAATTAAATTCTCAATATATTTTATACGATACTAATAATAAGATTAATTTTAAATTAAACTTTTTTATATTTAAATATTATAGTTTTTATGTTATAATTTCTAAAAACATTAATTTTTAGGTAGTTAAATGATTCAAGAAGAAGTTACAACAGCAGATAAAGAATGTATAGCCGTTAGATTGCTCGCCGAATATCCCGATACGGACAGTTATATTTATTTAATGTTTTTTATAGATAAAGATAGCTTAAAATTAATTGACAGCGAAATAATGGTTTCAAATAATTATGATTTCTTTATCTTATTAAACGAAGTTAAAGATTTATCCGAATTATACAGACATATAGAAGTCGCCATTGAAGCGAATAAAAATTTAATAATTCCTTGCGATAAATTAAAAGACGATATAAATAAAATATTAAGAGACAGAATAAACAGAGTCGGCATTGTTAATTATTTGTCTAAAAAAGACATAATTCCAATTATAGACTTGTTTGCCGATACTCTTAATTCATATATGGATTTTAATATCGGAATATACGATGTGGTTTATAAAGTTTATCCGTTAGAAACTTTCAAAACTTTTATAGAAAAAACTAAAGACGATATAGAAAATAAAAGAGTCGATTTTGATAAATATAATTTTTATTCAAATGCCGAATACGAAATAGCCGAAGAAGTTGAAGAATCGATTACCGATAAATATGAAATAATAAACGCTTCTTTAGTTGTTTCGCCCGTAAATGGAAAACCTATAAACGAAGTTAAATTAGGCGATAAAATTGTAGTTAGTATAAATTCAAATTTGTTTGAAGAGGATATGGTATATTTGGATTCTCATGGCAAAAAAGATGTTTATTCAAAATATTTAGTTCCAGGAGAAATTATTGAAAAATCGGTTACAGAAGAAAGCACAACGCTTACGATAAAATTATCCGAAAGATGCTGCGCTATAATCGAAGAGGTAGAGCCAATTAAATTAAGAATGTTTAATCCTGAAAAAGATACTTATGTCGCTCCTCCCGTTATTTCTATGAATGAGAGAATTAATTTAATAGCTAAATTTTTTGATAATATAAGCATTTTTAATTTAATAATGTTTGGATTAGGAATAACTTCCCTATTTATTTTAACATATATTCTTTATATAATGCTTACTACTTAAAAATCAAAATAATTAAAATAATTCTATAAATTATAAAAAAATATATAAAAACTAATTTGCTAATTTATAAAAATAATATAAAATACTTGATATAGTAATTTAATAAAAATTCAAAATAATGTATACTATGGCAATAGAAAGTAGGATTCGTTTCATAACGGCTCTTTTTTTATTTATGAAGAAAGTCAAAATTTCCGATTACTTTTTTCTTATCAAAAAATAACGAAGATTTTATTTATTTTTCACTTAATCGTATCAGAGTCAAATCTTTGCAAAAGTCTTACCAATAAATAAGCCGATACAAAAAGCAAAGGGCATAATATCCATTCTATAATATTTTTAGGAAAACCTGGAAAAACTTGAATAATAGAACCTAAAACGAATCCCGATATAATCAAATAAGAAGATTTAACATAATGCAACATCCAATATTCCAAAATTTTTGTAGTTAAAATTATTCCTAAAATCAAACCAAAACCTAAAGGAATTAAATAAGGAATATAAAGATTTTGAACTGAGTTTATTGTCTCTTGATAAATGCCAAGCAATAAAAACATATACGAAACGCTTATTCCTGGCAAAATTAAAGCTATAGCCGAAATAAAACCCGCTACTATAAGTATAAAATAAGTTAAACTTTTTCCTCTGTTATTATCCGAATAAAAAAAACCTTCGGGTATAATAGATATTAAATATACTATAGCCGCTCCTAATATTATATAAAATACGCTCATATAATTAAATTTATAAGATTTTGTTTTATTATAAACTGCATTAAAACCGCCCAAAGCCGCTCCCATAAAAAAGAAACATGATATTGTAAAAAATTTTTCTATTATTACCGATAAAGGTTTTGAAACTAAAATCATTCCAAGCAAAGCTCCTATTGAAAAAAGAATTACTATTAAAAAATTTGATTTATTTTTTATAAAATAATTTTCATTTTTTGAAAAACTTAAAATACCGCTTAAAGAGGCGATTAATTTATCGTATATTCCAAGTATCATTGCCATAGTTCCTCCGCTAAAACCAGGAACTAACATAGAAGCGCCTACTATAAAACCTTTTATAACATTCATTTAAATTAAATCCTCTAAATTTTGTTTTGATTTTTAATTTTGAATAATAGCATATATAAAATATTAAAGCAATTATTAAATATAGTTTAATTTTCCATAAGTTATTTTTTCATGCAATGCTATCGCTTCGGAGTCAGTCAAATGAGCGACATAATCTTTTACTAATTCTTCCTCGCTTTTGTATGGAATATTTGCTTTTTTAAATAATTTATCTTCTTCTATAATCTCTTTATGTTTTAATAAATATTCAAAAATCGTAGAAACTATTTTATAAACTCTTTCAGAATCTTCCAATATAATTTTGCTTTCGTAAACTTTCTTAAACATAAAAGCTCTTAAATCGTTTATAGCTTTTAAAACTTTTTCGTCAATATCAATTTCCATTTTTTCCATACTCGATTTTATAACGCCCATAACCATAGCGTCAACTCTATCGCCATAACTATGCCCTAAAATTTTGGTTATGCTTTTTGGAATATCTTCAAATTTTAAAAGTCCATATCTTATCGCATCGTCTACGTCATGATTTGAATACGCTATTGTGTCGGATATTCTAACCAACATTCCTTCGTTTGTCGCAGGTCCCAAAGAATCGGCGATTAATTTTCCGCTCTTGCCTTTAGTATGTTTTACTATTCCATCTCTAACTTCAAAAGTAAGATTGAGCCCTTTTCCTTTTTCTAAATGCTCGACTACTCTTAAAGAATGAGTAGAATGATGAAAACCTTTATAATATTTCGCTATCGCTTTTTCTCCCGCATGTCCAAAAGGCGAATGTCCTAAATCATGCCCAAGCGCTATTGCTTCGGTTAAATCTTCATTTAATCTTAAAGCTCTCGCTATGCTTCGCGCAATTTGCATAACCTCTAAAGTATGAGTAAGTCTTGTTCTAAAATCTCCAACCGAAAGCATTATAACTTGAGCTTTATCTTTTAATCTTCTAAAATATTCGCTGTGAATTATTCTGTCTCTGTCTTGCATATATAGAGTTCTTATATCGTCTTTTTCTCTTTTAAACTCCGCTCCTCTACTCTCCGCCGAAAAAGAAGCCGCGGGCGATAAAAAACTTTTTTCTCTATCTTCTATATCGAGTCTTATAGTTCTCAAAATTAAATCCTTATAATTTTAATCTATATTATTCTATAAATAAAATAATTTCAAGTTTTTATTTTTATAATTATTTAATAAGCCTCAATATGAATAGTAGCCTCTATAAACAATTTTTCTCTTATTTCATTTTCAAGCAAAGTCGCCATATTATGAGCTTCAAAAACTGTCATATCTTTTGGAAAGCGAATATGAAAAGTAATTTCCGTATGAGCGCCATAAATATGTATATGGAAATGATGCAAACTCTCCACATTTAAATTAAGTTCTTTCGCAATATTTTTTATTTTATTTATAATTTCTTCGGAAGGATATTCTCCAATTAAAGGTTTTATGCTTGATTTTATAACATCGAAAGCTGCTATAAATATAACGATTGAAACGATTATACTTAATATGCCGTCTAATTGCCAAAAATTTTTGCCGATTAAAATTCCTACTAAAATTATTATCGATGTAATGCTGTCGCTTCTATGATGCCAAGCGTCCGCATATAATGATTTTGCTCCCGATTTTCTATAAGCCCAAAAAGAATATTGAGCTAAAATTTCTTTTATAATAATCGACACTATCATTGCAATAATAGAAATTTTATTAAAAGTTGCCGTTTGTTTATTTAAAAGATTTTTTATAGCTTCGGCGAAAAAAGTATAACCTATAAAAATAAGCATAATTCCTACAATAAAACTCGTTATAAGTTCGATTCTTCCATGTCCAAAAGGATGTTCTTTGTCTGCGGGTTTTTTTGAAAATATTCCGCCGATTATGACTATTATACTGCTTATCGAATCGCTTAAAGAATGCCAAGCGTCCGCAATAATTGAAAGCGAACCCGAAAAAATTCCAGCTGCATATTTGAAAGCGAATAATAATATATTTACTATAACCGAAACTATTCCTTCAATTATCATATATTTTGATTTAATTTCGTTTTTATTCATTTTTTCTAACCTTCATTTTTAATTTAAATTTAACTTTTAATTAATTTATTTAAAAACTTTTATTTAAGAATATTATTTTATTTGCAAATGTCAATAAAATATATTTACAGTTTAGAGAATATTAACATTTAGAAAGAATTATAAATAATAAATGTTTTATAAAATTAATAAATAATTATAAATGCGGATTTTAAAAAATTTATTTTTACTTATGAATTTAAATTTGCATGCCTTTATAAAATCGGTTGAAAATTATAATATTACATATATACTCTATAAAATCAATATATGAAAGAAATAATAATACATTACAAAAAAATAAAAAATATATACATTAGAGTAAAACCCGATTTAAATATTCATGTAAACGCTCCTAAAAGAGTAACTAAAAAATATATAAAAGAGATTATAGAAAAACGGAAAGATTGGATTGAAGAGAGAATAGAAGCAATGCAAAAAAGAAATATAAGCGACTTTACACTTAAAGAACTTGAAGACGGAAACGAAATATTTTATCTCGGAAAAAGCTATATGCTTAAAGTTGTAAAAAGTAGAAGAGAAAATATTATAATTGCGGGAAGAATTATGTATATGTATGTAAATATTTCAAATAATCTAAATAACAAAAGAAAAAAACAATTAACGCTAGATATATGGTATAAGAAAGAAGCTATAAAACTTTTTGAAGAGTTAATTAAAAAATATTCTTCTTTAATGAATTTAAATACAAATATAACTTTCACGGTAAAAAAATTAAAATCAAAATGGGGTTCATGCGACATAGCAAAAAAACATATATTATTAAATTTGGAATTAATGAAATATCCTATTCATACGATAGAATATATAATTTTACATGAGCTAACTCATTTATTATATCCAAATCATAGCAAAGATTTTTATAATACAATTTCTTTATATATGCCCGAATGGAAAAAAGAAAAACTTATATTAGATAATTTTTTTAATATTTAATTTTGCATCAAAATATCTAAAAAATAATATTGACAATAAGATTATTTCATTTACTATATAATATATGAATTTTATAATAACTTAAAATTTAATAATTTAATTAGGACGCATAATGAATACAAATAAAAAAATAATGAAATCGGTTATAAATAAAACTCCGAATATAGAAAGGATATCTCAATTATTAATAGCCGTTATTTTATACGCTTTTACTTTAGTGTTGGTTTTTCCAAGCTATATGCAAAAAATAACGATTCCGCCAATCGGCGAAACGGTTGAAGAATCTCTTATATTAAAGCGAACTATAAAATATAAAAATAGAGAAGAAACCGACAAACTTATAAATTATTCCAAAGCAAATATAAGACCAATATTTGATATGCCAGCGGAAATAAAAGAAAATACTATATCTAAAATAGGCGAAGTATTTTCATTTATGAGAAATTCTTACGAAAATAGCCTTTCAAACGATATTTTAATTGACGATATTTATAATGAATTTTCAAGCAATTATAATTTGTCTATAAATAAATCCGTCTTTTCAAACGCTATAATTGGCGATATAGATTTAGAATACGAGAATAAAGTAAAAGATACTATAAGCGATTTTTTAGAAAGAGGAATAATATCGAGAAGAAATTTAAGTCCTGAAACGATAGGTTTAATACAAAATAATGGAATATTCGTTTATAAATTTCATAAATCTATAGTCGAAGAGAAAATAGTTCCAAAAAACAGAGTTCATTTTTTAGAAGATTTAAGAATGGAGTTAGGTTCTATAATCGGCGCAAAATATAGAGAACTTAATATATTTAATATGAATACTCTATCGTCTTTAATAAATGCATTTTTAGTAGACAATTTAATTTATAATTCCGACAAAACTCAAGCTGAAATAGATAAAGTTTCGGAAAATATAGAACCTGTTTATACTACAATAAAAGCGGGATATCCGATATTAGAAAAAGGCGAGAGAATTACCGAAGAGAAAGTAAATTTATTAAGATATATATTAAACGATAATAATTTTTCGAGTTTTAATTTTAGCGCTTTAATAGGACAAATGTTTTTTATTCTTTTATTATTTATTTCTTTAGGTTATATTATTTTTAGATTTAAAATTTCTTTCTATACAAATTTTAAAAATTATTTATTATTTTGTTTTGAATATATATTTATTATGACAACCGCTTATATATGTTCAAATTATATTTCAAATAAACTCATAGAAGAATATTTGCCGTTTTATATATATACTTTTATTCCTATGTTTGCAATTTTAAATTCTTTATTAGGAGCGAAAAGAGGAATATCTTCTATAGTAACTATATGTATAACGGTTTTAGCCGCGAATATGACGCAGGCTGGAATATTTGAAACTTTTTCTTTATTTATAGGTTCGATAGTAGTTTCTATAATATCTAAAAGAATAAACAATAGAAACGGAGTATTATTATTAGGTTTTTATTTTGGAGTATATTTAAGCGTAATCTCTCTTATAAATATGTTTTTAATAAACGATATACGATTTGATTATATGCTTTTTGTATTATCTTTTGCAAGCGGATTAATTCAGGCTATTTTGGTTATGATAATATTGCCCGTATGCGAATATTTGCTTGAAACGGCGAGCATTTTTAAATTGCAGGAACTTGCCGATTTGAATAATCCTTTATTAAGACAATTGCAAATGAACGCTCCAGGCACCTATCACCATTCTATAAATATGGCAAATTTGGTTGAAATTATAGCCGAAGAGATAGGAGAAGATGGAAGATTGGCTTGCGTATCCGCTTATTATCATGATATAGGAAAAACAGAAAATCCTTTATATTTTATTGAAAATACAAATAGAGAAGAGAATATACACTTAAAATTAAAACCTACTCTATCGGCGTCAATAGTTAAATCGCATGTCAGATTCGGAGTAGAGATAGCGAAAAAATATAAACTTCCAAAAGAAGTAATAGCCGCAATTAAAGAGCATCATGGAACAAGTTTAATAAAATATTTTTATGTCGAAGCTTATAAAGAAAATCCAAATGTAGATATTAGTTTATTTACTTATCCAGGACCGCGTCCTCAATCGAAAATTACGGCTATACTTATGATATTAGATTCTATAGAAGCGGCAAGCAGAACTATAGAAATTCCTACAAGAGAAAATTTAGAAAGACTTATAGAAAATATAGTAAACGATAAAATGGCTCAAGGCGAACTAAACGATAGCGGATTAACCTTAAAAGATATAGAGATAATTAAAAGAATTTCTTTCCAAAAAATAATAGTTTCATTGCATGAAAGAATTAAATATCCCGAGCTTCCTGAAGAAAACGAAAAAGATTCTAAAAATGCAAAACCAAATAACGAAAAAAATAATAATGGAAAAACCGATTCGGATAAAAAAGAAAAATATAAGGTTAATGATAAAAAAGATATAAAAAAATTGCCAATGAAATATAATAATGAAAAAAATTCTATAAAATATAAAGATAATTCAAAAAAAGAAAAAGAAATTAAAGAAGTTGTAAAAAAATAATTATGAAAGCAAATGTTTTTAATCAAACCGATTATGATATAGATTTAAAATATTATAAATATTTTTTATCAAACGCTTTAAAAGTTGCAGGCAT
This sequence comes from Brachyspira aalborgi, assembly GCF_008016455.1. Lineage (NCBI taxonomy): Bacteria > Pseudomonadati > Spirochaetota > Spirochaetia > Brachyspirales > Brachyspiraceae > Brachyspira > Brachyspira aalborgi. The sequence continues at coordinate 58,572 of NZ_SAXU01000001.1, read as the reverse complement.
TAATGGAGAGGTTAATCTGCTTTTTTCTAACGATAATTATATAAGAGAATTAAATAAAAAATTTAGAAATAAAGATAAGGCTACGGATGTTTTAACTTTTTCCGCGGGAGATAAATTCGATAGAGAAGAAGGCGGAGATATTATTATTTCTTACGAGTGGGTAAAAAATAGATACGAAGAGAAAAAAATAAAAAAAACTATTATTAAATTAATAATTCATTCTATTTTGCATTTGAGAGGAGTTCATCATAATTATAGCGAAAAATCTTTAAAAGAAAATTATAAGAAAATGAAAGAATTATATTTAAAAATTATTTTGCATATTAAAAATAAAAGAAATAAAAAAGAAAATATAAATATTTAGGAAATTTTATGCCTATAAAAAATTTATTAAAAAAAATAAAAAACGATAGCGAAGGCGAATCGGAGAATAGCGATTATATAAATTTAAGTTCATTAACCGAAGCCGAAAGAGAGATAATAACAAACACGATAGCATTGAGAACAAAAAATGTAAAAGAGATAATGGTTCCGAGAGTCGATGTTATAATGGTTGCAATCGATACTCCTTACGATAAGGTTATTAAAGCTTTCAATAAAGGAAATTCGAGAATTCCCGTTTATAAAGACGGAATAGACGATATAGTCGGCGTTTTGTATGTTAAAGATATGATAGAAACGGACGAGAAAACTTTTAATTTGAAAAAATTACTTCATAAACCTTTTTTTGTTCCTATATCAATATCTCTTATGGAGCTTTTAAGAAATTTCAGAGAAAGGCAAGTTCATATAGCGATGGTTGTGGACGAATACGGCGGATTTTCAGGCATTGTTTCAATGGAAGATGTATTGGAGCAAATAGTCGGAGATATAATAGACGAATATGACGATGAAGACGAAGAAGTAAAAACAAACGAAGATGGAAGTTATTTGGTTGATGCGAGAGTGAGAATTGAAGATTTTAATAAACTTGGAATATTGCCTGTTATACCAGACGATGATGCCGACACTATAGGCGGATTTCTATTTTCTTATATTGGAAGATTGCCAAAACGAAACGAAGCTATATATTATAATAATTATTCTTTCACCGTAGTCGGAAAGAGCGGAAATATTGTAACGAAAATAAAAATTGAAAAATTAAGCGAAGATAATCAGAATTATAAAAAAGTTGAAGAATCTAAAGAATAAATAATTTTTTAAAATAAACTTGACAAAAATTATAAATATATTATAATTCAGTTATAATGATATTAAAATTCTTATTTAATACTTTGGTGACTGTCAACCGTCAACCGTCAACCGTCAACCGTCAACCGTCAACCGTCAACCGTCAACCGTCAACCGTCAACCGTCAACCGTCAACATATTATTATGACTTAAAAATATTTTTTTGCATTGCAAGATTTTTTGATTTTGCATTTATAGCAATATTTATAAATCTAAATTATCGCAATATATCCGCCGTTTTTGGAGGCTCAAATGGGCTTCGGTAATAAATTATTAAACGGCAAAATAAGACATAAAATTGGATTAAAAATTATAGATAAATTAAAAATTAATTCCGTTTCAATAAAAGATATAGATAAAGAATTATATATTCCCGTAAAATACGATAATTCAGATTTAGAAATGTTTTTATGCAAAATAAATAATGCAAAAGTTTATTCAAGTTGGGGATTTTATTTTACAAGCGACAACAAAATAATAAAAGAAGTTTTACCTTACGATAGAATATTGCGATTATCCGAAGAACTTGGAGGAAGATTTGCATTTTATAATTTTAGATTTAAAAAGAAAACCGATTTAAATGTTTTTAGTTTGCAATCAATATGGAATGTTTGTTTTGGACATTGGATACATGAAACTTTGCCTAAATTATTTATTTTAAAAGACGCTGGATTTTTGGATAAAATAGACGCCTTTATATTGGGAGACGGATGCAAAACTAAATTCCATAAAGACAGTTTAAAATATTCAATTTAGAAAATAAAAAGATAATATATATTTCAGACCAAACGGAGATTATATGCAAGAATTTATATTTATCTTCATTCCCAAGCGAAACGACTCATTATCCTTCAAAATGGATTTGCGATAAATACCGAGAATTAACAAAAGAATTAATGAAGAAATACGAAAAAAATAAATTCCCTAAAAAAAATATATTTAAGCAGAAAAAATGTAAAAACGAGAAGAATATTAAACGAAGATAAATTAATAAAAATGATAAAACCTTTTGAATACGAAATTATATATCCTGAAGATTATTCTTTAGAAGAACAATTTTGTCTTTTTTACAATGCCGATAAAATAATATCCGTTTTAGGAAGCGGACTTACTAATTTAGTATGTTCAAAAGAAACCATAGCCGTTCTTGGCATAGTTCCTAATAATAGATTGGAAGATACTTATAAAGCCATATTAGAAAAATTAGGCGGAAAATATTACGAATATATAGAATGCGATGAAACAAATTTTAAATATCATAATAACCGTAATAAAAATAACGATTTCGATTTTTATTTGAATATAGATAAATTTAAAATTATTTTTAACGAATTTGAAAATATATAAAAAATTATTAATTAAGATTAAAATAATTTACAATATTACAAAAATTATAATCTATTTAAATAATTGAGCTATATCGTTTATCGTTATAAATATTGCAAGAGTTATTAAAAACGCCGCGCCAATCGCCTGTATTTTAGTCAATACTTTTCTATCGAGAGGCTTTCTTAAAATAAGCTCTATAAAAGAGAAAACTATCATTCCTCCATCGACAACTGGAAGAGGAAGAAGATTCATTAAAAATAATATAAGGCTTATTGTAGCAGTAAAAGAAAGTATAGTTTTTAATCTGTATTCCGCGCTAACCGATAAAACCTGCGAAGAAATTTGAACTATTCTAACGGGACCGCCCAAATTTTCTCTTAAAGATAATTTTCCCGTAAATAGTAATTTTAATCCGTTTATATAAGACGAAATATAATTTCCGCTTTCTTTAAATGCTTCGGGAATCGATTTTGGAAAAGAAATTCCTTCAACTTTTTCAATTTTTACGGGCGAGCTTTCAAATTCTATTCCTAAACTTCCATAAGTTCCAATAGTTTTTGAATTAACGGGTTTTGGTATCGCCTCTCTTATTATCTCCTCTCCGTTTCTCATTATCGTAATATTTATTTTTTGCGAAGGATTATCCATAACTATAGGACGGAAATCCGCTATATTATTTGCCGAAATTCCGTTTATAGCGATAATTTTATCTCCAATTTTTAGCTCCGCCTCCGCAGCAGCCGAACCCGAAATTATATTTTTTATAATAAGGTCCTCTCCGAAATATAAACCTAAAGCTCTCTCTCCGCTTAAAGCTTTTAACATTTCAACTAAAGGAATGCTTATATTTATAGTTTCGCCTTTTCTGTTTAAAGTAAATATTATTTCGTTTGAGCCTTTTTGAATCGCCTCTTCGTTTATAGCTTTTAAGACATCGTTATCCGATTCTGTTTTATTTCCGTTTATTGCAGTAATAATATCTCCGCTTTCTATTCCGTATTCGTAAGCTAAAGTCATTCCAGATTTTGTATGCATATATTTTCCATCTCTAAAAACCGAAACTTTTGGCGAATATAATTCTATAGTCGAAGGAATAGAAACCAATACGATTAATAATATAACCGCAAAAATATAATTAAAAAAAGGTCCTGCAAAATAAACTATTATTCGTTTTAAAGGCGACATATTCAAAAAATCGTCTTCTTCCACTTTTCCGTCTTCTGAAATTTCGCCTTTAAATTTGCAATATCCTCCGAAAGGAATTATTGACAATCTAAAATCTATTCCCTTTATATCTTTTCTAAATATTATCGGACCGAAACCTATTGAAAAAGCTTCGGCTTTAATTCCAACGGCAAGTCCCGCAAGCAAATGCCCCATTTCATGAACAAATACCAATATTCCAAGAAGTATAATTCCTACAATCCAACTCAATTTTAATCTCCTTAAATTTAAAATATATTTAAATAAATTATTATCAATAATTATTATTAATAAAGATATATTTAAAATAAATTTATTTCAATAGTTGACTTATTATACAGCATATATTAAACTTTCATTATAAAAAATTATAAATTGTGGGAACTTTTTTAAGGTTAATTCGTCTAAATAATTATAAATAAATAAATAATTTTAAGGTAATTGAATAGGTTATAATTATGAAAAAGATATTTTATATTTTAGCAATATTTACAATGTTATTTTTATCGGTTTATGGGCAGCCTCCGCCTCCTCCGCATCAACATGGAAAGAAACCTCATAAGGATAAATTAGGACCAGACCCGATGCATTTTTTTAGAAAAGCGGGAATAACTCTAACATCCGCTCAAACAAATAGAATATACGATATAGCCATCAAATTTGTAAACGATGAGAAATCGATTAGAATAAAAATAGAAGAGATTGATTATAATATAAAAAACGAGCTTATTAAAGATAATCCCGATAGAAATATATTAAGAGATTTAATAAAAAGAAAGAAAGAAATAGAAGCGGAAAGAGATTGTTTGATTATATTTAGAGATTTGGATATAATAGGAATTTTGACTCCCGAACAGAGAGTTCAATTAAATAAATATAAAAAATAAGGCATATATCTTTTTATTTTAAGGATATAATTATGAACGGTGTTGAAATGACTTATGAAGACAATATAGAAGCTTTTAAATCCTCTAACGAAGAAGCTTATAAAGAACTTATGGAAAACTATAAAAAGCCTTTGGTTAATTTGGTTTATTCTATTATTTCAGATTATGAAGAAGCAGAAGAGATAGTGCAAGATACTTTTGTGAGTTTTTATATAAAGAGAGAGAGTTTTGAAGGCAGGTCGAAAATCTATACTTGGCTTTATAGAGTTTCTTTTAATAGAGCTATTGATTATATAAGAAAAAAAGAGAGAGAAAAAAAATATAGGCTTAAAGAATATAGAAATTTTGAAATGCAAGAATCGGGAAACGATAATAGCATAAATAAAATTATATTAGCGGACGCTTTATCGAAATTAAACGAGACTTTTAGAATTCCTTTTCTTATGTCGGAATATGAAAATTATTCTTATGAAGAAATTTCTAAAAAACTTGATTTGCCCGTTAATACGATTAGAACGAGAATTTTTAGAGCGAGAAAAAAACTTTTATCTATAATTAAAAAAATGGGAGTAAGTTTATGAGACAACATGAATATTATGAAATGCTTATAAGCAGACACAAAGATAAAGATTTAAACGCCGAAGAAATACTTGAAATGGAAAAACATTTATTAAATTGTCCGTCATGCAGAAAATTTAAATCCGATATCGATTCTATATCTTCAATATTATCTGGAAATAAATCGATAACGATTAATAAAGTTAAAAATAATTTTTATCCTTATATTATTTCAATAGCGGCTATACTTTTAATATTTGTAGCGTCTATTATTATATTAAATAAAAATTTTAATAATAATGTAAGAGAGGAAATTATAGCTTCAAACGAACCTATAGTTCAAGATATTGACGGAGACGGATATGGCGATTATGTTCCTTTGTCCGCATACTTTAACGATTATAGCGAAGAAGAAAATACAGATAACGATGAGATAACAATATTATCGTCTTATATGTATTATGTAGGAAGAGATTAAAAATATTAAAATATTAAATTTTACTTTTACTTGGAATTCCGAAAGGTATTCTTAATTTTACTATAGTTCCCGCTCCTTCAGAACTGTCAATATATATAGAGCCTTGCATCGTATCAAGCAAATCTTTAACTACCGAAAGCCCGATTCCTATTCCGCCGTATTCTCTTTCAAATCTCGAATCGCCTTGATAAAAAGGAATAAATATTTTTTTAAGTTGTCTTTGTTTAATTCCTTTTCCCGTATCTTTAACGATTATTTCTATTTCGTTTGGCATAATATTTTTCATAGAATGATAATTAAATAAATCGGGCGAAAAATCTAAATTCTTTTTTTCTATAATATCGGGGATTCTAACATTTATATTAATGCTTCCCGATTTTGTAAATTTGAACGCGTTTGATATTATTCCTTCCATTATGAGTTTAAATCTTTCTTTATAGCCTATTAAAATATTGCAATTTTTTTCAACTTCGATTTTTGTCTCGATATCTTTAGGATAAACGGATTTATATCCTTCAATCATAATATTTAATTCTTCTTCAATATTAAATTCCGACAAATATTTAGAATCTTCATCGTCTTTAATCGTAATTTGTATTAAATTATTATTTGTTTCATAAAGTTTTTTTAAGCTTCTTGAAATTACATTAATAGCTTCTTCTTTTTTATCTTCGTTTAAATTTTTCTTTTTAAGCAAATTAATAAATCCCATTATCTCGGTAAAAGGATGACGAAGTTCATGCGTAACCGTAGCCTTAAACTCTCTTATAAGTTTATTATAATAATCGGCGTTTTTCTTTAACGAATTAATTTCATGCAAAAGAGATTTTAATCTTCTTTGCAAAATTAAATTATGCTTTCTTTGATGTTCGTATTGAATAGAAAAATATAATCTATTAAGTCCAATCTCTGTTCCCGCATTTTTTATTATTCCTTCTTTGCACCATTTCATAGCCTCGTTAAACTGCACAAAAAAATGTTCTATATTCTCTTCCATAACCGAACCGTCAGTTTTTGGCTTTTTTTTAGGCTCTATTCCCGTTATATCGCAAGTGGCAATATTTATTCTTTCCGTTATTATTCCCGAAGAACTATAATAATTATGTCCAAGCACATTAATATTTTTTAAAGGAACGCTATAACCCGTTTCTTCTTCCAATTCTCTTTGAGCGCATTTTTTTATTCCCAACTGTTCGTCTTTAGCGTTCATTTCGTCTTCTTCAAGCATTCCCGCGGGAAATTCTAAAAAGTTAATTATATTTTCGTCTATATCTTCGGGCTTCTTATTCGTCATTACTTTTTCTCTATAATAAACTACGGGACGAAAGTTAGTTATCATTAAAACATTTAATTGATTTTCTATATAAGAATAAGGAACTATTATAACCGCGTCTCTGCCTTTTCTGTTTATAATATCGCAATTATATTCTTTTGAAAAAGTTTCATCATCGTATTCGTTTATGGCGATAAATCTCTCTAAACTTACAAATCCCGTGTTTAATTCTATAGGCGGAGATTTATGGAAAAATTTTGTATCTTTTACTTTCTTTATATTTTTTCTGCTCATTAATCTATTTTATGTTTTTTATTAAAGTTATAGCGTTTCCCGTTTTATTATATTTTATCTCGTCAAAATAGCTTTTCATCATCATCATACCTCTTCCGCTATTTCTTATACAACTTTCTTTTTTTATTTTTTCCATTTCCATATTGGGTTTAAAACCTTGTCCTTTATCTTCAACGATTAAAGTTATACAATCGTTTTCAATATTTAATTTTATTTCCACAAAAGTATTTTTTGCCTTTTCGGTTTTTAAAAGTTCGGATAGTTTTTCATGATATATATTTTTTTCAATCCATTCTTTTTTTGCTTCGTAAGATATTCCTAAATTTCCATGTTCAATAGCGTTTATTGCCACTTCGTATAAAGCCGCTGCGAATAAGTTTAAATTTGCTTCGTCTAAATAATCCGATATTTCAGAAGATATATCTTTTACTAAACCAGCTACATCGCTTATGCTATTTTTTAAAATATATTCTTTCATTTTCATTAACTCTTAAATCATAATTTTTATTGTATTATATCGCTATTAGGAAATAATATCAAATTTATAATAATTATTTAACTATAAAATTAAGATAAAATTTATACTAAAAATATCAAAAATTGAAACTATAATATAAATTTTAAAATCAAATTCTATTTTAATTGTAATAATTAGGATTTTTCAAATTTTGTAATGACTTTTAAAAATTAAAATCTTGTAAAAGCTGTATTTTCTATAGAACCTTCCGCTCCGATTGTCTCGTTTAAATTGCCGTCTATTAAAAATATAACTTTGTCTATTCCTTCAAATTGAGTCGCCGTATAAACTAATTGATATATTTGAATCATAGTTCCTTCGTTTCCTAAAGGATTAAATTCAAAATCTTCGTTAAAGTTCAAATAAACCGTGTCGTCTTCAACAAATATGTCGAGTAATTGAGTATTTTTCGGAATGCAGCTTATTATATTTTTATTATTTTCATCGTCAGTCGCTCCGTTAAGAAGAGTTTTTATCGCATTTTCAATAGACGCTTCATTTTTAAAATTTCTATTTCTAAATATTAAAGTTATAGCTCCCGAGTTTTCGTTATATTCTACTAAATAAATTCCTTCGTCTTTCGATTTCGTTTTTATATTATTAAAATCTCTGTTTATTTTATTATTCGCTTTTTGTCTTTTATATTTTGCCACATCGTTATTAGCTTTTTTCATTATCTCTTTTTTATCTATTTTATCATTTCTTTTTACAGGCTCTTCTCTATTTATATTATTTATATTATTTTTCGTATCGTTTAAATTATTATTATTTTTATTATTATCTCTAACAATATTATTATTTAAATTTGGATTAACCATATCGTTAATTACTCTGTCATAATCCGAAGTTTTTTGAAAATTTTGATTATTAAAAATTGTCTCTTCTATTATATTTTTTCTGCTTACTGATTTAACGGCATTATTATCTTTTTTATCTTTTATATCGTTTCTATTTGTCGCAGCGTTAATTATTCTTTCTCTATCGTTATTATTTTTTTTAGTCTCACTTTTATATTCAATATCTTTAAAATAATTATTATAATTATTGCTTGCCTTATTATATAAATTATTATTTGCATTTTCCCTTTTATTATTTTGCATATAATTTGGAATTTGCGAACTAAAACTTGTCGATGCGGGCTTCATAGTTTTTACGACTTTTTCAGAATTTTCTTTTGGTTTTAATATTTCTTCAAAAATACTTGAATTTGGAGAAGTTGAAGAATTATAAAAAATATTATTAGAATTATTTTTTGTTGAATTATTATTTGCAGATTTATTATTTATTTCGCTAATAGAATTATCGTTTTTTCTGCTATCTATTATCATCTGCTCAATATAATTATAAGGTTTATTTTCTTTGGCATTATTAATATTATTATTTTGATTTTCTCTATATATGCTCGAATTATAATTTGTATTAAAATTTTCATTAAAAAAAGGAAGCAAAGATTCTCTACTTATTAAATTAGAATTAGTAAAATTATTATCGCTTTCATTTTCGCTTAAAGTAGTTTCCAATTTTGAATTTGTTTCATAAGCCATAACGGATAAAGTTTGATTTGTATCGGATTTAATAAAAAAACTAAATAAAGGAATATTGCTTAAAAAACTCAATTTATCGGAATCTTCTTCAATTCCATCGCTTTCCAAAGCCAAAGCTTCTCTATGATTAATGCTAAAAAAATCTTTTATTGCAATATCTACTACGGGAGAATAATTTTTTATAATAGAAAATATAACCGATGCAAATATTATAAAAGCTACCGATATTATTAAAGGTTTTTTTAAATTTATTTCCTTGCTTTCGTTTTTTATTTGTCTTGTATAATTGCCTTTATATCTAGATTTATAAGGTTCGTATCTTGGCACTTTTTGAACTCCGATTAATTAGATACCTTTTATATTATCGATAAAAAATAAAAAGCTATTAGAAATTTACTTATTTTATAAATATTTATAAAGTTATCATAATATCTTTATTGAATTATATTTATTTATATAGTATTATAATCTAATAATTTACATCAAATGGAGATTTTATGATTAGAAAATATTTTATAGCGTTAATATGCATTATGGCGATTATTTCTTGTTCAAATAATAAGGCAAAAAATCGTTCTTCAAAGGAATTATTTATAAATGCGGGAGAAGAACCAAAAACTATAGACCCGACTTTATCGGGAAACGATTTCGTATATCCGAGACATGCTTTTGAAACTTTAATTATTAAAGGAAAGGACGGAGGATTAAAAAACGGAGTAGCCGAAAATTTAACAATATCCGCAGACGGACTAAAATATACTTTTAATTTAAAGACAAATGCAAAATGGAGCGATGGAAAATTCGTAACAGCAAACGATTTTGTTTACGCTTTAAGAAGAGCGGTTGACCCTTTAAGCGCAGCCGAATATACTTCTTTTATAGAATATGTAAAAAATGCAGCTTCAATATTGTCGGGCGATTTGCCTAAAGAAAAATTGGGCGTTCGAGCTATAGACGATTATACTTTAGAAATAGAATTAGAAACTCCTACGGGATATTTTTTAGATATATTGACTTATCCTATATTCGCCCCCGTTAGAAAAGATATTATAGAAAAGTATGGCGAGAAATGGACTTTGAAACCTGAAACCTATATAGGAAACGGCGCTTTTGTAATGATTGAAAAAAGTCCCGATTCAAAAATAGTTATGATAAAAAATACAAATTATTGGAATAAGGACGAAATAATTCCCGAAAAAATTACTTTCGTTATGATGCAAGACCCAACTTTAGCTTTAGCTGGAATTAAAGATGGTTCTTTAGATTTTTCCGTTCATGTATTGTCGCAAGATATAGAAAATTTGAAAAAACAAGAAATATTAAATATATCGCCTTATTATTCTACTTTAGCTTTTGGAATAAATAATAACGATAAAATTCTTAAAGATATAAGAGTAAGAAAAGCTTTATCTTTGGCGATTGATAGAAATTATATAGTTGAAAAAGTAGCTTTAACGGCGAAATCTCCTACAAGCGCTTGGGTTCCAGTTGGCGCTTACGATGTCGAAGGTGATTTTAGGGAAAACGGCGGCGAGTATTTGGATATTTCTAAAGAAGGTTATTCAAATAATGTGGCTATGGCTAAACAACTTATGGAGGATGCAGGCTATACTAACGGAGAAGGTTTTCCCGTTTTGGAATATAAAACCACTTCCGATTTGATTTATATTCAAGTAGCGGAAGCCATTCAGCAAATGTGGAAAGAGAATTTGGGAGTCGATTTGCAAATTGCTTCTATGGAATGGGCGGCTTATCAGCAAATGAGAAAGGATAAAGATTATCAGCTTATAAGAACTTTATGGATAGGAGATTATAGCGACCCTATGACTTTTTTAGAGAATTATTTAAGCTATCGTCCTCAAAATTATGCGGCTTATAGTAACGGCATATACGACAGATATTTGGAAATTGCAAGAAATTCTTCAGAGCAAAGCGTTAGAATGGAAGCTATGCATAATGCGGAGAGAGTTTTGATAGCGGAAGATAATATTCTTATTCCAATATATAATCCTTCATATCCTTTATTGGTTAGCAAGAGATTAAAAGATTATGTTGTAACTCCTATGCAAGAATTACAATTTCATTATGCTTATTTAGAATAATGATTTTTTAAAATGCTATATTCAATTTTTTGGATATAGTATTTTTATATATTTTTAATGAGTTTCTAATAAAAAGAATTTTTATACCGAAAAATATAAAAAAGAGGATTTATATTAACTATGAAATATATATTTATAATAATTTTATTAATAATTTATTCCTGCTCTACTACCGCGGATATTAAAGAGACAGAAAATAATCAAGTTGAAATTACAGAACCAGCAAACGAACTTATAGGAAAAAAATTTAAACTTGTGAGCATATATCCCGAAATGAATATAACTATAGAATTTGACGAAGAGAATATTTTTGGATTTTCCGCTATAAATAATTATTCTTCCGCTTATTTAACGGACGGAGATATATTTAGCGTTAAAAGTATTTCGACTACAAAAAAAACTGCAAGCAAAGAATATAGAGACGCCGAAAGCAAATATTTAAATATGTTGCGAGATGCGACTTCTTATAAACTTAAAGGAAAGAGATTAATTATTTATACTTTACTATCTAACGAGAGTTTAATATTTGAGGAATTTTAATTTATATGATAAGAAAAATTTTTTTATTATGTATTATTATTTTTATAAACTCCTGTGCAAGTTATAAAGAAAATTTAAATATGTCAATAAGCACTTTAAGCGGCAAAACATATCAGTTAATTAATATGTTTGTCGATACGGGAATAACTATTTCATTTTACGATAAAGAATTTTACGGCTATAGCGGATTCAATACTTATTTTGGAGAATATGAAGTAAGAAGAGGAAATAATATTTTATTTAAAAATATATCGACTACAAAAATGAGCGAAGAATCGGAATCTGCGGAAATAGAAAAAGAATATATAGAACATATAACAAAGTCTTATTCTATAGAGTTTACAAGCGATGGAATTAAAATAAAAACTTTAGACAATACGGAGTTAGTATTTAAGAGGCTTCGTTAAAAATAGGATAAATTAATGAAAATACTTATAGTTTCGGGATTTTTGGGAGCGGGAAAAACCACTTTAATTAAAGAAATGGCAAATAAAACAAAAAGAGATTTTGTTATAATGGAAAACGAATACGGCGATGTAGATATAGATTCAAATATGCTTAAAGACGAAGGAATGAATATTTGGGAACTTACCGAAGGTTGCGTTTGCTGTTCTATGAAACAAGATTTTGCAACTTCTATTCTAACTATAGCCAATTCATTAGACCCAGAATTTTTAATAGTCGAACCTACGGGAGTGGCAAAATTAGGAAATATAATAAACAATATAAGGCAAATAGAATACGAAAGAATTATTCTTCTTAAACCAATAACAGTAATAGACGGAAATAGTTTTGATTCTTTTATTTCTTCCTATGATAATATTTATATCGACCAATTAGTTAATGCTTCAAAAATAATAATTTCTAAAATGGAGTCGAAAGATAAAGAAGAAAACGAGGAATTAATAAAAAAAATAGAAAATCTTTTAATAAAAAATAATGTTTCGCTTAATAGCGTGGAAATATTAAAAGAACATTATAGCAAGAAAAATAAAGATTGGTGGGAAAATATATTAAAATCTTTTTTAGACGAAAAATATTCTGTAAAAGTAAAATCCGAAGAAAACGAAGAAATGCCCGATTCTATAAGTATGAAAGGTTGCGAACTTGAAAACGAAAATCAATTTCTAATTCTTTTAGAAGATATTATAAGAGGGAGATTCGGAGATATTGCAAGAGCTAAAGGGTTTATTAAATGCGGGAAATCATTTTTAAGATTTGATGTAGCGGGAGAAAGATACGCGATTACGGGAGCTAAAGAAACGGACGAACTTGAAATTGTTTTTATAGGAAAAAATTTAAATCGAAAACTTTTGAGAGAGATTTTTCAACCTGTTTATAGGGAAAATATAAAGCATTCTCATAAGCATTAATTTTATTTTATTTTTTTTAGTAAATCAAAATTTTCTATTCTTTTTTATTATAAAAAATCGTTAACATTTATATTAAAAATTAAAAAAATACGCTTGAATTTTTATTTTTATAATATAATATATATCTATGAAGCTATTTAGAAATTTATTATACCTACTTAAATTTTTTATTATATCTTTTGCGATATTATTTTTTATCTATTTTTTTAGAGTAATAGATATAAATAATTTATTAAAAGAGTTTGATATGAACATAATAAAAAGATTTGTTATTAATTATACATTTTATATATTTGTAGTCGCATCCGTAATATCTATAATATTTATCGGAACTTTAAATAAATTCAGAGGCTATGCGGCTACTATTATAACGATTGTATTATTGTCTTTAATCGTAATATCTTATCCTCTTTATGTTTTAATCGGAAATCATAACATTGAATTTTTAGAAAATGAAAATACTTTTTTAGATATAAACGAAAAAACTTTTACTAAAGTAGACAAGTATATAGTGAAGGCTAACAATAAATTATTTAATAACGGATATAAAGACGGAATTCTTATAGACGCTTTTTTAAATAATAAAATATATTTTGCAGATTATATATATGTTTCAAATAAAACTATATCTATGTTCAATGTAAAAGAGATTAACGGAATAAATTTAGAAATAAGAAATTCGGTTGAAATCGAAAGAAAGTCAATGTTTTATTATTTGTCGAGCATTTCAAAAGATGTGGTTTTTGGTTTTAGTTTAGTCCCATTTTTAAATTTATCTTTAAGATATCTTACGGTTGAGAGTCGTCAAATTCATGTAGTATTAATTTTATTTAGTCAATTTTTTCTTATATTTCTTGCTCTTTATATGTTAGGTTTATCGTTTAATTCAAAAAAATATATTTACCATAATATGCTTACGGGATTTTTAATATACGGAATAATGCAAATTATTTTTACGATTGCAAATGTATTAATGCATAATTTAAATTTTTGGAATATAACGGCTTTTATATATTTTATAGCGATATTTGTAATTATGATTTCGTTTATTATAAAAAGGTTTAAAAGTCAGTAGGTTAATAGAGTTAAAAAAATAAAATGAGCCAAATTGTTAATGAATTTTGTAATATAGATTTGAAAAAAGAAAGCGTTGTCACGATAGGCAAATTTGACGCCGTTCATAAAGGACATCAAAAACTTTTAAAATATACGGTTAATTTTGCTAAAAAAAATAATCTCGTTTCGATAGCGATTCTTATAAAAAAAAGAAATTTATCAATTTACAATATAGAAGAAAATACAAATTTTATAAAAGAATTGGGAATAAACTATATAATAGTTATTGACTTTTTGCCAGAATTTTATACAATGGAAGCTAAAGAGTTCTTTAATAAATTGATAGAGTATTATCGTATGAAGCATATAGCCGTAGGTTTTGATTTTGCATTTGGCAGAGACAGAGAAGGCGACATAGAATTTTTGTATAAATATTCAAAAGAATGCGGCATTGGAGTAAGCGTGATTAAATTTCTTAACAATAACGGAAATAGAATATCAAGTTCATCCATAAGAGATTGCCTTTCAAACGGTAAGATAAAAGACGCTAATAAAATGCTTGGAAGAGAATATACTATAAGCGGAGAAATAGTTCATGGAAACGCGCTTGGCAGAAAGATTGGCTATCCAACCGCAAATTTGGAAATTCCAAATAATATTTTTATTCCTAAAATGGGCGTTTATAGTTCTATAGTTAGAATAGGAAATGGAAGCAAATATTATAAAGCGCTCACCTTTATTGGCATTAGCAATATTAATAAAGAACTTAGAGTTGAAAGCCATATATTAGACTTTTCAAGAATGATATATGGCAAGAAATTAACTATTATTCCTCTTAAATATATAAGAGATAATATAAAAGTTAATTCTATAGAAGAAGTAAAATTATTGCTTAAAAAAGACGAATACAAAGTTAGAGAATTTTTTAAAAAGGAGAAAAAATGTCTATTACAGCGGACGAAAAACTAAAAATAATTAAAGAATTTGGAAAAAACGAAAAGGATACGGGTTCGGCAGGAGTTCAAATAGCGCTTTTGACGAATAGAATAAGCTACTTAAAAGGTCATTTTCAGACTCATACCAAAGATAATCATTCTAGGATGGGACTTCTAAAAATGGTTGCTAAAAGAAGAAAACTTCTTAACTATTTAAGAAAAGTCGACATAGAAGCTTATAAAAATCTTATACAAAAATTAAAATTAAGAAAATAATTTATTTTCATGAATTTAAATTTTATTAAACCGTTTTGTTTTAATTTATATCAAAAGGAGTAGATTATAATGGTAACAGTAAAAAGTTCATTTTGCGGAGAGGAATTGGTATTAGAAACTGGGCTTTTGGCAAAACAAGCTCATGGCGCGGTAACTTTAAGACTCGGAAACACTACTATATTGGCTACGGTTGTAGCAGCTAAAGAGCCAAATTTAGAATCGGATTTTTTTCCTCTAACGGTAAATTATAATGAAAAATATTACGCGGGCGGAAAAATTCCAGGCGGATTTTTGAAAAGAGAAGGCAAACCTAGAGATAAAGAAATATTAATATCTAGAATAATAGACAGACCTTTAAGACCTTTATTTCCAGAAGGTTTTAGAAATGAAGTTCAAGTAATTCCAACCGTTCTTTCGGTAGATTCCGATATGCCAACGGACGCTTTGGCTTTAATAGCTTCAAGCGCTGCGCTTACGATTTCATGGATTCCTTTCGGCGGACCAGTTGCGGCGGTTAGAATAGGATATATTAACGGAGAATATATTGTAAATCCAAAAAATAGCGAACTTTTAAAAAGCGATTTGGATATTATAGTTGCAGGAAGCAAAGACGCAATATTGATGATTGAAGGAGAAGCTAAAGAAGTTTCAGAAGAAGTTTTTATAGGCGCTATAGAACTTGCTCATAAAGAAATGCAAAAATATATTGATATTCAAAACGAAATGGCTAATCTTTGCGGAACTCAAAAGATTGAGCAGGAATTATTTGAATTCGATAAAGATTTATTAAATATGGTTAATGAATACGGAAGAGAAAAAATAAACGCCGCTAATTATAATCCAGATAAAGAAAAAAGAAACGAAAGCATGGATAACGCTTTTAACGAGATAGAAGAATATATTAAAACAAAAACGGAAGATGAAAAATTAATAGCTCAAGTTAAAGGAATTTGTCATTCTATAGAAGAAGAAATTGTCAGAGAAGCGATAGTTGAAAAAGGTATGCGCCCTGACGGAAGAGCTTTAGACGAAATTAGAAAAATCGATACTATGATAAATTTAATTCCGAGAGTTCATGGTTCGGGCTTATTTACAAGAGGACAAACTCAATGTTTATCAATAATAACTTTGGGAAGCGAGAAAGACGCTCAATTAATGGACGATATTTACGGAAAAGATAATAAAACTTTTATGCTTCATTATAATTTTCCGCCTTTTTCAGTTGGCGAAGTTGGAAGATACGGAGCGCCAGGCAGAAGAGAAATCGGGCATGGAAATTTAGCCGAACGCTCATTTAATGCCGTTTTGCCTTCAAAAGATAAATTCCCATATACTATAAGAGTTGTAGCTGAAATATTAGAAAGTAACGGTTCTTCTTCTATGGCTACAATTTGCGCATCGACAATGTCTTTATTATCGGCGGGAGTTCCTCTCAATTCAAGCGTTGCTGGAATCGCTATGGGACTTGCCACTTATAAAGACGGCTATAAAATATTAACCGATATTCAAGGAGTTGAAGACCATTTGGGAGATATGGATTTTAAAGTTGCGGGAACTAGAAAAGGAATAACGGCTTTTCAATTAGATATAAAACTCACGGGAATATCCGCCCAAATATTAAAAGAAGCTTTGGAACAGGCTAAAAAAGCGAGATTCTTTATTTTGGATAAAATTGACGCTACAATATCAAATCCAGCGGAAATATCGGATTTTGCTCCTAAATTTAAAATGATGGAAGTTAATCCCGAAAAAATTAGAGTATTAATCGGTCCTGGAGGAAAAAATATTAAAGCTATAATAGACGAAACGGGAAGCGATGTAGAAATACAAGACAGCGGAATAGTAAATATATTCGCTCCAGACGGTCCTACTTTAGAAAAAACTATAGAGCTTATAAATTCTTATGTTAAAGACCCTGAAGTCGGAGAAGTATATGACGGAGTCGTTAAAGATATTAAAGAGTTTGGAGCTTTTGTTGAAATATTGCCAGGAGTTGAAGGACTTTGTCATATATCGGAATTAGCTTATAAAAGAGTTATGAATGTTGAAGAGATTCTTAAAATAGGCGATACGGTTAAAGTTAAGATTATAGACAATAGAGGCGGAAAATATTCTTTGAGTAGAAAGGCTTTACTTGAAAAACCAGACGATTATGCGGAAGAAGAAGGCAATAACAGAAGAGAAAGAAAAAACCGAAATAATAATCATAACAATAACAGAAGAAGATATTAATTTAAAATTATTTATCAGATTATTTAAATGAAAATAGCGCTATCTCAATTTGAAATAATTCCTTCAATGCCAACGAATAATGCGGCGAGAATTATAAATTATATCGAAGAGGCGAAAAATAATAAAGCCGATATGATAATATTTCCCGAGCTTGCAATATCGGGATATTTAATCGGCGATATGTGGGAGAGCGAATCTTTTATAAGAGAATGCGAAGAATTGGGAGATGAGATAATAAAAGCCTCTAAAGATATTTTTGTTATATTTGGAAATGTAGCGGTAGATAGAAATAAAAATAATTTTGACGGCAGAGTTAGAAAATATAACGCTTTATTTTTAGCGAAAGACGGAAAACTTATAAAAAATCCATATTCAAAAATTCCATATCCTTTTATTATAAAAACATTACTTCCAAATTACAAAGAATTTGAAGATACAAGACATTTTTTTAGCTTAAAAGATTTGATTTTTGAAAACGCTTTAGAAGATAATTTTGATTTAAAAGAATATTTTAAGCCCATTGAAATAGAAATTAACGGAGAGAAAATTAATTTAGGTTTGACTATTTGCGAGGACGCTTGGAGTTCTAATTATAATTTATCTCCTATGGATATCCTAAACGAAAGCGGAAATGTTGATGTTTTTATCAATATTTCGAGTTCGCCTTATACTTTAATAAAAGACGATAAGAGACATAAAATGTATTCTGATATCGCGAAAAAATATAATAAGCCTTTGATATATGTTAATAATGTCGGCATTCAAAATAACGGAAAAACGATTTATACTTTTGACGGCGGAAGTTCGGTATATGACGATAACGGAAATATAATTTTAAACTCTGCCCGATACGAAGAGAGATTATATTATATAGAAATGAATTTAACAAAAAAAGAATTTCCAAAAGCTATAAAGATAAACGAAGAAAACGAATACAAATTAATTTACGATACGATTATTTACGGAATAAGAAAATTTATGAAGTCGATTGGAATTAATAAAGTAGTTATAGGAGTTTCTGGAGGAATAGATTCCGCTTTATCTTCTGCTGTTTATGTTAATGCAATCGGCAAAGATAATGTTTTGCTTGTAAATATGCCGAGTAGATTTAATTCTAACACTACAAAAAATTTGGCGAAAACTTTAGCCGAAAATTTGGGTTGCGCTTATATGGTAGTTCCCATTCAAGAATCGGTTGATTTTACAATAAAACAAATTGAAACATGCAAGATTATAAAAGACGGAGAAGAGAGTTTTTTAAAAGTATCTTCTTTTATAGCCGAAAATATTCAGGCAAGAGACAGGTCATCAAGAATATTATCGGGATTAGCCGCTTCTTTCGGCGGAGTATTTACTTGCAATGCAAATAAAGCGGAGACTATGGTTGGCTATTCCACTTTATACGGAGACGGAGCGGGATTTTTCGCGGCTTTAGCGGATTTGTGGAAATACCAAATATACAGACTTTCAAAATATATAAATAAAAATATTTTCAAAAAAGAAATAATTCCCGAAGGCAGCATAAATATTGTTCCATCTGCGGAATTATCAAACGCTCAAGCGGTTGACGAAGGAAAAGGCGACCCTATTAAATACGATTATCATGATTATTTATTTAAAACTTTGATGGAATCTTGGAATAGAATATTGCCCGAAGATATTTTGCAAATGTATATTGACGAAACTCTGGAAGAAAAAATAGGATGCGAAAAAGGAATAATAAAAAAATATTTTAAAAACGATTTGGAATTTATAGAAGATTTGGAAAAATGGTGGAGGCAATATATGGGAATGGCAATATCAAAAAGAATACAAGCGCCTCCGATACTTGCGATTAGCAGAAGAGCTTTCGGTTTTGGAAATAGAGAATCTCAAAACAGAGTTTATTATACTTCAAAATATTTGTATTTAAAAAATAAATTGCTTAATTAAAGGTTTCATTATGAAAAAAATTATATTTCTATTTATGATATTTGGTTTAAATCTTTATTCTCAAACCAATTTAGATTACGAGTTTAAAAATCCTTTTAGAGTTTACGAAACGGATAAATATTATATGGGTTGGCAGGACCCGAGGGCTTTTATAGGAAGATTATTATTTGCAAAAAATTTTAATGTGGAAAAGAATTTAACTAAAATATCTCCCGAAGCTAATTGGGATTTTAAATCGGTTTCTTTATATGTCGAAGGAAAAGTGGCAAGCGAGATAATGTTTTATAGAAATAAATATTTTTCAGTAGGAATGGGCGCGGGAATGGAAATATCGATACTTGGAAGAAAAAACGGATTATTCGATGTTTATGATTTTTCAGGACAATTCGATTTATTTTTAGATTTATGGCTTCAAAATCTTACGGGAATTAATTTGAAAATAAGATTTATTCCAATGTATCATCAATCAACACATTTGGTTGACGGTTTTAAAGGAGATGTTCATATAAGAAGCGGAAGCAGTTATGAGTTTGCGGCAATTTCGGTTTATTATTATATAAATAATTTCACAATATACGGAGGATGGGAATTTTCTTATAATACGGTTGGAAATAGTCCGCAAATATTCAGACTTCATACGGGATTTGATTATAGATTGCCTTTATACAAAGAAATTAATTTTATAACGGGAATAAATTTAGCGGTAATTTTAGATAAAAAAGACAATTTAGGTTTAATAAGAATAAGAGAAAATTTGCATGCGGCTATAAATCTTGCAGCGGGAATAGAATTTTATAGATTTGCTATAGCTTTAAAATTTGGATATGGAAAACCGAGAGGAGCTTCAAGTTATTTCGGATATGAAAGCAAAATTGGAGCGGAAATAAGCCTATTATTTTAATAAGATTTTTATAAATAATCTATTGCAAATTATTAAATAATAATATATAATTGATAAATAATTTAATACATTAAGGGGTTAGCAATGCTCAAAAAAATATTTACTTTAATCTTTATATTAGTATTTTCTACCGTATCGATTTTCGCTCAAGAAGAAAGCGAAGATTCTGCAAATAAGCCAAGAGAAGCTTTATTAAAAGATTTTGTAGACGCTTTGGCAAGTCAGGATGAAAGTTTACTATTAAGCGCCATTGAAATGGGAAGTCCCGAAGTTAAAGCGTTATGTTTTCAAGCTTTAAGCGAAAGCGGAGCGAGTAGCGATTTATTAATTCAAGCTATTAACAGATATGTAGACTATGGTTTAACTACTTCTTATGGCGGTAATTCCGATTCTGAAGTTCGTTATCAAGCTTTAAAAGCCGCAAAAACCGCTTTATCAGAATCGTCCGTTAAGGCAATATCAAGCATGTTATATAGCGAAAGAGAAACTTTCAATATAATAGCCGCAATTCAAGCGCTTGGCGAGATAGGAGACGCTAAAGCCGTTCCTTCTTTATTATTTCAATTAAGACTTGGAAGAACTCAAGGAATAGTTTACGAAGCCGCCGTAGCGTTAGGAAAAATAGGAGACGCTTCATCTTTGTCGGATTTGGTTTATTTGGCTCAAGATGACAGATATTTTTTAGCCGTTAGACAAGCTGCTATTGACGCTATTAGGAATATAAATCCTCCTTCTGAAAATTCGCAAGAATAAATTTTTCTCACAATAAAGATAAAAAAGCCTATCTTTAATAGATAGGTTTTTTTATTTTATAATATTTTAAATTATCTTATAATAAATAAAAAATTAAATAATCAATTCGTCTAATAATTCAAATAATTTGTCTTTGCTTTCGCATTTCATAAGTTTTATTTTATTTTCCATCTTAAAACCGTTAAGATATTTCATTATAAATTTACGCATAAAATGGACTCCGCTAATCTCTCCGTAAAATTCGCAGCATCCGTTTATATGTTCTTTAATAACGCTTTTAAGATTTTTATCAATATTTTCTTCTTTATCAAATATTTTATTTAATTCGCTAAATATCCAAGGATTGCCAATAGCCGCTCTTCCAATCATTATTCCATCAACTTTATAATTTTCAAAAACTTTTTTGGCATCTTCTTTTGTTTTTATATCTCCATTTCCAATCAATATATAATCTTCTCCTAAAGCTTTTTTTACTTGCGCTATTTTTTCCCAATCGGCATATCCTCTATATAAATCGCTTGCATATCTTCCATGCAAAGTTAAAAAGCATGCGCCATTTTCTTTAAGCGCTAAAGCTCTTTCAATCTCTCCTCCTTCTCCTCTTTTAAATCCTAATCTTATTTTTACGCTCACAGGCAAAGGCGAAACATTTTTTACCGCCTTCAAAATAGAAATCATTTTATTAATATCAGTCAATAATCCCGCTCCGCAATTATTTTTTATCACTTTTTTTGTAGGACAACCCATATTAATATCAATAAAAGAAAAATATTTAAAATCGGTTAATTCAATCGCTTTTTTAAAATCGTCTTCGTTGTTTCCAAATATTTGCAAAGAAATTGGATGCTCATCCTCTTTATGTTCCATATATTTATAAGTTTTTTTTACTTTTCTTGCCAATGCGGCGGCGCTTACAAGTTCGGTAGTAAGAAGTCCCGCTCCAAATCTTCTGCATAATCTTCTAAAAACATAATCCGTATATCCAGCCATTGGAGCTAAAAAAAATCTTGATGGAATATTTACATTTTCTATTATAATATTTTTAGTCATTTTATCATTTTATATTTAAATAATTCAAATAATTTTCAAGTATCAATGTAGCCGCTATTAAATCGTTGCTTTTTTTCTTAACGCTTTTTTTCTTTCCTCTTAAAATATATTCGGCGTCTTTTGAAGTTCCGTATTCGTCTATAAATACAATTTCAACTTTAACGCTTTTAAGCAAAAAATCGGCAAACCTTCTTATTTCAAAACACCATTCGTTTTCTTTACCATCATCCGATAAAGGAAGCCCAAAAATAACAGTGTCAATTTTTTTCTCTTCAATTATATTTATTAAAGCCATTTTTACTTTTCTAGCGTTGCTCTCTTCGATAAGTTTGCATGGAAAAGGAATTTTTATTTCCATATCCATATAAGCCGTTCCCGTTCGCTTTTTTCCGAAATCAACTCCCAATACCATTTATTATTTTTCCTTTATTCTTCTTCAGCCGTTATAATATCGTATTTGCTAAAATTATGGACGCTCGATTTTATATATGCATTATCAATATTTTTTATAATATCGACTTCAAAAAAATCTCCTTCCTCGTTTTTTATATATAAAGAAAATCTATCGTCTTTATAATTCAAAAAATCTCTACCAATATAAATAAGATTATCTCCTTTATTTATAGTATTATAAACATTTATTTTAGAATATTCTTTTTCTTGTCCTACAATCATACCCATTAATCTTCTGCCTTTTAAGTATCCTTTTAAAGCGGGTTTTATATCTTCTCTGCTAAAATAAAATCCCGTATCGCTTTCTCTTCTGCTTATAGTAGAAAGTTCTTTTATATAACTTGCTATAGGCTCTTTTTTTATCGCTTCGGGATATTCTTCATAACCTACTCTATTAAGCAAATCTAATAAAACTCTATAAACTCTAACTACATTTGCAACATAATAAACGCTTTTCATTCTGCCTTCAATTTTTATAGAATCGATTCCCGCTTTTGAAAGTAGATTTAAATATTCAGCCATTTGCAAATCTTTTGAACTTAATATTGCGCTATGATTTTCGCCTTCTTCCAATTCCATAAATTCGCCAGGTCTAGTTTTTTCTTCGATATAAGTTTTAAAATTCCATCTGCAAACTTGAGAACAATCTCCGCCGTTAGCGTCTCTTCCGTTCATATAATTTGATAATAAGCATCTTCCCGAATAAGCCATGCAAACCGCTCCATGAACAAAAGTTTCAAGCTCTAAATCCGTATTATCTCTTATCTCTTTTATTTCGTCTAAAGATAATTCTCTTGCAAGTATTATTCTTGAAGCTCCTAAACTCTCATAAGCTCTGCAGGAATAACTATTTGTAACCGAAGCCTGCGTGCTTATATGTATATTTGCGCTTGGAATAATCTCTTTAATAAGTTCTAATATTCCCAAATCGGAAACTATAAAAGCGTCTATTCCTATATTCGATATTGCCTTTAAATAATCTTTCAATTTTCCTTTATCGTATTCATGCAAAAAAGCGTTTAAAGTTAAATATATTTTTTTATTTAAACTTCTTGAAAGTTTTACGCAATCCGAAAGCTCTTCAAGAGTCGTATTCTTACTTTGATGTCTCAAATTGAATAAAGCTCCGCCTATATAAACGGCATCAGCTCCATAATGATAAGCGACTTCTAATTTTTCTTTATTTCCCGCAGGAGCGAGTAATTCCATTAATTTATCCTATTTAAAATTATTTATTAATAAAACAATTATTATTTTATATTAGAATATATAAAAAGTATATATAAAAATATTAATAATTTAGCAAATAAATATAGCGTCAATTAATTTGTAATATTTAAAATTATTTTCATTGTATTTAAATTTTTATTCTTTTTTTATTTTATAATAATATTGTCATTGCAAAACTTTAATCTAAACAATCAATATTTAATAAAGTTAATTCTAAAAATAAAGTTTATAAATTATTAAATCTATAAAAAATTTATATAAAATTTTACTTGACTTATTTTTTATAATCATATATATTAATTGAAATTATATATTATTATAACATATTATTGTTTTTTTATCATAAAATGTATTGACAATATAAAAAAATTATATATAATTATCTAAAAAATAAAAATGAGGTTTAACTAAAATGAAGAAATATTTAATAATTCTAATATTTTTAACATTAACTTCAAATTTATTTTGCATATCGATAACTCCGCAATTTAACCTTATTGCAAATATAGGAGGTTTGAAAACATTTACTCAAACGGATGTTAAACCTTTGGATAGTTATTATATGCAAGGTTATTCCGTATTTTTTGACACTATAAAAGGCGATATAAAATTTAACGCTTCAATATACTCTCAATTAGGTTTTAGAGTTGAAATAAAAGATAAAATAACATTGGGAGAATTCCTTGAATTTGGATATTATCCATTAACTATAAATACGAAATATGACGGTAAACCTTTTCCTCGTTTATATGATTATAGGAATACGGATAAAATGCTTTTTCATAGTATAATTTTAGGAATAATTGAAAAAGTTTATTTCAAAAATTTTAGCATAGGTTTGGGGGGGGCATAATTATCCCAATATCAGGGTATGGAATTTCTTCAAATCCAGAGAAAATATTTTATAGCGGAACGGAATATGTAGAAAATTATCCTTTGGTTATGCCGACTAAAAACGAATTCAATCATAACGATATAAAAAGAATGTTCAAAACTCCTATAGCTCCATATATAAAATTGACTATGGAATATGAATTCTTACCTTTCAAATCTAAAAATGTAGAAATTGGGTTTATTTTAGGCGCTTATGTAAGTTATAATTTTGGAATGAAATACAATGTTTCCGAATTAAATAAATATTTGCCTAAAAAAGTTAGTTATAAAGAAAACGGAACAACTTATTTAAATCCTTTAGCCGCAGACGATATATATTATAAATATAGTTTTTCAAGTATAGATTTTGGAATAACGGGCGGATTTGCTTTTAAGTCCTATAAAAATTAATATTTTATAAAGAGGTTTTCATGAAAAAATATTTAATAATTCTAATATCATTAATATTAACTTCAAATTTATTTTGTATAGCTATTCCTCCGATTTCGCTAGAATTTAATGTATTCGGTTTTTTGGGAGCTTCAAAAACTTTTACTCAAACGGATGTGAAATTAAAAGGAGACCATGAATTTTACCAGCCAGGCATGTATAGCGTATATCACATATATTTTGATTCTATTAAGCCTGATAAAATAGGTTTTGATGCAAAATTAAACGCTCAAATGGGGTTTAACGCAAAAATAAATGATAATTTTAGCATAAGTTCGCTTCTTGAAATAGGATATTCTTTTTATTCTATAGACACAAAATATGAAAGCAGAAAAGACGATTTAAATCGCTCGTATAAAATATATTCTGATAGTCTAATACTTAATTGTCTTTTATTAGGAATAGCCGAAAAATATAATTATAAAAAATTTAAAATAGGATGGGGAGCGGGAGTTTTAATCCCAATATCTGGAAAAGGCTCTTCTAATGCCGATATAAAATTTTTTGACGGTAAAGGCGGCAAATACGCTTTGGTAATGCCTTCAAAAGAAAAATTTAGTTATGAAGATTTGCGTAAACTTTTTAGAGTTCCTTTCGCGCCATATATAAAATTAACCGTAGAATATGAGGTTTTTTCTATGAAAGAAAAAAATATAGAAGTTGGAGTAGTATTGGGCGCTTATATAAATTATAATTTTGGAATGAAATACGACACAGATTTTTTAAACTCTCAACTTCCTCGAAACGATAAAGGATACGGAGTTGTTGGAGTGTATGGAAACGGCGATATTTATAATAAATATAATTTTTCAAAATTAGATTTTGGAATAACATTTGGAAGTTCTTTTAAAATTATTCAATAAATAAAATTATTTTAATAATTAAATTAAAAAATAATATTTAGTTTTTTTATTGAAATATTTATTTTATATGCTATTATAATTATCGATTTTATAAAAAGGAGTTAATATTATGAAAAATATTAAAACTATTATATGTTTATTTTTATCAATTTTATTTTTTACAAGTTGTAAAAGTAAGCAAGAAAGCAATCAAAACGAAGAGAGTTTTAAAAATCTAACCGTAGAAGAGGTTATAATTTTATTGGAAGCAAATCCCGATATTATAGTTATAGATGTTAGAACTCCAGACGAAATAGCGCAAACGGGAGCTATAGAAAATTCTATTAATATAGATTTTAAAGCTTCTGATTTTAAAGAAAAAATATCCGCTTTAGACAAAGATAAAGAATATATACTTTTCTGTAAGTCTGGCAATCGTTCTGGGCAGGCTTCTAAAATAATGGCGGAGATGGGATTTAGCAATATAAATAATTTAAATAATGCTGGATACGAAGAGTTTTCTAAAGCTCTGTCTAAATAGTCCATAAATTTTAATTTGTTTTTTGTATTAGGGAACGGTTATATTAAATAATTCGTTCCTTAAATTTGTGTTAGTTTTATTTTTATGAAAAAATTATTTTTTATAGCCTTAAGTATATTTCAAATAATTCTTTTAATATTTGCATATATTCTAAATTTTTTATCTCGTAAGAAAATGGGAGTTATGCGACATTTCATTTATAAAAATAATAAACTAAACGACATATATAACATGGAAAATATAATAAATATATTATGCCTTATAATATTTTTAATCTTAATATTTGCAATAATCAACATCGTTATTTTTAGAAAAAATAAAAAATTAATTTATCCGCATAAAAAATATTTTTATATAATAAATATTTCATTAATACTTTTAGGTTTGATTTTTATTATATTTTTAAAATATTTTTCAATCGATAAAATATTAACTTACTATTATATAAGTTTAATTTTTCTTATTGTATATATAATAGAATTTATAAAAGCGATAATTTACTCAATTAAAAAAGCTTTATAAAATTATTTGTTTGTAATTTCTTTCGGATTTCCTAATTGTATCGGTAATTTAGAATTCATTTGCCATACATACCAACCGCCGTCATACAAACTAATATTAGTCCAGCCGTTCTGATAAGCTATTAAAAAAGGTATAGACGCTCTCCAACCTGTTCCGCAATAAAATGAAATTTCATTTTCTTTTGAAACGCTCCATTCACTCCATATTTTTTGAGCTTCTTCTATACTTATAACTTTGCCATTTGTGTCAATATAGTCAAATTCGTCTCTTCCCCATACCGCTCCTTTAGGCTCGCCTTTTCTTTCTATATAACTATATCCGCTTATCTTTCCTATAAACTCGTCCCAACTTCTTATGCTTACCAATTTAAAATTAGCGTCTTTTTGTTTTTCAATTATCTCTTCAGGAAAAGATATAATATATTCGGGATGAGCTGGAACTATAACGCCAGTATCTTCTATAGGAAAAGCTTTTTCTGTATTATTTGAAGTTTTATAACCAGCATTAATCCATGATTTTAATCCTCCGTCTAATATATGAACTTCGTCTACTCCAGCCCAAAGTAAAGTTATCGCTACCCTAGCGGCGGGAGAAGGCTCCCCGTATATTATAACAGTTGTATTTTTCGATATGCCAAAATCTTTCATAACTTGTTCTATTTCTTCAGGAGTTCTAATATTCCAATATTTAGGCTCTTCTATTAAATCGGTATTTATATGCAATGCTCCCTGAATATGAGATTTTTTATAATCCGAACTCGGCTCTCCCCATGAAGCTTCCAATATTACATAATTAGAAGATTGCGGTTGGTTTCCGTCTATTACGCTTTTTACCCAATTAGGCTCTACATACACTTGAATTTTATCTATATTTTTAGCTAATTCTATATCGCTATTTTTAGACGCTTCATTTTTATTTTTACATGAAGTTATTAATAAAAACAAAATTAAAATAAATATTTTTTTATACATAATTACCTCTTAATAATATAAATTAATTATTACATTTTATTATATTTTAATTATTTTTCAATATTCGCTTTATTCAAATATTCGATTATATTATTTGCAATATATCTCGCATCCTCTTCACTTAAAGAACTATATAAAGGCAATGTAATCTCATTCTTATAAAGATTATAAGCGTTATCGTAATTTTTAATATTATAACCTAAATCAATATAAGCTTTTTGAAACGGCAAAGGCAAATAATGAACATTTAATATTATTCCAAGCTCAAACATTTTTTCAATAAATAAATCTCTGTTTTTTTCTTCAAAATCTTTTATTCTAATCATATATAAATGATAAGAAGATTCTATGCTTTCGTTTTTTAATTTTGGCAGAATTATTTTTTCGTTTTTGCTTAATATATCGTTATAAATGCATGCGATTTTTTTTCTGTTTTCAAGCATTTTATTATATCTTCTTAATTGCGATAAACCAACAGCCGCATGCAAATCGCTCAAATTACATTTATAGCCTATGCATTCTATATTATATTTCCAAGAATTTTTGCCGCCTTTTTCTTTATCTAAAGCGCTTTTATTTTGTCCGTTTAATGCCCAAATAGAAATTTCTTTATATATTTTATCCGCTTTTATATTTCCAATATCGTTAAATGCTAAAGCTCCGCCTTCCGCAGTCGTTATATTTTTTACCGCATGAAAAGAAAACGAAGTAAAATCCGCTTGACTTCCGACTCTTTTATCTTTATAAATCGCGCCTATAGAATGAGCGGCGTCAGATAAAAATAAAATTCTTTTCAATTCTTTTTGATATTTATTTTGAGAAGGTTTAAATAAATGCTTTTTATTTTCTAAAATATTTTTAATATTATCGTAATCGCAAGGAATTCCGCCTATGTCTACCGATATAATAGCTTTTGTTTTTTCGGTTATTGCATTTTCTAATTTTTTTAAATCTATATTGAAATCGTTATTTTTATTAGCGTCTATAAAAACGACTTTAGCTCCAAGATGAATCGCCACATTTGAAGTTGACGCGTAAGTATAAGCGGGAACTATAACCTCGTCTCCTTTGCCAATGCCGAATATTTTTAATGCAAGCTCCATTGAAGAAGTCGCGCTTGAAAGTAATTTTACTTTTTTTACTTCAATATATTTTGATAATTCTTCTTCAAATTCTTTATTAACCTCTCCGCTTGTAATCCAACCCGATTTTAATACTTTAACTACCGCGTTTATTTCGCTTTCGGTTATATCTGGAGGTGAAAATGGAATATTTTTTTTCATTAATTTATCTTATATTAATTTTATATATTATCTATTAATCGCCATTTTTTCTATTATATCGACTACATTATTTATGCCTATAAAATCGCTATTAAAACATGCATGATAATTTCTTGCATCTCCCCAAACTTTTCCCGTATAATAATTGTAATGTTTTTCTCTCAATTTATCTCTTTCTTTAAGTATTTTTTCAATATTATTGCTATCTAATTTATATTCTTCAACCGCTCTTTTTATTTTGCTTTCAATATTTGAATATATAAAAATATTTATGCAATCGTCAAATTTTTCCAAAACATGATTTGCGCATCTTCCGACTATAACGCATGAATGTTTTGAAGCCACTTCTTTAATAACATTACTTTGAGCAAAAAACATAGTATCTTGTAAAGATTCTCCATTTCCAAATACCATATTTCCCGCATAAGAACCCGAAACTGCAAAATTAAATAATGGCGTTCCCGTTAATTTCTGTTCGTTTTCTTTTATATAATCGGGCGAAAATCCCGTTTTTTCCGAAGCCATTTCAATTATAGCTTTATCGTAAAAAGGTATATTTAATTTATTTGCAACGGTTTCGCCAATATATCTTCCGCCGCTTCCAAATTCTCTGCTTATAGTTATAATAATTTTTCTATCCATAAAAATCTCCAATATTTAAATTTATAAAGCGTTAGCTAAATCTATACCCGCTTGAAAACATGCATCAAGTATTTCTTTATTTGGTTTTTCTTTGGCTATTATAGATTTTCTAAATAATTTTATTCCATTTTTAATAGCGTCTTCTTCCCAATCTTGCATCCATTTTCCATCTCCCCAACCGTAAGAACCGAAGAAAAATACTTTTTTATCTTTCAAATAAGGTTTAATATTTTCATACATAGGCAAAAATTCCGTATCCTCTAAAGTTTCCGAACCCATAGCTGGACATCCGAGAGCTATTTTATCATAATTTTTAACTATTTCAAAATTAAAACTATACGCTTTGAAAATATCCGCATCAAATCCCGCTTCTTCAACGCCTTTTTTTACGCTATCAGCCATAAGTTTGGTATTTCCCGTTTTACTCCAAACTACAATAGCTATTTTTTTAGGCATATTTTTTAATCCGTTTATTAAATATTTCTAAAATTATAATTATAATATTCTATTTGTCAAGATATTAATTTGAATTATTATTAAATAAATTTTATAATTATATCGTTATTTAAATTATATTTTGTAGCGATAAAAACAAGTATTTTATTTATTTAAACTATCATTTTTTTTATTTTAAGTTATAATATTTTTAATTAATTTATTTCATAGATTTGAAATCGGAATATAGTTTATGTTTTTCAAAAAAAAAGATAAAAATAATAATAATGATAATAATAAATCTAATCGTAATGAAGTTTCTGAAAGGGCTAAAAACTTTTTTAATAACGATAAAGAACATCCTTCAGAAATACGAGCCGTTAGTCTTACTAAATTTTATGGAAAGAGAAAAATTATAGAAGATATTTCTTACGGCGTTAAACAAGGCGAGGTTGTCGGACTTTTGGGACCGAACGGAGCGGGAAAGACGACAAGCTTTTATATTACGGTAGGTTTTGTTACGGCGACTAAAGGACAAGTTTTTTTGAACGATATTGAATTAACAGGTTTGCATATGTATAAAAGAGCGCAACTTGGAATAGGATATTTGCCTCAAGAAGCGTCTATTTTTAGAAAACTTTCGGTTGAAGATAATTTACTTGCAATTTTGGAATATAATAAAACATTAACTCCAAAAGACAGAATGTATATTGCCGACCAACTTTTATCGGAATTTAATATAAATCATGTTAGAAAACAAAAAGGCTATACTCTCTCGGGAGGAGAAAGACGAAGATGCGAGATAGCAAGAGCATTAACAGTAAATCCTAAATTTATTTTGCTTGACGAACCTTTTGCGGGAGTCGACCCTATAGCCGTTATCGATATACAAAATATTATAGCGTCATTGAAAGCTAAAGGTTTGGGAATTTTGATAACCGACCATAATGTTAGAGAAACTTTAAGAATAACCGACAGAGCTTATATAATGGGAAACGGAAAAATATTAGTTCAAGGAACTCCCGAAGATATTGTAAACAACCCGCTTGCTCGTAAGGTTTATTTGGGCGAATCTTTTACTATGTAATTTGATAATATAAAATTTAATAATATAAAATAAAAAATAATTATAATAATTCTTTCTTTCATCAAATTTTATATTTTTAATTATTTGAAAATAGTTATAATAAATTTTTAAGCGGATTTTAATTTTTTAATTTTCTTTATTTCTAAACTTACAAAAATTATTGTGACGATTAAAGCGATTCCGTCCGCTATCGGTCCTGCATACATTATTCCGTCAATTCCAAATATTCTTGGAAGTATTATAATAAGCGGAAGTAAAAATAATAATTGTCTCGTCATAGCTATGAAAGCTCCTTTAAATGCCTTGCCTATCGAAGTAAAAAAAGTTCCCGATACGGGCTGAATTCCATTAACTATCATAAGAGCCATATAAACTCTCATATATCTTTCTGCAAATTGAAAATATAATTCGCTTCCGTCTCCAAATATTGAAACAACTTGGCGTGGAAATATTTGAAATATTAAAAAAGATATTAAAGCTACTATTGTAGTTATGCTAACAGTCAATTTATAGGTTTCTATTACTCTGTCGTAATTTTTAGCTCCGTAATTAAATCCTATTATCGGTTGACTTCCTTGTCCGCTTCCTATTATAAAAGCCATTATAAGCATATTTATTTTTGCTATTATTCCCGAAACTGCCAAAGGAATATTGCCTCCGTATATTGAAAGCGCTCCATAATAACTTAATACATTATTCATAGTTATTTGAACAATCATCATAGAAAATTGATTTATTCCGCCCGAAGCTCCAAGCGAAAATATTTTAAAAACATTTTCCGAATATAAATTAAAACTATATCTATTAAAAGTGATATTCTTAAATTTAAAAACATATCTTAAAGTTATAAAAAATGAAATAAATTGTCCTATTATAGTGGCAAGCGCCGCTCCCGATATTCCCATATTAAAT
This sequence comes from Brachyspira aalborgi, assembly GCF_008016455.1. NCBI lineage: Bacteria > Pseudomonadati > Spirochaetota > Spirochaetia > Brachyspirales > Brachyspiraceae > Brachyspira > Brachyspira aalborgi. Next base: position 25,868 of record NZ_SAXU01000001.1, on the reverse strand, counting down.
TTAAATATAAAAATCGGGTCTAATATTATATTAACCGCAGCTCCAATTAATACAGAAAACATAGAATATTTTGGACTTCCATCCGCTCTTATTATATGGCTCATAACCGTAGAAAATACGAAAGGAATAAAACCAATCGAAGTTATGCTCGTATAATCTATAGCGTATTGCAAAACTTCTTGAGTCGCCCCGAACATAATCATAAATTTTTTAACGAAAACTCTAACTACTATTGAAAATATCAAGCTGAATACGATTGCAAGAACTATTGTGTTTCCTATCATATCCGCCGCTTTTTTCTTATTTCCTTGTCCTAAAGAAATGCTATAAATTGAAGCTCCGCCCAAACCTAAAAATAAAGAAATAGATACGCATATAGTCGTTAGAGGAAAAGCCACATTTGTAGCGGCGTTTCCGTTAATTCCTATTCCTCTTCCGATAAAAATTTGGTCTACTATATTATAAAGAGACGCTACCAAAAGCGAAATAATGCTTGGAGTCGCATATTTAAAAAGAAGTTTATGGATTTTCTCGTAATATAGAGGATTGGAAGTTACATTATTATTAATAAGATTTTCTCCTTAAATAAAAATTATTATAGATTAATTTATTATATTTTATTTTCTTTATTATTGCTATATAATAAAAAATAAATATATTTTAGGTAAATTAATGCTTATAGATATTCTTACTTTATTTCCTACTTTTTACAAAAGCCCTATTTCGATTGGAATTATAAATAACGCTATAAAAAATAAAAAAATAAATTTGAATATAGTTAATATGCGAGATTTTGGAGAAGGCAATTATAAAAGATGCGATGATTATCCTTATGGCGGCGGACCTGGTATGATTATGACTTATAATATATTTAAAAAATATTTTGAAAATAATAATAAAGGCTATACTATAATTTTTTCGCCTTCGGGAAAAGTTTTGAATCAAAAAAAAATAAAAGAGCTTTCTAAAAAAAAACATATAACGATGATACTCGGACATTATGAAGGAATAGATTATAGAGTTGAAAAAAAATATGCTGACGAAACTATAAGCGTTGGAGATTATGTTTTAAGCGGAGGAGAAATTCCCGCGCTTTTACTTATAGATGCAATCGCAAGATATAAAGACACTTTGAATAATAAAGAATCTGTTTATAACGATACTTTTGAAGAAAACTCGGCGGGGCTTTTAGAATATAGTCAATATACTAGACCTGAAAAAATTGACAATATGGAAGTCCCAAATATTTTAATGTCGGGCAATCATAAAAATATTGAAGAATATAGAAGAATGTCGGGCTTGATAAAAACTTTTAAAAACAGAGCAGATATGTTTTCAAATATTAAACTTTCCAAAAAAGATTTGAATGCTATATTTGATTATCTTATAAATAAAGAGTAAAAATTCATAAAATGTATAATTAACGAATAAATTTCTATGGTAAAATTAATAAAATCTAAAAAATTGATATTAACCTTATAAGCGAAATAATAGGTTTAACTATAGACGAAATAAAAAAACTCTAATGAAAATTCTATTTTAAAATTTGGTTTCATTAATAGATGAATTTTATTAATTTTGTATTATCTATGATTTTTCAAATCCATGTAATTACAAATATAATTGCTTGCAACAAATCATTAAGTAAATTATAATTTTTTCAAATTTTAATTGTTAATTTTTTTTTAATTTAATTTTAGGGAGATGAAAATGAATTTTAATTTTTATATGCCAAGCAAACTTATATTTGGCAGAGGAAGTTTAAATAATTTGCATAAACAAAAATTTCCTGGCAAAAAAGCTTTAATAGTAACCGAAGCAATTATAAAAGAATTAGGTTATTTAAAAATGCTTGAAGAACAACTTAATAAAGCAAATATATCTTATGTTTTATTTGATAAAATAATTCCAAATCCTATAAAAGAACATGTAATGGAAGCCTCTGATATAGTTAAAAAAGAGAAATGCGATTTTCTTATAGGAATTGGAGGAGGAAGCAGTATAGACTCTGCAAAATCAATCGCTATTATGTCTACAAACGAAGGCGATTATTGGGATTATGTATCGAGAGGAACAGGAAAAAAGAAAGCAGTCTTAAACGAACCGCTTCCAATTATAGCAATAGCGACTACGGCGGGAACAGGAACAGAAGTAAATCCATGGCTTGTTATAACAAACGGAAAGGAAAAAGTAGGTTTCGGACATTATAAAACATTTCCTTATTTATCAATAGTCGACCCCGAACTTATGAAAACTATTCCGCCAAAATTAACCGCTTATCAAGGATTTGACGCTTTATTTCATAGCTCCGAAGGATATATTGGCAAACCTGCAAATGAAATGAGCGATTTATTAGCTTTAAAATCAATGGAACTTATAGGCAAAAGTTTAGCGAAAGCCGTTGAAAATGGAAACGATAACGAAGCGAGAGAAAATGTAGCTATGGCAAGCACTCTATCGGGAATAGTGCAAAGTATTTCCGATTGTACAGCCGAACATTCAATAGAGCATAGCTTAAGCGCATATTATCCTAAACTTGCGCATGGAGCGGGATTAATTGCAATAAGTAAAGCTTATTATACTTTACTTGCAGAATCTCATGATTGCGATGAAAAAATGATAAATATGGCAAAAGCTTTAGGTAAAAAAGACGCTTCAAAACCTATGGATTTTGTTGACGCTTTACTTGAACTTCAAAAAGCTTGCAAAGTAGACGATATTAAACTTTCGGATTATGGAGTAAAAAAAGAAGATTTACCCGAGATAGCGCAAAACTCTAAATTTACAAGCGGATTATACGAAAACGACCCGCATAATTTTAGCGATGAAGATATATTATTAGTATTAGAAAAATCTTATAAATAAAATATATTTTAAAATTAATATAATTTATTTAATTATTTTTTAAACAAAATCCGTTATATTTTTCTATATATCCAATCGGATTATAAGATAATTTAGCTTTTCTAAGTCCAATATCGCCGACATCCTGCTCTCTATTTACGAATTTAAATCTTTCGTCTTTATTATTTTCTAAAAATAATTTATTTATAGCCTGATAGCTTCCTTTATAATCTCTATCTCCTCTTTCCGAATGAACTACTAAAGTATCTCTTAAACTCAAATCTCCAATGCTATAAGCTACTACTTTACCGTCTATATAAATCGCTCCGCCAACTATATTATTTATTTCATTCCAATAATCGAAAAGAGTTTTTATCATAATAATATCCGCTTCCGCTCTTATCTCATGCATTAATAATTTATAACCGTCAAAAGCTTCGTAGTCTTCGCTTTTATTGTATTCGTTTGATTGAATCTCTAAAAAACTTTTTTTCATTTCATCCTCTTCCCATTTATTTTCAAATTCAAATATTTCTTTAACCATGCTTCTGTCTATCGGTTTGTATTCAAAATTATTTTTAATAAATTGATTATAAAGATTTTTTTTATTATGGAATTTTCTTCCGCTCAAATTCATTAATTCGTTATAATCGTATAAATATTCCCATTCGTCTCTATTTTCTTTTATTTTTATATTTATTTTATTTTCCCAATATGTCGCAAGCTCTTTTGGAATTCTTATTATGCTTTCTTTCTCTCCTATCATATCGCATAAATCTTTTTCTTTTCCAAAATCATGATTAAACCAATCGCCAACGGGCGCCCAATAAAGAGTGTAAGGCGAACATTGTCTTATCCAAACAAGCTCTTTTGTAAAAGCCCATTCGAGCATATAAATATCTTTAAGCCCAAATAAATTTATAAATGTATAATCTGCAGATTGAGTTGGAGTAATTGAAAAATATTTATGATATAATTCTTGTTTTTCTAATGTTATAGGTTCAAATTTTAGCATTAATTATCCTCTCTTATTTTTATTATTTTTCTTAATAAATCTTTTTATATTTCTAAAAAATTCGCCTTTAGCGTTTTCGTCTTTAAGTATATATTTTAACATAAATCTTAAATATGGGTGATAAATATACATCGTTTCTTTTATAGTCATTTTAGTTTTATTATCTCCTATATCTTCAAGTATATAAGTCCATAAAGTAGTTCCTTCGACTTCCACTTTTACTATAGATAATTCGGATATTTTATTATTTTCTATTCGGCGAACTTCAATTAATTCTTGATAGACTTTTCTGTTTTTATAAGTTTGCATTATTTTTAATTTTCCGCTGTCCGTTTTTTCAGTTTTTACTTGATATAAATATTTTATCCATAAAGGATAATTCTCATAATTCGTTAAAAGTTTGTATAATTCGTCTTTAGAAATATTAAGAATTTTAGTTTTTTCTTTTGTAAAAGACGGCGGAATTCTTTTTCCTATAATAAACGGAAGAAAAATCATTAAACCCATCAATATTAAAGGCATAAGTATAAATACGGGAATTATATAAAACATTATTTTCCTTGTTTTTTAAGCCTATTTTAAGGCATTTTTTACTTTTAATACGCTTGCTATTTTTTTTAAAATATGTTATATTATACCTTATAAAAAATTAAATAAAAGGGTCTGTAGCTCAGATGGTTTAGAGCGTTCGACTGATAATCGAAAGGTCGGTGGTTCAATTCCTCCCAGACCCACACAGATTCTTTTATAGCTTCGGGGGTTTAGCTCAGTTTGGGAGAGCGGCTGTTTTGCAAGCAGTAGGTCGTGGGTTCGATCCCCATAACCTCCAAATTAAAAACGATTCCTAAAGTATTAAAAAATATTTTAAGAATCGTTTTATTTTTTACGATATTTATTATAAATTAAATATTATACGGGAGAAAATTCATGAAGTTTTTATTATATGTTTTTATAATTCTTTCTTTATTTATTTTTAAGACGAATTCAATTTACGCGTTAAATCAAGACGAAGAAACTCTTTTAGACGCTTCAATTTTCGGAGATGACGATATCGTTGAAAAAATATTAGAAAAAAATATTGATATTAATATTCAAGACGATGTTGGAAATACCGCTTTAATTTTGGCGGCTATGGAAGGACATACAAAAGTTGTGGCTTTATTATTAAATTCGGATGCCGATAAATCGATAGTAAATAAGCATGGAAATAACGCTTTATTTTATGCGAGACAGAGAAATCATAGAAATATAATTAAATTGTTGGAATAATAAATAAAATAATTTAAGCAAAATTTTAATTTTTTATCATAAATAAATTAATTTTTCTATTGACATTTTTTATTAATATGTTATAATTTATTCATTAAAAATTAGTAGGAATTTTATATGTTTAGTTTGTCACTACACTACACTACACTACACTACACTACACTACACTACACTACACTACACTACACTACACTACACTACACTACACTACACTACACTACACTACACTAACGCCGTATTATAAATTTTTTCGGCGATTTTTTCATTGCAAAACTAAAGAATTATTTGAAACATTTAAACGCTTTCTATTGCGTTCACAAAAATTAACTTTTAAGGAGATAACTCTATGATATCTAAAAATAAGAATTTATTTCTAAAAATTTATATTCCGTTTGTGATTATTATTTCTATCGCTTTAATAGTTTTACAAATTTTAGGCTCAAAAAATAGAGTTGGTTATTTAACCGATTTTAATTTGAATATTGAAAGAATGTTAAATTTATATGATTTAGAAAATATTATAGAAGATTTTACCGTTGATGGAAAATTGGATGAAGAAAATATAAAAAATTATTTGCTTACAAATGAAAATATTACAAATTATGTCCATCATTTTAGAATTCGTTATTATGATAAAGTTTTTAGAAATAGTGATGTTTATGGAGTTTATCCTGATTTATCTAATTTGCCTGATTATATGGAAAATGCGGAAATGGAATATAAAGGAAGTCCTTATGGTAATTTTATATCTGATAAAAAAGAGATTAGTGAAGAAAAAATTGATAATATTAATTATATTTTGAAAGTAAAAAATAATTTAATTAGTATTATATGCGTAATATTAATATTTATATTAATTATTAAATTTTTTATATATTATGCATTTGGAAATTTTTTAAATTTTTATAAAGAGATTATAGGTAAAAAAGAATATTTTAATCCTTTAAGCGTAAATGAAAAAATATTTATTATTATAAATTGTATTATTGTATTAATATTATTTATATTTCAATTTTGGCTCGGATTTCCTGGATATTTTCAATTCTCGGACAACTATGCTATTATCGTAAAAGCTATAGCAAATACTTATAGTAATTGGCATCCTGTTATTATATCGTTGACTTTACGTTTTTTATATAAAATATTTGGAGTTCATTCTTATTATTTATTTTTTATTAATTTATTTCTATTCTATTTAGGATTAGCTCTTATTATAATTTCTTTATATCATAGATTTAAAACTAAAAAAGTTCTTCTGATTTATTTATTAATTTTTATTAAAGATATATATTTTATAAATTTTTCTCAAGTAAAAGATTCAACAGCTTCAATGTTTATTTGGTTATTATATTCTTTAATATTTTTTCAATTATCAATACCAATAAATAATAGATATATAAGATTATTCATGAAAATATTTACCGCTATTATATTATTATTTGGGCTTTTATGGCGACATAATTTTATCGTTACTATTTATCCTATTTTTATTTTAATTACTTATTTATGCCTTAAAACAAATCAAATAAAAAATATAAAAGAGTATGTAAAATCATTTGTTATACTAATGTTGTTATGGGCAATTATTTTAATCGGAATTGTAAAAGTATTCCCACATATATGGGGAATTTATAGTAATTATGCCTCAAACCATTTATTCTTACTTCAAATAGCGGGTTGTTCTGTTCCAGCGAATGACGATTCTTTAATACCAAACGAATGGTATGAAGATGGTAAAACTTTTGAAGATGTAAAGAAAACATATAACGACAATCCATTAAATGCTGATAATTTTTCTACAGGTTGGGCAAAAGATAAACCATTTGAAAATAGTAATATAAAATCGTCCGATTTAAAAAAGGTATGGATAAAATATATTTTTAAATATCCTATAAACTACATTAAACATATTAATAGATTTTTTATAGAATTTTGTATAAAAAATAAAAAAAGTTGGTGGTTAATGAATTCCGATACTATACAAAGATTAGATATTGGATTTAACAACGCATATATATCTATAATCAATAGATTTAATAGCAACGAGCAAAAAATTGCTTTCACGCCATTAAGAGAAAAAATATATAATTTTCTTTTTAATAGGATGGTTCATATTCCTATAATATTTCCCGTTATTATATCGTTTATAATATTTATAATTAATTTTATTTTAATTTTTATAAAAAGAATATTTGATTCAAATCTTTTAATTTATTCGTTCTCTGTTTCTTTTTCTTCAATTGCTACAATATTTATTGTAGTTTCATTTACTCCCGTAGTAGATATTAGATATATTTATCCCGTTTATCCAATATCAATAATATCTCTAATATCGTTTTTTACTTTTATTAAAGAATTGCGAGGAGAGAAAAAATGAAAATAGCCGCTATTATTCCTTGCTATAATGAAGAGCTTACAATTAAACAAGTTATTTGCGATATTCAAAAATATTGTCCAAAATGCGAAATATATGTTTTCGATAATAACAGTTCTGACAATTCTTATAATATTGCAAAAGAAACGGGAGCGATAGTAAATAAAGTTTCTTATCAAGGAAAAGGCGAGGTTATTAGAAGAGCGTTCGCTGATATTGATTCAGATATTTATATTATGGTTGATGCAGATATGCAATACGATTTAAGCGAAATAAATAATTTTATTAATTACTTTACGGAAAATAAATTAGATATGCTTAATATATCTCGAGAAGTTGTCGATGAAACCGTTCACAGAAAAGGACATTCTTTTGGAAATATGATGCTTACGGGATTTGCTAATTTTCTTTTCGGAAAGAAATTTAACGATATGTTAAGCGGTTATAGAATATTTTCAAAAAGATTTGTTAAAAGTTTTCCCGCAAATTCGAGAGGCTTTGAAATAGAAACGGAGCTTACAATATACGCTTTGCAAATGCGTTTGCCTATAGACGAAGTTTCAGCGAAATATATAAAGCGTCCAGAAGGTTCGCATTCAAAATTAAATACTTTTAAGGACGGATTTATAATACTTTTCACTATAATTTATTTATTAATTACCGAAAAACCTTTATTATTTTTTAATACGATAAGTTTAATATTTTTAGGGATTGGATTATTTTTAGGAATAGGAATAACGATAGAATATTTTGAAACTTTAAAAGTTGAGCGATTTCCGACAGCGATATTAACTATATGTTTGATAATATTATCCGCTTTGTCTTTTTCAATCGGGCTTTTAATGAAGGCTATAAGCAAAGTTTTAAGCGAGAATAGAAGATTTAAATATAATTCGATTAAGTGATATAGACGAGAGTTGCTATTTGAGAATTGTTAAGAGTTTCAGCGATAAAGTTATAGATTAATAGTTGTCTTTTGATTTTTTAGTATTTTGATAAAATATATTGAGGATTATCAAATAATTTATTGTAATCTTTCAATATTAAAGTTATAAATAAATTATTTTTTATGCAAAATAATGTGTTTTTCTGAAACTTTTTCTATTCTGTATTTACGCAATTTATTAAGAATTCCAATTCCAGCGCCTGCTATAGCTATGATTATAATAATTGCGCCTATAGTCGTATTGCTTCCAAGAGTAGATACCGCTCCAGTTCCAGAGCCTAATGCTATTAAATTTTTGCCGCCAGAAGTTGTAATAAGTAAAATACCTATTACGGCTACGATAGTTGACGCTATAGCTACAACCCATGCAACTTTTCCTGTGGCTTTAATTCTAATTGCTTTTTTAGAAAGGTCGCCTTCTATTTCTATAGTATCTTCATTATTTTTTATAGCATTTGTAAGCTCTTCTTCAGTTGTCACTTTTGCCATTATATCTATCCTTAATTTTAATTATAATTTAATTTATATTTTCTTAATAAAAAAGTCAATATATAGAATTATAAAATTAGTAGAATACTTCAAAAATGTTATTGTAGTTATATCTTATGAATAACTTATTTTAAAGGCATTACTAATTATATTATAAAAAATTATTCAACAGATGATTTTAATATTTTACAAAATAGATAATTTTAATAAAGCGTCATAATGAAATATTATTATTCGTCAAATTACTATAAAATTCATTTATCAATTTATAACCGTTTTTTATCGCGTTTGTATCGTAATTGCTATAAATATAATTTGTTTTGAGTTTCGGCATTTCAATATCGGGATTTTCTTTTATCGGTTTAATTATAAAATCAAAATCATTTTTACTTAATTTATTTTTATAAAAGAAAGCGTAATAAGTCGGCATAAATTCAAAATTAATTTCTTTATTTTCTTTTATTTCCAAAGATAAAATCGTTCCAATGTCCAAATATGGGAATCGTCCTTTATGGCTCGATATAAAATTTCCAAGCGAATATATTATTATTCCTTTATGATTTGTTCCTTCGTATATTTCAGAACATCTTGGAACATGAGGATGATGTCCTATTATTATATCGACTCCGTTTTCTATTAAATCTCTTGCAATTTCTATAGTTTTTTCTTCGGGTTTTGTAGTATATTCCAAACCAAAATGAAGAGATATAATTTTTAATTCGTTATTAGTCGCTAATTTTAAATCGTCTTTTATTTTTTCAATTAAATCTTCTTTTTTAGGAAAAAAATTCATAAAATAAAAATATCCGTTTTCATTGCTTCTATAACTTATTCCGTTATCAAGCATTGTATAAGCGGATAGAAAAATCGGAATATTATTAATATTGGTTATCAAAGGTTTTATATCTTTACTATTCGTAGAGCCTCCAATTATTAATTTATTATTTCTTTCAATTTCAGCTATAGTTTCGGCTTCGGCTTGCGCTCCTTGGTCGTATGCATGATTATTTGCCACAGAAAATAAATTAAAATAATTAAAAAAATATCTTAAATATTCTATTGAACCGTTAAATTCAGGATAAGGCATTGGCGGTTTATTTGTATCGACAGTAAATTCTAAATTTGCAAATACAATATCGCCTTTTAAATAATCTTTCAAATCAAAAAGAATATCTTTATTTTCAAACGATTTTACTATATTTGGATGAGTCATTATATCGCCTACAAAAACGAGCTTTGCAGATTTAACTTCTTCTTTTTTAGAAATATTATTTTTATCGCATGAATTAAATAAAGATATTATAAATAAAATTAATAATATATATTTAAACTTCACTATATATTATCCTCTTTGTTTTCGTTTGCTATGTTTTTAATTTCTTCTTCGTTTGTTTCAATAATTCTTATATTTTTTATAGGCGTAAATTCCATTTCTATTATTCTTCTGTCTTCAATTTTCATTATTCTTATTCTATAACCGTTTAATATTAATCTTTCGTTAGTTTCGGGAATATGGTCTAATTTGTCAATAACATAACCCGCTATAGTTTGATATTCTTCATGTTCTTCAATATTCCAATTTAAAACTTCGTTAATATCTTCTATTGAAGCCGTGCCGTTTACTATTATTCTTTTGCCTTTAAATTTAATTAAATCTTCTTCTTTTTTATCGCTTTCGTCTTCTATATCGCCCATAATCTCTTCTACTATATCTTCCATAGTTACAAGCCCTGAAGTTCCGCCGTATTCGTCAATCGTTATAGCCATTTGCAATTTCTTTTTTTGCATATCGTTAAATAAACTGCTTATAGTTTTTGTTTCGGGAATAAAATAAGGAAGCATTATATAATCAATCGCTTTATTTTTTGTTTTTGTATTTTTATTCGATTTTAAATAATCTTTAAATAACGAGCGAGTATGAAATATTCCGATTATATGGTCTATAGTCTCTTCATATACGGGAAATCTTGAAAGTCCCGTTTCTACAGTAAGTTGAATTATATCGTTTATATCGGTTTCAGCTTCTATGCAAACCATATCTACTCTTGGCGTCATTATATCTTCTACGGTTTTACTTCTAAAATCAATTACTCCCGTTAATAATTCATGAGTCGATTCTTTAATAATTCCTTCTTTATGTCCCATATCTATTATTGTGGCAATATCGTCCATACTTGCAAGAGCGCTTCTTTTTTCAGGATTTCTCAATTTTTTTGGAACTAAATAATTCATTATAAAAGTAGTTATTTTATCCATTAAAAAAGTTATCGGCTTAAAAATCAAATGGCATATTTTCATAAAATATAAAAGATAAGGAATAGTTTTTTCGGCGTTTACTCTCATTAATACTTTTGGTAGAATTTCTCCGAATATTATAATAAGAACGGTTATAGTAGCGGTTGATATTGTAACCATAATATTTTCAGAAAAATTTGGCAGAGCTTGAGCTATTCTTATGGCTAAAACAGTAGCGATAGAACTTGCCGTAATATTGACTATATTGTTTCCAACGAGTAATGTCGGTATCATTGAGCTTGATTTAGCCCAATATTTCATGTCTTCTTCTTTAATTTTTTTCTCTCTTACAAGACGCATTAAAGTCACTTCGTCTATAGTTGTGTATGCCGTTTCGCTTCCCGAAAAAAGAGCGGAAAGCATTATAAAAATCATTATAATTAATATTTCAATTAAATAAATTATCAGAATTTCCATAATTATATAATTTATTCCTAATTCTATTCATAAAATTTGTTCCAGGGTCAATTTTTATTGTATGAATATAATTAATATCCAATTCTTTATATAAATTAAAATGCGGTAAAGAATTATTATTATATTCATAATGCCCGATAATATATTTTATACTATTATATTTATTTTTTAAATATTTAATTAGTTTAATATTTGAATTAAATTGTTCTTCGGTTAAATTGTCTGCAAATCCTATATTTTCTACGCTTATAGCCGTATAATTAAAACCAATCGTATGTCTCGCTATATAATCTAAAGGCGTATTTGAATATATCTCTCCATTTGTGTCAATTATAAAATGTGTTCCAACATTAACTTCGCCTCCAAGCTCAATATCCGTTCTGCCAATCAATAAATCGTTTTTAAATATATTAACAACTATTTCAAGATTTTCTATTTCTGTAGAATGAATCACTATTATTTGAGGATTATTTAAATATACACAAGCTTCTCCATAATGTTTTTTTGTATATTCTCTTAATAAATTTAATCTCAAATCGTTTGGTTCTATTTTGTATTTATTATTTATTTCTAATTCTTTAAGTTTTGATTTTTCCGAATTTGAAATATTTTCGTTTATTTCATTTTTATCATTATTACAAGCGATTAAATCTATAGATATAGATATAAATAAGCAAAGAACGATGTTTTTCATTTAATAAAAAAATTATTTATAAATTAAATATCCATCGCTATATTAACGCTGACGAATCCTATATTTGATTGAAAAGGAATAATAATAGTTTTTAGATTTTTCGGTATAATTTGAATCTCTTTTCCGAAATATAATATAGGAGGAGTAATATCGCAACTTATTCCTTCTTCCGATAATTTTGTTATTGCAAGTCCGCTTATAGTATTTCCTATTTCATTAATAACGCTTCTCATCATATCTTCAAATTCTTCTTCAGAATCGTATTCTGAACGCTTTTTTTCGGTAAGATTTTCCGTTAGAAGTTGTGAAAAATTTTCTGGGAATTCGTATAAAACCTGTCCGTTTACATCTCCTACTATTCCTATAGCTACGCCATAACCTGAAAAGAGTTTTCTTCCCTGTCCTTTTACTAAAGTTCCTTTTTCCATAGTTATTCCCGCCATTTCTTTAAATATTGAAACTAAAGAAACTATGAAAGGATTTATAAATCTCACATCCATAAATTTTATGGTATTTGTAGTCATATATTATTTCCTTCTCTCTTACTTTTTATGATAATATTAATAGTATCGTAATATCTATTTATATTATAACAATTTTTTTTATTTTTTCAATATTTTTATTATGAATTAAAAATTTAATAATTTGTTTTATATAAACTATATTAATTTTATCTATAAAAATACCGTAAATGAATATAGTGTATTTAAGATAATTAACTAACAATAATATATTTTAAACTTGCTATTTAACATAATTCAGTATAAAATATAAATAACTAAAAAGGGGTTTTTATGTCATTTGTTCATTTACATGTTCATACGCAATATTCAATACTTGACGGAGCGTCTCGTATAAAATCGTTATATTCAAAAAGAGATAAAAAGAAAATGCTTATTCCAGGTTTAATAGACAGAGCTAAAGAATTGAATATGCCCGCAATAGCAATAACCGACCATGGAAATATGTTTGGCGTTATGGAATTCTTTTCAGAAGCGAAAGATAAAGGCATAATTCCAATTATAGGCTGCGAATTATATGTAGCACCAAAAACTAGATTCGATAAAAAAGTTGAAGGTTCTGAAGAAAAGAGCGCTATGCATTTAATTGCACTTGCTAAAGATAAAGAAGGATACGATAATTTATGTAAATTGGTAACGCATGGATATACAGAAGGATTTTATTATAGACCTAGAGTAGACCATCAATTAATTGAAAAATATCATAAAGGTTTAATATGTTTAAGCGCCTGTATGGGAGGCGAAATTCCTATAGCAATAAGAAAAGGAGATAATAAACAAGCTTCTCAATTAGCCGAATATTATAAATCTATATTTGGAGAAGATTTTTATTTAGAACTTCAAGACCATGGAATTCCCGAAGAAAAACATCTTAACAGCGAATTATATAAATTGGCAAAAAATCACAATATAGAAATGGTTATTACAAACGATGTCCATTATGTATTAAAAGAGGATGCAAAGGCTCATGAAATACTTCTTGCCATACAGACAAACGGAAAATTAAGCGATGCAAGAAGATATAAATTCCCAAGCAATGATTTTCATTTAAAAAGCGAAGAAGAGATGATGAAATCTTTCGCTAAACTTCCCAAAGCTTTTGAGAATACGGTTAAAATCGCAGAGCAGTGCAAAGATTTAAATATAATGACTAAAAATTATTATATGCCGTCTTATGATATTCCAAAAGGCGAGACGGAAACTACCGTTTTAAAAAAGTTATGCCTTGAAGGACTTAATAAATATTATAATAATGAAATTCCAAAAGAAGCTTTAGAAAGACTCGAGATGGAATTAGCCGTAATATCAAAAATGGGTTTTGAAGGCTATTTTCTTATAGTTCAAGACTTTATAAATTATGCAAGAAATAACGATATTGCAGTAGGACCTGGAAGAGGAAGCGCCGCTGGTTCTATAGTGGCTTTTTCTATCGGAATTACGAAAGTTAATCCTTTAGATTATGATTTGCTTTTTGAAAGATTTTTAAATCCTGAAAGAAAGAGTATGCCCGATATAGATGTAGACTTTCAAGACGATAAAAGGGATTTAGTAATAGAATATGTTAAAGAAAAATACGGAAACGATAATGTAGCTCAAATAGCCACTTTCGGAACTTTAGGCGGGCGTTCTGTTATAAGAGATGTTTGCAGAGTAATGGGATTTGAATTAAGTTTATCCGACAAACTTGCAAAAAATATACCAAATAATATTAGGCTTGCCGATGTGTATGACGACCCCGAATGCGCGGATTTTAGAAGAGAGATAGATTCTAATAGAGAATTAAAAAATATGTATGATATAGCCGTTAGATTGGATGGTTTAATTAGAAATGTCGGACTTCATGCGGCAGGAGTTATTATTTCGAGTAAAGCGATTATGGATTGCGTTCCGATTTATCAGGATTCTAAAACTAAAACGAGAGCTTGCCAATATGAAATGAATTATGTTGAAAATGCGGGACTCATTAAAATGGACTTTTTGGGGATTAAAAATTTAAGACTCATAAAAGACGCCGTAGCGGATATAAAAAATAGATACGGAATAGAAATAGATATTGATAAAATTCCTTTTGACGACCAGGAGGTTTATAAAATATTTAGAAAAGCCGACACAGCGGGAATATTTCAGTTTGAAAGTTCGGGTATGAGGCATATGCTTTTAAATATTAAACCTACGGAATTTGCAGATTTGGTTTCAAGCGTGGCTTTATTTCGTCCTGGTCCTTTAAATTCGGGAATGGATAAAGATTATGCCGACAGAAAAAATAAAAGAAAAAATATAGTTTATAAACATCCCGATTTGAAACCTATACTTCAAGAAAGTCAGGGAGTTCTTATATATCAAGAGCAGATTATGGCTATAAGCAGAGTTATAGGCGGATTTACGGCTGCGGAAGCGGATGATTTAAGAAAGGCTATGGGTAAAAAAATAGTCGAAAAAATGAATTCTATGGAAACAAAATTTATAGAAGGCGGACTTAAAAAAGGATACGATAAAGAATTATTAAAATATTTATTCGATACTATGAAAGGTTTTGCAGAATACGGTTTTAATAAATCGCACTCTGTATGTTACGCTTTAGTCGCATATCAAGAAGCTTATATTAAAGCGCATTATCCTATGGAATATTATGTAGCGCTACTTAACACTACAATAGAAGATGTTGAAAAAATTTCTTCATATTTAAATGAAATTAAACAAAAAAGTATAGGAATAATCACAGCTTCAATATCCGAAAGCAAAGCTTTATTTTCTCAAAAAGACGGAAAAATAGTTTACGGTTTGCATGCGGTTAAAGGAGTTGGTTATCAAGCGGCTTTAGCTATAGAAGAAGAGAGAGAGAGAAACGGAGAATATAAATCATTAGAGGATTTTGCTAAAAGAGTAGATGTTCGTTTAGTTAATAGAAGAGTATATGAAACATTAATTAAATGCGGAGCTTTTTCAGAGTTTGGACATACGGAAAATTCTTTATTATCGTCTTTAGACTCTATAATGGGATACGCTTCAAATTATCAAAGAGATACTTTAGCGGGACAAACTATGCTTTTTGATTCTGTTTCTTCGGAAGATACGGGAATCGCTTCTCTTACGATTGAAAATATGCTTGAATATTCAAATAGCATACTTATGGAAAATGAAAAAGAGGTTTTAGGATTTTCTTTAAGATATCATCCTTTTACAAGATATATAAATAGAATAGATTATAAATATTTTAATAATCTTTTGGAATTAGACAAATTAAAAGATAGATACGAATTTTCAATTCCCGCCGTTATAATAAAAGTGGGAGAATATATGACTAAAAAAAATACGCCTATGCTTACTTTAAATGTAATAGATTTATTTACGGAATCTGTTTTCTATATTACAGATAAAAATCAAACAGACAAATATAGAGATATTTTAAATGAAGAGATGGCAGTATTAATTAAAGGCAGAAGAGAAAAAAGTAGATTCAACGATAGAATATATAATAATATAATCGAAATAAAAGAACTTGATTCTTATTTAGAAAATAAAAATCTAAAAGAAGTTAAAAGAACCGTAAAAACAAACGATTTTGAAAATATAGCTAAAACAAAATCAATTAAAGTTGAAAATAAAGATTCTGAAAGTCATTTTAAGAATAAAGAGATAAAAACGAAAGAAGCAAATAATAATTTTATTAAAAATTCCAATTCTGATAAAAAACAATTATCTCTTTATATGAATAAAAATATTTTTGACGATATGGATTTATTATGTCTTCAAAATGCAATTTCAAGCAATCCTGGAGATTATACGATTTTCTTAAAATTAAAATCCGAAAGCGGAATGGAAATATTTAAAATAGGCGAAAATTATAAAGTCGAGCCAAACGCGAGATTTTTTAACGAAGCTAAAAGTTCTTTAAGGTCTTTAATAGAAATAGAATACGCTTAATTTTGAAATATTGAATAAGCGTAGCCAATTATAGCGGAAGCTGCGGACACATTTAAAGAATCAAAATCGCTTAAAGAATTTATAACAATACTTCCGTCAGAATTATTTTTTATTGTTTCTCTAACTCCTTTATGTTCGTTTCCTAATATAATTGCGGTTGGCAAGTCGAATTTAAAATTTTCTAAATGTATATCTCCTTTTTCGCTTGCATAATATATCCAAAAACCTTTATCTTTCATTTTATCCAAAATTCTATTTAAATTTGTTTCTATACAAATAGGCAAATGATAAGCTGCTCCTTGAGATACTTCATAAACTTTTTCGTTTATTTTAGCCGAATTGTCTTTAGGAATTATTATTCCAGCTAAATCGAAAAAATAAGCGTTTCTTATTATAGCGCCTAAATTATGAACATCGGTTATAGAATCTAATATAAATATTAACGGATTATTTTTTTTATTCAAAGCGTTGTATAAAAAATAATCTATTCCGATTTCTGCATTTTCTTCAATATCTGCTGCGATAGAATAAACTTTTCCAATTATAGATTCCATTTCTTTTTTATCTACAATTTTTATTTTAATTTTTTTTCTTTCCGCTATTTTTATTATTTCTTTTTCTCTTTTAGATAAAGGAAATTTAACATATAAAATTTTTACCAAATCTTTTGTAATCGCTTCGGTTATTGCGTTTTTTGAAGTTATAAACATATTTTCTCTTTTTATTAAAAATAAGATTATGATAAATTATAACAAGAATTAATTTTTTTGATATAGTTTTTCTATTTCTTCTTCATATTTTTTCATAATATTAAATCTTTTCATTTTTAATGATTGAGTTAAAAGCCCGTTTTCAATACTAAACTCTTTATCGGTTATAATAATTTTTGAAATTATTTCATAAGGTCTAAATCCGTTTTTAGAATTAATCAATCTTTTTAAATCCGATTTTATTAATTTATTTACTTCAGTAGAATTGCATAAATCATTAGAATTATCATAATTAATTTTATGTTTTTCAAAATATTCTTTTATGTTTTCCGAATTAATTACTATTATAGCTCCCGTTGAAGATTTATCTTGTCCTATAAGCATTATTTGAGAGATATATTTTGATTCCATCGCTTTATTTTCTATTGGTTGCGGCTCTACATTCTCTCCCGTTAAAAGAACAATCGTCTCTTTCGCTCTTCCCGTTAAAACAATTTCGCCTTCTTTAGTATAAGTTCCTAAATCTCCCGAATCAAAAAAATCGTCTTTCTTTGCGGTTTCGGTTAATTCTTTATCTTTATAATATTCTTTAAATACATTAGGACCTTTTATATAACAAACTCCCATAACTCCGTCCTTACAAACTTCGCCTCTTTTATCTCTTATCTCTATTGTTACTTCAGGTATCGGAGTTCCGCAAGTTCCTCTATAATTTTTATAAGGCGACCTTAAAGTGACAACGGGCGCAGTTTCGGTTATTCCCCAACCTACGACTAAATTAATTCCCGCAGCTTCTACAAAATCTTCAATATACATTGGCAAAGCGCCGCCTCCCGATATAGTTAACCTTAATCTTCCTCCCGTTAATTCTATAATTTTTTTATAAATTATTTTTTGAGCCAATTTATGAAAAATATAATCGAATATTCCTATTTGATAATATTTTATTTTCTCTTCTTTTGTTTCATCTCCTATTATATAAATTAAATTATTTTGATATCTTAAATTTCTCGTATATCGAATAGAACCTTTTATTAAAGTTTTAGCGAATACTCTTGAGATAAAACCTTTTCTGTCAATATTTTTCATCACGGTATTATATATATTAATCCAAATCGCAGGAACGGAAATAAATATATCGGGTTTTTCTTCCGTAAAATCTATTTTTAAATCTCTTTTATTTGTTATCGCAGTAAAACATCCCGTTATCGCCGTTACATAAGATATTGTTCTTTCGTATATATGCCAAATTGGAAGTATGCTTAAAAATTTATCTCCGCTTTTTAATCTTATTATATCGGGCAAAACTCTAACATTATGCAATATATTTCCATGCGTTAAAACAACTCCTTTTGGCTTTCCCGTAGTTCCCGAAGTATATATAATCGTTGCAATATTTTCGTTATTTAATTTTTTAGACTTATTTATTGCAAAATCTTCTTTTCCATTTAAACCTTCTTTTCCTAATTCTAAAAATTTATCGAAAGAATATATATTTTTATCGGGATTATGCATTGAGTTATCTAAAAAAACTATTAAAGACAAATCATTATGATGTTTTTTTATTTTCTCGAAAACATATTTATTTTCAACCAATACCGCTTTTGATTCGCTATGTTCTATAATATAATTTAATTCTTCCGAAGTAGAATCGTCTCCTCTCGGAACATCGACAGAACCTAAAGATAAAAGCGCCATATCGCATATAAACCATTCTATTCTATTTTCAGAAAATATTGCCACATTTTTTGAAGCAAATCCTTTAATTTCAAAAGCTTTAGCAATAGCGTTTATTTTATCATACAATTCTTTATATGTAATTGTAATTTTATCTCCGTTATTATCTCTATATCTATAAGCTGGACTTTGAGGCATTTTCATTGCCGTTTCAAAATAAGCGCTTGGTATTGAAGTATATTCTAACATAAATACATATCCTTAAATAATAAATAGTCATAATTAATATAGTTAATTATAACTATAAATTGTAAATATTACAAGCGGTTTTTTATGTATTCTAATAAATTTTCCGTATATTTAGATTGCGTAAAGTTATTAAGTATTTTTTTTGAGGATTCTATTAATTCTTTTTTTATATTCTTATTTTTATAAACTTCAAGCATTGCATTTGTAAGAGAATCAATATCTTTCATATCGCAGGAAATTGCATAATCTTTTGCGACTTCATAGACGCCCGAAAGATTCGATATTATTGAAATGCAAGAAGAATAAAGCGCTTCTATTACGGTTAATCCAAAAGGTTCGTTTATAGCTGGCATAATTAGAGCGTAACTTTTATTTAATAAATCTTTTTTTTCTTCGTCCGAAACATAGCCTTTAAATATTATATTTTTTTCTATTCCAATTTTTTTTGAGAGATTTCTTAATTTTTTTTCATGTCTGCCTTTGCCTGCGATGATAAATTTTAAATCTTTATCGTCTATTTTTTCAATTAATTTTTTGAAAGATATTATTGCATTTTCCAAATTTTTAGGTTTCTCTATTCTTCCAATATAAATAAAATATTCGGACAAATTTATAGGCATTATATTATTTTGAGTAATACAAGGATAGATAACTTTTGCCTCTCTATTATAAACTCTTTTAATTGCATTTTTTGTTCTTTCGCTATTTGCCATTATATAATCTATTTTTTCAACGCCGAGTTTATCCAACCGCATCGTCCATCTTGCGATAATATCCCAAGTCTTTTGAAGTTTATTATAACTTTTATCATCGCTTCCGTAAAGTCGAACGCTCGGCTCATGGCAATACCAAAAACTTTTAGGCAATTTTTTATTATTTTTTTTAGCTTCATTATAGGCAAGTCCGTAAAAAATAGTCGCGGGAAAATTATGAATAAGAATCGCATCGTAATTTATTAAATTATTTGCCAAATATTTTGCAGTTTTATTAAAAATAATCGGATTTAAATATATATCCGTTTTGAATTGTTTTATAAAATCAGGAGCGTTATCTCTTAATTTGTAAGTATAAATATCTGTTTCAATATTAAGATTATGTAAACTTTGAGCGGTTGAAAGAATAACATTTTCAGCTCCTCCGTTATAACCGAAAGTTGGATGCAATATGGCAATTTTTTTTATATTCATAAATTTTATAATAATATATTTTATAAAACTTACAAGTATTTATTATTTATGTTTTAAAATTTTTATAAAAGATATGAAGCTTGTAAGATTTGTAAACCTGATAGTATTTAAGATATTAATATATTTTATAATTATTCCGATAATAAATATACATTTTATGCCGTTTTTCGATAAGCATATTCAAACATTACTGCTCTGCTCTGCTCTGCTCTGCTCTGCTCTGCTCTGCTCTGCTCTGCTCTGCTCTGCTCTGCTCTGCTCTGCTCTGCTCTGCTCTGCTCTGCAGTTTTAAATTTATTTCTAAAATTATCTCTCAACTTTTTAACGGGTATAAACCAAACAATAGAATCTATAATTTTATTCATTTTATTATTTAAATCGTTTAATTGATTCTTTAAGTTACATACTTCATTGTATAAGTAAAATGAAGGTATTATTTTTGGAGTATTTATTTGAGTAAAATTATAACATTCTTTTTGATATTTGAATTTTGGGCTATAATTATTAATTCTGCAATTGCAATCATTTATTGAGCATTTTATCGGCTTTATTAATTTTAAATAATCTATATCGTCATAATATATATTTCCAATAAGCGGAGATATAGAACATTCAGAACCTTTATAATCTCCATTATGATTAATCGACATAGAATTTATACCTTGAACACAGAAATAATTTTCAAAATTTTTCATATTTTCAATTATACTTACTCTATGAGGCAGATAAATTATTTTATCGTCTTCAAAAATATATCTTGTATTTATATCTTGAAAAAAATCTGGAATATCGCTTGTATATTTAAACATTTCCTCTACATTTTTTAATTTCAAGATAGAGTTATTAAACCAATTAATCTCATCTTTATTATAAATTTTATCTATTTTTTCATTATTATGAATAATTGCCAAATCAATTCCAAAATAATAATACTTTCTATATTCTAATAATTCGTCAAAGAATAATTCATATTTTTCTTTTTTATCTGGATTCATCATTAATGAAACCATTATATATTTGTTATAAGTATTGGCTAATTTTATTAATTCTTTAATATGCGATATGTTGGCATATTCCAAATGAACTGAAAAATTGAAATTAAAATTATTTATTGAAAATAATTTAGAGAAATAATCTTTATTTTTATGTCCGTTTGAAAATAAATATATATGAGTATTTTTATTTTTTGATAAATATTCCGCCAAATCTATAAAATAAGGATATATTGTAGGCTCTCCGCCTGAAAAAACAAAAGTATATTTATCTTTATTAATAGAAAAAATTTTATCAGCGCAATTTTTTAATATGGATAAATCCGTAAAAGATATATTTTTATTTACTATCGGCGCATGAGTGATACAATAAGAACAATTATAATTGCAATAATTTGTAGGCAACCAATGTATTATCATATCATTTGTTTTTAAGTTTCCATGAAATTTTATATTTTTATTCATAATAATTTCTCCTTAATTTTTTATATTTTACAAAATAAAATGCTGCTCCAAGTATTTAAAGTGAAATGGTCAAAATAAAATTTATATTCTGGAACTATACTCTTTAAATATATGGGAATATTATAAAAATCGCTATTTTGATGATATAAACATATAGCGAGTTTAGGTTTATATTTTACAATAGTTTCTTTAGCGCCTTTTAAAGCCTCTAATTCAGCTCCTTCTATATCCAATTTAATGAAATCTATCTTTTCAATGTTATTTGATATTACAAAATCGTCTATACTTATAGATTTATAAATATTATCTCCGTCTTTGTTTATTCTTGAAGAAGGTCCTTCATCGCTAATGAATAAATCGGCATTTGAAATGTTATAAAGCGGATTTTCTATTAACTTTATTCTATCTTTTAATTGAGTATTTAATTTTAGATTTGTATTAAATATTTCAATATTATTTTCTACAAACTCAAATGAAAATACTCTTCCTTTTTCGCCAGAAAGATAAGAAAAATATAACGCCGTATCGCCATAGCACCCCCCCCGTCTATAATATAGTCGTCTTTTTCAACCATAACCTTATTTTTATATCTATATTGTTCTAAAAAGTAAGTTTCAAATAATTGTCTTTGAGTATAATATAATTTTATATCTTTAGAAAAAGATAATTTAGATAAATCATATAAATATAATTTTGAATTATTAATTTCAATTGTTTTATCGGTTTTAGCTAAACATAAATCGTCATAATATTTCCAAGAATTGCTATAATATAAAATTAAAGATAGTCCGTCATATTTAGAGGCTCTTACTATAATTTGAGATACAAACATATTTTTACTATATTCGTCTTCCAATAAATAATATGATTCCTCTAATTTTTCAATATCAAACGCGTCTTTTATATATTGTATTAAATCGTTTATCGTCATATTATTAAAATTTTTATTATCAAATATGTCGTTATTTAATATCGGCTTTAAATTTACATCGTTAAAATTTTCAATATTTAAATTATA
Source organism: Brachyspira aalborgi (assembly GCF_008016455.1). Classification (NCBI taxonomy): domain Bacteria; kingdom Pseudomonadati; phylum Spirochaetota; class Spirochaetia; order Brachyspirales; family Brachyspiraceae; genus Brachyspira; species Brachyspira aalborgi. The sequence goes on along the minus strand of NZ_SAXU01000001.1, from coordinate 2,782 downwards.
TAGTTTACATAGATTAAATATATTATTTATTCTCTTAAAAAATAAATTTTTATTTTGACTATTATATAAACGATTTCTTATTGAATTTCTCAATTTTTTAAAAGGTATCCACCAAACTATATTGTCTATTGTTTTTTTATCCATCTTTTTCTCCTTAAAAATTAAATTTATTATTATTTTCTTTCAATTTATGACTACAAAATTCTTTCATATACGGATTTAACCATTCTTTTTCGTCAGATTGAATTCTGTTTCGCATTTCATAATAGTATGGAGCTTTTAATCGAGGTATATCGCCCCAAGTTAAAAATGCATGAGAATTATAACAATGAGGCTCTAAACATTTTCTACCAACCGATTTTATTTTTATAGGTTTCATATTTTCAAATATATTTTGTTGCAGATTATTGCTATAACATTGTCTTAAAACTCCTTTCCCAATATCTAAAATATAAGACCATTTTCCCGCATAACAATATTCTTTTCTCTTCACTAAAAAAGTGCTTAATTTAAAGCTAAACATTTTTGAATTAAATTGAGACCAAACCTTATTATATTCTTGTTTTGATAATTTAGTTAATATTTTTTTATTATCGGTATTATCTTCTCTTGCAACGGTTATATGAGGCAAAGCTCCAAAATTTTTTAAACTAAATTCTTTAATCTCGTCAATATATTCTATCAATTCGTCATAAGGAGTTATTTCTATGCTGAATGACGCTCCCGAATCTTGCATCAATTTTATATTTTTTACATAATCTTCCAATTTGTTTAATCTTTTTAATTCAAGATAATGAAATGAAAATTTAAAAGCCAAACGATAAAGCAAATTCTTTGGAAATTGAGAAATCTCTTCAAATCTTTTGTTTAAAGAACCGTTTGTTATAACCCAAATATAATGTCCTTCTTCAAGCAATTCTTTCAAAAGCTCTATAATATACGGAGGAAGCAAAGTCTCTCCACCGCCGCACATATTCAATAAACAAGTTCCTCCCAAACGCTCTTTAGATAAAGCTTTTCTCACATCTTTAGCCGAATATTTAAATTCTGGCAAAGCGTCATTCCATCTATTATTTTGAGTTATATAACAATAAGGACATCTAAAATTGCATGTTGTAATCGGTATATAACAATCTATAAACTTTTTTATTTTATCAAGTTTTATATCTTTAAATTCATCCTCTACAAAATTAATAAAATCGGGTTTATGAGTTTCTTTAGAATATTCGTATATATCGATTATTTTATCTCTTATATTTTTATCATTCAAATATTGCTCATGCGTAAACATTATTATATTATTATTTATGTCGATTGTTTTTAAGGTTTCATTTATATTTTCAATTTTCTCGATTCTTAAATTAGTTTTAATAAAAAATATTTCATTTTTAATATCTTTGTAAATATTATGTTTATTAAGAAAAATATTTTCATTCTTTTTTAGATAATAATTATCTCTATCGTCATCCGCTGTGAGAAGCCCTTTTATTCCAAATTTTTTTATTTTAATCATATTTTCCAAATTGCCAGAAAAATAATGAAGCCTAACAAAATTATCAATAATATTTAAATTGCCTGCAAATCTTTTAACATATTTAAGAAATAGCTTATAATCTTTTTTAATATTTTCTTTGTCGTTATATCTGCTGTTTTCATTAAAACCATGAAATCCAATTTTTAACCAATTGCAATTATTTATAAATTCTTTTTTAAATTTATCGGTTGCGTTTTTTATATTAAATCCTTTATATTCTACAAACGAATATAAACTTATTTTCGCGTTATATTTATCATGCAATTCTTTGAAAAAAGAAAAATAATCGCTTTCAAATAAAGAATTATAATTATTAATCGTTATATCTCTAAATATTTCTATGCAATCGTCTATACTAAAATTTATTATTTTATTCATTTATAATTTCCTTAATTTAAAATATTAAATCCAATTTTCTACTCTTAAACCTTTTATACGCTTAAATTCTTTTATATTGTTTGTAATAAGCGTGAAATCTTTTGCAAGCGAACAAGAAGCGATAAGCATATCCATATAACCTATTATTTGTCCTTTATTTTCAAGTTCCGCTCTTATTTTTCCATAAGCTAAAGCGCATTCTATATCAAATTCTATAATATTAAACGGAGATAAAAAATTATTCAAACTTAATAAATTTTGCTCTTGTTTAGAACTTTTATAAGCTCCGTAATAAAGCTCGGAAACTGTAATACTCGATATTGCAATTTCGCCAAAATTATAACTTTCTAATTTTTTTCTAACATTTAACGGTTTATTTTTAATAATGTAAATACAAATATTAGTGTCAAGCATTAATTTTTTCAAAATAAATCCTCTCGTTTTTGATTATTTTGATTAATTTCTCTGCTATCTAAAACTTTCGCAAAATCTTCTGAAAATTCCTCCAAATTATCAAACCAATTTTTCCATATATTTTTATCTTGCGACATAAGCAAAACTCCATTTTCAACTTTGCGAATAATAACCTCTTTGCTTTCAAAACGAAATTCTTTTGGCAAACGAACGGCTTGAGAATGTCCGTTATTAAAAATTTTAGCTTTTTGAAACATGTTAATTCCTTAATTAAATATATATTAGTTAGTATATACTTTTAGATTTATAAGTCAATATTAAATTACTCCTAAACTTTAATAAAATTTTTTATAATTTCCCTCATTTTGTTATCAAATATAATTTCATTTTTATTAAAATTTTTAGATAAATATTTATCTATAATTAATTTTATAGAATTTATATCGTCTTTTTCTT